>CAVOGP010000072.1:0-5079 GCA_963695425.1 uncultured Alphaproteobacteria bacterium | reverse complement strand
AGTCCGCCGGCGGGCCGGGAAGCGCGGATCGGGGCAGCGCGGATCGGAGCAGCGCGGTGAGCACGATCGCGGTCGTCGACTACGGCATGGGCAACCTGCGCTCGGTCGCGAAGGCGCTCGAGCACGTCGCGCCCAGAATGCGCGTGATCGTCACCGGCGTGGCGTCCGAGATCGACGCCGCCGACCGGGTCGTGTTTCCCGGTCAGGGCGCGATGCCCGATTGCATGCGCCACCTCGACGAGTGCGGCCTGCGCGAGTCCGTGCTGCGCGCTGCCCGCGACAAACCGCTGTTCGGCGTGTGCGTCGGAGAACAGATGCTGTTCGACCGCAGTGCGGAGGGGCCGACGTCCGGTCTGGCGGTGCTGCCGGGCGAGGTCCGGCGCTTCCCCGAGGACGCGATGCGCGGCCCCGACGGTATCCGCCTCAAGGTCCCGCACATGGGCTGGAACCGGGTTCGGCAGGCCCGCACGCACCCGCTCTGGCAGGGGGTCCCGGACGGCGCCTACTTCTATTTCGTGCACAGTTTCTTCGCGGCGCCGGCGGACGACGCGTTGACCGTGGGCACCACGGACCACGGCCTCGCCTTTACCTGTGCAGTCGCGCGGGATAATATCTTCGCGACCCAGTTCCACCCCGAAAAGAGCGCCGCGAACGGCCTTCGGCTTTATCAGAACTTCGTCGACTGGAAACCCTAGCGTCACGCGTCGGCCGCCCAGGCCGAACGTGCCGCCGTCCGGCGCTCCCGCGTCTCCACCGTCCCCACCGTCCCGATACCCCCAGACATGCTGCTGATTCCTGCGATCGACCTCAAGGACGGCCGTTGCGTACGGCTTCGTCAAGGCGACATGAACGACGAGACCGTGTTCTCGGAAGACCCGGCCGAGACCGCCCGAATGTGGGCGGAGCAGGGCGCTCGTCGCCTGCACCTGGTCGACCTGAACGGCGCGGTTGCCGGCCGCCCGAAGAACGAGCCCGCGATCCGGGCGATCGTCGAGGCGGTCGGCTCCCGGATTCCGGTACAGCTGGGCGGGGGCATCCGCGACCTGGACACGATCGAGCGCTATCTGGACGACGGCATCAGTTACGTGATCATCGGCACCGCGGCGGTGAAGAACCCCGGATTCCTGCACGATGCCTGCGGTGCGTTCCCGGGCCACATCATCGTCGGCCTGGACGCGAAGGACGGCAAGGTGGCCACGGACGGCTGGAGCAAGCTCACCGGCCACGACGTGCTGGATCTGGCCAGGAAATTCGAGGGTTACGGCGTCGAGGCCATCGTGTACACCGACATCGGCCGCGACGGCATGCTGACCGGGGTCAACATCGAAGCCACGGTGCGCCTGGCGCGCGAACTGAAGATCCCGGTGATCGCTTCGGGCGGTTTCGCCAGCCTGGAAGACGTCGAGAAGCTGTGCGCGGCGGAGGGCGAAGGCGTGGAGGCGGCGATCCTCGGCCGTGCGCTCTACGAGGGCAAGCTCGATTTCCGCGCGGCGCAGGAGCGCGCCGACGAACTCAACGGACCCGGCTGACCCGCGTGCTCACCAAGCGAATCATCCCCTGCCTGGACGTCACCGCCGGCCGGGTGGTCAAGGGCGTGAACTTCGTCGAGCTGCGCGATGCCGGCGACCCGGTGGAGATCTCGCGCCGTTACGACGAGCAGGGCGCCGATGAGCTCACCTTCCTGGACATCACCGCCTCCAGCGACGAGCGCGACATCATCCTGCATGTGATCGAGTCGGTCGCCGAGCAGGTCTTCATCCCGCTGACCGTCGGCGGCGGGGTGCGCAGCGTCGCGGATGTGCGCAGACTGCTCAATGCCGGGGCCGACAAGATCTCGATCAACACCGCGGGCGTGGAGCGTCCGGAGCTCGTGGCGGAGGCGAGTTCGCGCTACGGCGCCCAGTGCATCGTGGTCGCGATCGACGCCAAGGCCCGCCCGCAGGGCGGCTGGGAGGTCTACACCCACGGCGGGCGCCGACCGACCGGTCGCGACGCGGTCCAGTGGGCCTGCGAGGTCGAGCGCCTGGGCGCCGGCGAGATCCTGCTGACCAGCATGGACCGCGACGGCACCCGCCAGGGCTTCGACCTGGCGCTGACCCGCGCGATCAGCGATGCGGTCGGGATCCCGGTGATCGCCTCGGGCGGGGTCGGAACGCTGCAGCACCTGGCCGACGGCGTGACCCTGGGGCGCGCCGACGCGGTGCTGGCGGCCAGCATCTTCCACTTCGGCGAGCACACGGTGCGCGAAGCCAAGGAATTCATGGCGGCGCAGGGCATCGCGGTGCGGCTCGACTGAATTCAGGTGAACGACCCCATGACCGAATCCAACGACACGCTCGCCCGGCTCGCCCGTGTGATCGAATCGCGCCGCGACGGCGATCCGGAGAAATCCTACGTCGCGCGCCTGTTCGCCAAGGGACCCGATGCGGTCCTGAAGAAGATCGGCGAGGAGGCGACCGAGACCGTCATGGCGGCCAAGGACGGCGAGGCGGGCCGGATCGTCCACGAGACCGCCGACCTCTGGTTCCACTGCCTGGTGATGCTCGCTCAGTACGGCCTTTCGCCGGCGGACGTGCTCGCCGAGCTCGAGCGGCGCGAGGGCCTCTCCGGTCTCGAAGAGAAGGCGATGCGAAAGGCGCTCGGGCGTGACGCCGACGACATCGGGCGAGGGTAAGGCTCCCTGTAAGTCCGTTGCGGCGTCGAACACGAGCCAACACAGAATTCACCCACTTCGCGGAGTCGCTGACCGATGACCCACAAGCCCGACTGCCTGTTCTGCCGCATCGCCCGGGGGGAGATCCCAAGCCGCAAGGTCTACGAAGACGACGAGATCATGGCGTTCCACGACATCCACCCGTCGGCGCCGATCCACTTCATGATCATCCCCAAGCTTCACGTCGAGAACCTCTACGACGCCGACCTGCGGCACCAGCAGCTTCTAGGCAAGCTGCTCGGAATGGCGGGCCAGCTCGCGCGCGAGCAGGGTGCAAACGACGGCTTCAGGGTCGTGGTCAACAACGGCAGGGTGGGCAGGCAGGAGGTGTATCATCTGCACATCCATGTCCTCGGCGGACCGGACCCTCTGGGTTCCGGCATGAACCGCCAGTAACGCGCAACGGACGCGGCCGTCGAGAGGCGGCCATCGGGAGTCGTACATATGGGATCGTTGAGTATTTGGCACTGGCTGATCGTGCTGGTCATCGTCATGCTGGTCTTCGGAACCAAGAAACTGCGCAACATCGGGCAGGACCTCGGTGGCGCCGTCAAGGGTTTCAAGCAAGGCGTCAAGGAGGGCACCGAGCAGGTGGCCTCCGAGGCCGATGCGTCCGATAAGTCCGCCCCGCAGCAGGGCCGCACGATCGACGTCGAGGCCAAGGAGAAAAGCTGAGCCGCGCCGCGCCGAAGGCGCCCGGCGAGACGCGCGAGCGGTCCCAGTCGACCGCTCGTCGCGCTTGTGGCCTCGGCCAGAGAACCTAGCGTTCCGGCCGCAGCGCCAGCGCTTCCGCCGCCGTATTCGCCGCCCCATCCGCCGCCCCATCCGCGTTCGATCCCGCATCAACGACCATGTTCGATTTCGGCTTCTCCGAAATGTTGATCGTCGCCGTAGTGGCGCTCGTGGTCCTCGGCCCCGAGCGGCTGCCGCGTGTGGCGCGCCAGGCCGGCGAGTGGATCGGCAAGCTGCAGCGCTACGTGCGCGACGTGAAGTCCGACATCAGCCGCCAGATGGAACTCGAGGAACTCCGAAAACTCCAGTCCGAGGTCAAGGACGCGGCCTCCAACCTCGAGAGTTCCTTCAAGTCGACGGTTGCCGAGGCGCAGTCCGATTTCGATGAGTTGTCGGCTTCGATGCAGGGCGAGTCCTCATCGGGCTCAGCCCAGCCGAGCACCGACTGGGACAAGATCTACGCGGCGCGCCGCAATCGCGAGCGCGTGACCGAACGCCGCCAGGAGCGTGCGAAGGCGCTCGGGCACAAGCAACCCAGGCGTCGCCGCTAATTGCGCGCGAAGACGATAAGGACCGGCGCAACCGGCACGACGATGGGCCAGGAAGAGAGCTTCGTCACACACCTCGTCGAGCTGCGGGACCGCATGATCCGTTCGCTGGTCGTGGTGCTCCTGCTGTTCTTCGGTTGCTTCTACTTCGCGCCCGACATCATGAATTTCCTGTCGCAGCCGCTGCTCGAAGCGCTGCCGTCGGGGACCAAACCGGTCTGGATCGACCAGGCGGGCGCGTTCTTCACGCTGACCAAGATCGCGTTCCTGACCGCGCTGCTGCTCGCGCTGCCCTGGGTGCTCTACCAGGCCTGGGCCTTCGTCGCTCCCGGGCTGTACGACCACGAGAAGAAGTTCGCGCTGCCGCTGATCGTCTCCAGTGTCTTCTTCCTCGTGGTCGGCATCGGGTTCGCTTACACCTTCGTGCTGCCGGCCGCCTACAAGTTCTTCATCGCGATGTCCGCGCGCACCGGCGCCGAGACCCTGCAGGACCTGCAGAAGTACTGGGACTTCACGCTCGCCATCTTCTTCGGCTTCGGGTTGACCTTCGAGGTGCCGGTGGTGGAGATGCTGCTGGTCAAGGTCGGAATGGTCAGCGTGGACCAGCTCAAGGCCGCCCGGCGCTACGTCGTGGTCGGCGCGTTCGTGGTCGCCGCGGTGCTCACGCCCCCGGACGTCATCTCGCAGTTCATGCTGGCGGTCCCGCTTTGCCTGCTCTACGAGTTCGGCATCTTCCTCGCGCGCTTCATCAAGGCGCGCAGCCGGGCACCTGACGCCGAAGAAGAGGCGCCGTCGCCGGGTTCGGCCGAGAGTTGATCGGTTCTCTCCCGGCCGCGGCCGGGAGTGAGTGGATCCGCCCGGCTGCCGCCGGGAGTCAGTTGGTCCGCCCCGGCTTCGGGCGTTTGCCCACCAGGATGTTCACCTCGATCTCCCGCCCGTCGCGCATGAAACGGAAACGCGCGGTCGCGCCCGGTTTGAGCTGTGCGATGACGTTGAGCATCGACGCGGTGTTGGCGATCGGCTGACCTTCGACCTCGAAGAGGATGTCGCCCACCTTCACGCCGGCCTTGTCGGCCGGTCCGGCCC
>CAVOGP010000071.1:0-36449 GCA_963695425.1 uncultured Alphaproteobacteria bacterium | reverse complement strand
AGGCCATCTTCCTGGCGCAGGGCTATGGCGAGCTCGCCCCTGATGCGCGACACGCAGTCGCCGCTGATGTCGGCGTCGACGATCACCTGCCGGAGGAGCCGGGCCGCCGTCTCGACGTCCTCGGCTGCCGTGAGCGGGAGATCTCGGTGAAGTCGATGGCGGATGCGACATGGATCTCGGCGCCCACGTCCTGGAGAGCATCCGCGATCGCCGGGTCCCCGTAGGCTCCGCAGTCCACGAGGATCTGCGCGACCAGGTGACGCACGCCGGCCAACGGCGGCGCTTGGCCCGGGCGGTCGTTCTTGGCGAAGGCGGACAGGGCAGCCGTGTGTGTAGCCGGGTTCTCAACGCACAGGATCCGCAGCCCGTTGTCGAGCACTGCTGTGGCGGGCGGGCTGGCGGCGCGCAGGGACGAGGGCCAGACCGACAGGGGAGAACCCCGAGGCGCCTGCGCGGACATGGGCGAGACCATGCCCAGAAGCGTAGCGAGGGCCGCAACGGCACAGGGAATCCGCCTTCCTCGTGCGGGGACACGGCCCGCCTGGCCTATCGACGCCCGCCATGCCAGGTCGTGCACGAACATGGCTTCCCCGTCAACCGAGGGCGTGGCCTGCTGCGGCCGAGCCGGGACTCAGAAGGCCTGCAGTCGGTCAAACCCCCGCTGGGCCTCGAAGTTCTGCGGATCCTTCGTGATGGCTTCGCTGTAGGCCGCGAGGGCCTCGTGCGGCTTGCCGGCGGTCTCGAGTACGCCTCCGAGCTGCGCGAGGACCTCCGCGTGCTCGGTGACGCCGGGCGAGTACTGGGCGGCCCGCCGCAGCGCCCTTCAGCGGCCACGAAGTCCTGCATGGCGGCGTAATCCCGCGCCATTTGGCGCAAGGCCTCGAAGTAGGTCGGGTCGATGGCCAGCGCCTCGTTGAGCCGGGACGGCCCGGTCGTGGACTCCCGTGTTCGAGTACGTCAGGCCGACAGGTACAGCAGGTAGGACCGCTGGATTGCCGTGTTGGTGATGATGGCTTCCGGCATGAGCTCCAGGGCCGCCTCGAACTCGTCGCGCCCAGTTCCAGGACCGCATCTGGAAGTAGGCCAGCCCGAGGTTGGTGTGGGACTGGTGGTGGTCGGGTCGGCCTCGATCGCCCGGTGGAAGCTCTCGACGGCGTCGGGGAGGTCCCCCTCGTAATAGGCCGCCAGGCCTGACGGCGTTGGCGATCACCTGGTCCCGGTCGAGCCGAATGGCCTCGCCGCCTCCTCGCGGGCGACGTACTCAGCTCGATACCCACGTGCGCCGCGAAGCTCGGCGTGCAGGATCCGGCCCGCGAGGGCCAGAGCCAGGTTGAGCTGTCGGATGGCCTCATCGTCGCTTCTGGCCGATGTAGGCGCGCGAGAGGTTCGCCATCGCGTCGACGAACTGCGGGTCTGATCTAGGGCCGGAGGAACATGGCCTCGGCCTCGGGGGTGTGGGAGACGATCCCACGGCCGGGGTCCGGCCGTAGGTTGGGCCGCCGGCAGAGTACACCTCACCCAAGGCGTTCAGCGCCGGCGGGAAGTCCGGGTTGGCCTTCAGCGTCTTGTCTCGTGCTTACGCGCCGCGCGCAAGATCTGGACGGCGAGAAGAGCAGCTCCTCGTTAAGGAGGTAGCCGCGTCGAAGTACGCCACCCCAATCAGCGTCTGCGCCTCGGGGTCGTCCGGATTGCCGCGCTCAGAGGGCTCGATTGAGGCCCGGAAGGAGTTGCGCGCGTCGGCGTATTCCCCGCGTAGCGAAGGCCGAGCCGAGGGCCTTGTTCAGCTCCGGCCACAGGCCGAGGTCGGTCGCGAACTCCTCCGCTCGGTGGTAGTCCTGGGTGACCTGCTCCTCCGTGATCTCGGGGTCGCTACGGACCTCTTCGGTCAGCCGCTGGAGGCGGGTCTTCAGGTCGGTCCACGCTCCAGGACCTCCTTGGCCTCCTGGAACTGCTTGATGGCCTGTTCGTAGTCCCCGCGGGCGGCCTCGGCGCGTCCCCACTTGTACAGCGCCTCGACGTAGTTGGGGTCCCGGAGCTCCGCCTGGTAGGCGATCTCGACCGCTCGGCGGTAGTCGCCCGCCAGGTACTGGCCGCGCGCCAGAGCGTTGTAGGCGTCCGCGTGATCCTTCCCGATGTTGACCCGCAGCTCTTCCTGGTAGACCGCCACTGCCTCGTCATAGGCCCCGAGAAGCTCGTAGATCCGGCCGATGTAGAGCCGCGTTTCCGGCCGTCCGGGCGCGAGCTCCGACGGCCTTCTGGAGCGCCGCGAGGGCCTCCTGATCGTTGCCCAGGAGGAACTGAGCAACACCCAGGTA
Source organism: uncultured Alphaproteobacteria bacterium (assembly GCA_963695425.1). Classification (GTDB taxonomy): domain Bacteria; phylum Pseudomonadota; class Alphaproteobacteria; order Rhodobacterales; family Rhodobacteraceae; genus Amaricoccus. The sequence continues at coordinate 34,134 of CAVOGP010000071.1, read as the reverse complement.
GTGCCAGGCGGCCTCGAGCTTGGGGTCCTCAGCCAGCGCGGCGTGGAACTCCGGGCCGCCTCCTGGTGCATGCGGTCGCACCAGCCTCACGCCGTCGATGAAGTGCTGGTTGATGCCGGCGCAGGTCCTGCGCAGCACCAGTGAGGCGAAGACAACGAGGAAGAGCAGACAGACTGCTGGAAGAACAGCAAATCGGCCCCGCCCGAGGATCATGCGGTCCTCACCTACCCTGCCGGTTTGAGGATCTGCACGGCATTATACGTCACGGTTTGCGGCCCTGTCAACGCACCCCGCGGGGCCTAAATCGGTCGGAGTGACGGCATGACATCCCGAGAGCGAGTCTGCGCTGCGCTACGCCACGAACCGACCGACCGCGTCCCCATCGACTTCGGCGCCATGCGCTCCACCGGCATCATGGCCATGGCCTACAACCGGCTCACCCCCCACCTGGGCCTGGACGAGGACACCCTCGTCTACGACGTGGTGCAGCAGCTCGCCCAGCCCTCCGACGCGGTCCTCGACCGATTCGGCGTCGATGTCGTAGACCTAGGCCGCGCCTTCCTTCACCGAGCCCGAGGACTGGGCGGAGTGGACGCTGCCCGACGGCTCGCCGGCGAGGGTCCCGCACTCCCTTCGCTCCCCGAGCCCGACGGCGCCGGTGGCCGGCAGACCCCCTCAGCGGACGGCACCGTCTTCGGCGGAATGCCCGCGGGGCCGCCCACATCTCGCAGTGCCACTGGCCGCTGGCGGAGCTCGGCGCCCCAACGAGCTCGGCGACCTCGCCGGGCCCGGACCAAGGTCACCTGGATGGCCCTACCCTCGCCGCCATGGCACCTGGACATAACGACGGACGAGGGCCTCGCGAGGTGCGTGACGGAGCCAGCACTCTACAAGACCACCGACCGGGCCGTCATGGTGGCCTTTGGCGGCAACTTCCTTGAAGGCGGTCAGTTCCTCTGCGGCATGGCCCGGTTCCTGGAGATGCTGGCGGGCGAGCCGGATCTCGCCGAAGCCGTGATGGACAAGCTCCTGGAGGGCTACATGCAGGTCCTGCCGCGTTTCCTGGAGGCGGTGGGACCGTATGTGCAGCTGATACAGGTGGGCGACGACCTGGGCACCCAGACCGGCCCACAGATCTCGCCGGACATGTACCGGCGGCTCATCAAGCCGCGGCACAGGATCGTCTACTCCTACATCCGCGAGCGCTTCGACGGATTCCTGTTCCTACACTCATGCGGATCGCTGCGGGAGATCCTGCCGGACCTGATCGACGTCGGCGTCCAGGTCATCAACCCGGTCCAGACCTCCGCCACGGGCATGGACCCCGCCGAGTTGAAGCGTGAGTTCGGCCGCGACCTGTCCTTCTGGGGCGCGGGCTGTGAGACACAGACCACGCTCCGCGAGGGCATCGCGCTCTACAAGGGCCGCGACCCCGGCCCGGTCACCGCCGAGGAGGTCGCCGCCTGCGCGCCGCAGGCCGCCGAGGCCGAGCTCGACGCGCTGGTCGATCTGGCCGCCGAGGGGCAGGCCCAAAAGCTGGCGGTGGAACTGCGCCGCCTGGGCGCGCGCGGAGCGACGCCGGTGTCGCTCGCCATCGCCGCCGGGCGGCACTTTCGTGCGCTGCACGCCGCCGCCGCCGCCCCGGACGGGCCGGACGCCGCCCTCGGCCGCCAGCGCCCGCCGGTCTTCGGCCCGCGGCGCGCGCGCATGGCCGGGCAGGCGCGGGCCTTCGGCCAAGGGCGGCTGGAGACGGCGCTGGGCCTCATCACCGAGACCGATCTCGCGCTGCGCTCCGGCGGATCGCTTCCGGGGCTGGCGGTGGTCGAGCGCATGCTGGTGCGCGTCGCCATGCTGCGGCGGGGTTAGGCCATGTACCAGGTGATCGGAACGCTGCGTTCGCGTGCCTTCCGCGTACTCTGGGCGCTGGAGGAACTGGGCCAGCCCTACGAGCTGGTTCCCGCCGCGCCGCGATCCGAGCTGGCGCGCGGCTACAACCCCAGCGGCAAGGTCCCGGCGCTGGTGGTCGAGGGCACGGTGCTGACCGATTCGGTGGCCATCGTGCAGTTCCTGGCCGACCGCCACGGCGCGCTGACCCATCCCGCCGGCACGCTGGCGCGCGGGCTGCAGGACGCGATGACCCAGTTTCTGGTCGACGAGATGGAAGGTCCGCTCTGGACTGCCGCCAGGCACAGCTTCATCCTGTCCCCCGAAGAGCGGGTGCCGCAGATCAAGCTGACCGCCCGTGCCGACTTCGCCCGCGCCATGACCGACCTCGAGCTACGGCTGGGCACGAAGCCCTTCGCGGCCGGCGGCGAGGCGACCGTGCCGGACATCCTCTACGGCCATTGCGCGCTCTGGGCCGCCGAGGCGAGGTTCGCCATCCCTGATGGCCCACTCACCGCCTGGGCCGCCCGCCTCCACGCCCGCCCGGCCTTTCAGCGGGTGCTGGCGATGCGCGGCGGCTGAGCGCGGATTCACAGAGGTTTCCGGCATTATGTATCAAAAGCACCAAGCCTCCGCGGAGCCCCCGGTGTAGGGGGCGCGCCGTGAGGGCGCTGGCGGTGGCGATCGTCCTGACCTGCGACTCAGGTCGGGGGCGTCGAGGTCGCGCACGATGGCGATCGGGGATCGCTGGCCGTGAATTGGCTCAACGATGCCCCGCAATCTCGCTGGCTCGATGGTCCGTTCCTCGCCCTTCATGAAGACGTCCTGAAACTTGACGCGGAGGGCGCACCTGAAATCAACCTTGGTATTGTCCCTGTCGATGAACCTCAGTTCTTCACCAGCGGTGGAGAGATTGGCGGAAACCCTATGGCGGGCGCCAGCGCCAAGGTCTGGTACTATCGCGCCGCCAAAACTTTCGAAATTGTCGAAAGAAGCCTGCAAGCTGACTTTCCGCGCTGGCGATTGGCCGGAGTTTCGAACTGTGATAAACAGTTTCCAGAAACTCGATCACCCCTGACCTTGGTTTCAACCTCTGGTTTTTCAAGCGTGAGGTAGGCCCGAACCTGCGCCTCGCCGATCTCTCGGGTGATAGTGGCGGTATTCTGAGCCTCTTTCAGCGTCTCGCGGGTGTAGTAGAGCGTACCCCAGACGAGAGCGACGCCTACCGCCGTCAAGAACAACGCTACCCATGCGGCCTGTTCCATCCCAAAGGTCGCATCCGCCATGCTTTGCTGGGCTGCCAGATCACACCAGTCTGGTTCGCGATCTTCTCGGCCGTCACCCTGGCCGGGTTGTGGATCGGCGGAAGGAACATCCTGACCTTCTTGGATAGCGGGCGCCGCCTGCGCGGTGTGCTGGGCTTGTTGGCGAGCGCACTGTTGCTCGGCATAGGTATAGGTGTTGGTGGCGGCCTTCTGTAGGCCGACCCAATCAAAGCCAACCGACAGGTACCCAACTATGTTGAACGCAATGCTGATCCCGGCGATTAAGCCAAGTGCAGCGAAGAAGTTCCTATCGCCGTTAGGCATTGAAGCAGGTACGCCGCTGTGAATTTCCCCCGAGAGAGCTTATTGCGCACGTTGACCTCCTTCTCGTCAACGCCGATGGCGCCCAGCAGCTGCGCGAGGCGATGGCGGTGGGCAATGACGGCGTGACCCGTCGCGGATGATCTGCGCCCGCAGGTTCAAGAGCGCGGCGTCAATTGTCTTGGGCAGAAGCGGGCGGAAGGTGTATCCCATGCCCGAAAGGCTAGCGAAAGCGGCGGCAAAAAGAGAGTGCGGCATTGGTGCTTTTGATACATAATGCCGGAAAATTATTGAAGATTAATCTAAATAATATCAATTAGATGCCGGGGGTTGCACGCGTGCAACCCGCCGATTTCACACTCTCGCCTCCAGCAGACGCCGCGCGATCACCTGCGCCTGGATCTCGGCCGCCCCCTCGAAGATCGACAGGATCCGCGCGTCGCAGAGCACCCGGCTGATCTGGTACTCCAGCGCGAACCCGTTGCCGCCGTGGATCTGCAGCGAATTGTCCGCGCAACCCCAGGCCACCCGCGCGGCCAGCAGCTTGGCCATCCCCGCCTCGAGGTCGCAACGGTGACCCTCGTCCTTCTCGCGCGCGGCGTGGTAGCTGAGCTGCCGGGCGATCATGATTTCCACCGCCATCATCGCGAGCTTCCCGTAGACCCGCGGGAAGGCGACCAGCGGCTTGCCGAACTGCCGGCGGTCCTGGGCGTAGCGCAGCCCCAGCTCCAGCGCGCATTGCGCCACCCCGATGGCGCGGGCGGCGGTCTGGATGCGGGCGCTCTCGAAGGTCTGCATCAGCTGCTTGAAGCCCTGCCCCTCGACCCCGCCCAGCAGGTTCGCCGCCGGCACCCGGAACCCGTCGAAGCCGAGCTCGTACTCCTTCATCCCCCGGTAGCCCAGCACCTCGATCTCGCCGCCGCTCATCCCCGCCGCCGGAAAGGCCTCTGCCTCCGTCCCGCGCGGCTTCTCGGCCAGGAGCATCGACAGGCCGGAATAGTCGCTGGTCGCCGGATCGGTACGCACCAGCATGGTCATCACGTCGGCCCGCGCCGCATGGGTGATCCAGGTCTTGTTGCCGGTGACGACGTAACTGTCCCCCTCCCGCACCGCCCGCGTGCGCAGCGACCCGAGGTCCGACCCGGTGTTCGGCTCGGTGAACACCGCCGTCGGCAGGATCTCGGCCGAGGCGATCTTCGGCAGCCACGCTTCCTTCTGCGCCTCTGTGCCGCCGCCGAGGATCAGCTCCGCCGCGATCTCCGAGCGGGTGCCGAGGCTGCCCACCCCGATATACCCGCGCGACAGCTCCTCGGAGACCACGCACATCGCGGTCTTGGACATGCCCGAGCCGCCGTATTCCTCCGGGATGGTCAGCCCGAACACCCCGAGCGCGCCCATCTCCTCGACGATCGCCATGGGAATCAGCTCGTCGCGCATGTGCCAGCCATGGGCATGCGGCACCACCCGGTCCTCGGCGAAGCGGCGGAACTGGTCGCGGATCATCTCGTAGTCGTCGTCGAGCCCGGTGGCGCCGAAGCTGCTCGTGCCCTGGGCTTCCAGCATCAGCGCCACCAGCCGCCTGCGCGCCGCGTCGGTATTGCCCGTCTGGACCAGCGCCGGCACCGCCGGCACATCCAGCAGGCGCAATTCGGCCTCGCCAAGGCCCAGGTCCGCCGCCCGGACGATCTCGCCCTGCGACATCGGTATGCCGCCGCGCAGCTGCGCCAGGTACTCGCCGAAGGCGATCCGCAGGATCAGCCCCTCGATCTCGCCGAAGCGCCCCTCAGCCTCGAGCCGCCCGGCCCAGAGCCGCATCTGCTCCAGGCTTTCCACACAGGTCGCGATCCAGGCCAATCCATGCGCCGCGCTTTGCTCGGCCTCGAGCGCCACATTGGATATCCGCCCGCCGCCCAGCCGGGCCGCAAGCCGCCCGCGGGCCGCCTCGAGATAGGCCCGCGCCGCCTCGGCCGCGGCGGCACATCGGGCGAGCTGGCCGGTGGTGTCCTCGGCAGGCGAGCGCGCGGCCTGGGGCATCGGCGGGACCTCCTGGCACCTGCGCCTGTTGTGCGGCGCAGAATCGATGCTGCAACTGCACAAACGCTAGGGGCAACGCCAGCCTGCGTCAATTCGGCCGCGCGGCGCGGCGGCATTGCCATCGCGCGCGGCGCCTGCCATCAACCGCCCGGGCAGCGGAGCAGGCGAGTGACCGGACTGGAAGGCTTCGCCGCGCAGTTCGGCGCCATGGCGCTGGCGGGTGCGGCGCTGGGAATGGCGGCGGGCGGGTTCGCCAAGGGCGTGGTCGGCTTCGCGCTGCCGCTGATCGGGCTCAGCGTCATGGGCTCGTTCCTGCCCTACGGGGTGGCGGTGGCGTTGCTGATCGTGCCGACGCTGGTCTCCAACGTCTTCCAGTCGCTCCGGAACGGCTTGAGTGCTGCCTGGAGCACCCTGCGCGAGTTCTGGCTGCTCAACCTGATCCTCGTCGTGATGATCGCGCTCTCGGCGCAGCTCGTCCTGCATCTGCCCGAACAGGTGCTCTTCGGGCTCCTGGGCCTCTTCATCACCATCTTCGGCCTCAGCCAGCTCGCCGGCTGGCAGCCGCACATCGCCCCCGGCCAGCGAAAGCCCGTCGAGGCGTTGGTGGCGCTGTCGGGCGGGTTCTTCGGCGGCATCTCGGGGATCTGGGGGCCGCCGGTGGTCATGTACCTGCTGGCAGCCCGGGTTCCCAAGGTCGAGATGATCCGCGCCCAGTCGCTGTCGTTCCTGCTCGGCTCGCTGGTGCTACTGGCGGCACACCTGCGCTCCGGCGTGCTCGATGCGGTTACCCTGCCGGTGTCGAGCTGGCTGGTCGTGCCGACCATGCTGGCGATGTTCGCGGGCTACCGGGTGCAGGACAGGCTCGACCAGGCGCTGTTCCGCAAGGTGACGCTGGCGGTGCTGATCCTCGCCGGCCTGAACCTGCTGCGCCGCGCCTTCGCCTGATTCCCGTTGCCCCGGCGGGCGTTCCGTGCTCGCATCCGCCGCATGCGGACAGGGCATCAGGAAAGCCAGGGGTGAGCCAGGGTTCGTCGTCGCTCACGGTCCACGCCAGCGCCGTGGCGCTGAACGGACGCGCGGTGCTGATCCTCGGGGCCTCGGGCGCGGGCAAGTCGGGACTGGCGCTGCAGATGGTCGCGCGCGGGGTCGCGCTCGTGGCCGACGATCGCGTGGTGCTGCGGCGACGCTCGGACGGCCGGCTGACCGCCGAGGCTCCCCATGCCCTAGAGAGCATGATCGAGGCCCGCGGCATCGGCGTACTGCGCATGGCCGCGCCTCCGGTTCCTGACGCCGAGGTCGTGCTTGCGGTCGACCTTGACCGCGCGCCCGAGACGCGAATGCCACAGTCACGCAGTATTGCCTATCTCGACAGCACGGTCCGATTGATTTTCGGACGCGACGTCCCAAATCTTTCCGCGATCCTGACGCTTTTTCTCCAAGGCACGGCAGTCTTGCCGGACTGAGGGGAAGCGACCGGTGTAATCGACGGCAGGTTCAAGTTGACCGAGGCGCAGAGTCCAGGTTCGGGCCAGGACATCGTGATCATCACCGGACCGGCGGGATCCGGGCGGTCAACTGCGACCGGCGCGCTCGAGGACCTCGGCTTCGAAGCGATCGACAACCTGCCGCAGTCGCTGTTGCCGCATCTCTTCGCCGGACCGCCGATCGCCCGGTCGGTGGTCGTGGGCATCGACCCCCGCAACCGCGAGTTCGACGTGGCGCGGCTGCAGCGCAGCCTGGCGGAGCTTGTCACCCCCAGCGGGCGGGCACCGGTGCTGGTCTATCTCGACTGCGACCCGACGATGCTGATGCGCCGCTACAGCGAGACCCGCCGGCGCCACCCGCTCAGCCCGCATGAGACGCCGCTGGTGGGCATCACCCGCGAGATCGAGATCCTCGCACCGCTGCGCGAGCGTGCCGATGTACTGATCGACACCACCGCCATGACCCCGCACGACCTGCGCGCCGAGATGGGGCGGCTGTTCGGCGGCGAGGGGACGCGCGGCGGGCTGGTGGTGTCGCTGCATTCCTTCTCCTACAAGGGAGGCACCCCGCGCGGGGTGGACATGATCATCGACGTACGATTCCTGAAGAACCCGCACTGGGATCCGGTCCTGCGCCCGCTCGACGGCCGCGACCCGGCGGTGCAGACCTTCGTGGCGGCCGATCCGGCCTACGCGCCGTTCCACGACCGGCTGCTCGACCTCCTGCGCTTCCTGCTGCCGGCCTACCTGGCCGAGGGCAAGAGCTACTTCGGCGTCGGGCTCGGGTGCACGGGCGGCAGGCACCGCTCGGTCACGCTGGTGGAGACGCTCGCAAAAACGCTTGCCGCCGACGGCTGGCAGGTATCTATTCGTCATAGGGACCTCGTGCGGGCGGAAGCTGCCGGCGCTCCCGGGGTCAAGGTGGGTTCGTAGTGATCGGAATCGTAATCGTGGCGCACGGCGGGCTGGCCAGGGAATACCTGGCAGCCATGGAGCATGTGGTAGGACGGCACCCCGGCACGGTGGCCATCGCCATAGGCGAAAACGATAGCCGCGCCACCAAGCAGCTCGAGATCGACGCCGCGGTGAAGGCGGTGGACGAGGGTCAGGGCGTGGTGGTCGTCACCGACATGTTCGGCTCGACCCCGTCAAATCTCGCCGTTGGCGCCTGTACCAAGACCAACCAGCGCGTGATCTACGGCGCCAACATGCCGCTCTGGTGAAACTCGCCAAGGCGCGCGACCTTCCGCTGGACGAGGCGGTCACCAGTGCCTTGACCGCCGGGCGCAAATACATCAACAGCGTCGAGGTGCCGGGTCCGAACGGGACGCCCGTCGCCCTCTGACCGAAACCGCCCGCGGGGACGGAATGCGCCTCACGCTGGAGATCGTCAACGACAAGGGCCTCCACGCGCGCGCCTCGGCGAAGTTCGTCGAGACGGTGGAGCGCTTCGACGCGCAGGCGCAGGTCAGCCGCGACGGCATGCAGGTCTCGGGCGATTCGATCATGGGCCTGATGATGCTCGCCGCCGCCTGTGGCTCGACGATCGACGTCGTGGTGGAGGGCGCCGAGGCTCAGGGCCTCGCCGAAGCACTGCGCGACCTGATCGCCGGACGGTTCGGCGAGCCGACGTGAGGCCGCCGGGCCGGCATGGCCCTGCCAGCGCGGCCGGGAGGGATCATGGACGAGAGCGACGCCCCCGAACGGCGCAGCTACCACCACGGCAACCTGCGCGAGGCGCTGGTCGAAGCGACGCTGGGCCTGATCGAGGAGAAGGGACCTTCGGCTTCACCCTTGCCGAGGCCGCGCGCCAGGCCGGCGTCAGCGCCGCCGCCCCGTACCGCCACTTCCGCGGCCGCGACGAGCTGATCGAGGAGGTGGCCCGGCGCGGCTTCGAGATGTTCGCCGACCGTCTGGAGGCCGCCTTCAACGACGGACGGCCGTCGGCGCTCTCGGCCTTCGGGGCGACGGGGCGCGCCTATCTCGCCTTTGCCCGCGAGAACCCCGGCTACTACATCGCGATGTTCGAGAGCGGCGTCGCCATCGCCGGCCATTCCGAGCTTGCCCAGGCCTACGACCGCGCCATGGGCGTCCTGCGCCGCGCCGCCGAGCGGATGGCCGCGCACCTGCCCGCCGACCGCCGGCCGCCGCCCGGCATGGTGGCGAATCACATCTGGGCGCTGAGCCACGGGGTCGGTCGAGCTCTTCGGCCGCGGCAAACCGGGCGGCCGCGCGCCCTACTCCGCCGAGGAGATGCTCGAGAGCGGCACCGCGATCTACCTCCGCGGGTCTCGGCCTGATCCGCATTAGCTGTTCAGTCCGGCCAGGGCAATCGCCCGAAAGGCAACGCCGGCGGCGCCTTCCTGTCCCGACGCAGCCCGGCCACACTGTCCGCGACGGCGCACGCGCGCAGCGCTGACGGCCATCCTGTCATGGGACCGCCGCGACCGGCAGCGCCACGCCCGTGCCACGCTCGACGACCACCTGCTGCGCGACATCGAGATTGACGCGGCATCAGGTCCGGATGGAAACTCGCGAGCCGATCTGGCGCGCGTAGGCGGAGGAGTTCGGTCGGGCAAGGACACGCACATGACCGGTCGCGGACAGACATGACGGGCGGCGCAACTCAGGACCCCGCCGCCGGATCCGCGGCGCCGGGAGCCTTGGTCCACCTGCTGTCGGCTCGCGCGGTACGCGATTTCGGGGACGGGTTCGTGGCCGTGCTGCTGCCGGTCTACCTGACGATGCTCGGCTTCACGGCGTTCGAGGTCGGCGTGATCGCCACCGCAGCCCTGCTCGGCTCGGCACTGCTGACGCTCGGAATCGGGATCGTCGGCAGCCGGCACGATCGCCGGAATCTGCTCGTCGCCGGCGCGAGCCTGATGATCGCGACCGGCGTCGCCTTCGCGCTCGTCCACGACTTCGCCCTGCTGCTGGTCGTCGCCTTCGCCGGCACGATCAACCCCTCGGCCGGCAGCGTCAGCATCTTCGTCCCGCTCGAGCATGCGGTGCTGAGCGGTGCGGTCTCCGACCGGACCCGCACCCGGACGTTCGCGCGCTACAGCCTGATCGGCGCCCTGAGCGCGGCCTGCGGCGCGCTGGCGGCCGCCATCCCGGCGTATCCTCGCCGCCGCCGGCATGGACCAGCTCGCGGCGATCAAGGCCATGTTCGTCTTCTACGCCGTGCTCGGCGTCATCGGGTGCCTGCTCTACGCGCGCATCCCGCCGCGTCCGCTGCCGGCGAGCCCCGCTGCCTCGGCGGTGCTCGGACCCTCGCGGCGCATCGTCTACCGCCTCGCCGCGCTGCTTCAGCCTCGATGCCTTCGCCGGCGGCTTCGTAGTGCAGTCGCTTCTGGCGCTCTGGCTCTTCGAGCGGTTCGACCTGTCGCTGACCGCCGCGAGCCTCTTCTTCTTCTGGTCGGGACTGCTCTCGGCCTTCTCCTTCCCGGTCGCGGCGTGGCTCTCCCGGCACGTCGGCCTGATCAACACGATGGTGTTCACCCACATTCCGTCGAGCGTCTGCCTGATCCTCGCCGCCTTCGCGCCGACGCTCCCGCTCGCGCTCGCCCTGCTGCTCGTACGGGCGGCGCTGTCGCAGATGGATGTCCCGACTCGGTCCTCCTACGTCATGGCGGTGGTCACCGACGCGGAGCGGCCGGCCGCCGCGAGCTTCACGTCCGTACCCCGCAGCCTCGCCGCCGCGTTGAGCCCGGCACTCGCCGGTGCGCTGTTCGCCGCCTCGTTCCAGGCGCTGCCGCTGCTGATCTGCGGCGGGACTCAAGATCATCTACGACCTGCTGCTCCTCGCCCAGTTCCGAAGCGTGAAACCACCGGAGGAACTCTAGCCCGCCCCGCGCCACCCCGGCGGGAGGCGTGCGATTTTTCGCACGACCCCTCTTGACGCGCGGCGCGGGTTGGATATCTATGTTAATGTGAATAACATTTACATTGAAAGGAGCGCCTGATGAACACTGTCGTCCACTGGCTGGAGCGTTCCCGCGACTGGCTGGACGAACGAGGACGGGTCGGCTGGATCGTCGCCATGGTGATCGGATTCTTCCTGTTCTGGCCGATCGGCCTCGCCATCCTCGCATATATGATCTGGAGCAAGAGAATGGGCTGCACTTCCTGGACCCGTAACCGCCACGCGAACCGCACGCATCGCGGCGCGACCGGCAACACCGCCTTCGACAGCTACCGCGAGGAGACGCTGAAGCGGCTGGAGGAAGAGCGTGACGCCTTCCTGAGCTTCCTCGACGAGCTGCGCTCCGCCAAGGACCGGGCCGAGTTTGACCAGTTCATGTCCCGCGGTCGAGATTCCGAAGCCCCCGCCTGACTTCGGGCGGCCCGCCCGATCTCAAGCCAATACCCAAGCCCCCGGCGCCACCGGGGGCTTTTCCTTGTTCATACGGCCCCCGGGGCAGTTGCTTCGCGACCGGCACGGCCTGCGGCGCCTCCCCATCGGCTGTATACACAATGTGTGTGCGCCAGAAAAAGTCAATTTTTTCAGAAGCATGACCAGCGTAACACAGTGTTACACGCCCTCAGGGTAACTGCAGGCGCGCCTTCGGGACGCGGCCTCAGTACCGGTAGACCAGCCTCGGGGCCTCGCCGATCACCACCGGGCCGAGGCGCATGCGCCCGTCCTCGAAGTCCAGCGGTACCCGCAGCGAATTGCGGTCGCCCGACAGCGCGGCGATCAGGTCGAGGCCCGAGCGCAGCGTCCCGGCCAGGGTCGAGCCGAGAACCCCCGTGCGCTCGGCAATGGCGATCATCTCGTGCCAGTTGCGCGCGCGCAGATCGATGCGGCCCTCCGCAAACCCCTCGGCATCGACGCCCAGCCTGCCGCGGCCGCGCAGGTCCAGCTCGCCCCAGGCGAGCGAGGCGTCGCGGATTTCGATCCCCTCCAGCACCGGGTTGCCCGCCTCCACCGCCGGCCGGTCCCAGGGCCGGTCGAAGTCGAGGGTGACGTCGAGCCGCAGGCTTTCCACCGCCGCGGGCAGGATATCGCCCCCGGCCATCCCGGCGGTCCAGGTGCCCGGCAACACCACCCCCTCGGCATCCAGCGCCACGTCGTGGGAGAACGGGCGCGCACCCTCGCCCTCGGCCTGCCGGGTGGAGAACACCGCCTTCGCCACGCCCGCCTCCCAGCCGCTGCCGCCGGCGATCGCCATGTCGGCGATCTCGAAGGTGCTGCGGTCGAGCGCCAGTGCCGTATTCGGCTCGAAGACCACCGAGCCACGCATCACGGCGCTCTCGACGCGCGCGGTGTCCAGCGGCGTGGCAACGACCTGCTCGCCGGGGAAGGCCGCGATGATGTGGTGCGGGCGGTACGGCAGCGAGAGGATTCGGAACTCCTCGGCCTGCCAGGCCCAGCCCGAGGAGGGATCGGCGATGTCGAGGCCGGTGACGATCATGTCGAGCCGGTTGGGAAAGCCCTGCACCGATATGTCGGCGGTCTCGGCCACCCAGCCGTCGGCGCTGCGCTCGTCCAGCCAGCGCGTCACGGCGCGCTCGAAGGCCGAGGCCGCCCAGAACCACCAGCCGAAGTAGGCGGCGGCGGCCAGCACCACGATTGCCAAGAGCACGCGCATCGCCTACCTCCCGGGCCTAGCCCCCGGGCGGGATAGCGCAGGCGGAACGGCGGTCACAAGCAAAATGCAGACGCCCATGCAGACAGGGGATCTCTGGGTCTTCGGCTACGGCTCGCTGATCTGGCAGCCCGGCTTCGACTTCGCCGAGAAGCGGCGGGGCACGCTCGCAGGCTACCGCCGCGCCTTCTGCATGACCTCGGTCCACTACCGCGGCACGCCCGAGGCGCCGGGCCTCGTGCTGGCCCTCGACCGGGCCGACGGCGGGCACTGTGCCGGGGTCGCCTACCGCGTGGCCGCACCCGAGGCGGAGGGCGTGGTCGCCTATCTGCGCGAGCGCGAGCTGGTCTCCTACGCTTACGACGAAGCTCGCCTGCCGGTGCTGCTGGACGACGGCACCGCGGTCGAGGCACTGACCTTCGTCACCAACCGCACCCACCCGCAGTACCGCGGCGATCTCAGCCTCGAGGATCAGGCGGCGATCATCGCCCGCGCCGTCGGTCCGCGCGGCCCGAACGCCGACTACCTTCGCAACACGATTGAAGGACTGGAGGCGCTGGGCATCGAGGACGCCGAGCTTCTGCGCCTCGCCGCACTGGTGCTTCCCGGCGTCAGACCGGCGTGACCCGCACCACGATCCCGTCGACTGCGGTGATGCGCACCCGGCTGCCGGGCGCCGGCGTGGCCGCGCCCGCATCGAGCCGCGCCGGCCATGGGACGCCGTCGACCGTCACCTGGCCTTCGTCACCCGCGAAACTGTCGACGACCGCCTCGCGACCGACGATCTGCGCGGCCCGCTGGTTGAGCTGCTGGTTGTCGTCGGCCTTTTCGCCCCAGCGCCCCACGAAGGCACGCCCGATGAAGCTGAAGGCGATGGACAGCACCGCGAAGAGCGCGATCTGCCCCGGCGTCGTCATCCCGGGCCAGATCCAGAGCGCCAGCGCTGTCACCAGCGCCGCCAGTGCCGACCAGATCAGCACCGTGGAAATGGTCAGCATCTCCGCCGCCCCGAGCACGATCGCGAAGGCGACCCACCACCACGGCGAGATGCCGTCGAGCAGGCCCAAGACGCCGCCGTCCTCCATCGCTCAGCCCCGCTCGGGCGGCCGCACCGCCCGCGCGATGTCGGCGATGCCGGCGACCGAGCCGATCAGGCTCGCGGCTTCCAGCGGGATCATCACCGTCTTGGCGCTCGGGCTCGACGCGATGTCGCGCAGCGCCTCGGTGTATTTCTGCGCCACGAAGTAGTTGACCGCCTGGATGTCGCCGGCGGCGATCGCCTGGCTGACCATGGTGGTGGCCTTGGCCTCGGCCTCGGCGGCGCGCTCGCGCGCCTCGGCGTCGAGGAAGGCGGCCTCGCGCCGGCCCTCTGCCTCGCGGATCTGCGCCTCGCGCTCGCCCTCGGCCTTGAGGATCGCCGACTGCTTCTGCCCCTCGGCGGTCAGGATCTCGGCGCGCTTCAGCCGCTCGGCCTTCATCTGCCGGGCCATGGCCTCGGAGATGTCCGGCGGCGGCGCGAGGTCGCGGATCTCGACGCGTGTCACCTTCACCCCCCAGGGCGTGGAGGCGTGGTCGATCACCGCGAGCAGCCGGGTGTTGATCGAGTCGCGGTTGGACAGCGCCTCGTCCAGATCCATCGAGCCCAGCACCGCGCGGATGTTGGTCTGGCTGATGTTGCGCAGAGCCTGCTCCAGGTCGCGCACCTCGTAGGCGGCTTTGGCGGCGTCCACCACCTGGTAGAAGGCGACCGCGTCGGCAACCACCATGGCGTTGTCGCGGGTGATCACCTCCTGGCGCTCGATGTCGAGCACCGTCTCCATCATGTTGATCTTCGACCCCACCTTATCGACCAGCGGCACGATGAACCGCAGCCCGGGCTGGAGGGTGCGCACATAGCGCCCGAAGCGCTCGACGGTCCAGGTCTCGCCCTGCGGGACGGACTTGACCATCGTGAGGACGAGGATGATCGCGAATGCAAGTATGGCGAGTGCCGGAGCGCCGATGGCTTCCATGGCAGGGTTCCTTCCCCGTGGCTGCGGCCCGGCCGCCGTCCGGCCGCACCACCCATGTCTTTGGAGCGGATTGTCCTGCAACACAAGTCAGTTGGAATGTGTCGCGGTGCAGCGTAAGGTTGCGCAAAGCCGAACATAACACATACAGGCATCCATGGCGTTCAATCCTCAGGTAGAACCGCAGTTCTCGCAGCCCGTCCGGCAGATCGTCATGATGCTGATCGTGCTGGCGACGGCCGCAACGGTCGCAGTGCTGATCTACCCAACGATCGCGCAGATATTCCTCGCCTCGCCCTGGCTGAAGATCTTCATCGTGCTGGTGTTCATCGTTGGCGTGATCGCCTGCTTCTGGCAGGTCATCACGCTGATCGCCTCGGTGAGCTGGATCGAGGGCTTCGCGCTCGACCGGCCGGGGAACGAGTTCACCAAGGCGCCGCGGCTCCTCGCACCCCTGGCTGCTATGCTCTCCGAGCGCCGCGCGCGGCGGGCGCTGACCTCCAGCTCGACCCGCTCGATCCTCGAGACCGTTGCGACCCGCATCGAGGAACAGCGGGATCTCACGCGCTACATCATCAGCCTCCTGATCTTCCTCGGCCTGCTCGGCACCTTCTACGGCCTCGCCACGGTGGTGCCGGCCGTGGTCGACACCATCCGCTCGATGGCGCCGCAGGAGGGCCAGAGCGCCATGGCGGGCTTCGACAGCCTGATGACCGGGCTCGAGGGCCAGCTCGGCGGCATGGGCACGGCCTTCGGCTCGTCGCTGCTGGGCCTCTCCGGGTCGCTGGTGGTGGGGTTGCTGGAACTCTTCGCCAGCCACGCCCAGAACCGCTTCTACCGCGAGCTGGAGGAATGGCTCTCGTCGATCACCAAGATCGGCATCGCCGGGATCGAGCCGGAGGAGGCGCTGACCGCCGCCAACGTGCTGACCGTGATCGGCCAGACCTCCGAGCAGATCGACGCCCTACGCCATACCGTCGAGCAGGGGGTACTGCGTGCCGCCGAGACCGAGGCGCGCATCGCCGAGCTGGCGCAAATCCTCGCCCGGCCGCCGGCGCCCCGCCGCCGGCAGCAGCCGTCGACAACGCGCTCCTCGAGCGGATCGCCACGGCGCAGGAGCGGGCGGCGCCCGTGGACAACGCGCTGCTCCAGCGCATCGCCGCGGCGCAGGAGCGGGTGGCCCACCTGCTGGAGAACCGCGACACCGAGTCCGGCGGCATGGATGCCGAGACCCGCGCGCGGCTGCGCTCGATCGACACCCAGGTGCTGCGCATCCTCGAGGACCTTGCCGCCGGGCGGCAGGATCTGGTGACCGAGATCCGCCAGGATCTCGCCGGCATCGCCGAGGCGCTTCGGATGTCGGCGGCGCGCGGGAGGTACTGACCGGTGGCGATCGGCACCAGCAGGGGCGGCCAGCGGTTCTCGGCGATCATCTGGCCGGGCTTCGTCGACGTGATGACGGCGCTGATCCTGGTGCTGTTCTTCGTGCTGTCGATCTTCATGATCGTGCAGTTCGTGCTGCGCGACACCATCACCGGGCAGGATCGCGAGCTGGACGCGCTCTCGGTGCAGGTCGCCAACCTCGCCGACGCCCTGGGGCTGGAGCGCAGCCGCGCCGACCGCGAGGCCGCGCTCGTCGCGACGCTGACCACCGCACAGGAGGCGGCGGACGCCCGGATCGCCGACTTTGAAGCACAGGTCGCGAGCCTGATCGCGCGCAACACCGACATCTCCGGCCAGCTGGAGGCTGCCACCGCCGAGAGCGCCGAGCGGCTGAGCGCCAACGAGGCGCTGGAGCGCTCGCTGGCGCTGGCGCGCGGCGAGATCGACGCCGCCGCCGAGGCCGCGCGGCTGGATGCCGCCCGGCGTGAGGCGCTGGAGGCGCTGACCGCCTCACTGCGCACGGACGTGCAGGGGTTGCAGGGCGAGCTGGACGCCCGCACCGCCGCCCTCGCCCTGGCCGAGGGCGAGCGCGACGCCGAGGCCGAGGCGGCACGGCTGGCCACCGCGCAGCGCGAGGCGCTCGACGCGCTGGTCGCCTCGCTGCGCGCCGATGCCGAGGCGTTGCGCGGCGATCTCGACGCGCGCGACGCCGAACTGCTGGCAAACACCGAGGCGCTGAGCGAGGCCGAGGCGGCGCGGCTGGCCGAGGCCGCCGCCGCCCAGGCGCTGCGCGCCCGGCTGGCCGAGGCCGAGACCGATCTCGCGGCGCTGTCGGAGGCCGAGCAGCAGCGGCTGGCCGAGGCCGCCGCTGCCGAGGCGCTCCGCGCGCGGCTGGCGGAGGCCGGTACCGAGCTGACGGCACTCACCCTGTCGCTGGAGGCCGAGCGCAAGCGGGCCGAGGACACCCTCACCCTCCTCGCCGCCGCCGAGGCAGCGCGCGACCGGCTGCAGGACGATCAGGCGGCGACGCTGACCGAGGCCGACCGCCGCGCTGCCGAACTGGCGCAGGCGCGCGCTCTGCTCGCCGCGGAGGAGGAGATCTCCGCCGAGAGCCAGCGGCAGATGGCGCTTCTCAACCAGCAGACGGCCGAGCTGCGCGCGCAGCTCGACGGATTGCAGGGGCTGCTCGACGCCTCCCAGGCCCGCGACGTCGCGTCGCGGGTGCAGATCGAGCGGCTGGGCGCCAACCTGAACGCGGCGCTTGCGCGGGTTGCCGCCGAGGAGCGCGCCCGCGCCGAGGCGGAGTCCGCTCGTGCCGAGGCCGAGTTCGCTCGCGCCGAGCTGGAGGCCCGCGAGCGCGAACGGCTGCAGGCCGAGGCGGTAGATCTGGAGCGCTACCGCTCCGAGTTCTTCGGCCGGATGAGCCAGATCCTCGGCGAGCGCGAGGGCGTGCAGGTGGTGGGCGACCGCTTCGTCTTCCCCTCCGAGGTGCTGTTCGCGCCGGGCTCGGCCAGCCTCGGCGCCGCCGGCCAGGCCCAGGTGGCGCGCGTCGCCCAGGTGATCCGCGAAATCGCCGACGAGATCCCGCCCGGCATCGACTGGGTGCTGCGGGTGGACGGGCACACCGACCGCACCCCGGTCAGCGCCTCCAGCCAGTTCGCCGACAACTGGGAGCTGAGCCAGGCCCGCGCCCTGTCGGTGGTGCGCTACATGAACGCCGTCCAGGGCATCCCCGCCAACCGCCTCGCCGCCACTGGCTTCGGCGAGTACCAGCCGGTCGACCTCGGCGACAGCCCCGAGGCGCTGGCGCGCAACCGCCGGATCGAGCTGAAGTTCACCGAGCGCTGAGCTCGGGACCCGCGCCGTAGCTACCCCACTCGCCGGCCCGCAGCCCCCCGTTTCTCGGCTGTCTCCCGCCTGCGTGCCACACATCTGCCCGCCGGCCGCGCGCGTGTATCCCGCCTCCCTCCGGCGCCCATCCGATCCCTTCTCTTCCGGCCAGAAACCTGGAGGGCAGCGCCGGGGGAGCGGGGGCGGCGAGCGCCCCGCCGGCGCGCGCGAACACGCGTGCGCCCACTCAAGAGACTCGCGCGCACCC
The DNA here is from genome assembly GCA_963695425.1 of uncultured Alphaproteobacteria bacterium. Classification (GTDB taxonomy): domain Bacteria; phylum Pseudomonadota; class Alphaproteobacteria; order Rhodobacterales; family Rhodobacteraceae; genus Amaricoccus. Next base: position 16,065 of record CAVOGP010000071.1, on the reverse strand, counting down.
GCGCGCTCATGATCGCACCAACCGGCGCGCCTTCGGGCCGGCCGCTTGCCGGACCGAGCGCCGGCCGAGCGGGAGCCCTCTTGGCTCCCCGAGGCCGGCGCTGCCCCCTCCACGCCGCCCCGGCCCCGGTCGGCCACGCAGGCGAAAGAAGGCGTAGTCCGCCTCGTGGGGCCTCAGGAAGGCGCCCGCCAGGTCGCAGCTCCCCTCGGCCACGCCGCCGCGGGTGTTGAACCGATGGATCGTGGTGACGCCGTCGAGCTGGTCCGCGCCGCGGCGCGACGCAACCAACAGCGTGAGTCGCGGAATATCCCCTGGACCGGCGCCCGGGGCGCGGTCGGACACCGTCGCGCTCACGGCGCTGCCATCTGTCATTTCCCAGTTCGGGCCGGCGTAGTGCCTGCTGACGGTCTCGCCGCCGGCGAAGAGGGTGGCGATCCTCTCGCGGAACTGCCAAGCCAGCCGCCTGGCGGCGTCGGCCCTGCACTCGTAGACCTGGGCGCCGGGGCGTGGACGGTCGCCACCGGTACCTCGGGACCCGCGTCTAGGGCTTCGGCGGCGGCGGGCCTGAGCGGAAGGCTCGCCAGGACGAGCATGGTCAAGGTTGCATCGTGGTACGCATCTTTGGGTGACTCCATGTGAGAAGGATGGCTTGCGTTGCTGCCGCCATGCCCGTGCACGGCGGCCGGGCCTGACGCCGCCTCTGCGCCTCGACCTCAGAACCAGCCTTGACAGCACTGCATGGAGGCGGGCGTGGGAGCAGACGTGGGAATGCCCATGGAATCGACCGGACGGAGCCAGGCAAGCGGCAGCTGTCGCACAGTGTGCGTCAGCCCCGTTAATCCCGCATTTACCACGATTTCTCAAGAATTTCAGCTACTTGAGAAATCTCCGCATTTGTTACACCCCGCCGGCAGCCCTGCGCCGGCTCAGGACGACCCGAAGATCGTGCCCATGGTCACCAAGAATGTCAGCGCGATCACCGGCACCGCCATCCCGGCGACACGATATCGCAGTGGCTGTCCCTGTGGGTCAGCCCGCGCACATCCTCGATGTCGGTCTCGCCGAACAGTCGGCAGCGCCGGATAGCTGGTGTCGGCCGCGGGATTACGGCGAAGCTGAAGACGCCCCGATGATGATGAGTACGCCGTTCATTCGTCTTCTTCGTCGGCTTCGGTTCCGGATTCCAGTGCCGGCAGCGGCCGCGGCGCATCCTCGAACACCTCCTCGAGATCGAGGGTCGAGCGCTGGCCGATGGCGTCGTAGTGGTTCTCGAGCCACTCCTCGGCCCATTCGCGTCCGTCCTGAAACAGCCGCAACAGATAGCTCCATTCGGCGTTGAGCTTGGACGAGGCCGACAGGTCCTGCACCTCCTCGTCGGCGTGGATGATGTGCAGGTAGGTCTGGCGGCGGCCGAGCTCGATGCCCGCCTCCTCCAGCATCTTCTGGGTCAGGGCGATCGCGCGCAGCTCCTTGATCAGGCTGGAGTTGAAGCTGATCTCGTTTACCCGGTTGATGATGTCGCGGGCGGACTTCGGCAGTTCGCGGCGCACGATCGGGTTGATCTGCACCACCACGATGTCCTTGCTCCGCCGGCTGTCGATCAGCGGGTAAAGCGCAGGGTTGCCGGCAAAGCCGCCGTCCCAATACGCCTCGCCGCCGATCTCGACCGCCGGGTAGAGCTGCGGCAGGCAGGCCGAGGCGAGCACGCTGTCGATGGTCACGTCGCCCTTTCCGAAGATGCGCGGCCGGCCGGTACGCACGTTGGTGGCGGTGACGAAGACCTGAACCTGCCGACACCGGTTCACGTTGTCGAAGTTGACATGCTCGACGAGGATGTCGCGGAGCGGGTTGAGGTTCAGCGGGTTGAGCTCATAGGGCGAGAAGACCCGGCTGAGGCCCTCCATGAACAGGTAGCCCGGCGAGTTGTCGAGGCTGTAGCGCCCCCACAACCGATCCCAGAGACTGCGCTGGATCGGAGAGTACCGCGCCGCGTCGCTGACCGCCTTCCAGAACACCCGCAGCGCCTCGCGCGCACCCTCGGGGCCGCCACGCTCGTACCCGTCGGCGAGAACGACCGCGTTCATCGCCCCCGCACTCGTTCCGCTGATGGCGCTGATCCTGAGCCTGCCGTCCTCGAGCAGCCGGTCGAGCACCCCCCAGGTCAGCGCCCCGTGCGAGCCGCCGCCCTGCAGCGCCAGGTTGATCCGCTTGCCCGAAGCACCGGAGCCCCGGCCCTGTCCGGATTTTTGCATTGCACACCTCGGTCTGGCCAGCTTGGGCGCTGGCGGAGGGACGATGTGTGCCTGCCTATATTGCACTGCACAAAAATGCAAGCACGCGAGGAAGACTGCCGGCCGTCATCGCCGGCCGATCAGGCGAACGACCGGGCGATGCCGGCCCGGGCCGCTCCTTCCCTATCCGACGTGATAGAGGGATTCGAAGAGCCGCGGGTCGTAGCTCGTCTGTTGGAAGGTCGCGCCCTGGGTCAGGATCGAGACCGCGTCGTGCGAGTGCAGCGATTCCTGGTGGCTGGCCACGACGCGGAAGTCGCCGATGCGCGGCTCGTCTTCCATCTGGGCGCAGAGCAGCCGCACCGCGTCCTCCACGAAGATCGGGTTAGAGCCGTTGAGCTCGGCGAAGGCCTGTTCGTCCTCGCGCTTGACCATCACCTGGGTCTCGGTCGGGATCGCCGCGTTGCAAAGATCGACGATGTCCTCGAACCAAAGTGTCTCCTCGCCGATCAGCTCCACCGACACCCGCGCCACCGACCGCTGGGAGTGCGGGCTCGCGATCTGGTTGCGGCTGCGCCGCGCGTGCTCAGATAGTTCCAGCGAGCAGGGGCAGGTTGAGGAATAGACGTAGTCGAGGTGCACCAGCCGCTGGGTGCCCGTCTCGCTGGTGACCATCTCGAGCGCCACGTTGTAGTATTGATACCCCTCGAGGCCGGAGCGGAGCGAGGTTCGCAGCATCGGATAGCTGAACCGCATCAGAATGCGCGCGTCGTACGTCTCGAGATCCTTGAGGTAGGAATCCAGCACCCCGCCGATCACTTCGAACGAGAACGACTTCTCGGCGTGCTTGTAGAAGGACCGCATGATGCGGCTCATGTTGATGCCCTTCTTGTTCGCCTCCAGCGAGACGGAGCCGGTCACCGAGGTTTCCAGTTGCACGTCGCCGCCGCCGCGGGTGTGAAACCGGATGGGCAGGCGGAAGTTCGAGATGCCGACATGCTGGATTGCCGCGCGCGCACCCTTGATCAGGCTCTCGGGGCCGTTCTGCAGGTCGGGCAACGTGGCGAGGTAGGCGGGACCGGGCTTGAAGTCCTCCGGGTAGGAGCGGTTGAACACCGGGTAGGTCGACGGGGAGGGTCTGCCCAGCAGCGCCGAGAGCTCCGCCGCCTTCTCCGAGCCGGCGCCCGCCCAGCGCATCAGCGTCTGCACCGCGGCTTCGGCCTCGGCCACGGTGGGACGATCGGGCAGGGCATCGAAATCGACGGTTGCGATCTTCGGGCTGTGCATGTTCACGGCGTCGTTCCCCTCAGGCCAAGTTGCACGCGCATGTGCTACTTGGGGCCAGCCAGTGTGATTTTAAGGCCCCGCGAACACTTTGTCTTCGCACGGTATCAGTCTAAACAACCGGAACGCGAAATTCGATAAAAAAACAATCGTTTCGAGTGATTCTGGTGAACTTTCGGTTCACGAATAGCCTGAAATCAATCTACGGTTGAGCATCTCTCAATCTGAATGCAACCTGACGATTGAATCAAGTGCCTGACTCACATCTTCGATCAGGTCCACGGGGTCTTCGAGGCCGATCGAAATCCGCACCAGACCGTCGCCAATGCCGAGTGCCGCACGTTGATCGGGGGTCAGGCGCTGGTGGGTCGTGGTCGCGGGATGCGTGACGATGCTCTTGGCGTCGCCGAGGTTGTTGGAAATCAGCACGATGCGCAGAGCGTCGAGGAAGCGGAACGCCGCCGCCTTGCCGCCGGCGATATCGAGCGAGAGCACCGTGCCGCCGGTCTCCATCTGCCGCCGTGCAAGCGCCGCCTGCGGATGGTCCGGCAGGCCGGGGTAGATCACCCGGGTCAGTGCCGGATGGCCGATGAGCGCCTTTGCCATGGCCGCCGCGCCCGCGGCCTGCGCGCGGCAGCGCAGGTCGAGCGTCTCCAGCCCCTTCAGCAGCACCCAGGCACTGAACGGACTGAGCGCGCCGCCGGTGTGCTTCACGAAGGGCTCGAAAGTCTTGCGGATGAATGCGCGCGTCCCCAGCGCGATGCCGCCAAGGCAGCGGCCCTGGCCGTCGATGTGCTTGGTGGCCGAGTAGACCACCACGTCGGCGCCGAGTGCGAGGCTGCGCTGGAAGACCGGCGTCGCGAAGACGTTGTCCACCACGACCAGCGCACCGGCCGCATGGGCAATCCCGGCGACGGCGGCAATGTCGATCACCTCGAGCGTCGGATTGGAGATCGTCTCCAGAAACACCGCCTTCGTGTCGGGCCGGACCGCGGCGCGCCACTGGTCGAGATCGGTGCCGTCGACGAAGCTGACCTCGACACCGAATCGGGGCAGCAGGTTCTCGACGATGAAGAGGCAGCTTCCGAACAGCGCCCGCGCCGAGACGATGTGGTCCCCCGCCTTCAGCATCGAGAACAGCGTGCCGTGCACCGCGGCCATTCCGGAGGCGGTCGCGAAGGCGTCCTCGGCACCTTCGAGTGCGGCCATCCGCTCCTCGAACATGCGCACCGTGGGATTGCCGTAACGGGCGTAGATGAACTCGTCCTCGCCCGCTTCGATGAACCGCTCCTCGGCGGCCTCGGCGGAAGGATAGACGAAGCTCTGGGTCAGGAAGATCGCCTCGGACAGCTCGCCATACTGGCTGCGCCGCGTGCCCGCGTGCACGAGCTTCGTCCTCGGGCTCCAGTCCTCGCTCATTCCCCGCCCGCCGGTCGCCCGGCGCCTCCTGTCAGGCCGCAAGCCTTGCGGCCATAGTCAAGACGCGAGGCACGGTCAATCCTGCCCGCGCGACGTGCGGGGAATTCCCCCGATGGGCCACGCTGTATCACCGTGTACACCCCATCCAACCCATTGAAATTGCACGAAACATGGCTCGGCCGTTCATAAAGTGTCAACTTCCGTTAGGTTTTCGGCCCAGCGCGCGCAGCCCGCGCACCAGAATCTGGGGTCCAGTGGCCGCCCTGGACCGGATCCGGGCCAGATGTTGGGTAAGGAATGCGCCCCGATCCCGGCAAAGGGCGCAACCACGGTGCGTTTCCGCCTGCCGACCGGACTATCCGCAAGCCGCGGTGGCCCCTCGGGCAATCGCCCTCGCGCCCTCGCCCGCCCATTGCCCCCGGCGCGTCCTGCGGGCTAATCAGGGCGGAGCCATCCAGAGCCATGGAGCCGCCCATGCCGATCCCAGCCCCGGAGACCATCGAGGTGACCACCACCCGCATCGCCTGCGACGGTGGCGAGGGGGCGCTGGGCCACCCGCGGGTCTGGCTGACCATCGACCCGGCCAAGGGCTGGGTGGAATGCGGGTATTGCGACCGCAAATACGTGCTGAAGGCGGGCGCGAAGGCGGACCACTGAGATGGACGCCTTCGGGCCGGGCCAGCATCTGCAGCTGATCGACGGCTCGGGCTACATATTCCGTGCCTATCACGCGCTGCCACCGCTGACCCGCAAGTCCGACGGCCTGCCGATCGGGGCAGTCGCAGGCTTCTGCAACATGGTCTGGAAGATGCTGCAGGAGACGCGCGGACCGGACACGCCCACCCATGTGGCGGTAATCTTCGACCACTCGGCGCGCACGTTCCGCAACGATATCTATCCCGCCTACAAGGCGCATCGCCCGGAGCTTCCCGAAGACCTTCGCCCGCAGTTCGGGCTGATCCGGGATGCGACGCGCGCGTTCAACATGGCCTGCATCGAGATGGAGGGGTTCGAGGCCGACGACATCATCGCCACCTATGCGACCCAGGCACAGGCGGCCGGGGGGCGGGTGACGATCATCTCTTCGGACAAGGACCTGATGCAGCTGGTCGGCCCGGGCATCGAGATGCTCGACACGCTGAAGAACCGCCGCATCGGCCCCGAGGAGGTGGTGGAGAAGTTCGGCGTCGGCCCTGAGAAGGTCGTCGAGGTGCAGGCACTGGCCGGCGACGCGGTGGACAACGTGCCCGGCGCGCCGGGGATCGGCGTGAAGACGGCGGCGCAGCTGCTGGAGGAATTCGGCGATCTCGACACGCTTCTGGCGCGGGCCGGCGAGATCCGCCAGCCGAAGCGGCGCGAGGTGCTGATGGCCTTCGCCGACCAGATCAGGATTTCCCGCGACCTCGTGACGCTCAAGCGCGACGTGCCGCTGGAGGAGCCGCTGGGGGCGCTGGAGGTGCGCGAGCCCGATCCCGACCAACTGCTGGCCTTCCTCGCCGAAATGGAGTTCCGCACGCTCTCGACCCGGGTTGCAGCCAAGCTCGGGGTCGATGCGCCGGTGATCGCCCTAGCGCCCGCACTCGACGAGATCTTCGACGAGCCAGCGCACGCGGCAGACGATCCGCCAAAGGCCCAGGGTCCGGCCAGGCCCGCCCTGCCGCCCATCGACACCACGGCCTACGCCACCATTCGCGACCGGGCCACGCTGGAGGACTGGGTTGCGCGCATCCGCGACCGCGGGGTGGTGGCGATCGACACCGAGACCACCAGCCTCGACGAGATGCGGGCCGATCTCGTCGGCATCTCGCTGGCCACCGGCGCCGGGCCGGGCGGCCTATGTGCCGGTAGGGCATCGGTCGGGCGAGGACGACCTCTTCGGCCAGGGGCGGCTGGCCGAGGGCCAGATGGACCGCGCCGAGGCGCTGGCGGTGCTGAAGCCGGTGCTGGAGGACCCCGCGGTCCTCAAGATCGGCCAGAACATGAAGTACGACGCCAAGATCTTCGCCCGCAACGGCATTGACGTGGCGCCGATCGACGACACGATGCTGGTCTCATATTCGCTGCACGCCGGCCTGCACGGGCATGGCATGGACTATCTTTCCGAGACCTACCTCGGGCACACGCCTATCCCGATCAAGCCGCTGCTCGGGTCGGGCAAGGCGGCGCGGACCTTCGACCGGGTGCCGATCGACGAGGCGAGCCCCTATGCCGCCGAGGACGCCGATGTCACCTGGCGGCTCTGGGCCACGCTGAAGCCGCAGCTGCCGTTTTCCCGCGTCACCCGGGTCTACGAGACCATGGAGCGGCCGCTGGTGCCGGTGCTGGCCGAGATGGAGATGCACGGGATCAAGGTCGACCGCGACCAGCTCTCGCGGCTGTCGGGCCTGTTCGCCCAGAAGATGGCCGGCCTGGAAGAGGAGATCCACAAGCTCGCCGGCGGCAAGTTCAATGTGGGCTCGCCGAAGCAACTCGGCGAGGTGCTTTACGACCAGATGGGGCTGGCGGGCGGCAGGAAGGGCAAGACCGGCGCCTATGCCACCGGGGCCGACGTGCTGGAGGAGCTGGCCGCCCAGGGCCACGACCTGCCGGCGCGGGTGCTCGACTGGCGGCTGCTGTCGAAGCTGAAGTCGACCTATACCGATACGCTGCAACAGGCGATCAACCCCGAGACGGGGCGGGTGCATACGTCCTATTCCATCGCCGGGGCGGCCACCGGGCGGCTGGCCTCGACCGATCCGAACCTGCAGAACATCCCCGTGCGCACCGAGGAGGGCCGGCGCATCCGCGAGGCCTTCATCGCCGAGCCGGGGAACGTGCTGGTCAGCCTCGACTACAGCCAGATCGAGCTGCGTATCCTCGCCCATATCGCCGACATCCCGGCGCTGAAGGAGGCCTTCGCCCAGGGCCTCGACATCCACGCCATGACCGCCTCGGAGATGTTCGGCGTGCCGATCGAGGGCATGGACCCGATGGTCCGCCGCCAGGCCAAGGCGATCAACTTCGGAGTGATCTACGGCATCTCGGCCTTCGGGCTCGCCAACAACCTGCGCATCCCGCGCGAGGTGGCGAAGAAGTTCATCGACACCTATTTCGAGCGCTTCCCCGGCATCCGCGAGTACATGGACGCGACCATCGCCTTCGCCAAGGCGCACGGCCATGTCGAGACGCTGTTCGGCCGGCGCATCCACACGCCGGAGATCAACGCCCGCGGCCCGCACGCCGGCTTTGCGCCAGCGCGCGGCGATCAACGCGCCGATCCAGGGCTCGGCGGCGGACATCATCCGCCGGGCGATGATCCGCGTGCCCGACGCGATCCGCGGCCTGCCGGCGAAGATGCTGCTGCAGGTGCACGACGAGCTCCTGTTCGAGGTGGCCGAGGATGCCGTCGACGACACCATCGCCGCCGTGCGCGGGGTGATGGAGGGCGCTGCCCTGCCGGCGGTGACGCTCGACGTGCCGCTGGTGGTGGATGCCGGCAAGGGACCGAACTGGGCGCAGGCGCACTGACCTGCGGTGAAGTGCCGCCGTCTTGACCGCGCCCGACCCCGCACCCTATGTGGCGGCGCGCGAGGCGAGGGAGGCGGGGATGGGGTTCAGGACCGGGATCGTGGGGTTGCCCAACGTGGGCAAGTCGACGCTCTTCAATGCGCTGACCCGAACCGCGGCTGCGCAGGCGGCGAACTTTCCCTTCTGCACCATCGAGCCGAACGTCGGCGAGGTGAACGTGCCGGACGCGCGGCTGGAGATCCTCGCGAAGATCGGCAAGTCGGCGAAGGTCGTGCCGACGCGGATGACCTTCGTCGATATCGCCGGGCTGGTGCGGGGGGCGTCGAAGGGCGAGGGGCTCGGCAACCAGTTTCTGGCCAACATCCGCGAATGCGACGCCATCGCCCATGTGCTGCGCTGCTTCGATGGCGGTGACGTGACGCATGTCGAGGGACGCGTCGATCCGGTGGCCGATGCCGAGACGGTGGAGACCGAGCTGATGCTCGCCGATCTCGAAAGCGTCGAGAAGCGGCTGGCGGGGCTGCAGCGCAAGCTGAAGGGTGGGGACAAGGACGCCGAGACCCAGGCGCGGCTGCTGGCGGCGGCGCAGGTGGCGCTGGAGGCGGGGCGGCCGGCGCGGACGGTGGCGGTGCCGGAGGAGGACCTGCGCAACTGGCGGCTGTTGCAGCTCCTGACCGCAAAGCCGGTGCTCTACGTCTGCAACGTGGACGAGGCCTCGGCGGCGACGGGCAACCGGCATTCAGAGGCGGTGGCGGCGATGGCGGCGCGGGAGGGGGCGGCCAGCGTGGTCATCTCGGCGGCCATCGAGGAGGAGATCGCCCAGCTCGACGATGCCGAGCGGGCCGAGTTCCTTGCCGACATGGGGCTGGAGGAGGCGGGGCTCGACCGGCTGGTGCGGGCGGGGCACGAGTTGCTGGGGTTGCAGACCTATTTCACCGTCGGGCCCAAGGAGGCGCGCGCCTGGACGATCCCGAAGGGGGCGACCGCGCCGCAGGCGGCGGGGGTGATCCACGGTGACTTCGAGAAGGGTTTCATCCGGGGCGAGACCATCGCCTACGACGACTTCGTGGCGCTGGGCGGCGAGCAGCCGGCCAGGGAAGCCGGCAAGATGCGGGCCGAGGGCAAGACCTACCGCGTCCAGGACGGGGACGTGCTGCACTTCCTGTTCAGCGGCTGAGCCCGGGAAAGGGGGTCATCTGTCCGTGCGCGGACAAATGACTAAGTCTTTGAATTATAACGTTAGTTCGCGCGGCGTTAATCCCGCGTTCATGCAGGTGAGCGTGTCGCCGCCACCTCCGGCGGCGCGGAGCGGACACCGGCCCAAAGCCAGCCGGCCAGCACGCTCGCAAGCATCGCACCGACGAGCTGCGCCGCCACGAAGGCGGGCACGTCGGCGGGACGGATGCCGGCGAAGCTCGGGGTCAGCGCGCGGCCGAGGGTGACGGCCGGATTGGCGAAGGAGGTGGACGCGGTGAACCAGTAGGCGCTCGCGATGTAGAGCCCGACCAGCCCCGGCAGGGCGGCGGGCCGCACCCGCAGGGCGCCGAGGATCACCAGCACGAGGCCGAACGTCGCGACCGCCTCGGCGAGCCACTGCGGCCCTCCGGTCCGCACCGTCCGCGAGAACTCGACCACGGGCAGGGCGAACATCGCATGCGCCAGCAGCGTCCCGGCGACGGCGCCGGTGATCTGCGCGAGCGTGTAGAGCCCGGCCTCGCGCGGCGCGATCTCGCGGCGCAGGGCGAAGACCAGCGACAGCGCCGGGTTGAGATGCGCGCCGGAGATCGGCCGGAAGAGCGTGATGAGCACGACGAGAATGGCGCCGGCCGTCAGCGTATTGGCGATGAGGGCTACCGCCGGGTCGGCGGCCAGCCGGTCGGCCATGGCCCCGGCGCCGACGACGGCCGCCACCAGCAGCCCCGTGCCGAGGCCCTCGGCCACGATCCGGCGGGTCAGTCCCGGATCAGGCGGTCTGCGGGACATGCGCCGTGGCGCCGTCGAGGCCGCCGATCCCGTGCAGCCTGGCCTGCAGCGTCATCCGGTCGAGGCTGGCGATCGGCAGGCTGCTGAAGGCGGTGATCCGGTTGCGCAGGAAGCGCAGGGCGTTCTCGAAGGCGACCCGGCGCTGGAACTCGGTCCCCTCCACGGCGGCCGGATCCTCGATGCCCCAGTGCGCGGTCATCGGCTGGCCCGGCCAGAGCGGACAGGTCTCGCCGCGGGCGTTGTCGCAGACGGTGAAGACGAAATCCAGGCGCGGCGCGTCCGGCGCGGCGAACTCGTCCCAGGATTTCGAGCGCAGGCCCTCGGTCGGGTATCCGGCCTCGACCAGAGCCCGCAGGGCCAGCGGGTGGACCTCGCCCTTGGGGTGGCTCCCGGCGGAGAAGCCGCGGAACCGGCCTTGTCCGAGCCGGTTGAGCAGGACCTCGCCGATGATCGAGCGGGCGGAATTGCCGGTGCAGAGGAAGAGCACGTTGTAGACGGGATCAGTCGGCACGGGCGGGCTCCTTTGACGGTTCGCTGCGGCAGGTCTCGGTGCGGGGCAAGCAGACCTCCGGGTGGCCCTGGCAGCAGTCGCGCGTCAGAAAGTCCACGAGGCTCGCGAGCGTCGCGTAGTCGGCGGTTGAGCTAACGGATACCATTAAGGTGATTAACGAGGGAAACCACGAGACATCCTCAACTCACGAGGAGAAGAATCAAGTCAAGTCAAATAACGGTAAAGCTAAGGGTAAAGGCAAAAACAATTAAACAGGAACCAGAAGCTTTCCCGAAACTATACCTGACTTTTTTCAAGCATTTATGAATCCTACTTACGCGCGCGCAACCCGGAAAATATCCATTGGTGACCCATGCATCATATGGGTGGTTTGTTCTGGGTAAACCCTTAATATGTATCCGCCTCGGTATCTTCATGATTGGATTCGAGCACACCGGGTTCACCGTAACAGACTTGGACGCCTCTGTCGCGTTCTATACTAGACTCGGCTTCAAGCTATTACGCAAGACTAACACGCCCCACGCATTGATGTACCTCGGTGACGCAGTTATAGAGCTAACCCAGGGACCGCCCCCACAGGGCTTCCACTTGGCCCTCAGCACAGACCACATAGAGGCTGACGTCGCGTTGCTACGGATGAATGGGATCGAGACCACACAGATACAGGACAACCAGACCCCATTAATCAGGGACATGAAGAATAAGATCACAGAGTACGCGAACCCCGCACCCACTGACCCTAAGCTCTATGACTGCATGATGCCCAACATGGGCTGGAAACGAGCCAGCCTCAAAGACCCGGATGGGATACACATAGAGATCTGGCAAAGAAAGGCAGACTCCGAGCCCAGTGCGTCACCATAAAGCAAACTAGGCTATAGTTGGACCTTGAAATCCATACACTCAACCAGCTCCTTATACCGGTTACGAATAGTAACCTCAGTAACCTGAGCCTCATGAGCGATATCCCCCTGAGTCCGCAGATCCTGAGTAAACCTAGTGCTAATATACACACAAGCCGCAGCCATCCCACTAGGACCACGACCACCAGTAAGCTTCATCACTGAAGCCTGATCAAGTATCCGCATGGCGAGCCTCTCAGTCTCACCGCTTAACCTTAGATTACTCACGATCTTACTAATATAACCACGCGGATTTACCTGCGACACAGACGGCTTCAAAGATCTCAACAAGAAACGATAGTTACGAGCCGCCTCCTTCTTAGAGATACCCACCGAGACCGCCACATCCTCAAGGGTCCTTATAACCCCACACTGCCTACAAGCCAAGTAAATACAGGCAACGGCAACACTCTGAATAGTACGCCCTCGAACCAAACTAGCCTTCAAAGCCTTCCGGTAATTCATACTGCTGGTCTCAATCACGTTCTTGGGCAGATTCAACCTGGAGCCAATCTTACCCATCTCCCCCAACGCGTAGCTGAGATTACGATCCACACTATCCGAGACCTTACTCCTACGCTGCCACTTCCTCAACCGATATATCTTGGACATCATCTCAGGGTCAAGCTTACGCCCCATAGCGTCACGGTTCTGCCAACCAATATTGGTACTGAGTCCATTATCATGAATCAGCAAAGTCAACGGGGCACCAACCCGGGGGAGACTCTCCCGCTGCGCAGGGTCAAATGCACGCCACTCAGGACCCGTATCAAACAACGTCGAAGAGACAACCACGCCACATGATCGACAGGCAAGCTCACCAGTCTCGCTGTCTCGGATAAGCCGGGCCCCGCCACACTCGGCACAGACCCCTGTATTCAATTGCTTCGCTGTAGAATCCACAGACACAGATACTGTGCCAAGCCTATTAAACAGTTATAAAACAATCAGTTCACCAGAAAAACCGGTGAATAAATCCCGTATTCAGCTGTTATTACTCTTTTCAGTGTGGCAGATAGTAGTGCCTGCTATGTTCTCATGACACGCGCAATACATCTTATACCTCATTAATCTTACTACCTTCATCAGCTTTACCAATGCGCGCGCGGCTATCAAATGTCTGTTGAACTTGCGCATAAAGTGCTATCTATTGTTTAACAATCCATTTTATCATCTCAATCTTTGGGAGACAGATTACGAGTATAATACAAGCAGTAACCACCAGAGAAAACGCAATGCTCCAAATACTAAGCTGAAAAAGTCTTCCACCAAACACCGAACCTCCCAACCCCTTCCCTGTAGCTCACAAGTCCCAGAAATAAATCTAGCAACCGGGTTGGAGGACTGAACTGCTGCAGCCGTTAATTCATATTCAACTTCAACGGGTTCAGGATCCAAGTTAATGGACTCATCATCCAAATCGGGATCTACACTCAAGATTATTTTGGTCCTCATTTGCCTCTTGAATTGAATCCCTTAGTTCCTCCACTATTGGATACGGCGTGTCCCTTTCAGGCTCCTCTTGTCCATCAAAACGGAAATCAAAGTGGTTTTTCCCAACCTTGGAGGTATGTCTGTGATTTCTCAGCGGATTTTTTGCAGTAATAATACCCAGAACTCAATTCAAGGCCTCCATGTGCGAAATAATACTTCAATTTGCTTCTTTGAACATTTATGGTTTGAGCGATTATCACATTTTCCGTGTGTTTGAAAAAAAATGGTGCGTGCGACCAGTAGTAAACGCATGCATACTAAAGAGTCTCTATTCCGAGACCGAATAATTGCGCTCAGCTACGCACACGCTTCCTATATCATAACGCACCCAAAATTTAAAACCGTATTTTATGTGCAAATTCATTGCAAATTATTTTCAGCTTCATCTTTCTCGTGGTTTAATGTAGTAAATTCTATTCTACACACCGTTTTTTTCTTTGGTTCATAACTTAAGATCCATATCGCCCATCGTTTAATCTGATCCTTATAATGTTTCAGATTCATTTCTCATCTTATCTAATAATAGTTCTAATCCGGGTGTACTCTATTAAGTCACCTATGCTACCAGCAATCATGCACCCTCAATGGTTTTTCCAATTGAATAGTTCTTTGTCTTTTCATAGAAATACCAAGTCGCCACAACACCCATTATCACTTCAATAACTAAAGTCACTAGGTGCTTTTCCAACATAACCCAGACCGATACAACTAGAATCTATCATTATGAAGAAATAACCTTCGCTGCGCGTGCCGGTTCGCTCGCAGGAGCTCTTCTTTTTTCGAGCAGTTATTGGTTCTTATTCGAGTACTTCTTCTAGCTCGTATCTAGGACGTAGCTAATTATTTATCTTACGCCTTCCTCTACGGTCCACATTTTCTACACATTCACCCAGTCTAGAAAACGTGCATCGGTAGATGATTTCTTTGTCTCACCCAGACGTGGAGCCATACGGTCAGCTTTCTCGGGCGGCGCGTGTTATCCAGAATTTCTCAGGGGGAACTCTATCACCTTCACAATAATGGCAGACTATATTTTCGTCAACCGCGTACGCGCGTTACGTGTTATTAATTAGATATATGCTTAACGCGTTATCTGATTCTCTTTTTTATGGTTTAGCATCTCTTTCATATAGATATTATTATTTAACAACCTGAGCCTTATCCTGAAGTCTCTGAGAGTGTTTTCATATATCTCAATAGAATTAATCAGTTTCTCTAACTCGTCGTGTGATATCTCATTTTGGTTCGTGTTGATCATCAGATTAAAAGCTTCATCAGTGCTCTGTTTTTTGTTAAATAAATATTGTATTATCTCACTGATGTGCGACATTAATTATTGTGTCTTCATGCGGAAATATAAGCTTATAGAATATATTCACAAGGATCCATGAGAATATACTAAATCGCACGCACAGTTACATGATTTATTTACATATTGTCTATACCAATCTATTCTTTTCCTTTAAACCATGCCACCGCTCTTTCTTATGAATCAATACCTATTCTGTAAACGCCATGCTAGATAATCGTGCATTAAATAAACCAATTGACTACTTACAATACTGATGAGTTATCCTTTCATCACTAGGTAAGGTTATGAAGGATTTTTGACTTCCCTGTAACTACTTCATTAATGGTAATATTCGCGCACTTCTATACAGTACGCATCCCAATCATCAATTTCGCATTAGTCCAGGTAACTATAAGGGTTGGTGTCCCCAAAAATGTTTACACCATAACACAGGAATCTAGCCACGCGCAGTAAAACAAGGATGCGTTTATCATTATCGGTTATTTGGAGTCCATGTGTATGTTTTGTTTCTTCCAATTGTTATTTATCCACTCGATTAAATGTAGCGTTCTTATTTGTACCCATTTTAATATATTAGGAAAAGATGCGCGTTTAATTTCACAGTATGATAAGGTTTGAATAGATACATCGATTATTTTTTTTCTAAACTCAGGAAATATCCCCATTTGCATTGATTCATGCACTAGCTCAGGTGTTTCAAAGAGGATTTTTGCCCATAAAGGACAATTCGGTTTCCGAGTCTTTATCATTTAACACACCGAGTACAAAGTGGATTAAATTAAACTTGTTTTTAAGATGTTTTTTTCATGAATAACTAAAGTCAATAGCCTTTTTGAGGGTAAAAACCGGTGAAAATGCATTGAAAATCATCAATATATACTAAGCAAACAATTTTCATGAAGATATTTACACTAAAAATACATGCGCGGGAATTTAAAACGTCTTTATTTATTCGCTGGATTAAGAGGGAATTATTACCCATAGAGCATTAATAAAGTGAGATAAAAATCAAAATATGAGCAAGAGTACGTATTTATAGGTCAACTGAGCATAAACCAAGTTTTTAATATTTTTGTTCTATATTTAAAATCTCTACCTAAATCAAAGTTTGTATCTGCATAATCGTTTATAATATATAACTTGATGTCTCGGACAAGATGTCATCAAAGCTTGGACAAATACTCGTAGTAGTGTTGATGAGCGCAGTAACCCTTGGCTCAATATCAGTTACAGGTTTACTGCAATCTACAGAAGGATTGATGCTTCAGGAATCATAATTAGACCACTTAATGAATCATCGGAAAACAATACAATCCTGTCGTTCTCATCCACTCCTCCTCCGCCAGAACCAAAAATTGAGATTGATATTTTCTCTAATCAAGCATGTACCGAACTTATGACTGATGTTGAGTGGGGTGAGAT
>CAVOGP010000070.1:0-24646 GCA_963695425.1 uncultured Alphaproteobacteria bacterium | reverse complement strand
GATGCGCGGAACCGATGCGGCAGCCCGGAAGCCGGTAACACTGTGATACGCCAGTCATGTATCTGGAAACATTGAATAAACCAGCTGTCTACACAATGTGTAGACAGTCGTTTTGTGGTCCTTTGAGTTCGCGCGCGCTCCCGCGGTCTGGCTATTCCGCCGCCAGCACTTGCGCCCCAGGCACGTAGTTCAGCAGCGGTGCCAGCCAGCGCTCGGCCTCGGCGAGGGTCATGCCCTTGCGGCCGGCATAGTCGGCAACCTGGTCGCGCTCGATCTTCGCCACGCCGAAATAATAGCTGCCGGGATGCGAGATATAGAGCCCGGAGACCGATGAGCCCGGCCACATCGCGAAGCTCTCGGTCAGCTCGACCCCGGTCGAGCGCGTGGCGTCCAGCAAGCGGAAGAGCGTGCCCTTCTCGGTGTGGTCGGGCTGGGCCGGATAGCCCGGAGCCGGGCGTATCCCGGTATAGGACTCGGTGATAAGCTCCTCGGGCGTATGGGATTCGTCCGGCGCGTAGCCCCAGAACCCGCGACGCACCTGCTCGTGCAGGCGCTCCGCGAAGGCTTCGGCGAAGCGGTCGGCGAGCGCCTTCACGCAGGATCGCCGAATAGTCGTCGTTCTCCTTCTCGAAGCGATCGGCGATGGCGATCTCCTCTGCGCCGGCGGTCACGACAAAGCCGCCCACCCAGTCGGGCACGCCGGCGGGGGCGACGAAGTCCGAGAGCGCGACGTTGGGCCGCCCGTCGCGCTTGGTGAGCTGCTGGCGCAGCGTGTGAAGGGTCGCGAGTTCGGCCGTGCGGCTTTCGTCGGTGAAGAGGCGGATGTCGTCGCCGACCGCATTCGCCGGCCAGAAGCCGATGACCGCCCTGCGGCGAGAACCACTGCTCGCCGATGATCCGCTGCAGCATCGCCTGCGCATCGGCGAAGAGCTGGCGCGCGGCCGTCGCCCTGGTTGGGATCGTCGAGGATCGCGGGGAAGCGTCCCTTCAGCTCCCAGGTCTGGAAGAACGGCGTCCAGTCGAAGTAGCGTGCAAGCTCGGCCAGGTCCCAGCTTTCGAACACCCGCGTGCCGGTGAAGCTCGGCGCCTGTGGCGTATGGCTGGCGAAATCGGCCCGGAAAGCGTTCGCGCGCGCCGCGGCCAGTGGCAGGCGGCGCTTGTCCCGCTCGGCGCGTTCGTGCGCCTCGGCGAGCTTTGCGTATTCGGCGCGCACCTCCGTCGACGAAACGGCGCATTGCCGCCCGGCGAGAGCAGCTTCGACACGACGCCGACCGCCCGGCTGGCGTCGGTGACGTAGACGGTCTGGCCGCGGGCGTAGCGGGGATGGATCTTCACCGCGGTGTGCACCCGGCTGGTGGTGGCGCCGCCGATCAGGAGCGGGATGTCGAAGCCGCTGCGCTCCATCTCGGCGGCGACATGGGCCATCTCGTCCAGCGAGGGGGTGATCAGGCCGGAGAGCCCGATGACGTCGACCTTCTCGGCCCGGGCGGTCTCCAGGATCTTCGTCGCCGGGACCATGACCCCGAGGTCGATGATCTCGTAGTTGTTGCAGGCCAGCACGACCCCGACGATGTTCTTGCCGATGTCGTGGACGTCGCCCTTCACGGTCGCCATCAGGATGCGCCCGGCGCTCTCGCGCCCGGCTGCCACCGGACGCGATCTTCTCAGCCTCCATGTAGGGCAGCAGCAGCGCCACCGCCTGCTTCATCACCCGGGCGGACTTCACCACCTGCGGCAGGAACATCTTGCCGGCGCCGAAGAGGTCGCCGACCACGTTCATTCCGGCCATCAGCGGGCCCTCGATGACGTGCAGCGGCCGCTCGGCGGCCTGGCGGGCCTCCTCGGTGTCGGCGTCGATGAACTCGGTGATGCCGTTGACCAGCGCGTGCTCGAGCCGCTTCTCCACCGGCCAGTCGCGCCAGGCGAGGTCGCGCTCGCGCTTCTCGGCCCCGGCGGCGCCGCGGTAGCGCTCGGCCAGCTGTCAGCAGCCGCTCGGTGGAATCCGGGCGGCGGTTCAGCACCACGTCCTCGCAGGCCTCGCGCAGCTCGGGCTCGATGCTCTCGTAGACCGCGAGCTGGCCGGCGTTGACGATGCCCATGTCCATGCCGGCGGCGATGGCGTGATAGAGGAAGACCGCGTGCATCGCCTCGCGCACCGGCTCGTTGCCGCGGAAGGAGAAGCAGAGGTTGGAGACGCCGCCCGAGATGTGGACATGCGGCAGGGTCGGCGATGATCTCGCGGGTCGCCTCGATGAAGTCGACGCCGTAGTTGTCGTGCTCCTCGATGCCGGTCGCCACCGCGAAGATGTTCGGATCGAAGATGATGTCCTCGGGCGGGAAGCCGACGCTCTCGGTGAGCAGCCGGTAGGCGCGGGTGCAGATCGCGACCTTGCGCGCTCTGCGTGTCCGCCTGTCCGTCTTCGTCGAAGGCCATGACCACGACGGCCGCGCCGTAGCGTCGGCACAGGCGCGCCTGGTGCAGGAAGGCGTCCTCGCCCTCCTTCATGGCTGATCGAGTTGACGATCGGCTTGCCCTGCACGCATTTCAGGCCGGCCTCGATCACCTCCCATTTGGAGCTGTCGATCATCACGGGCACGCGGGCGATGTCGGGCTCGGAGGCGACGAGGTTGAGGAACTCGACCATCGCGGCCTTCGAGTCGATCAGGCCCTCGTCCATGTTGACGTCGATGATCTGGGCGCCGTTCTCGACCTGGTCGCGGGCGACCTCGAGGGCGGCGGCGAAGTCGGCGTTGGTGATCAGCTTGCGGAAGCGCGCCGAGCCGGTGACGTTGGTGCGCTCGCCGACGTTGACGAAGGGGATCTCGGGGGTCCTGACGAAGGGCTCCGAGCCCCGACAGCCGCATCATGGGCGACATTTCCGGCACCTCGCGCCGCGGGTGCCTTGCCACCACCTCGGCGATGGCGCGGATGTGCTCGGGAGTGGTGCCGCAGCAGCCGCCGACGACGTTCAGCAGCCCCTCGCGGGCGAAGCCCTCGATCTGGGCGGCCATGAACTCCGGGCGTCTCGTCGTACTGGCCGAAGGCGTTCGGCAGGCCGGCATTGGGATAGGCGCAGGTGAGCGTGTCCGCAACGCCCGAGATCTCGGCGAGGTGCGCGCGCATCGCCTCCGCGCCGAGCGCGCAGTTGAGCCCGATGGTGAAGGGCCGCGCATGGCGGACCGAGTGCCAGAACGCGGTCGGGGTCTGGCCGGAGAGTGTGCGCCCCGAGCGGTCGGTGATCGTGCCCGAGATCATCAGCGGCAGGCGGATGCCCTTCTCGGCGAAGACCTCCTCGCAGGCGAAGATCGCCGCCTTGGCGTTCAGCGTGTCGAAGATCGTCTCGATCAGGATCAGGTCGGCACCGCCGTCGACGAGGCCGCGGAGCTGTTCGCCGTAGGCCACCGCCAAGTCGTCGAAGCTGACCGCGCGGAAGCCGGGGTTGTTCACGTCCGGGCTCATCGACGCGGTGCGGTTGGTGGGCCCCAGCGCGCCCGCGACCCAGCGCGGCCGGCCGTCCTCTGCGGTGGCGCGGTCGAGGGCGCGACGGACAAGGCGGGCGCCGTGGAGGTTCAGGTCGTAGACCCTGTCCTGCATGCCGTAGTCGGCCTGGGCGATCGAGGTCGAGGAGAAGGTGTTGGTCTCGACGATATCCGCACCGGCGCGGGCATAGGCGTAGTGGATGTCCTCGATCGCCTGCGGCTGGGTCAGGATCAGCAGGTCATTGTTGCCCTTCTGCGCGTGACCATGGCAGGCGCAGGATCCGTGACCGGTAAAGTCGTCCTCGGACAGGCCGAGGCCCTGGATCTGGGTACCCATGGCGCCGTCGAGGACAAGGATCCGTTCTCGTGCCGCTGCCGTCAGCGCCGCAAGGATGCCGGCGCCGCGCGTGGCGCCCGCCGGATGGGATGGTGACGCCATGGCAGACCCGAACTCCAGCTACCCTCGCGAACGATCCGTCATCATAGGGGTAGCGACGCGTGATGTGGAATGGCATTTTCTAGGGATTCGATGAACGGGAGTCATGGAATGATCGAGCGCCAGCACCTCGCGATCCTACGCGAAACTGACCGGCTCGGAAGCGTCACTGCGGCGGCCGACGTGCTGCACCTGACCCAATCGGCCCTCAGCCATGCGATCCGGCGGCTGGAAGCGCAGGCGGGGGTCGTGCTCTGGGAAAAGGAGGGGCGGGGCCTGCGCCCGACGCAGGCTGGCCGGCACCTGATCGCGCTGGCGCAGCGGGTGCTCCCGCAGCTGGAGCAGGCGGAGGCGACGCTCGCCGACTTCGCGCGCGGCCAGAAGGGGATGCTGCGGATCGGGATGGAGTGCCATCCCTGCTACCGCTGGCTGCTCAGGGTGGTCGAGCCATATCTCGCGGCCTGGCCGCAGGTGGACGTCGACGTGCGGCAGGCGTTCCAGTTCGGCGGCGTCGGTGCCCTGATCGGGCACGAGATCGACCTGCTGATCACGCCCGACCCGGTGGAGCGGCCGGGCCTGATCTACCAGCCGGTCTTCGACTTCGAGATGCGGCTGGCGGTGGCGGAGGGGCATGCGCTGGCCGGCGAGGTCGTGGCGCCGGCGGACCTGACGGGCGACGTGCTCATCACCTATCCGGTCTCGCCGGAACGGCTCGACATCTACACCCGGTTCCTGGTGCCGGGCGGCTGCCTGCCGCGGGCGGTGAAGGTGATCGAGACGACCGACATCATGCTGCAGATGGTGGCGGCGGGACGCGGCGTGACGGCCCTGCCCGACTGGCTGATCGATGAGTATCGTGCGACCTTGCCGATCCGCTCGCTGCGGCTGGGACCCGGTGGGATGGCCAAGAGTATCTACATCGGCCGCCGCGCCGGGGACGCGGCGACCGAGTATCTGGAGGCGTTCATCCGGCTGGCCGAGGCGGCCTGAGCACCGGATGCGGCGATGGGCGTCGAGTGGGTCGGTCAGCGCCGCAGGGCCCCGCGGGAGGATCGTCCGGCGACAGGCTTGTGCCGAAGACCTGCGCGCCGCGCGGTCACGCAGCCCAGCCGGGTACCGCTTGGTCGTCTTTCTCGTTTCCATGGACCCCATCCTTCCAAAAGTAGAGGCCTCCGGGACACCCGGCGCGGTTCACGGCGGAACGACGCGAAAGGTGCGGATCCCGGCAAATGCGTGACAAGCGCCTGAAAAGGCTTCGTTTTCCGAGGCTGGAATCCGGCTGGAATCCGGCTTGCCAACTTTTCACGTTCTGGAAGGCTTTTTTTGCCCGACTCGCGCGCATGGGCCGTTGGATCAGCCGCAGGAGCAGTGGAACATTGTCGTCGGCGGGGCGACCCTGACGGATCGCCCCGACCAAGTGTTGGGACGGTCTATTGAGCCGCCGTCCAGCGCTGAATCAGCTCGTCATCGGCAATGGTCTCGGGAAGCGCCAGATGTCCCCGAAGACCGCGAACCCTTGATCGATCTGCGCAAGCTTTAACCTGGGTATCACTCCCGAGCCCGAAACCTCAGGCCTTGCTGAGGCACTCCGGACGAGACGACATGCTGCGGCCAGCCGTTCAGGAGCCGCGCGGGCGAGCGCGGCGCGTCCCTCGATCGCCGTCCTTCCCTTTCGGAACGCGAGCGGCGACCCGGACCAGGCGCATCTCGCCGACGGGATCGCGGAAGACCTAATCATGGCCCTTTCGCATTATCGCTGGTTCACCGTCGTTTCGCGGAACTCAAGCTTCATGTTCCGCGAGACGCGTGGCGGCACGCGAGAAATCGCGCAGGCGTTGGGCGTGCGGTACGTTCTGGACGGCTCGGTGCGGCGCGTCGGATTAGGCATACGTCTGTCCGGGCATCTGATCGACGCCGAAGCGGACGCCGCGCTATGGGCGGCACACTACGAAAGGGGCATCGAGGAGCTGTTCGCAATCCAGGACGACCTGACGCAGCAGGTGGTCGGTGCCATCGAGCCCCAGCTGCTGATTGGCGAAAGCAATCGTGCACAAGCTCGGATTTTGACCAGCCCCGACGCCTATGACTGCCACATGCGCGGCTTCTGGCACCACAACCAGCAGGATCGGGCCGAAGACTTCGCCAATGCAATCGACTGGCAACGGCGGGCGATCCAGTTAGATCCCGGCTTCGCGCGCCCTTACATGGCCCTCGCGCGATCACACTACGCCAGATGCCTGTTTGGCCACAGCCACGACATCGAACCCGTTGCTCTCGATAGCCGCGACGCCTATTCGCACTATGCCATGTGCTTAGCGCATCTTCTGTCGGGGCGCCCCACAGAGGCGCTCGCCGCCGCCGAGTACGCCACCGAGATAAACCCGAGCCTGGCACTCGCCCACAACGCCGTCGGTTGGGCGCGAGTCTTTGTCGGCCGGGCCGCCGACGCCATCGACCCGCTCACCACGGCCGTGCGGCTGAGCCCGCAGGAACTCACTAGCATATCTCTTCCTGAGCCGGATCGGCCTAGCGCACTACCACGTGAGGAGCTTTGAGGATTCGGTCCGCTTCTCCGAACGGGCTCTGTCGCTGCGAAGGCGGCATTTCATCATGGTGGTGCTCCTGGCCGGCCTCGGTCAGGTCGTCGGGCGGGAGGAGGAAGCGAGCGCGCTTGCGCCTGCCCTTGAGGCGATGACGCCACCTGACCGGCACCGCTACTGGAGGATGATCACGCTCTACCTCAACCCCGTCGATCGTGATCTTTTCTTCGACGGTCTGCGCAAAGCTGGCATCCTGGTAGATACCTACGACCGCTGATCCATGAATATAGACAGGGACGGGACGTATGTAATACCAGCGGCCCCGGCCTCTGACTCTTTGGGGATTCCCAAATCGGAGGAAGTCTGACTCACTGTCTCCAATGGCGAAGGAGGCAGGGATGTCGGGAGCGATTGTGGTCACACGGCAGGAGATGACGGCGACGGAGCTGCGGGCGGCATCGGGGAAGGCACGGTCTGCGCGGACGGCTCGGCGGATGCTGGCGATCGCGCTGGTGCTGGAGGGGATGGACCGCAAGACCGCGGCGGAGACCTGCGGGATGGACCGCCAGACCCTGCGGGACTGGGTGCGCCGCTACAACGCCGAAGGCGTGGCGGGGCTGACGGACCGCCGCTCGCCCGGCCCGCCGCCGCGGCTCACGCCGGAGCAGAAGGCCGCGCTGGCGGCTCGGGTGGAGACGGGCCCGGATCCGAAGCGCGACGGGGTGGTGCGCTGGCGGCGCCATGACCTGAAGCACTGGCTCGAGACCGAGTTCGGGGTGGTGATGCACGAGCGCACGGTGGGCAAGCAGCTGCGCGGGCTCGGCTATCGCCGGCTGGTGCCGCGGCCGCGGCACCCGAAGGCCGACGAGGCCGCCCAGGAGGCGTTTAAAAAAGCTTCCCCGAGGCGGTAGCCGGGGTTCTACCCGAGACGGCCCACGGCAAGCCCATCGAGATCTGGTTCCAGGATGAGGCGCGCGTCGGCCAGCAGGGCACGCTGACCCGGGTCTGGGCCAGGCGCGGCACCCGCCCCCGCGCGGTGCGCGACACCCGCTACCAATGGGCCTACATCTTTGGCGCGGTCTGCCCCGGGCGCGCCGCTACCGCCGCACTGGTCCTGCCCTATGCCGACACCGAGGCGATGAGCCTGCACCTCGCCGAGATCGCCCGCGCCGTCGCGCCAGGCGCCCATGCCGTGCTGGTGCTCGACGGCGCCGGCTGGCATGGCGCAGGCGAACTCGTGGTACCCGACAACATCTCGCTGCTCACGCTCCCGCCCTACGCCCCCGAACTCAACCCCATCGAGAACGTCTGAGACTACCTGCGCAAGAACAAGCTCGCCATCACCCTCTTCGACACCTACGACGACATCGTCGACACCTGCTGCGAGGCCTGGAACTTCTTCGCCAACGATCCCGACACTGTCGCCTCCATAACCTCCCGCAACTGGGTAAAGGTCAATCTTTAGGGCCGTTGGTATAAGCAATCCGGAAGTTCTTGCGCTCCGCGAGCGGCCAAGTCACCGCCGCCCGCATCGCCTCGACCGCAGACCTGCCCCTTGAACTTCATACACCATGGAAAAAGCCCTCGGCTAAAACCCTTGAAAATAAGCGGAATCTTGGGCGAGCTGCCGAGCAGAGAGAGAGTTGGACAATGGTCTTGGCTGGGGCGCCAGGATTCGAACCTGGGATCACGGGACCAAAACCCGTTGCCTTACCACTTGGCCACGCCCCAAGCGCGCCCCTATTAGGGGCGCTGCCTGCCGTTCACAAGCTCAAATGGTCTGGTCGTAGGCGCCGACCACAGGCTCCTCGCGGATGATCGCGTCGAGATCCGCGAAGATCGCGCGCATCTCTGCTTCGGAGGCCGGGCTCTCGCATACCACCACGAGATTCGGCGTGTTCGACGACGCCCGAACCAGACCCCAGGCCCCGTTGTCGAGCAGCACGCGCGCCCCGTTCACCGTGCTGATCGCCGTGATCGGGCGGCCGCCCAGGTGGCCTCCAGCCGCGGCGCGGGCCTCGATACGGGCGGTAGTGCGGGCGAGCACGGCGTATTTCTCGCTGTCGGGGCAGAAGGGCGACATGGTCGGCGACGACCAGGTGCGGGGAAGCGTCCGGGCGAGCCCGGCGAGCGTGTGGCCAGGCTGGCGATCAAGGAGGCGGCAAATCTCAACCGCCGCCCGCATGCCGCAGTCGTAGCCATGCCCGGTCGGGGGGGCTAGGAAGTAGTGGCCGGACTTCTCGAAACCGGCCAAGGCGCCCAGATCGCGCACCCGGCGCTTCATATGGCTGTGTCCGGTCTTCCAGTAGTCGGTGCGTGCGCCATGCGCGCGCAGCACCGGGTCGGTGGCGAAGAGGCCGGTGGACTTCACGTCGGCGACGAAGAGGGCACCAGGGTGGCGCCCGGCAAGCTCACGGGCCAGCAGGACGCCCATCTTGTCGGCGAAAATCTCATGGCCCTCGTTGTCCACAACCCCGCAGCGGTCACCGTCACCGTCGAAGCCGAGGGCGAGGTCGGCTTCCATCTCGCGCACCGCCCGGCCCATGTCGGCGAGCATCTCCAGCGCCTCGGGGTTGGGATTGTAGTGGGGGAAGCTGTCGTCGAGGCGGGTGTGCAGCGGGATAACATCGGCGCCGATACGCGCGAGTATCTCCGGGGCGAAGGCGCCTGCGGTGCCGTTGCCGGTGGCGCAGACCACGCGCAGCGGACGGGAAAGGCGGCCTCCGGCGACGAGGTCCGCGATATAGGCCTCGGCCACGTCTGCGACCGCGATGCGGCCTCCCCCGGGGCGGGGGCGGCCGCCCCGCCCCAGCACGATTGCGGCGAGTTCGGCCATCTCCTCGGGACCATGCGTCAACGGCGGCTCGAAGCCCATCTTCACGCCGGTCCAACCGTTGGGGTTGTGACTTGCCGTCACCATGGCGACGGCGGCGACACCCAGATGGCCGCGGGCAAAATAGGCCGTGGGCGTCAGCGCGAGGCCGATGTCATGCACGGTGATGCCGGCGCTGACGAGGCCCGCGGTCAGCGCGGCCTTCACCGCGGGGGAATAGGCGCGCAGGTCGTGGCCGGTGATGATGGCGGGGGGCACACCTCGATCGTGCATCTGGGTGCCGAGGCCGAGGCCGAGCGCCTCGATGCCGTCGAGGTCGATCTCGTCCGGATAGCGCCAGCGCGCGTCGTATTCGCGGAACCCCGTGGATGCGATCCGCACGGGCTCAGACATCGAGCGGGTTGGCCTTGGCGAGGCGGTCGAAGGCCATCAGCTCTGCGATCAGCGCGGGCATCCGGTCGAGGTGTATCATGTTCGGACCATCTGACGGTGCGTTATCGGGGTCGGGATGGGTCTCGATGAAGACCGCAGCGACCCCGATCGCCACCGCCGCCCGCGCCATGACCGGGGCGAATTCGCGCTGGCCGCCGGAGGAGGTTCCCTGTCCGCCGGGCTGCTGCACGGAATGGGTCGCGTCCATCACCACGGGCCGGCCCGTGCGCGCCATGATCGGCAGGCTGCGCATGTCGGCGACCAGCGTGTTGTAGCCGAACGAGGCGCCGCGCTCACAGAGCAGGATGCGCTCGTTGCCGGTAGAGGCGACCTTCGCCGCGACGTTGGCCATGTCCCAGGGGGCGAGGAACTGGCCCTTCTTGATGTTGATCGCCGCCCCCGTCTCGCCCGCCGCCAGCAGAAGGTCGGTCTGTCGGCTGAGGAATGCGGGGATCTGCAGCACGTCAACCGCCTCTGCCACCGGGCGCGCAGTGGTCGGGCAGGTGCACGTCGGTCAACGTGGGGCAGCCGATGCGCTCGCGCACCGTGGCGAGGACCCTGAGCCCCTCGTCCATGCCCATGCCGCGCTGCGCGGTCAGCGAGGTGCGGTTGGCCTTGTCGTAGGAAGCCTTGAAGATGAAGCCCGCCCCCGCAGCGGCGCAGGCCGCAGCCAGCACCTCGGCGATGGCGAGCGCATGGTCGAACCCTTCCAGCTGGCAGGGTCCGGCGATCAGCGTCAGCGGCGCCGAGTTCGAGACTGTCGGGGATCCGATGGCGACGGATCGGGGCTCGGTCATGATGGTCTCCTTCGCCCGCACGCGCGGAGCGATAGCGCGTGCCGGCTGCATGTGTAAAGCGTGGCCGCGGTGTGCGACAGGCCTGCCGGTGCATTGCACTGGAGATGCCTGCCATGATGCCTAGTCTGACGAGGGAGGCATGCGTGGACGGACGACCGACCGAAGCCCCGGGCATCACGGCGCTGACGGAGCGAATCCTCGGCTGCCAGCTCTGCGCCGAGCGCTTCGCCGAGACGGCGACCGCACATGCGCCGCGGCCGGTGCCCTGGCTTTCGGCGGAGGCACCGATCCTGTTGGCCGGACAGGCGCCGGGTCTTAAGGTGCACGCGCGTGGGCGCCCCTTCGATGACACGTCGGGCGACCGGCTGCGCTACTGGCTGGGGGTCGACCGTGCGGCCTTCTACGACCGCAGGCTCTTCGCGGTGCTGCCGATGGCTTTCTGCTTTCCGGGCTACGACGCAAAGGGATCGGACCTGCCGCCGCCGCCCGTCTGCGCGCGGACCTGGCGGGCGGCGGCGCTGGCGGCAATGCCCGGGGTGCGGCTGACCCTCCTGATCGGCGGGCACGCACAACGCTGGCACATCGGCACCGCCGGTAGCGTCACCGCGACGGTGCGGGGCTGGCGCGGTTTTGGGCCTGAGGTGCTGCCGCTGCCACATCCCTCTTGGCGCAACTCCGGCTGGCTGAAGCGCAACCCCTGGTTCGATGCCGAGCTGTTGCCCGAACTGCGCGCGAGGGTCTCGCGGCTGCGCGCCGCGGTTCGGCGGTGAACGCCCCGTGCGCGCCGCTCCGAGAATTTGCCGTGTTGACGCCTGAGCCTCCAAGGCATAATCAGCGCCACGCCGCGCGCGGGCATCCTTGGAGGGGTGGCAGAGCGGTCAAATGCAACGGACTGTAAATCCGTCGGGGTAACCCTACGCTGGTTCGAATCCAGCCCCCTCCACCAAACAAATTCAAAGACTTAGGCCCCAGCCGGGGCCTTTTTCATGTCGCAGCGATTGCAACATGCAGCCATGCAATTTCAATGAGTTACATGGGCGTCCGGCGGCTCCATGCGACATGGATGCAACATGGGTGACATTCGGATTCAACATCCGCCCGGTGGCTAACCCCTTGAGTCGCCTCGCAGTCGCGCTGCCATGTGTTGCACGCCCCTGCACATGGAAAGGTACGGGGAGCGATAGCTATCTCTTAACGTGCATAGAGTCCTTTGGTACTACTTAGAGTAGAGCCGGTCGCTCCGCCGCCGTCACTCTTTTTGAAGCGCATGGAAAATTATGGGTAACCAAATGCCGCTAGGCAAACCGAGAAGTTTTCTATATGCAAACGCTACAAGAACCCCTCGACCTCATCTGGGGCGTCAAATACATTGCCGCCTATATTTGTAGGCCGGAGCGCGCTACTTTCCACCTTCTAGCTAAAGGCACGCTGCCGGGCAGAGTAATCGGCGGGCGCTGGTGCGCTTCGCGTGCCGCCCTCCGCAAGTTCCTGCTGGAGGGGTGACAAATCATGCCGTTCGAAAGTGCAACCGCCGCCCCGGATGACGTCCGGGACGGCGGCAAGGGAAGGCGCATTGGAGGTGCCTCGTCAGAATACCACAACTCAGGGTTGAATGACAACCCTCGGGCGGTGGATTTCGACGACGTTACCGAACTGTTGTACGGGCCGAGCCCGATGCTTGCGGCGGCACTTGAGCTTGCAGGGCGCGGCCTGAAGGTCTTCCCGATCCTCTATCGCGGCGAGAAGCGCGACGAATGGACGCCGATCATGGGATGGCAGGGGATTGCCACCGCTGACCCCGAAATGATCCGCCGACTGTACGCCCGCACGAACAGCATCCGGCTGTGGCAGAGCCGGACCTGCGCCACCTTCACCGTCACCGTCACCCCGGCGATCAGCACGATCTCGTGGCTCCAGTCGAACTGGTATGCCTCGCCCGGCGCGAAGCTCAGCGGCACGAAGGCCGCCGCCGTCGCCGCGGTGCGCTCTCGCTGCCACGCCGCCGCATACCGCCGGACCGCGTCGTGGCCGCCTTCGTAGCCAAGCCCGCGCAACTCCTCGAAGAGGCGGATCAGCGTCAGCCGCTCCCGGCTCGACCGGGCCGCGTTCACCGCCAGCAGACGGTCGAGTTCTCCCCGCCACGGCCCGATCTTCGGTTGCGGCTGCACGCTTCGCTCGTACTCGAACGCCGTCGCCCCGCTCCGCAGGATCCTCCGCACCGTGTTGCGCGAGACGTGGAGCTCCCGGCGAGATCTCCTTGATCGACCGACCGCGCACGTAAAACTCGCGACGCACCCGCGCGATCGTGTCCACGCCCTTCATCCTCTGCCACCCGTCCATAACCACCGGACAGGCACTGCCGCATCACAGAGGACAGGGGGTCAATTTTGCACGCCGATCCCGGACCTCACGGGGTCAACATTCCACGCCGATCCACACTTCAAGGGCCATGCCGGACCGGCGGGCTTCGGGTGGACCTGTCGGGGGAGTGATCGGCGCGGCTCCGCCGCGCTCAGCGAACGAACGACCGGCCGCAAGAGGCGGCGGGCCAGAGGGGGTAGTTCCAGTCGAACTCGTCAGGGTCGCTGCGGACTTGCACGGTCGCCGGATTTGCACGGTGATCGCGCGACGACGAAGACGAACGATGGCACCTGCTCGCCGTGCGCGGACTACCGGGCAAGCATTGGCTGGAACTGGTCTTGCCGCGTCTCCGCGCTTGTCGAAGCGGCGCATGCCGACTATGGCTCGCGCAGCATCTTCGAGAGGACCGGCATGGCAGAGGACGAGCGTATCGCGAGGGGCGAGATCCTCGCGCTCACCGCCGAGATCGTCGCGGCGCATGTCGGCTGGAACGCCGTCGCGCGTGCCGAGCTTCCCGCGCTGATCCAGTCGGTGTTCGAGACGCTGCACGGCCTGGCGACGGACGCACCGGCGGCCTCCGTTGCTCTGACGCCGGCGGTGCCGATCCGCCGCTCGGTGACCGACGCGCACATCGTCTGCCTCGAGGACGGCCGGCAGTTCAAGATGCTGAAGCGGCACCTGATGAGCGAACACGGGCTGACGCCCGACCAGTACCGCGCCAGGTGGGGTCTGAGGGCGGACTATCCGATCGTGGCGCCGGACTACTCAGCGCAGCGCCATACGCTGGCGAAGCAGCTCGGCCTCGGCCGCAAGCCGGCGCCGTCGCCGAAGAAGCCGAAGCGCCGGCGCAGAACCGCCGCCTGACGCCGGGTGACGCAGGCGCTGACGCTCAGGGGTCGGCCCCAACCGTGCCGACAGTAAACGCCTTTGCCCGGCGAGGCGGGGCACGCTAGACCTGTCCGATGCTCAGGAAGCACGTCTTCCCGATTGCGACGATCTACGTTCCGTCCAGGCGCGCGAAGACGCTGGACGCGGAGAAGGTCGGCCGGATTGCCGAGAGCATTCTGGCGGAGGGCCAGAACACCCCGATCCTGGTTCGCGCGGATGGTGACCGCTATGTGCTCATCGAGGGTCTCCACCGCCTCGAGGCCCTGAAGGCTCTCGGGGAGGAGACCGTCGAGGGCCACATCGTGCAGGCGCGCAAACACTGACGCGACCCAGTTCACGGCCCCGGTCCGAACCACCTGAGCTTCATGGCGATGCCGGTTAGCAGCGCGATCAGGATGCCGGTGGTGATGACGTGTACGGCGGTTTGCACCGCGGTGCGTCGCACGAACTGGATGTACTCCAGCAGAGGCTGTATGTCGTGGATCGGTAGCACGCCGTCCTTCCCGCCAAGCCCGACATCCGAGAGCGCCCGTCGCGCGCCTTCCTCGGCGGCGCGGGCCAGCATCGCCTCGAACTCGGAATCCGACATGCGGGTGGGATTTCCGCCGTGATGCGAAGGTGTCATGGGTATAGTCCTCCGGCTCGGATCAGTTGGAGCGAGAGCGGCCGTAGCTGAACCGCCGTTGGCACAGGCGGCGTCAGAAGTCGGTCTCGAGGTAGAGCCCGGAGCAGTCGAAGGCGGCGGCGGCAGCCGGCGGCGCTGCAACTGGACGACCTGCTCGAAGGGTTTCCGTTGGAGTGGGAGGGGCAGATCTGGATTTGTTCCCTACAGCCGATTACTTTCCATCATCTGACGCTCCCGGCGCGAAGCGCCCCGCGCCGCTCTTCCCCAGTTCAGTGATGCGTTTTAGTTCCTGCATCGCAGCGCCGAAGGCAACCCAGTCGCCGCGCGCGAGGGCCGCCTCGGCCTCGCGGAGCCGGTTGCGAATCTCCGTAATCTGCCCCGATCGAACCGTTGTGGGTCCCGATGTCGACGACGCGCCCGTGAAGAGCACCTCCAATGGGCGGTCGAGGGTCAGCCCCATCGCGACCCTGTCCCCCTGGGCAGTGATCACCCGGTTGAGCTGCGGCAGATCGTTCTGCTCGGCCACGAGATACACGGGTGAATGATCGATCGGGATCACCAGCAGGTTGCCCCGGAGAGCCCGCAAGCCGCGCTGGTCCCAGAGTGAGAGCTGTCCGAGATCTCGGTATTCTGTTCGATTAATGCCTCGACCTGCATCGGTCCGTAGACGAGGCGCTCCGTCGGGAGCTTGAAGGCAACGAGCCTGCTGTAGTCCGGGAAATCGGACCGGGCCGCGACCCAGGTGATCAGGTTGTCCTGCCCATGCGGCGTCATTGCGAGCATCAACATGAACTCGAGCCGGCTCTCACCGAGAAGTCTCATGAGGACGAAGTAGGGCTGGAGCCGCCCCCGGGCCTCGCGCTGTCGGTCGCGCACGTTCCCAAACACTCTTAGCTACTACGCTAGCCCAGAATCCGTTCAGGTGTTCCCGCAAGTGCACGAACCCAAAGCCCTGTGGACGGTGCCCGTGCCGCAGCGGTCTCACCGGCGAAGAATGCTTGCCAGAGCCTGCGAATCGCGGCATCTGGTATCATGACTTGGAGAACTCTGTGCGTCGCCAGAAACTTTCCGAAGAGGTTCGCCGTCAGATTCTTGACCTGATCAACAGTGGGGCCGTGGGCCTCGGTGAGACCCTGCCCTCGGAACGTGAACTGATGGAACGTATCGGGGTCGGCCGTCCGGCCATCCGAGAGGCGATGCAATCGCTGGAGGCGGTAGGCCTCATCGAGATTCGGCACGGTGGTCGGGCGCGCGTGGCCGAACCTTCGATCGGGCGGATGGTCGACCAGGTCAGCGAGACCATGCGGCACCTGCTCGCCCATTCGCCGGCTTCGCTGGAAAACCTGAAAGAAGCCCGCGCCACCTTCGAACGCGAGATGGCGCGGATCGCGGCCCGCCGGCGTTCGGCCACCGAAATCGAAAGACTGGCAGCCATTCTTGTCGAGCAATCGCGTGCCGCCGCCGATCCGGTGCGGTTTCGCGACCTCGACGGGCGCTTCCATCGCGAGATCGCCTCCATCAGCGGCAATCCGATCTTTGCCGCCCTCATCGACGCCCTGTTTCGCTGGCTCACCGACTTTCACGTCGATCTGGTCTCCGTCCCCGGACTTGAACAACTCACTCTCGCGGAGCATCGCGACATCCTCGATGCGATCGCTCGCGGCAACGCCGAAGCCGCTGGCGCCGCCATGGGTGACCATCTGATGCGCGCCAACGAGCTCTATCGACAGTCCCACCGCTCTCGGGGCTGACCCTGCCCTCCCGGCAACAAGAGCGTTGCCCCGATGCGTCAACTGGTATAATGAGTTTGTGAACGACGAGGGACAGAATGCCGAGCCATCGCTTGGTCGAAACGGCAGCCGACGCAAGCGGGCCGGTCGATTTGACGGCGGGGGCGCTCAGGGTCGAGTTCACGGACGGCGTCCTGCGAGTTCGCGTTTTTCGGAACCGAAGTGCTTCGCGGCATCGCCTGCCCAATACGCGATCGCGACTGGCGTACCCTTGCCGTCGCCGAGACCGGCGGCGAAACGTCTTCGGCAGCAGACCGTCTGCGGCATGTCCGCCACTTCGTCACCGCCGATGGAACCCTCGCCGGATTGCTTTCAGTCGATGCCGTCGTCGACGCCGCTCGAGCCGACCTGACCGCGCAGGTCGAGATCGCCGTCCAGCAATCCATCGAGGTTAACCGCGCCGGTTTCGTGCTGCTGCACCCAGCCGGACTGAGCGGCGCGCCGCTCGAGGTCCGGCATTCGGACGGTGGCGCCGAAACGAGTCGTTTCCCCGATCGGATCAGCCCAAGTCAGCCGGCGTTCGACATTGTCGGCCTTCGCTACGCCAACGCTGGCGTCGAGGTCGACATCGTCATGGAAGGCGAGGTCTTCGAGATGGAGGACCAGCGCAACTGGACGGATGCATCGTTCAAGACTTATTGCCGACCGCTGGCCCTTCCTATCCCCTATCGCCTTGAGCCTAGTACACCAGTCCGCCAGACGATTCGCCTAAGCCTACGCCGGACAAGCACCCCGGTTTCCGCGGTGGCCTCATCGGGGGCGGTTGAGGCGACGATGCCCCGCATCGTGCTGGCGCACGAGCCGGCGCAGCCCAAGGACGCCTCGCCCGTCGCTCTCTCCACCCTGGCCATTGACGGGCTGCTAGTTCGGGTGGATGCCGCGGGCCCGGTACTGGCCCGGCTTCCCGTCGCGGCTCCGGTCACTCTCGAGATCGTCACGGACGCGGACGCGGCCGCCGGCATCGCGGCGGCTGCAGCCGCCTGTCGTTCGGCCGGCCTTAGCCCCCGGCGGGTAGTCGCCATCCCGCGCGCCTATCTGTCGAGCCATCAGCCCCAGGGCCCATGGCCGGACGGACCGGCGCCCCGCGACCTCGTCCCACTGCTGCGATCGGCCTTCCCGGCGGCGGAGATCGGCGGCGGCGTGCTCACCAATTTCACCGAATTCAACCGCTGTCCGCCAGACCCGGCAGCGATCGACTTCGCGACCTTCGGGACGACCGCCATCGTGCACACCGCAGATGACCGCTCGGTGGTCGAAACGCTCGAGGCGCTGCCGGCGGTTTTCCAGAGCGCAAGGGCCCTCGTTCCCGGCTGCGCGCTGCATCTCGGGTTGATCTCGATCGGCATGCGCTCCAACCCCTACGGCGCGGCCGTTGCGCCCAACCCGGACAGACGGCGCATCGCCATGGCGATGGCTGACCCGCGGCAGGCCACCGACTTCGCCGCCGCCTGGGCGGTCGGCGCCGCGGCCGCCGCGGCCCGAGGCGGAGTGGCGAGCTTCGCGCCGGCGATGACCGCCGGCCCGCTCGGCCTGGGTCGGGACGGTGCGCTCTGGCCGCTCTTCGAGGTGGTCGCGGCCCTCGCGGCGCTTGGCGGCGAAACGGTCGAGGTGTCCGGTGGCCCGGGGGGTCCCGTGGTGATTCGTGGCGCGGCCCACGGTGTCGCCGCCAATCTCGGACCGGCTCCGGATCGGATCGCCGGACGGGAGATCGCGCCGATGGGCTTCGCGATCCTGGCAGCGGCCGAATGACGGCGTTTCGCGGTGCGTTCGTCGGCCGCGGCTTCTTTGCCCGAAACCACATGCATGGCTGGGCCGATTTCGGCCGGCGCCGAGATGGTAGCGGTCTGCGACACCGACCGCGGCACGAGCCGCGTCGATTGCAGCTTCTATTCCCGGCTGGTCCCCGATCCCTTCCGCAAGATCTTCGCCTATGTCGAGGGCCCGGATGGCACTCTCGAGCTCACACAAGGCTGCCGGATTCGCGTCCACCGCGACGGCGCGTGCCGCGAGATCCACGGTGAACCTGCCGTCCCAGCATGGGGTGCCCGGCCCTGGCACGTTGTCCAGGACTTCGTCGCCGCTTTCGAGGCCCACGTTGTCGAGGTGTTGAAGGGCACCGCAGAGCCGCAGCCCTCCGGCCGTCACAACCTCGAGACTCTCGCGATCGCCCTGGCCCGCTACCGGTCCGCCGCGCGCCGGGAGACCGTCGACCTGGCCGCCTTCATCGCCGGAGGGTGCCGGCGATGAGCCGCATCGAGGCCGACTACCTGATCGAGACGGCTTTTCCGGTGGCCGAGGCCGCCGAGGCCATGGCCGGCGAACAGTCCTCTGGCACGTTCCTGCCCGTCCCCGGGGAGACGCCCGAACTCAAGGCCCGCGCCGCGGCCCAGGTCATCGCGATCGACGATCTCGGCCCCGTCGCGGCGCCCTCGCTGCCCGGCGCCGGCCGGTCCGACCAGTCGCACCGTCGGGCCCGGGTGACGCTCTCCTGGCCGATCGGCAACATGGGTCCCTCCTTGCCGAACCTGATCGCCGCGGTTGCCGGTAACCTCTTCGAGCTCAAGCAGTTCTCGGGCCTTCGTCTGCTCGACCTGCGTCTGCCGGAGGACTTCGCCACGGCCAACCCCGGCCCAGCCTTCGGCGTGGAGGGCACGCGGCGGCTGGCCGGTGTCGAGGGCCGGCCGTTGATAGGCACCATCGTCAAGCCCTCGGTCGGTCTCGACCCGGAGGCCACCGCCGCGCTCGTCGCCGAGCTCTGCGCCGCCGGGCTCGATTTCGTGAAGGACGACGAGTTGCAGGGCGACGGTGCGACCTGTCCTTTCGAAGAGCGCGCCCGCGCGGTGATGGCGGAGATCGACCGCGCCGCCAACCGAACCGGGCGCAGGTTGATGTTCGCCTTCAACCTCACCGGAGAGATCGACGAGATGCGCCGCCGCCACGACCTCGTTCTGGAGCTCGGCGGCACCTGCGTGATGGCCAACCTCACTGGCGTCGGCCTGGCGGGCTTCCTGGCGCTGCGCCGCCATTCCGCGCTCCCGATCCACGCTCACCGCAACGGCTGGGGCGCCCTATCGCGCCACCCGGCGCTCGGCTTCGACTACGTCGCCTGGGCGAAAATCTGGCGTCTTGCAGGCGCCGACCACATGCACGTGAACGGACTCCGCAACAAGTTCTGCGAGCCCGACGACGGCGTCATCGCCTCGGCCCGCTCCTTCCTCGCTCCGATGTTCGCTTCCAAGCCGTGCACGGTGATGCCGGTCTTTTCCTCGGGCCAGTCGGCGGCACAGGTCTGG
This sequence comes from uncultured Alphaproteobacteria bacterium, assembly GCA_963695425.1. Taxonomy (GTDB): domain Bacteria; phylum Pseudomonadota; class Alphaproteobacteria; order Rhodobacterales; family Rhodobacteraceae; genus Amaricoccus. Next base: position 5,171 of record CAVOGP010000070.1, on the reverse strand, counting down.
GACACCTTTGCCGCCCTCGGCTCGGCCGATCTCATTTATGCGGCCGGGGGCGGGATCATGGGCCATCCGGGCGGCCCGACAGCCGGCGTCACCGCGCTGCGCGAGGCCTGGGACGCCGCTATTGCCGGAGAGTTGGCCGGCGAGCGGGCCGCCCGATCGCCCGAACTCGCGGCCGCTCTGGGGAAGTTCGCATGAGCTTGGACGCCCTCCCCACCGACCGCCCGGTTATCGCCTGGTATGGCGACGACTTCACCGGTTCGGGCGCAGTCATGGAGGTCCTGACCTTTGCTGGCCTCCCCGCGGTGCTCTTTCTCGAACCGCCGACGCCCGCGATGCTCGCCCGCTTCCCGGATGCCCGCGCCATCGGCCTCGCCGGTGACGCCCGCACCCGCACGTCCGACTGGATGCGGACGGAGCTTCCCGCCGCATTTGCCGCCTTGCGCGCCCTTCAAGCGCCCATTCTGCACTACAAGGTGTGTTCGACCCTCGACAGCGCACCGGCGGTCGGGTCGATCGGCGCCGCCGCCGAAGTCGCCCTTGCCCCCGGCGAGCTCGCCCCGATGCTGGTGGCCGCGCCCGAGATCGGCCGCTGGCAGGCCTTCGGAACCCTCTTCGCTCGCGCTGGCGACGGCATTTATCGCCTCGACCGTCACCCGACCATGGCGGTGCACCCGGTCACGCCGATGACCGAGGCCGACGTACGCCGCCACCTTTCCGCGCAGACCGGGCTTCGCGTCGGGCTGATCGACCTCGTCGAGCTGAAGGCCGGGCGCGGGCCGTCGCGCTTCGCCGAGGAACGCACGGCCGGTGGGGGCATCGTCGCCATCGACGTGGTCGACGACGAGACCCTCGCCGCTGCCGGTGCGCTGATCTGGCAGGCGGCGCCGGGCTTCGTCATCGGCTCCCAGGGAGTAGAGTATGCCCTAGTCGCGGCCTGGAAGGCAGCGGGCCTTCTCGCCCCGCCACCGGATGCCGGGCCGCTCGAATTCAGTCGAGCGCATCGCCGTGGTCTCCGGCTCATGCTCGCCAATCACCGCCGCGCAGATCGACCGGGCGGAGGCCGCTGGCTTCGAGATCGTCGCTCTCGACCCGTGCGCCGCCGAATGGGAATCCGCTCTCGTTCGCGCCGGCGACGCCGCCCTCGCCGCGCTCGGGCACGGCCGCTCCCCTCTCGTCGCGACCGCCCGTGGCCAGGGCGATCCCACCGTGGACGGCGGCGAGCGTGTCGGCGCCGGGCTCGGCTGCGTGCTTGATCGAGTGATCCGCGAGGCCGGCCTCACGCGTGCCGTCATTGCCGGCGGGGACACCTCAAGCCATGCCGCCCGCCGCCTCGGCCTTATCGCCTTGACCGCCGAATCGCCGATCGTGCCCGGCGGCGCCCTCCTGCGCGGCCATCGTGCCGACGACACCGGCCTCGAGATTGTTCTGAAGGGCGGCCAGATGGGACCGCCCGACTTCTTCGTCCGTGTCCGGGACGGCCTTGGAGCCAGAGGCGGCGCAGCCGCCGCGTGAGGAGGAACGCATGACCAAGATCGCGCTAATCGGTGCCGGCGGCAAGATGGGGGTTCGTCTCGCCACCAACCTTCAGGGCAGCCGCTTCGACGTCGCCCCGGTCGAGGTCGCCGAGGCCGGTCGCGCCCGGCTGAAGGCCGCCACCGGCCTCGACTGCGTCGATCAGGGGCAGGCGCTCTCCCGCGCCGACGTCGTCCTGCTCGCGGTTCCGGACCGCGCGATCGGCCCGGTCGCGCGACAGATCGTCCCGAGCCTCGACCCCGGTGCGGCCGTCATCGTGCTTGATGCCGCGGCGCCGCACGCCGGCGAGATGCCCGAGCGGGAGGACGTCACCTATTTCGTGACACACCCCTGCCATCCGCCGCTCTTCAATGACGAAACCGACCCGGCGGCCAAGTCCGACCATTTCGGCGGCATGCACGCCAAGCAACACATCGTCTGCGCCTTGATGCAGGGGCCCGAAGAGCACTACGCGCTCTGCGAGGCGGTCGCCCGCGATATCTACAAGCCGGTGATGCGGTCGCACCGGTGCACCGTCGAGCAGATCGCCATCCTCGAGCCCGCGCTTTCCGAAACGGTCGGCGCCACCCTGGCGCTCGCCATGCGGGAGGCGACCGACGAGGCCGTGCGCCGCGGGGTGCCGCGCCAGGCGGCGATGGACTTCATGCTCGGCCATCTGAACATCGAGCTCGCCATCGCCTTCGGCGCCTTTCCCGAAGGCAAGTTTTCCGACGGCGCCCTGCAAGCCATCGCCCAGGCCAAGCCGTTGATCTTCCGAGACGACTGGCTCGAGCGTATCTTCGACCCCGACGCGGTGCGCCGCTCGGTGCGCGAGATCTGCAGCCCCCAAGCGGCATGAGGACCCGAGATTCCGGCGAGCCGGAAACCAGCGGCGCTGGCCGCAAGTCAAACCTAGGGAGGCAACCATGACAATGAAGCGACGGACGTTCCTGAAGCACGGAACCGCACTCGGCGCGATCGCCGCGGGCGGGCTTCCCCTGCGGGCAGTCGCCCAGGAGAAGTATGACGTCACGCTGAACGTGATGTCGCATCCGGGGCAGATCCTTCCGATCTTCACCCACCATACTGACTACCTGAAGGACACCTACGGCATCGAGATGCGGCTGCTCGAAAGCCCCGACCCGATCTCCTACCAGGATTCGCTCAAGGATCTGCGCTCGGGCGGGGGCAAGTACGACATCGTCATGCAGTTTCCGCGCTTCAACGGCGACCTGAACTCGGTGGGCTACCTGCGCCCGCTCGACGACCTGATCGCGAAGTACGAGGCTCAGGAACTCTTCGACAACATCGCCGACAGCTACCGCATCCTCTATTCCGAACTCGGCGGCCAGACGATCGCCGTGCCGGTCGATGGCGACGTCGCCATGCTCTACTACCGCAAGGACGCGCTGGAGAACCCCGAGTACCAGGCCCGATACAAGGAGAAATACGGCGAGGATCTCGGCGTCCCGCGCACCTGGGAACAGTTCATGCAGATCGCCGAGTTCTTCACCGGCTGGGATTGGGGCGGCACCGGTAAGAACGGATTCGGGTTCCAGACCTCGACCTGGGACCGTTCCTTCATCGAGCAGCAATGGGCGCCGATGATGGCCTCCGCCGGCGGCAACTGGTTCGACGACGAGTGCAACCCGGCCTGGAACAACGAGGCGGGCGTGCGCGCCGCCAACGACCTGCGCGCCATGCTGGCCTTTGCGCCGCCGGGTTCGGCGTCGCTGTCCTGGGGCCAGACCATGGAGACGGTGTTCGCCGAGGACGTGGCGCTGGTGCTCTGGTACATGGACCTCGGCCGCCTCGGCTGGGCGGAGAACTCGTGGTTCGCCTCCTCGGGCGGCCCGGAGAAGATGGAGAAGTTCGGCTACGCCGAATGGCCGGGTTACGAGATCGACGGCACGTACCGCAACTTCAATTCGATGTTCTACGGCCACGTCGTCAGCATCTCGAACTTCTCCGAGAACCCCGACGCCGCCTTCGCGGTCCTTCGCACATTGCTGATCCCCGAGCGCAGGGTGCTCTACATGGACGATGCCCAATCCGGCTCGGACATGTTCCTAAAGACCGACTACACCACCGACGCCTTCAAGGTGCTCACCCCCACCCAGGAGTTCCTCGACGCCGCCGCGGCGGTGATCGCAAACGGCTTCCCCGAGATGGTGATGCCGGGGACGGGCGAATACCTCGATGCGCTCCAGGGTGAGTGCACGCCTTCGTCAACGGCACCGGCGACGCCAAGGAGGCGCTCGACCGTGCCGCAGCGCGCTGGCAGGAGATCACCGACCGCTACGGCCGCGAAAAGCGATCGCGGCATGGAACGAGGTTCGCGCCGCCTACGCGGCCACCGGCCTCAACATCGGCAGCTGACCAGCCGGGCCCCGCCGGCATGTCCGGTGGGGCCGTTCCTGCCAGGAGGCGAACCTTTGGCGACACTTGGCCTGCGCGGCATCCGCAAATCCTTCGGGACCACCGAGGTTCTCAGGGGCGTCGACCTCGAGATCGACGACGGGGAGTTCATGGTCCTGGTCGGCCCCTCGGGCTGCGGCAAGTCCACGCTGCTGCGGATCCTCGCCGGCCTGGAGGAAGCCGAGCTCGGGGACGTGCACGATCGGGGACTTCGTGGTGGACTCGCTCGAGCCCCGCGAGCGGGACGTGGCGATGGTCTTCCAGAGCTACGCCCTCTACCCCCACATGACCGTTCGGGGAAACCTCGGATTCCCACTCAAGGTCGCCAAGCAGCCGGCCTCCTTCATCCGCGATCGTGTCGGTGACGTCGCCGAGCTCCTTGGCCTCCAGACCCTCCTCGACCGCAAGCCGCGAGCACTCTCGGGCGGCCAGATGCAGCGTGTCGCGCTCGGACGCGCCCTGGTGCGCGATCCGCAGGTCTTCCTCTTCGACGAGCCCCTGTCAGCAACCTCGACGCCCGCCTGCGCACCGAGATGCGGGCCGAGCTGAAGGCCCTCCACCGAAGCCTCGGCACCACCATGGTCTACGTCACTCACGACCAGGTCGAGGCGATGACCCTGGGCGACCGCATCGTCGTCCTGAGCGACGGCGCGGTCCAGCAGATCGGCGCGCCGATCGAGCTGGACGAAACCCGGCAAACCCCTTCGTCGCCGGCTTCCTCGGTGCACCGAAGATCAACTTCCTCGCCGCCCGCCTCGTCGGCGCCACCGGTGCCTCCACCTGGTTCGCGCTTGGTGACGGCGCCGAGATCGAGGCGCCGGTCGGCGCGGAAGGCCTCTCGCCTGGAACTCCGCTGGTGATCGGCATCCGCCCGGAGAATCTGTCGCCCGGCAGCGGCGACTCCAAATCCCCTTCGCCATGGAGTTGCAGGAGCGGCTCGGGCCGACCTCGTATCTCCACGGCACCAGCGGTGGCGACCGGATCATCGCCGAACATCGCACCCGCGGCGTGGTGTCCGCGGGCGAGGTGCCCTCGCTCGGCGTCGCCGGCCGGAACCTCCACCTGTTCGACGCGGGCGGCCGCTCGCTCCGGCACCTCGTCCACGGGGCCCGTCCATGAGCGCCCCAGCGGTCTCCCGCCGGAGCGGCGCGCGACGATTGCGCGCGCGGCTGCGCCGGGCCCTGCCATGGACGGTGATCGGCCTTTTCCTCGTGTTCGCCCTCTTTCCCGTCTACTGGATC
>CAVOGP010000069.1:0-6666 GCA_963695425.1 uncultured Alphaproteobacteria bacterium | reverse complement strand
AGTCTCTATCAAATTCCGGCGGCCGGCACGTGATCCGGAACTGGTCGGGTTCCGGCCGGTCCGCTATCGGAACAGACCGCGGATCAGGCTCTGCACCACCTGGCGGCCGAGCTGGCTGCCGGCGGCGCGGGCGATCGACTTCACCAGGGCCTCGCCGGTGGTGTCGGAGCGCCGGCCGCCCGTGCGGCTGGTCCGGGGTTCGGGGCCGGGGCCGCGCGGATCGTAGCGCCGGGCGCGTTCGAACTCGCGGTCGCGCGCTTCCTCCGCCCCGGCCGCCTGCTGTTCCGCCGCCCGCTTCTCGGCCCGGGCGCGGAGCAGCTCGAAGGCGGATTCCCGGTCCACCTCCTTCTCGTAGAGCCCCGCCACCGGCGAGCGCCGGATCGCCGCCTGGCGCACCTCCGGGTCGCAGGGGCCGAGGCGCGAGGAGGGCGGGCGGACCAGGGTGCGCTCGACCATCGAGGGCGCGCCCTTGTCCTGCAGGGTCGAGACCAGCGCCTCGCCGACGCCCACCTCGGTGATCGCGGCCTCGGTCTCGAAGCGGGGATTCGCCCGGAAGGTCTCGGCTGCCTGCTTCAGCGCCTTCTGGTCGCGGGGCGTGAAGGCGCGGAGCGCATGCTGCACCCGGTTGCCGAGCTGGGCCAGGATGTCCTCGGGCACGTCGTCGGGCTGCTGGGTGATGAAGTAGACCCCGACGCCCTTCGAGCGGATCAGGCGGGCCACCTGCTCGACCTTGTCCACCAGCGGCTTCGGCGCGTCGTCGAACAGGAGATGCGCCTCGTCGAAGAAGAACACGAACTTCGGCTTGTCCGGGTCGCCGACCTCGGGCAGGGTCTCCCAGAGCTCGGAGAGCAGCCAGAGCAGGAAGGTGGCGTAGAGCCGGGGGCTCTGCATCAGCTGGTCGGCGGCCAGGATGTTGACCTGCCCGCGCCCGTCCGGGGCGGTGGCGATCATGTCCGAGAGCTCGAGCGCCGGCTCGCCGAAGAACTTGCCGGCGCCCTGGGTCTCGAGCACCAGGAGCCGGCGCTGGATGGTGCCGACCGTCGCCTTCGAGACGTTGCCGTAGGCGAGCGAGAGCTCGCCCGCCCGCTCGCCCACATGGGTCAGCATCGCCTGCAGGTCCTTGAGGTCGAGGAGCGCGAGGCCCTCCTCCTCGGCGATCCGGAAGGCGATGTTGAGCACGCCCTCCTGCGCCTCGTTGAGCTCGAGCAGCCGCGCGGTCAGCACCGGACCCATCTCGGTGATGGTGGTGCGGATCGGGTGGCCCTGCTGGCCGTAGAGGTCCCAGAACACCACCGGGAAGTCCTCGTAGCCGTAATCGGCGAAGCCGATCTTCCCGGCCCTGGCGACCAGCTTCTCGTGCAGCTTGTGCTCGGGCGACCCGGCCTGGGCGAGGCCGGAGAGGTCGCCCTTCACGTCCGCCAGGAACACCGGCGTGCCGGCGGCCGAGAAGCTCTCGGCCAGGATCTGCAGGGTCACCGTCTTGCCGGTGCCGGTGGCCCCGGCGATCAGCCCGTGGCGGTTGGCATAGCGCAGCAGCAGGGTCTGCGGCAGCGTGTAGTCCTCGCCGCCGCCGCCGATGAAGATCGCCGTCTGGTCCGCCATTGTCCTCGCTCCGGTTCCGGGTGCGGCGTCGCCGCCGGTATCAGTGCATTAACCCCTACTGGCTAACGTAACGGGGTGACTGCCGGCAAGTCCTGCCGGCAGTCGCGTTTCTCCTCCCTGTCGAACTGGCCGCGCAGCGATGCGCGGCCTTTTTTCGGGACGCGGCGGGGAAGACTGCGACCCGCCTCGGGAAACTGGCTGCGCGGCCCGTTTTGCAGTGCGAGATAGGCCTGTTGACGCAGGGCCGCAGGTCGCTAGGATGGCCCCCGTAATCGGCACGGCCGGTTTGACAGGGACCACGACAAGCACCAATGCCGGCTGAAACCGGTGGAAGAAGGGGCGCGGGACAGCGCCCCTTTTGCATTTCGGCTGGCCGGGACCGGTGAGGCGGCCGGGACCGGGGGAAAACCGGGCCGTTCTCCCTCGCCGCCCGCCTCCCTTGATTTCGGACCGCGTGCTTGGCATGACTGCCCGGCGGGAATCACCCGCCCCCCTCAGCTACGACAGGACCAGAAAATTGCATCGCTTCCTGAAGCACCCCCTTGCTGCCCTCTCGCTCGCGGCCGTTGCGCTTTCCGGTCAGGCCGAGGCCCAGACGCAGGACCAGAGCCAGGCGCCGGATCAGGGTCAGGCCGAGGCTCAGGCCCAGCCCCCGGCGGGAGAAACCGTCAAGGAAACGCATGGCGACTGGGAGGTCGTCTGCTCGGCGGGCCAGCCGGATCTCTGCGTGATGCGCCAGGTGGGGCTGAACGCGGAGGGCAAGAGAGTGCTCGAGGTCAGGATCCGCAAGCTGACCGACAAGAAGACCGAGGACGGCAAGCCGATCCCGGCGGCGATCCAGATCACCACGCCGCTCGGCTCGCTGCTGCGGGCCGGCGTCCGGGTGCAAATCGACTCCTCCGAGCCCACGGTCGGCGCCTTCGAGGTCTGCGTGCCCAGCGGTTGCGTGGTCCGCGACGCGATGTCGGAGGAGTTTCTGGGGCGGCTCCGGGCCGGCACCAAGGCGAAGATGACCTTCGGGCTGCTGCAGCGGGGCGAGATCTCCGCCGACGTGTCGCTGAAGGGGTTCACCAAGGCCTTCGCCGCGCTCTGAGCCGGCTCAGGCCTCCCCGGCCACCAGCCGGCGGACGCCCGCGATCATCTGGCCGACGCTCGAGATGTCGAACATCGTCGTGTCGCGCGGCTCGTTGGCGTTGAACGGGACCGTGACGCCGAATTCCTCCTCGATCCGGAACACCACCTCGACCACCGAGAGGCTGTCGAGCCCGAGGTCGTTGATCGATGTCTCGGGGGTGACGCTGGCGGGGTCGAGCATCGCCTGCTCGGCGACGATCCTGATGACCCTGGCGGCAATATCATCCGTCATGGCGGCTTCCCCTGCCGGTCTTCCCTGAGCCGGCCAGCCGACTCCTAGCAGAAATCGGCGAGCGTTAAAGGCCCAGCTTTCGCTTGATCGCCCGCAAGTCGTCGAGCGCCCCCGGCAGGCGCCGAAGCGCCACCACCTGCCGCCAGAACTGGGTTCGCGGCACCGCCGGTGCGCCGATCAGGATCGAGCCGGGCTCCACGGCGGCATGGACCAGGGCTCCGCCGCCGATCAGGCTGTCGCGCCCGACGGTCACATGGTCGCCGATCCCGGACTTGCCGCCGAGGATGACCCGGTCCTCGAGCACCGCGCTGCCGGCGACCCCGGCCTGCCCGCAGAGGATGCAGCAGGCGCCGATGCGGGCGTTGTGGCCAAGCTGCACGAGGTTGTCGATCTTGGTGCCGCTGCCGATGCGGGTGTCGGCGACGGTGCCGCGGTCCACCGCCGTGCAGGCCCCGATCTCGACATCGTCGCCGATCGTCACCGCGGCGAGCGAGTTGATGCGCCGCGGCGGCTGCCGGCGCGCTTCGGCCGATTGCGCCCCGGCGAGCGGCGCGACGAAGGAGAATCCGTCGGCGCCGACCACGGCGTTGGCCTGGGCGATGAACCGCGCACCGATGCGGACCCGCGCGCCGATGCGGACGCCGGCGTGGAGCAGGGCGCCCGGCCCGACCGCAGCGTCGCGGCCGATGGTGACGTGGGGCAGGATCCGTGCCCCGGCGCCGATCACCGCGCCCGGCCCGATCGCCGCGAAGGGGCCGACCCAGACGTCGTCGCCGAGGCTCGCCGACGGATCGATCGATGCGGAAGCGTGGATGCCGGGGGCGAGGTCGGGCGGCGGTGCGAAGAGCTCGCCGAGTGCCGCCAGGCTCTCCCGCGCATGGGGGGCGAACAGCGCCGCCTGGAGGCCGAGCCCGCGCCAGTCGGCGCCCTCGCGCAGGACGGCGGCCCTGGCGGCGCCCGCACCGAGCGCAGCCTCATAGACGGCGCTGAAGGCGACGGCGAGGTCGCGGGGCCCCGCCTCGGAAGGCTCGGCGGCGCGCTCGACGGCAAGCGTGGTGTCGCCGGCCGCGGCGAGGCCCGTCGCGCGGGCGATCTCGGCGATGCTGTGGCTCATGGCGCCGTCCAGGGGAAGCTCCGGGCCGGCCTATGTTCCATGGCCGGCGCCGAAGCGCAACAGCGGGCCGGACGGCGGCGTGTCAGCCGCCGATCGCGACCCCCTCGGCCGACAGCGCCGCGGCGACCGCGCTGTCGCGGTGGTAGACGTCGGCCCGGAACTGGTGCTGCCCCAGATCGTCGATCCAGGCAGTGCGATAGGTGAGGTAGACCGGGAACGGGTGGTCGATCTTCACCCACTGCTCGCCGGTGCGCGCCCGCAGCGTGTCGAACTTGGCCGCCGGATCGGAGACGCCGTCCTGCAGCGACAGCAGCAGCAGCGCGAATTCGCGCGGATCGGCCAGCCGCACGCAGCCGTGGCTGAAGTCGCGGCGGTCGCGGGCGAACAGGCGCCGCGAGGGCGTGTCGTGCATGTAGATCGAGTGGCTGTTCGGGAACAGGAACTTCACCTCGCCGAGCGCGTTCTCCGTGCCGGGCCGCTGCTTGATCCGGCCCGGGAAGGTCCGCGGGGTCACCGTGGCCCAGTCGATCTGGCTGGACGGCAGCTCCGATCCGACCAGGATCATGTCGTTCTCTTCGAGATAGAGCGGGTTCTCGCGCAGGAGCGGCAGGATCTCCTTCGTCGCGATCGAGAACGGCACGTTCCAGATCGGGTTCACGACGATGTATTCCAGCTGGTCGACGAATTCGGGCGTCCGGTGCTTGCGGGACTGGCCGACCACCGCGCGGGTCCGGAACCTCGGGGCGCCGTCCTCGTACATGGTCATGGTGAAGCCGGCGATGTTGATCATCACGTGCCGCCGGCCGAGGTCGTAATTCAGCCAGCGCAGCCGCTCGAGATTGACCGCGACCTGCGACAGGCGCTCGGCCGCGGTGGTGTTGATCGCGCCGAGCGTGGCGGGGCCGACGACGCCGTCGGCGTTGAGGCCGTGGCGCTCCTGGAACCGGCGCACCGCGGCTTCGAGGGCCGGATCGAAACTGGAAGCCGAGCCGAGCGCAGGCACTGCATCGGTCACGACGTCGTTCGCGGCGACCACGACGCCCTGGGTGGCGGCTGTGGTCTGGGACCGCCGCGGCATGTCGCCAAGGACTTCGAGCCGGGCGCGGAGCTCGGCCACGCGCCGCCCGCTGTCACCGGCGCGCAGGGTGTTGCCGGCCGCCACCTGCGGACCCCAGTCGCCGTCCCGGGCGAGGGTGCGCAGCGTCGCATAGAGCGACAGCAGGTTCCGGTATTCCGGGTTCGCCGGGATCAGCCCGTCGAGGTAGGCCACCGGGTCGGCGGCGCCGGCGATTCCGCCGAGCAGAAGGTCCGGGGCAGGGCGGCGCGGCTGGATGTCGATCTCGCGGTCGACCTGGCTCGGCTCGATCAGGCCCGAGGTGATGTCGCGCGCATAAGTCAGGTAGAGCCGCGTCAGGGCCAGTTCCCGCTCGGCCGCTTCGGCGACCGGCGCCGGGCCGGAGGCCGACGACGCGGCGGCCAGCTTGGCGGCCAAGTCGGCGGCTCGATAGCGCGCCGGCGGCAGGGCATGGGCGTCGGCCTGTCCGACCCAGGCGAGAAGCGCCCCGGTGGCGGGCAGCGGCGCACCGTTCTCGCCGAGCCAGATCGGGCGGAAGGCGCGCGCTTCGTAGAACCGGCGCTCGGGCGCGGCCGGGCCATAGGTCCGGGCAAGGGCAATCTGCAGCGCGGCGGCCTGCGGTGTCAGGGCCGCGGGTGACGGAACCGCGAAGGACTGGGCCGCGACCGGCGAAAAAATCGCCGGCTGCGCAACGGTCGAGGCATCGGTCGACGCGCCGGATTGCGCCCCGGCCAACACCGGGAGCGTGCCTGCCGCCAGCAAGGTGGCCACGAACGCGAACTGACGTCCAAACTCAACCATCGATTCACCCCTGTTGCGCATAATCTACAGATTGTCTCACTCTGGCATCTGGTACCACGCACCCGAGGAACTCGTCCTCCGATATCAAAACTTTCTCAGTTTTTTTAGGCCGAAGTGTGAAATTCGCTGCAAGCCCGCAACGGCGGCGCATCCGGGAGTTGTAATTGTCTGTTTTCGCACGGGTTTCACGTTGCATAGTTGCAACTTGGCCACAGAATCAGATTGTGTCATGGTCGACGCAGATGGGGCTTCCGGGAAGCGGAAAAATCCGCGCCGGGCATCGGGGACAGACAGTGAGCAGCAGGACATCGAACGGCGTATTGTCACGACGCGGACTTCTGTGCGGGCTGACCGCACTGGCTGGGGCAGCAGTGGCGGGGCCGGCCTTCGCAAGCGCTCCGGCGCTCCTCAAGGGGGCTGGGAACTTCCGCAGCATCAGGCTGGTCAACGACCGCACCGGCGACTGGATCAACACCGTCTACTGGGTCGAGGGCGAGTACATCCCCGAGGTCATGAGGGACATCAACTTCCTGATGCGCGACTGGCGCGCGTCGAAGGTGAAGGACATCGACCCGCGGACGATCGACATTCTTTCGGCGACGCACCGGCTGCTGGACTGCCGCGAGCCCTTCGAGGTGATCTCGGGCTACCGGACCAAGCAGACCAACGCGATGCTGCGCAAGCGCTCGCGCGGGGTGGCGTCGAACT
>CAVOGP010000068.1:0-6179 GCA_963695425.1 uncultured Alphaproteobacteria bacterium | reverse complement strand
CCCGCCATCGGCGGCCTCGAACTTATCCCAAGCGGCCATCGGCCGGGTCGCGGCATCGCTCAACATGCCAGCGGCCTCGCGATAGCCGTCGGCGCGCGTGCGGGCATCCTCGGGCAGCCGCACCAAGCCCAAGGTCTGGCGCATCGACATGGGTGCGCGCCAATGCGGCGGAGAACGCGTCGGCCGCGGCAGCGCCTGCCGCTTCGGCCCCGCCCGCGAACGGGTTGTCGACCCGGCCGAGTGCGACCAGGATCGAGCGTGCCGATCCGCACGCCACCTTCGCCTGTCGCCCATTCGGGAAGCAGGTCCAGAGCGCCATTCAGGGCCGAGACGAAGCCGTTGATCCGGGTGACGACGCCATTCAGCATCGCCTCGACGCCGCCGATCAGACCGTTCGCCGCCTGGAATGCGAAATCGCCGATGGCGCCGGGGAGCCGCCCCCAGATCGCCTTCATCGCGTCGAACGCGCCCGTAAAGATCGCCACGGACCGGTCGCCGAAGCTGACCACTCCGGTGATGACGCCATCGAGTGCGGTCAGCGCGGTGGCTTTCAGCCCCTCCCAGCCTGCCGCCATCCGCGCCAGCGCCGCGTCGAGCGCGAGGCCGATGCGGCCCCAAACCTCGGAGGCGAGGTCGGACAGCAGGCGAAACGCTTCGCCCACGCCGCCGACCCGTTCGACGAGGCGGGTGAACTGGTAGACGAGCTCGCCCGCGCCGACGATCAGCGCGCCGATGCCGGTGCGGATCAGCGCGCCGCGCAGGACGACCAGCGCCGTGGCGAGCCCGCGCACCGACAGGGCCGCAGCGGCCAGCCCGGCCACCCAGCGGCCCGCGAGGAAGGCGGCGAAGGTGGCGGCGTAGGTGGTCAGGCGGCCGATGTTGTCGAAGAGGCCGCGGATCGCGATGCCGAGCGGCCCGGTGCGGCTGGCGACCGCCGCCATGGCGTTGGCGACGGCTTCCAGCGCGGGCGCCGCGGCGACCGCCAGCTGGTTCGACAGCCCGCGCCAGATCAGCCCGAGCCGGGAGATCGCATCGTTCGTCCGCTCGATCTGGTCGGCATCCTGCTCGGAGACGACGACCCCGAAGGCGCGCACGTCCTCGGTCGCCTGGCGCAGCGTCGCGGTGTCGATCCGCGACATGGCGATGGAGCCTTCCTCGCCGAAGAGCTGGCCCGCGACGGCCGCGCGCTCGGCGGCGGGCACGAAGCTCTCGATGGCCGCGTTGATCGCGCCGACCCGCTGGTCCAGCGGCAGCGCGATCAGCTCGTTGGCCGAAAGCCCCAGCCGGTCCAGCGCGTCGGCAGCGGGACCGGTCCCGGCGGCCGCCTGGCTGAGACGGCGCGTCAGGTCCTTCGTCGCCTGCTCGATGCCGGACATCGAGACGCCCGCCAGCTCGCCCGCGCGCTCCAGCGTCTGGATCGAGGCGACCGTGGTGCCGAGCGACTGCGCGAGCTTGGCCTGCGCATCGACCGTCTGCAGGCCGGAGCGGATCATCGCCACGCCGGCGACGGTGGCGGCGGCCACGGCGGCTGCTGCCGCCACCGGCACCCGCCGCGAGAAGGCCGCGAGCCGGGCGTTCGCCGCTTCCATCTCGCGGCTGAGCCGGCCGAAGCCGCGCGAGCCGGCCTCGCCCACGCCTTCCAGCTCGGCGCGCACCTGCCGTCCGCCGACGGCCGCGAGGCGGACGCTGACCCGTCTTCTCAGCCATGGGAATGATCCATCTGTTCGTTGAGCTTGGCGACCATCACCGCCTCGATGACGGGCAGCAGTTCGGCCATGGCGAGCGGCGGCACGCCGAGCGCGTCACCGAGCGCCAGCGCCGCCGACATGTCCCAGCCGATCACCGCGCCCGGCAGCACGCGCAGCTGGCCGCCGAGGCGGCCGACCAGGTCCCAGACCTGCCAGCCCTCATGGGTCAGCGGTCGGTTCAGCCGCGCCGGGCAGTCCGGGCAGCGCTTGCGCGCAGGCTTGCGCAGTAGCGGTCGCCCCCGCCGAAGGACCATTCGGCGAGAGCGCGGAGACGTTTTTTTCCTGCTCCAGCAGCAGGCCCTTGGAGACGTAGGTCAGCTGGAACGCCTCGAAGATCGGCCAGACGTCGAGCAGCGCGTCGATGGCCTCCGGGCTCGGATCGATGGGCGTTGCCGTCGGCATCGCCGATGCCCTCCCAGGCGAGCACCGCCCGCCGCGCCAGCGCCTTGGCGAAGGCGACCGCGCGCTCCTCGTCGGAGGCCTCCTCGGGCATCGCCTCGACGGCCGGATCGCTGCGCGTCGCCACCATCAGCGCGGTGGTCAGCGGGCGCAGCTGCACCCGGACGCCGGGCGCGAGGTCGTGCCAGCGCGGCGCGTTGGTCAGGTCGAGCGTCAGCATCAGTACACCTCGATGTCGTTGATCAGGGTGGCGGTGCACATCCGGCCGACCACGCTGTCGCGCGCGGCCTGCCAGTCGAAGGTGGCCTGCACGCCCTGCGGCCCGGAAATCTCGATCCGCGGGCGCGGCAGGTAGACGGCGTGCACCGTGAAGGTGAAGCTCTCGCCCGAGGGCAGGACGTAGGCGAACTCCATCTCGCAGGCCTCGCCGTTGATCGCCTGCGTCACCAGCGTCTGGTCGGCGAAGCGCACCTCGATCCGGCCGGTCAGCGCGGCGATGGACGGGTCCGCGCCGTCGATGCGGCCGTCCGAGCGGATGGTCTCGATCCGGTCGAGGTTGTTGGCATAGGTGATCTCGGCCGAGACCACGTTGCCGAGCGCGGAACCGTTCCGCGTGATCGCCCCGTTGAAATGGCCGAAGCGCTTCAGCTCCAGCGCGGCGGGCGTCCCGGCGCTGGTCGTCGTGCCCACCGTCTCGCCCTGCGCCACCAGCCGCGCGGTCGCGGTCAGCAGCCCCGAGCGCTGCATCTGCCAGGTGATCTGGTCGAGCACGCAGCCGGAATACATCGCGTAGCGCGGCACCTCGGGCATGCCGGTCTCGATCGACATGCTGGGCAGCGTCCAGGACCCGGACTGGAACTCGTGGCTGTACGGGGCTTCCGCGCCCGTGGTCGTCGGCGCGCCGAAGGCCGCCTTCAGCCAGAAGCCGAAGGCCTCCGCGTCGAGCGGCACCACGACATCGCCGTCGGCCGTCACCGCGTCCTTGATCGGCGCCAGCGGATCGCGGCCGTAGCCCAGCAGTTCCGAGTTCAGCAGCGGCTGCTCCGCGCCGAGCGAGGTGCTGGCGAAGGGCATGCGGGTGAAGCCGCTCGACGGGCGGCGTTCCATAGGTCGTCTCGAACGCAAGCGCCATCAGCGCCCGCGCCCCCTGGGCTCGTGCCATGGTCGTTCTCCTCGTGGTCGTCGGGGTCAGGCCAGCTGGTCGGCCGTGGAATAGTGCAGGACGACCGGAATGACGGCGGCCTTCAAGCTCGCCGCGCCCTCGACCGGCAGGTCCACCGGGCGTGGGGCTTCCGCCTCGACCCAGTCGCAGAGTCCGCCGAGCGTGCGGTCGGCGGCGAGCGCTGTGCCGATGCTGGCGGTCAGCGCGTCGAAGACGGCGTCACGATCGGCGCCCTGCACGACCGCCTCGATCTCGGCGCGGTGCTGGTAGTGGTAGGTCAGCGGCGACAGCGTGACCTCGGGCTCGCCGGGCTCGCCGTCGCGCAGGATCAGCAGGCCCCCGGCCGGAACGCGCTCGGGCAGGACGTCGCCGCGCAGGGCGGTGGCGGGCAGCGCCGAGAGCCGCGCATGCAGCGCGGTGAGGATGGTTTCGCGAGGGGTGGGCATCGTTACTCCGTCCCCGGCTACTGCCGAAGGAACAGTGCGGGAATTCGAGATGTGCGTTAATCTGCTGTGGCGGCCAGCCGGCATCTCTTGCGCGTCTTGCGCGGCAATGGCTCAGTGTTCAGTTGAGATTCTGGTCCGCCCAGTACCTGGTTCCGGCCGCCGTCGCAGAAACCTTCCATCCCTGTTTGGTCAGAACGAAGATCGCGCGGCCATCGACGAAACGGACGCCGAACTCCGCCTTGTCCTCGCCGAACATTGTTCCGGCCTCGGCCGTCGCGTCGTAGCCCATCGTGATGAACTCGTTGAAGTCCCACCCGTCCTGAAAGAGGAGGACGACCTGGGTCTCGAAACCTCCGACGCCGAATGACATGCCGACCCCGGCCGTGCCCATGTTCATGTAGATGCGCTCGTCGCCGGTGCGTGAGATCGCGACGCCGCGCCCCGCGCCAGCCGCCAGACCGAAAAGCACCAATTTCCGAGTGTCGAAGACCGCATAGCCCGCGCTCAACTCGAACAGCTCCGCCGCTTCGGGCTGCTCCGCGAAAAGCCGACTCAGGGTGTCGCCGGCCATCGCGTCCAGCTTGGCCCGCGTCTCGTGCGGCGTCGGCTCATTGGTCATCAGATCCACGGTGGAGTCCACGTTCCCCTCGATCGTGTCAGCAAGGTCGGCGGCACCCTTCTGCAACGCCGAAGCCCCTTGCTGCGCCTTGGAGACACCTTGCTGCATCCGTTCGCGCAGCGTCTGCGCGTCAGACCCGGCGCCAGGCATGACCGCGAGCGTGGTCAGGAGGGCCAGGCGGGTGATCGGCATGGACGTCTCCTTTGCGGGCCGAGTGCTCTTGCGCCGCCGACTTCAGCGGAACCGGACAGGCAGACCACATATGTCAGAATGCCCCGAATTAACACCATCCGTGCCGGCCGCCGGCCGGCACGCGCTCGGGCAGCACCTCGCCGCGCAGCGCGGTGGCGGGCAGCGCCGATAGCCGCGCGTGCAGCGCTGCAGGATGGTTTCGCGGGTGGTGGGCATATGGTAGCACGGACCAGAGATGTTGCGGACGGATCGGGATGGGAGCGGCGCGCGATGACAACTCGTTCGATCGGTCTTGTGGTGCTCGCGCTGGCCGGCGTTGCCAGCGCGCAGGTCGCTCCCGCGCCCGACGACGTCGCCGGCTACAGCGGCCTCCATGCAGCGGCGCATGCCGGAGACGTCGGAGCAGATCGCCGCGCTCGCCGCCTCCGGGGCCGATCCCGACGCCCGGGACCGCGCCGGACGCACCCCGGCGCACGTCGCCGCGTTTGCGTCGAACGACGAGGCCCTGCGCGCGCTGGCGGCGGCCGGCGCTGACCTGAACGCCCTCGAGGGCCAAGCCTACGACGTGGTGACCATCGCGGCTGTTGCCAACGATCCGGAGATGGTGGCGCTGGCGATGGACCTCGGCAATCGCGCCGACCTCATCACGAGTCCCTATGACGGCACGGCGCTGATCGCGGCCGCGCACCTCGGTCATCACGAAGTCGTCCGACTGCTCGCCGCCGGCGGCGCGCCTCTCGACCACGTCAACAATCTCGGATGGACGGCGTTGATGGAAGCGGTGGTGCTGGGCGACGGCGGTTCCGACCATGTCGCCACGGTCGAGATCCTTCTGGCGGCCGGAGCCGACCCGACGATCGCCGACCGGGACGGCGTGACCCCGCTCGCTCACGCCGAGGCGCGGGGATACTCGGAGATCGTGGCCCTGCTTGCGGCCCGACCCGAACTGACCGCCGGCAGCCGGCCTGCGCACGGTCAGAGCTTCACCTCCGACCCAGTTCGCCACGATCAGCCCAGGCACACCGTCCAGCGCCCGCTCGGCATCCCGCGCGAGGTCCAGCCGCTTCGGCAGCTTGACCTGCGGCACCAGCAGGAAGATCGGCGCGGTGAACTTCCCGCGCCCGGTGTTCGAGCGCGACACCACCGCCTGACCTCTCGTGTCCACCCTCCCCTCGGCCACAAGCAGGCTCGGGCCGCTGCGGCGATAGATGAACCGCAGGCGCAACCCGCGTCGCCGCTCCCATTCGCCGGGCGTGATCCGGCCGCCGCGCAGGGACTTGCCCGCGGCGGGCAGCGGAATCGCCAACCAGAACCCGGTCCTCGAGCGGATCAGCGGGCCGGTGTCGTGCGCGCCGACGATGACCGGTGCCTTCGACCAGACCAGCGCCGCGGCGTTCAGGCTGTCGCCGGCCTTCGGGAAGACCTCCGACCGAATCGAGTTCGCGAGCCGTGAGCCCGAGCCCAGCGCCGCCGGTCTGTCCACGCCTGGCGAGCTTCAGCTCGGTCCCCGCCTGGCGCATCGCCGCGGTCACCGTCTGTTCGCCGGCCGCGATCTCCGCTGCCATCATCGCGACAAGGTCGGGCCGAATGTCGATCTTCAGCTTCACGCGGGC
>CAVOGP010000067.1:0-24733 GCA_963695425.1 uncultured Alphaproteobacteria bacterium | reverse complement strand
GGCATGTTCGCCGGGGCGCTGAAGAAGCTCGGGCTGAGCGTTACCTCCGAGAAGGCTGACGACATCCGGACCTACCGTATCGAAAGCTGACCGGCGAAGGCCGGAAAGGCCGCCGCCCGCTCAGGGCGGCGGCTCCAGCGCAATGAGCCGGAGGGCCCACTGGTTTGCGAAATTGGTCCGCGCAGCTACTCGCTGATCCGGCCAAGCGTGATAGGGTGACTCCAAGCTCCTGTACGGCGCGGAAGCGAGCGCCGCCGCAGGGCATGACGGACGGAGGCCAGATGGGGAAGATCCTCGTTTTCTTGTGCAGTATCGGCGCGCTTGCAAGTGCGAGCCCAGGTTTCGGACAGGGTCTGACCGGCGATGCGGAACGCGGCGGGCTGCTGGCCGAGCGCTGGTGCTCGACGTGCCACATCGTCTCGGACACCCAGAAGCAGGCGACAACCGAAGCTCCGACCTTTCAATCGATTGCTGAGCGCACCCCCGAGGCCATCGACGCGCTCGCGGCCTTCCTTATGGATCCGCATCCCCCGATGCCCGACCTCAGCCTGACGCGCGAAGACATCCGCGACCTGCTGTTGTATATCGAAAGCCTGCGCTGAAGATGCTCGAAGCTCCATCAGGAGCGCCGCCCTCGCCTCCGCAGGGGCGCACTCTAGCATTCCAACGACCTGAACGCGTCACCCGTCCCGCCCGGCAATGCACTCCTGCAGGCGCTTTGGCACTGGAATCTCTGCCGCATCGGCCGCGCAGATCGGAAGCCCGGCGCTGCGCGCGCCCTCAACGAAGCGCCGCACCGAGCTGCTGCCCGGTTGGTACAGGTCGTTTGCGATCCAGGCCTCGGCGCTGAACGACGGATCGAGTTGTAACACCTCGGCCGCCTCGCTGCCCGCGGCCGTGACGTCGCCCGCCTGCGCCCTCGCAAGTGCTAGGAGCAACCGCGCCTCGAACCACCGCGCGGGCAGCTTCTCGAGTGACAGAGCAGCCTCCTCATAGCGGCCGCTGAAATAGAGCGGGTAGGCCCGCTGGAGCCAGTACGAGGGCGGATGCAGCGGATCGACCTCCGCGAGCCGGTCGAGCATGGCGAGTGAATGGTCCGCCGCCTCGGTCCCGAGAGCGACCGGGCTGATCGCGCCGAACTTGCCGAGGACGATTACGTCGTCGGGATATGTCGTCAGCGCCCGCTCACGGAACGCGAGCCCGGCCTCGAGCTCACCCCGTCGGAATGCCAGCATGGCGTGCGACGTCAGGACACGGCCGTGCTCGGGGGCAATCGCGGCGGCCCGTGCCACCGCCTCCTCGAAGCGCATCCAGGCCGCAGCGCGGTCGCCCCATTCAGAATACGCCTCCTCGATATAGGTGCCGGCCAGGAAAAGCCACCCGATCAGGATGTCCGGATCGAGGGTGAGGGCCCGCTCGATCAAGGACCGCGCTTTGCGAATGCCGGCCTCGTCATTGCGACCGAAGGGCTCCTTCGCCAAGATCAGCAACTCCAGCGCGGTCAGGTTCTCCGGGTGTGTCTGCTCGGCGCGGGCTAGCCACTTTCTCCATATCACGCCGCCCCAGCTCGAGATCGTCCCGACGATCTCGGTAACCAGCGGATCGCGCAGCTCGAAGCGATCGTCGGCCGCACCTTCGAACCGTCGGCTCCAAACGTTGACGCGGGATTCGGCGTCGATGAGCCGCGCAGCAATGTGGACCCGATCTCCTCCGACCTCCAGCCTGCCCTCCAGCACGTAGTTGGCGCCAATCTCCCGCAGTTTCTCGATCGCGCCCGGCCCGTCGAGGGGGTCCACAGCATTGCGTGCCAGCACCCGGAGCGATGGCATGCGCGACAGCTCGGTCACAAGGTCGTCAGTCAGCGCTTCGGCAAAGGCGGTCTGAGAGGGGTCCGTGGCGGCAGAGCGAAGAGGAAGCACAGCAACCCAGACTTCGCGCGGCGCCGGCGTCGGCCGCCACGCCGCGATCGTCACGGCGACGACGCCGACGGCGATCACCAGCGCGGCGGCGACCCAGCCGATCCGGCTGCGCCGGGCCGGAGCCGGCCGTTGCGCGGCGGGAAACTCGAAAAGATAGCCCCGCCGCGGCACTGTTCTCAGCACGTCATGGCGCTCGTCGCCGATCGCCCGCCGGATCTCGTGGATGCACTGCACCAGACTGTCGTCAGTGACCGCGATGTCCTGCCAAACCGCAGCCATCAGTTCGTCCTTGGTGACGACGCGGCCCACGTTGTGGGCCAGATAGCGCAGCACGTCGAAGCACTGGGGGCGGAGCGGCACCGGCACGCCATTCGCGGCGAGGACCGTCTCGCGGCCGAAGTCCACGACCCGTCCGTTCAGGCAAAGGGACGAACCGAGCCCGTCCAAACGTTCCTCCTGCAGCCGCCGCTTCAATCGGAAGAGTATGCCATGGCGACCGCTCCGGCGGGAGTCGTATCGGCGAACGATCGGCAAGCCTTCGGGCGCAGATCGGGACTCCCAGCGCCGCCAAGCGCGATCCTCGACTATGCACCGCCGCGCCACTCTTTTCTTCGCCTGCTTCGCCACGCTCGCTCCCGCGGTCGGGTTCGGCGATCAGTCCGCCGCGCCGTCTGCCTCCCGGTCGGCGGAGTTCGCGGGGCCTGAGACCGTGCCGATTGGGGCTCTCGCCGGGGCGATCGGCGCCTGGCTGACGGCGGTCTTTGACTTGCCCGTGGCGCCACCGCCTGTGATCCGCTTCTCCGCACCGGAGGAAATGGCCGCACTCTATCGCGACGCCGGGGCCGCAGCAGCCGGTGGCGGCCGCTCGGTCATCGCGCTCTACGACAGGCGCGAGCGCACCATCCACCTGCCCAAAGGTTGGACCGGCGAGAGTGCCGCTGAGCTCTCCATGCTGGTGCACGAGATGGCCCACTACCTGCAGCATGAAGCCGGCTACCGCCCCGGCTGCCCGGCCCAGAGCGAGGCGCTCGCCTATGAGGCCCAGGCCCGTTGGCTGGCCCACTTCGGCCGCGATCTAACCGGGGAGCTCGCAATCGATCCGCTGTTCCTGAAGCTGCTCGCGGTCTGCGGTCTCTAGACTGGCGTAGCTGGCAAGGTCACCGCCATCAGGTGCCGCCCCACTGCGCCGCCATCGCCGTGGCGATGCCCGGAAAGGTCCGGCTCCGGTTCCGCCATCGCTCCGGTCCCGGCGGCTCGCGGTGCACCCGCGCCTCCCGACCCTCGACGATGCGGGTGGGCACCAGCAGCGGCAGGCCCTTCAGCCACAGGCAGGTGGCCTTGGTCTCGGGATGCCCATGTTGCCAGGGCTGGATCGTCTGCGAGGGCGCGGGCATGTCGAAGAGCCGCCGCACGTGCCCGAGCATGATCGGGTTCTCGACCGCTATGCGCGGGATCGGGGCTTTGAGCATGGCGAGAAAGAACGCCGCCGCATGGCTGAGATTGGCCCAACGGTCGCCAGCTGCGCCATTCTCACGGCGGCAGCCGAGGTAGAGATGCTTCGCCCCGCTGTTGGCGAGGAAGGTGCAGGGCGGGTGCGCGATCATCAGGTCCCAGCCGTCGTGCAGGACGTTGCGGACGTCACCGACAATGTGCGGACCGGGCCGCTCGCTAGGCAGCAGGTCGCAGGACACCGCGTCATGGCCGCGCGCGCGGAAGGCATCCCGGACCACGCCCGAGAACTCGCAGGCGACAAGCACGCGCATGTGGGTTCCTCAGGATGCGGCAACCGGCGAGGGCGCGGAGGCTGATAGGCGCTGATCCGTCAGGGCGTCGAAGTCCTCGCCCGACCCGTCGAGAACGGCCGACTTCCCGGTGAACCGCTGCCAGCGCTCGACAGCGACATCGACATAGGCCGGGCTCAGCTCGATCCCCAGGCAGACCCGTCCCGTGGTCTCGGCCGCGATAAGCGTCGTGCCCGAGCCCATGAACGGCTCGTAGACCGCCTGGCCCGGCGAGCTGTTGTTGAGGATCGGCCGGCGCATGCACTCAACCGGCTTCTGGGTGCCGTGGACCGTGTCGGCGTCCTGGTCGCGGCTGGAGATCTGCCAGAGCGTGGTCTGCTTGCGGTCGCCGGCCCAGTGGCCCTTGCCGGTTCTTTTGACAGCATAAAACATGGGTTCATGTTGCCAATGATAGTCACCCCGGCTGAGCACCAGCCGCTCCTTCGCCCAGATGATCTGGCTGCGGATCGTAAAGCCCGCGACCTCCAGGCTCTCGGCCACGGTCGTCGCATGCAGCGCCCCGTGCCAGACGTAGGCGACGTCGCCCGGGAACAGCGACCACGCCTCGCGCCAGTCGGCGCGGTCGTCGTTGAGCACCCTGCCGGTGCGGCGGGTCTTCGCGGCGCCAGCATGGTTGCGCCAGCCGGGCTCATACTCCACGCCATAGGGTGGATCGCTGACCATCAGGAGCGGCGTCACGCCTCCGAGCGCCCGCTCGACGTCGGTCGCCACAGTGGAGTCGCCACAGATCAGCCGGTGCGGGCCGAGGATCCAGAGATCGCCCGGTCGGCTGACAGGATCAGCAGGCGTATCGGGGACGTCGTCCTCACCGTCGCGGTCGATCTGATCATCACCGAGCCCGGCGAGCAGCCGGTTCAGCTCATCGTCGTCGAAGCCGGTCAGCGCCAGGTCGAAACCGTCGCCCTGCAGGTCGCCGAGTTCGAGCCCGAGCAGCGCCTCGTCCCACTCGGCGTTCTCGCTCGCCCGGTTGTCCATCAGCCGGTAGGCCCGGGCCTGCGCAGGGGTGAGGCCGCGGGCGATGTGCACTGGCGCGGACGCTAGGCCCAGTTGGCGCGCCGCCTCGAGCCGGGTGTGACCGGCGAGGATCACCATCTCCTCATCGACGACGATCGGCTGGCGCCAGCCGAATTCCCTCAGCGAGGCCGCGACCGTCGCCACCGCGCTCTCGTTCTTGCGCGGGTTGCGGGCATAGGGGATCAGCCGCTCGAGCGGCAGGTCGACGACGTCCATGGCGGGATCCGTGATGCTGGTGTGCTGTGCTGGCCGAAACGAAACGGCCCCGTCGATCAGGCAGGGCCGAGTGCGAGCCGAAGGCCCGTGAAACGAAATGCCCCCGGACCCCGTTTCGTTTCAGAGGGGGGTGCGGCGGGCTCAGAGGCCTTGTTTCATGGGCCCTTCGCCAAAACGAAACGAAACGGCCTGTTTTTCCGGCGTCACTGGGAAAGCGCCGCGCTGAGCGCTCCCGCATACATTTCGCGCCGGAAAGGAACCGTACAATCAACGGGTTAACCGCCGCGGCGGCCTGCGTCGGGCAAGCGTGACCTCCGGAAAGCGAAGCGCCCGGTCAGCCTTCCGGCCGCCGGGCGCAATGCGTCGCAGGGTTGTTTGTCAACCATGCCTCGAAACAAGTCAACCACTTTCTCGCACTGGTTGTGGAAAATCTCCCGCTGCGCAAATGCCGGTTCGGCACGAGGACGCGCCCGTTGTCTGCAGTCGGCTCGAAGGACCGTGAGCATGAATGCGTTCAGGCGGCAGCTTCAGGGTGGGAAACCGGCCGGCCATGATGGAACGATTGGCGCTTCGCGCCGAAGGTGAAGGTTCGCATTTCGTCGGTTTCCCGATGTCACGCCGCAGTGTAGTCTCAACCTAGTGTGTAGGCCCGCAACTCCTTCACAGATCGTTGGCCCTACACAAGAGCAAAAGCAAGATCCGGACCATGGCGGTTGTAATCAGTCTCTTCAACCACAAGGGCGGCGTCAGCAAGACGACGACCGTCTTCAACCTGGGCTGGATGCTTTCGCGCAAGGGTAAGCGTGTCATGCTGGTCGACTGCGACCCGCAATGCAATCTCACAGGTATGGTGCTTGGCATTGAGGATCTCGAAATCAACTGAGAGCATCCAAGGCAGGCGAGACGGTAGCCCACTGAACATTAGGGAGGGCTTGCTCCCGGCATTCGAGTCGCAGCCGATGCCGCTTTCTGCCGTCGAGCTCACGGGCATCCCCGGTAACGATGGTCTCTTCCTTCTCCCGGGCCACATCGGCCTCGCCGAATACGAGGTGACACTCGGCATCGCGCAGGAACTATCCGGATCGGTCGTCACACTGAAAAATTTGCCTGGATCAATCCGTTATCTGATGGAAATCACAGCCGAAGCTCATACCATCGATTATATCATCGTCGACATGTCTCCAAGTTCTAGGCGCAATAAATCAGAATCTTTTGTCCGTGAGTGAATACTTTTTGATACCAATGCACCCAGACTACTTCTCGAACTTGGCGATCAGTTCGCTGTCGAGCGTGCTGCCGAAATGGAGACAATGGGCGATTGCCGCCGCCGACAATCCCACCCTCAAGAGTGCCGCATACCCATTCCCAAATATCTGCCCAAAATTCCTTGGTTACATTGTCCAAAAGTACCGCCCGCGATCGGGAGCGCCTTCGCGTGCCTTCCAGACTTGGTTTGAGCAATTGGAGAAGAATGTAGTCGAGCAGCTAATTCCAGCACTAGAGAAGTCGGGAATGATGCTTGAAATGAAGGTGTATGAGGCGGCTGGAATAGAACCAAGTCAACCGATGCTCCAGATGCCAGATTTCAACTCGCTGATAGCGAAGTCACAGGAGCACCAAGTACCGATCTACGATCTAACGCCAGAGCAACTTGAACAGGCCGGCACCGTCCTATCAGTAACGCAGAAATCCCAGAAGGAGTTTGAGCGCCTCTTCAGCGAGGCTGGCGACAAGGTGATCGCGGCGATTGATGCAGACCGCGCTTGACGCTTTCGAGGAGTGCATGCGGCGTGTACGCGACTTGCACGCCCTTCACCAGTCTCTTTCGCAAATGCTCACAGGTGCTGTCGACCTCACGGACCTCTTGCGGGCGGAACTCGTTCTGGCGGTCAGCGCATTCGATTTCTTTGTCCACGAGGTGACTCGCCTCGGGATGCTTGAGTGCCACGGCAACGTCCGCCCGAGGACCGACGCCTTCAAACGGTTCTCAGTACCGATGGAATCGGCGCTCAGACTTACTGACCAGGTGCTGGATACGGAGATCCGCACAAAGCACGGCTACCTTTCGTTTCAGAACCCGGACAAGGTGGCGGACGCCGTTCGCCTGTTCAGCGACGTAGAGCTTTGGAACGCCGTCGCGGCTGAGTTCGGGGTGACCGCCAAGAACTAGGCGGACCTGTCACTCGTGATCGACCGCCGCAATAAGATTGCCCACGAGGCCGACCTCGACCCATCTTACCCTGGGCAGCGGTGGCCTATAGACCGATCACAAGTGGAATATGCGTGTGACCTGCTTGAGAGATTGGTTCGAACAATTTTTGTCGTAGCGATCTGATGTTTTCAATGTAACGAGTTAGCGATTTTCAACATCTGCAATACTTCGACAATGGCCGGCAGTCCAATCTGGGGCCTGCTCTTGCCCCTTCACCGCATCATGCCGGTGTCTGTGCATAGGCGACACGCAGAACACAGGCCTCCCGGCCTCAGGATCCGGGCCACGCCGGCGGCATTTCGGCGGTGAGCGCATGGTCGCGCAGGACCGGAGCGGCGAACAGGCGCTCGCGCACCTCGTGGATCGCAGCCCACCAGGCGAGGTAGTCGCGCCGAGAGGCGGCCACCTGTTGCGGCGTCGGGTCGTAGGTGACCGGGGTGCAGTAGCCCTCGTAGCGCTCCCGGCCCTTGCGGGCCTTCATCGCCGGACGCCAGACGCCGCCGGGAAACCTTGCCGGCAGCGCGGGTGCTACCACTGGCCAGCGGGCGTGCTGGTTCTCGTGCCACTCGGCGGCGGTGCAGCGCACCGGGCCGGTGATGCAGGTTGGGCGCCTGCCGGCCCTGGCGAGCTCGGCGACGCGGGTCGCCATGTGCCAGTCGAGGGCGCCGACGACGACGGCCGCCACAGTCTCGGCGTCGTCGTGCACCCGATCAGGAAGCACGCGGCGCGAGCAGTCGATGGTGCAGCCCAGCACCGCGCCGCGCTGAAAGATGATCCACTCGGTTCCGACGGCGGGCCGGTCGCGATCGTGATCCCGGGGCGGCTCGAGCTCGGCGTGCTGGGTGCGGAAGGTCCAGACGAGCAGCGCCTCGATGGAGATCGCGCGCCGTGGATTGCGGTAGGCTCGGAGTGATTGCATCGCCGCCCTTGCGTCAGGCGGCGGTGGAGGTCTGGGCGATGCAACCTTAGCGCGAGTGGGTGGTGGGAGGCAAGCGGCTGTCCCGGGTGTCCCGAGTGTCCCGTCTATTGAGCTTCCACCCCCTTAGAGGGTCAGATCCAGAGAGAGAATAGAATAGAAGGGACGCTCGGGACACTCGCTCTCTCCTCCTTCCTATATCGTTAGTTTCATTAGATTTTTCTGTAAAACGGGTGTCCCGCCGATGGCTCGGACACTCGGCGGGTGTCCGGGCGTGAGCGCTGATTTCCGCCGGGTGTCCGGCCGGGACACTCGATCGCGGGACGGACGCGCGCCGGCTAGGTCCACAAGGGGCCTCGGCAAGCGGCGACAAAGATCGTTCTCGGCCACAAGACCGCTACACGTGCTTGTTGGTGCGTGCGTACCTCGCCTTCGAGCTCGATGCCAACATTGCCAAGGGGCCCAGCGAATGGCAGCCTTGCGCCCCTCTTGGCGACGTTTTCGTGGTACGCCGCAGTTTGGCTTCCCGGACCTACGCGGAGCCAAGACGCCCCCGCTTATTCACATCTCGGCCAGCAAATGGTAGAATGAGGTTTCGACGCGTGAACCTGCGGCAGAGGGGCCGAAGGGATGGACGAGTCCAGCCTCGAAGAGGCCGAAGCGCTGAGGCGCGCTGAGGTGGAGAAGGGCGCCAAGCGCTACGGTCGCGCCGCCGACATTCTCTCATCTGCGCGCGGGGAAGGCGAGACTGCCCGTTTGCGACGCGCCCACGCCTACACCCTCGGCGCCTACGTCGAGTATCGCCTTAAGGTCGCTGACTTGCTCGCTGTGGTGGTTCCACCGGACATCCTTCAGCGCCTTCTGCAGGAACTCGACAACGCGCTGGCGCTCGACGCCACGATCCCTGACCTGCATTGGGACGTCGCGGTGATCCACGGCCGGTTCTCAGGCGATCATGAGATGGCCGCCGCCGCTCTCCACCGGGCGATTGCGCTCAACATGGATCACCCTCGGATGGACGCCTTGAAGGCAATGGTTATCCAACGCAGGGCACCCGAACGCCCAGAGCCGACACCCGCGGGCGAGCTTCGCGGCTTGCTCTTCCGTTTGATCGACTCTGCAGCCGATGGAGACCTATCCGAATCCGGCGCGCCGAGTTCGCCGCCCGCCTCTTTCGCTGACTACTTAGCCGCCGCACAAGCAACAGTACGGGCGGCGGGTGTGGGGCCTGCTGCCGGGACTGGGGAACTACTCGAACGCTTCCGCGGGCTGCGTGGTGCAGGGCTGGTGACGGCCGATTCTCTCGACTTCGGCCTTGAGTTCGTGTTCCGCGCGGCCGAAGCCGGGCCCGACGAGGTGGCTGCCCACGAGGCACTGGATGACCTCGCCGACTACTTGGCGGCCTTCTCATTTAATGTCTCAGGTGGCGGGACGAACCAGTCCGACCTGCGAAAGGCCATCCGGATCGCGCGGCGTGGGCTCGACATCGTAGGCGGCACAGCGGTCCCGCTCGCGCCGGATCGCCACGCAGACCTTTGGCTGGCGCTCGGGCAAGGCTCGGCGCGGCCCGGCAATCTCAAACTGAACGACGCACTGGCCGCCTACACCAACGCGCTGCGCCTCAAGCGGGAGGCGGGCCACATGGAGGATGTCGAGCGCTTGCAGGCCCTTCTAGTGCAGATGCTCGGCTATGCCATTCAACTGGGCGTGGGCGCGGGGCTTGGAATCGGCGCACTCGGCGAGGCGCGAAGGGCACTGGAGGCCGCTTTCGCTGCGGCAATGGAGATCGGGGACAAACGACATGCTCTCCCCGTCGGCTTGCACTACAACACCCTGGCGAGCGCCCTCGCACAACCGGAAGCAGCAATCGACGTTCTCGACCAGTTGATCGCCGCCTTCGAACTCGAACCCGGCGAACGGCTCGACATCCTTTTCGAAAAGGCGATGCGCCTTTCCGAGTCTCGGCAGTTGGCAGCGGCGGCGCAGCTGCATCAGGAGCTTTTTGCGAGCATCGAGGGCCGATCCGAACGCGACCGGTGCATTTTCTGGAATTCCTACTCCAACGTGCTGCGCGATCTCGAACAACCCGAACAGGCGCTGGCAGCGATCGAGAAGGCAATGGCCGCGCGCCCCAAGGTAGGTCCGAATGAGGTCGATCAACTCGGTCCGATGTTGCACGCGAACCGCGGTACTGTCCTTTTGGCGCTCGGCCGGCTCGCCGACGCGAAGCGCGATGTCGAGGCGGCCGCGAGCCTCGATGCGCGGTTTTCCGCAGGCGAAGGAAAGATCCGGATCGAGGTTCTCCGTACAGAAATTGCTCTGCACGAAGAGGATTACGAGCTCGCGCGCGCCGCTTGCGACGCGGCGGTCGACCGCCTCCATGAGCGCATCACGGCGGGCAGCGCCGATCCCGTGGTCTGGATGTCCATGCTGCAGGAGTGGAGTTCGGCTCGACGGGTTCGGCGTCGTCTCGCGGATCAAAAGCGGTGCGCCAGTTGCGCAAACTCTGGCATTCGCGGAGGCAGCAAAAGGCCGCCTGATGCGCCTCTTGACGGACAATAGCATGACCGACGCGAAGACTGCCCTGACGGCCGAGGGCATGTCCCAGGCTGTCGAGCGTGCGCGCGCCTGGGTACGGGCAGCACCGCGCCGCCGGATCCTGTCGTTCTTCTGCAGCACGCCCGGCCTCGCCGTCTTCTCGATCAATGGCGAAGACGCCAAGGTGGAGGTCAACTGGTTCGACGGGCCGATCTACGACACCTTCCGCGACGAAGCCTACTTCCCATGGGAAACGGTGGCCGACTGGTCGCTGGATCAAGGCGTGCAGCAGGCGCTCTCGAAGCGAGGAGCACCGCCCGAGCTTCTGCTCAAGGCTGCAGAGTCGATGAGCCACCTGCTCCTCGATCGGCTCGGCGGCCTGATCGGCCAGCTGGTGTCTGAACTCGACGCCGGCGGATCGCAGCTCGTCCTCGTTCCTCATCGGGTGCTGCGCTCCCTGCCGCTTTCTCACGCTCGCCTGCCCAGCGGCGCCCATATCTCGGAGTTGTTTGAAGAAGTCGCAATCGCGACCACGCTGGACGCGTTCACACAGGGCATTTCGACCGCTGCAGAGGCGCCGCAGGCGCCGGACGACGCCATTGCCACGGACCTGTTTCTCGATCCGCAGGACAACCTGCCCTTCGCGCGCCTTGAGGGCGCTCTTGCAAAGGAGGGCCGCGTACTGTTTGGCTGGCAGGCGACCAAGCGCGAGTTCCGGCGCTCAATCGCGGCGTGCGGACGCATTCTCGTGTCGGCCCACGGCGAGTTCGTGGCTGACAATCCGTGGTCGTCTCGTATTGAGTTTCACGATGGGCCGATGACACTTGCCGAGCTTGTCAACGAGCGCGCCATCGTCCGATCACTTCTTATCCTTTCCTGTTGCGAAGCCGGGTTGGCACAGCGCAGCAACTCTGACGAGCCGTTCGGCTTCCCCGCAATCCTGCAATATGCCGGGGTCGCGAGCCTGATTGCGCCGGCTTGGCGGGTCGACGATTTCGCCACATTTCTTTTCATGACACGACTGCAGCAGGAACTGGCGATTGGCCGAGTACCTGCCCGCGCCCTTGCCGTGGCGTGCCATTGGCTTCGCACGCTCACCGCGCACGAAACGCTCGTGCGACTGCGCGAATTGAAAGCTGGTATCAGGGGGGCACCAATGGACGCCGCTATGGAACGCGCGCTTTCCGGCATCGACGTACAGACGCGTTGGCTGAGCCGTGACTTCGCCGGGGCTGAAAAGCCTTTCCGGGCCCCTCTCTTCTGGGCGGGCTTTCA
Organism: uncultured Alphaproteobacteria bacterium; assembly: GCA_963695425.1. Lineage (GTDB taxonomy): Bacteria > Pseudomonadota > Alphaproteobacteria > Rhodobacterales > Rhodobacteraceae > Amaricoccus. The sequence goes on along the minus strand of CAVOGP010000067.1, from coordinate 12,841 downwards.
GTATTTCGGTGTGCCGTTGGGAACCCTGGCACAACGGGAAGGAGAAAAACCATGAGATCAGACAAGGTGTTCGTTTTCGACGCGGAGGCCCCAGCAGTCGGGGTCGGACGCCCGACATCGGCGCGTGGCGACCAGGACGGCTCCCGTGTGACGCGTGCGGTGGAACTCAGCACCGACGTGATGGAAGCAAACCTCACCGCCTTCATCGAGACTGTAGCGGCCATGCTCGACAAGGGCGAGAGTGCGGTGGACGCCGGCGTGCGCATGGATACGGTCGAGGTCTCAGTCCAGGTAGGCGCCGACGGCAAGGTGGGCTTCATGGGTGTTGGGCTGAGCGCACAGGCGTCCTCCAGCATGAAGATTGTCTTCAAGCGCGTCTAGCCCGGACTGCTGATCAGGGCTGCTCAGGCCTAGCGTTCGCGTGGGAAGGAACGAACCTGCATCGAAATTGTCCGCATCGCGGTCGCTGGTAGCGAACTGCGGCTTTGTCCGCGGTGCGAAATGCGACCGAGGGCATAGTTTGCAGTCCACATGCGTGCCGGTAGGCGCTGAGGGTCGCCTTACTTGGCAGCCACGGTCGTCTTTGCCGGCCGTACCTTTTCGACCAGCCCGCGCAGGACCGCAACCCGCCCGCCGGCGGGCTCAGCTGCCAGTGCGGGCGCAGGCTTCGTGTCGCGGACAGTATCCTGCACCCGCGCCTCGGCTTCGCGCCTGAGATATCTGAGATCGACGTACTCGTGGCACATGGCGTCACTCGTTCCGCCTGTGCCGGCCCGCCGAACTCGGGGGCCGGCTCAGGTCATTCTGCGCCCACCGGTGGCGCAACTTCAAGCCGGTCAGGCCGGGAACGCGATCTTGGTGGGGTAGCCGCCCGTGGGGACGGACTGGTTCTCGACACGGATTGATCCCTCACGCTCCAACCCCTCGAAGATCTCGCGGAGATCGCGCGCCTTCACGCGCCGGAAGTTCCGCTGGACCTCGCGCCAGGTCCGGCCACGGTCGCCGGCCGCCTGGATGAAGCGCTCGACGTCGTTCACGTCGCGCTCGGTCTGGTTGTCAGCGATGTGGCTGGCGATGTTGTGGATCATGGTGGTCGCCGACCAGCGGGCGAGCGCGTGGCCGATGTCGAAGTCGTGCATCTCGATCACCGGTGCGCCGGGATTGCGGCCGACGGCGGAGATCAGCGCGATGCGCTGGGCGTTCTCGGCGACGCGGCGCAGGATCGCCGGCGCGCCGCGCACGCTGTTGAGCTCGGCGTACTGCGCGCAGGCCTGCATGGTCTCCTGCAGCGCCAGGCGTGCCGCATCGGCTCGCTCGTCGAAGTCCACCGTCAGGAGCGCCGGGCGGCCCAGGTTGCCGCGGACGAGGCCGCGGACCGCCTCCACCACCGTCTTCACCGCGGCCACCGCCTGGGGCTGGAAGCGCAGGTCCGGGTCCTTGATGCGCGCGGCGCCGATCGGGAACACGAGGAAGCGCGCGATCGAGCCGTCCTCGAGCGAGGACGAGCCGAAGGCGCGCCAGAACTGCTCGGGCGTCGCCATGCCGAACAGGCAGAGGTGCGGGCAGTCGATCGGCTCGGGCTCGCGGCCGGCATAGGCGGTGCCGGTGTAGAGCGTGCCGGCGTCGGAGTAGAGCTTGGTGAGCTCGGTCAGGATCTGGCGCGAGTGGATCCCGGCGCCGGGCGCGCCGATCTGTTGCAGCAGGTGGCCGAACTCGTCGAGGAAGCACACGCGTCGCGGCTCGACGGTCAGCATGCGCAGCAGGCCCGAGCCCGAGGCGATGCGATCCTGGCCGAGGACCTCAGGGACGCCGGCGAGGCGCAGCAGCTCCTTGGCCGGGTTGACCAGGCTGGTCTTGCCCGAGCCCGAGCCGCCGAGCGCCACCGAGAGGATGTTGGTGCGCAGGTTCGACGGCGTGGCGAAGGCGCGCCCCATGACCGCGCCGAGCACCGGCAGCGCCACTGCCAGCGCGCCCGCCTCGGTGGCGGTGGCGGAGGCCTCGTCGATGTAGGCGGCGACCTCGCCGAGCACGCCCGGGCAGTCTTCGGGGCCGAGCGGGAACGGCTGCGGCGTGCGCGGCACGAGCGCCTCGAACGCGGCGTCCGAGGGCAGCTCGAGCGGCCGGCCCGTCGCGCGCCGGGTCAGGCCGTCGAATCGCCGGCGCCGGCGCACCAGCGCGACAGGTCGACGGGGCGGTCGGGCTGCGGAACGGGATCGCGCGGCTTCGACGCGATCCGCAGCTTCCGCTGCCACCCGCCTGCGCTCCGCGGCTGCGGCGATGGCGTCGAGGTCGATCTCCGCCCGCGGCTCGGGGTCGAGGAACGGCTCCAGCCAATCGACGGCGCCGTCGAAGCTGCAGCCGCGGGCGGCGATCACCAGGTCGATTGCGGTGTAGGGCTCGCCGTCGCCGAAGTCCCGGATCCCGCTCGGAGAGGCATGCAGGTTGGCGCCGCGCTTCTCGATCGGCCGGCCGCTCGACGACGGCCGCCAGGCCGCCACCGCCTCCCACGACCCGGCACCCCGCTGGCGTGTCTTGGGCAGCCCCAGCGCCGGGAACCAGCGGTCCAGCGCCGCGAGCGCGCGGTCGTTCATCGAACGGAACCGCGGCTTCTCCAGATCGTGCGCTCCGGGCGGCGCGAGTTCGCGGGTACCGGAGTCGCGGGCCCGGCCGTTCGGGTTCTCGCGGGTCAGGCCCAGCTTGCCGAGTTCGGCGTCCAGGCCGGCGACCGGATCGGCGGGCAGCTCGGGGAGATCGCTGAGCGGGGTATCCTCCAGGGTGTCCGGGGTCAGCCAATGGTAGGGCTGGCCGGTGTCAGGGTGGATCGTCGGCGGCACGACCGATTGTGTGCCGTGCAACAGCAGCTCGACCAGCGGCGGCCAGCTTCGCCTGCCGTCCTCGCCGATCGATGCAGACGTCCGGGTGATACCAGCGCAGGCGTGCCCCGAGCCCTTCGCATCCGGACCCGGGCGGTAGTAGCCCATCCAGCCCTTCTGCCCGCGCCGGCGCACCGGCGACGGACCCAGCGCCGCCACCACCGCGTCGGCGACATCCTTGCGGTCGGTGTCGACGTCGGCGCCGACGACGGCGCCGTGCGCGATGCAGACGCCCGCGTCGGGCCAGCTCTCCCACCGCTCGTGCAGGAACTCCGGCGGCATGCGACCACACCAGTCCTGCCAGCGCGCCATGTGCGACCAGCGCCCGGCCTCGAAGTGGCCCGGCACCTTCTCGCCCGGCTTCGCCGGCATGGCGTGGTAGCCCATGTCGCGGAGACGCCCGGCCGCCCGGGCGTAGGGGGACGGCGGAGCGGCCATGATCAGAACGGGACCTGGGCGTCCGCCTGGCGCTGCAGCGCCTCGAGGTAGCCGCGGGTGAGCCGCGCGCAGAACTCGGCCCACTCGACGCGGGAGAGCTGCGCCATGTCGGTCCGGCCCAGCTGGTCGAGGAAGGCGCCGGCCGCCTTGCCGCCGGCGAGCGCCGCCGCCGTCTCGTCGCGGGTGAGCTCGATCTTCCTGCGGTGGGCGACCATCCAGACCTCCGAGCAATGCATCGAGCAGAAGAAGACGGGCGGCGCCTGCGTTCGCGGCGCGCTGAAGGCGAAGCCGGCGCTGGCCCGGTTGCACACCGCGCAGGGGTAGGACGGCGCCGCCACAGGCTGCCGCTCCGCCGTCATGCAGCCTGCCTCCTCCTCCGGCCGCGCGAACCGCACCCGCTTGATCCGGTGGTACTTGCCTTCCCGCACCAGCACCGCCTCGGTGGGCCGGCGGAGCTCGGCGGTGCGCGCGAGCGCCTCGTCCACGGTGTCGGGCGGCGGGCCATCCCCGCGCAGGCGCCACCAGGCGACCGCCTTCTCCCGGGCGTAGCCGGCGTGCTCGACGCAGACCCACTCGCTGACCACCTTGGTGCCGACCAGGTAGTCGACGCGCAGGCTGTCGGGCGCGCCGGGCTTGCGGTGGCGGCGGTAGTCGACGTCGCGAACCTCCTGCCACTCGTCGCGGGCGGTCAGCACCATGATCGCCTCGGTGGTGGCGGTCGCCTCGATCTTCGGCTCGGGCGGCGGGAAGACGTGGCCGCAGTCCGGGCATTCGCGCGTGCCGATCGGCACGATGGCGTCGCAGCCCGGGCAGATCTTCGCCGGCGGCTCGGCCGCCTCGCCGTCGCCCTTGCCGCCCTTCTTCTCCTCGGGCAGCGCGATGGCGTCGACCGGCCCGTGCCGCATCACGTTGCCGGCGAAGTCGAGCACCAGGCAGTCGTCCTTGCCCGGGGCGATGCGCATGCCGCGTCCGGCCATCTGGATGTAGAGACCGGTCGAGGCGGTCGGCCGCAGCATGGCGATGAGGTCGGTCGCCGGCGCGTCGAAGCCGGTGGTCAGCACGCCGACGCTGGTCAGCGCCCGCACCTGGCCCGCGCGGTAGGCGCGCAGGAACCGGTCGCGCTCGGGCCCGGGCGTCTCGCCGGTCACCGTCTCGGCGGTGATGCCGTGGGCGCGCAGCTCGTCGCGCACCGCCCGCGCATGCTCGACCGAGATGCAGAAGGCGATCCAGGAGCGTCGGTCGCGGCCGAGCTCGACGATCTCGGCGACGGCGGCGCGGGTGGCGTCGCCACCGATGCGGTCCATCATCTCGCGCTCGACGAACTCGCCCATGCGGCGGTGCAGGCCGGCGGTGTCGAACGCCGCTGCAGGTCGCTTGGAGACGAGCGGCGCGAGATGGCCGCGCTCGACCAGCATGCCGATGGGGATGTCGTAGGCGATGCCGTCGAAGAGCGCGTTCTCGCCCCCGTGCAGCAGCCCGCTGTCCAGCCGGTAGGGCGTCGCGGTGAGGCCGATCACCTTCAGGTTCGGGTTGGTGGCGCGCAGCCCCTCGAACAGCCGCCCGTACTGGGTGTCGCTCGAGCGCGGCACCAGGTGCGCCTCGTCGACGATGGCGAGATCGACATGCCCGAGATCGCGGGCGCGTCGGGCGATCGACTGGACGCCGGCGACGAGGACCTGGCGCCCGAGCTGCCGCTTGCCGAGCCCGGCCGAGTAGATGCCAGCCGGGGCGTCGGGCCAGAGCCGGATCAGCGCCGCGTGGTTCTGCGCGATCAGCTCGCGCACGTGGGTGACGATCAGGATGCGGGTCTCGGGGTAGGCCACCACGGCGCTGCGGGCGAACTCGGCGAGGATCACGCTCTTGCCCGAGCCGGTCGGCGCCACCACCAGCGGCGAGCCGCGGCCGGCGCGGAACCAGGCGTAGAGCGCGTCGATCGCCGCGCGCTGGTAGTCGCGCAGCTCGATCACGCCGCCGCCCATGGCATCGCCGGCGCCGGCTCGAGCACGGCGAGGATGGCGCCGACCGGGCTGGCCGGGCCCTCGCCCTTCACGCCGTTCTCCCAGACCGGGACCGTGGACAGCGAGCGCGCCAGCGCCGCGGGCGCGATGCCGTGCTGGAGCGCGATCGAGATCACGATGCAGGCGTCGTCGATGAAGGCCGCCATCGTCGAGCCGGTCTTCTGGCCGTCGGCGAACACCTCGAGCGGCCGCCCGGCGTCGTCGTATCCGACGCAGACGGTGAAGGCCTGGCCGCCGAAGGCGATGTCGCGGACTAGCGTTGCGCCGGCGGTCCGGAAGCCTCACCCGCGTCATCGTTCACCGGCCTTCTTCCAGGTGCGCTGCGCGACATAGAAGGTCTGGGAGGGCGACGCGCGGCGCTGCACCAGCGCCACCAGCCCCTTCTCGTGGAGCTTGCGCGCCGCCTTCATGATCCTCCCGCGCACCTGCCTCTCCTCCGGCGACAGGACGACCCCGGCGCTGGCGACGGCATAGACGAAGCTCTCGCCCCGCTCGGCCCCGTTGACCCAGCGGCCCAGCTCGGCCTCGGTCATGCTGCTTCCTCGGTGGCGCCGTCGATCCAGACGGTCCCGTCGCGCATGCGGTAGGTGACCGTCTCGGCCTCGGGGTCTGCGTCGACCTGCTCGCCCGGCACCAGCGCCGGCAGGTAGAGGTGCGTCGGGCAATCCCGGCCTTCCTGCTGGCGCTGCGGCGTGCGCGGCTCGTCGAACTTCATGCAATGACCGGCGCCGTCGCGACCGAACGCGAAATGCAGGCAGGTCCGGCAGTGCCGCCGCGGCATCGCCGCCTCGAAGCAGAGCGCCTTGTGCCGGCAGAACCGGCAGGGCGGGCGCTCGGCGTTCTCGGCGATCCTGCAGTGGCGCCTCGTGCGTCGGCGACCAGCCGCTCGACGCGCGCCTCCTGGCGGTTGGCCTCCTCGACGTCGAGGTGGATGCGCTCGATGTAGATGCTACTCGTCGTCCTTGCAGACCGCGATGTATGCCCCGCGGGCGATGCCGAGCGCCGCCATGCCGATGTGCAGCTGGTGCCAGTGTTCGGGCTTGCTCCGCATGAGCCCGTGCTTCTGCACCGAGCGCCAGCTGCTCGCGTTCATGGACTTGATTTCCACGACATGCTCGGCCTTCGGCGCCTCGAGGAAACCGACGCCGACGGCGTCGATCTTGCCGCGCAGCCAGCCGCCCGCGAGCGAGAACCGCTCCTGCTCGCGCGAGACCTCGATACCGGCGCGCCGGAGATCGGCGAGCACGCGCTCTTCTTCGAGCGTAGCCGCGCTCGAAGATTCGTAGCTGGCGCCCGGTCGGCACCTCCGGCGGCGACGCCCAACGTAGGGTGAGCCAGATCTGCCGGTCGCAGCTCGTGCCCAGCGCCGAGGCGCTGGCGCCGTAGCCTTCGTAGGCCGAGCGCGGGTCGGCTGCGGCCTCAGCCTCGCGGGCGCGCCAGATCGCATCGACCGTCGGCTGGGCCGGTGGCGGGAGGGCGACCATTACGCCGCCTCCGCACCGGGATCCCGAATGGCCGCCAGCGCGACGACGTTGGCATCGCAGGCGAGATCAAGATGGCCGGGGCCATTCGGGATGAACATGACTTCGGCCGCGAGCGCTGGCGGTCTGGCCTCGTGGGCGACTCTGGCCAGGACCGGCCGGCAGTCATTCGTGGCGTCCCTCCAGGCGACCCAAAGGTCCCGCAGGAGGCGCTTGGTCATGTAGCGCATCGCCCGGTTGTGGGCATGGGCGTCGGTCGCGACCCGCGGCCGCTCGTAGGCCTTGCGTGTATCGTAGATCCGCCGGTACGGCCCGGCGCCGGCGTCCTTGCCCTGCGCCTTCAGCAGCGCGGCGCCGACGTTCCAGAACACGGCATGTCGCCCGGGGGCGTAGCCGTGCTCGAGCGCCGCCTCGCCGGACTTTCTGCGCTGCCGCTCGCCGCCGATCACTGCGAGCCCGGCTCGCTTCCAGATACCTGCGACGCCCTTCTCGTAGGCGCCAAGATCGCCGAGCTCTCCGACGATCGCAGCCAACGTCGCCAGCCCGACGCCGCGGATGTCGGCGACCACGCCGACAATCGGCAGCCCGCGCGCCAGACGCGAAAGGTGCTTCTCGTACGCGGCACGCTGGTCCTCGAGCGGGCGCCGCGCCGCCAGCAGTCCGAGCAGCGCGCGCCCGGCCGGCTCCCGCAGCGGGTGCTCGCCCTTGCCCGCGACCGCGCGATAGAGCCGCTCGGCCTCCGACGTGTCGCCGGCAGTGAAGCGGCGGCAGATCGCCTTCGCCTGCAGGGTCAGTTTCTGCTGCGCGCGTACCATGTCCTGGCGTGCGCGCCACGTTTCGACGATCTCGGCGATGAGGGGGTCGGCGAAGCGGTCGCTCGAACTGTGGGTCTCGACGCGAGGTTGGACCGCTTCGCCCCCGCCCTCGCGGGCGGGATTGGCGCCGGTCGGCGGCGTGCCCAAGGATGTCGCTGTTCTGGTGGCCGGCCGGCCCCCGCCGTCGCCGGCGGGGAGGGAAGAAAGGGTGCCAGCGGGCGGCGGTTCTTTGGTGTACGGTTCGACATTGGCCCGCTGGCTGCCGGCGTTCTCCGTCTGGGCATCGCCGCATGACCGGCCGGCATTCTTGTGATCGTTCAACATTGTGCCGCCGCCTGCCGCATGGCGGCGAGCTCGGCCTCGCCGAAGGCGTGCGCGACGGCGCGGCCCTCGGGCAGCGCCGCGGCAATGCGCTCAAGCCAGCGGCCTTTCCATCCCATGTCGGCGGCCTGCCTGAGATAAAAGGCGGCGGCCGCCGTGACCTCCTCGCGCTTCGCGATAGCGAGTCGCTGGCCGCCGGGTAGCCGGAAGTCGAGCAGCGCAGTGCTGTTGATTTCGAGCCAACGCGATCACCCGCTGGTCGGGGCTCACGGGGCGGCGCCAGATGTCCTGCCGGGTGTCGCGGACCACGCCGCGCACCAGGTCGCGTGCGGCGCCGGCCCGATAGGGTTCAAGCATCGCCGCCTCGAGGTCCGGTTCCGCGGTGACACCGGCGAGGAGCGCGTCGACGGCCGCGTCGACGCTGTCGTGGGCGGCGACGCATTCCTGCGCCAGCCGGACGAGGAGGTCGCGCGGAGATGGCGCGTCATCGACGCGGGCATGCGCCAACCGTCTCACGCCCACGGCCCCCGCGGCCTGGCGGCGCCGCTTGGGTTGGCCGCCGAGCCAGGGGCCGCGCCTGCCGGGGAGGCGCCGCCTGCCGGCTTGTAGCCCTTGGTGACATTGCGGCCAGAGGTGTCGATCCCGAGCGACACCTTGAGCGGGACCGCGTGCAACTCTTCGCTGTCGGCGACACGCAGCTTGCCGACCGCGTGGCAGATGCTGTTCAGCTCGCGCTGGGCGATCTCCACCGCCACCGGGTTCGGGTTCCAGAGGTTGAGCGTGGTCCAGAAGCGCCGCCCCTTGTGCGGGCCGTCGAGCACCTCGAACTCGAGCTCGACCTTGCGCCCGGTCCCGGCCTTGGTGTCCGAGACGTCGCTCCTGGCGACCGCCGCCAGGTACTCGCCGGGCGGCAGCGCCGAGCGCTCGCTCATCTGCTCACCCTCGCTGGCGTCGTAAGTTCCTCCGAGACTTGCCATGGTCGGTCCTCTCAGGCTGCGGTGGGGGTGGCCGCGGCGTCGCGGTGGCCGGGGAGGTACTTCGCCAGCGCCGCATAGCCCTGGCCGCGGGTGAGCAGCAGGCTGTCGGGCATCTCGAAGCGGTTTTTCGCGGTGAAGGCGGGCCGCTCGGCCAGGTGCAGCACCCGCTGGCCGGCGCCGGAGGCCTTGGAGGTCTCCTTGGTTGAACCCGCCCTTTTCCTTCCTGATCGTGGCGACGTAGTTCATGAAGCCAACGACGTCGGCGTGCTCGATCACCATCTCCGCGCCGCGCTTGTGCAGGCGCAGACGGTAGCGGTCGTAGCTGTCGCGCTCGGGATCGGAGAAGTTCCGGATCTCCTCGTGCGCGAGATAGAACACCGTCATGCCGCGCTGCGTCGCGCAGCGCGTTCATCCGGCCGAGGAAGTAGCGCCAGTCGGCGTCGAGCTCGATGTAGCCCCGGCCGTAGCCGGCCTCCTCGATCGTGGCCCATTTGTTGCGCTTGCAGACCGCCGCCCAGAGCAAGGGCTCGAACCAGTCCAGGCTGTCGAGAACGACCGTCCGGAACTTATGGTCGCCGGTCAGTAGCAGCTCGATCGCCTCGTCGACCTCGGCCGCGCTGGTGAGCGGGCCGTCGGCGAAGGTCGTGAGCTCGAGGTTGCCCGCGCCTTCCTCTGTCTGGATGAAGATCGGCTCGGGGAACTCGGCGGCGAGGCTGGTCTTGCCGATGCCGGGCACGCCGTAGATGACGATCCGCGGTGGTTTGTCCGACTTGGCCCGGACCAGGTTCGAGAGCGACAGCGCCATGGGCACTCCTCTGTTCGTGTCGCCGCCGGCCGGTGGGTGTCTGCCCAGACCTCCACCGCCGGGAGAACCGGTCCTACCGGCGGCGTGGTCTGCCCGCTCCAGCGGCGGGAATCTCGGTGATGACGAGGCCCGGGTGGCAGGCCTCGGCGAGCTTGCGCTTCAGGCGGTAGACCGCCGTGCGCACGCCCTTGACGTCCTCGACGACAGCGACGCCGTCGCGGCGATAGCGGAAGTCGGCGATGTAGCTGCAGATCTTCACGCCGGCGACGACGCAGTCGAAGCGCGGCTGCAGCTCGAGCCCGGCGATCTTGCCGGCGCGCTCGAGCGCGGCCAGGGTCGCGTACCGCCGACCCTCCGCGGCGCTGTCGAAGCGGCGGCCGTCAATCTCGACGCTGCGGGCGTTGAACTTGCTCATGCCGACGCGCGCTCCCCGGGCTCCGGCCGGAGCGGGAGGAAGCGGAACAGGTCAGGCACCGGGCGGGCGACCCCAACCTCGTCGGCGAGCTCGCAGAAGGCGCGGTAGAGGTAGCTCGGGAAGCGGCCGTCCTCAGCGGACGACCAGTGATGCACTGTGCTGCCGGGCTTGCCCAGCCGCTGGGCCACCTTCTGGTAACCGCCGAGGGAGGTGATGAAGTCGCGGTGTGTCGTCATAGGCGGCGAGGATGATGCGAAAATTTCGTAGCTGCAAGAGGGAAAAAACTAGCACTGGAAACTTCCGACAAAGTCGGATAGGTCGCCTTAGACCCGACGGACGAGGCAGGCCGAGTGGATCACGAAGAGAAGCGGGAGCTGGCCCGGTTGGGCGACATCTCGACCGATGCGACCTCGTTCAGGATGCGCGCCGCGCGCATGGCGCTCGGCCTGAGCTCCAAGGATATGGCCAAGGAGCTCGGCATGCCGGCGACGAGCTACGGGGCCTACGAGAACGGCAAGGCCCACCCGAAGCTGGCGGCCATCCGCTACCTCTACCGTCAGTACGACATCAACTTCGACTTCATCCTCTACGGGGACTTCCGCCGCCTGCCCGCCGACATCCAGGAGCGGATCTTCGCCGCCATGCTCGAGATGCAAAGCCCAGAGGGTCGGCCAGAAGCGTGAGGCTGACCGGGAACACCCGGCGGATCAGGACGATGAGGCGGGTCGCGAGCTCGGCGTCCTTCATCATGCGGCGTTCCCGTCTCAGCAAATCGGATGGAGAGCAAAATCAACCTCTGGTAGACCGCACAAGACGGGAAATTCCGAAGCCGATGGGAGACTTCCCATCGGCGGATGGGAAGTTCCGAAGTCGATGGGATATCCCGAAGTCTAGATGACCAGGCCGAGGGTGATCACCTTGGCGACCGCCTGGGGGGTCGTCGAGCAGTCCAGCCGCCGGCGCACGCGGGAAAGGCGCTCCTCGACCGTTCGCCCCGTGATTCCAAGCTCCTGGCCGATTGCTTCAGCCTTCATGCCGGAGACGACGCCGGCGAGCACTTCCTGCTCCTCAGGGGAAAGGTGGAACAGCTCCTCGGCCGCCAGCTGAACCCTGCAATAGGCGAGATGAAAGTCCTGCACGACGTGCCGCACGCCACCCATGTATGCGCGGTCGAGCGGCTGCTCGAGCGGCGCGTTGATCTTGAACAGGCCTCGCCGCCCGCGCGGGCCGAACACCGCAACGTCGAAGCCGTACCACCATCCGTCGCCGATAGTCTCTCGCTCGATCAGCTCCCAGCGCTGGCGCATCGCACGAGTTCGGGGCGGGTAGCCTTCAACGCACCGCGCCCGATCCCATGCCATTGGCTCCGTGAGCTGCATGCGCTCAAGGAGGTCGCAGTCGACTTCGTGGCGCCGGTTGCGGACGTAGTCCTCGGCGAGCGCCCTGATTGGCGGACTGGCGAAAACCGTCAGACGCGCGCCGTCGGCCAACGGCACGGCGTGGCAGTACCGCGCCTTGGTGACGCCGTGGTCGTCGCGCAGGCGATCGCGCATCTCGTCGAAAAGCGGGGCGAGGGCCGGAAGGTTGCGGTCGATCATCTCGACCGAGCGGATGTAGCGGTTCATCGGAGCCTCTTCGTGGCGGCGATTCTGTAATCATGGGTCCACTTACTCGGTCGCGGGGCTGCGCGCGAGGGCCTGCCGTTTTTTCGCACGACGGGGATTGACGCTGCGAAAATTTCGCAGCACATCTTGACGCACGGCCCGCCGGTCCAAGCCGCCGCCAGCCCCGAACCTTCCGGAAGGAAACGCATGAACCTGACCTGTCCCGCCGAGGCCCCGTCCCTCGTCCGCACCTTTCCGCACGATGCGAAGGCGGCGCGGCGATGAAGGCGGACCTCGAGAGCGTCCCTGCGCCGCGCCGCCTGCTGGGCCCCGCGGGGAATGGCCACCGGCGCGCAGCTGCTCGCCGGAACCAGGGGCCTGCTGCGCTTCGAACCCGGGCGCGCGAACCTCCACGCGCAGCTGCCTGGCGGCGAGGAAGTCTACGTCGGCCTGAGCACCACGAACGAGCGGGTCAGCATCACCCGCATCGACCGGGACCACAGGGTCGAAGCCTCGGCCGACCTGCCGTCGCACCTCGTGGAGCGGAGCCAATGAGCTCGACGTCTCGTCGCTCCCCAGCGCATTGGCCCTGGCGTTCGCGCACGGCCCGCTCGCCGGGGTTGCGCCGGCGCTGGTCGCCGAGCGTGACGGCGTGCTTCACGCGGCGCGTGCTGGCGCCTCCTCGACGGCTCGATCGCGCTCGAGGCGCGCGGCGCGACGCTCGACGCCTGCCACGACAGGTCGCCCGGCACGTCCTGCGGCTCTGGCCGGCGCTCGCTGAGGCGGCCGAGTGGCTGTGACGGCGGTAACGGTGGCGGGTTGGCTGGTCTTCGACCGCCGCCAACTCCAGCCGGTATGACGCTGCGCCATATTTCCGTGGAGCAGGCCCGCCGCCTCGCCGCCCAGACGGGCAGCAGCCTCCTGGACGTCATCGTGGTGGACGGCGACCGCAATCTCTGCGCGATCACCACCTGGGGCCAGACCCGGGCCGAGTGCCGGGGACTGCGTCGGTGGTCGGACCGCGAGGGCGACAACGTCGCCGGTAGCATGGCGGCTTGGGCGGCGCTGGAAACGCCATGACGCGGCGCCCGGGC
>CAVOGP010000066.1:0-9016 GCA_963695425.1 uncultured Alphaproteobacteria bacterium | reverse complement strand
CTGCCTGTTCTTGACGACGTATTGCTTGGGCGTAACAACTTGTTACGCCTGGAGACCGGCCCCGGACCGCCCGCGTCCGCGTCACATGAGGAACGCGATCCACCGCCCCGCCAGCACGGCCGCTACCCAGATGCAGAGCGAGACAAGCGCCTGCACCCGGATGCTGGCGGCAACACCGCCGCCGGCCAGCGCCCGCTGCCAGGCCGGGTTCAGCCGCACCGTCAGCGCGTTGGCGATCCCCAGCGCCACCAGCCCCAGCTTCAAGAGGAATGCGGCGTTGGCGACATATGCGAGCGGGCGCACGCTCAGCAGCGCCACCCCGGTCGCCAGCGCCGCAAGCAGCGCCGCCGCGGCCACCCGCGACAACAGCGGCCCGAGCACGCTCACCGGTGCCTGCCGGAACATCCCCAGCAGCCGCAGGTCCAGGACGGCGATCGATCCGACCAGCATTCCCAGCGCCAGGATATGCGCGGCGTTGACCAGCGGATAGGCCGCACCCGGCCGCCGCAGCCAGGCGGCAAGCCCGCTGTCGCCCAGCGCCTGCAGCAGCTCCGACAGCTCAGGGCTCTATCAGGTCCGGATAGATGTCGTACTGCACCCCGTCGATGGTGATCCGCACCGCCTTCATGTGGATGTCGGACTGGTCCAGCGCCCGGTGCCCGCGCACCAGGATCGTGTCGCCCGGCGACGCCACCCCCTCGACGAAGCCTGAGCGGGCGGTGAGGCGCGGGTTGCCGAGCTCGATCCGCCACACGGCCCCGTCCCCCACCTCAACCCGCAATTCGGGATGCGGCGGTCCGAAGTAGAATCTCGCGGATCGTTCCTTCAAGCTCGGTCTGCTCCTCCTCCGCCCAGTTCCAGCCGTGGTGCGCAACGGCGGCCGTGGCAATCATGGCCGCAGCGGCCACGGCGGCCAGCCCCCATCCAGTCCTGCGGATCGTCATGGTGTCCTCCCCATCGGCTGCAAGTCCGGTTCAGACTACCGCGAACCGGCAGCGCACGGGATCACAAGCCCTCGTGCGGCGGCTATACGCCGAGCCGGTCGCGCAGCCCGTACCACCAGGAGCCGAGCACCGACCAGGGCACCGCGAAGCGCCGCCCGCCGGGGAACGGGATCCAGGGCACGCCCGCGAAGACGTCGAACCGCGACCGGTCGCCATGCACCGCCTCGGCGAGAATGCGGCCGAAGAGGTGGCTGCCCACGACGCCATGCCCGCTGTAGCCCTGCGCGAAATAGGTGTTCGCGCCGAGCCGCCCCATCTGTGGCACCCGGCTGAACGAGATCGCGCAGTTCCCCGACCAGGCGAAATCGATGCGCACCCCCTTCAGCCGCGGGAAGATCTTCTCCATGTTGGGCACCAGCTTCGCCCGGATATCCGCCGGATCGGTCCCGCCATAGACCGTGCCCCCCCCGAACAAGAGCCGCCCGTCCGCCGACAGCCGGTAGTAGTCGAGCACGTAGCGCACGTCCTCCACCGCCATGTCGCTGGGCAGCAGCTCCGCCGCCACGTCGCCCAGCGGCGCGGTGGCCATGATCTGGGTGGAGAACGGCATCACCCGGTTCTCCAGCTCGGGCACCGCATGGCCGAGATAGGCATTGCCCGCGAGGATCAGCGCCTGCGGCCGCACCACCCCCCGCGCGGTGCGCACCACCGGCCGCCCGCGCCGCGTCCTCGACGCCGGTGACCGGGCTCGCCTCGTGGATCACCCCGCCGAGGCTCTCGAAGGCCGCCGCCTCGCCTAGCGCCAGGTTCAAGGGGTGCATGTGCCCGCCCGAGCGGTCGATCATGCCCCCGGCATAGGCGTCCGAGCCCACGTGCGCCCGCAGCCCCGCCCGGTCGACCAGCTCGAAATTGTCGTGGCCGTGGCTGCGCCACAGTGCCTGCCGCGCCTCCAGCTCGCGCACCTGCGCCGCGGTGAAGGCGGTGAAGATGTTGCCGTCCTTGAGGTCGCAGTCGATGCCGTACCGCGCCACCCGCTCGCGGATGATCGCGCCCCCCTCCTGCACCACGGTGGCGACGAAGCCGGCGGTGGCCTGCCCGTAGCGCGCGGCGATGGTGGCAAGGCCCGCGTTCAGCCCGTTGACGATCTGCCCGCCGTTGCGCCCAGAGGCGCCCCACCCGACGCACACACCTTCCACCACCACCACCCGGTGCCCGCGTTCCGCCAGCGCGATCCCGGCAGAAAGGCCGGTGAACCCCGCGCCGACGATGCAGACCTCGGGCGCGATCTCGCCCTCCAGCGGCGGGCGCGGCGGGGCGGGATGGGCGGTGGCGGCGTAGTAGCTCGCCGGATAGGCGCCGGCAGCGGCGGCCGGCCCACTACACCGTCTCCAGATAGGTCTCGTGCTCGAAGGCGCTGATCTGCTTGGAGAAGACCTGCAACTCCTGCCGCTTCATGCCGAGGAAAGTCTCGCGCAGGCTGGCGTCGAACACCCGTACCAGCGGCGCGCTCGCCGCGAAGGCGTCGATCGCGTCCTTCCAGTCCAGCGGCAGCGAGGCGCCCGAACCGGCCGGCGTGCTCGCCAGCGGTGCGGGCGGGGTGATCCGCCTCTCCATCCCCTCCAGCGCCGCCCCGAGGATCGCGGCCAGCACCAGATAGGGGTTGGCGTCGGCGCCGGCCACGCGATGCTCGACGCGCCGGGCGACGTTCGCCCCGCCGGGAATGCGGATCGCCGCATGCCGGGTCTCGTAGCCCCAGACCACTTCGGTCGGCGCATGGGTGTTCGGCTGCAGCCGGCGGTAGGAGTTGCGGTGCGGCGCGAAGACCAGCGCCGAAGCGCGCATCATCTCCAGAACGCCCCCCACGGCATGATGCATCAGCTCCGAGCCCTCGGACCCGCCGTTGTCGAAGACGTTGCGCCCCTCGGTATCGAGCAGCGAGAAATGCACATGGAAGCCGTTGCCCGCCCGGTCGAGGAAGGGCTTGGCCATGAAGCTCGCCGCCAGCCCGTACTTGCGTGCGATGCCCTTGACGAAGCGCTTGAAGAAGAGCGCATGGTCCGCCGCCGCCAGCGGGTCGGGCACATGCAGGAGGTTGATCTCGAACTGCCCGCCGCCGTTCTCCGAGATGGCGCTGTCGACGGGGACGCCATGCGCGTCGCAAGCGGCATAGACGTCGGTGAAGAAGGCCTCGAAATGGTCGAGGTCGTCGATGGAGAGCGCGCCGTCCCCGTCGAGGAACTTGTTGGTCACCGGCGACCGCGGCGGCGTCGGCACGTCGCCCGAGGTGTCCACCAGGTAGAATTCCAGCTCCGTCGCCACCACCGGCGTCAGCCCGAGCGCGCGGAACCGCTCGCAGATCGCGGCCAGCGCGCGGCGCGGATCGCCGAGATAGGGCGAGCCATCCTCGTTCAGCATCCACAGCGGCAGGAGCGCCGTGGGCGAGCCCAGCCAGTTCACCGGCAGGAAGCCCCGCCCGGTCGGCTCGCAGCGCCCGTCAACGTCACCCTGCTGGAAAACCAGCGGGTTGCCGGCGACATCCTCACCCCAGATGTCAAGTCCGGTGATCGAATAGGGCATGCGCATCTGCCCCTCCAGCACCTTGCGCGCCTGCGCCACCGGCACCCGCTTGCCGCGCAGGATGCCGTTCAGATCGCAGACCGCGGCGCGCAGGCTGGTGATTTCAGGCTGGCTCTCGAGCCAGTCCAGGGCAGCTTCGGTATCCAAGACGAACCTCTGGCGAATGTCCCCCTTGGTAGCACCGACGCGTCCGGTGGGGAAGCTCCGGGATCAAGCCCCGGGGGCCGTGCCCGCGCGACCCGTCAATCATTCCCTAAGCAATTTGCCGGACAGCTTTGCTGCACAGGAGTGAATGGCATGGCCAAGGCTACCCATCGAAGCGGCGCGGACGGCGGGCCGCCACGGGCCGGCGCCGAGCGGCGGCTCTCGCGCCTGCTCGCCGGGCTGCACGTCGCCGGCATCGCGGCCTTCGTGCTGGTGATGCTCGGGACGGTGGTCTGGATCTCGGCCGAGCACAACACGCTGGCGCGCGAGGCCTCCGAGCGCACGGTCCGCGGCGGCATTGCCTCCTTCCGCACCAAGATCGAGACGGTCGTCAGCGACTACTCGATCTGGGACGAAGCCTATTCCGCCTTCGTCGCGGGCGACGGCGAATGGCTCTACAGCAACATCGGCACGGGTGCCGCAGAGATCGGCGCGCTCGACGTCATCGTGCTCGCCGATCCGGCCTCCGGCACCAGCGTCGGCTGGCGCGAAGGATCGCCGGTCGAAGGCGAGACCGGCCTCCTGCCCGACGCAATCATCGAGACCGCCCTCGGCCTGCTGGAGGGACCCGACGCGATCGGCCCGGCCAGCACCTTCGCGCTGATCGACGGAATGCCCTGGGCCATCGCCGTGACCACCATCCGCCCGGTGGAAGGCCCACCCGCCGGCCTCTCCCCCGGCGACATGCCCCGCCAGATCCACGCCCAGCGGGTGCAGGGCCGGGTGATCGACCAGATCGCCACCAACCTGATGATGGACGGGCTGGTGCTGACCGACACCCCCGCCCTGCCCGGCGACGAGCAGGTCTCCCTGCCGCTGGCCGACGCCGCCGGCGCCACCATAGCCCATGTCGCCTGGACCCCGCCGCGCCCCGGCGCCAGCATCCTGGCCAAGGTCGCCCTTCCGCTCGTCGCCGCCGTGACGGTGATCGCGGTGATCGCCGCGGTGCTGGCGCGCTACTCGGCGCGCTCGGCGCTGCGGCTGGAGGAGGCGCTGGAAGCAGCGCAGGCCGTCGACCGGATCAAGACCGAGTTCCTGTGGAACGTCAGCCACGAGCTGCGCACGCCGATGAACGGGATTATCGGCGTCGCACAGCTCCTGGCGGTCGACAGCCTCACCAGCGGGCAACGCGAGCTGGTCGGTGTGCTCCAGGCCTCGGCCGACGCGCAGCTGGCGCTCATCAACGACCTCCTCGACATCACCCGCATGGAGAGCGGCAACCGCCACCTCGACCGCGATCCCTTTGAGCCCGGTGCGACGATCCGGCAGATCGTCGAGCTGATGCGCCCGGTCGCGGCCAGGAAGGGCCTGGCGCTGGGCACCGAGTTCGTCGGGCTCGACGGGCTGACCGTGCTGGGCGACGAAGGCGCGCTGCGGCAGATCGTGACCAACCTGCTCGGCAACGCGGTGAAGTTCACCACCCACGGCCGGGTCGATATCGCCTGCACGGTGGTGCGCAGCGCCGAAGAGGCCGAGCTGTCGCTGCGCGTGAGCGACACCGGCCCCGGCATCGCCGCGCAGGACCAAACTCGCATCTTCGAGCGGTTCGTGCAGGTGGACGCCTCGCGCACCCGCACCACCGAAGGCACCGGCCTCGGCCTCGCCATCAGCCAGGGACTCGCCGAGATGATGGGGAGCCGCATCGTGGTCGAGAGCATCGAAGGCGACGGCGCCACCTTCAGCCTGCGGGTCTATCTGCCGCTAGCCGGCGTGAAGACCTCCCAAAGCCTGCGGATGGTCGCCTGACACGGGCAAATGCCCGCCGGGCGAACCGGCGGGCGTCAGTGGTCGCGAGAAGCCCCCGATGCCGCGCTCAGGCCACCTTGCGCTGGCGCGAGAGGCTCTGGAGAAACGCGTAGTGGTCAGGGCAGAAGTCCCGGTAGAGCTTCGGCAGCCAGTGCTCGGGGTCGAGGCTCAGCACCGACCAGAAGGCATAATCCTCGGTCAGCTCCTCGCCGGCGGCGATGTCGCGAAGTGCTGTGCAGTTGTCCTCTTCCAGCGGCGTCCATTCGGTGATCCCGATGTTGGCCACTCCGGCGGGCGCATGGTTCACCAGGTCCATGCCGTCGTCGTACCAGATGAACTTGCCCGACGGATAATGCAGGTAGCCGCCGTGCAGCGCGAACTCCAGCGTCTTGGGCGGCAACGCGGCCAGATCGGCCAGGCCGTGGACCTTCATCGTTGAATCGAAGCTCCAGACCTTGGTGCCGGCCCGGATATCCGTGCGGGCGAAGGTGCCGGTCCCGTCCAGCGGACTCGGCCTGAAATCGACGTCGACATTCCAACCCATGGGGTACTCCCGGCAACGGTTACGCAGTGCAGCCGGGATACCGTTTGCTAACCTAACAGGACGTGAATCCGGCGCCGCCCGGATTCATCAATATTGAAGCATTCGCTGGCGGGCGGTGCTCAGGCCCGCGTCTGCGGATCGGTGAGCTTGCGATGCTCCTGCAGCGCGAACCGATCCGTCATGCCGGCGATGTAATCCGCCACCACCCGTGCCCGCGCCACCTCGTCGAGGTCCGCGCAGGCGTTCCAGTCCGGCGGCATCAGCTCCGGCGCCTCGACGAACATCGCGAAGAGCTCGCGCACCACCGCGCGGGCCTTGCGCCGCATCCGCTGCACCGTCCAGTGCCGGTACATCCGCTGGTGCAGGAAGGCCCGGATCTCCTTCAGCTCCGCAAAGGTCGCCGCCGCGAACCCCACCACCGGCACGCCCAGGTGCCGCACCGCCGCCGCATCGGCCGGCGCATGGCTCGCCAGCCGCGCCGCACTGGTCGCCAGCACGTCCTCGACCAGGAGCCCGAAGAACCGCCGCAGCGCCTCGTGCTCGCGCCGCGCGGGCGCCAGCCCCGGCCAGCGCGCGTCCACGTCGGCGATGCAGCGCCCGATCAGCGGCAGCCGGCGCAGATCCTCCAGCGTGAACAGCCCCGCCCTGCAGCCCGTCCGCCAGGTCGTGGTTGTTGTAGGCGATGTCGTCGGAGATCGCCGCCACCTGCGCCTCGGCGCTGGCATGCGTCGCCAGCTCTAGGTCGTGCAGCGCATCGTACTCGGCCAGCGCGAAGGGCACCGCACCCGTCACCGGCCCGTTGTGCTTGGCTATCCCCTCCAGCGTCTCCCAGGTCAGGTTCAGCCCGTCGAACTCGGCGTAGTGCGCCTCCAGCCGCGTCACGATCTTGATCGCCTGCGCGTTGTGGTCGAACCCGCCATAGGGCGCCATCAGCACCTGCAGCTCGTCCTCGCCGGTATGCCCGAACGGCGGATGCCCGAGGTCATGCGCCAGCGCCACCGCCTCCGCCAGCTCCCCGTTAAGTTCCAGCGTATGCGCCAGCGTGCGGGCGACCTGCGCCACCTCGATCGAATGCGTCAGCCGCGTGCGGTAGTAGTCGCCCTCGTGCTCGACGAAGACCTGGGTCTTGTGCTTCAGCCGCCGGAAGGCGCTCGAATGGATGATCCGGTCGCGGTCGCGCTGGAAGGGCGAGCGGTGCGCCGAGACCTCCTCGGGAAACAACCGCCCCCGGCTGGCCTCGGGCAGGGTGGCGAAAGGCGCGGTCACGCCAGAAGTGGCAACTGAGTGAATACCATGGTCGTTCAAGTCCCCGTGCGGGACGAAGATTCAAGGGGACTGTAGAATACCTCATTGCTTAAATTAAACGATATGACACTAGCCCATGGTCGCATGCTACCATCGCCGTGACCAAGTGCTCTCTTCACCTCTTCCTTAAAGATCTCTTCAACCAACTCAATATAATTGCAGTTATTATCTAGGTATTCAATATCAGCAACACTCAATCCGGATCTGAATGAGTCTCTAATTTCCGCCGTCCGTTGCATTTCTCCAAGAATCTGGTCGTTAGGTTCGGCCATAAACAAGGACTTCATTTGAACCAGCCAATCCTGATATAGCCAAAATGCCCCACTTGCCGAAAATGAAATAAGAAAATTATTAATATGAGATGCAATTTGATCTTTTTGTTCAACTTTTATTTTAATTCTGCCATCGGCAACCGCTCCCTCTATTATCGCCAAAATCTTTTCTTCTAAATGTTTTTTTTCCGACACAACCGCGTCCAGACGGTGAGCCTCCGCAATTTCATTGATCTCCTTAGCCGTGTCTTCGGGCACGCCCTTGGCCTTAAGCACGGCCAGAAGATCGAATTTGCTCCCGTCGGCGTCCGAACTCTCCACCATCGGTCATGCTCTCCCGTCACAGCGTCCCACGCCGGCACGATAGCAACAACAACCTGAGAATCGAACGGTAATTGACAAAGTGAATCCCGTTTCGGGCCCGCTCTGCACCGGCGTGCGGACCGGCATCGGCACATGCAGCCGAGGTCGACAATCGCCGCCTCCCGGACGTGCGAACGACGCGACGATGTGATTAGGGGCGGCTTGTGCGCCAACGCCGCCGGACGAACCGCACGCGTCTTGACACTCTGGGGAGGCGCGGCTCGAGCCTTGTCTGGCGGCCCCGCCGCGACTACCTTGTCCCTGTAGCCCATTGCAGCATGGCCCGAAAGATGCAGCTCTCGATCCCGCCCCGCGTCACCGACCGCGCCTTCGCCCGTCTCGCCGAGATCGGCGACGCCGCCTGCCTGCGCGTCGCCGTCGAGGGCGGCGGCTGCTCCGGCTTCCAGTACGAGATCAAGCTCGAGGACGCCGCCGCCCCCGACGACCTCGTGCTCGAGAGCGCCGGCCGACGGGTGCTGATCGACCCGGTCTCGCTCCCCTTCCTCGCCGACGCCGAGATCGACTTCGCCGACGAGCTGATCGGCGCGCGCTTCGTGGTGCGCAACCCCAACGCCACCTCCAGCTGCGGCTGCGGCACCAGCTTCTCGATCTGAGCCGCGGGCCTACTGCAGCCCCGCCGGATCGACCACCCCACGCGGGCAGCCCATGGACACCGGCGCCGCCGCCAGCAGCAGGTCCCCCAGCGCCGTCTCCGGCCCGATCGTGCCCTGAAGCGCGATGCGCAGCTCCTGGATCAGCGTGCGCCCGCGGTCGCCGGTGCATTGCACCTGCACCCGGTCCCCCGCCCCGTCCCCGAACGCCGCGTCGAACGCCGCCCGGATCGCCGCGGTCTCAAGCTCGGCGCCCACGTTCGCTGCGAACAGCGCGCCCACGTCCGAGCCGTTGATCGCGTCCACCAACCGCAGCGTGTCGTCGTAGTACTCGTCGCCGCCACCGGCGCCGCGAAAGCAGGTGCCGTGCTTGACCCACTCGTGGCGCTCGAGAAAGCTCGCCGTGCCCGGCATCGCCACCGCCAGCAGCTCCGCCGTCTCGGCGTCGAG
>CAVOGP010000065.1:0-15423 GCA_963695425.1 uncultured Alphaproteobacteria bacterium | reverse complement strand
AAATGGACCCTGGCCTGATACCGTTGCTGGTGCAGCCCATACTCGATGCGGAATGCGATTACTGCAAGGGCAACCGTTTCCACGAACTGGAATACCTCAAGGACATGCCCACCCTGCGCCTGTTCGGCAACAGCGTTGCTGCGCTGTTCACCAGGAGCGCCTCGAGCGGGTACTGGCAAATACTGGATCCAACCAACGGCTTCACCGCGATTGGTTTCCACGCCCTCTCGGCGATTCCGCTGGACAAGGTCAGCAACGGCTATTTCTTCGAGAGCGACATGCTGTTTCGACTGAACGTGGCCCGGGCCGTGGTATGCGATATGCCCATGCGGGCTCTTTACGGCGACGAAACATCGAGCCTGCGGGTTGGCCGGGTGCTGGGCCCTTTCCTGCTGGGCAATATGCGGGAACCTGTTCAAACGGATTTTCTATAACTATTCTTCCTGCGCCGATCTCAATGTGGCCAGCCTGCAACTGGTAGCCGACCGGCGAGCGGCGGAAACCCGGCCAGGAACTCGGGGGAATCCCGCGCCCCAGCGGATCAGGACCGGCGATGACGGCGGATCGGCCGCCAGGTAGAGCGGGGCGAGGGCGCGGAAGAACTCGGGGCCGACCAGCCGCTCGACCACCGGGAAGCGCCGCTTCAGGGCCTCGGTCAGGCTGTGGACCACGTTATTGCGATAGACCGCGAACCGCCGGGACGTCTCGTCGGCTCGCCGCGCGGTCACTCCGGCGGGCAGGCCCCCCGAGGACAGACCGGCGCGGAACGCCCCGGTCAGCCCGGCAAGGGTGGAGGTGTCAGGAGGCGAGATCAAGGCGCGCCCTCCCGGCGGCGTGCAGAATCCGGTCTGCCCGCTGGGCCTCCGCCAGCAGCACCGGGAACGCCGGAACGTCGTTGTCCCATTCGATCAGGGTGGGCAGCGGGCCGGTGCGCGCGATGGTTTCGGCATAAAGCGTCCAAACCGGGTCGGCGACGGGGCGCGCGTGGTCGTCGATCAGGAGCGGACCGGAGGGCAGGTCCTCCTCCGCATGGCCGCCGAGGTCGATCTCTTCCACCGCCTCCAGCGGGAAGTCGGCCAGATAGCGTCGCGGGTCGGTCCGATGATTGGTCGCCGAGACAAAGACGTTATTCACGTCGAGCAGCAGCCCACAGCCGGTGCGGCGGACGATCTCGCCGAGGAAGTCGGTCTCCGACAGGGTCGATTGCTCAAAGAGCACATAGGTCGAAGGGTTCTCCAGGAGCATCCGGCAGCCGAGCGCATCCTGCACCTCGTCGATGTGATCGCAGATCAGCGCCAGCGTCTCGGGTGTGTAGGGCAGCGGCAGGAGGTCGTTGAGATACTCCCCGCCATGGCTCGACCAGGCCAGGTGCTCGGAAAAGCTTTCGGGCCGGTAGCGGTCGATCAGCCGGCGCAGCCGGCCGAGGTGATCGCGGTCGAGCCGGTCCGGCCCGCCGATTGACAGGCCGACGCCCGTGCAGCGACAGCCCGTAGTCCGCGCGCAGCGCCGCGAGCTGGCGGTGCGGCGCCCCGCCGTCGCCCATGTAGTTCTCGGCATGGACCTCGAAGAAGCCGATATCGGGGCGATCGCTGCGCGATCTGCGCGAAATGCTCGGGCTTGAAGCCGAGGCCGGGACGGGCGGGTAGCGGCATGGGGAAACCTCTTCGGGCGGGGGTCGGGGCGCGCGCCTGCTCGAGCGCAGGGCGGCGCGCCCCGGCGGTGGATCAGGACGCGATCGGCTCCAGCGAGCCCATGCCCTTGGGGGTGGTCATGGTGGTGCAGGTGCCGGTGGGGACCAGCTTCCAGGCGTTGCCCTGGAAATCCATGGTCGCGGTTCCCGCGCAGGTGGTGCCGGGGCCCGCCGCACAGTCGTTCTCGCCGGCCAGCGCGACGCCGTAGCACTTCTCCATGTTGGCGTCCTGGGCCTGCGCGGCGCCGGCCATTCCAAGGGCGGCGACGAGCGTCGCGGTCAGCGTCAGGGTATTGTCGAACATCGTCATGGGTCTCTCCTGTTGTGAGCGGCGTGGAGGTCCCCGGCGCACCATGCCGGTCCTCGACGTGTCCCTTCGCAGCTCCCGGGGAGGACGTTACGCGGCTTCACGCGAGCGTGTCCTGAATTGCGGTCAGGGAGGATTCCCGACATTAATGCGCCGGTGCCTGTAACATCACGCCCGGCGGCCACGAACGGACCCTTGAGAATGACGGATCGCGAGCAGGAATGGTCGGCCCTCTTGCGGTCGGCGAATGCCGGGGACCGGCGTTCTTACGACCGTTTCCTGCGCGAGGTCACGCCGGTGCTGCGCGGAATCGTCAGGAGCCGCGCGCGCGGCCAGTCGGCTGACACCCACGAGGACATCTTGCAAGAGGTTCTGATCGCCATTCACGCCAAGCGCCATACCTGGGACCCGGCAGCACCCCTGCTGCCCTGGCTCTATGCCGTCACGCGCTACAAGGTCGTCGATGCTTATCGGCGGCAGTCGCGCCACGTCCATCTGCCGATCGAGGACTTCACCGAAATGCTGGAGGCAACCCCCCGGGACGTGACCGCCGCCCATGACAGCGCCGTGCTCCTGGGCCAGCTCGACCCGCGCTCGGCCAGCATCGTGCGGGCGATAAGCATCGACGGCCAGAGCGCCGCCGAGGTCGGCGAGCGCCTGGCCATGACCGAGGGCGCGGTAAGGGTCAGCCTGCACCGTGCCCTCCAGCGCATGACCCAGTTCGTCACGGGTGAGAAATGATGCGGACCGACGACCTCCTGACCCAACTCGCCGCCGAGGCGCCGCAGCCCCCGCTGCGCCTGGACCGGATGGTGGCAACCGTGATCGGGGCGGCGGCCCTCTGCTGCGCGCTGTTTCTTGCCGTGGCCGGCGTGCGCGACGATCTCGTGGCGGCGCTGGCAGAGCCGCAGGTGCTGGCAAAGACCCTGCTGCCCGCCGTGCTGTGCCTCATCGCCCTGCCGATGGCGATGCGCACCTCCCGCCCCGGGGCACCGGGGAGCAGCCGGCTGCCGCTTCTTGTACTCTCCGCCGCCGTGGCGCTGTTCTGGCTCGCGAGCTTCGCCGCACATGCCCCGGAGACCCGCTTCACCGACGTGACCGGCCTGGCCGTCGCGGAGTGCCTGGGGTTCATCGTGCTCTTGTCGGCGGTACCGGCGGCGCTGGCCATCGCCGCCCTGCGCCGCGGGGCCCCGACGCGGCCCCGGCTGACCGGCGCGATTGCGAGCCTCGGGGCGGCCGCCGGCGCCGCCAGCGGTTATTCGCTCTACTGCGTGCAGGACAACCCGCTGTTCTTCCTGACCTGGTATGGCGTGGCGATCCTGATCGTGACGGCCGCTGGCGCCGCCATCGGAGGGCGTTTGCTCCGCTGGTAGTACGCCGGCGAGCCGCCGCAGGGCGTCAGTCGAAGACGCCGGGCCTGAACACCTCCGGCACGAACACCCGGCTCACGTCCACCAGCCCCTCCGGCCGCGGCATCGGCTGCGCCGCGGCGCCCCGCCCAAGCAGTGGCGTCGCAAACAGCGCCTGGACGAGCGCGAGGACCGAACGGCGGGTCCAGCCCATCGGGGGTTCAACCGGCGACATCGACCACCACCCGTCCCTGCACTTCGCCCTTGAGGATCGCGCGCCCCAGATCCGGCAGATCGGAGAGCCGCGCCGGCCTGATCATGCCCTCCAGCGCGTCGAGGTCAAGGTCGCGCACCAGCCGCGCCCATGCCAGCCGGCGCGCATCATAGGGTTGCAGCACGCTGTCGATGCCCAGGAGGTTCACCCCGCGCAAGAGGAGCGGGATCACGGTGAGCGGCACCTCCACCCCCCCGGCATTGCCCACCACCGCCACCGAGCAGCGGTACTTTAGCTGCTTGGCCACCCGCGCCAGCACCGACCCGCCCACCGCGTCGACGCAGCCGGCCCAGGTCTCCGACTCCAGCAGCCGCGCCGAGGGCTCCGCCAGCTCCGCCCGCGGCACGATCCGCGCAGCCCCCAGCCCGCGCAGATAGCCTTCCGTCTCCGGCCGGCCGGTCGAGGCCGCCACCTCGTGGCCCAGCCGCGCCAGCAGCGAGACCGCCACCGAGCCCACGCCTCCGGCAGCGCCGGTGACCAGCACCGGCCCATGGCCCGGTTCCAGCCCGTGCGCCTCCAGCGCCATCACCGCCAGCATGGCGGTGAACCCGGCCGTGCCGATGGCCATGGCCTGGCGCGCCGTCAGCCCCTCGGGCAGCGGCACCAGCCAGTCGGCCCTGACCCGCGCCCTGCCAGAATACCCGCCCCAATGCGCCTCGCCCACCCGCCAGCCGGTCAGCACCACCGCGTCGCCGGGCCGATACCGCGCATCGCTCGAGGCCTCGACCACGCCGGCGAAATCGACCCCCGGCACATGCGGGTACTTGCGCACCAGTCCCGCGCCCGGCCCGATGCAGAGCCCATCCTTGTAGTTCAGCGTCGAGTGGCTCACCGCCACGGTAACCTCGCCCGGCGGCAGGTCGTCGAGGGTCAGTTCGCGCACCGCGGCATGGGTGCGGCCGTCCCCGTCTCGATCCACCACCAGTGCCTCGAAGCCCATCGCATCCTCCACGACCGTCCGCAGCAACGTCCAGCGGCGAAGCCCGCTTGTCAAACCCCGATTGCCGCCCGCAACATGGCCGCGAACGGAGTACTCCGACCGGGAGGAACAGGCGCCATGTGCAAGGCCGAACGCGAGCTGCGGCGCGAGATCGTCGCCTGCTGCCGCGAGATGAACGCGAGCGGGATCAACCAGGGCACCTCGGGCAATGTCTCGGCGCGCCTCGGCGACACCATGCTGATCTCGCCATCGGCCGTGCCCTACGACGCGCTGGAGCCCGGGATGATCGCCGCCGTCGCCCTCGACGACCCGGGCGGCGCTTGGGAAGGCCCGCTCCGTCCCTCGACCGAGTGGCGCTTCCACCACCGGCTGCTGCGAGAACGCGCCGACGCGGGCGCGGTGGTGCACGCGCACCCGACCTATTGCACCACGCTCGCCATCGCCCGGAAGGAAATCCCCGCCTGCCACTACATGGTCGCGGCCTTCGGCGGCGACAGCGTGCGCTGCGCGGGCTACGCGCGCTATGGCACCGAGGAGCTGTCCGACCTCGCGCTGGCCGCGATGCAGGACCGCACGGCATGCCTCCTGGCCAACCACGGCATGATCACGGTGGGCGAGACGCTGGCACGCGCGATGTGGCGGGCCATCGAGCTGGAGACGCTGGCCCGCCAGTACTACCTTTCAATGCTGATCGGCGGGCCGGTGCTGCTCGGCCCCGCCGCCATCGAGGAGACGCTGGCGGCCTTCGCCGGCTACGGGCTTCAGGCGAAGCCGTGACCGGGGCAGTCGGCGTCATCGACGCGGGCAAGACCCATACAAGGGTGGCGCTCTTCTCGCCGCAGGGCGAGGAGCTGGCCGCCCGCTCGACCGCGACGCCGGTGCGCTGCGACGGTCCCTACCCGGCCGAGGACGTCGAGGCGCTGGAGCCCTTTGTGCTCGGCGCCCTCGCGGCCTTTGCCCGCGAGCACCGGGTCCGCGCCATCGTGCCGGTGGCCCACGGCTCGGCGGCCGCGCTGGTAGCGCGCGACGGGCTGGCGCTGCCTGTCCTCGACTACGAGAGCCCGCTGCCCGAGAGTGCTGGGGGCTATGCCGCCCTGCGCCCCGACTTCGCGGAAAGCGGCTCTCCGGACCTGCCCGGCGGCCTCAACCTCGCCCGGCAGGTCCACTGGCAGGCGCAGGCCTTCCCCGAGGCCTTCGCCCGCGCAGAGGCGCTGCTGCCGTTGCCGCAATACTGGGCCTGGCGGCTATGCGGCGTCGCCGCCTCCGAGGTGACCTCGCTGGGCGCCCACAGCGACCTCTGGGCGCCGGCGCAGGGGCGGCTCTCGAGCCTCGCCGGGCGATGCGGCTGGGGGCACCTGATCCCGCCGCTCAGGCGCGCCTGGGACGTCCTCGGCCCCATCCGGCCAGAGGTCGCGGCGGCGACAGGCCTCGATCCGGCGACCGAGGTTCTGACCGGCATCCACGATTCGAATGCCTCGCTGCTGCCGCATCTGGGCGCGGGTGCCACCCCCTTCGCCATGGTCTCCTCCGGTACCTGGGTCATCATCCTGCACGCCGGCGGCGATCTCGCCTCCCTCGATCCGATAGCGGACATGCTGGCGGGCGTCGATGCGCTCGGGCGCCCCGTCCCGTCCGCGCGGTTCATGGGCGGGCGCGAATACGCAGCCATCGCCGGCGACGACTTCGCCGCCGGACCTCGACGCCGCCCGCGCGGTGATTGAGTCCGGCGCCCTCGCGCTGCCCGCCTTCAGCGTGCAGGGCGGGCCGTGGCGCGGACGCGCAGGCCGGGTCGAGGGTACGTTGCCAGACCGGCCCGGCGCGCGTTCGGCACTGGCCAGCCTCTACACAGCCCTCGTCACCGACGATCTTCTGTCCCGCCTCGGCGTCACTGGTTCGGTTATCGTCGACGGTCCCTTTCGCCCGCAATCCGGTCTGGTGTGCAGCCCTCGCCGAACTGCGCCCCGAGCCGGGCGTGCTGGTCTCCGACGCGGCCAGCGCCGCCGCCGGTGCGGCGCCTTCTAGCCGACTGGCCCGAGGTGCCCGTGCCACGCAGCCGCCCGGCGTCACCGGCGGCCCCGCCGCTGGGGATGCCCAACTATCGCGCGCGCTGGCGCGGCGCGCTCGCGCGTTAGCAAAGATGTCCACGAGGTTAACGCCGAATGAAAAAGTCTCATCTAATCAAATTGATGCGAGGATTCCGGCATGCCGGAATCCGAGATGCTTCCGGTCCCGCTGCCGGCTCAGACCCCCTCGACGCTGGTAAAGCCCTCGAACTCCGGATGCCCGAGATAGAGCGGCTTGCTGCCCCCGGCACCGCGATGCGTGGCGCGGAACTGCTCGGAGGTGGTCCAGGCGCGGAAGGCCGCCTCGCTCTGCCAGACCGTGTGCGAGGCATAGAGCGTGTGCGTCTCGGCTTCCGGCCCGCGCAGCAGGTGAAACGCCACGAAGCCCGGCATTTCGTCGAGCCGCGACTGCCGAGCACGCCAGACCGCCTCGAAGGCATCCTCCGAGCCCGGCAACACCTTGAAACGGTTCATCGCCACGAACATGTACCTCTCCTAGCTCCATCACGATCCCGTCAGCATGCCGGCACGCTTCCATCCGCACCTGTCGCAAGCCGGCCCCCGGACGGACCCCGGACGGGCGAACCTAGCGGATACCGCGGGGCGATGCACCTTGCCAAGCCGCGGATCGGCATGATCTAGGGCGGTGTCACAGACGTTGATCCAGCCGGAGGACACACGCATGCGCCCACCCGCCGCACTGGAGCCGTCCCGGTTCGCCCATACGGTGTGGACATGGTGACCAACGCCTTCTCCGGACAGTTGCGCTACTTCCGCTGGGCCATCATCGTCACCGTACTCGGCCTCGCCCTCAGCGTCGTGGTCGGCTGGCTGATGACCGGCACCGTGGCCGGGACGCTCTCGATCTTCACAATCTGCGCCATCCTAGCGGTGCTGGAAATCTCGCTCTCCTTCGACAACGCGGTGGTCAACGCCAACAAGCTGAAGTCGATGACCCCGGTCTGGCAGCAGCGCTTCCTGACCTGGGGCATCATCATCGCGGTCTTCGGCATGCGGATCGTCTTTCCGCTGGCGATCATCATGGTGGCGGCCAGGATCGGCCCGATCGAGGCGATCCGGCTGGCCGCCGTCGCCCCCGAGGAATACGCACGCATCATGCACGAGGCACACCTCGGTATCGCCGCCTTCGGCGGAACCTTCCTGATGATGGTGGCGCTCAGCTACTTCTTCGACCCCGCCAAGGACATTCACTGGGTCGGCTTCATCGAGCGGCGCCTGCGCGGTGCGGCCGATGTCCGCGGTGTCGAGATCGCCTTCGTGCTGATCCTGGTCCTCGTCTTTTCCGCCCTGCTCGAACCGGCGAAGGCCACGACCTTCCAGCGCGCAGCGATCTGGGGCCTCGTCACCTTCCTCGTGGTGGACGTGTCACGCCACATGCTCGACCAGGTCGACAAGAACATGTCCGCCGCCGCCCGCGGCGGGCTCGGCGCCTTCCTCTATCTGGAGGTGCTCGACGCCAGCTTTTCCTTCGACGGGGTGATCGGCGCCTTCGCGCTGACCCAGAACCTCTTCGTCATCGCCATCGGCCTCGGCATCGGCGCGATGTATGTGCGCTCGCTGACCATCATGCTGGTCGAGAAGGGCACGCTCACCCGCTACCGCTACCTCGAACACGGCGCCTTCTATGCGATCTTCGCGCTGGCGATCGTCATGTACTGCCAGACACTGACGCATATCCCGGAACTCATCACCGGCCTCGGCGGTGCGTTCCTGATCGCCCTGGCCCTGTTTTCCTCGATCCGCTACAACCGCCGCAACGACGACGGCTGAGAGGGAGCTGGCCGCTGGAATGGTCGGAGATCATCATCATCTTAGTGGTGCTGAACCTGCAGACCAGCTTCCTGACGCCGCCGATGGCGATGTTGGCCTTGCCTCAAGGGCATCGCCCCGCCGGAGGTGCGCCTCAACCAGGTCTTCAGTGACTCGATGCCGTTCCTGGTGACGGTCTTCATCGCGATGGTAGTTGTCTACAACGTGCCCGAGTTGCCCGGCATCTTCCATGGCAACTAGGCCGAAGGCGGCGACGAACCCGCTCGCGGGGCTTGGCGCCGTCGATGTCCGCGACCGGGTCGCCGCCGGCGCGCTGCACGTCGCCGACCTCGCCGAGGCGCTGATCGCGCGGATCGCCGAGACCGAGCCGCAGCTTCACGCCTTCGCCTGGTTCGACGCCGACGCGCTGCGCGCCCAGGCGGCGACCCTCGACATGCGGCGCGGGACCGGCCAGGCGACCGGGCCGCTGCACGGGGTGCCGGTGGCCCTCAAGGACATCATCGACACCGCGCGCATCCCCACCGAGAATGGCACCGCAATCGACGCCGGCCGGGTGCCCGAGCGCGATGCTTTCGTCGTGGCGCGGCTGAAGGCCGCGGGGGCGCTGATCATGGGCAAGACCGCGACCACGGAACTGGCCTTCATGCACCCCGGCCCCTGCCGCAACCCGATCAACCCAGCGCACACCCCCGGGGGCTCCTCCTCCGGCTCGGCCGCGGCGGTGGCCTCGGGGCAGGCGCCGCTGGCGATCGGCACCCAGACGGGGGGCTCGGTGATCCGCCCCGCCGCCTTCTGCGGCACCGCCGGCTTCAAGCCGACCTTCGGCGCCATCCCCCGCACAGGCATCCTCACCCAGTCGCCCAGCCTCGACACCGTAGGCGTCTTTGCCCGGACTGTGCCCGACGCGGCGCTGCTCGCCGAGGCGCTTTTCGGCCACGATCCCGCCGACCGCGCCACGGTACCGGCGCCGGTTCCGCGCCTGCTGGAAACGGCGCGCGCCCGCCCGCCGCTGCCTCCGGTCTTCGCCTTCGTGCGGCCCCCCGGCTGGGAGACAGCAGCCTCCGAGACCCGCGAGGCGCTGCTGGAGCTGGCTTCCTCGCTCGGCGAGCAATGCTTCGAGGCGGCGCTGCCCAATGCGTTCGACGAAGCGGCGGCGATCCGGGCGCGCATCAACTTCGCCGAGATGGCGAAATGCTACTACGGCTACGAGCGCCGCGGCCGCGACCAGCTCTCCGCCACCATGCTTGCCGCCATCGACGAGGGCAAGGCCACGCCCGCGCGCGACTACATCGCGGCCCTTGACTGGCCAGACGTACTCTACGCGGGGCTTTCTGAGATTCTTCGACCGCTGCGACGCGATCCTCGCCCCCGCCGCGGCCGGACCCGCGCCCGAAGGGCTGGCGAGCACCGGCGATCCGG
Source organism: uncultured Alphaproteobacteria bacterium (assembly GCA_963695425.1). GTDB lineage: Bacteria > Pseudomonadota > Alphaproteobacteria > Rhodobacterales > Rhodobacteraceae > Amaricoccus. The sequence continues at coordinate 5,590 of CAVOGP010000065.1, read as the reverse complement.
TGTTCAACGGGCTCTGGACACTGGTGGGCACCCCCGCGGTGACCATTCCGATCTTCGAGGCTGACGGCGGCCTGCCGATGGGGGTACAGTTGATCGGCCGCCGCGGCGATGACGCGCGGCTGCTACGCACCGCCAACTGGCTGATGAACCACATGCTCGGCACCACCCCGGACGGAGGAAAGACATGACCGGCCGACTGATGGCGTTCTTCACCTTCGCGGTCCTGGCGACCTTCCTCGGCATCCTGCTCTACCGGGTGGCGCGGCTCGACCTCGCCATCATCCTCGGGGTCACGCTGGCGCTGGCATTCTACGACTTCTTCCTCTCGCCGACCCGCGCCGGTCGCAAGCGGCGATAGGCAGAGCATTTCACGCCGCCACCGCCCGCAGCCCCGGCCGGCGCGTGCGCAGCAGGATCACCACGACGATCATTACGTTGAGCGCGTTCCAGGCGATCCCGTTGAGGAAGGCCATCTGGTAGGATCCGGTCAGGTCGTAGATCCAGCCCGACATCCAGCCCCCCAGCGCCATGCCGATGATCGTCGCCATGATCACGAACCCGATGCGCCGCCCCGCCTCGGCGGCGGGCAGGTACTCGCGCACGATGATCGCATAGCTCGGCACGATCCCGCCCTGGCTGAGCCCGAACAGCAGCGACACCACATAGAGCGAGGTCAGCCCGTCGAAGGGCAGGTAGAGCAGGAGCGCGAACCCCTGCAGCACGGAGCCGATCAACAGCGTGCGCACGCCGCCGATGACATCGGCCAGCAGACCCGACACCAGCCGGCTGATGATGCCCGCGCCGAGCATGACCGCCAGCATCTCGGCCCCCACTGCCACACCGTAGCCGAGATCGGCGCAATAGGCGACTATATGCACCTGCGGCATCGACATCGCCACGCAGCAGCCCACTCCGGCCAGCGCCAGCAGCCATTGCAGCGCGCGCGGGCTGAAGCCGCTGTCGAGCGGCACCGCCGGCCCGCCCGGCGCACCTGCCGCCATCTGGGTCACCGGGATCCGGCGCCGCAACAGGAGCGCCAGCGGCACGACCACGACGAGGCAGACAGCCGCGATCACCAGATAGGCCGCGCGCCACCCGTCCTCGGCGATCACCCCGCGCAACGCCAGCGGCCAGATGGCGCCAGCCAGGTAGTTGCCGCTCGCCGCCGCGGCCACCGCGATCCCGCGCCGCCGGCGAAACCAGTGCGAAACGTCGGCGATCAGCGGCCCGAAGCCGGCCGAGGCGCCCGTGCCGATCAGCAGGCCTTGCAGCGCCGCGAACTGCCAGACATTGGTCGCGACCGCTGCGAGCCCGAACCCTGCCGCAAGCGCCAGCGCCGCGGCGATCAGCACGGTGCTGAGGCCGAAGCGGTCGACGAAGCGCCCGAGCATGAGGTTGCCGAGCGCGAACCCCAGCATGGTCGCCGTGTAGGACAGCGAGGCGTCGCCGCGCCCGACGCCGAACTCGGCCTGCACCTCCGGCAGCACCAGGATGACCGCCCACATGCCGACGCTCACCACCGTGCCCGCCAGAACCGAGATGGCGAGGCGGAGCCAGGAGTAGGGACCATCGAGCACGACCGCCGGGGTCATCAGGGCATCCAGATCGGTGGCGGCGGGGGTGAGGCGCGCGCGTGGTGGGTGATGACGGACTCGAACCGCCGACATCTTCGGTGTAAACGAAGCGCTCTACCAACTGAGCTAATCACCCCCGCGCGCGAGTAGGGGATTTGGTGGGCGATGACGGGTTCGAACCGCCGGCATCTTCGATGTGAACGAAGCGCTCTACCACTGAGCTAATCGCCCGCGGCCGCGGTGATAGCGGCAATCCCGGGCCGCCGCAAGGGCGGTCCGGGGTCGAAACAGCCTGGCGTCAGAACTTGTAGGTGATGCCCAGGAGCGGGCCCTGCATGTCGATGTCCAGCGCGGCGCGTGAGGTCACCCGCTTCTCGATCGACACGTAGCGGTAGCCGACGGTGCCGACCCAGCGGTCCGAGAACGCGTAGTTGGCGCCGCCGTAGAGCTGCCAGCTGGTGTCATCGCTGCCGTCGAACCCGCCATAGTCGGCGAAGCCGGTCACTTCCCAGCGATCGGTAAGCGAGACCCCGCCCCGCACGCCCACGATGAAGTCGGTCCAGGTGAGGTCGCTGCTGAACGATGCCTGGCCGAGCCGGGCGGTGCCGATCTTGAAGTCGATGCTCGTGTCGAAGTACCGCGCGCCGGCGTAGACGTCGGCGAACCACTTCGGATCCTCATGGACCCGGTACATCGCGGCGGCGGTGTACATGCCGAGCTTGGTGGTGGTCGAGGTGTCGACCCGGTTCTGCACCCAGGTGCCGTCGGTGCCGAGGTCGGCGTAGACCGCGTCGAGCAGGAGGCCGAACTTGCCCCTCTGGATGATCGCCGAACCCATGAAGGCCATGTCGAGGGCGGAAAGCACGTCCGAGGTGTCGAGGTCGATCAGCGGCTGGCCGTCCGGACCCTCCTGCGAGCCATTGATGACCGGGAGCCAGCCGTAGAGCGTGGCTTGGCCCGACCATCCCTCGGTCCCGTACGCCGTCTGGGCCGATGCCGCGGCGGCTGACAGAAGCGCCACACCCACCACCGCCATTCCTCCAAGTACCTGCCGCATCGCCCTGCCTCCCAAGTACTGCACTGCTCCACTCGTTCACTTGCGCCGGGCGGTGTCAATAGTCCGTCGGCGCACCCCCCTCGCGCTTGCGGCGGGCGACGAAATCGGCGAGCTCTTCGCGGATGCCTTCGTCCATGGGCGGCGGCTCGTACTCGGCCAGGATTGCTTTCCACACCCGGTTGGCGCGTTCGGGCGTGGCGATCGCACCCGCCTCCGACCAGGCTTCGTAGTTGCGCCAGTCGCTGAGGAACGGCGCATAGAAGGCGGTCGTGTAGCGGCTCTGGGTATGCTCGGCGCCGAAGAAATGCCCCTGCGGCCCCACGTCGCGGATCGCTTCGAAGGCCAGCGCCCCGGCCGAGGTGTCGGTCAACTCCGGCTCGAAGTAGCGCTGGAACTGCTGGATCACCTCACAGTCCATGACGAACTTCTCGAAGGAGGCGATCAGCCCGCCCTCGAGCCAGCCGGCCGCGTGATAGACGAGGTTCACCCCCGACTGCACCGCCGACCACAGGCTCATCATGCTCTCCCACATCGCCTGCGCATCCGGCGCATTCGCCGCGCAGGCATTCGAGGCGCGCAGCGGCAGGCCGTAGTACCGGGCCATCTGCCCGGTCATCTGGGTGGCGCGCACATACTCCGGCGTGCCGAACGCGGGCGCGCCGGACTTCATGTCGACGTTGGAGGTGAAGGTGCCGATCATGCAGGCGACGCCGGGGTTGACCACCTGCAAGAGCGCGATCGCTGCCAGCGCCTCTGCGATCGACTGCACCACCGCGCCGGCCATGGTCACCGGTGCCATGGCGCCGGCCAGCGTGAAGGGCGTCACGATCACCGGCTGGCCGCGGCGGGCGAAGCGCATGGCGCCGTCGAGCATCGGCCAGTCGTGCTTGAGCGGGCTCGACGAGTTGATGTTGGTGAAGAGCCGGGGCGCGCTCTCGAACTCGGCCTGCGGCAGGCCGGAGGCGACGCGGGCCATCTCGATCACGTCCTCGACCCGCTCGGACCCGAGGCTGTAGGCGTGCACCACCTTGTCGGTCAGCGTCAGCTTGTCGAACAGGCAGTCGAGGTGGCGCACGCTGGCGTGGATGTCCACCGGCTCCACCGGATAGCCGCCGGCGACGTGGATGCAGTTGAAGTACTGGGTCAGCCGGATGAGGTTCTGGAAGTCCCCGGTGTTGCCGACCCGCCGGCCGCCGTCGAGATCCATGGCGTTCGGCGGCGAGGAAACGTTGACGAAGCACATGTGGCCGCCGCCCATGGTCACCCGCCGCTCGGGGTTGCGCGGTGTGATGTCGAAGCGGCGGGGCGCTTTCGCCACCTGCTCCATGACGAAGGCGCGGTCCATGCGCACGTTAGTACCCGCCACGGTGCAGCCGGCGGCGGCGAGATAGTCGCGGGCCTCGGCGTTCAGGAACTCGATGCCGATCTCTTCCAGCACCCGCATGGCGGCGTCGTGGATCGCGGCTACGCCCTCGGGGGGCAGCGGCTCGGTGGGGCGGTCGGGGTTGAGCGGGATGCGCCAGGGCATCTGGCGGATCGCGGTGGCAGCGGCGCCCCGGTCGTGGCCCGAGTGTCCGCCGCGTCGTGACCGTCGCTCGACCATCGTTGTCCCGTCTGCCTATCGGCGCAGGTGAGCCCGGATGCCGCCGGCACGATTGCCCGTTTGCGACATGCCGGTGGAAATTCGGTTCGCGATCATCCGCGGCTCGCCAGCCAGGCGGGCAGATCCGCGATACTGCCGAGCACCACATCCGCCAGCCCGGCCAGGTCGTCGCGCGTAGAGAGCCCGGTGAGCACGCCGACGGTGACCATGCTGGCGGCGCGCCCGCTGGCGAGGTCGTGCGTGGTGTCACCGATCATGGCGCAGGCCTCCGCCGCGAGGCCGGTCGCGCGGCAGAAGGCGTCGAGCATGCCCGGCCCGGGCTTTGCGCCATGGCCACTGTCGTAGCCGGCGACGAAGGCGAACCGGTCGAGCACGCCCGCGGTAGCCAGATGCGCCCGCGCCGGAGCCTCGGCGTCGTTGGTGGCGAGGCCCAGGATGCAGCCCCCGGTGATCAGCCGGTCGAGGAGCGGCGCCAGCGGCACCGCCTCCACCGGCCGGATCTCGGCGGTCTCGGTAAGCACCAGCGCGCGCAGGTAGGCCTCGTCGATCTCGGGCAGCACCTCGGCGACCGCCTCGATCAGCACCTCCATCGTGCCGGCGATCAGCGGGCTGCCAGGCAGGAACGAGGTGTTCTCCAGATCGAAGGCCAGCCCCTCGGCCAGGGCCGCGGCACGGACGGGATCGGCGCCGCTGAGGTCGCGGATCAGCGCGGCACTCCAGGCGGACCAGGTCCGGTGGAAATCAAAGAGGGTGCCGTCCTTGTCGAAGACAAGTCCGCGGATCGGCTTCACTTGCACGCTCCCTCCCGCCTGCTAGGGTCCGGCCGCCATGAGCCGCACCCGGAACCGCCGCGACGCATACCGCCACTTCGCCAGCTTCGCCACCCGCTGGCGCGACAACGACGCCTATGCCCACATGAACAACGCGGTCTACTACGAGTATGTGGACACGCTTGTAAACGGCTGGCTCATCGCCAGCGGTACGCTGGACCTGCCCGGCGGGCCGGTGGTCTTCCTTGTGGCCGAAACCGGCTGCGTCTTCCACGCGAGCCTCGGCTTCCCCGACCCGCTGGAGGCCGGGCTGCGGCTGGAGCGGCTGGGGCGGACCTCGATCACCTACGGCATCGGCCTGTTCCGGCCTGGGGCCATCGACGAGGCGGCGACGGCGCGCTTCGTGCATGTCTGCGTGGGGCGCGACAGCCGCAAGCCGGTCGAAGTGCCCGATAAGCTGCGCCTGGCCCTGGCAGCGCTGGCCTAGCGGCAAAGACGGTCCGAATGCCGCGAAAAGCCCGGAATCTCAACGTTGAGAATCCTGGTAATATATTAATATCAAACGATGATCTCCACCGCTTTAACC
>CAVOGP010000064.1:0-50690 GCA_963695425.1 uncultured Alphaproteobacteria bacterium | reverse complement strand
GAGACCGCCGCACCGGGCGGCAGGTGCAGCGCCTCGGCGGCGGCGGGCTCGGCGGCGGCGGCGCGCAGGACCTGCTCGGCGCGGCTGTAGGGCACCTGGCGGACCAGCCACTCGTTGGGGCTGGTGGCGGAGAAGTCCTGATCGGCGGCTTCGGGCAGGACGCGCAGGTTGATCCAGCGATCTTCGAGCTGCTGCGGGCGGCCGTTGTCGAAATGCAGGCTGCGGATGTGCAGGGCGGGCTTGCCCGGGGCGAGGCCGAAGGCCGCGCGCACCGCCGCCGGCGGCGCAGCTGCGCGGCGGCCGAGCAGGAGGTGGGCGTAGATGCCGCCGCGGCCCTCGATCTCGTCGCGCACCACCGGGATGCGCAGTACCGCCTCGGGGGTGTGGCGCAGCGCCACCCGGCTGCCGGCGCGGCGGCGGCGCTCGACGAGGCCGCCCTCGACGAGGTCGCGCAGCGCCCGGCTTATGGTCGGGCGGGTGACGCCGAATTCCTCGGCAAGTGCTGCTTCGTGCGGGATCGCGGCCCCCGGCGGCCAGGTGCCGTCGGTGATGCGCGCGAGCAGTATCTCCCGGATCCCCTTGTATTTCGGGGTCATATCCGGGCCATGACGCCGGCGAGCGCGCGGCGGTAGCCGGCCTCGACCGTGTCGCGGGCGACGTGGCGGCCCTGGCGGACCACATGGCGGCCGGCGGACCAGACCTCGCGCACCACCCGGTCGTCGGCCCCGAAAATCCAGCCGTCGAGGATCTGGTCAGTGGTCAGCGGCGCGAGGGTGACGTGTTCGCGGTCGATTGCGACGAGATCGGCCAGCGCGCCGGGGGCGATGGCGCCGCAATCGCGTGCCAGCGCCTGCGCGCCGCCAGCCAGCGCGCCGGCATAAATTGTGCGGCCGACCGAGGATTCCGGGGCGGCGAGGACGTTGCGGGCCTTCAGGTTCAGGCGCTGGCTGTACTCGAGCGTGCGCAGTTCCTCGGACAGGCTGATGCGCACGTTCGAATCGGAGCCGATGCCGAAGGCGCCGCCGGCGGCGAGAAAGGTGGGGCCGTTGAAGACCCCGTCGCCGAGGTTCGCTTCGGTGATCGGGCAGAGGCCGGCGACCGCGGCGGAGCGGGCGAGGCGGGTGGTCTCGCCTTCAGTCATCTGGGTGGCGTGGATCAGGCACCAGCGCGGGCCGAGGCCGATGCTGTCGAGCAGGAACTCGACCGGGCGGGCGCCGAGCCAGGCCTCGATCTGGGCGACCTCCTGCACCTGCTCGGCGGCGTGGATGTGGAGCGGGCCATGCGGCAGGACGGCGGCCAGCGCGGTGAGCTGCGCCGGCGTGGTGGCACGCAGTGAGTGGGGCGCGGCGCCGATCTGAGCGTCGGCGGGCAGAGCGGGGCGGGCGGCCTCGACCAGGGTGAGGAAGCTGTCGAGGTCGTTGCCGAAGCGAAGCTGGCCGCCGGCCAGCGGCGCCTCGCCGGCGCCGCCGTAGCTGTAGAGCACCGGCAGGTGGGTGAGGCCGATGCCGGTCGTCGAGGCGGCGGCGGCGATGCGGTGGGAAAGCTCGGCGATGTTGGCGTAAGCGCCGCCGCCGGGCTGATGGTGGACGTAGTGGAACTCGGCGACGCTGGCGTAGCCGGCCTCCAGCATCTCCAGGTAGACCTGCGCCGCGATCGCCTCGATGTCCTCGGGCGTGAGCACGTCGAGGAAGCGGTACATCAGCGCGCGCCAGGTCCAGAAGCTGTCGTCACCGCGGCCGCGCCGCTCGGTCATCCCGGCCATGGCGCGCTGGAAGGTGTGGCTGTGCAGGTTGGGCATGGCGGGCATGAGGGCGTGGCCCTTGAGCCGTTGGTCCCCCGGGCCGGGGGTGGCGTCCGTCTCGACCGCGGCAATCCGGCCGCCGTCGAGGGTGATGCGGACGTCGCGGGCCCAGCCCTGGGGCAGGAGCGCATCGGGGGCGAAGAGCGTGGGCATGGGCGTCTCCTCAGGACTGGGGCAGGAGCTGGATGTCGAGCCAGCGGCCGGTGAGCGCGAGGGTGGCACTCTCCGCGGGGGTCAGGTGCAGGGTGTCGCGGGGGGCCAGGGCGAAGCGGTCGCCGTTCGCCTCGCCCGCGAGCGGCCCGGCAAGGGCGAAGATCAGGTGGTGGGCGGCGCCGGTCAGAGGGGACGGGGTCTCGGCGTGGCGGACCACGGCGCGCCACCGGCCGCGGCGGGTCATCACGTTGAGGTCGGTGATCGGGCCGGCGGTCAGCGTGGCGTGGCAGGGGATGTCGCCGGGGAAGCCGACCGGCGCGCCGGTGAGCGCGATCGGCGCGCCGTCGCCGAGGGTGAGCCGGAGGCCGCGGCCTTCGATCACCGTCAGCACCCGGTCGATGCCGGGGAAACGGGAGAAGGGGCCGTCGGCGACCACGGGGGCCATCGAGATGCGCCAGCCGAAGTCGGCCGCACCCGCGGGGAAGGACATGATCTCGGCGGTCCGGCCCTTGCCGTTGCGCCAGGGGACCTGCCGGTAGGCGTCGCTGCGGAGGATGTGCATGGGCCTAGATTCTCGTTGACATAAGGTTAATATGCATTTACATATTGGCGAAGTCAAGGCGAATCCTTCAGGGGGCGGCTTCGTGGACAGCGCTGATTTCCTTGCCAGAAATGCAACCGTGGCGACGATGGCACCGGGCGCGCCCTACGGGCTGATTCCCGATGCGGCGATCGCGGTGCGGGCTGGGCGGATCGCGGCGGTCGGACCGGCGGCGGAGGTTGTCGCCGCGGAACTGCCGGTGCGCGACCTCGGCGGGCGGCTGGTGACGCCGGCGCTGATCGACTGCCACACGCACGTCGTCTTCGGCGGCAACCGGGCGCGCGAGTTCGAGATGCGGCTGGAGGGCGCGAGCTACGAGGAGATCGCGCGGGCCGGCGGCGGCATCGTCTCGACCGTGCGGGCGACGCGCGCGGCGGACGAGGCCGGCGCTGCTGGCCGACGCGCTGCCGCGGGTCGACGCGCTGATGGCCGAGGGCGTCGCGACCATCGAGATCAAGTCGGGCTACGGGCTCGACCACGAGACCGAGCTGCGCATGCTGCGGGTCGCCCGCGAGATCGGGCGGGTGCGCCCGGTACGGGTGGTCACCAGCTTCCTCGGCGCCCATGCGGTGCCGCCGGGGCCGAGGCGGACGCCTATATCGACGAGGTCTGCATCCCGACGCTGCGCGAGGCGCAGGCGCAGGGGCTGGTCGATGCCGTCGACGGGTTCTGCGAGGGCATCGCCTTCAGCCCGGCGCAGATCGCGCGGGTGTTCGACGCGGCGCGCGGGCTCGGCCTGCCGGTGAAGCTGCACGCCGAGCAGCTGAGCAACCTCGGCGGCGCGAGGCTCGCGGCCAGCTACGGCGCGCTGTCGGCCGACCATCTGGAGTATATCGACGAGGCGGGTATCGCCGCGATGGCGGCGGCGGGCACCGTGGCGGTGATGCTGCCCGGCGCCTTCTACACGCTGCGCGAGACGCAGGTGCCGCCGGTCGCGGCGTTCCGCGCCCACGGCGTGCCGATGGCGGTGGCGACCGACTGCAATCCCGGCTCGTCGCCGATGACCTCGCTGCTGCTTGGCGATGAACATGGCCTGCACGCTGTTCCGCCTGACGCCGGAAGAGGCGCTGGCCGGCGCCACCCGCGATGGCGGCGCAGGCGCTGGGCCTGACCGACAGCGGGGAGATCGCGCCGGGGATGCGCGCGGATCTCGCGATCTGGGACGTCGAGCGACCCGGCCGAACTCGCCTACCGCATCGGTTTCAACCCGCTACACGCGCGCATCTTCGGAGGCCGCCCGTGACCGTCATCCTCACCCCCGGCAGCGCCACGCTGGCTGAGCTCGAAGCCATCTGGCGCGACGAGGCGCCGGCGCGGCTCGACCCCGCCGCGCGGCCGGCGGTCGAGGCGGCGGCCGGGCGCATCGCGGCCGCGGTGGCAGCCGGTGCGCCGGTCTATGGGGTCAACACCGGCTTCGGCAAGCTCGCCAGCGTGCAGATCCCGGCGGACGATACCGCGACGCCTCCAGCGCAACCTGATCCTCTGCCATTGCTCGCGGCGTCGGCGGACGCCGACGCCGCGCGCCGTCACCCGGCTGATGATGGCGCTGAAGCTCCTGTCGCTCGGGCGCGGCGCCTCGGGCGTGCGCTGGGAGCTGATCGCGCTGATCGAGGGGATGCTGGCGACGGGCGTCACGCCGGTGGTGCCGGCGCAGGGCTCGGTCGGTGCCTCCGGCGATCTCGCGCCGCTCGCGCACATGGCCGCCGTGATGATCGGCGAGGGCGAGGCGGAGTTCGACGGCCGGGTGCTGCCGGGCGCCGAGGCGCTGGCGGCGGCGGGGCTGGTGCCGATCGCGCTCGGGCGCCAAGGAAGGGCTCGCGCTGATCAACGGCACGCAGTTTTCCACTGCCCATGCGCTGGCCGGCCTGTTCGCGGCCTGGCGGGCAGCGCAGAATTCGCTGCTGGTGTCACCGCGCTCGTCGACCGATGCGATCATGGGCTCGACCGCGCCGCTGCGCGCCGGAGATCCATGCGCTGCGCGGCCATCGCGGTCAGATCGAGGTGGCGGCGGTGATGCGGGCGCTGATGGCGGGCTCGGTGATCCGCGAAAGCCACCGCGAGGGCGACGCGCGCGTGCAGGATCCCTACTGCATCCGCTGCCAGCCGCAGGTGACGGGCGCCGCGATCGACCTGCTGCGCCAGGCGGCCGGCGACGCTGGAGATCGAGGCGAACGCGGTCACCGACAACCCGCTGGTGCTGTCGGACGGCGACATCGTCTCGGGCGGCAACTTCCACGCCGAACCGGTTGCCTTCGCCGCCGACCAGATCGCGCTTGCCATCGCCGAGATCGGCGCCATCGCGCAGCGGCGGGTGGCGCTGATGGTCGACCCGACGCTTGCCATCGACCTGCCGCCGTTCCTGACGCCGAAGCCCGGGCTCAACTCCGGCTTCATGATCGCCGAGGTCACGACCGCCGCGCTGATGAGCGAGAACAAGCACCTCGCCAATCCCTGCTCGACCGACTCGACGCCGACCTCCGCCAACCAGGAGGACCACGTCTCGATGGCCGCCCACGGCGCGCGGCGGCTGGCGCCGATGAAGGCGAACCTCGAGCGCATCCTCGGGGTCGAAGCGCTCTGCGCCGCGCAGGGCATCGAGTTCCGCGCGCCGCTGACCACCAGCCCCGCGCTGCAGGCGGCGATCGCCGCGCTGCGCGACGAGGTGCCGACGCTCGCCGAGGACCGCTATCTCGCCCCGGATCTCGAGACCGCCGCGACGCTCGTGCGATCGGGCGCGCTGCTATCGGCCTCGGGCGGCGCATTCCCGGAGATCGCGCCGATGAGCCCCGTCGAAGTCGTCCAGGGCGACGGCCCGGTCGTTCTCGGCCTGCCGCATACCGGCACCTGGCTGCCGGAGGACGCGCGCGCCCGGCTGAACTCGACCGGGTTGGCGCTGGCCGACACCGACTGGCACATCCACGAGCTCTACGCCGGGCTGCTGCCCGGCGCGACCACGGTGCGGGCGACCTTCCATCGCTACCTGATCGACGTCAATCGCGACCCCGATGGCGCCAGCCTCTATCCGGGGCAGAACACCACCGGCCTCTGCCCGGTGACCGATTTCGACGGGCGCCCGATCTACCGCGAGGGCGCCGAGCCCGATGCCGCCGAGATCGCGGCGCGCAGGCAGCCTGGCACGCGCCCTATCACGCCGCGCTCGCGGCGCAGATCGCGCGGGTGCGCGACCGGCACGGGGTTGCGATCCTCTACGACTGCCACTCGATCCGCTGCGAGATCCCGTTCCTGTTCGACGGGACGTTGCCCGACTTCAACATCGGCACCAACAACGGCGCCACCTGCGCGCCGGAGCTCGAGGCCGCGTCATGGGCATCGTGCGCAGCGCCACCGGCCACACCTGGGTGCTGAACGGCCGCTTCAAGGGCGGCTGGACCACGCGCCACTACGGCCGGCCCGAGCAGGGCTGCCACGCCATCCAGATGGAGCTGGCGCAGTCCACCTACATGCACGAAGTCGCCGCCCTGGGCCTGCGCCCCGAGCGCGCCGACCGCCTGCGCGTCCATCTCGCCGCCATCCTCGAAACCCTGGCCCAAGCCGCCGCCGATCTGGGAGCCCGCCATGTCTGACCCCCGCAAGAACACCCGCGACATCTACCCCGCCACCGGCACCGAGATCACCGCCAAGTCCTGGCTGACCGAGGCGCCGATGCGGATGCTGATGAACAACCTGCATCCCGACGTCGCCGAGAACCCGCACGAGCTGGTGGTCTACGGCGGCATCGGGCGCGCGGCGCGGACCTGGGACGACTTCGACCGCATCGTCGCCACCCTGAAGACGCTGGAGGCCGACGAGACCCTGCTGGTGCAGTCCGGCAAGCCGGTCGGCGTCTTCCGCACCCATGCCGACGCGCCGCGCGTGCTGATCGCCAACTCCAACCTGGTGCCGCACTGGGCGACCTGGGACCATTTCAACGAACTCGATCGGAAGGGCCTGGCGATGTACGGCCAGATGACCGCCGGCTCGTGGATCTACATCGGCAGCCAGGGCATCGTGCAGGGCACCTACGAGACCTTCGTCGAGGCCGGCCGCCAGCACTACGGCGGCGACCTGAAGGGCAAGCTGGATCCTGACCGCCGGCCTCGGCGGCATGGGCGGCGCGCAGCCGCTGGCGGCCGTCATGGCCGGCGCCTGCTGCCTCGCCGTCGAGTGCGATCCGGACACGCATCGATTTCCGCCTGCGCACCCGCTACGTCGACGAGAAGGCCGACACGCCTCGACGAGGCGCTGGCCATGATCGAGCGCTGGACCAAGGCGGGCGAGGCGAAGTCCGTCGGCCTGCTCGGCAACGCGGCCGACGTCTTCCCGGAGCTGGTCCGCGCGCGGCGTCCGGCCCGACATCGTCACCGACCAGACCTCGGCGCATGACCCGATCAACGGCTACCTGCCGCAGGGCTGGACGCATGGCCGAGTGGCGGGCGAAGCGCGAGAGCGACCCCAAGGCGGTCGAAGCGCGCCGCCCGCGCCTCGATGAAGGTGCATGTCGCGGCGATGGTCGACTTCTGGAACGCCGGCGTGCCGACGCTCGACTACGGCAACAACATCCGCCAGATGGCGCTGGAGGAGGGCCTCGAGAACGCCTTCGCCTTCCCCGGCTTCGTGCCCGCCTACATCCGCCCGCTGTTCTGCCGCGGCATCGGCCCGTTCCGCTGGTGCGCGCTGTCGGGCGACCCCGAGGACATCTACCGCACCGACGCCAAGGTGAAGGAGCTGATCCCCGACGACGCGCACCTGCACACCTGGCTCGACATGGCGCGCGAGCGCATCGCCTTCCAGGGCCTGCCGGCGCGCATCTGCTGGGTCGGCCTCGGCGACCGCCACCGGCTCGGCCTCGCCTTCAACGAGATGGTGCGCACGCGGCGAGCTGAAGGCGCCGATCGTCATCGGCCGCGATCACCTCGACTCCGGCTCGGTCGCCTCGCCCAACCGCGAGACCGAGGCGATGAAGGACGGCTCGGACGCCGTCTCCGACTGGCCGCTGCTCAACGCGCTGCTCAACTGCGCCGTCGGGCGCGACCTGGGTCAGCGCTGCACCACGGCGGCGGCGTCGGCATGGGCTTCTCGCAGCACTCCGGCATGGTGATCTGCTGCGACGGCACGGCCGAGGCCGACGCGCCGCCTCGCGCGCGTGCTGTGGAACGACCCGGCCACCGGCGTCATGCGCCACGCCGACGCCGGCTACGAGATCGCGCTCGACTGCGCCCGCGAGCACGGGCTGCGACCTGCCCGCCATCCTCAGGAACTGACGCACCAACAAGGAGAAACCCCATGAAAAGACGCGAATTCCTCGCAGACGGCCGGCATCGGCGCCGCCGCCTCGACGCCTCGCCGCGCCGGCCATCGCCCAGGACAAGACGCCAGTGGAAGATGGTCTCGGCCTGGCCGAAGAACCTGCCCGGGCCGGGCGTCGCTGCGCAGATGCTGGCCGACCGCATCACCGCGCTGTCGGGCGGGCGGATCGAGGTCCAGCTGTTCGCCGCCGGCGAAATCGTGCCGGGCGCGGGCGTCTTCGACGCGGTGTCGCGAGGGCACGGCCGAGCTCTATCACGCGGTTCCCGCCTACTGGGGCTCCAAGTCCAAGGGCATCCTGCTGTTCGGCTCGCAGCCGTTCGGGCTGCGCGCGATCGAGCAGTTCGGCTGGATGATGCAGGGCGGCGGCCAGGCGCTCTACGACGAGATGTATGCCCGCTTCAACCTCAAGCCGTTCCTGTGCGGCAACTCCGGCCCGCAGTGGGCCGGCTGGTTCCGCAACGAGATCAACTCGGTCGACGACCTGCACGGGCTGAAGTTCCGCACCGACGGGCCTCGCCTCGGAGATGTGCTCGCGAACTCGGCATGGCGGTGCAGGCGATGGGCGGGCCGGCGCATGTTCCAGGCGCTGCAGTCGGGCGCGCTCGACGCCGGCGAGTTCATCGGGCCGTGGTCCGACAGCGCGCTCGGCCTCCAGCAGGTCGCCAAGAACTACTACTGGCCGGGCGTCGGCGAGCCGTCGTCGGCCGAGGAATGCGGCATCAACGCCGACGTCTACAACGAGCTGCCGGACGACCTGAAGGAGGCGGTCGCGCTATGCCTGCGAGAGCCTCTACAACCCGGTGCTGGACCGAGTACACACCAAGCACGCGCTCGCTTGCGCGAGCTGGTCGCCGAGCACGGGCGTGATGGTGCGCAAGCTGCCGCGACGACGTGATCGTCGCCATGGGCAACGCCGCCGGCGAGGTCATCGACGAGCTGCGCGAGGACAGCGACGAACTGGTGAAGCGGATCACCGAGAGCTTCCTCGAGTATCGCGCGCTGGTCGGCCGGCTACATGGCCTACGCCGACAACGGCCAGATGAACGCCCGCGGCTACGACTACACCTACGGCTGACGCGCGCCCGGGCCGGCGTGGACGCGCCGGCCCGGCATCCCTTGCATCCAACTCACGGGGGCGGTCATGAACGGTCTTGCGGACCGGCTGGACCAGGTGAACCTGGCGTCGGCAGTGTCGTGCGCTGGTTCGCGCTGGCGATGGTGCTCTTGCAGTTCGGCATCGTGCTGATGCGCTACGTCTTCGGCTTCAGCTCATCTTCCTCGGCGAGGGCGTGCTCTACCTGCATGCGGCGCTGTTCATGCTGGGCGCCGGCTACACGCTGCTGGTCGACGGGCATGTGCGGGTCGACATCTTCTACGCGAAGGCCGACGCCGCGCGGCGCAGGCGATCATCGACATCTTCGGGCACCTCTTCCTGCTGCTCCCGCGCTCGATGCTGATCGCTGCTCTACTGGTCGTGGCCCTTCGGTCGCCGGTCCTGGGCGATCCTCGAAGGTCCGATCTCGGTCGGCGGCATCCCGGCCTCGTTCCTGTTGAAGTCGCTGATCCCGGCCTTCTGCGTGCTCCTGCTGATCCAGGCGCTCGCCATCCTGCTGCGCGACATCCTCCGGCTGGCGAGGAGACCGCCTGATGACCGCTATCTCGACCTCATGATGTTCGCGGCCCTGATCGGCTTCATCCTGCTCGGCTATCCGGTCTCCTTCACCATCGCCGGCGTCGCCACCGGCTTCGCGCTCATCGGCTGGGCCTCCGGCGTCTTCGACCTCCAGCTGCATGGGGGCCATGGGCCAGCGCTTCTTCGGCGTGCTGACCAACCAGGTGCTGATCGCCATCCCGCTGTTCGTGCTGATGGGGGTGATGCTGGAAAAGAGCCGCATCGCCGAGGACCTGCTGGAGACCATGGGCCGGCTGTTCGGCGAGCATGCGCGGCGGGCTCGGCGTCTCGGTGGTGCTGGTCGGCGCGCTGCTCGCCGCCTCGACCGGCATCGTCGGCGCGACCGTCGTCGCCATGGGGACTGATCGCGCTGCCGACCATGCTGCGCAACGGCTACAGCCCGCGCTCGCCTCCGGCATCGTCTGCACCGCCGGCACGCTCGGCCAGATCATCCCGCCCTCGACGCTGCTGATCATCCTCGCCGACGTGATGTCGAACGCCTACCAGCAGGCGCAGTACGCCGCAGGGCAAGTTCTCGATCGAGACCATCTCGGTCGGCCAGGTCTTCGCCGCCGCGATGATGCCCGGCCTCCTGCTGGTCGCGATCTACATCGTCTACATCCTGGTGCGCGCGTGGCTGCGGCCGGACGACGCGCCGGCCATGCGCGAGCAGGTCGACGAAGCCCGGACTGGTCCGAGGTCGGCGGCGCGATCCTGCCGCCGGTCCTGCTGATCGTCGCCGTGCTGGGCTCGATCCTCGGCGGCATCGCCTCGCCCAACGAGGCGGCGTCCGTCGGCGCGGTCGGCGCGATCCTGATGGCCGGGCGGCGGCTGGGCGTCTCCGCCGGCTGATCATCGCCGGGGCGGCGTCGCTGCTTGGCGCTGGCCGTCGCCGCCGGTGTCGCCCCGGTGCGGCTGCAGCGCTGCGACATCGGCGCTCGGGGCTATGCGCTGGCGGCGGCTCTACGTGGGGCTGGCGCTGGTCGGGCTGGCGGCGATGCTCGCCTCGCTGCGCGCGGCGGCCCGCGAGGGGATGCTGCAGCGCGCGCTCACCTCGACCATGACCGTGACCTCGATGATCTTCGCCACCATCCTGATGGCGAGCTTCTTCAGCCTGGTCTTCGTCGGTCTCGGCGGCGAGGACCGGGTGCGCGAGATCCTCACCGCCATGCCCGGCGGGGCGACGGGGGCGCTGGTGTTCTCGATGGCCTTCATCTTCGTGCTCGGCTTCTTCCTCGACTTCGTCGAGATCACCGTGATCCTGCTGCCGCTGCTGGCGCCGCCGCTGATGGTGATGGGGCTCGATCCGATCTGGCTCGCGGTGATGATCGCGATGAACCTGCAGACCTCGTTCCTGACCCCGCCCTTCGGGTTCTCGCTCTTCTACCTGCGCGGGGCCGCGCCGAAGGAGATCACCACCGCCCAGATCTATCTCGGCGTGATCCCCTTCATCATGCTCCAGATCCTCGCGATCGCGCTGATCTGGATGCTGCCGGGCGTCGCCACCTGGCTGCCGGGGGCTCTCTACTGACCCGGTGCGCCGGGGGCGGTCCGCCGCCCCCGTCGTGTAGCTACGTTAATCCCGCATTTACCACGATTATCTATATATTTCAGCATCTTGTAAGATCTCCGCATTTGTTATCCCTCCCCGGGAAAGGGCGCCTGCTCCAGTCAGAAGCCGTGGTGGACGGCCTCGACGTTGTTGCCGTCGGGGTCGAGCACGAAGGCGCCGTAGTAGGTCGGGTGGTACTCCGTGCGCAGGCCGGGCGGGCCGTTGTCGGTGCCGCCCGCCGCGAGGGCCTCGGCGTGGAAGGCGCGGACCTGCGCCTGGTCGGACGCAGCGAAGGCGATGTGGATCGGGCCGGAGGGCGCACGATAGGCACCGACCCAGAAGAACGGCTTGCCGCTGCGCCCGTAGCCTACGCCGATGGGGTTCGCCTCGTCGGGGAACTGCATGACCCGGACGATGCCGAGGGGCGCCAGTGCCCGGTCGTAGAACGCCAGGGTCCGGGCGAGGTCGGCGACGCTGATACCGATGTGATCGAGCATGGCGGAATTCTAGCAGGGCCCGCACCGCCGGGGAAGGCCGTTAGGAAAGGCCGCCGCGCGCCTGCGGCTCCCGTGCGGGTCCCGTTTTCAGGTCGCCTACCTGCGGCGCCCGACATGGCCCCCCGGCACCGGCATCACGCCGCCTGTCCGGCTAGGCTGAACCGCCCGTAGAAGCTTTCGCCCCTCGCGGCCATCTCGCGCAGGATCGCGGGCGCCGCGAAGCGCTCGCCATGGGTGGCGGCGAGGCGGTTGCAGATTTCCACCGCCGGGCCGGCGCCCAGCATGTCGAGCCAGGAGAAGGGCCCCCCCGACCACGGCATGAA
Organism: uncultured Alphaproteobacteria bacterium; assembly: GCA_963695425.1. Classification (GTDB taxonomy): domain Bacteria; phylum Pseudomonadota; class Alphaproteobacteria; order Rhodobacterales; family Rhodobacteraceae; genus Amaricoccus. The sequence goes on along the minus strand of CAVOGP010000064.1, from coordinate 38,784 downwards.
CCCCCAGCCGAGGATTGCGCCGACGTCGCCCTCGCGGATGTCGGTCAGCACGCCTTCCTCGAAGGCTCGCACGGCCTCCAGCGTCTGGATCATCGCGAGGCGCTGGCGGACGTCCGTGAAGTCCGGCTGATCCGAGCGGGGCGGCCAGTGGATGGCGAGGCCCGGCCAGAGCCCCTCGCGCTTGCCCTTCCCGTCGTAGGTATAGAACCCCGCACCGGTCTTGCGCCCCAGACGGCCGAGGTCGAACAGGCGGAACAGCACCCCGTCGGCCGGGCTCGCCGGGTAGGCGTCGCCCAGTGCTGCCTTGGTCGCCTCTGCAATCTTCACCCCGAGGTCGATCGAGGTCTCGTCCACCAGCTGCAGCGGGCCGAGCGGCATGCCGAGCTGGCGCGCGGCGTTCTCGATCAGCGGCGGGGCGACGCCTTCGGCCACCATCCGCACGCCCTCGTTGATGTAGGGGATGATGCAGCGGTTGGCGTAGAAGAAGCGGGCGTCGTTCACCACGATCGGCGTCTTGCGCAGCTGGCGGATGAAGTCGATGGCCTTGGCCACCGCGCGGTCGCCGGTCTCGGGACCGCGGATCACCTCGACGAGCGCCATGCGGTGGACGGGCGAGAAGAAGTGGATGCCGATGAACTGCGCGGGGTCGCGGCTGGCCTTCGCCAGCCCGGCGATCGGCAGGGTCGAGGTGTTGGTGGCGAAGACCGCCTCCGAGCCGAGGTGGGCCTCGGCTCGGCGGGTGGCCTCGGCCTTGACGGCGGGGTCCTCGAAGACCGCTTCCACCACCAGGTCGCAGCCGGCGAGCGCCGCGTAGTCGGGGGTGGCGGTGATGCGGGTCAGGGCGGCGTCGCGGGCGTCGGGGGTCACGCTCCGGCGTTTCACGCCCTCGTCGAGCAGGCCGGCGGCATGGGCGTGGCCGCGGTCGGCGGCGTCCTGGTCGCGGTCGATGAGCACGACCTCGATGCCGGCTGACGCGGCCACATGCGCGATGCCCGCACCCATCATGCCGGCGCCGAGGACGCCGAGCCTGCGGACGGACTGGTCGGGCTGGGCGGGGCGGGCGGCGCCTTTCTCCAGCGCCTGCTTGCTGAGGAACAGCGAGCGGATCATCGCCGAGGAGGAGGGGTTCATCAGCACGGAGGTGAACCAGCGGGCCTCGATGCGGATCGCGGTGTCGAAGGGGACGAGGGCGCCCTCGTAGGCGGCCGACAGCATGGCCTTGGCGGCCGGGTAGACGCCTTGCGTCTTGCCGAGGACCATGGCGGAGGCGCCGACGAAGGTCATGAAGCCGGCGGGGTGGTAGGGCGCGCCGCCGGGCATCGTGTAGCCCTTGGCGTCCCAGGGCTTCACGATGTCGGTCTCGGTGGCAGCGAGGACCCATGCCTTCGCGGCTGGGAGCAGGTCTTCGGGGGCGACGACCTCGTCGATGAGGCCGGCGGATTTCGCGGCCTTCGGGGCCAGCATCTTGCCTTCGAGCAGGATCTGGGAGGCGCCCATCAGGCCGAGCATGCGCACGAGGCGGGTGGTGCCGCCGGCGCCGGGGAAGATGCCGATGAGGATCTCGGGCAGGCCGACGCGGGCCTTGGGCTGGTCGGCCATGAAGCGGCGGTGGCAGGCGAGGCCGATCTCAGTGCCGATGCCGGCGGAGAGGCCGGGGGCGGCCCAGGCGACGGGCTTGCCGCCCTTGCCGGTCTTCGGGTCCGCTCCGGCCCGCTCGATCTTGCGCAGCAGGCGGTGCATGGCCATCAGCCCGTCGAAGAGGCCGCGGGCGGGGTCGGCGCCGGCGTTCTCCTTCATGCGGGCCAGAACGTTCAGATCCATGCCGCCGGCGAAGTCGGGTTTTCCGCTGGTGATGACGATGCCCTTCACGGCTGGGTCGGCGACGGTGGCGTCGATGGTGGCGTCCAGCTCGGCGATGCCCTCGTCGGTCAGGACGTTCATCGACCGGCCGGGCAGGTCCCAGGTGATGGTGGCGACGCCGTCGGCGTTGGTCTCGGTGCGGAAGACGGTCATGGCTGGACTCCCGTGGGTCGGGCCGGGGGTGTGCAAGGAGGGCTTTGCACGCGTGCAATTCCGGGTATGTGTTTGATATTGAAGAGATTAATCTTCAATAATTTTCCGTTGCCGCGCGACGGGGCAGGCGGGCGCCGCCGGTTGGCGGCATGTCGTGCGCGCGGTGCGCGCGAGTCCTTTGAGTGGGCGCGCGCGTGTGCGCGCGCGCCGGCGGGGCGCTCGCCGCCCCCGCACCCCAGGCACTGCTCTCCAGGTTTCTGGCCGGAAGAGAAGAGGTGCCGGGCGTGGGGGGCGGTCATCGCGGGCCGGTCCAGGGCGTGCCGTCGCGGTAGGTGAAGCGGGCGGCGCCGGCCTCCATGTGCACGGCCATGTCGACGTCGGAATAGGTGGCGGTCTCGCGGGGGGCGCGGGTGCCGACGACGAGGAAGCGGGCGGGGGAGGCGGTGCGGTTCAGGAAGTGGTGGCCGTTGGAGTCGCCGGCGGGGAAGGCGGCGCAGTCGCCGGGGCGCATGACGTGCTCGCCCTCGTCCTGGACGAGGATGAGCTCGCCCTCGGTGACCATGACGAACTCGTCCTCGTGCGCGTGCCAGTGGCGCAGCGAGGACTTGGCGCCGGGGGCGAGCGTGACGAGGTTCGCGCCGAACTGGGTGAGGCCGCCGGCGTCGCCGAGGCGCAGCGAGGAGCGGCCGGCCATCTCGGAGGCATAGGGCTCGGGGTAGATCGAGCCGGTCTTCACCGGGCATTTCGACTGGTCGATGATGCCCATCACAGCCTCTCGATGATCGTGGCGGCGCCCATGCCGCTGGCGACGCAGAGCGTGGCCAGCGCGGTGCCCTGGCCGGTGCGTTCGAGCTCGTCGAGGGCGGTGCCGAGGATCATGGCGCCGGTGGCGCCGAGCGGATGTCCCATGGCGATGGCGCCGCCGTTGACGTTGACGCGGGCGGGGTCGGCGTCGAAGGCCTGCAGGAAGCGCAGGACGACGGCGGAAAAGGCCTCGTTGACCTCGATGAGGTCGATGTCGCCGATGGACATGCCGCTCTCGCGCAGGATTTTCTCGGTGGCGGGGACGGGGCCGGTGAGCATGATCGTGGGGTCGGTGCCGACCTTCGCCGTGGCGCGGATGCGGGCGCGGGGGGTCAGGCCGTGGCGCTCGCCGAAGGCCTTGGAGCCGATCAGCACCGCCGCCGCGCCGTCGACGATGCCCGAGGAATTGCCGGCGTGGTGTACGTGGGTGATGCGCTCGAGATGCGGGTACTTCAGGATCGCCACGGCGTCGAAGCCGGGCATGGTCTCGCCCATGTCCTTGAAGGACGCCCCGAGGGCGCCGAGCGACTGCATGTCGGTGCCGGGGCGCAGGTGCTCGTCGCGCTCGAGGATGGGCAGGCCGTTGATGTCGGTGACCGGTATGACCGAGCGGGCGAAGCGGCCTTCGCCCCAGGCGGCGGCGGCGCGCTTCTGGCTCTCGACGGCGTAGGCGTCCACGTCGTCGCGGGAAAAGCCGTATTCGGTGGCGATGACGTCGGCGGCGATGCCCTGCGGGATGAAGTAGGACTTCATCGCGAGCGAAGGGTCCACGGCGATCGCGGCGCCGTCCGAGCCCATGGCGACGCGGGACATCATCTCGACGCCGCCGGCGATGTAGCCGTCGCCGGCGCCGGCGCGCACCTGGTTGGCGGCGAGGTTCACCGCCTCCAGCCCGCTCGCGCAGAAGCGGTTGATCGAGAGGCCGGGCACCCGCTCGCCGATGCGCGAGGCCAGCACGGCGGAACGGGCGAGGCAGCCGCCCTGCTCGCCCACTTGCGTGACGTTGCCCCAGATCACGTCCTCGACGGCATCGGCGGGCAGGCCGTTTCGCCCGGCCAGCGCATCGAGCGTGAAGGCCGACAGCCGCAGCGCCGTCACCTCGTGCAGCGCGCCGTCAGGGCGGCCGCGCCCGCGTGGGGTGCGGATGGCGTCGTAAATAAAGGCCTCGTTCATTCGGGTCTCCTTCACGCCGGGAGCGGGTGGCCCGGCATCAGGTCGTAGGGGTGCTTCCAGTCGGGAAGGGCGGCGATGGCGTCGCGCCAGCGGGCGATGTTGGGGTAATCGGCCGCGAGGTCGACGCCGAATTCGTCGGCGAAGAAGACATAGCCGATGCAGGAGAGGTCGGCCGTGGTCATCCGCGGGGCGGCGATCCAGTCGCGGGTGGCGAGGTGCGTGTCGAGCACCTTCAGCGCGGCGCGGGCGCGGCCGTCGAGGAAAGAGATGACGGCGGGGTCGCGCTTCTCGGGCGGCACGAAATTCATCTGGAACCGCATCGTTCCGATATAGGAGGTGAACTTGTGGTTGTCCCAGAGGGTCCAGCGCAGGATCTCGCGGCGCTCCTCCTCGGTCTCGGGTCCGTAGCGGCCCAGCGTGCCGGTCAGGTAGTCGAGGATCACGCCCGACTGGCTGAGGCGCAGCTGGCCGTGCTCCAGCACCGGCGCCTCGCCCATCACGTTGATGGCGCGGTAGGCGGGGCTCCGGGTCTCGCCCTTGAAGAAATCGACGAAGCGGGGCTCCCAGTCGGCGCCCGCCAGCTCCAGCGCCAGCGCCACCTTGTAGGCGTTGCCGGACTGGGCGAAGCAGTAGAGCGTGTATTCGGACAAGTCGGGTCTCCCGATCAGAAGGCGTCGGCGGCCAGCGCCATGACCGGCGCCTCGCCGCTGCGGATGCGGGCGAGGTGCAGGGCGGTCGCCGGCAGCACCCGCGCCATGTAGTAGCGCCCGGTTGCGAGCTTGGCCGCATGGAAATCGTCGTCGGGGTCGGCCAGTGCTGCCTTCGCCATCCGCGCCCACATCAGGCCGAGGCAGGTGTGGCCGAAGAGGTGCAGGAAGTCGGTGGAGCCGGCCAGTGCGGCGTTGGGGTTCTTCACGCCGTGCTGGACGAAGAACATCGCCGCCGCCTGGAGGTCGCGCAATGCCGCCTTGAGCGGATCGAGGAAGTCGGCCTTGAGCGCCGCGCTGCCTTCGCCGGCCTTGATTTCCTCGTTGACGATCCCGAAGAAGGCCATGACGTGCCGCCCGCCGTCCTGTCCCAGCTTGCGCCCGACGAGGTCGAGCGCCTGCACCCCGTTGGCGCCTTCGTAGATCATCGCGATCCGCGCGTCGCGCACGAACTGCGAGACGCCGGTCTCCTCGATGTAGCCGTGGCCGCCGAAGACCTGCTGGGCGAGGACGGCGCTCTCGAAGCCCTTGTCGGTGAGGAAGCCCTTTAGTACCGGCGTGAGCAGCGAGATCAGCCCTTCGGCGGCGGCATCGCCGGTGCGCATGTGCTCGTCGAGCAGCATCACCGACCAGAGCAGGAAGGCGCGGGCGCCCTCGACGAAGGCGCGTTGGTCCATGAGCATGCGCCGGACGTCGGGATGCACGATGAGCGGATCCGCCGGCCCGCCGGGATTCACCGCGCCGGTGGCGGCGCGCCCCTGCAGCCGCTCGCGGGCGTAGGTGGCGGCCAGCTGGTAGGCGGCATCGGCCTGGGCCAACCCTTGCGTCGCCACCGCCAGCCGCGCCTCGTTCATCATGGTGAACATGGCGCGCAGGCCGGCGTTGGGCTCGCCCACGAGGAAGCCGGTCGCCCCGTCGTAGTTCATCACGCAGGTGGCGTTGCCGTGGATGCCCATCTTCTCCTCGATCTTGCCGCAGGAGAGCGCGTTGCGCCGCCCGAGGCTGCCGTCGGGGTTGGGCAGGAACTTCGGGACGATGAACATCGAGATGCCCTTCACCCCGGCGGGGGCGCCGGGGATGCGCGCCAGCACCAGATGCACGATGTTGGGGGTCAGGTCGTGCTCGCCGCCGGAGATGAAGATCTTCTGCCCGGTCAGGCGGTAGCTGCCGTCGGCCTGCGGCTCGGCGCGGGTGCGCAGGAGGCCGAGGTCGGTGCCGCAGTGCGGCTCGGTCAGGTTCATGGTCGCCGACCACTCGCCGGTGACGAGCTTCGGCAGGTAGGCGTCCTTCTGCGCCTCCGAGCCGTGGGCGATCAGCGCGTTGTAGGCGCCGTGGGTCAGGCCCCAGTACATGTTGAGCGCCATGTTGGCGGCGGCGTGCATCGAGCCCACGGCGGTGTTGAGCACGTGCGGCATGCCCTGGCCGCCATAGGCCGGGTCGAGGTCGAGGCCGATCCAGCCGCCCTCCGCCACGGTGGCGTAGGCCTCGCGGAAGCCCTCGGGGGTGCGGACGACGCCGTTCTCCAGCCGGCAGCCCTCGCGGTCGCCGACGGCGTTGACCGGTGCCAGCACCTCCGATGCGATGCGGCCGGCCTCGGCGAGCACGGCCGCGGTGGTGTCGCGGTCGAGGTCGGCGTAGCCGGGGATGGCGCTGTCCTGCACGGCAAGCACGTCGTGCAGGATGAAGCCCAGGTCACGGAGCGGGGGCGTGTAGGCGGCCATGGGGTCGGCTCCTGCGGGTTAGCGGACGGCGCGGCCGGCGCCGCGGCTGGCGAGGACATCCTCGGCGCATTGCAGCTGCTTGCGCAGGTCGGCGATGGCGAGGGTGAGCTCGTCGCGCTGCGCCTCCATCGCCGTCAGGCGCTCGCGGGCCAGCGCGCTGGTGCGCGCGATCTGCGTCACCTGCTGGTCGCCGAGGTGGTAGAGGTCGAGGAGCTGGCGGATGTCCTCGAGGCTGAAGCCGAAGCGCTTGCCCTGCAGGATCAGCTTCATCCGCGCCCGGCAGGCCCGGGTGAACAGCCGCCGCGTGCCCTCGCGCAGCGGCGACGATCAGCTCCTTGGTCTCGTAGAAGCGCAGAGTGCGCGGGGTCACGTCGAACTCCTCGCACATCCGGCCGATCGTCCAGTGATCTTCCGTCACCGCATTCCACCTCCGGTGGAGTTGTCGGCGCCGACCTTGCCGGGGGGCGGGAGCGGATGCAAGGGAAAGATGACGTGCGCGTAAGGCGGGCGTGCCGTTGCGCGGCGCGGCGGGCGGCCGCATAAGTGGGCCGGGGCCCGATGCCCCCAGACCGGAGCCTGCGCCGATGAGCCGCCAGCCCTACGACCCCGCCAGCGAGGGCGCCGAGATGGCCTTCGCGGGACGCATGTCCTATGGCGACTACCTGCGCCTCGATCGTATCCTCGACGCCCAGGCGCCGCTGTCGGACGCCCATGACGAGATGCTGTTCATCATCCAGCACCAGACGTCGGAGCTGTGGATGCGGCTGGCGATCCACGAGATCGGCGCAGCGCGCGTGGCGATCGCCGGCGACCGGCTGCAGCCGGCCTTCAAGATGCTGGCGCGGGTCGCGCGGATCTTCGAGCAGCTCAACTCGCGCCTGGGACGTGCTGCGCACCATGACGCCGTCGGAGTACACCAGCTTCCGCGAGGCGCTGGGCCAGTCGAGCGGCTTCCAGTCGTTCCAGTACCGGCTGATCGAGTTCATGGCCGGCAACCGCAACACCGCCATGCTGCGCCCGCATGCCCACCGCCCCGACCTCATGGCAGCGCTTGAGGCCGAACTGGCGCGCCCCTCGCTCTACGACGAGGCGCTGCGCCTCCTGGCGCGCAACGGCTTCGCGCTGCCCGCGGCGGTGCTGGCGCGCGACCTGCGCGCGCCGCATGCCGAGGACGCGGGCGTAATGGCGGCATGGGCCGAGGTCTACCGCGACCCCGCAGACGCACTGGGCGCTCTACGAGCTGGCCGAGAAGCTGGTCGATTTCGAGGACTACTTCCGCCGCTGGCGCTTCAACCACGTCACCACGGTGGAGCGGGTCATCGGCTTCAAGCGCGGCACCGGCGGGACGGGGGGCGTGAGCTACCTCAAGCGGATGCTGGAGGTGGAGCTTTTCCCCGAGCTATGGCGGGTGCGCACCGAGCTCTGAGACGCCCGGACTTCCGCCCGGCCTCCGGCGCGGGCTACATGGCGGCGGCATCAACCGGAGGCGCCCGCGCCATGAGTGTCCTGATACTCCACATCCTCTACCTCGTCGCGATCACCGCCGAGGCGATGACGGCGGCGCTGGCCGCCGGTCGCCGCAGCATGGATTGGGTGGGCGTGTGCCTCCTGGGCGCGGTAACTGCCCTCGGGGGCGGATCGGCCCGTGACGTGCTGCTCGGGCACTACCCGCTGATCTGGGTGGCGCATCCCACCTATCTGCTGGTCACCGCGGCGGCCGCGCTCGCCACCATCGCGCTGGCGCGGTTCATGCACCGCCTGCGGGGGCTGTTCCTGTTCCTCGACGCGGTCGGGCTTGTGGCCTTCACCGTCATCGGCTGCAACGTGGCGATGGAGATGGGCCAGCCGGTGATCGTGGTGATCGTCGCCGGCATGATCACCGGCTGCCTCGGCGGCGTGCTGCGCGACGTCCTGTGCAACGAAATTCCGCTGCTGTTCCGCAGCGAGCTTTATGCCAGCGTCTCGATCGTGACCGGGTGGGCTCTATGTAGGCGGCCTGCACCTCGGCCTGCCGCACGCGCCCGTCATGTTCGGCGCCATGGCCTTCGGCCTCGCGATGCGGCTGCTGGCGCTGCGCTACAACTGGAACATGCCGAAGTTCGTCTACACCCGGGAGTTGCATTGAGGGCGCCCGTGACAGCGGGGCCGGCACCCCTTAGGTTCGCGCGATGGAAGGGGTTTCCACTGCTGATGTGACGGCCTACGAAGCGGTCGAGCGCGCCGCCGCCGCCGACTTCTGGGCGGCCGCGCCGCCCGAGACGCGCAGCGCCTACGGGGTCACGCACCGGCCGATCGGCGACGGCGTCCTGCTGATGGCGCCCGGCCTCGACGGCAGCATGGTTTTCAACCGGCTGCTCGGCTACGGGCTCGCGGGAAACGCCAGCGAGGGCGACGTCGACGAAGCGATCGCCTCCCTCGAGGGGGCGGGCCTGAAGACCTGGGTGCTGCAGGTCGCACCGACCGCGACCGCGCTCGCCGCGATCGCCGCGGCGCGCGGGCTCGCGCCGCATCCGCGGCCCTGGGTCAAGTTCGCCCGCCCGCCCGAGGCGGCGGAGGCCGCGACCGATCTCGATATCAGCCCCGCCGGTGCCGGCGACGCGGCCGGGTTCGGCGCGGTGTTCTGCGCCGCCTACGGCGCGCCGCCCGGTCTCGCGCCCTGGGTCGCGGCGCTGGTCGGGCGGCCGGGTTGGCGCTGCTTCGTGGCCAGGGACGGGGTCCGGGCGGTCGGCATCGGCGCGCTGTTCCTCGGCGCGGGGCTCGGCTGGCTGGGCTTCGCCGGCACGCTGCCGAGTTATCGCGGGCGCGGCGTCCAGGGGGCGCTGATGGCCGCGCGCATCGCCGTGGGAATCGCCGAGGGCTGCCGCGGCTTCGTGATCGAAACCGGCGCGCCGCTGCCCGGCGAGGCGTCGCCGTCGTTCCGCAACATCGTCCGCGGCGGCTTCCGCGAAGTCTACCGCCGTCCCAATCTGTGGCGTCCGCCCGCTTGAACTCAGGCCGGGAATGTGGCGATGTGGCGCGCGCCGCCCGCTGTCCGAGGAGCCGATGGACGCCGAGCAAGCCGCCGTGCAGAAGGCCCGCATCGCCCGGCAGTTCATCCAGGCGATCCCGCATTCGCGCGACCTCGGCATGGAGGTTCTCGAGATCGGCGAAGGCTGGGTGCTGATGGCGCTCGACTACGACCCGCGCTTCATAGGCGATCCCGAGACCGGCGTGCTGCATGGCGGCGTGGTGACCGCACTGCTCGACACCTGCTCGGGGGCGAGCGTGATGGCGCATCCCGAGGCGCCGGCGGGCACGGCGACCATCGACCTGCGCATCGATTACATGCGCGCCGCCCAGCCCGGACTGCGGCTCTACGCGCGGGCCGAGTGCTTCCGCATGACCCGGGCGGTCGCCTTCGTCCGCGGGCTCGCCTACACCGACGACATCGACGCGCCGGTGGCGGCCTCGCACGGCACCTTCACCGCCGAGCGGGCGGCGCGGTGACCCGCCGCCCCCCGCCCGAGCCGGTGCAGGTGGTCAAGCAGCGCCGTGACGCTGCCCTGGCGCGCATGGTGGCCGGGGTGCCCTATGCCCGGCACCTCGGCGTGGTCTTCGACCGCCGCGGCGACGAGCTGACCGCCCAGCTCCCCTTCGACGAGAAGCTGATCGGCAACCCGGTCCTGCCCGCGCTGCACGGAGGGGCGACCGGCGCCTTCCTCGAGATCGCGGCGATCATGGAGCTGGCCTGGCAGGTGGTCTGGGACCGCATGGAGGGCGGCGGCGAGGCTGCGGCCGCCATCGATGCCGGGCGTTTCCCGCCGATGCCCAAGACCATAGCCTTCACCGTCGACTACCTGCGCTCCGGCCTGCCCCGCGACGCCTATGCCCGCGCGCGGGTGAACCGCATGGGCCGGCGCTACGCCACCGTGCACGTCGAGGCCTGGCAGGACAACCGCGCGCGGCTGTTCGCCCAGGCGACCGGGCATTTCCTGATGCCGTCCGGCAGCGCTGACGCTGCGGCCGTCAGGCCCGCGGCCGCCACGCCCCGGGACGGGTGAGGCGGAAGCTCTCGCGCTCGTCGAGCGCGCCGATGATTGCGGCGAGACCCGGCGGGACCGGCCAGTCGAGGCCGCCGCGCGCCCCGATCCAGAGCAGGAGGCATGCGAGCGCCACCGGCGGCGGCGTGATGGAGGCCCCGAGGGCGGTCATCCGCGGGTTCCCCTCCAGCCAGTCGAGCGTCGCGCGTACCCGGCCAAGGTTGCGCTCGGCCGGGTCGTAGCCGACCACGTTCGGGCCGACCGGGCCGAGCCCCGCCCAGCGCTGGTAGGTCGCCGCCACCAGCGCGTCGCCAGCGGAAAGGATGGTCAGCAGCAGCTGCCGGTCGCGCGCGGGGTCGTAGGTCTCGCCGGTCCGATCGGCCATCGACCACAGCCGCTCCAGGATGATGAGGGTCGGATAGAGCGCCTGGCCGTCCACCGTCAGCACCGGGACCTGGCCGAGAGGATTGAGCGCCGAGACCTCGGCCGGCGGCGGGAACACGACCTCGGCCTCCTCGACCGGCAGCGCCCATTCGCGGATCGCCACCCGCGCCATTCGCGCGAAGGGTGATCCGGGCGTATAGGAGAGCACGGCGCGCTCCGGCATGGCGATGGGCCTCCCGGGCCTTGACACCGCGACTGTACTGGGCGACCGCCCGCACAACAAGCAACGCTCCGGGGCGCTCAGGGCCGGGAAGGGTGCCGCAAGTGGAACATCGCGCCTCCGCATCGGCCATCACCCACCGCCGGGTGCTCGCCGTAGCACTGCCGATCGTCCTCTCCAACGCGACGATCCCGCTGCTCGGCGCGGTCGATACCGGCGTGGTCGGCCAGCTCGGCGCCGCGGCGCCCATCGGCGCCGTGGGGCTCGGCGCGGTCATCCTGACCTCGGTCTACTGGATCTTCGGCTTCCTGCGCATGGGCACGACCGGCCTGGTCGCCCAGGCACGCGGCGCCGGCGACGAGGCGGAGGCGGCGGCGCTGCTGCTGCGCGGCCTGACGATCGGCGGCGCGGCGGGGCTGGTGCTGATCTCGGCGCAGGCGGGGCTCTTCTGGGGCGCGTTCCGGCTGGCGCCCGCCTCGGCCGAGGTCGAGGCCCTGGCGCGCGACTATCTCGCCATCCGCATCTGGGGGGCGCCCGCCACCATCGCGCTCTACGCGATCACCGGCTGGCTGATCGCGCTGGAGCGCACCCGCGGCGTCCTCGTGCTCCAGGTGGTGATGAACGGGCTGAACGTCGTGCTCGACCTCGTCTTCGTGTTGCGCCTCGGCTGGGGGGTCGAGGGCGTGGCGATCGCCACGCTGATCGCCGAGTGGTCGGGCCTGGCGCTCGGCCTCTGGCTCTGCCGGGGGGCCTTCGCGGCGGGCGCGCTGCCCGGCTGGGTCCAGGTGCTGGACCCGCTGCGGCTACGGCGGATGGCGCAGGTCAACGGCGACATCCTGCTGCGCTCGGTGCTGCTGCAGGCGAGCTTCACCACCTTTCTCTTCCTCGGCGCCGGCCTCGGCGACGTGACGCTGGCGGCCAACCAGGTGCTGCTGCAGTTCCTCTCGATCACCGCCTACGCGCTGGACGGCTTCGCCTTCGCCGCCGAGGCGCTGGTCGGGCAGACCATGGGCGCGCGGGCGCGGGCCGAGCTGCGCCGGGCCTCGATCATGTCCTCGCAATGGGGGGTCGGCTTCTCCGTGGCCCTGGCGGCGGTGTTCTTCGTCAGCGGGCCGGCGATCATCGACATCATGACGACCTCGCCGGAAGTCCGCGCCGCGGCGCGCGACTACCTGCCCTGGATGGTGGCGGCACCGCTGGTCGGCATCGGCGCCTGGATGCTCGACGGCATCTTCATCGGCGCCACGCGCACCCGCGACCTCCGCAACGCCATGGCGATCTCGGTGGCAATATATCTCGCGGCCCTGCTGGTCCTCTTGCCCGCCTTTGGCAACCACGGCCTCTGGGCGGCCCTGATGGTGCTGAACATCGCCCGGGGCGTCACCCTGGCCCTCCGCTATCCCGCCCTGGAGGCCGCCGCCGCCTGACAGCGCTCCCCCGCGCAACGTGCCGACGGCGGACGTTAACACTTTTATTCTTTTATAACAACGCATTGCCTATGGTGACACTGTGTCACCGCCCGGCGTCACCGACTGCTCGATCAGCCAGTCCACCACCCTGACCTGCGCCTCGTGCTCGCCGGAACCCTGCGCCAGGGCCGCGTTGTAGATGCCCAGCTGCTGGTCCGCACTCGTGCCCCGCCGCACGATGGTGCGGGCGTGCTCGACCTCGGACACACAGCCCAGCGCTTCGGCGTGCGGTCGCAGGATCTCGACCAGCTCGTCGATCAGGTCGGCGAAGGGCACCACCACCCGCTTGCCGAAATCCCCCATCTCGGCCTCGACCCCGTAGCGCTGCGCGCGCCACTTATTCTCCAGGATCAGGAGCCGCCGGTAGTGCCGCCAGCGCTGGTTGTTCGCCTTGAGGTGGTAGAGGAACGCCAGGATCGACTGATAGAGTGCGGCAATGGTCAGCCCGTCCTCGGCGCGGGTACAGATGTCGCAGATGCGGATCTCCAGCGTCGGATGCTTGCCGCTCGGCCTGATGTCCCACCAGATCTTCGACGGATCGGTGACCATCCCGGTCTCGGCCAGCATCTGCAGCAGCTCCTGCCAGTCGCTCCAGCTCTCGAAGACCTCCGGCAAGCCAGAGCGCGGCAGGTCGCCGATGATGATGGGCCGGAACGCTTTCAGCCCGGTGTCGTGCCCCTCCCAGAACGGCGAGGAGGTGGACAGCGCCAGCAGGTGCGGCATGAAATAGGCGACCTGGCTCATCAGGTCCACGCGCAGGTCCGGATCCTCGATCCCGGCGTGGACGTGCATCCCGCAGATCGCCATCCGCCGGGCGAGGCTGCGGTGCTCGGCGCCGAGAATTCGGTAGCGCTCCATGTCCACCGGCTCCTGCTCGCGCCAGTGCGCCCAGGGGTGGGTGGAGGCGGCGATCATCCGCATCCCGAACTCCCGGGCCGCCCCGGCCACCGCACCGCGCAGCTCCAGGATCTCGGCGCGCGCCTCGGCCACCGTGGCGCAGACCCCGGTGCCGATCTCCACCTGCGCCTGCAGGAACTCGTGGGTAACCCGGCCGCCCAGCAGCTCCTTGCACCGGTCCATGAAGCCCGCCGGCTGGCGGGAGGACAGTGAGCGGGTCTCGGGATCGACCAGCAGGTATTCTTCCTCGATGCCGATGGGAAAGGCGGGCGGTTTGCGGCTCATCATCTTCACTGTCCCCGTTGCACCCCGGCCTGCTCTTTCGCCTCAGTCGTCGCAGGACCAGGCGGCCAGGTCGGGGTCGACCGCCGGATGCCGCAGCTCCGCGCCGAGATCGATGCCGAGCTCCCGTGCCATCCCGCCGTTGATCTCGAGCACGAAGAGGATATCATTTCCCCCCGGGATCGGCGTCTCGTCGAAGGGCACCGCGTTCTCGTGGATGTGGGTCAGCCGCCCGGTCTCGTCGAAGAACAGCATGTCGAGCGGGATCCGCGTGTTGCGCATCCAGAACGCCACCGGCCCCGGCCGGGGATAGACGAAGAGCATGCCCGAGAACCGCGGCATGGCATCGCGGTTCATCAGCCCCAGCGCCCGCGAGGCCTCGGTATCGGCCACTTCGGTCTGGAAGCGCAGGGTGGAATTGCCGTCCCGCAGGTCCAGCACGTCCGGCGCGCATTCCTCGGCGGCCGCACCACCCGCCGCCAGGACGAAGGCAAGCCCCCAGGCCGCAAGTCTAGACACTCGGATCCCCGACCGCGCGCAGCCGCGCCACATAGTCCCAGCTCCGCACCTCGTAGACCATCGGCCCGCGCGGCCCGGCGGTCACCCGCACCGCCAGCACGTCGCCGGCCACGACTTCGCCATAGCCGTACTGGCGCAGCGTCTCCATGTGCAGGAACACGTCCTCGGGCTTGCCGTAGAGGTTGACGAAGCCGAAGCCCTTGACCGGTCGAACCACTTCACCCGCGCCGGCTCCAGCGGGCCGGCCGCAGTTCCCGGCGGAAGCTCGGCGATGTGGGCACCGCTCTCGCCCGACGCCTCTCCCGGGACCACATCGACCACCTCGATCGCCTGCCGCCCGCGCTCGGTGGTCTGGACGCGCAGCACGACCTCCGCGCCTTCGGCCACCGAAGTGAAGCCGAAGGTCCGGAGCACGTTGCCGTGCAGAAGAATGTCACCTTCGTCGTCCGGCGTCACCACGAAGCCGTAGCCCTTCGTGGCGTCGAACCATTTGACATGACCTCGGACGATCATGGTACTCTACTTCCCAACCCACCGGTGCCGGGAGGCACCGTCCGCACCCGAATTCGACTGACTTGCGCTGTGGACCGTCCTCCACCTGACGGCATGGTTATCCTTTTCGGGAGTTAACGCAACCGTGAAGGTAGGCATCGGCAGCGGTTTCCCGTAATGGTCCCGCCATGGGGCTGCGCTCATACGTGCTGGCCGCCGTTGATCTCGATCTCGGTGCCCGAGACGTAGGAACTGTCGGCGCTGCAGAGGTAGTAGATGGCGCTCGCCACCTCCTCGGGCCTGCCGAGGCGGCGCAGCGGGATCGTGCCGGTCAGCGCCTCGGTGCCGGGGCTCAGGATATCGGTCTCGATCTCGCCCGGGGCGATTGCGTTCACCCGGATGCCCAGCGGTCCCAGGTCATGCGCCATCTCGCGCGTCAGCGCCGCCAGCGCCGCCTTGGAGGTGGCATAGGCCGCCCCGGCGAAGGGATGCACCCGCCCGCCGGCGATCGAGGTGACGTTGACGATGGCGCCCTGTGCTGCCGCCAGTTCCGCCACCAGTCCGCGCGCCAGCACCACGCTGGCGAAGAAGTTGACGTGGAAGACATGGCCCCAGGTCTTGAGGTCGGTGGTCAGCGTGTCCAGCCGCGCGCCGCCGTCGCCCTTGGGGGAGATCCCGGCGTTGTTCACCAGTGCATCCAGCCGCCCGCCGGCCAGCCGCCTGCGGATATCGGCGACCGCCGCGATGGTGCTGTGGGGATCGGCAAGGTCCACCTGCACGTGGTCCTCCTCGCCGGCGTCCCAGGGGCAGTTCTCCGGGAAGGCGTGCCGCGAGCAGGTGATCACCCGCCACCCGGCCGAGGAAAAGCGCTTGACGGTGGCGTGTCCGATCCCCCGGCTGGCGCCGGTCAGAAGCAGCGTCCTGCGCTCGGACATGCGCGCCTCCTCGTTCCGGCTCGCCCGACCCTAGCCACGCCCGCGCCGCATGCAAGGGGCGACTGGGCGAGCCGGTGCGGGCGCTGGCACCGAACGGGCGGGTTCGTGTAGGTACGTTAATCCCGCATTTACTACGATTATCTTTCAAAAACAGTATGTTGCAAAATCTCCGCACTGGATATCCCGCGACGGCCCGGAGTTCGGTCACCCGGCGATCAGCACTCCGGCGGCGGCGCGGGCCTCTGCGGTGACCATGTCCCCGGCCAGCATCCGGGCGATCTCCTCCTGGCGCTCGGCCGGGCCGAGGGCTTCCACCTCGGTCCGGGTCCGCGCACCCTCGACCCGCTTGCCGACCCGCCAGTGGTGCGCCGCCCGCGCCGCCACCTGCGGCGCATGGGTGACGACCAGGACCTGCGCGCTCGCAGCCAGCGCCGCCAGCCGACGGCCCACCGCATCCGCCGTGGCGCCGCCAACGCCGCGGTCGATTTCGTCGAAGATCAGGACGAGCCCGCTGGCCCGCCCGCTGAGGCAGACCTTGAGCGCGAGCAGGAACCGCGACAGCTCGCCCCCCGAGGCGATCCGGTCGATCGGCCCCGGCGGAGCGCCCGGGTTGATCGCCGCGGTGAACCGCACCCGCTCGCTGCCCTGCGGCCCCGGCTCCGCTGCCGTCACCTCGGTCGCGAACACCGCCCGGCCGAGCTTCAGCGGCGGCAGCTCCTCGGCCATCCGCGCGTCCAGCCGCCCCGCCGCCTCGCGCCGAACCGCCCCGAGCCGCGCCGCCGCCGCCGCATAGGCGCGCTCGGCCCCGGCGAGGGCCGCGGCGAGGCGCTCGATCGTCCCGGCCGCATCGTCGATGGCCCGCAGCCGCGCGCGCAGGTCCCCGGCCAGCCCGGCCAGCGCATCGGGCTGCACCTGATGCTTGCGGGCGAGGGCGCGGATGGCGAAGAGCCGCTCCTCCACCGCCTCCAGCTCGCCCGGCCCGTCGCCGAGGTCGGCCTGCAGGGCCTCGATCGTGCGGGAGGTCTCGGCCAGTTCGTCGAGCACCCGCCCGAGCCCGTCGAGGGCGGGATCGAGCGCACCCTCGGCCTGTGGTGCGGCCGCCTCCAGCCAGCGCAGCGCCTGCACCAGCGGCGCCTCGGCCCCCTCCGGCCCGAGGGCTGCGGCAGCCCGGGCGACATCGGCGCGGATCCTTTCGGCAGACCGGAGCTGGCGGCGCCGCAGGTCCAGCTCCGCTTCCTCGCCCTCCCGCGGCGCCAGCGCGTCAAGCTCGGCCATGGCGTGCGCCAGCCAGTCGGCGTCCCGCGCCGCCTCGGCCGCCGCGGCTTGCGCGGCTTCCAGCGCTGCAGCCGCCTCCGCCCGCGCGGCCCATCCGGCCCGGACCTCCGCCAGCCCGGCATCCGCGCCGGCAAAGCTGTCGAGCAGCTCCCGATGGACCCGCGGGTCGAGCAGACCGCGGTCGTCCTGCTGGCCGTGCAGCTCGATGAGCGTGTCGGAGAGGCCGCGCAGGGTCTCGGCGGTGACGCGGCGGTCGTTCACCCAGGCCTGGCGGCGGCCATCGGCTGCCACCGACCGGCGCAGGATGAGCACCTCGTCCGCGGGCAGGCCGGCCTCGGCAAGGATCGCCTGCGCCGGATGGCCGGGCGCCAGCGCGAACTCGGCGATGACCTCCCCCTGCTCGGCGCCGGCGCGCACGAGATCGCCGCGGGTGCGCCAGCCGAGCACGAAACCGAGCGCGTCGAGCAGGATCGACTTGCCCGCCCCGGTCTCGCCGGTCAGCACGTTCAGTCCGGGCTGGAAACGCAGCTCGGCCCGCTCGATCAGCACCACGTCGCGGATTGTCAATGCCTGCAGCATGCCGCCGCGTATGCCGCGCTTCAGCGCCAGGTCCCGCGCACGACCTGGCGATAGGTGGTGCTGAGCCAGCCGCCGCCGGCATCGGCGGGCCGCAGCCCGCGCCCGGTCAGGAGCACATAGGTGTCGGCGTACCAGATCGAGCCCTGGAAATTGTGGCCGAGGATCGCGGCCGCGGTCTGCGCCTCGTTGACGAGGCCGAGCGAGAGGTAGCTCTCCACCAGCCGGTGCAGCGCCTCGGGCGTGTGGGTGGTGGTCTGGTAGTCCTCGACCACCACGCGGAAGCGGTTGATGGCGGCGGTATAGTGGCCGCGGCCAAGGTAGTAGCGCCCGACCTCCATCTCCTTGCCGGCAAGGTGGTCGAGTGCCAGCTCGAACTTCAACTGCGCCGAGCGGGCGTATTCGCTGTCGGGGTAGCGCTCGATGATGTCGCGCATCTCCTGCAACGCATCGAAGGTGTTGGCCTGGTCGCGGCCGATATCGACGATCTGGTCGTAGTAGCTGAGCGCGATCAGGAACTGGGCATAGGGCGCGTCGACGTCGGCGGGGAAGAAGTCGAGGTAGCGCTCTGCCGCAGCCCGGCTCTCGGCGTACAGCGCGCCCTCGTGATAGGCGAAGGCCGACATCAGCATCGCGCGCTTGGCCCAGTCCGAATAGGGGTAGAGCCGCTCGACCTCGGAGAACTGCTCGCCTGCCTCGCGCGGCCGGCCGTCGGCGAGCAGCGCCTCGCCGCCGAGGTAGATCTGCTGGGGTGTCTGCGTCTCGATCGGCGCTTCCCGGGGTCCTCCGAACGGGTTCGGTATCCGCGGGACCCGCGAGCAGCCGCCGAGGACCACGACCGCGGCGAGCACGGCGACGAGCGCCCATCCCCGGCCTGCCAAGCGTGCCTCTGCCATCCTGACCCCTTGCGGTCCGCCCGCGGAACTGCGGCGGGTCGGCCTCGCCGACGCTTGGGAACTAGCATAGCTCCGAGGGGGGTTGAAACGAAAAGCGCAGCCCCGGAGGGCTGCGCTCGCTGCCTGTATTATTGCTGCCTCAGCTCGCGCGGCGGAGATCCGCCGCATCGACGCCCGCCCCGGGCAGTAGCCCCGCCGCCGCGGCGTCGAGCTCGATCTCGTCCCAGGCACCCGGCGTCGCGAAGAGCCGGCGCAGGAGCTGGTTAGTCAGCCCGTGTCCCGCCCGTACGCCACGATAGGCGCCGAGAACGGGCGCACCGGCCAGCGCGAGGTCACCGAGCGCGTCCAGCATCTTGTGACGCACGAATTCGTCGGAGCGCCGCAGTCCACCCGGGTTGAGCACCCGGTCGCCCTCGACCACCACCGCGTTGTCGAGCGAGCCGCCGAGCGCCAGCCCGTTCGCCTGCATTGCCTCGACGTCGGCACGGCGGCAGAAGGTGCGGCTGTCGCTGAGTTCGCGCAGGAAGACGCCGTTCGGCATCGCGAGCACCTTGTGCTGGCGTCCGATCGCCTGGTCGGGAAACTCGATCTCGAAGTCGATGGAGAGCACCGGCGCCGGCAGCAGCTCGGCGAACGCTGCACCGTGCTCCTCGCGCACCGGCTTCAGGACCCGCATCGCCCTCAGCGGCCCCGCCACGCCGGCCCGGCCCGCGCGCAGGATCGACTGCACGAAGCGCCGCGCGCTGCCGTCCATGATCGGCACTTCCGGCCCGTCGATGTCGATGAGCACGTCGGTGACCCCGGTGCCGGCGAGTGCCGCCATCAGGTGTTCGACCGTCGCCACCGACACGCCCCGGTGGTTGGTGAGCTGGGTGCAGAGCGTGGTGTCGCTCACCAGATCGAAGCGCGCCGGAATGACATTGTCGCGGTCGGTCACGTCCACCCGCCGGAAGCGGATGCCGCCGGAGCGCGCGGGCCGCAGCGCCAGCCGCACGGGACGACCGGAATGGAGTCCCATTCCGACGAGCGTCGTCTCGCGTTTAAGAGTGGTACGCATCCCTGCCCCCGCTGGTCCGGGCCGGCCTTCCCCAAGGACCAAGCCGACCTGATCCATGGCAACATAGGAATTTGATGCAATATCAACAAATCAAGCTTTGTGACCGATTGTAACAGCCAAGCGCAGATCGGTTCAGGCGATCATGCCGGCCCAGTGGGCGAACCGATAAACGCCGTCCAGACCGCAGTGTACCTTGGCCTTGATGCCGCTCCCCTTCTGCCTGCCGTTGAAACTGGCCAGAGTATCGGCGAGTTCGATGGTCGCGACCGTGCCAGGGCCGAAGATGAAAGGCACGCTCTCGATGCTGGTGTTGGGCGCCCAGTTCCCTTGGTCCGTGATACCCTTGACGATCGCGTCCTTGAATGTCTGCAGCTGGATTGCGCTCATCAGGACCACGGAATTCGCCTTGCTGATCTTGCCCCCGCTCTCTTCGAAGGGATTTGGCATGTTCTTGCCGTCGCGGTGGATGGCGTAGTCGTTCTTGACGAACTGTGCACAGACGGCCCCGTCGATTCCTCCGCGCGCGCGATTGTCGGTCACCTTGCAGGCGCACTTCACGGCACCGATCGGAACGTCGCATGCCTTGCCCGGAATGTATGTCTTGTGGACATGATTGCAGACCTGGCAGACGTCTTTGTGGCTTGCCTCGCTCTTGTTGCAGATAGAGCAGGAAAAAAGGCACCCGGTTGGACCGGGTGCCTTCATCGGAGAGCCCGCAAGCGGGGGGGGGGAAGCGGCCCTCCGAGCTCAGTTGGCCTGCCGCCTCAGGAAGGCGGGAATGTCGACGCGTTCGCGCTCGGTATCCTCGAAGTCGGAGCCCGCGACCTGCTGGGCCTGCGGCTCGAACCCCGGCTCGGAGGCGCGGGCCCGCGGCGCGGCGGGATCGCGGGTGACCTGGCCGGTCATCTTGTGGATCAGGCTGTTGATGGTCAGCCGGCTCGAGCTGACCGCCTCGCGCGCCGCCGAAGGGGCGACCGTGCGGACCATCGGCTCGGCCTTGGGCACGTTCTGCACGGCGGCCTGCAACCGGCGCAGGGCCTCGGGTGAGGGATCGCCGGGGCGGCGGACCGCGTTCGGGTCGATCTTCGGCTGACCGTAGGGCGCGGTGCGCTGGACCGCCGCGGGCTGCGGCACCGCCTCGTCTGCGATGGGCGCAGCGTACTCGGCCGCCTCATCCTCGTCGGTGACGTACTGGGCGTCGGCGAAGCTCGGGGCGCGAGCCACTTCAGGCTGGGGCTGTGGTGCCGGATCGGCCTGGCGCTGGGGCTGGGGTTGTGCCGCTGCACGCGGAGCCGCGACCGGCTCGGCGAGCTTGCGCAACGGCATCGGTTCCAGCTCGGCGCGTGCCGCGGCGTCGATGCCGGTTGCGACCACCGAGACCCGCATGACGCCGGCCATCTCCGGGTCGAGGGTCGAGCCGACCATGATGTTGGCCTCCGGATCGACCTCGGCGCGGATGCGGTTGGCCGCCTCGTCGAGTTCGAACAGCGTGAGGTCGGGGCCGGCGGTGATGTTGATCAGCACGCCCTTGGCGCCCTTGAGGCTGATCTCGTCGAGCAGCGGGTTGGCGATCGCCTTCTCGGCGGCCTGCACCGCGCGGTCCTCGCCGGTGGCCTCGCCGGTGCCCATCATCGCCTTGCCCATCTCGTTCATCACCGAGCGCACGTCGGCGAAGTCGAGGTTGATGATGCCGGGCCGGACCATCAGGTCGGTGACGCCCTTGACACCCTGGTAGAGCACGTCGTCGGCCAGCGCGAAGGCGTCCGTGAAGGTGGTCTTCTCGTTGGCCAGCCGGAAGAGATTCTGGTTGGGGATGATGATCAGCGTGTCGACATGCGCCTGCAGTTCCTCGACGCCGGACTTCTGCCTGCTGCATCCGCCGCGAGCCCTCGAACTGGAAAGGCTTGGTCACAACGCCCACCGTCAGCACGCCCATCTCACGCGCTGCCTTGGCGATGATGGGTGCCGCCCCGGTGCCGGTGCCGCCGCCCATGCCGGCGGTGATGAAGCACATGTGGCAGCCGGACAGCCGCTCGACGATGTCCTCGATGCTCTCCTCGGCCGCCGCTGCGCCCACTTCGGGCCGGGCACCGGCGCCGAGGCCTTCGGTCACACGAGCACCGAGCTGGAGCTTGTTGGTCGCCCGGCTCTGCTGCAGCGCCTGGGCGTCGGTGTTCGCCACCACGAACTCGCAGCCCTCGAGCTCCTTCTCGATCATGTTGTTCACGGCGTTGCCGCCCGCGCCGCCTACCCCGATCACCGTGATCCGGGGGCTGAGGTCCTGGGTAACCGGTATGCTGAGTGTCAAAGCCATGGTGTCATCCGCCTGTTGTGTTCGCCCCTGCATCCGCGCCCCCGCGCGGAATTCCTTCGTCTTGATTCGAGATCGTAGCGGAAAGCACCGCTAGGGTCACGCAGATTCATCGGGTTAGCCCCAATATATTGTGGTTCCGCACTAGATCACGCGGATTCCCCCTGAATATACGCAAGTTACCAGTTCTCCTTAAACCACCGCAGCGCACGGGCGACCCGGCGGGCCCCCTGGCGGTCTGCGGGGACCTCGAAATCCCAGCACTCGTCCTGGGGATGGGAGACATGCATCGCCAGTCCGACGGCGGTGGCGAATGCCGCCCCGGTGGCCGATTGCGGCAGGCCCTGCACCCTGAGCGGCTTGCCGGCCCGGCACTGGCGGCCGAGGATATGGGACGCGACGGACTCCAATCCGGGGATCTGCGAGCTTCCACCGGTCAGCACGACGCGCTGGCTCGGAAGGTACTCAAAGCCAGAGGCGTCGAGGCGCGCGCGCACCTCCTCGAGGATTTCCTCGACGCGGGGGCGCATCACCCCGATCAGCTCGGAGCGCGAGATCTGCCGGCGGTCGTGCTCCCAGTCGCCGAGGATCGAAGGCAGCTCGATCATGTCGCGGTCGTCGATGCCGGTGGCGACCAGTCCGCCGTGCATGGTCTTCAGCCGCTCGGCGTCCTGGGTCGAGACCTGCAGGCCCTGGCAGATGTCGCCGGTGATGTGGCCGCCGCCCATGCGCACGCAGTCGGCATAGATCATCTGCCGGCGCGCGAAGATCGAGATGCCGGTGGTGCCGCCGCCGATGTCGATACAGGCAGCACCCAGCTCCTGCTCGTCCTCGACGAGGCTGGCAAGGCCGCTGGCATAGGGGGCGACGACGACGCCGGCGAGTTCGAGGTCGCAGCGGCGGATGCAATGGAGCACGTTGCGAAGCGGGGTCGCGGCCACGGTGACGAGGTGCATGTCGACGGCGAGCTTGCGGCCCACCTGCCCGCGCGGGTCGGTCAGGCCGGTGCGATGGTCGAGGCAGAAGTTCACCGGCAGCGCATGGATCGGATCCCGGTCCTGGCCATAGTCGGGAATATCGCAGGCGGCGAGCACGTGGCCGATGTCACGCTCGGCCACCGCCCCGTGCTCGACCTCGGTCTCGCCGGTCACGCCATAGGAGCGCGGCCGCCCGCCGGAGAAGGACACGACCACATGATCGACGCGCAGGTTCGCCATCTTCTGCGCGCCCTGGATCGCGGTGCGCACCGCGCGCTCGCATTCTTCCATCGCTGCGATCTCGCCTTGAGCGATACCGCGCGAGCGGGTGTTGGCGGCACCGATTACCCGGAAGGCGCCCTGGCGCAGAACCGGTCTGGTCTCGGCGCCCTCGCCCACCTCTTCTGGGACGAATTGCAGCACGAGGCAGGAAACCTTCGAGGTGCCGATGTCGAGCACCGCGATCACTCCGCGGCGCAGCGCCGTCTCGCGCCGCGACCGCATCGCCCGTTGCACCTCGTAGAGTGCCCGCTTCATGCGTCCTCTCCCTTGACCATCGCGCGCAGCCGCATCAGTTCCGCCGTGGCATGCTCGGTGAGCCGCAGCATCGGGCGGCGGGGATCGCGCATGTCCACCACCGTCAGGTCCCGCTCGAGCAGACCTTCGGCAACCTGCAGTGCCATGACGCGCCCCAGCGCCGCCGCGGGCTCCGCCTCGGGCAGGCGGATCACCTGGCCGCGGTCGAGCACCACGTCCCAGCGTCGCTCGCCCATGCGCACCAGCCCGCGCACGCGGTTGCGGATCGGTCCCGCCATCTCCAGGATCGCCAGCGCCTCGGGCACCTGCCGGTCCGCGCCCTCACCCGCGATCAGCGGCAGGTCGGGCCGGCGCAGACGGCTGTCCACTTCGGCCACCCGCACGCCGCGCTGGTCGAGGAGCACGACCGTCTCGCCGCCGCGCCAGACCACCACCGGCACCCGCTCGATGGCGCGGATCTCCAGCGCGCCCGACGGCAGGGCGCGGACGCGGGCGCGCTCTACGGCATGGAGGGACTCGATGCGGTCACGCACCGCGGACACGTTCACCTCTAGGCTAGAGGCCGGCAGCGTCACGAAGGCGGCAATGCGGATCTGCTCGCCGAGATCTTCGCTGGCGTCCGGCGTCTCGATGCGGGTGATCATGAACTGCGGCCGGGTGACGATGGCGGCCCGCACCGCCTCGATGCCCGCCTCCACGCGGCCGCGCAGGTCGTATTCGGCCATCAGTGTCCAGGCGGCGAGGATGCCCGCCAGCATCGGCAGACCGAAGTTCGCGAACTTTCGGAAGCGTGGCCGCAGCCAGAGCCGCGTGAGTTTGTAGCGCAGCCGCGAGGGCGCGGGATCGCGGCGCGGGGGAACCTTCACCGGGAGCACGATGCGTCCTCCACCATCCAGCGCACGAGGCTGCCAAAGGAAATGCCGCGATACCGCGCCTGCTCAGGCGCCAGCGACGTCGGCGTCATGCCCGGCTGGGTGTTGAGCTCCAGCATGATCAACCCGTCGAGGCCGCGCGTATCGTCCCAGCGAAAGTCGGCGCGGCTGACCCCGCGGCAGCCGAGCGCGTCATGGGCGCGCAGGGCATAGTCGAGGCAGGCGGCCTCGATCTCCGCCGGTATCTCGGCGGGGACGACGTGGCGCGAGCCGCCGGGCGCATATTTCGCGTGATAATCGTACCAGCCGTCGGAGATTATGTCGGTGACCGCCAGCGCCCGGTCGCCCATGACAGTGACGGTCATCTCGCGCCCCGGCGCATAGGCCTCGACCATCAGCGTCTCCGGCATGTCGTCGGAGACCTGCGCCGGCCCATTCGCCCCTGCGTTGACGATGTAGACCCCGACCGAGGAACCCTCGTTGAGCGGCTTGACCACGTAGGGTGGCGGCATCGGATGGGCGTGGCGCACCTCTTCGCGGGCGACGATTAGGTCGGTGGCCACCGGCAGGCCGGCGGCCACGAAGACCCGCTTGGCGCGAGGCTTGTCCATGGCCAGCGCCGAGGCGAGCACGCCGGAATTCGTGTAGGGCAGGCTCAGCCATTCCAGCATGCCCTGGACGCAGCCATCCTCGCCCCAGCGACCGTGCAGGGCGTTGAAGACGACGTCGGGGCGGGTGTCCTTGAGAACGCGCGCAAGATCAAGGCCGGCGTCGATCTCGACGACGTCGAATCCTTCCGACCGCAGCGCAGCCGCGCATTCGGCGCCGGAGCTGAGCGATACTTCGCGCTCGGCCGACCGGCCACCCATCAGGACCGCGATGCGGGCTGCTGTCCTGCTCGACATGCCCGCCTCAACTTTTTGCCCGCAGCCGGTTCCGGCCTTGTCGGGTTCAGCGCCCGGCCCTAGGTTCGGCCGATCCGCATGATTTCCCACTCTAGCGCTATTCCGCTGGTTTCGAAAACCTTTTTTCGCACCAGTTCGCCGAGATTTTCGAGATCGGCGGCGGTAGCCACGCCGGTGTTGATGAGGAAGTTCGCATGCATGGGCGACATCTGGGCGCCGCCCAGTGTCGCCCCCTTCATTCCCGCGTCGGTGATGAGCTTCCAGGCCTTGAGGTCGTGGACGTCATCGATACGGCCGGTCGAGGAGAAACCGGCCGGATTGCGGAAGGTCGAGCCGGCGGAGCGATCCTTTGTCGGCTGGGTTGCGTCGCGCCGAGCGAGTTGGTCGTCCATGCGGGCGGACAGCGCCTCTGGGTCGCCTCGGGGGCCGCGGAGGGTGACCTCGGTCAGTACCAGGCCTTCTGGTAGCGCGGTGGAGCGATAGGCGAAGCCCATGTCCTCCGGACCGAGCGTGACGATCTCGCCGGCCCGGGTCACCGCCCGCGCCGCCACGAAGGCATCGGCAGTGTAGGTGCCGTAGCAGCCGGCGTTCATGCGCGCGGCGCCACCGATGGTGCCGGGGATGGTGCGCAGGAACGTGAGATCGACGCCGGCTTCGGCGGCACGGCGGGCCACATGGGCATCCAGAGCGGCGGCACCCGCCGTGACCTGATCGCCCTCGATCCGGATCGCGTTGAAACCGCGGCCGAGACGGATCACCACCCCGGCGATGCCGCCATCGCGGACGATCAGGTTGGAGCCGACGCCGACAGGAAGCACCGGCACATCAGGCGGCAGGGCTGCGAGGAAGGCGGCGAGGTCTGCCTCGTCCGCCGGCTGGAACAGCCAGTCCGCCGGCCCGCCCACCCGCAGCCAGGTGAGGTCGGCCATGGGACGGTCCGGGGTCAGCGTGCCCCGGACGGCGGGCATCTGCAGCGCCGCGGTCATGCCCCTGACCCCGGGTGGATTCCCGCTTGATCGGCCTTCGCGCCCGAGGAGACGAACAACCATTTGAAACAGCGGGAAAAAAGCGGGCTGGAATCCGGCTGGAATCCGGCTGGAATGCGGCTTGCCACTTTTTTACCGGTGGTTAGCGTTCGGTCGCAGCCCGGATGTTGAAGCAGATTCAAAGAAAAGCCGCGCAACGTATTGGTTTTGCGCGGTTTCTCGAATTCCTGTTGAGCCGAGCCGGTGCAAAGGGGCACCGCGGCTGCTATCCGAGCTGCGCCTTGAGCGCGGCGACGTCGCGGACGCGCTGGCCGGCGGTCAGACGGCCGTCCTCGGGGGCCTCGGCCAGCGCCTTCTCGGCTTCGGCCAGCAGGTCCGCGAGGATCCCGGAGGCATCGGCGCGGAGCACCGCATGCTCGGCGAGCACGCTGGCAGCGGTTGCCGAGACTTCCGCGAAGCCGCCGGTGACCACGTATTCGGTCACCTCGCCCTCGGCTGTGACGCTCACGATGCCGGGACGCAACGTGGTCAGGAACGGCGCATGGTTGGGCAGCACCGTCATGTTGCCCTCCATGCCGGGGATCTGCACGCGGCTGGCCGCCGCCGAGACCAGCCGGCGCTCGGGGCTCACCAGGTCGAACTGGAGCGTGTCCGCCATGTCAGGCCGCTCCCGTCACGCTGCTTCCGCCGCCATGCGCTCGGCCTTCTTCACCACGTCGTCGATGCCGCCGACCATGTAGAAGGCGGCCTCGGGCAGGTGGTCGAACTCGCCGGCGACGACCCGCCGGAAGCTGTCGATGGTGAC
Source organism: uncultured Alphaproteobacteria bacterium (assembly GCA_963695425.1). GTDB lineage: Bacteria > Pseudomonadota > Alphaproteobacteria > Rhodobacterales > Rhodobacteraceae > Amaricoccus. The sequence goes on along the minus strand of CAVOGP010000064.1, from coordinate 11,952 downwards.
ATCGAGCGGCACCTGCACGCCGGGCGAGCCGGTGAAGACCGCGGCGACGTCGAAGGGCTGGGAGAGGAAGCGCTGGATCTTGCGGGCGCGGGCGACGGTGAGCTTGTCCTCCTCGGAGAGCTCGTCCATGCCGAGGATGGCGATGATGTCCTGCAGCGACTTGTAGCGCTGCAGGATGCCCTGGACGTCGCGGGCGACCTGGTAGTGCTCCTCGCCGATGACCATCGGATCGAGCAGGCGCGAGGTCGAGTCCAGCGGGTCGACCGCCGGGTAGATGCCGAGCTCGGAGATGGCGCGGCTGAGCACCGTCGTCGCGTCGAGATGGGCGAAGGAAGTGGCCGGGGCCGGGTCGGTGAGGTCGTCGGCCGGCACGTAGATCGCTTGCACGGACGTGATCGAGCCGTTGCGCGTCGAGGTGATGCGCTCCTGAAGCTGACCCATGTCGGTGGCGAGCGTCGGCTGGTAGCCCACGGCGGAGGGGATGCGGCCGAGAAGTGCCGAGACCTCGGAGCCCGCCTGGGTGAAGCGGAAGATGTTGTCGATGAAGAACAGCACGTCGGTGCCCGACTGGTCGCGGAACTGCTCGGCAAGCGGTCAAGCCCGACAGCGCCACGCGCATGCGCGCGCCCGGCGGCTCGTTCATCTGGCCGAAGACCAGGGCCACCTTGGACTTCGTCAGGTCGTCGATGTTGATGACGCCCGATTCGATGAACTCGTGGTAGAGGTCGTTGCCCTCGCGGGTACGCTCGCCGACGCCGGCGAAGACCGAATAGCCCGAGTGCACCTTTGCGACGTTGTTGATCAGCTCCTGGATCAGCACCGTCTTGCCGACGCCGGCGCCGCCGAAGAGGCCGATCTTGCCGCCCTTGGCGTAGGGCGCCAGCAGGTCGACGACCTTGATGCCGGTGACGAGGATCTCGGTCTCGGTGGACTGCTCGGAGAACTCCGGCGCCGGGCGGTGGATCGGGCGAGATTTGGACGCCCCGACCGGGCCCTTCTCGTCCACCGGCTCGCCGATGATGTTCAGGATGCGCCCCAGCGTCGCGTCGCCCACCGGCACCATGATCGGGCTGCCGGTGTCGGTGACCTCCGCGCCGCGCACCAGCCCGTCGGTCGCGTCCATGGCGACGGCGCGCACAGTGGATTCACCTAAGTGCTGCGCGACCTCGAGCACCAGCCGCTTGCCGTTGTTGTCGGTCTCGAGCGCGTTCAGGATCTCGGGCAGGTGGTCCTCGAACTGCACGTCCACAACGGCGCCGATGACCTGGGTGATCCTGCCGACCGCTTGCTTCGCCATTGCGATGTCTCTCCCGTATCCCCTAGAGCGCCTCGGCGCCCGAAATTATCTCGATGAGTTCCTTGGTGATCGCGGCCTGGCGCGAACGATTGTAGATGATCGTCAGTTTGTCGATCATCTCGCCGGCGTTGCGGGTGGCGTTGTCCATGGCGGACATGCGCGCACCCTGCTCGGAGGCGCCGTTCTCCAGAAGCGCGGTCAGGACGTTGGTCGCCACCCCGCGCGGCAGCAGCTCGGCGAGGATCGCGGCCTCGTCCGGCTCGTATTCGTACATGTTGCCAGGGCCGCTGCCGGCATCGTCCCCCAGCTCCGCCGGGATGAGCCGCCGGGCGGTCGGAACCTGGGTCATCACGGACTGGAAACGGTTGAAGAAGATCGTGCAGACGTCGAACTCGCCGGCATTGAAGCGGCGCAGGACGTCGTCGGCGATCGTGCGGGCGTTGACATAGCCGACCTGCTTCACCTCGGAGAGGTCGACATGACCGACGAGATACGAGCTGAAATCGCGGCGCAGCTGCTCGCGGCCCTTCTTGCCGACGGTGACGATCTGCACCGCCTTGCCCTTGGCCACCAGGTCGGTGGCATGGGCGCGGGCGAGCCTGACGATCGACGAGTTGAACCCGCCGCAGAGGCCCCGCTCGGAGGTGGCGACGACCAGGAGGTGCCGGTCCTCGGCCCCGGTCCCGGCCAGGAGGCGCGGCGCTGCGGCGCTGCCCGCCACGCCGGTAGCGAGGTTGCCGAGCACCGCCTCCATGCGCTGGGCATAGGGGCGCGCCGCCTCGGCCGCCTCCTGGGCGCGGCGCAGCTTGGCGGCCGCGACCATCTGCATGGCCTTGGTGATCTTGCGAGTGGACTTGACGCTCCCGATCCGGAGCTTGAGGTCCTTAAGGCTCGGCATGGGCCGGGCTCCCTAGCTGGCGCGGATCAGGCGAAGGTCTTGGCGAAACCGTCGATCGCCGCCGCGATCTCGGCGTCGATCTCGCCCTCGATCTTCTGGTCTTTTTCCCGGATCTTGTCGAGCAACGCCTGGTTGTTGGCGTGCAGATGCGCCAACAACCCGCGCTCGAAGCGCCCAACGTCGGAGACCTTGAGCTTGTCGAGGTAGCCCTTGGTGCCGGCGTAGATCACCACGACCTGCTCGGCGTTGGTCAGGGGCGAGTACTGCGGCTGCTTGAGAAGCTCGGTCAGCCGCGAGCCGCGGTTCAGCAGGCGTTGGGTCGCCGCGTCGAGGTCGGAGCCGAACTGGGCGAAGGCGGCCATCTCACGGTACTGGGCGAGCTCGAGCTTGATCGAGCCGGCGACCGATTTCATCGCCTTGGTCTGCGCCGAGGAGCCCACGCGGCTCACCGAGAGGCCGACGTTCACCGCCGGGCGGATACCCTGGTAGAACAGCTCGGACTTAAGGAAGATCTGCCCGTCGGTGATCGAGATCACGTTGGTGGGGATATAGGCCGAGACGTCGCCGGCCTGGGTCTCCACCACCGGCAGCGCGGTCAGCGAGCCCGAGCCGTTGTCGGCGTTGAGCTTGGCCGCGCGCTCCAGAAGCCGCGAATGCAGGTAGAAGACGTCGCCCGGATAGGCCTCGCGGCCGGGTGGACGGCGGAGCAGGAGCGACATCTGGCGATAGGAGACGGCCTGCTTGGAGAGGTCGTCGTAGATGATGAGCGCGTGCATGCCGTTGTCGCGGAAGTACTCGGCCATGGCGCAGGCCGAATAGGGCGCGAGGTACTGCATGGGCGCGGGCTCGGAGGCGGTGGCCGCGACCACGATCGAGTAGGCGAGCGCCCCGGATTTGTCCAGCTTGCGCACCAGCTGGGCGACCGTCGAGCGCTTCTGGCCGACCGCGACATAGACGCAGTAGAGCTTGGCCCCCTCGTCGTCGCCGGCGGCCTCGTTGTAGACCTTCTGGTTCAGGATGGTGTCGAGCGCGATGGCGGTCTTGCCGGTCTGGCGGTCGCCGATGATCAGCTCACGCTGGCCGCGGCCGATGGGGATCAGCGCGTCGATCGCCTTGAGGCCCGTGGCCATCGGCTCGTGCACCGAGCGGCGGGGGATGATGCCGGGGGCCTTCACGTCGGCGACGCGGCGCTCGGAGGTCTCGATCGGGCCCTTGCCGTCGATCGGGTTGCCGAGCGCGTCAACCACGCGGCCGAGGAGTGCCTTGCCGACGGGGACGTCCACGATCGAGCGGGTGCGCTTGACCACGTCGCCCTCACCGATGTCGCGGTCGGAGCCGAAGATCACCACGCCGACGTTGTCGGATTCGAGGTTCAGGGTCATGCCGCGGATGCCGCCAGGGAACTCGACCATCTCGCCGGCCTGGACGTTGTCGAGCCCGTGCACGCGCGCGATCCCGTCGCCGACGGAGAGCACCCGACCGACCTCCGCGACCTCGACCTCCTGGCCGAAATTCTTGATCTGGTCCTTGAGGATCGCCGAGATCTCGGCGGCTTGGATCGACATTATCCGACCTCTTTCATTGCGTTCTGGAGTGCGGCGAGCCGGGAGCGGATGGAGGTGTCGATCATGCGCGACCCAACCTTGACCACCAGGCCGCCAATCAGGCTCTCGTCCACCGTGACCTTGAGCGTCACGTCCTTGCCGACGTTCTTCTTGAGCGTACCGGCCAGGTCGGCGACCTGGGCGTCGTTGAGCGGCCGCGCACTGGTCACCTCGGCGGTGACCTCGCCGCGGTGGTCGGCGATCAACACCTTCAGCTGGGCGATGAGGCCGGGAAGCACGAAGAGCCGGCGGTTCGACGCCATCAGGCCAAGGGTATTGGCGACCGTGGGGCCGAGCCCCATCTTGCCCGCCAGCGCCATGACCGCCTTGCCCTGGTCCTCGCGCGAATAGACCGGCGAAGCGATGACGTTGCGCAAGTCGGCGCTTGCGGCGAGAGCCTCTTCCAGGGCGCCGATATCGGCTTCCACCTTGTCGAGATCCTTGCCGTCCCGCGCTATCTCGAACAGGGCGGTCGCGTAGCGTCCGGCAACTCCTGAGGTCAACGATGCGGAGCTGGACACGTGTACCCTTCCAGAGCTGACGATTCCGCGCGAAGAAGCCCGGAAATTCGGGGACTTAAGTCAAGAAGAACTCGCCCCCCGGCGAAACCGGTGCGGTGATAGCATCGCACTTGCTGCAAGGCAATACGCCAGAGCCCGCTGCGGTCGGGACCCGGTCAAAGAAGTCGTCTCCGACTGGTTCCGGAGCGCAGGCCGAGGCCGACGGCCCTGCCTGTGCCGCGGCTGTTGCCGGCGACCGGTTCCGGCTTCGGACCGGTCAGGCCTTCCAGCACGTCGAGCGGGCCGGGGACGATTACCTTCGAGCCGGAGGGCGGCGGCGTGGCATAGACCTGCTTGGTCGCCTCGACGATGAGCGCACCGGCGAGCAGCCGCGGCTCGAAGCGGCGACCGAGCCGCTCCCAGATATGCGCGGTCTTCAGCCAGAAGTTCCGGTGCGACGGCGGCGCATAGAGCGCTGCGGCCTGGCGCTCGGGTGCGAAGCGGTGGCGGCGCAGCAGCGTCTCCATCTGGCCGAAGCTATAGGGACGACCGAAGCCGAAGGGCGTCGCGTCGCGTCGCGCCCAGATGCCGGCGCGGTTCGGGACGATGAAGATGACCCGCCCGCCCGGGGCGAGCACGCGCCAGATCTCGTCGAGCAGCGCGTCGGGCCGATCGCAGGTCTCCAGTCCGTGGGCGACGATCAGCCGGTCGATGCTGCCGGTGGGGAGCGGCCACTCGGTCTCTTCCACCAGCACGCAGACGTTAGGCGTCGCGGGCGGCCAGGGCATAACCCCCTGCTGGCCCGGCATCAGCGCGATCACCCGGGCGGCATCGGCGAGAAAGGGGCGCAGCAGGGGTGCGGCGAAACCGAAGCCCGCGACCTCGAAACCGCGGGTCTCGGGCCAGAGGCCGCGCAGTGCTTCCTGAATTGCGCGTTGCGCCGCGCGCCCGAGGCGGGTGCGGTAGTAAAACGCGCGCAGGTCCACCACATCGAGGTGCATTGAACAATCCTAGCCGATCCGACACACTCGCGCCAACCCACTCACAGGATCCCGCCCATGACCCTTGAGATCGTCATCGTCCCTTGTCTGTCCGACAACTATGCCTATCTGCTCCGCGACACCGCGAGCGACCAGGTGGGTCTGGTGGATGCACCGGAGGCGGGACCGATCTCGGCGGCGCTGACGGAACGGGGCTGGGGGCTCGACCTCATCCTCATCACCCATCACCACAACGACCACATCGCCGGAGTGGACGCGCTCCGCGATGCGTTCGGCGCCGAAGTGGTGGGAGCTGCGGCCGACGGGCACCGGCTGCCCCGGCTCGATCGCGAACTGGTGGCCGGCGACACGGTCGCACTTGGGGCGAGCGTGGCAGAGGTGATCGACGTGCCCGGGCATACGGTCGGGCATATCGCGTACTACTTCGGCGCGGCGGGGGCCCTGTTCTCGGCAGACAGCCTGATGGTGATGGGCTGTGGCCGGCTCTTCGAGGGAACGCCCCAGGCCATGTGGGGCACGCTGACCCGGCTTGCCGCCCTGCCAGATTCGACCCTGGTCTACTCGGGGCATGAATATGCCGAGAGCAACCTGCGCTTCGCGCTCTCGGTAGATACTGACAACCCGACGCTGGCGCGCCGCGCCGAGGACATCCGCCTGCTGCGCGCCGAGGGCAAGCCGACGGTCCCGGCACGGCTCGATCTGGAGCGCGCGACCAACCCGTTCCTGCGGGCAACGGCGACGGAGATGAAGGCCTCCGTCGGTCTGCCCGGGGCGCCGGATGCCGAGGTCTTCGCCGATCTGCGCCGCCGAAAGGACAATTTCCGGTGAACGGGTCTCGCGACCTGTTCTCAACCTGATCATGGCGGCCACATTTACCAAAATTTTTACGCTTGCGAGCCGCGTGCGACAAATTCTCACTTGAAGCGTGCGCGATAACACCGAAGTTTAACGGGTGAGGGGCAGGATCGGGCAACCTTGTCCGCGCCGGCCCCCAACCGGCGACCCCTGACCGGAAGGATGCGAACGATGCCGTCGTTCTCGAGCACACTAGAAGCCGCAATCCACAACGCGCTCGGCCATGCCAACGAGCGCAAGCACGAGTTGGCGACGCTCGAGCATCTCCTTCTGGCGCTGCTGGACGAGCCCGACGCCGCGCGGGTCATGAAGGCCTGCGGGGTCGATCTCGACAAGCTGCGCAAGACGGTGGTCGCCTTCCTCGACGAGGAACTCGACGCGCTGATCTCCGACATCGAGGGGTCCGAGGCTGCCCCTACCACCGGGTTCCAGCGGGTGATCCAGCGCGCCGCCATCCACGTGCAGAGCTCGGGGCGCTCAGAGGTCACCGGCGCCAACGTGCTGGTCGCGATCTTCGCCGAGCGCGAGAGCCATGCCGCCTATTTCCTGCAGGAGCAGGACATGACCCGCTACGACGCGGTGAACTACATCAGCCACGGCGTCGCCAAGGATCCGTCCTATGGCGAACCCCGCCCGGTGAAGGGCGCCGAGGCGACACAGGAAACGCGGGCACAGCAGGGGCAGACCGGTGGCAAGGAGGCCGAGGAGACGGCATTGCAGAAATACTGCGTCGATCTGAACGAGAAATCCCGGCGCGGCAGCGTCGATCCCCTGATCGGGCGCGACCTCGAGGTCGAGCGCTGCATCCAGGTTCTCTGCCGGCGGCGCAAGAACAACCCGCTGCTGGTGGGCGACCCCGGCGTCGGCAAGACCGCGATCGCCGAGGGGCTGGCGAAGAAGATCGTCGACGGCGACACGCCGGAGGTACTGGCCGACACCACCATCTTCGCGCTCGACATGGGGGCGCTCTTGGCCGGCACCCGCTATCGCGGCGACTTCGAGGAGCGGCTGAAGGCGGTCATGAAGGAGCTGGAGGCGCACCCGAACGCCATCCTCTTCATTGACGAGATCCACACGGTGATCGGTGCCGGCGCCACCAGCGGCGGCGCGATGGACGCCTCGAACCTGCTCAAGCCAGCGCTGCAGTCGGGCACCCTGCGCTGCATGGGCTCGACCACCTACAAGGAATACCGCCAGCACTTCGAGAAGGACCGCGCCCTGGCGCGGCGCTTCCAGAAGATCGACGTCAACGAGCCGACGGTCGAGGACGCGTTCAAGATCCTCAAGGGACTGAAGCCCTATTTCGAGGACCACCACGATGTGCGCTACACGGCCGATGCGATCCGCTCGGCGGTGGACCTCAGCGCGCGCTACATCCACGACCGCAAGCTGCCCGACAAGGCGATCGACGTGATCGACGAGGCGGGTGCGGCCCAGCACCTCTTGCCCGAGAGCAAGCGGCGCAAGACGATCACCCAGAAGGAAATCGAAGCGGTGGTGGCCAAGATCGCCCGCATCCCCCCGAAGAGCGTGTCCAAGGACGATGCCGAGGTGCTGAAGGACCTCGACAAGACCCTGAAGCGCGTCGTCTTCGGCCAGGACAAGGCGATCGAGGCCCTCGCCTCGGCGATCAAGCTGTCGCGCGCCGGGCTGCGCGAGCCGGAGAAGCCGATCGGCAACTACCTCTTCACCGGCCCGACTGGCGTCGGCAAGACCGAGGTGGCCAAGCAGCTCGCCTCGACGCTGGGCGTGGAGCTGCTGCGCTTCGACATGTCGGAGTACATGGAGAAGCACACCGTCAGCCGGCTGATCGGCGCTCCGCCGGGCTACGTTGGCTTCGACCAGGGCGGCCTGCTGACCGACGGCGTCGACCAGCACCCGCATTGCGTGCTGCTGATGGACGAGATGGAGAAGGCCCATCCGGACGTCTACAACATCCTCTTGCAGGTCATGGACCACGGCAAGCTGACTGACCACAACGGCCGGACCGCTGGCCGCTTCCTGCATCAACACGTCGAACGTGTGATCTACATCGCTGAGGTCATGCACCCATACCCGTCCAAACAACGCATCGATCAAACGCTCGATACCGGGAAACCTTCCCGACAGCCGCTTCGACCGTCGATCGATAACGACGCTTCACCTCGACCGCGGCAGCAATCAACTCAGGGCGGTTACCGACGAAATGACGAGCAGCAGCACGCTGCACGCCAGCCTCCGACGCCACGTCATCGAGCGTCACGCCCTCCAGACCACGCTCGGCCACCAACCGGATGAACGCATCAACAATCTCCGACCGCCGCTCCATCGCCTTGCTCGGACGACCGATCCTGCCGGCACCAGCCACACCCGACAGTTCGCGCGGGAGCGTCAGCACTGGTCACACCGTCATTGAAGCACGGCACCGCCGCTGAAGACGCTGCCCAACAGATATCCGGCAGCTGCTCCCCAACGGAAGACCGACACCCGCCGACGCGATTCCCGGGCACTCGGCTTGAGGAGTTCCGGGCGGCTCCTTCGGTGCCCGTGGCAGGATTATTCGAGGCATGATCGAGTATCCACGGCGGGCAGATGGGTGGCACGTGGTTCGTGATTTCGATGTCTCGGCCGTGGGAGGCTGACGCCTCAGGACTGACCGATCCCACCCGGGTGATCTCGTCGGTACCGTCGGCCCCGTGATTGCTGCGGTTTGGTCTCTATGCCGTCGTGGAATGGAGGCCGATCATGTTGCCTTCGGTGTCGGTGATGATCGAGACGTTGCCGTGGTCGCCGATCCAGAATTTCGGCCGCACCATCGAGCCTCCGGCTGCCGACACACGAGCCTGTTCCACAGCGCAGTCGTCGCACGAGAAGTAGACCATCGAAACCGCCCGGCTGGGGCTGGCGTACTCGAGCTTGACCAGCGCCTGCCGCCAGCGCCGTGGGAGGTGAAGTCGTCGCCGAAGGCTCGCATCTGTGCCGTCGGGTCGTTTGGGTCGTCCATCGGTGACAGTGTGGTGTCGAGTACCGTCTCGTAGAAGGCTTGCGCCCGTTCCATGTCTTCGACGTAGATGTCGAACCAGCCGATCTTGCGCATGAGTGGTGTCCTTTCAACAGATTCGAAGGCCGGCTGCCTTCGAAGGACAACTCAAGCGCAACAGCTCGGCGAAAGATTGTAGAAATCAGACATCAAACGTCTTGTCGAACTGGCCGGGTGTGTAGCCGGTCAGCTGCCGGAAAGAGTGCGTGAAGTGCGACTGGTCGGCGAACGACAGCAGGTAGTCCTGTCGGAACGAGCTTTGCAGCCGCAGCACCTTGAGCAGATCGTGTGGTGAGAAGCCGGTCGTCGCTTTCAACGTCCGCTGGAGTTGGTGGTTACAAGTGGGCCAGATTGGCCATGTCGCTGACGCTGTGGATCTCGTCGAGATTCGTGAGGATGGCTGCGGTCACCGGGTTCGGGGCGACCAGGCCTGCGTCCAGGAGGGTCTCGACGAACTCGGTGAACACCGTTGCCTTGCCGTCGAAGTCGAAATCGGCCGCTGCCCTGCTCACCTCGACGAGCGGCAGGTCACCTTCGTACGGCTCACCGATGTAGTGATCGACCGATGCGTCGGGGTCACCGTGCCACACCCCGGGAAAGAACTGGATTCCCGCGTAGTGGAACGATCGTCCGAGATCGAGAGTCGTGTGGTGGCGTGAAGTTGGGTCACTCCGGCGACGCGGGTGTCGCGCTCATCGAACATCAAGTTGACACAACAGGCGTCGGGAATGGCGTGCAGGGTGAAGTCATCGGCCAGGTCGGCCTCGGTCCGTAACTCCCAGAAGCAGTGCACGAGATGCCCGAGCGCCGCCGGCGGTCGGACCTCGGTGTAGATCACCGACTCGACGGTCTTCGCAACGCCGTCCTTCACCGGGTCGTACATGCGCTGCCGAGCGTACGTGGAATGGTCGCGTTCAGTGCCTGCACCGACCGAGACCCGGTCGGAAACGCTGGTGCAAAACCCCACACAGGCGCTGAAGATCCTCACATCCGATCAGTCGATCGTCGACCCGCACCCACTCGAGATTCTCAATCCAGACGTCTCTGGTCCGCAAGGCCGTGCCGGCGTGATCGGCCACCGCCCGTCGGGAACGTGCAGTGCGCTGCTTGGCCGATATGCGGCGCGAGCCGGGCCCGATCGCCGGTGATTATCCCTGACACTGACGGAGCATCATCGAGCGGTCTCCCGGATACCTTCGGCACTCGCCAGGCACTTGCGTCGAGCGCACATCAGGGCAAGCTGCCGGCCCCGACCGGCATCCCGTGCGCGAACTCGACCGAACTGGACAACGGAATCAACACTCCGGCAGAGCCCTCACCGTCCGGCGACGCAGTAGATCGACAAACCGGAGGGGCCTTGGAACGCGAGGCTCTCGACGTTCACAGATGCGAGCGAGGCGCTCTCCGGGGTCTGGCGCAAGTTCGGTCGCGTCTGGCACCGTGGCCGCGGTTTGTGGCATCCTGCTCCTCACGGCGAGTGGTCGCCGCGCCACGAGGAGGGGTCGATGGGCGTATTGCTCGACGAGTACACCGCCGCAGCACTCCCGCGGTCGATCGCGCTGGCGCAGCGGAGCTCGCCACGGAGTATCGCGGGCCGTGACGAGTCGTGCCTCCGGCGTCGTCACTCAATTGCTGGCGCCGTCGCGGCGCGATGTGGGTGAGCGCTCGGCTGCGCGGCGACTGCACTGTTGCGGAGGAGCGCTCGGCGACGTTCGTCACGGAGTCGGTCTTGTCGTCGTCGCTGGCGGTGGGGCTCGAGGCGAAGGAGCACGCGGGGACGGTGGTGATGGTGTGTGCGGAGGGGGAGTTGCACTCGTTGCCGACGAGGATGGCCACCGAACTGATGACCGCCGACGGGTGGCGGGTGATCCATCTCGGAAGTACGCGATGCCGGCGGGGAAGCTCCGCTACTACCTCGCACGAAATCGATGCCGACGTTGTGGGGGTGAGCGTGACGCTGGCGACCAACCTCACCGGCGCTGCTCGTACCGTTTGGGCGGCGCGCCAGGCCGGCTACAGCGTCATCTGTGGGGGTCGGGCATTCGACTCGTCGGGTTCTCGGGCGCGGTCGATCGGCGCCCACGGACAACCCCGTGACCTGACCGAGCCGTTGGTGCTCGATGCGGTGCTCTGGGGCGAACCGCTCGCCGTCAACATGAGCGCCGATTGGGCGCACCTCGATTTCCAGCGGGTGGAGGTCGTGCGCGACGCCCTGTCGTGGCTGGGAACGGGCGACTTCGCAGACGGTGTGCGCTCGGCGACGTGGCTCGCACAGTTCATTGCAGACCTCGAGGACATCGTTGCTGCCGGCGCTGCGGCAATGCTCTGCGGCGATCGGACAATCGTCCTCGAGCAGCGCACCTGGCTCGAGGAGCGACTCGCTGCCGTCGGCACGCCGATCGAGATGGCACGGCACTCGATTCGACGCCGTCGCTGCGGTCGTCGACAGAAGGGTGCCGGGCGCCTCGGCGTTCTTCTTGTGACCGAGCCGCCAGCGCAATTCGTGCCCGCCCACAGCACCTCCGATCGGCCACCGCAGCGTCACACCCACGCGATGACCATGGACGGGAACGGGTGCCGTCGCCTGCTCGGCTTCCGGCGCACTCGGTCAGATCGACGGCCTCGAGCTGCCGCTGTGCAACGTGATCGACTGAACGCCGCTGGGCCGGCAACGAGCGTCGGGATCATGCAGCGCGTCGCTTGGGCCGCAGTGCCGCGTGGGCCACCCGGGCGTCGACCGGACTTCGGAGCGGACATTATGCGTGCGTCGTCGCCGAG
>CAVOGP010000063.1:0-216060 GCA_963695425.1 uncultured Alphaproteobacteria bacterium | reverse complement strand
GGGCTCCCAGGGCTTCCGGAACGGCAGGTGCCGGGGTCCGGGGTTCGGGGTGCCGCGTGACCGCCGCCGGATGCGGCGCCGCGAGCGCGTGCTGCTCGGCCTTCATGCAGGCGTTGAGCGTTTCGTGCAGCGTCCTGAGGGTGCCGAAGTCCCAGTCGAAGCTGGCGATCTGCTGGGTGACCTCGAAGAGCGGGCGCGACTGGGCGTGCCGCTCGTGGCGGTAGGCCGCGGGGGTTCCGTGGCGGGCGAGGGAGCGCGACAGGGCGTCGGCGTCGAGCAGGGCATCGGTGATGCCATGGGCCGTCGCCGGGTCCTTGAAGCAGGCCGCGTCTCCGACCAGCGCCCAGCCCGCGCCCGCCCGGGCGCGCATGTGCCCCGGCGCGCCGAGGAAGCGCCGAAGCTGCGTGGAAGGAGCGGCCACGATGCGCGCGGCGAGGTCGCGATCGAAGCCGCCGAGGATCGCGGCCAGGCCGTTCAGCGCGTCGGCGGCGAAGCGCGCCTTGTAGTCGGCGGGCCGGCATGCGGCGAAGACGCAGTGCATCCCGTCGTTGGTCGGAATGACGCCGGCCGAGACGCCGTCGCCGAAGTACCAGCGATAGCCTTCGTTCGGGATGCCGGGGACATAGCCGAAGAGCGTCGCCGACCGCTGCGCGGACACGGCCAGTTCCTGCGCGCCGACCAGGTCCGCGGTCCGCGACATGCGGCCGTCGGCGCCGATCACCAGGTCGGCGTGCACGGTGCGCCGCCCTCCGTCCGGCCCGCGCAGGACGACGCCCGCGACGCGGTTGCCAGCCCACAGGCAGTCCTCGACGGCCGATCCGAGGGCAAGCTCCGCGCCCGCCGCGACGGCGGCGGCGAGGACGGACGGGTCGAGCAGCCAGCGGCGCGGCGCCATCAGGCCGGCGGCGAGCTCCGTACTCTTGACCGGGACGGTGATCCGCTCGGCGCCGTACTGGAACTCCGCCTGCCGGACCCAGGGTGTCCCGGCGGCCACGAGGCCGTCGAGCAGCCCCCAGCGTGCCAGCAACTCGACGGCCGGGCGCATCAGGGCGTGGGTCGACAGGGTGTCCCCGATCGCGGCATCCCGGTCGACGATCAGCACCCGTGCGCCTGCCCGTGCCAGCAGCAGTCCGGTTGCCGCGCCGGCAACCCGAGCGCCGATGATGACCGCGTCATATGTGTTCCGTGCCATGTCCGGTTCTCTCCGTTCAGGCCGCCGCCCGCCATTCGCGGCTTCCGGCCAGGTGGCGTGCGAGGGCGCGCGCGTCGCGCCGGGCGCCCGAGATGTGCGACGAGCGGGCCGTGCGCATGTAGGGCAACCCCATGACGTAAAGGCCCTCTCCGACGATCCCGCCGTGGTGGCGGATGCGTCCCTTCCGGTCGAACACCGGCACATCGACGAAGCTGTGGTCCGGGGTGTAGCCGGTGGCCCAGATCACCGACCCGACGCCCTGCGCCGGCAGATCGAGCGACAGGATCGGATCGTCGGGGATCTGCGTCGGCGCGAAGCGGGTGGCGGGATCGACGAGCTCCTCGAAGCCCCTCGCCAGCACCCACGCGTCGATCCGGGCGAGCAGCCGGTTCATCTTGAGGTCGGACGAGGCGCAGAGGTTCGCCAGCGATCCGGAGAACCAGGCCTTACCCTCGGTGACGGCCACGAGACGCCCCGAGATTTCGACCCCGAGCGCCTGAAGCGCGTTGAGGTCGAGATCGGCCTGGGCCGGATCGCCGAGAAGCGCCAGTGACGGCTGGCGGCGCAGCCGCTCGAGGTCGTCGACCTTGGTGAACGGCGTGTCGAGCACCCCGACGAGATGCATCCAGGTCAGGATGTCGGCGCCCCGATAGAGGCGGGGCAGCCGCGTATGCTGCCCGACGGCGAGCGTGACCCGGCGACCCGAAAGCGCGAGCTCGCGGGCGATCTGCAGCCCCGACGCCGAGGCGCCGACGACAAGGACCGGCCCATCCGGGAGCTGCGCGGGGTTCCGGTAGGCGAGGGAGGTGACCTGGGCGACGGACTTCGGCAGGTCGGACGCGAACGCAGGGACTTTGGAAAGCCCGCAGGCGCCGGTCGCCAGCACCACGCTGGCGCAGCCCAGGGCGCCCTGGTCCGTTTGCACGATATAGCCATTGTCCCAGCCCCGAATGGAGCGGACGCGCGTCGTCTCCATCACCGGCGCGGAAATGCTGGCCGCAGCACTTGCAAGGTCGCCGGCGAACTCCTCGGCGGACATGTAGCCGTCGGGATCGCCGGGCATGTTGTCGAACAGGCCGTTCAGCCAGTTCGGGGTGAGCAGCCGCAGGCTGTCCCAGCGCTCGGTCCGCCAGCTGTTGCCGACCCGTCCTCTTTCCAGGACGACGTGATCGATCCCGCGCCGGCTGAGCGCGTGGCTCATGGCGAGGCCGCATTGACCCGCGCCGACAATGACCGTGTTTGTCCGTTGCATGGCAAGGTCCTCTCGCGACCCGGGAGGGGTCGCAGCTGTGGTGGAGCGAATTTCGTGTCGGGGAGGGCCAGGCGACGCGGGCGACCCCGCGCTGCCTGACCGGCTTCAGAGGTAGCGGACCGGGGTTCGCCTGATCCGGCGCAAGTCGCCGCGGGTCAGCCCGATGTCCTTGAGCATGTAATCGGGCATCTGCGACAGGCGATTGAGGTCCCGCCTGACCTGGTCGTGAGCGCGCAGGGCCGCAAAGAACGAACCGATGCGGTCCTTGAGCCAGCGGGTGGAGTCCGCTGGCGCGGAAGTTGCGTCAGAATACATGACCTTCTGTCCTTTCGTGTCGAAGGCGAAGGGCCGTCACTTGACGGCGACCTTCACGTTGCCGGGGTTGGTGATGATGTCGAAGACCGCCGACCGCTTCTGGGACTGGGCGACCACGGCGGCGATCTCGTCCTTGCTCGCGTCGGCGTCGATGTCGAACGTCACGCGGATCGCGCTGAAGCCGTTACGGACGTCGGCGTCGATGCCGAGGATGCCGTGCAGGTTCATGTCGCCCTCGACGGTCGCCTTGACCGAGTGAAGCTGGATGCCGCGGTGCTGCGCGATGGACGCGACGCCGCCGGTGAGGCAGCTCGCCAGCGCCGATAGCACGATCTCGACCGGCGTCGCAGCGTTGTCGGGCGCGGCGAAGACGCCGGGATGGTCCGCCTCGACGCTGTAGGGCGCCTTGTGGGTCTGTTCCGCGCCTGCGCCGAAGAAGGTCTCGACGGTCGACTTGCTGTGGATGCCGCCGAGCCATTCGCAGCTCGCGCGCCACGTGAACTGGGCGGCGGGCGGCATTTCGGTCAGCGCCTTCTTGATGCCGTAAAGGGCCTCGACGTCCACGCCGTTGTCGGCCGTCTTCATCTGGTTCTGGATATTCATTTTTGGGTCTCTCTCTGTGTGTTCGGTTGGCTGGGGCGGTCGTTCGTCTGGATCGCCGCCCAGTGCCGAGAGAGATAACCGACATCCCGAGCGCAAACTTTCCGGGGACTTGCGGTTTTCCTTGGGAATGTCTGGAGAATTCCTGGCCAAGCCTGGGGGTGGCCACGCCGGACCTGAATGACAAGCCGCAAGCCTCGGGTATTATCCCGATATGAAGTATGTGTTCGACACCTTCAGCATCGATTCCGCTGCGCGCGAGATGCTTGCGTCTGGAAAGCCCGTGCCCGTCGAGCCGAAGGTCCTCGACCTGCTGATCCATCTGATAGAATTGCGCGACCGGGTGGTATCGAAGGACGAACTGGTCGAGGCGATCTGGAACGGACGAATTATCTCCGACGCGGCCATTTCGAGTGCAGTCAGCGCGGCACGCAAAGCGCTGGGGGACGACGGGCAGCGGCAGCGCTACGTCAAGACCATGCACGGGCGGGGGTTCAGGTTCGTCGGTCCTTTGGTGGAGGTCGTCTCCGAGGCGCCGGGCAATGCTGGCTCGCCGAAGGACGCAGGTCGTCACCAGCAGGAGATCCGCTACTGCCACAGCGTCGACGGCACCCGTATCGCCTATGCTCTCGCCGGCGCCGGCCCGCCACTGGTGAAGGCGGCCAACTGGCTGCATCACCTCGAGTTCGACTGGGAGAGCCCGGTCTGGCGGCACTTCTTCGAGGAATTGAGCAGCACGCACCGGCTGCTGCGGTACGACGGAAGGGGCATGGGCCTCTCGGCGTGGGACGTGACCGACTTCAGTCTGGAGCGGCAGCTCGAGGACCTGGCGACGGTGGTCGACACAGTCGGCCTGGACCGGTTCGCGATGCTCGGCCTGTCACAGGGCTGCGCCAAGTCGGTGATCTACGCGGCGCGGAATCCGGAGCGGGTCAGCCGGCTTGTCCTGATTGGCGGCTACGCTCGCGGCTGGAAGCGGCGCGACGATCCGGACATGGCGGTGCTGCGGCAGGCCGCGCTCGAGATGATCCGCGTGGGTTGGGGTCGAGACAACCCTGCGGTCCGGCAGATGTTCACATCGCTCTACATGCCCGATGCTCCGGCGGAGAGCCAGCGCTGGTTCTCCGACCTGCAGCGAAAGACCACGAGCGCCGCGAACGCGGCCGCGACGCTGGAATGCCACGGAGACATCGATATTCGTGACGTGCTCGGACAGGTCAGGGTGCCCACCCTGGTCATTCACGCGCGGCATGACGGCGGTGTGCCGTTCGTGCAAGGCCAGGAACTGGCCGCCGGCATCCCGGGCGCCCGCTTCGCGGTGCTCGACACGACCAACCACATCCTTCCCGCAACGGACCCGGCGTGGCAGCGCTGCGCCCGCCTGATCCAGGAATTTCTGGCTGAATAGGTCGCAGATGAACGTGCCGCGGAGGAACACGCTGCACGGCCCTACATCTCAGCATTGATTTAGCAGTCAGGCAGCGTCTATTGTTGCACGGGAGTGGCCGGAATGCCGGATCGGAGCCCATGGCGTGCAGGGGAGACTTCGACAAGGCCCGATGAATGACCAGTCAACTACTGGCATTGCCTTGTCATGAGATTTGTATTCGATACGTTCGTCGTCGAGCCGGCGGCGCGTGAACTCATACGGGATGGCGAGACCGTGTCGGTCGAGCCGAAGGTTTTCGACCTCCTGCTCCATCTCATTGAGATGCGCGAGCGCGTCGTGTCCAAGGACCAGCTGGTCGAGGCCGTCTGGCAAGGCCGCATCATTTCGGACGCAGCCATATCAAGTACTGTCAGCGCGGCGCGTAGGGCCCTTGGTGACGATGGGCATGCGCAGCGCTACATAAGGACCATGCACGGACGCGGGTTCCGCTTCGTCAGCCCGGTGACGGAGCTCCTCTCCGAGACCCACGCGCGCCCGGCCGACGTCGAACTCGCCTCGACGCCCTCAACCGAATTCCTCGACCGGCCGGCGGTATCGGTCACGCTGTTGCGGTGCCTGTCGGACGATGCGTCGGATTCATACGTGGCCGAGGGCTTGACCGACCAGATCGTCGCGGCGCTCAGCGCGTGGCGGTATTTCCCCGTCTTGTCCCGTAACACGACGCCCGAGATGCAAGGCGGCGCGGCTGAGGCTACGTACGACCCGGCGCCACGGAAGGCGCGCTATGCCCTCAGCGGATCGTTCCGGAGGCTGGGATCTAAGGTCAAGGTCGCCCTGTCACTCGCGGACACCGTCGGCGAACAGATATGGTCCCATCAGATCACGCGCGACAGGGACGAACTCCTGGATCTCGAACAGGAGATCGCGGCCCAGGTGGCCAAGATCGTCGCGCCCGAGATCGAGGCGGCCGAGGCCCGCCGCGTCCTGCACAAGCCGGCGAGCGACTTGACCGCATGGGAATTGGCGATGCGTGCGGCATGGTTGTGCGAAAAGCGCACGCAGGCGGATTTCACCCAGGCCGAGCGGCTGGCCGCTCAGGCGATCGAACGCGCTCCCGACTGGAGCCTGCCCTACACGCTGATTGCAATGGCTAAGTTTCAGCAAGCCATGGTGAGCTTTTCTGGCACGGACACGCGGACGGCGTTTCTCCGATACGATGGCCGAGGCAAAGCGTGCGCTCGATATCGACCGCGGCTCGTGGATCGCCCATGCGCTGGTCGCCGTGGGAGAGCTGTGGACCAACCACGATCACGAGCGTGCCCTGCTGCACGTTCAGCGCGCCATCGAACTGAACCCGAGCGCCCCGATGAATTACCACTTCGGTGGTTGCATCACCGGGTTCGCGGGCGACCCGGGGACGGCGCGAGCCTATCAGGAACGACTTCTGCGCATGGACCCGCTCTATCCCTATACCGCCACGATCGAATCCGATCTCGGCCTTTGGCATCTTCTCGACGAGGAATACCCGCAGGCGCAGGAACGGTTGAACCGTTCCCATCGCTGGGATCCACGGTATGGCCGCGCGCTCCAGCGTCAGATCGTGCTGGCCGGCTTGCAGGGCGATCGGGAGGGCGCCCTGGCCGCAGCCGGCAAGTTGCGCGATCTCGGGTTGTCCCTGAAACGCGATGCAATACTGTCCTCCTATCCATTTCGGAACCCGGATCATGTCGCGCTCTTCCACGACGGGCTGACGTCGGTCCGGCGTGACCTCGTAGGATTTGATTTCACCATTTTGCAGCCTGTCGGCCTGGAGAAAACGGAACAGGCACGCCGAGATCGAACCCTTCGTCCGCTGTGAGGCGGCCATGGCAACGTGGAATGGAGCACCGTGCTCATGCAAGCCCGGACACGCATCGCCAGCAACACCGACCACGCGGCCGCGCTCGCGATCTCAGGTTTTGCGATATCACAGCGGCTCGATCCTTCGCGCTCGGCTCCGGATCTCTTCATTGCTTCAGGAGGCAAGCAGCGTCTATTGTTGCAAGGAAGTGGCCGGAATGCCAGATCGGAGTCCGTGGCGTGAAGGGGAGACTTCGACAAGGCTTGATGGAAGACCAGACAACTTCTGACATTGCGTCGTC
This sequence comes from uncultured Alphaproteobacteria bacterium, assembly GCA_963695425.1. Lineage (GTDB taxonomy): Bacteria > Pseudomonadota > Alphaproteobacteria > Rhodobacterales > Rhodobacteraceae > Amaricoccus. The sequence goes on along the minus strand of CAVOGP010000063.1, from coordinate 209,170 downwards.
ATGAGGTTCGTATTCGATACGTTCGTCGTCGAACTCGGCGATGCGTGAACTTAGACGGGACGGCGAGACCGTGTCGGTCGAGCCGAAGGTCTTGGACCTCCTGCTCCATCTCATTGAGATGCGCGAGCGCGTCGTGTCCAAGGACCAGCTGGTAGAGGCCGTCTGGCAAGGCCGCATCATTTCGGACGCAGCCATATCAAGTACGGTCAGCGCGGCGCGCAGGGCGCTTGGCGACGACGGCCATGCGCAGCGCTACATAAGGACCATGCACGGGCGCGGGTTCCGCTTCGTCGGCTCCCTGGTCGAGGTTGGCGTGTCGGAGTCGAAGGGCATGGGGGCACTTCCGATGCTCGACACCGATCTGCTGCGCAGCTTCAAGTTGATCGCAGAGGGGACCGACCTGACCCGCACCGCCGAACTCGTCGGCCGGACCCAGTCGGCCGTTTCGGTACAGATGCAGCGTCTGGAGGAGCTCGTTGGTCATCGCCTTTTCGAGCGTGGCAACGGTGACATCGTGCAGCTGACATCCCAGGGCCGCTCCCTCCTTCAGCCGGCGCGTGAGCTTCTGTCTGCAAACGACGAGATCGTTGCCTCGCTTCGCCCGGACCTGCGGTCAGCCGATGCCGGGGCGGGACAGGCGGCGGGCGCAGCAGCGTCGGGATTGCTGGTGCCGCACACGCCGCCGCCGGACAGGCCGTCGATTGCCGTCCTGCCATTCCGGAACATGAGCGACGACCCGCTGCAGGACTACTTTGCGGACGGGATGGCCGAGGACATCGTGGCGGCATTGTCCCGTATCAGCTGGCTGTTCGTGACGGCGCACAGCTCGGGCTTCTTCTACAAGGACAGATCGGTCGATCCGCGCCGGGTGGGCCGTGAGCTTGGCGTGCGCTATCTGCTTCAGGGAGGGGTGCGCAAGGACGGGAGTTGGGTGCGCATCACGGCGCACCTGCTCGAAGCTGAAACGGGCACCCACCTCTGGGCCGACAAGTACGACAGCACGCTCGAGAACATCTTCGAACTGCAGGACCAGATAGCCGACCGTGTCGCCGGCATCGTCGAGCCGAGCTTGCGGCGGTCGGAGATCGAACGCTCCCGCCGGAAGCCGACCGAGAGCCTTGGCGCCTACGACCTCTATCTTCGGGCCTTGCCGCACGTTGTCGCGCAAATGCCCCAAGAGGCCAGGAAGGCGCTTCCCTTCCTGCGGCAGGCGCTGGAAATGGATCCCGACTACATTGCCGCACACGCCCTCACCGCCTGGTGCCATGAGCTGTGCTTCACCCGTGGCGGCTTCGACGACGCGGACCGGACCGCCGCGCTGATGCATGCCCGCACGAGTGTCGCCAGCGACACCGATGACGCGGCGGCGCTCGCGATATCGGGATTTGTCATATCGCTGCTCACGACGGAACACGACGCAGCCCTGCATGCGATCGAGCGGGCCATATCCCTCAATCCTTCGTGCGCGACCGCGCTCTTCCTGGGCGCGCAGGCGAACGGGTTGGCCGGACGCACGGAACCGGCGGCGTCATATGCCAGACGCGCGCTCCAACTCAGTCCGTTCGACACCTTGGGGTTCGAAGCTCACCTGGCGCTTGGCGAATCCGCGCTCGTCGGCGGCCGCTACGACGATGCAGCCTCATGCTTTGCCGCTGCGGTACGCGCAAAGCCTAGCTTCAGCACCGCACACATCTTTCAGGCGATTGCTCTGGCTCTGGCCGGTCGCGCCGATCGCGCGGGGCCGCGGGTCGCGCACGGGTTGGCGCTCGAGCCTGATTTCAGGTCTCGCATGTTCTTCGAACTCGGATTGGCCGAGCCGCTGACCGAGCGATTCGCTGACGGCGCGCGCCTTTTGGGCCTTCCGGAATAGGGTGAGTGGACTGCGCCCCTTTCGTTGGACAGGTTCAGGCGGCGGTTTTTCCCAGTGCGCAGGCGGGCTGGTCCTCGCACTGGTTGGGGCTCAGGTAGCCCAGGGCGGAATGGAGCCGTGTGGCACGTAGATCTCCGCGATGAAGCGGGGCAGGTTTGCGGCGACCACCTCGAAGGTCGCGTAGTCGACGAGATAGACGAACCCCCGCGCCATCGGCACGTAGGTGATGTCGCTCGCCCAGACCTGGTTGGCGCGTCACCGCCAGGTTGCGCAGCAGGTAGGGATAGATCTTGTGTCCCGGGCCCGGCTTCGACGTTTTCGGCCGCCGGTAGATCGCCTAGACGCCCATCGAGGCGCCTTCGCCATGCCAAAGCGAATTCATTGAGAATCATTCGTTGCATACGTACGCAGAATGTGTCATCTAGCGCCGCGACTATTGAATCCAAATGGGAACCCGATGAACCACGGAAAGGCCAAAGTGGACGCCGACGCTCGTGAAGACGCCGACATTGTCGCCGGCCGCGTGCTGCAGGTTGAGCGGCGCGACTTCGTCGACCTGGTCCCGGATGGTCGCCCGCGCGCGCAGGGGATGCGCGGCTTCGACCCGGTCTACAGCGATATCGTCGACTACATCGTGCGCTGTACACATCGGATCTGGGACGAGCGGGACGTCGGGCTGATCTACAGCCACTATACCCACAACCCCTGCGTCTACCTGACCACCAGGACCCTCTATACCCGCGAGGAGGTGGTCCACGACACCATCCAGCGGCTGGTGTCGCTGCCGGAGCGGCGGGGGATGGCGACGCAAGTGATCTGGTCGGGCAACGACCGGGACGGCTTCTACACCTCGCACCTCGTCACCGGCTCGGGGCGGCATACACAGCCAGGGCATCTACGGGCCGCCGACGGGGCGGACCTTCGCGTCGCGGACGATCGCCGACTGCATGGTGTTCGAGAACAAGATCTATCGCGAGTGGATCGTCTCGGACCAGATGGCGATCCTGAAGCAGCTCGGAATCGACCCGCATCCCTTCGCCGAGCAGGTGGCGCGGGGGCATTTCGACAAGGGGTTTCGGGCGCTCGACATCGGCGAGAACCGGCGAATGGTCGGGCAATATCCACCCGAGGCGGAGCCCGACCTCGAGATCGCTGGCAACGACATCGAGCGGCAGACCCTGCGCTGGCTGCACGAGGTCTACAACCGCCGCATGTTCGGGACGATCAAGGACGTCTACGCGCCGACGGTGATGTACCACGGGCCCTTGATGGCCGAACTCTACGGGATCGCGGCGGTGATGCACCAGACGATCGGGCTGGTCGGCTCGCTGCCGGACGCGGCGTTCATGCCGCAGCACATCTGCTCGACGCCATGCGAGGAGGGGGGCACCAAGGTCGCGGTGCGCTGGGTGATGGAGGGCCACCACCTCGGCTACGGCCTGCTGCACGAGCTCGGCGCCCCGACCGGCAAGCGGGTGCAGGTGATGGGCATGAGCCACTTCCATTATAAGAACGGCCGGATCGTGGACGAGTGGCGGGTCTACGACGAGCTGTCGCTACTGATGCAGGTCAAGCTCGCGCAGATGGCCGATACGGAGCACTGACCGAATTCCGGACGTGTGTCCCGCTGCGGGACATAGGGCATGACTTTGATTTTGCAGATAATCGGCGTGGAGCGTGCGCTTCCAGTCCGACGCTCAACCGCCCCGCCGGAAGTGGCTACGCATCCGGGCCAGCACGTCGACGCCCATCTGCAGCAGCAGATCGAGTATGTCGAGCGGCACCCAGTTCTCGCGGATCAGCCCCTCGTGGTGCAGGTAGAAGTCCATCACCCGCATCGTCACCGCCCGCCCGGTCGGGCCCACCCCGAGAAAGTCGTTGCCGGTGTGCATCGCGAAGACGCTCGGCCAGCCGCCGGTGACCGAATAGGGGCCGTCGCCGATGCGGATGTAGTGCCCGCCGCCGACCCGCGCCTTCATCTCGGCGATCTCGTCCCACTGGCCGCCGCCCTTGCGGTTCGGAAAGGCGGTGCGGAACGGCAGCTGGTGGTAGTCGACGAACCCCTGCAGGCCGCGGGTCGTGCCGATGCCTGAAGGGCCGTACCACATCATCTTCGGGTGCCAGTGCGCCTTCTGCGGCATGGCGAGCAGGCCCTCGCGCCCGGCGCCGGCCTCGTCTCGGTAAGCGCCGAGCGTGCCGTGCATGGCGAGCGTCTGCGCGAGGCTCGCCGCTGACTGCGCCGGGTCGGTCGGCTGGAACACCAGCCCGTCGCCGGTGATCGGTCCCACCCACATGCCCTCTGTGCCGAGGCTCGGGGCGATAGGCCAGAACCCCGCCTGACGGATCAGGTCGAGCAGGTCCCAGAGGCAGGTCGACTGCACGATCCGCCCCTCGAGGACCTGGTGGACCTCGCCGTAGCGCAGGAACACCGGCCGCCCGGTGGCGGGCACGCCGAGCCAGTCGGCGCGGAAGGTCCCGCAGTAATGCCCGACCGCCGCAATATAGTGCCGCCCCTCGTAGGCGCCGCCGACCAGGATCAGGTCGCGCCGCTCGAGATCGGGAAAGGCCGCGAGCAGCGGTCCCCAGGCCGCCGCCTCGATCGCCTGCGTCCCGCGCATCTCATTCAGGGGATGCGAGCCGCGCCACTCGGCGTCCGGGTGATAGAGCAAATCAAGCCGGGCAGCGACCCCCGCGGAGCCCGCTTCCGCGAGCGCGCACAGCCCGTCGTGAAGCCGCCGCCGTTCCGCCAGATCCGTTCCGTCCATGGCCGTTCCCTCGCCCTCCGCCGTCGCAGCGCTCTAGCAGAATTGCAGTCGTATGCAAATAGTGATTGCAAGCGTATTCAAACCGTGATAACCGCACTCCATTCGCTCCCGACCTTCACCGCGCGAGGGCAGGCCGGGACGGGCGATGGGTCGCGTCGGCGGGTCGGAAAGAGCCCGCATAGCAGCAACAGGAGAACGGCATGAAGGCATTCCTCAACGCGTCGGTCGCGATCGGCGCGCTCGTCGGCTCGGCCGGCCTCGCCGCGGCGGACTGCGGCATCCCGGCGGGCTCGGTGCGCATCCTCTCGAACGACTTCACTGCGCTGCACGTCGTCGCGAGCCGTGCGGAAGAATGCGCCAGCGGGACCGTCCAGGTCACCAAGAACCAGACCTCTGAGCACAAGAACATCCAGGTGCCGGCACTGACCACCAACCCCGCGAGCTACACGGTCGCCGTGGTTGCCAACAACTCGGTGGTGCCGCTGCTCAACGACGGCCTGATCCGGCCGCTCGACGACCTCGTGGAGAAATTCGGGCAGAACCTGCAGGACAGCCAGCTGATCCGCATCGACGGCCAGATCATGGCGATCGCCTTCATGGCCAACTCTCAGCACGCCTACTGGCGGCCCGGCGTGCTCGAGGCCGCGGGGCTCGAGCCGCCGGCGAGCTACGAGGCTATGCTCGAGAACGCCAAGGCGCTGCGCGACGCCGGCGCGATGCAGAACCCGCTCGCAGCGAACTTCAAGCCGGGCTGGGATCTCGCCGAGGAATTCGTGAACATGTACATGGGCACCGGCGGCGACTTCTTCGTGCCCGGCACCGCCGATCTCGCCATCGACAACGAGAACGGGATCAGGGCGCTGGAAATGCTGAAGGCGCTCAGCGAGTACATGGACGCCGACTTCGTCACCTACGACACCAACGCGGTCAAACCGGTGTGGGAGGCGGGTGAGATCGCCATGTACACCGGCTGGGGCAGCCGCGCCGGCGCCTACATCGACCCGGCAGAGGGCCATCCCGAGATCGCCGCCGACACCGCCTTCGGGGCGGCGCCGACAATCGGCGGCGGGACGATCCCGGCCTCGACCCTGTGGTGGGACGGCTTCACCATCGCCAGGAACATCTCCGACGAGGACGCCGAGGCCTCGTTCCGGGCGATGATGCACGCGCTGTCGCCCGAACTGCTCGAGGACGAGCAGGCGGCGGCGGCCGCGGTCTGGCTGATCCCGGGCTACCAGCCGACGCCGGCGGCGGTCGGGGTGGTTGCGAACGTCCAGGCCGGCACGCGGCCCTACCCGATGGTGCCTTACATGGGCCTGCTGCACACGGCGCTCGGCAACGAGCTCGCGGAGTTCATGCAGGGCCAGGAAGACGCGGCCAAGGCGTTGGACGACGTGGCCCAGGCCTACAACGTCGCGGCCCGGGAAGGCGGCTTCCTGAACTGACCCGGCACCCGGGAAGGGGGCGCGGCCAGCGTCCCCTTCCGCGAGCTTCGATCCCCCCGCCGCCCAGCCTGACGGGAGCGCCCCCGATGCCGCACCGGACCTTCTTCTGGTTCATCCTGCCGTCTCTGCTGGCGATGATCCTGTTCATCGCCCTGCCGATCGTCTCGGTCGCCTACCAGTCACTCTACGTCGCGCACGAGCAGGTGATGGTCGAGGTCGAGAACTGCGGGCCCTTCGGCTGCGAGACCGAGCGCCGGGTCGACGCCGAGGCGATGCGCGCGCTCCTCGACGAGGAGCCGATGGGCCGGTTCAACTGGCTCGGCACCTACACCAACCCCAGCCATCTCGCCTTCGACGAGGTGGCGCGCTTCTGGCGCGAGAGCGAGACGACGGGCGAGGCGCTACGCGCAATCTTCAACCTGCCGCTCTACAAGGCGCTCACTTTCACACTCGCCTACACCTTCATCGTGACGCCGCTGGTCATCGTGCTCGGTTTCTTCATCGCGGTGGCGATCAATTCCATCCCTAAGGCGCTGCAAGGGTCCGGTGATCTTCTTCTCGCTGCTGCCGATGATCGTGACCCCGCTGATCGGCTCCCTGGTGCTGTTCTGGATGATCGACAGCCGCGGGGTGATCGGCGCCTCGCTGCAGCAGCTCCTCGGCGACCCGACGCTGTCGCTCAAGGCCTCGCCGACGCTGACCTGGGTGACGCTCTTCGTCTACGGCGTATGGCACTCGGCGCCCTTCGCCTTCATCGTGTTCTACGCCGGCCTGCAGACCGTGCCCGGCGACACGCTCGAGAGCGCGATGATCGACGGCGCCAGCCGCTGGCAGCGGATCCGCTTCGTGGTGATCCCCTACCTGATGCCGCTCGCCACATTCATCGCGCTGATGCAGCTGATGGACAACTTCCGGGTTTTCGAGCCGATCATCGGCTTCTCGGCTCAGGCAAGCGCCACCTCGCTCTCGTGGCTGATCTACAACGACCTGCGCTCGGGGGACTTGCCGCTCTTCGGTTCGGCCGCCGCCACCTCGATGCTGACGATCCTCGGCGTCGTGATCCTGCTCTCCCCGGTGCTGATCCGCACCTGGCGCGACTTCCACCGCAAGGCCTGAGGAGGCGACGATGGCCAGCCGCGCGCAACGCCGCTCCCCCGCCCTGATCGCCTTCTCCACCGCCTTCGTGGCGATGTGGCTGATCGCGGCCGCCTTCCCGTTCCTGTGGACCGCCTGGGGATCGCTCAAGGTCGAGGCCGACTTTTTCTCGCGCACCGACTGGATGAACGCGATCACGGGGCCGGTGACCATCGCGCAGACCGGCAGCCCGTTCACCGGCGGCGGCTACTGGGGCGCCTGGGTCGAGCAGGGCTTCTGGAAGGCGGTGATCAACACCGCGATCGTCGTGGTGTCCGTGGTCTGCATCTCGCTGACCCTCGGCACGCTCGGCGGCTACGCGCTGGCGCGCTCGGGCTTCCGCTACACCTTCTGGATCCTGATCGCCGCACTGGTATTCCGGGCGATGCCGCACGTGACGCTGGTGTCGGGCTACCTGCTGCCGTTCTTCGAGCTCAACATCTGGGGCTACCTGCCGACCACGATCATCGTGCTCGTGGCGATCAACCAGCCGTTCACGCTGTGGATGCTGCACTCGTTCTTCCTCTCGATCCCGAAGGACCTCGACGAGAGCGCGCTGGTCGACGGCTGCACCCGCTTCCAGGCCTTCCGACATGGTGGTGATCCCGGTGATGTGGCCGGGGGTGATCACCACCGGGCTCTTCTCCTTCCTGCTCGCCTACAACGACTTCACGGTGACCGCGCTCCTCCTGACCCAGGAGAACCAGACGATGGTGCCGAAGATCGCGAGCTTTCTCGGCTCGACCCAGGCCGAGGGCAAGGTGATGTACGCGGTGGCGGCGGTGGTGTCGGCGATCCTGCCCGCTCTTCCTGCTGATCCTCTTCTTCCAGAAACAGATCGTCAGCGGCCTGACCGCCGGCGCGGTCAAGGGGTAGTCCGATGGCTGAGATCCGGCTGAAGAACGTCACCAAGCGCTTCGGCGCCTACGTCGGCGTCGACAACTTCAACCTCGACATCGCCGACCGGGAGTTCCTGGTGCTGCTCGGGCCCTCGGGCTGCGGCAAGACCACGACGATGCGGATGATCGCCGGGCTCGAGGACGTGACCGCGGGCGAGATCTGGCTCGGCGACCGCATGGTCAACGATCTGGAGCCCAAGGACCGCGACATCTCCATGGTGTTCCAGTCCTACGGCCTCTACCCGAACATGACCGTCTACGAGAACATCCGCTTCCCGCTGCGGGTGCGCAAGGTGCCCGAGGCGCAGCACCGCGACCGGGTGATGAAGGCCGCACGCATGGTCGAGCTCACCGACTTCCTCGACCGCCGCCCGGCGGAACTCTCCGGCGGCCAGCGCCAGCGCGTGGCCCTCGGCCGCGCCATCGTGCGCGAGCCGAACGTCTTTCTGATGGACGAGCCCCTGTCGAACCTCGATGCCAAGCTCCGCGTCTCCACCCGCGCGCAGATCAAGCACCTCCAGCACGACCTGAAGGTGACGACGATCTACGTCACCCACGACCAGATCGAGGCGATGACGCTGGCCGACCGGGTGGTGGTGATGAGCAAGGGTGTCATCCAGCAGGTCGGCACGCCCACCGAGATCTACGACACCCCGAAGAACACCTTCGTCGCGAGCTTCATCGGCTCGCCGGCGATGAACCTGATCGACGGCACCCTGACCGGCGGCGTGTTCGAGGCGCCGGGGATGCGCATCTCGGACCTGCCCGCCGACCGCGCGGGGCCGATCACCCTCGGCTTCCGCGCCGAGGATGCCGCCATCGCGGGGGATGGGGGCGAGATCGCGGCCCCCGTCTACTCGATCGAGTTGCTCGGCGAGGCGTCGATGATCAGCTACCGCATCGGCGACGCGCTCGTGTCGGTGAAGGCGCCGAAGGAGTACCGCGCCGAGATCGGCGAGACCGTGCACGCCGCCGTGCCCGCCGCGATCTGCCACCTCTTCGACCGGTCCAGCGGCCAGCGGCTCTGGGCCGGCACAGCCCAAGCCCGCAACTGACCCTCAACGGAGGACCCCATGATCCCGCGCCTCACGACGTCCCGCCTCGCCGCCTCGGTCGCCGCGCTCATGATCGCCGCCCCGGCGGCCGCCGATTGTGGCATTGCCAGCGGCTCGGTCCGTATCCTTTCCAACGACTTCCCGGCGCTGCACGCCGTGGCCGCGGCGGCCGAGGAGTGCGCCAGCGGGAGCGTGTCGGTCACCAAGAACCAGACGACCGACCACGAGGCGATCCAGGTGGCGGCGCTCACCACCGATCCCGCGACCTACTCGGTCGCCATCGTCGCCAACAGCTCGATCCTGCCGCTCCTGAACGCCGGGCTGATCCGGCCGCTCGACGACTACGTCGCCGAATACGGTCAGGAGCTGACCGAGAGCCAGCTGATCCGCGTCGGCGGCAAGATCATGGCCATCGCCTTCATGGCGAACGCCCAGCACCTCTGGTACCGCAGCGACATCCTCGCCGAGGCGGGACTGCAGCCGCCCGCTTCCTACGAGGCGGTCCTGGAGAACGCCGAAGCGATCCGTGCGCAGGGACTGCTCGCGAACCCGCTCGCAGCGACGTTCCAGCCCGGCTGGAACCTCGGCGAAGAGTTCGTCAACATGTACATCGGCTACGGCGGCGAGTTCTTCCGGCCGGGCACCGCCGAACTCGCGATCCAGAACGAGAAGGGCGTGAGCGCGCTTGAGACGATGAAGGCGCTCGCCGGCTACATGAGCCCGGATTTCGTCACCTACGACAGCAATCAGGTGCAGGCGCTCTGGGAGGCCGGAGAGGCGGCGATGGCGAACTTCTGGGCCTCTCGCGCCGGCCCGGTCATCGACCCAGCCGGCGACAGCCCCGCGATCGGCGCCGTGACCGTGCTGGCCGCGGCGCCGGTCGTCGGCGGCGGCGACGTCCCGGCGACGACGCTGTGGTGGGACGGGTTCGCGATCGCCCAGAACATCTCGGACGAGGACGCCGAGGCATCCTTCCGGGCGATGCTGCACGGCACCGCTCCCGAGGTCGCGCGCGCCAATCCCAACGCGGCGGCATGGCTGATCAAGGGCTACGAGCCGACCGCGGCGGCCGTGGGCGTGCTCGCGACCATAGAGGCCGGAGCCAGGCCCTACCCGATGACCCCCTACATGGGACTGCTGCACACGGCGCTCGGCGACGAGCTGGCCGGGTTCATGCAGGGCCAGGAGAGCGCCGAGCAGGCGCTGACCGACGTCGCCCGCGCCTACGAGACCGCGGCGCGCGAAGCGGGGTTCCTGAAATGAGCGCGAGCCCCTCGGCCGAGACCGCACGGTCCCGCGGCGACGCGTCCGGCGGGGACTTCCCGCCGATCCCCCAGGCGCAGGATTACGACCCGGACACGTCGCGGGCGACACTCGACGTCATCCTGCGCATGGAGGCCGCGCTCGGCGCCAACTCGGACGCCATGGCGGAGCATTTCGACCAGGGATTCCGCTGGATGGGGAATGCGGGCTGCGGCACGAAGTACGGGCTCGATGCCTTCCGGCGCAACTGGCAGCTGCCGTTCCGCGCCGCCTTCACCGAGCGGGACTACAAGACCCGGCGCTTCGTGGTCCAGGGTGAGTGGGCGTCGTGCTTCGGGCATATCGAAGCCACGCATTCGGGGCCGTTCATGGGCGTGGCGCCGACCGGCAGGCGCGTGAGCATCCCCTACATGGACTTCTGGAGGGTCGCGCACGGCAGGATCGTCGACAACTGGGTCATGGTCGACTTCCCGCACGTCCTCGCCCAGCTCGGGCACGACGTCTTCAGCGGCGAAGGCTGGGAAGCGTTCGACCGCGGCGAGAAAACACCGCCGCGCCCGGCGGCGGCGGCGCAGGCCTAAGGAGCGCAGCGATGGCAATCGAATACCTCAAGCGCGGCAAGCCCGACGCCGACCGGGCCGAGGACGACGCCAAGGTGCGCGCCACGGTCGAGTGCGTCCTCAAGGACATCGAGGCGCGTGGCGACGCGGCGGTCCGCGCGTATTCCGAGCAGTTCGACAAGTACGCGCCGCCCTCCTTCCGCCTGTCGCGATGCCGAGATCGAGGCGCTGATCGCCAGGGTGTCGCCCCGCGAGATGGAGGACATCCGCTTCGCCCAGGCCCAGGTGCGCGAACTTCGCCGAGGCCCAGCGCGCCTCGATGAGCGACATCGAGATCGAGACCCTGCCGGGCGTGATCCTCGGCCACCGCAACATCCCCGTGCAGTCGGTCGGCTGCTACGTCCCGGCCGGCAAGTTCCCGATGGTCGCCTCGGCGCACATGTCGGTCGCTGACCGCCAGCGTCGCCGGCGTGCCGCGCATCATCGCCTGCACCTCGCCGTTCCGGGGCGAGCCGAACCCGGCGGTCATCGCCGCCATGCACCTCGGCGGCGCGCACGAGATCTACGTGCTCGGCGGCATCCAGGCGATCGGCGCCATGGCGCTCGGCACCGAGACCATCGAGCCGGTCGACATGCTGGTCGGTCCCGGCAACGCCTTCGTCGCCGAGGCCAAGCGCCAGCTCTACGGCCGCGTCGGCATCGACCTCTTCGCCGGCCCGACCGAGACCATGGTGATCGCCGACGAGACGGTCGACGCCGAGATCTGCGCCACCGACCTGCTCGGCCAGGCCGAGCACGGCTACAACTCCCCCGCCGTCCTGCTCACCAACTCGCGGCGTCTCGCCGAGGCGACGCTGGCGGAGATCGAACGGCTGCTCGCCATCCTGCCCACCGCCGAGACCGCCCGCGCCTGCTGGGAGGACTACGGCGAGGTGATCGTCTGCGACGGCCACGACGAGATGCTCGCCGTCGCCAACGACATCGCCTCCGAGCACGTGCAGGTGATGACCGACCGCGACGACTGGTATCCTCGAGAACATGCACTCCTACGGCGCGCTGTTCCTCGGGCCGCGCACCAATGTCGCCAACGGCGACAAGGTGATCGGCACCAACCACACGCTGCCGACGCACAAGGCCGGGCGCTACACCGGCGGGCTCTGGGTGGGCAAGTTCCTCAAGACCCACACCTACCAGAAGATCCTGACCGACGAGGCGGCGGCGATGATCGGCGAATACTGCTCGCGGCTCTGCATGCTCGAAGGCTTCGTCGGCCACGCCGAGCAGGCCAACGTCCGCGTCCGCCGCTATGGCGGTCGCAACGTGCCCTACGGGATGGCGGCGGAATGATCTCAGACCAGGCGGACCGGACCGGGGTAGCGCGCGACCGTCCTGTCGGCCGTCAGCAGGAGAGCGCCCTCGACCGTCGCCTGCGCGACCAGCATCCGGTCGAACGGGTCGCCGTGGATCGGGGGAGAGCGGCCACAGCAAGGGCGTGCTCGGCGCTGACCGGCAGTTCCAGCCAGTCGTGGTCGAGGAGGTGGCGCCGAATCGAGTGAAGAATCGCCGTCGAAGCCGGGAAATCGCTTCGCCGCCTTGATGCCCAGCTCCCACAGGCTGATCACGCTGAACATCGGCGTCATGTCGGGGTCAAGGATTATTCGGCGCGCCGCCGCGCTCAGGCGACGCGTCTCGGCGGCGCTCCACATCAGGATGTGGGTATCGGCGAGGAACTTCACGACTTCTTGGGCGGGAAATCCTCCGGCCCCAGACGCTTGGGTTCCAGGTGCTCATACCCGGGATTGACCACGCCCTTGTACTTTCCCTCGAACATGGCGACAATCTCGTCCTGCATGAAGGTGTCGAAGTCGTCCGGCACCGTGAACCGCCCCTCAAGAAACCCGATCCGCCGCTTTGCACGCTCCTCGCGCGTTTCAGGCGCCGGCTCGACCGGCACCACCTTCACCAGCGGCTTGCCCGCCTTCGCGATCACGAACGGCTCGCCGCGCGCCGCCGCCTCGACCAGCCGCGAAAGGTGCGTCTTCGCCTCGTGGATGTTCACCTGCTTCATCGCCGCCTCCGGACTTAGTCCGATGAACTTAGTCCGCCACCGGGCTCCGTGCAACCCATGATGCTCCCGCGCACCCCTTCGTTCCGCCTCGACGGCCGCCGGGCGCTGGTCGCCGGCGCCTCGTCGGGGATCGGGCTCGGTTGCGCGGTGGCGCTGGCCGAGCAGGGGGCGCGGGTGACGCTCGCCGCGCGCTCCGCCGGGCGGCTCGACGAGGCGGTCGCGGCGATGCGCGCCGAGGGGATGGAGGCCGAGGCCCTGGTGCTCGACGTGGGTGACGTGGCGGCGACCGCTGAAGCGGTGGCCGCCCACGGCCCCTTCGACGTCCTCGTCAACAGCGCCGGGCGCGCGCGCCACGGGCCGGCGGCAGACACCGCAGCGGAGGATTTCGACGCGGTCATGGCGCTCAACGTCCGAGGCGCCTACTTCCTCGCCCAGGCGGTGGCGAAGGGCCTGATCGCCGCCGGGCGGCCTGGCTCGATCATCACCATCTCCAGCCAGATGGGCCACGTCGGCGGGCCCGACCGCGCGGTCTACTGCGCGACCAAGCACGCCGTCGAGGGCTTCACCAAGGCGATGGCGATCGAATGGGGGCCGCAGGGCATCCGGGTCAACACCCTCTGCCCGACCTTCATCCGCACCCCGCTGACCGAGCCGACCTTCGCGGACCCCGACCGGCTCCGCTGGCTCGAGCAGAAGATCAAGCTCGGCCGGGTCGGCCGGGTCGAGGACATCATGGGTGCCACGGCCTTCCTCGCCTCGGACGCCTCGGCGCTGGTCACCGGCACGGCGCTGATGGTCGACGGCGGCTGGACGGCGGACTGATGGCAAGCGAAAAGGTCACCTCGGTCGACGTGGCGAAGCGGGCGGGCGTCAGCCAGTCGGCGGTCAGCCGCGTGTTCACCCCCGGCGCCTCCGCCTCCAAGGCGACGGTCGAGAAGGTCCGCCGCGCCGCCGCCGAGCTCGGCTACCGCCCGAACGTGCTGGCCCGCTCGCTGATCACCGGGCGCTCGCGCATCATCGGCCTCGTGGTCGCCTACCTCGACAACTACTTCTACCCCGAGATGGTCGAGCGGCTGTCGGTGGCGCTGCAGCAGAAGGGCTACCACGTCCTCGTGTTCATGGCCGCGACCACGGTCGGCGACGTCGAGAGCGTGCTGCAGGAGATCCTCGACTACCAGGTCGACGGGCTGGTCCTCGCCTCGGTGTCGATGTCCTCGTCGCTCGCGGGGGAATGCGCCGCCCTCGGCATCCCCGTGGTGCTCTTCAACCGCGACCAGGACGACCCGCGGCTCTCCAGCGTCACCACCGACAACCGCGCCGGCGGGCGCGTGGTCGCCGAGCACCTGCTCGGGCTCGGCCGCGAGCGGCTGGCTTACGTGGCGGGTTTCGAGGGCGCCTCGACCCAGCGCGACCGCGAGCTCGGCTTCCGCGAGGGTCTCGCCGCCGCCGGGCGCGAGCCCTGCGCCCGCGGCGTCGGCAACTTCGACCAGACCCAGGCGCAGGAGGCGGCGCGGCGGATGTTCGACCGCCCCGACCCGCCCGACGGGGTCTTCGTGTGCAACGACCACATGGCCTTCGCGGTGATGGACGTGCTGCGCTACGAGCTCGGGCTCGAGGGTGCCCGACGACGTGGCAGTCGCAGGCTTCGACGACGTGCCCCCGGCGGCCTGGCGCGCCTACGATCTCACCTCCTTCCGCCAGCGCATCAACCGCATGGTCGCCGAGACCGTGTTGACGCTGATGGAGCGCATCGAGGGCGGCGGGACCGAGCCGCGCCGCATCCGCATCGACGGCCATCTGGTGGTGCGCGGCTCGACCCGCCCGCCGGAGGGCGCGCAGCCATGAGGGGCTTCGATCCGAAGTGGCGGGACGTCCCGCATTTCATCAACGGCATCACCCGCGAGATCTGGGAGGACCGCGGCATCGCGACCCTCACCCACCGCTACCGCGAGGGGCTGGTGGTGCGCTCGCCGGCCTCGGTGCTGGTCGGCAACGACCGCATCATCGCCGCCACCATGGCGACGCTC
Organism: uncultured Alphaproteobacteria bacterium; assembly: GCA_963695425.1. Taxonomy (GTDB): domain Bacteria; phylum Pseudomonadota; class Alphaproteobacteria; order Rhodobacterales; family Rhodobacteraceae; genus Amaricoccus. The sequence goes on along the minus strand of CAVOGP010000063.1, from coordinate 194,084 downwards.
GCCGAGTTCCCCGACCGCGCGCTGCTTGGCGAGGACGTGATCTGGTGCGCGGACCCCGCCCGCACCACCGACGGAATGGAGGCCTTCCTTTCCTCACACCGGCTCATCTGCACCGCGACCCATACCCGCCCCGGCATGTACGGCGCCCCCACCGGGCGGCGGCTCGCCTACCGCATCCTCGCCGACTGCGCGATCCGCGACGACCACGTCTACGACGAGTGGCTGGTCCGCGACCAGGGCGCGATCGTCCGCCAGCTCGGCTTCGACCTCGTCGACTGGACCCGCGACCTCATCGCCCGCGAGGGCGGCCCCAAGTCCTGCGTGCAGCCGATGACGCCGGCGAACGACGTCGCCGGCCCCTACGACGGCCGCGGCAACGACGACGAATGGGGCGCGCGGCTCGCCGACATCCTCGGCCGGATCATGGCCGCCGACTTCGCGGTGATCCCGCGCGAATACGACCGCGCGGCGGCGCTCGAGTACCCGGGCGGGGTCTCGGCCCGCGGCTGGTCCGATGCCGACCAGTTCTGGCTCGGCCTGCGCGGCGCCTTCCCCGACGCCGCCTTCCGCGTCGAGCACGTCATCGGACGCGACGACCCGCTGATGCCGCCGCGCGCGGCCGTGCGCTGGTCGCTGCAGGGCAGGCATTCCGGCTGGGGCAGCTTCGGCACCCCGACCGGCGCCGAGGTCTACATCATGGGGATGAGCCAAGCCGAGTTCGGCCCCTGGGGCCTGCGACGCGAGTGGACGCTGATCGACGAGACCGCGATCTGGAAACAGATCCTGCTGAAGACCGGGGCCGTCGCATGACCTCGGTCGCGCCATTGAATTTTCATAATGAAATCAAATACATGATCGGTGTAACAACGTGTTACGCCTGCAAGGGCTACCTATGAAGGGCTTCGATCCGCGCTTCGCCGACCTTCCCGACTACATCATCGGGATCACCCGGGAGATCTGGGAGGACCGCGGGCTGCGGACGCTCGACCACTACTATGCGCCAGACCTCGTCATGCGGTTTCCGTCCGGGATCGTCGTCGGCAACGCCGGCGTCATCGACGGCACGCTCGCGACGCTCGCCGAGATGCCCGACCGCCAGCTCCTCGCCGAGGACGTGATCTGGTCGGGCGACGAGGATGCCGGCTTTCTCTCCTCGCACCGGATCGTCACCAGCGGCACCCACACCGGCCACGGCCTCTTCGGTCCTCCGACCGGGCGCAGCTTCACCGTCCGCGTCATCGCCGACTGCGCCGCGAAGGACGACGTCATCTACGACGAATGGCTGATCCGCGACTACTCGGGCATCGCCCTGCAGCTCGGCCTCGACCCCGCCGCGTTCGCCCGCGCCGAGATCGCCCGCGAGGGCGGCCCGGAGAAGGCCCGGCGCCCGTTCACGCCGGCAGAGGACGTTGCCGGCCCCTACACCGCGCGCGGCAACGACAGCGAATGGGGCGCACGCCTCGCCGACATCCTGACCCGGATCATGGAGAAGGACATCGCCGTGATCCGCGCCGAGTACGACCGCGCGGTGCGCACCGAGCACCCCGGCGCCCGCGGCGGCTGGTCCTGGGACTTCGCCGAGACCGAATGGATGCGGCTGCGCGCCGCCTTCCCCTCGGCAACCTTCGCCGTCCACCACGTCATCGGCCGCTCGGACCCCCACATGCCGCACCGCGCCGCGGTGCGCTGGAGCCTCGACGGCCGCCACGACGGCTTCGGCGCCTTCGGCGCGCCCACCGGCGCCCCGGTGCACGTCATGGCCATCACCCACGCCGAGTGGGGACCGTGGGGCCTGCGACGCGAGTTCACCCTCTTCGACGAAATCTCGATCTGGAAGCAGATCCACCTGCACACCGGGGCCGTTGCATGAGCCCGCTCGACGCGCGTCCCGGCGCCGACCTGCCCGGGTCGATCCTGCGGATCACCAAGGAGATCTGGGAGGACCGCGGCATCGCCGCCCTCCGCCGGGCCTACGCCCCCGGCATCGTGGTGCGCTCGGCCTCCGGCATCAGCTTCGGCAACCAGCCGGTGATCGACGCCACGCTCGCGAAAATGGCGGCCTTCCCCGACCTCGCGATCCTCGCCGAGGACGTGATCTGGAGCGTCGACGAAACCGGCCACGCCCTCTCCTCGCACCGAAGCATGATCTCCGGCACCCAGACCGGCCACGGCCCCTACGGCCCGCCCTCCGGCCGCCGCTACGCCGCGCGCTGCATCGCCGACTGCGCGGTGCGGGGCGAGGTCATCGACGACGAATGGCTGGTCTACGACACCGGCGCCATCGCCCGCCAGCTCGGCCACGAGCCGCGCGACTTCGCCCGCGCCACCCTCGCCGCCCGTCCGTTCGCCCCCGACCAGGACCGCCCCGGACCCTACCGCGGCCGCGGCAACGACAGCGAATGGGGCGCGCGGCTCGGCGACATCCTGACCCGGATCATGGACAAGGACATCGCGGTGATCCGCGCCGAGTACGACCGCGCGGCGCGCATCGAGCACCCGGGCGGGGCAGGGGGCTGGTCCTGGGGTTTCGCCGAGACCGGCTGGATGCGGCTGCGCGCGTCCTTCCCTTCGGCGGCCTTCACCCGGCACCACGTCATCGGCCGCTCCGACCCCCACATGCCCCACCGCGCCGCGGTGCGCTGGAGCCTCGACGGCCACCACGACGGCTTCGGCGCCTTCGGCGCGCCCACCGGGGCCACCGTCCACGTCATGGGGATCACCCACGCCGAATGGGGGCCCTGGGGCCTCCGCCGCGAGGTCACCCTCTGGGACGAGATCGCGATCTGGAAGCAGATCCACCTGCACACGGGAGACCACGCATGAGCACCGCAACCCTGGACGCACCGCGCCTGACCGCCGCCGAGATGGAGAAGCGGATCGTCCGCTACGGCGACCTCAGACCCTGCAAGACCGCCTTCATCGACGCCCATACCCCGGGCTCGGACCAGAAGGAGAATTTCACCATCATCGGCGGCGGCGTCTCCGAGAGCCCCGACCAGCACGTCCACATCAAGGAGACGCCCGGCTTCAACATCGGCGCCGCCGGCCAGCCGCCGAAATGCCGCAACTCGCTGCACTCCCACCGCACCGCCGAGGTCTTCTTCGTGCTCAAGGGCCGCTGGCGGTTCTTCTGGGGCCGCTGGGGCACGGCCGGCGAGGTGGTGCTCGAGGAGGGCGACATCTTCAACATCCCCACCGGCATCTTCCGCGGCTTCGAGAACATCGGCACCGACTACGGCATGATCATGGCCATCCTCGGCGGCGACGACGCCGGCGGCGGCGTGATCTGGGCGCCGCAGGTGATCGAGGACGCCCGCGACCACGGGCTGGTGCTCGGCGCCAACGGCAAGCTCTACGACAGCAAGAAGGGCCAGAAGCTGCCCGAGGGCGTCGGCCCCATGCCGCTCCTGACCGACGAGGAACTCAGGGCTTTCCCGGAGCCCACCGCGGCCGAGGTGGTGCCGGGCCATGTCGCACGCTACTGGGACCTCATGGCGCTCGCCGGCAAGGAGCCCGCCAGGGTGATCGGCGCCGAGGGCAAGCTCCGGGACCGCCCGGGCTTCGAGGTCGAGCTGCTGACCCGCGGCTCGATCCCCGAGACCCCCTACGCCACCGACCGCCACGAGGTGCTGATGGTGATGCGCGGCCACTGGCGGCTCGCCTGGGACGGCGGTGAGGCCGTCCTCGCCCCCGGCGACACCTGCGCCGTGCCGCCCGGGCTCAGCCGCAGCCTCGCGCCGTCGATGACCGGCGAGGCCTCGCTCTATCCGGGTCCGCAACACCGACGATCCCGCCGGCCCGACGCACCGGGCTGAAACGGGTCACCGCGGCCGCACGTTAACAGAGGTTTCCACCGGATGAACGCCCTCCGAATATCCTCTCGGATCAGCAGATACCGGGATTCCCACTGGGAATCCGGGCCGCGGCCATGACCGGCCTGCCCACGACCCACGTCGGCAGCCTGCCGCGCAGCCAGACGGTCGTCGACTTCCTCTTCGCCCGCGAGCGCGGCGAGGCCTACGACCCGGCCGCCTTCGACGCGGCGATGACCGCGCACGTGGACGAGGTGGTGCGCCGGCAGGCGGAGGCCGGCATCGACATCGTCTCCGACGGCGAGACCTCGAAGATCTCCTACGCCACCTACGTCAAGGACCGCTACACCGGCTTCGCCGGCGACAGCCCGCGCAACGCGCCCGCCGACCTGAAGCTGTTCCCGACCTTCCTCGAGCGCCTCGCGAAGTCCGGCGGCACGCCGACCTACGCCCGGCCGCATGTGCGTCGGCGAGGTCCGCCCCACCGGCCAGCACGAGCTGGAGAAGGACATCGCCAACCTCCGCGCCGCCATGGCCGCGCCACGGCCGCACCCGCGGCTTCATGAACGCCGCGAGCCCGGGCGTCATCTCGCTGTTCCTGCAGAACGACTTCTACCCCACCCGCGACGCCTACCTCGCCGCCCTCGCCGACGCGATGGGCGACGAGTACCGCCGCATCGTCGCCGCCGGGCTCGACCTGCAGCTCGACTGCCCCGACCTCGCCCTCTCGCGCCACATGCTCTTCACCGACCTCGACCGACGACGACTTCGTCAAGGTCGCCGAAACCCATGTCGAGGCGCTGAACCACGCCACCGCCGGCATCCCCGCGGAGCGCATCCGCGTCCACATCTGCTGGGGCAACTACGAAGGCCCGCACGTCTGCGACATCGCCATGGACAAGGTCTTCCCGGTGCTGATGAAGGTCCGCGCCCGCTACCTGCTGTTCGAGACCGCCAACCCCCGCCACGGCCACGAATGGACGCGTGTTCCGCGACCGCCGCGCCGAGATCCCCGACGACCGCATCCTCGTCCCCGGCGCCGTCGACACCACCACCAACTTCGTCGAGCATCCCGAGCTCGTCGCCCAGCGCCTGCGCCGTTTCACCGAGATCGTCGGCCGCGAGCGCGTGGTCGCGGGCTCGGACTGCGGCTTCGGCACCTTTGCGGGCTTCGGCGCGGTCGATCCCGAGATCGCCTGGGCCAAGCTCGCCACCCTCGCCGAGGGAGCGCGCCGGGCGTGACCCTGCCGCTGGTGCTCCTGCCCGGCATGATGTGCGACGCGCGCCTGTTCGCGCCGCAGATCGCCGCGCTCTCGGGACGCCGCGCGCTCCACCTCGCCCCGCTCGACGCCCACGACAGCGTCCCGGCGCTGGCGGCCGAGGTGCTCGCCCATGCCCCGCCCCGCTTCGCGCTCGCCGGCCTCTCCATGGGCGGCATCGTGGCGATGGAGATGCTGCGCCAGGCGCCGGAGCGGGTGGCGCGCCTCGCCCTCCTCGACACCAACCCCCGCGCCGAGACCGACGAGGTCCGCGCCCGCCGCGGCCCGCAGATCGCGCGCGCCCGCGCCGGCGGCCTCGCCGCGGTGATGCGCGACGAGATGAAGCCCAACTACCTCGCCGCCGGCGACGGCAGGGGGGCGATCCTCGATCTCTGCATGGCGATGGCGCTCGACCTCGGCCCGGAGGTCTTCGCCCGCCAGTCCCGCGCGCTGGCCGACCGCCCGGACGCGCAGGCGACGCTCGCCGCCTGCCGGGGCCCGGCGCTGATCCTGATGGGCGCGGACGACCGGCTCTGCCCCCGCGACCGGCACGAACTGATGCACGCCCTCATCCCGGGCTCGCGGCTGGCGGTGATCGAGGGCGCCGGGCACCTGCCGGTGCTCGAGCAGCCCGAGGCGACCAACGCGGAACTGACCCGCTGGCTGGAGGACTGATGGACGATCCCCTTCTCGCGCTCCTGCGCCGCGTCGACACGCCGACGGTCTGCAACGCCATCGAGACCGTGCAGGGCCGGCGCGGTTTTGCCGCCTTCACCCGCGGCACCATGCTCGCCTCGGCCCCGTCCGAGCCGGCCATGGTCGGCTACGCCGTCACCGCGCAGATCTCCGGCCTCGCGCCGCCCACCGAGCCGCCGCCGGCGATCCGCGCCCGCCGCATGGACTACTACCGCATGGTGGCCGAGGCGCCGAAGCCCGCGGTGGTGGTGGTCGAGGACCTGGACTGGCCGGACTGCGTCGGCGCCTTCTGGGGCGAGATCAACGCCACCGTGCACAAGGGCCTCGGGCTCGCCGGGGCGCTCACCAACGGCGTGATGCGCGACCTCGGCGACCTGCCGGCGGGCTTCCCGGTGGTGGCCGGTTCGATCGGACCGAGCCACGCCTTCGTCCATGTGCGCGCGACCGCCACCCCGGTCACGGTGTTCGGGCTCAGGGTCGCCCCGGGCGATCTGGTGCACGCCGACCGCCACGGCGCCCTCGTCATCCCGCCCGAGGCCGTGCCCGCGCTCGCCGACGGAATCGCCCGGCTGCAGGCGACCGAGGCGCTGGTGCTCGGCCCCGCCCGCGCGCCCGGCTTCGACTTCGCCGCCTTCGAGGCCGCCTGGACCGCGTTCGAGCATGCCCGCACGTGACCCCGAGCCCGGCCTGACCGCCGAAGAGTTCGACGCAGCTCTCGCTCGGGCCGGGATTGTGGCGAGCGCCGACGAGCGCGCCCGGGCGCTCGAAGCCGCGCGCCGGCTCCGCACCGAAGTGGCTTGCCTCGACGCCTGGAATGCGCGCAATGACCCCGAGCCCACCTGATCTGCCGATCCCCGAGGCGGCGCGCCGTCTGCGCGAGGGCAGCTTGACCGCGGTCGCGCTGGCCGAGGCGTATCTCGCCCGCATCGCCGCGCGCGACCCCGCGATCCACGCCTTCGTCGCGGTGGCGGGGGACGCAGCGCTCGCAGCCGCCGCCGCGGCGGACCGCGAGCTTGCCGAGGGCATCGACCGCGGCCCGCTGCACGGGATCCCGGTCGGGCTGAAGGACATGATCGACGTCGCGGGCCTGCCCACCCTCTGCGGCTCGCGCGCCCGTGCCAGCGCGCCCGCCGCCGCGGCCGACGCGGCCGTGGTCGCCCGGCTGCGCGTCGCGGGCGCGGTGCTCCTCGGCAAGCTCGCGACCTACGAGTTCGCCACGGTCGGCCCGAGCTTCGACGGCCCCGCACCGCCCGCGATCAACCCCTGGGACCCCGCGCGGGTCACCGGCGGCTCCTCCTCCGGCCCGGCCGCCGCCGTCGCCGCCGGGCTGCTGCGCACCGCCGTCGGCACCGACACCGGCGGCTCGCTCCGCAGCCCCGCCGCCTGGTGCGGCGTGGTCGGGCTGAAGCCGACGCGTGGCCTGGTCCCCGCGGCGGGCGTGTTCCCCCTGTCGCCGAGCCTCGACCACGTCGGCCCGATCGCCGCCAGTGTCGCCGAGGCGGCGCTGACCCTGGACGCCGTCGCCGACCAGGGGGCGGAACCCGCCGCGGCCCGCCTCGGGCACGGCCTCGATGGCCTGCGCATCGCCTACGCGCGGGACTGGGCGGCGGACGACCTCGCGCTCGACCCCCGGGTGCTCGCCTGCACCGACGACGCCGCCTCTGTGCTGAGCCTGCTCGGGGCCGGCATAACTGAGGTCGCGCCGCCCGACTATGCGCTCTTCGAGGCGGCCGGGAGCGTGATCCTCTACGCCGAGGCCTTCGCCGCGCACCGCGCCGCGCTCGCCGCCGATCCCGTCGGCTACGGCCGGTCCGCCTTCGCAAGCCTCCTGCCCGGCGCGTGCCTCGTGGCCGCCGATCTCGCCGCGGCCCGCCGCACCGCGCACGCGCTGACCCGCGCACTCGACGCGGACGTCTTCGCCCGGCACGACGCGATCCTGAGCTTGGTCACGCTCACGCCCGCCCCGCCGGTCGCGCCCTACCGCGAGGGGCTGGCCGGCTGGTCGCCGATGCGGACGATGCCGTTCAACGTCACCGGCCACCCGGCGCTGGCGCTGCCCGCGGGATTCGTCGGCGGGCTGCCGGTCGGGGTCCAGATCGTCGGGCCGGCCGGAATCCGAGGCGCTCATCTGCCAGATCGGAGATGCGTTCGAGAACGCCACCGACCACGCGGCGCAGCGCCCGCAGGCCGGGCCGCCCGCTTTCGGTCAGACCACACCGGAAGAAGACGCAATCACCGGCTGAGCGAAGCCGCCACACATGCGCCCGCCTCCCCGAAACCCGTGACGCGCTCGGGTGATCGTTTCGCCGGCAGGCGGCGTGAGCGCTCGGGGACGGACCTATCCACCGGGTTAACGCCAGACATTTTATCTATTTGTATCAACGTGATACTGATTTGTCCGCGCGCGGACGCGCGGACAACCGCCAGCTCCGACCGGAGTTTCGGGACATGGATCCGTGGGAACCCGCATCAGCCCTGCCCCCCGGCCTGCAGCCGGTCGAGGCGGAGCTGCGCCGCGCGCCGGTGGCCCTCCAGGCCCTCGCTGGCGCTCTGCCGCACCGCTGGCGGGGCCACGGCGCGCACGCCTTCGGGTTCGAGCCACTGGTGGGTCGCGATCTTGAGGTAGGTCCCGACCCAGAGCCCGCCGGTGTAGCGGCCCGCCCCCATGGTCGGCAGGGTGTGGTTGGTGCCCGAGCACTTGTCCGAATAGACTACGCTCGCGAGCTCACCGATGAACAGCGACCCGTAGTTCCTGAGCTTCCCGGCGAACTCCCGCGGGTTGCGGGTGTGCACCTGCAGGTGCTCGGCGGCGACCTGGTCGGAATAGGCGATCATCGCCGCCTCGTCCGCCGCGACTACGATCTCGCCGTAGTCGCGCCAGGCCGCTCCAGCCGTCTCCGCCGTTGAAAGGTTGCCGAGTTGCCGTTCGACCTCCGCCAGCGTTGCCTCCGCCAGCTTCCGGTCGGTGGTGATCAGACCCACCCGGGTCCGCACGTCGTGCTCGGCTTGCGCCAGGAGATCGGTGGCGATCATCTCCGCGTCGCCGGTCTCATCGGCCAGCACGTAGATCTCCGACGGCCCCGCGAGCTGGTCGATTCCGACCGCGCCGAAAACCTGCCGCTTCGCCTCGTTGACGAAGGCGTTGCCCGGCCCGACGATCTTGTCGACCTTTGGGACGCTCTCGGTCCCGAACGCCATGGCGGCGATCGCCTGCGCCCCGCCGATGCGAAAGATCCTGTCAGCCCCCGAGAGGTGGCACCCCGCAATCATCGCCGGGTGCGCCTTCGGCGGCAGGCAGGCGATCACCTCGTCCACCCCCGCCACCCGCGCCGGGACGATCGTCATGACCGGCGCCGACAGGAGCGGGTAGCGCCCGCCGGGCACGTAGCAGCCCACGCGCTCGATCGGAATCACCCTGTGCCCCAAGTGCACGCCCGGTAACAGCTCGACGTCGAGCGGCAGCACTGTCGCAAGCTGCGCCTCCGCGAACCGCCGCACGTTCTCGATCGCGAACTCGGTGTCGCGCCGCATGTCAGGTTCAAGCGCCTCCACCGCAGCCTGACGCTCCTTGCCTGCTACCTCAAAGCGTTCGAGATTCGATCCATCAAACTTGGCTGTGAACCGCGTTACCGCCGCGTCGCCTTCCGCTTTCACCTCCCGTAGCACCTCAGCGACGATCCCCTGCACCGGAGCGTTGTCGTCGATGCTGCTGCGACGCGGTGACTTCACCCCGATGAGGGCTCGATTTCAGATCGAGGCATGCCGCCATTTTGAAGGACTCCCGAGGTGACCGAATCCGCCTGCTGAATTCATAAAGATATTGAATACGAATGCAATAACACTTTCTGGGCGCCCATTGCATACTGGAAGCCCGCACCAGAGAAGCCCTGCGTTTCCTGTTCCTGGAGACGGACTATTCAGGACCCGTACGGCTTCCCAAATCTCATGTGAGGCGGTCGCCGTCGCCCGCGTCTTAAGCTCAGGGGGCCGCATGGACTGATCGGCTGGAGGTCAAACACCGCACGTTCGCCATGCACCGCTTATGACCGCGATTCTGCTTGCGTGACCAGGTTCACTTCCACCCCTCCCGTCTTCTCCCGCGCGTCGCGGACAAGCGACAGCGTCCGGTAGACGCCGTGGACGAACTTTCCGTAGGGAAGCGTCAGGAAGAACGCCAGAACGAAGCCCAGGTGAACCGCGAGCAGCCCACCCATCGCCGACGTGTGGCGGAAGAAGAGCAGCGCCAGCCCGGTCAGGGAGGTCAGAAACAGCAGCGCCAGGAAGGCGTAGTCCATTCCGTAACGCCTGTGGTCGGCAGGAGCCGGGTCGGCAGCGATCTTCAGCCAGACCAGCCCCGCGGGGCCAACCAGAAGGCCGATGCCGCCGATCGTCCCGAGCAGAACGGGGGGCGTATACCAGGCGTAAGGCGCGATCATGCCAAGGGCGTGGTCCATCACGGTCGCGACGCTGGTGGCGGCAAAACAGAGCAGGAACCCCCACATCGTGGCCAGGTGGAAGTGGCGCCGACCCATGCCGAAACGCTCGTCGATGTCGTTGCACCCGTCGCCGGCGCCGCCGAGATGGCGCGTGGTCCCGGCGGCCTTCATCGCCTCGATCGCGTCGGGAAGACGGATGCTTCCGCCGCCCGAGGCGCGCCAGAAGCTTACCCCGCCCATGGCCATCGCCAGCACCGCGAAGCCGAAGGTCAGCGTGCCGAGGATCACCATCGCCTCGTAGGGGATCACGGCGTAGAAGGCGCCCTCGCCACGATGCACGCCGGTGAAGACGCCGGGCGCGTTCAGCACCATGGTCAGGATCAGCACGAGCGCGATCGATAGCGCGGTGACGATCGAGAGCAAGAGCCCGTTGCGCTCGAAGGCTCGAGCCATCGGCTGCGGCCAGGCGTGCTGCGCGTAAGTCTCGACGCGCAGTTCGGCGAAGGTCTTGGGCAGGTTCAGGCCGAACTCGTGCGGCGGCGCATACTGGCATGCGTACCAGCAGCCCTTGCAGTTGTGGCAGAGGTTGGCGAGGTGGCCGAGGTCGCCGTCCGAAAAGGCGCGGCGGCGCTCCATTGCCGGGAACACCGGGCAGAAGCCCTCGCAATAACGGCAGGCGTTGCAGATCTCCATGACCCGGCGCGCCTCGGTCAGCACCGGTGTCGGGGCCGGGCCGCCGTCGCGGGCCCAGGCGGCGAGATCAATGGCGGACATGTGCGGCGGCCTCCCGTCCTGCGATGCGCCCGAAGACCGTCCCGATGGTCATGCCGATGCCGGCCAGATAGCCTTGGCCGAGGATGTTGCCGGCCATGATCTCGCCGGCGGCCCAGATGTTGGGCGCAGGCCGCCCGTCCGCGCGCTGGACGCGAGCGGTCTCGTCAACGGTCACTCCGAGGTAGGTGAACGTAATCCCGGGGCGCAACGGATAGCCGTAAAACGGCGGCGCGTTGACTGGTTGCGCCCAGTTGGTCTTGTCCACGGCGAGGCCGGTGGTGCGCAAGCCGTCGTGTCTGGTCGGGTCGAAATCGCCGCGGAGGCAGGCGGCGTTGAACCCGTCCAGCGTCTCGCGCAGCCGCCCGGGGTCGAGGCCGAGCTTCGTCGCCAGCCCTTCGATGGTGTCGCTGATTTCGGGCGGGAAGATCGAGGGCATGAACAGCTCGATCGCCTTGGAGTCAAGCACGGCGTAGCCGATCTGGTCCGGCTGGCCGGCGACGAGGCGACCCCAGATTGCATAACGCTTGGGCCAGAAGTCCTGGCCCTCGTCATAGAACCGTTCGGCGTCGCGGTTGACCACGATCGAGAACGGCACGCAGTCGAGCCGGGTGGCGATGCCGCCGTCGAACTTCGGCGCGCGGGCGTCGATGGCCACCGCGTGGCATTGGTTGGCCTCGCCCACCGGCGCCATGCCGGCGTCGAGCAACAGGCGCAGGAGCCCGCCCTTGGCGTAGGGCGTGCCGCGGATCAGGAAGTTGTCGGCGGCCGGTCCCCACGCCTCGCGCATCCAGTCGACGTTGGCCTGGAAGCCGCCGGCGGCGGCGACCAACGCTCTTGCCGTCACGCGTTGCCCGAACCCACGACTTCGCAGCCGCGCACCCCGGAAGACGCCGTTCTCAAGCTCGAGGCCGGTTACCTCGGTGTCGTAAGCGACGGCGATCCCGAGCTCCGCGGCTCGGAGATAGTAGGCATTCAGGAGAGCCTTGCCGCCGCCCAGAAAGAACGGGTTGGTGCGAGACAGCGACAGCGTGCCGCCGAGTGAGCGCTGGAAGCGGACGCCCTCACCTCGCATCCAGGGGGCGAGGGCCTTCGACTCGTGGATGGTCATGCGAGCGAGCTGCTCGTTCGTCTTTCCGCTGGTCACGCGTAAGAGGTCGTCGAAATACTCTTCCTCGGAATAGGCTTCGGTCAGCACATCGGTCGGCCCGTCGTGCGACGTGCGCAAATTGCGGGTGTGTCGTGAATTGCCGCCGCGAAATCCCTGTGGGGCGGCCTCGGCGATGAGCACGCGCGCGCCGGCTTCGGCAGCAGTGATAGCGGCGCAGAGCGCGGCGTTCCCACCGCCGGCGACGAGGAGATCCACTTCTTCGATCACGATTGTTCTGGTTGCCTCCCCGCCTTCCGCAATGTATGTATACATTTGTATCCATTGGAAGGCAAGGCCTGATGTTCGACCATACCCGGCTTGGCACCCTCGGGATCGCGGCCCTCGGGGCCGCAGTGTTTTGGCTGGTCGGACTGCCGCTGCCGCTTCTGCTTGGCCCGATGTTCGCCTGCCTGATGGCGGCGCTCCTGAAGGCGCCGCTGAAGGGCGTTCCAGCCGTCAGCGACGCGATGCGGACGGTGCTGGGCGTGGCGGTCGGGGCATCGATCACACCCGATCTCGTCCACCGGCTCGGAACCATGGCGGCGAGCGTGGCGTTCGTGCCGGTCTTCGTCGCGATCATCGGGGCTGTTGGGTACCCGTACTTCCGCCGCATCTGCGGCTTCGACAAGCCGACGGCATACTTTTCGGCGATGCCGGGCGGGCTCCAGGACATGCTGGTCTTCGGCATCGAGGCCGGCGGGAACGCCCGGGCGCTGTCGCTGGTGCACGCGACGCGGGTGCTGGTGATCGTGTCGCTCATGCCGGCGATCCTGTCGTTCGGCTGGGGCATGAGCTTCGATGCCGCGCCCGGCGCGCCGCTGGCCGAGGTGCCCGCGGGGGAGCTTGCGCTGATGGTGGTCTGCGCGGCAGTGGGGTGGATCGGCGGCCAGCGGATCGGGCTGTTCGGGGCGTCGATCATCGGGCCGCTGATCCTGACCGCCGCGGCGAGCCTCGCCGGGCTCATCCACGTCCGCCCGCCCGCCGAGGCGATCCTGGTGGCGCAGTTCTTCATCGGGCTGGGGGTGGGTGTGAAGTACGTCGGCGTGACACCCGACGAGATCCGCCGGATCGTGGCGGCGGCGCTCGGGTTCTGCGTGATCCTCGCGCTCCTGTCCGTCGCCTTCGCCGAGGGCGTGCATCTGGCGACGGGTGCGCCCCTGGCCGAGGCGCTGCTCGCCTTTGCCCCGGGCGGCCAGGGGGAGATGGTGGTACTGGCGCTCGTTTCAGGCGCCGACATGGCCTTTGTCGTAACCCACCACCTGGTGCGGTTGCTGGTGGTCATCCTCGGCGCGCCACTGATGGCAAAATGGCTGCGGTAACCCGGAGACGGGCGAATCAGCGGGGGCGGCCGGCCTCCAGCCGCAGGCGGGTGCGAAGCGCGTTGACGATGTGTCGCCGCGCGGCGGCCTCTGCGGCGTCCTCGTCGCGCGCGGCGATCGCGGCGACGATCGCGGCGTGCTCGTCGATAGATTCGGCGCCGCGGCCGGGGGCGGCGAGGGACGTGCCCGAGAGCAGCGCCAGCGACCGGCCCATGCCTTCGAGCGTCTGGATCAGGTAGCGGTTGTGCGAGGCGCGATGCAGTTGCCGATGGAAGACCTTGTTGCTTCGGGCGAGGGTCGCGGCGTCGCCGGCGCCGGCGCGATCGGCCTCGACCAGCTCGTGCAGGAGGCCGATCTCGGTCGGCGAAGCGTGGCGTGCGGCCAGACGCGCCGCCAGCGCCTCGGCCATCTCGCGCACCTCGTAGAGCTCGCCGAGCTGGTCGTAGTCGAGTGCTGCAATCGCCAGTCCGCCGCGGGCGTCGCGGGCCGCGATGCCCTGGGCCTCGAGCCGGCTGAGCGCCTGGCGCACCGGGGTGCGGCTGACGCCGAAGCGCTCGGCGAGCTCGGTCTCGATGAGCCGCGCTCCCGGCGGATAGTCGCCCGCGTCGATCGCCTCGAGCAGGCGGCTGTAGGGATCGTCGGTATCTTTCGTCATCACCCGCCTTGGATTGGCCGCGGCGATCATCGGGGCAATGAGGAGGAAGCTCAATGCGGATTGCGGTTCTCGACGACTACCAGGGCGTGGCACTGGAGTTGGCGGACTGGCCGAGCCTCGACGCCGAGATCACCGTCTTTCGCGATCCCGCGGCGGGGGAGGCGCTCGCCGCACGACTGGCGCCGTTCGACGTCGTCTGCCTGATGCGCGAACGCACGCCGTTCCCTGCGGGGCTGATCGTGAAACTGCCGCTGCTGCGGCTGATCGTGACCGCGGGGATGCGCAATGTCGCGGTCGACGTGGGGGCGGCGACGGCGCGGGGGATCGTGGTCTGCGGGACGGAAAGCCGGACGCCGTCGACGGCGCAGCTGGCGATGACGCTGATCCTGGCGGCCTCGCGCGGAATCGTGCGCGAAGCCGCGTCGATGCGCGGCGGCGGGTGGCTGGCGGGGCTGGGGCGCGACCTGCACGGCCTCACGCTGGGCGTGATCGGGCTGGGGCGGCTGGGCGGCCAGGTGGCGGCGCTGGCGAAGCCGTTCGGGATGGAGATCGTCGCCTGGAGCGCGAACCTGACCGACCAGCGCTGCGCCGAGGTCGGTGCGCGGCGGGCGGCGAGCCTTGGCGCGCTGCTGGCGGAGGCCGACGTGGCGACGATACACATGGTGTTGTCCGACCGGACGCGCCACCTAATCGGACGGGCGGAAGTGGCCGCGATGAAGCCGGACGCCCTGCTGGTCAACACCTCGCGCGGGCCGATCGTGGACTGGCGGGCGCTGCTCGACGGCCTGCGGGCCGGGCGGCCGGGGGCGGCGGCGCTGGACGTCTATGACGAGGAGCCGCTCCCGGCGGACCATCCGCTGCGCGACCGGGCGTTGATCGACGCGGGCCGGCTGTTGCTGACCCCGCACATCGGCTATGTCAGCCGGCAGACCTATGCGCTGTTCTACGGCCAGACCGTTGAGGCGATCGCGGCCTGGTTGCAGGGTGCGCCAATTCGGGAGATCAAGGCATGACCGACGCGGAGCGGAGCGGACTCTTGCTTGAGCTGGCGCAGATCGTCGCGGAGATCCGCGCCTACCCGCCGCCGATCCCCGCCTGCGACGCGCAGTTCAACTGGCTGCTGGAGCGGCGCGCCCAGATCGAGCGCGCGCTCGCTCACGGCGCCCAGACGCCAGCCGGCACGTAGACCTCGCCCCGCGCCAAGAGCCGCGCGGTGCGCAGCAAGCCGGCCGACCGCAGCGCGAAGCCGTCCGGGTTGATGGCGTAGTCGACGGTCACCTCGATCTGGCCCGATGGGTGCTCGATGACGACTACGGCAGGCTGGCCCTCGACCGGCGCAGCCAGGCCCTCGGCGACCGTGCCAGGTGTGAGCAGGCACGAGGCGAGGCACTGGGCTCCGGTCACCGCCATCGTCGGGTGGCAGGTCCAAGGCATGAAATAGCGCGCGGTCACGGCGCCGCCGTGCCGGGCGGGGGCGAGCAGACCGAACTTGGGGGCGACGGATTTCGTGACGTCCCCAAGGCCCATGCGCCGGCCGGCCTCGATGCGGATCGGCTCCATTCGGGCATAGAAGGCGCGGTTCTCGTCGAGTTCGGCGACGGTCTCGTAGCCGGTGAGGCCGAAGGCGTCGGCGCGGGCGATCGCCATCGGCATGGCGACATCCATGCAGGTCACCTCGATCCCGTCGATGACGTCGCGCACCGCACCGGTGGGCAGCAGCGCGCCGCAGGAGGAGCCGACCACATCCATGAAGTTCATCAGCACCGGCGCCGCCGTGCCCGGAACGCCGTCGATGGCGGCGTCACCGTCGTAGCGGACGTGGCCGCCGGGGGTCTCGACGATCGCCTCGATGCGCGCTTCGGTGTTCACCGCGCGGATCCGCACCGTCGTGCTCTCGCCCGTCGGCGCGATCAGCCCCATCTCCAGCGCCGCCGGGCCGACGCCCGACAGGATGTTGCCGCAGGTGGGCTTGAAGTCGACGAGGCGTTCGGCGACGGCGACCTGGGCGAAGAAATAGTCGATGTCCGCGTCATCGGCTTCCGAGCGGCTGAGCATGGCCACCTTGGTGGTGACCGCCGCCCCTCCACCAATGCCGTCGATGTTGAGCGGGTGGCCGGCGCCGATCACGGCGATCAGCACCTCGGCGAGGGTCTCGCGGTCGTCGGGCAGATCGGCGCCGTTGAAGTAGGGGCCGCGCGAGGTCCCGCCGCGCATGAACAGGAAGGGGATTTTGGTCTGGGTCATCGGGTGGCCTTCGAAATCGTTGCGGCGAGGTGGGCGGCGAAGGCGCGCGTCCCAAGCGCGCCGCCGAGGTCGAGTGTGCGGGTCTCGGGACGGCGGAGCGCGTCGTCGATGGCCGTCTCGATCGCCGCCGCGGCGTCGGCATGGCCGAGGTGGCGCAGCAGCATCGCGGCCGAGCCGATCAGTGACACCGGATTGGCGATGTCGCGCCCCGCGATGTCGGGGGCCGAACCGTGCTGCGCCTGGGCGATGGCGTGGCGCTCGCCGACGTTGAGCGATGCCGCGAGGCCGAGCCCGCCGGACAGTTCGGACGCGAGGTCGGAGAGGATGTCGCCGAACATGTTCGTCGTTACGATCACGTCGAAGCGGCCGGGAGACCGCACCAGCAGGGCGGCGGCGGCGTCGACCAGCACCTCCTCGTAGGCGATGCCGGGATGCTCGGCTGCGACCGCGCGGACCTCGCCGAGGAACACGCCGTCCGAGATCCGCATGACGTTCGCCTTGTGGACAGCCGCGACCCGCCGCGCGGGGCGGGTTGCGGCCTCTGCGAAGGCGCGCTCGGCGATGCGGCGCGAGGCGCGGGCGGTGACCTTGCGAAAAGCGAGTGCCACGCCGGGCTCGGGCATGAACTCGCCGGGGCCGACGTGCATGTTGCGATCGGCGTAGAAGCCTTCGAGGTTCTCGCGCACCACCACCAGGTCGACAGGACGCGCGATGGGGGACGGCAGGCCGGCGCGGCTGCGGGCGGGACGGATGTTGGCGAAAAGGTCGAGACTGCCGCGCAGCACGCCCGACGGGCTGCGGCCGCCCTCGGCCACCGGCGGGTAGGCGTTGTGCGACACCGGGCCGAGGATGACGCCATTCGCCTCCCGTGCCGCGGCGATCACCGCGTCCGGGATGGTCGTGCCGGTGGCGGCGAGGGCGGCGAAGCCGATGTCCATCGACGCGAGTTCGAGGCTCAGACCGAAAGCCGCGTCGGCGGCATCGAGCACCGTCTCGGCCGCGGTCACGATCTCGGGGCCGATGCCGTCTCCGGGCAAGCAGAGCAGGCGCAGGGGCATGGCTCTCACCAATTTCTGGAACCGGCCCGGCCCGGCCGCGAGGGCCGGGCCGGTGTTGCGCGTCAGCCGAGCGGCCAGGGCAGTTCGACCATGCTCTGGAGGATGCCTTCGGGGAAGTTCAGCGACAGCACGTAAGATAGGCCAGTCAGGAAGCCCGCCGCCCCCAGGGTGCTCAGGATCGTCGCTTTCCAGCTGGCCTTGGCCCGGACCCTCAGGAAGGCGACGAAGAATATCACCAGCGCAAGGAAGAAGCCGATCAGCGCGGACAGGACGATCAGACCGGCGATCCAGAGCACGCCGCCCCAAAGGCCGCCGATGCCCTCCTGACCGACCTGGTCACCGTGGATCTCCTGGTCGTAGATCGCCGGGTTCTCGTTGGTCCCGAGAAGGAGCAGCCAAAGCAGTGCGAGGCCGAACGAACTCGCCACCGCCACTACGCCGAAGGGGAACACTGCGCCGAGGAAGCTGTGGTGCATGGTGTCCCAGGCCGCGAAAGCAAAGAGCGCGATCACGAAGGCTGCGAAGGCGATCTGCGGGCCGCGGTCGGCGAGAGCGGGACGTGCGCCGGCATGGCCATCGCCCGTCCCCGCCGCGGCCGCCGCCGGAGCGGAGTTGTCTACCCGGTTGCGCAGGCCGAACCAGACCGAAAGCACGATGATGGCGCCGATGATCAGCACGCCGGGCCGGGTGACGAAGCCCCAGCCGTAGAACTGCACTGCCTGATAAAGGAAGGTCTCGGCCTGCGGCGCCAACACGAAGCCGATCAGCAGGGCCGGGCGCGGCCAGCCGAACCGCTTCATCAGCACACCGAGCACCCCGAGGGTCAGCAGCGCGATCAGGTCGGCGATGTCGCGGGTCGCCTGGAAGGCGGCGAAGCAGATCACCATGATCATGAAGGGTGCCAGCATCTGGAACGGGATGCGGGTGAGCTTCGAGATCTGTGGTGCGAGCAGGATGCAGAGGCCGGCGCCGAACACGTTGGCGAGCGCGAGCGACCAGATGATCGAATAGGTGAGGTCGAGGTTGGTGGTCACCATCGACGGGCCGGGCTCGACCCCGATCAGGATCATGCCGCCGAGAAACACCGCCATCGAGCCCGAGCCGGGGATGCCGAACATCAGCGTGGGCAACAGCGCGCCGCCCTGCATGGCGTTGTTGGAGCTTTCCGGCGCGATGACGCCGCGGATCTCCCCCTTGCCGAATTTCGAGGCATCCTTGGTTGTCTGCACCGCGTGGCCATAGGCGATCCAGTCCACCACCGAGCCGCCGAGGCCGGGGATGGCGCCGATCGAGGCAGCCTATGCCGGCGGTGCGGATCGAGAGGAAGATGTTGGCCCACCAGTCGCGGATGCCCTGGAACCAGCCGGAGCCGAGCTTTGCCCCCTCGGCGATAGCCTGGTTGCGGCGCAGCAGGTCGGCGATCTCGGGGACAGCGAAGAGGCCAAGGCCGACGATGACCAGCGGAATACCGTCGTAGAGGTAGGTGACGTCGAACACCATGCGGAACTCGCCGGTCGCCGGCGCGCCGCCGATCGAGCCGATCAGGAGGCCAAGGCCGCAGGCGGCGAGTCCCTTGGGCAGGCTGCGGCCTGCACAGGACCGCCACCATCGAAAGCCCAAGCAGCGAGAGCATGAACAGTTCCGCCGAGCCGAAGGCCAGGATCAGCGGCCGCGCGATCAGCACGAAGCCGGTGAGGACGAGCGCGCCGAACACCCCGCCGAACAGCGACGAGATGAAGGCGGCCGATAGCGCACGCGCCGCCTGGCCCTGCTTGGCCAGCGGAAATCCATCGAGCACCGTGGCCTGGCTCGCCGACGACCCGGGGATGCCCATCAGCACCGACGAGAAGGTGTCCGACGTCGGGATCACCGCGACGAGGCCGATGAGCATGGCCAGCGCCGAGACGTCGTCCATGCCGTAGAGGAACGGGATCAGCAGCGACAGGCCGGCGATGCCGCCGAGACCGGGCAGAACCCCGATCACAAGGCCGACGCAGACCCCGACGAGCATGTAGAAGATGTGCTGGAAGCTCAGGAGCTCGGCCAGCGCCGATAGCAGTACGTCGAGCATGGCGATGTCCTCGTGGAGGCGCGCGGCGAATGGGGCCGGGCTCGCCGTCAGCGGCGGCCCGGCGGGATCGCGGCGAGGTCAGTCAGTCCTCGCCCCCGAGGACGACATTGTACTCGCTCGACAGCATGTCGACGACCGACTTGCGCAGTTCGGGCGCGATGACCGTGCCCTTCTCGAACAGCACCTGGGCGGCCTCGCCGGTGACCTGTTCGTAGGTTCCGAGCACCGGTTCCTTGGCGGCGATGTACTCAGGGTCGGCCTTCATCGCCTCGAAGGCCGCCGCGTAAGCCTCCACAATCTCCGCAGGCGTGTCCCCGGGCAGCACCGCCATCTTCTGCGCCGGGAAGCCTGCAGTGAAGAATGCGAAATAGGAGTCGTACTCCGGGCCCGAGGGGGCCTCGCCGGTCAGCATCTCATAGGCTTCGGCGAAATGCGGG
Source organism: uncultured Alphaproteobacteria bacterium (assembly GCA_963695425.1). Classification (GTDB taxonomy): domain Bacteria; phylum Pseudomonadota; class Alphaproteobacteria; order Rhodobacterales; family Rhodobacteraceae; genus Amaricoccus. Next base: position 174,176 of record CAVOGP010000063.1, on the reverse strand, counting down.
ATGTCCGGGAAGGTCGGGTCGCGCACGAGGTTGCCGTCGGCGTCGAGAACGCCCCACGAGAAAAGCGGCACGGCCTGGCCCATCTCGACCAGCGGTGCGACGTTGGTCAGATACGCCGACGAGGTCTGGTAGTCGATGTTGACCTCGCCGCGCTCGAAGGCGAGGCGGCCGTCGCCGCGCCCCTGGAAACCGAAAACGTGCTGGACGTCGAGGCCCATCAGCTTGAAGGCGAGCAGCGGCACGAGGTCGAGCGAGGTGGCGCCCTGGCTGGCATAGACCAGCCTCGTGTCCCTGAGCTTGGCGATGTCCTCGACCGAGGTCAGGCCGAGCGAGGGCGAGGCGTAGACGACGCCGCCGGTCGGCGCGACCATCACGACGGTCCAGTCCTGATAGTCGTAGCGAACGCGTGGGTCGCCGAGCAGGTAGGGAAACTGGGTTGAGCCCGAGGTGCCGAGGAAGGTCAGCCCGTCGGGCTTGGCGCGGGCGGCAAACATGTTGGTGCCCTTGGTCGAGCCGCCGCCAGGTTCGTTGATCACCACCACCACCGGATTACCGGGCAGATACTTGGTCAGGAACGGGGCGTTGAAGCGCGCCCAGGTGTCCGATCCGCCGCCGGGGGCGAAGGGGATGATCCACTCGATTGTCTCGCCCGAGAAGTCGGCCTCTGCCGCGGCAGGTCCGGCGAGCGCCAACGCGGCGGCCCCGGCCGCGAGGGAGAACGCCGCGCGGCGCGTGATCGGGAATAGCTGGGTCATGATGATCTCCTTGGATCGGTCGCTTCGGTTTTCGAGGAAACGGTCGACGATCCGCAGACGCCGGCGTCCCTCCCCAAGATCCGCCAGCTGCATTCTTCGCACGTAGCGCTGGCTTGATCGCAGCCTTAGTATCGATGCAAGCTGTCGGTAACCTGTCGTGATCGTGGCCGATGCGGATAGTGCTGATCGAGGACAACGAAATGCTGGCCCGCGGCGTCGGAAATGCGCTGCGCGATCTCGGCCATGCCGTGGACTGGCTCGCCGACGGGGCCGAGGGCGACACCTTTCTCGCGACCCAGGGCGGCGATCTGGCGATCGTCGACATCAATCTGCCCGGAATGAGCGGCGTCGAGTTGGTGCGCGCGCTGCGCCGTCGGCGCGACTCCATGCCCGTGATCATGCTGACCGCGCGCAGCGAGACCGCCGACCGGGTTGGCGGGCTCGACGCCGGCGCCGACGACTACCTCGTCAAGCCCTTCGCCATGGCCGAGCTCGCCGCGCGCGTCCGCGCGCTGGCGCGGCGGCGCGGCCAGCTCGCCGTTGAGGTCGAGGAGATCGGCGATCTCCGCTTCGAGCGGACGACGCGGCGACTGACTGGACCAGACGGCCTGATCGACCTTCCCCGGCGCGAACTGGCGTTGTTCGAGTTGCTGCTCGAATGCGCCGGTCGGGTGGTATCCAAGGATCGCATCGGCGAGGCGCTCTACGGCACCGGCTCGGAGATCGAACCGAACGCGATCGAACTGTTGGTCTCGCGGCTGCGACGCAAGCTCGGAGGTTCCGGGGTCGAGATCCGCACCGCGCGGGGGCTCGGCTACATGCTCGACGGCGGTCCATGATCCGCTCACTCAGAGCGCGGCTGTTCCTGATCATCGTGCCGCCGCTGCTCGCCATCGCACTCGCCACCGCTGTCGCGCGTTACGTGGCCGCCGACCGCATGTCGCAGCGCCTCTACGACAACACCCTTCTCGCCGTGGCGCTGGCGATATCGCGCGACGTGGTGCTGAGCGAGGGGGATATCCTCGACGATGCGCTGCGCGATCGGCTGAGCGCGACGCTAGGCGACGCGCTGTTCTACAGGGTCACCGGGCCCGACGGCGGCTTCGTCACTGGCTATTCCGAGCTGCCGCCGCCGCCGGAGGCCTTCGATATCGCCGCCGAGTCGCCGAAGTTCTACGACTCGGAGTCGCGCGGCGCGCCGGTGCGCGTCGTGGCGCTCCACGAGTTCATCGACGAGCCTCAGTTCGGGGGCTGGGTGGACGTGCACGTCTGGCAGACCGTTCGTGCGCGCGACGCGCTTAGCCTTCGCCTTGCGGTCCAGGCCGGCGGCATGATGGCGCTGGTGATCCTCGGGGCGGGTTCGGCGGTGATCTTCGGCATCGCTTACGGCCTGAAACCGCTCCTGGATCTGCGCGAGGCGGTCGAGCGACGCTCGCCCACGGATCTCGGCCCGATCCGTCGGCCTGTGCCGCGCGAGGTCAAGGGTCTGGTGGAGGCAATGAACCAGTTGTTCGGCCGGCTGGCGGAGGCCTTCGCCGCGCGCGACGAATTCATCGCCAACGCGGCGCACCAGCTGCGCAACCCCATCGCCGCGATCCAGGCCCAGGCCGAGGCGGCTGTGACAGCGCCGACCGACCGCGAGATGCGCGCACGCGCGCGCGGCGTCGCCGAAGCCGCGCGCCGGACCGGGCGGCTGACCCAGCAGCTCCTGTCGATGGAGAAGGTCCGCGGGCGGCCCGATGTGGCGACGGCGGAGGTGGACATCGAGGATGTTGCCGCCGGGGTCATGCGCATTCACGCCCCCGACGCGATGCGGCACGGTGCGGAGAATCTCGCTCGAGGTCGAGGGTCCGCCGTCGCCGGTGCGCGGCGATCCCGTGCTGCTCGCCGAGGCGCTCGACAATCTCGTGGACAACGCGCTGCGCTATGGCTGCCGGGGCGGCGGCGCTGTGCGGGTTTCCATCCGCTTCGAACCCGACCGGGCGCGGGTCGTGGTCGAGGACGACGGCCCAGGCGTGCCGCCCGAACAGCGCGAGCGCATCTTCGAGCGATTCCACCGCGGGGTGGAAGACGGCTCAGACGGTTGCGGGCTCGGGCTCGCGATCGCGCGGGAAACGGTGACGCGGCATGGTGGCAGCATCCGCCTGACCGACGCGGCGAAGGGCACACGGTTTGAGATCGACCTGCCGCTGTCAAAGGCCGCGTGAAGCCGACTCTGGCTGATCGGGTCGTATCCGCGCGCGTGCGCCGCGCGGTTCCGGCAGCACGGTCCCGGTTTCCCGATCCGAATTGGCGAACTTGGCGCGAGCCTCGCGAGTGAATAGTCCGCAGCTTTGTAAGCTGGTTCACAGAAGTCTCCCCCGCGAATCCGTAGTTATGCTTCCACCAGCCGGTCCTTCGATCAACTAGCAGGCACCGGGTGGTTCTAGGAAATCAACATGAGTCGAAAGGGAGACGATAAATGTTCTACAAGCCACAGATTGCTGCCGTTGCTGGCGCAATCGTGCTGAGTATCGCCGCGCCGGCATTCGCCGACCCGCAGCTCATCGCGAGCGCTGGCCTTACCGCCGAGCAGGCCGAAGGCATGACCCTGACGGAGATCGCCCAGTACAAGTTCAATCGGGAGGAGTCGCCTGGCGACCGCTGGGATCCTTCGATCCCCGCCGTGACGGGACCCGTTAGCCGCGGCCAGCTCGCCGCAAGCGCCGGCCTCTCACCCGATAGTGCGCGCTACCGGTCGCTCGACGAACTGGCCGTCGCGATGTTCAACCGCAATACGCGCCCAAGCGATCAGCAGATCGTTGTGAAGCATGGGGCCGCGGTCGTCGCGACACGTTCCGTGAACGGGGCGGCCAACGCGTTCGGACAGCTGATCGCCAGCGCGGGGCTGACGTCCGCTGAGGCGGAAGGGATGACGCTTTCGGAGATCGTGCAGTACAAGTTCGACCGCGATGTCCCCGAGGTGGACAGGCAGACGGGGTTCGCCCGCTGAGGCCAGGGCGGGCTTGACCAGGAGCGGGGCCCGGCAGGGCCCCGCTACCTAAGTGTGTGTTCATGCTGACCTGAATGGAGCAGGGGGTGCGCCGGTTCACCGACATGCAACCGAGCCCGCACGTCTGCGGCAAGCTAGAGCCTCGCCCGGAGTGCCTTCGGGCCTTCGCCAGCAGCACCATGCCATGGGAGATGACCGTGCCTGACCGGGTGGCAAGTTGCAGTCGATCGGTGCACCATGCGCCGATGGGGCGCCGATTCGCCGGCTGTGCCGCCGGCGACGTGGGGGTGGTGATGGTGCCGAAAGGTCGGCCAGACATCCTTTCGGGGGCATCCGCCGGTCTGCGCCAGGTTGTCGAAGGCTTGGCGAAGCGCGTGCATTATGGGGCAGGCACGACGCTGTTCATGCAGGGTGACGCGGGCGATACCTTCTACCTCGTTCGCGACGGCGAGATCGAGATCAGCGTGCTCTCTCCTGGCGGCCGGCGGCTGGCGCTCGACGTGATGCGCAAGGGGGACCTTCTGGGGGAGATCGCACTCTTCGGCGGAAGCCGGACCGCGACGGCCACCACGCTGAAGCCCAGTGTGCTCGATCAGGTCAGGCGGGCGGACGTGCTCGCCGCGATCAGGGACAGGCCCGAGCTCGCGCTCCAGTTCATCGATCTGCTCTGCGAACGGCTCCGGGCGGTGAGTGCGAAGCTGGAGGAGAGGACGTTCATGGCGCTGCCCGCCCGAATGGCGAGCCGGCTCCTGCATCTCGACGGCAAGATCGGCGACGGGTCCGGTAGCGTCCCGGTCTCGCAAGCCGAACTGGCCGACTTTGTCGCGGCCACCCGGGAGGGGGTGGCGAAGACCCTGGCGGAATGGCGCGACCTCGGCTGGGTGGCGCTGTCCCGCGGCAAGGTGCGCATCCTCGACCGGCGTGCCCTGGAAGCTGCGGCGGCGGCCGCGACCGACTGAACCGCGGGCCGGGTACGCCGGGATTCCCGAGCTTGGGAATCCAGGCAAGCGTTTGATATGATTTACTATTCGCCCGGACGTTCACACTCGGGTAACTTCTGTTAGGAGATGGGACCATGCGAACACCAGATCTTGCGGTCCGAGAGCGATCCGCGGCCGCTTTCCCCAAGATATCGGGTAAGGAATCGCCCGGCGGGTTCAGGTGGGACGGGTACGGGGCAGACGGGCGTGTTGCAGATTGCACGCGGAATGCGTGGGGAACTCGGGGGAGGGATGACCATGCCAGGGGCCGAGCTTGCGCGCTGGGACGAGCCGACGCTCAGTATAAAGAACATCCAGGGCAATATCGTCCCGGGGTTCAACAAGCCCTTCCAAGCGCTGCTTTTCTTCAAGATTATCGACCCAGCCCGACTCAGGCTGGCCATCGCCGAACTCGCTTCCCGCGTGACAACTGCTGAGCAGGTGCTCAAATTCAAACGGGAGCTCCGAGAGGCCAAGGCCGCGGGCCGGACTCCACCGACCGCAAGGTGGGTGAACGTCGCGTTCTCTTGTGCTGGATTGAAGATCCTGCGCACTGACGCGCTCCAGTTCGCTGATGGTCCCTTCGGAGACGGGATGGCCAATGGATCGCGTGAGCTGGGTGATCCGGAGGATCCCGCGGAGCCCGGGCATCCGCAGCACTGGAATGTCAGGGACGATACCGCGCACCTGATGGTCATCGTTGCGGCGGACGTCGAGAGCGACCGTGAGGCGGAGATCGAGGCCGTCCGCGGGATCATTTGAGGCGAACGGCGGCGCGTCCGAGGTCTGGTGTGACAAGGGATGTGTAATCGAGGGGCCCACAGGCGCCATCGAACACTTCGGATACCGTGACGGCGTCTCGCAGCCGGGAGTGCGCGGACGCGTCTCAGAAGACGCAGCCGATCTGCTGACGCCCAGCTGCGACCCGAATCGCCCGGATCATGGGCGTCCGGGACAGGAGCTCGTCTGGCCGGGCGAGTTCGTGTTCGGCTACCCCGACCAGGCCCGCCACATGCACGCCGGGCTCAATTGGATGACCACCGGGCACGGCAGCGGGGTTGCCCCTGAATGGGCTTCGGACGGCGCATATCTTGTCTATCGTCGGCTTCGTCAGCACGTCGACCGGTTCCACCGGCACCTTCAGCAGAGCCGTGGTACCGGCACCGCGGACGCGGCTGGAGCCCGGCTCGTGGGGCGCTGGCCTTCCGGCGCGCCGATCCTGAAAGCGCCGGACGAGGACGTCAAGAAGCTCGCCGAGGACAACGACTTCGACTTTATAGCCGGACAGATGGACGTCTGTCCTGGCCGGGCTCACATCCGCAAAGTCAACCCCCGCGGCGACCGACCGGTCGCCGACCGACTAACGCATCGATTGCTGCGGCGCGGCATAACCTTCGGCCCAAGGTCGTGCTCGTCACCTGAAACGCCGGACGACGACGGTGTCGAGCGCGGGCTGCTCTTCCTTGCCTACATGACGAGCATCACGCGCCAGTTCGAGTTCGTGATGAAGGCCTGGGTCAATGATACGAACTTCCACCTCGCCGACGTTGGCGCCGACGAGCTTCTGAGCAAAGAATGGATCGAGCTGACGGGCGGCGGCTACTACCTCGCTCCGTCGATCTCCGCGCTGAAGACCGAGCTGTCACCCCAGGCGTGACCGCCTTTCTGTCGAGCAATCTTCCAGGCCTGGCGCGAGGGCGACGACAGCAAGAACCGGATGGCATGCTGCGGTCGTCGCCGTCGGCGGCGCTTCTATGCCTCCTTCAGGATGACGTTCTCGCTCCACCAATAGACCCGGGGCTGGTTCGGCGATCCCCCCAGGCCGTAATGCGACCCGCTGCTGCTGACCATGACCGCCACCCCCAGCGCCTGGCCCTCGCGAAACTGACCGTGATGGGTGGGGCCGGGCTTCGCGCTCCAACCCTCCCTGTCGGGAAAGTGATCCTGAAACCCGGCGCACATCGCGGCAGTCCCGTCGTGGTTCGTCTGAATGACCCAGGCGAAGATGCTGGTGACGTTCTCGTCGGGCTCAAGCTCCAACGGGCCGGCGGGCACGATTTGCCCGTTTGTGATCTGCAATTCACGGTGAAAATCATTGGGCATCGCGTTACCTCCTGTCGAGCGATATCCGAGAATGCGCGGCGAGGCCCCCTCTTGCCGCCTCACCAGCATCTCACATTCTCACGAGTTCGCCTATACGGAGCCGGGTCGCGGCCGCGGACACCACGTTTCCCTTCCGCTCGTAGAGCCGAACCGCTTCGGACGCGGCCGCGGCCGCCGCGTCCCACCGGCGGGAGGCCTCGAGCACGTGCGAGAGGTCGGTCAGCGCGTCCGCCCGGTCGTTGAGGAAGTCGAACGCTTCGGCGATCGCCACCGCCTCGCGCGCGAGCGCCTCCGCGGCCGTGGCATCCGCCCGCCGCGCGAGCACGCGGGCGCGCGCGCGGCGCCAGCGAACCTGCGTCGACAGGTCGCCCTTCGCGCCCAGTTGGGCGCTGACCTCGGCCAGCGCCTCGGCCTCCTCGTCGCGGCCCAGCTCGACGAGCACCAGCGCCAGGGTCCCCGCCATCGTCGAGCGGTAGGCGCGCTCGCCCATCGCCTCGAGCGCGCGATAGGCCGCACGCGCGCTCTTCTCGGCCGCGGCCGGGTTGCCGGCAAGCAGCTCGACGTCGGTCTGGTGCTGGGACCCCGCCTGGAAGAGCGTCAGACCGAGGTCGGCATAGGTGGCGTTGCTCGTCGCGATCAGCTCGCGGGCGAAGTCGAACCGGCCGGCGATCGCATGGAGGCACGCGATCTGCCGGAGGATCGCCGCCTCGGACTTGGGGCTCTCGCGGACCTCGGCACGCATCGCCTCGCAACGGGCTATGGCCTCGGCGGCCGGCGTGGGCCCGAACCAGAGCAAGGACGCGATCCGCGTGCGGACCTCATAGTAGCCATGCCGATCCCCCGCCCGCCGCGCGTGCCCGGCCGCGCGCTCACAGGCTGCAGCGGCCGCCTCGGCGCGACACTCGTTGAAGCAGACCCACGCCTCGAGCCTGCGGGCGTGGCAGAGGCCGACGTCATCCTCGAGGCGCTCGAAGACCGGGATCACCCGGGCGGCCGCCGCGGCGGCCGCCTCCAGCCCCTCGCCGAGGAAGAGCCGCAGGAACTGTCGCTGGACGAGCACATGCGACGCCAGGCGCTGGTCGTCGGCTGCGGCCGCCAGCCGCTCCGCCTCGTCGAGCACGCGGCCGGCCTCGGCCAGCCGGCCGCTCTCGATCAGCGCCGCGCCCAGCTCGGCGAGCAGCGCGATCCTCCGCGGATCGCTGGTGGCGAGCAGCCGGCACACCCGCTCCAGGAGGCCGATGGCCGCCGTCAGGTCGCTGCGGACGAGTGCCCGCCGCCCCGCCGCCTCGAGCCGTTCGGACGCCCGGGCGGCAAGCGAGGCGGAACGCGCGTTACGCGAGCCGAGGGCGACGCGGTACTGGAAGGCCTGCTCGAGGTGGTAGCCGACGATCTCCTCGAACTCGCGCAGCCTGTCCGCTGCGGCAGATTCCATCCAGCCGGCGAGGCGCTCGTGCAGGTCGGCGCGCGCATGCTTCGGCAGCGAGCGATAGGCGGCGTCGCGGATCAGCATGTGACGGCAGCGGTAGGCATCCTGGCCGGCGAAGTCCGCTGTCTCCGGGCGGATCAGTTCCCTGCGGACAAGCGCCTGGACGCCGTCCTCGAATGTATCGAGTGCGAGGCCGGCGAGCTCGCGGACGGCGCTACGGTGGAAGACCTCGCCCTCGACGGCCGCGGCGGTCAGGATCGCGCGCTCGACGGGGGGGAGGCCTTCGACACGGCCGGCGAGAAGGGCGTTGATCGTCGATGGCACGGGCAGCTCGGCGAGGTCGGACGCGGCGACCCAGCGGTCGGGCTCGCGGGTGAGGAGCCGCTCTTCGACGAGCATCGTCACGAGCTCCTCGGCGAAGAGGGCGTTTCCTCCGGCGGCGTCGGCGATCCGCGACGCGGCCGCGGCCGGCAGCGGCGCGCCCCCGAGCAGGTTGGAGACCAGCTCACGGCATTCCGCGTCGTTGAGCGGCTCCAGCAGGACCCTGGTCGCATTCGGCCTGCCGGCCGCCCAGGCGGGGCGCTTGTCCAGCAGCTCGGGACGCGCGACGCAGACCAGGAGGATCGGGAAATCGCGCGCGTGGTCGGCGACGTGCTCGATCAGGTCCAAGAACGTGGCCTCGGCCCAGTGGAGGTCGTCCACCACGATGACGAGCGGTCCGGCGCGCGCCAGCGCCTCGAACAGCCTGCGGACTGCCCAGAAGGTCTCCTCGCTCGTCCCTCCGCCCGCGCTGCCGATGCCCAGCACCTGCGCCACGCGCTCGGCAATCATCTCTGCCTTTTCGTCGCCTGCAAGCAAGGCAGCGATCGTCGTTGCCGAGCGGCCCCCCGCGTCCAGGCCTTTTGCGCGGGTGATCTCGCGGACGATCTCGGCCAGGGGCCAATAGGTGATGCCCTCACCGTAGGGCAGGCAGCGGCCGCGGAGGACCGTCACGTCGCCGGCAAGCCCGCGGGTGAACTCACGCACAAGCCGCGACTTGCCGATTCCGGCACTTCCGAGCACGGTCAGCAGGTGGCAGGCCCTGTCGCGAACCATGGCGCCGAACGCGGAGTCGAGCAGGGCACGCTGGTGCTCGCGTCCGACGAAGGGCGAGTCGAAGTGCCGCGCACGACCGGGGGCGTGGGCCAGGACCGCCAGTACGGCGAGGGCGTGCGCCGTCTCGCCGTGCTTGAGCATGCGCGGGCCGCTCGGCTCGACCATGACCGCGTCGCGCACGAGCCTGAAGGTCGTCTCCGCGATGAGGATCTCGTTTGCTCCCGCCGCTTCCTCGAGGCGCTTGGCGAGGTTGACGGCCTCTCCGGTGACGAACTGCTGCCCCTGCGTATGATCGGCGGCGATCACTTCGCCGGTGTTGACGCCGATCCGGCTGGCCAGCCTGACGCCCCAGCCGGCTTCCAGCTCACGGTTGAGCTCGGCCAGCGCGCTGCGCATCTCGACCGCCGCCCGAACGGCGCGCAGCGCGTCGTCCTCGTGCAGCGTCGGCACCCCGAACACCGCCATGATCGCGTCACCGATGTATTTCTCCACCGTCCCGCCGTGCTTTCGGACGATGGCGCTCTGCGTGCCGAAGTAACGCGCCAGAAGGTTCCGAAGCGCTTCGGGGTCGAGGGTGACGCTCAGCCGCGAGGAACCTACCAGGTCGGCAAACAGGACTGTGACCGTCTTGCGGACGTCCGACGTCGGCTCCCACGCGTCCGGCACAACACTGATCCCCTCTGGGCCCGAATGGATGGCCAGTCCGGACGACACTAGCACTTGCGCGGTGTGCGCTCCAGCGTCACCCGAGCACAATCCCCGGCCCGCCGGGGCCTCAGCCGGCGGGACGGGCCAGCGTGACCGCCATCCCCGTCCGGACGCTTTCCTGCGCGGCCATGCCCATCGCCACGGCGATGGCGCCCTCATGCAGCCCGACCTCGACCGCACCCTCGCCGCGCACGACGGCGTTGAAGCGCGCATGCTGGTAGTAGGTGCCGCCATTGTGGTCGCCCGCCGCGAGAAGCACCGGATCCACCGGGAAAGGACGGATGACGGGCCCCTTGGGATCGCGGGGCGAGACGATCAGCTGCGGCACCGGCGCCGCGCCGAGACGGGTAGGCCAGAAGCGGGCGGGACCGGGGACGAGCGCCTCGATCTTGCCCTTCGGGCCGACGGCGCCGATCTCCTCCTGATAGCGGCTGCCCTCGGCGAACATGCACAGCTCGAGCATCGCCCGTGCGCCGCGCGCGAACTCGACGATGACATAGCCATGGTCCCAGACGTCGGAGGTCTTTCCGTCGTAGCGTTCGTCGAGGTGGTTTACCGCCTGACCCGCGCTGGCCATGATGCGGACTGGATCGTCGCGCAGGATGAGGCGCATGAGGTCGAAGAAATGGCAGCATTTCTCGACGAGGGTGCCGCCAGTATTGCCGTTGAAGCGGTTCCAGTCGCCGACCTTCGGCAGGAAGGGATAGCGGTGCTCGCGGATCGTCAGCATGCGGATGCCGCCCGTCGCACCTTCTGCCTGTTCGATCAGCGCGGCCACGGGGGGCATGTAGCGGTATTCCATCGCCACCCAGACCGGGGCCGGATAGCTGCGCCGGAAATCCTCGATCCAGACGGAGTGCGCCGGATCGGTGTAGAGCGGTTTCTCGCACAGGACCGGCAGCGGCCGGCCATGGGCCGCGATGGCCTGCAACTGCGGCACATGCAGGAAATTGGGGCTGGCGATCACCAGCGCGTCCAGCGCGGGATGGTCCAGAAGTGCCGCCAGGCTGGCCGCGACATGGGCGCCGCCGCTCTCGGCCGCCGCGCGGGCGGCCATCTCGGGCACCGGATCGTAGACGACCGAGACCTTCGCACCGGGCAGGAGGGCAATGTTGCGGACATGCTCGCCCCCCATCATGCCGCAGCCGATCAGGCCGTAGTTGACTGGTGTCGCCAAGGTGCCGTTCCTCCTGTCCGCGACACGAAACGCGCGCGGCCGCTGTCGAACCATGTGCGGGAATACTCGACCGGCCCCGCCTCGCCGGCTGTGGAGAGCCGCTCGGCATATCCGGCCGGGGTGCCAGGCCCGAGCGGGAGATCCGCCGGCGCCCAGCCGGGCAGGGGATCGACGCCCACTCGGTCCTCGACCCCGGTGATCGTCAGGCCGAACAGCCGCAACCAGCTCTCATAGAGCGAATCCGAGGAGATCCGCCGGCGAGAGCGTCGCGCTGCGCCCGCCGTCCATCCAGACCTCCTCGACCGCGACCGGCCTGCCGTCGAGACGGCGGAGGCGGCGGATCCGGAACGCCTCAGCCCCGCTTCCGAAGACCGGCGCCGCGGCGGGACGCGCCAGGCGGTCGACCGAGAGGACCTGCGCCGTCGGCAGGCCGCCGCCCAACGTCAGTTCGAGCCGGAACAGCCCGTAGACCGACCGGGCCCCGGCGCGATGCCGGATGTAGTTGCCCGATCCCTGCACACGCTCCAGCAGCCCCTCCGCATCCAGCGTGGCCAGCGCCTTGCGCAGGGTGCCGACCGCCACGCCCCAGTCCGACGCCATCGCGCGTTCGGGCGGCAGGCGCGTGCCGTCGGGCAGGAGGCCCGCGCCGATGCGCCGGATCAGCGCCTCGGCAATCTCCACATGCTTGGGAAGCGCCCCGGCCGTCTGGATCGACAATTCCACCCGCGCTCCGAATCTCAGATTGATACAGCATTGATGCACTCGGCGCATGGTGCTAGGCAAGGGGGATGTGCCGAGGGGCGGCCGGGGGAGAAGACGCGCAATGGACGGACAGGTCGTACCCGTGACTTCGGCCGATCTCGACGCGATCGAGGTGTCATGGTTCTCCGCACTCTGCTCGGACGACTACGCCTTTCTCGGCGTGCCGGACGGCGAATTGCGGTCGTCCTGGGAGCATTGCCGCGACATCGCCCTCACCGCCGAGCGGCTGGGGTTCCGCAACATCCTCGCGCCATCCTCCTACCAAGTCGGGCAGGACACGCTCACCTTCGTCGCCGCCATGGCGCCGCTGACCCAGAGGATCAACTTCCTTGCCGCGATCCGCTGCGGCGAGCTGCATCCGGTCATGCTGGCCCGCACGGTCGCAACCCTCGACCACATGCTGAAGGGCCGGCTGACGCTGAATGTCATCTCGTCGGATTTTCCCGGCGAGACGGCCGACAGCGCGCTGCGCTACCGCCGCAGCCACGAGGTGGTGCAGATCCTGCGGCAGGCCTGGACCCGCGACCGCATCGACTTCGAGGGCGAATTCTACCGCTTCGCAGACCTGTCGACCGATCCCGCCCGGCCCTGGCAGCAGAACGGCGGGCCGCTGCTCTACTTCGGCGGCTACTCGCCCGATGCGCTGGAGCTCTGCGGGGCGCAATGCGACGTCTACCTCATGTGGCCCGAGCCGAAGGAGCAGATCGCAGCACGGATGCGCGCGGTGCACGACCGTGCCGCAGCGCATGGGCGCACGCTCGACTACGGGCTGCGCGTCCACATGATCGTGCGCGATACCGAAGCAGAGGCGCGCGACTACGCCGAGCATCTCGTCTCGCGGCTCGACGACGAGTATGGCCGGCTCATCCGCGAAAGGGCGCATGATTCCGGCAGCCTCGGGGTGTCGCATCAGGCCCGCTCGCGCGAACTGGCGGACAAGTTCGGCTATGTGGAGCGGCACCTGTGGACCGGGATCGGGCGGGCGCGGTCGGGCTGCGGCGCGGCGCTGGTCGGCTCCACCGACCAGATCCTCTCCGAGATCGAGGCCTACCGGAAGATGGGCATCCGCGCGTTCATCTTCTCGGGCTATCCCCACATCGACGAGGCGGAGCATTTCGGTGCCCGCGTGCTGCCGCAGCTGCGGACCTGTTCCCTGCCCGAGGCCCGTGGCCGCGTGCCGGCGGGCGTGCCGCCCACACCGCTGGGCACCGGCACGCGGCGCTGACGCGGCGCGGCGGCCAGCGGAGGCGGCGTTACCGAGAGGACTTGTGCCGCCGGCCCCGTTCCGTAGCTTCCCCTTTCGGACGCCGCCGAAACCCTGTTACACCCGCGGGGTTCGGCCCTCGACCTGCCGGACGCCAGCAGGGGCACCGCCTTGGCAGTCACCTCGGTCAGGATTGAGGCGCACAGCAATACCGCGGCCCTCTGCCGGGTCTCCAACGACCGCGGCCGCACGATTGACGCGGTGTTCTCGCCGCGCGCCGACGGATTCACGCCGCTCGAAATCCAAGCGGCCGCGGTCGCGGTCTGCATCGACGCCAGCGTCCGCATAGCTGCCCGAAAGGCCGAGGTCGGCGCGATCGGCGAGCTGGCAGTGGTCGTCGAGGCCACCAAGGCCGAGGACGCCCCTTCGAGGATCGGCAGGTTCGACATCACCGTGCGGTTCACCGACCCGCTCGACGACGAGGTCAAGTCGCGCCTCGTCGAGGCTGCCGAGCACATCTGCACCATCAGCAACACGTTGCGGGCAGGCGACACCATCATCGTCGGCCGGCACGAATGACACCCATTCCAAGGAGCTCTTCCATGCGCCTTCTTCCGATACTCGGCCTTGCCTTCGCCACCGCTGGCTCCGCGCAGGCGCTCACCGTCGAGGACTGGCTCGCGGGCAATGCACCCGAGACGCAGGTGCCCGTGGACTACGACGGCGATCCGGTCATCATGAAGTTCTCCTCTCCCAACCCGGCGGCCTCGCTGGTGCCCCAGGTCTGGGACCGCGGCTTCCGCTGGCTCGAGGCCGCGACCGGCGACAAGCTGACGATCGAGGAGTTTCACGGCGGTACCCTGCATGCCGCCCCTGACGGCTGGCGGGCGGTGCGCAGCGGCGTGACCGACTATGCGACCTGCTACACCTCCTTCGAAGGCAGCGGCTTTCCGATGCACAAGGTGTTCGAGCTGCCGTTCGTGACGCCCACCAGCCCGGTCGCGGCGACCCGCATCATCCAGGAACTGGCGCCGAAGTACTTCGTGCCGGAGTGGGAGGGCAGGGGGGTGCTCTACGGCTACACCGTCATCGCCGGTGTCTCGGACATCATGAGCAACGTGCCGATCCGCACGCCCGAGGATATCCGCGGCCTTCGCGTCATCGCCCAGGGCTTCCCGCCCGAGGCGGCGGAGGCGCTGGGGATCACCACGCTCAACATCCCCTTCCCCGAGATCTACACCGCCTTCCAGCAGGGCATCGCCGACGCGGTGATCTGGGTGGACCCGGGCTTCGTCCCATTCAAGATCTATGAGCTGGCCAAGTTCCACACCAGCCTCGGGCTGACCGCGCAGCATATCGACACCTGCATCAACGAGGATGCCTATGCCAACCTGCCGGAGGGGCTGAAGCCGGTCTTCACCCAGTTCCAGCAGAACATCGCCCACGCCATCAGCCAGCGCCTCGGGGTCGACTTCCGGGCGGACGCGCTGAAGACCTATACTGACAATGGCGTCGAGCTGATCACCCTGACCGACGCGGAGAAGCAGGCCTGGCGCGCCACGCTGCAGCCGCTGCTCGACACCTGGATCGAGACGCAGGAGGCTGCGGGCCTGCCCGCGCGCGAGCTCATCGAGGACATCCGCCGGCTCGAGGCCGAGTACAACGACCTCAGCGCCGACCAGATCTTCGAGATCACGGTGACTGAGCCCATCGTCGGCCTCTTGCCGGCGGCCCAGTAGCCGCGCCGGAGCCGCGATGCTCCGACGCCTGATCGATTTCTGGGAGGCATGGGTCGTCTATCTCCTGCTGCCGGCGCTCGCGGCGCTGGTGGCGGGAGACGTGGCGCTGCGCTACCTCTTCAACACGCCGCTGCAGTGGGGCAGCGACGTCAAGGAGCTGATGCTCCTCGTGGTGGTGACGGCTGGCCTGCCGGCCACCAGCCTCGCCGACCAGCACATCCGCGTGGGGCTGGTCGATGACTACCTCCCCCCGAAGGCGCGGCGCCTGTCGGCGCGGCTGCGCCACCTTGTCACCGGGATCGTCGCGGTGGTCATCGCCTGGGCGACCGCCTCGCTTGCGCTCGACATGTACCGCTACGGCGACCGGGCCGAAATGATCGACATTCCCTTCGCCCCGATCGCCGCCCTCGTCGCCTTCTCGGCGGCGCTCTCGGCACTCGCCGAGTTCTCCCGCGCGCTGTCGCCCGCCGCCGGTGAGGCCTGATGGACCCGCTGACGCTCGGCATCGTCGTCCTCGTCGGCATGCTCGTGCTGGTGATGATCGGCGTGCCGGTCGCCTACGCGCTGCTCGGGGCCGGCACGCTCGGCTATACCCTGCTCGCCGGGCCGTCGCGGGCGATGACCCAGATCGGTCTCGCGATCTGGGACAACGGCACGAACTTCCTGCTGATCGCGGTGCCGCTGTTCATCCTGATGGGCCAGCTCATCTACCACGCGGGCCTGGCGGGCGACATCTTCACGCTGGCCCAGCGGGGCCTGCGCGGCGTGCGCGGCGGGCTCGGCATCTCCACGGTAATCGCCTCGGCGGCTTTTGGAACCGTCACCGGCTCCAGCGTGGCGGCAGTGGCGACCATGGGCAACATCGCCGTGCCCGAGATGATCAAGCGCGGCTATTCCGAGAAGCTCGCGACCGCGCTTGTGGCAAGCTCCGCCACGCTCGCCATCCTCATTCCGCCCAGCGTGCCGCTGGTCATCTACGGCGTCTGGAGCGAGACCTCGATCGGCGCTCTTTTCATCGCCGGGATCATTCCGGGCATCCTGCTCGCGCTCCTTTTCGCCGCGACGGTCGTCCTCCAGCGACGCCAGTACCCTTCCACCGACGCCATCGTCCCGAACGAGCCCGACGGCCGGCAGACCGCGGGCACGCTCGCCGTCGGCACGCTCGCGATCGCCGGCGTCTTCCTGCTGGTCATCGGCGGCATCTACGGCGGGCTGTTCACGCCGACCGAGGCCTCGGGCGTGGGTGTCGCCGGGGTGCTGGCCGTGGCCCTCGCCGCCCGCCGGCTGTCGCTCGCGGCCATCGGCCGGGCGTTGCGCGAGACGGTGCGCACCACCGCCGCCATCTTCCTGATCCTGACCGGCGGGATCATCCTGTCGCGCTTTCTGGTGCAGACCCGGCTGACCGACGCGGTGGTGGGGCTGGTGTCGGGCCTCGACGTCCCACCGCAGGTGATCCTCCTGGCACTCGCACTGGTCTACCTGCTGCTGGGTGCTGTCATGGACACGTTTGGGATGCTGATCCTGACGCTGCCGCTGGTGCTGCCGGTGACGGTGGCGCTCGGCTACGACCCGATCTGGACGGGCATCTACCTGACGGTGCTGATGGAGATCGCGATGATCACCCCTCCCATCGGGCTCAATGTCTTCGTGCTGGAACGCGCGACGGGCGTGCCGGCGCAACGCATCTTCGCCGGCGTATGGCCGTTCGTCGTCGCAGCCCTGGCGCTCGTCGTGCTGCTGATCTTCTTTCCGGCCCTGGCGACCTGGCTGCCTCAGACCATGCGCTGACCCGATACAATCATGTCGCGCTGATGCGCCATGCAATCGGCGCTTCCGGGCGGTAAGCGCAGAACGTGCCGGTCCGCACGCTGTTCAGGAGGTGGCGCCCAAGGGCGGGATGCGCGGCCTCGATCCGCCGCTGAGCATGGCGGATGCGCCAGGTCACCGTCGTCCGCGCCTTTTCGGATAGGTCTCCCAGCTTGCGGCGGCGGCCGCCTAGACCGAGTGCCGCCGAGAGGGTCTCGACGAGCTGGTCCATTTCAGCGCGCAGCCTCTCGGCCCGGCCGATGTCGTTCATGTCCTCGGCCTCGGCCAGGTCCTCCTGCAGGTCGCGGATGCGGGCCTTCAGCGCCGAACGCGCCCGGTCATCGAGGATCGCGTCGCCTCCCGGCACGTCGGTCTCGCGTTCGGCCAGATCGAGGCAGTGGATCTCCTCGCCGGAGGCTTCGAGCAGCCGGCGGATATCGTGAAGGCCCTTCAGATCCGGGATGATGGCGCGCTGGCCGCCGAACTCGGCGACCCAACCCGAGCCAGACCGCGCCAGGGTGGCAGTCGCAGCGGCGGGCTTTGGAGCGTCCACCGGTCCGGACACCGGCTGATCGAGCATTCGGAGCCCGTCCCTGAGGAAATCGAGGTCTTCCGTCCGGCGGAAGGGATTGACCTCGAACAACCACTCGATCGGCGCATTCGGCGCGAAGTCCTTCCCGAAGGCAATCTTCTCGCGGTACCCTTCCAGATATCGCCCGAACTCCGCGCGCGCCGGACCCATTCGCCCCAGGTGAGCGTGCGCTGCGGCGGCATAGGCCGGGATGTCGATCATCGGGATCGAGGCACACCGCGCCCAGAGGTCCAGTCCCTTCTCGAGATCTCTGCAGAAGATCGCGACCATCGCGCCAATAGCGAAGTAATCGTTCGAGTGATAGGGATTGATCTGCATTGCATGTTCGACATGCCCCGACGCGGACTGTGCACGGCCGAGGAACACTTCAAGAATGGCGGCCTGGATCAGAAGATCGGCGTCATTCGGACAGAGCATGAGCGCGCGGTCGAGGTACCATGCCGCCTGCTCCCAGGCCCCGCGGAAGAGTGCGACCTGCGCGATTATGAGATGGTTCATCGCATCGCTGTCGTCGAGTTCGAGTGCGCGGCGGGCGTGCTGGTAAGCCTTCTGGCTTGCCTCGTCGAACCGGTCCCAGAATTGGCAGTTCCACTGGCTGAACCAGCTCAGCGACAGCCCTGAATGTCCGCGGGCATAATGGGGGTCGATCGCCAGCGCCTGGTCGAACAGGGCCTGTGCCGCGTCGTTCGCCTCGCGCGTGCCCTCGCGGACCAGGGCCATGCCGCGAAGGGTCAAATCGTAGGCCGCGAGGCTCTTGATCGGGCGGCGTCGTGCCTCGGCGAGTGCCGTCTCCTCCAGTTTGACGTTCAGCGTCGCCGCGATGCGCGCGACCACCTGGTCCTCGAAGTCGATCACGTCATCCGAGGCGAAGTCGAAGCGCTCGCTCCAGAGCTGCGCTGACGTTCGAGCCGAAGTCAGGCTGGCCGTCAGTTGCAGGCGCGCGCCGCTGCGGCGCATCCGGCCACGAAGGATGTGGCTGGCGGCAAGCCGGGCGCCGACCTCTTCATCCGGCAACTCGGCCACCATCGCCGCCGATGCCGGCGAGATCACCTGAAGGCTGCGGAAGCGCGTGAGCTCGCTGCAGATCTCCTCGTGCATCCCCTCGGCAAGACGCGCGGCCTCACCGTCAGGCCCGGCGACGGTGAAAGGCAGCACGGCGACTACGGGCCGGCCGGAGCTGATGTGCGTCTCGGCGTCCATGGCAGGTTGGCGAGGATACCCTCTTGGGTGCCGCAGCGAAAGCGCCATCGCGCCTCACGCGCTGCTCGCGCGCCGCCTCACGTCGTGAGGCCTGACCTTACGCCTTCCGGTCACAACACATGAAGCAGCCGCGCGCTGCGGGAGCCGAAAATGACGATACGCGATATTCAAGGGCTGGCCCTGACCGGCGCAACCCAGGCCGCCAGCGCGGACTACGAGGCCGGGCTTGCGGAACTGCAATGCTATCGGGGCGATCCCGTCGCCCGGGCCGAGGCGGCGCTTGCCGGCGCCCCCGGCTTTGCCATGGCGCATGCCCTGCGCGCCTGGCTGCACCTGCTCGGCACCGAGCCGGGCGGTGTGCCGGTCGCGCGCGAGGCGCATGGCGCGGCGCTGCAGCACGCGCGCACCGACCGCGAACGCGGCCATGCCGCCGCCATCGGTCATCTGGTCGAGGGGCGCTGGCACGACGCGGGCCGCGTCATGGAAGACGTGACGATCGCCGATCCCCGCGATGCGCTGGGGCTCCTGGTCGGCCACCAGATCGACTTCTTCACCGGCCACTCGCGCATGCTGCGCGACCGGATCGCGCGGGCGCTGCCGCACTGGGACGCCTCGATGCCGGGCTACCACTCGGTTCTCGGCATGCATGCCTTCGGGCTGGAGGAGACCGGCGACTATGCCCGTGCCGAAGCGGCCGGGCGGCGGGGCGTGGAACTGGAGCCGCGGGATGGCTGGTCGCAGCATGCGGTCGCCCATGTCATGGAGATGCAGAGCCGGCAGTCCGAAGGCATCGCCTGGATGCGCGGCAACGACGCCTGGGCAGGCGACAGCTTCTTCCAGGTGCACAACTGGTGGCACCTGGCACTCTATCATCTCGAGCTCGGCGACACCGATGCCGTGCTTTCGCTCTTCGACGACAAGCTCGGTGGCGGGCGCTCGGGGGTAGTGCTCGACATGGTCGATGCCTCCGCGCTGCTCTGGCGGCTGCATCTGCGCGGGGTCGACGTGGGCGACCGCTGGCGGGCCCTGGCCGCCGCCTGGGCACCCATGGCGGAGGCGGCGGCCTACGCGTTCAACGACGCCCATGCCGTCATGGCCTTCGTCGGCTACGGCCGGCACGATCTGGCCCGGGCGGTGATCGCGGCCCAAGAGGAGGCGGTCGCCTGGCCGGGGGACAATGCGGCCTTCACCGCCGAGGTGGGGCTTGCCGTCACCCGGGCGATCCTGGCCTTCGGCGAGGGCGACTACGCGCGGGCGGCGGGCCTGCTGCGCCCCGTCCGCTCGACGGCGCACCGCTTCGGCGGCAGCCACGCGCAGCGCGACGTGATCGATCTGACGTTGATCGAGGCAGCGCTCCGGTCGGGCAACGCGCAACTTGCGTCCGCACTGACGGCCGAACGCGCCGATCGCCGGCACGACAGCCCGCTCAGCCAGTTCTTCCTCTCCCGTGCGGCAAGCCTCGCGCCGGCCGCCTGATCTCCGGAAAGGTATGAGAAAATGAGCATCTCCCTTCGTTCCAGCGACCTGGCAGGGGCCGACCGCGACGCTTCCGTGGCGACGCTTGTGGCGGCCTTCGAGGGCGACGCGGCGGCGCGTGCCCTCTATCCGGACATCGGTGAGTACCGGCGCCACTTCCCGGGTTTTCTGATGGCCTTCGGCGGCCGCGCTTTCGATGCGGGCGTGGTCGATCGCGATCCGGACGGGCGCGGCGCCGCGCTCTGGTTCCCGCCCGGGTTGGAGCCCGACAGTGCTGCGATCATGTCCCACATGGAAGCGACCCTGCCGCCGGAAAGGCTCGGCGCGCTGGCGGACGGCATGGAGGCCCAGGGCGGCCTGCATCCGCACGAGCCGCACTGGTACCTGCCCTGGATCGGGGTGGTCCCCGAGGCGCAGGGCGCCGGGATCGGCGCGGAGCTTCTGTCGCGTGGGCTTGCCCGTGCCGATGCCGAAGGCCTTCCCGTCTATTTGGAGGCGACGAACCGGCGCAACGCCGTGCTCTACGCGCGTCATGGGTTCAATGTGACCGGCGTCGTCGACGCGCCCGGCTATCCCGAGATCCTCGCGATGTGGCGCCCCGGCAAGGGGGAGACGCTCGGGCTGCTTCCCCGCATCCTGGATCGGCTGACCGGGCAGGCGCGCAAGCGCCGGCAGCATGTCCGCCTGGCCGCGGGGTTTGCCGGGCTCGACGATCACATGCTCGCCGACATCGGCGTGTTGCGGGATCTGGTCCCGTCCGCCGTCCGCGGATCCGTTCTGCGCTCCTGAACCAGCTTCCGCCGACCTGCTGCCGGCGCGGTGCCGGCAGTTCCCTTCTCCTCCCGCAAAGGAACCCAACATGACCCGATCATTCATTCGAACCGCCTTGCTGGCCGGTACCGCACTCGCCCTTGCGCTGCCCGCCCTTGGCCACGAGACCGCAACCTCGCCGCGCAGGACCGAGTACTTCCGGCCGGGCGCCGAGCATGCGGGCACGGCGGTGCACACGAGTGGCCAGGTTCCGCTCCATGCCGGCCTCGGTTATGCCGGCATGGCGGTGACCACCAGCAGCCCGGAGGCGCAGCGCTACTTCGACCAGGGGATGGCCCTCCACTGGGGCTTCAACCATGCCGAGGCGGTGCGCTCGTTCCGCGCGGCGCAGGCCCTCGATCCGGATTGCGCGATGTGCTTCTGGGGCGAGGCACTGGCGCTCGGCCCGAACATCAACGACACGATGGCGAACGAGGCGATCCGCCCTGCCTGGAACGCGATCGCCCGCGCCCGCGACCTCGCGCCGTCCCTGACCCTCAAGGAGCAGGCCCTGATCGCAGCGCTGTCCGGGCGCTACGGCATCAATGCGCTGCCTAGCCGCCAGATGCTGGATCGCGCCTGGGCCGGCACGACGGAAGTGCTCGCAGGGGCATTCCCCGACGACGCCGGTATTCTGGTGCTCCACGCCGATGCGCTGATGAACCTGCAGCCCTGGGACTACTGGGAAGACGATGGCCGCACTCCGAAAGGCCAGGCGGCCCAGATACTGGCAAACCTCGAGCGGGCGCTGGAGCTTGCGCCCGACCACCTCGGCGCCCTGCATCTCTACATCCATGCCGTCGAGGCATCGGCAAGTCCGGAGCGGGGCGAGGCGGCTGCCGACCGCCTGCGCGCGCTGGCGCCCGCCACCGGGCACCTCCTGCACATGCCGGCGCATATCTATGCCCGCGTGGGCCGGCATGACGACTCCATCGCGGTCAACCGGCTCGCCATTGCCGCCGACGAGGCATTCCTCGCGGCCGCCGGTGACGCCGCGAGCCCGCTCTGGCGCTACGGTTATTTCCCGCACAACGTCCACTACCTGCTCGTCTCGGCGCAGATGGCGGGCCTCGGCGAGGATGCGATCGCCGCCGCGCGCCGCCTGGCCGAGGTCACCGACGATGAGGTCTCGGCGAACCTCGCCTGGGTGCAGGCGATCAGGACGGCGCCCTACACGGGCCATGCGCTCTTCAGCGATCCGGACACGATCCTCGACCTTCCCGACCCCGGGCTGCGGTTTCCCTTCGTGACCGGGTTCTGGCACTACGCGCGCGGGCTTGCACAGGTGCGGGCCGGCCGGGCCGACGCCGCCCGCGCCGAAGCCATGGCGATCGATCGGCTGATCGAGACCGCCGACTTGACCGCCCTCGAGGAGCAGTTCCTGCCGGCCTCGGACATCCTTGCCATTGCGCGGGACATGGTTCTGGCGCGCACGGCGGCCGCGTCCGGCGACCTGGAGACGGCCGAGCAGCTGGTGCGGGGCGCCATCGTGCTGGAAGACGGCATCGGCTACATGGAGCCGCCCTATTGGTACTATCCGTTGCGCCAGTCGCTGGGTGCCATTCTCCTGAAGCAGGACCGGCCCGGCGAGGCGGTGGAGGCCTTCGAGGCCGCCCTCGCACAGGCGCCGCGCAACGGCTGGGCCCTCTGGGGCCTGGTCGAAGCGCAGCGCGCGGCCGACCTGCCATCGGACGAGGCGGCGGCAACCTTCGAGCGCGCCTGGCTCGGGGACCTGTCACTTCTCTCGCTGGAGCGGCTCTGAGGATCGGCAGACCCGCTTGCCCGGATGACCAGCGGTGCCGCGCTGGGCAGGTCCCGCGCCGCACCCGCCGCCTGCCCCCCCCGGCCACACCCCGTGGACCCCCCCGCCGCGATCCCGTATGAAGCCGCCGAGTTGCGGGGAGTGGCGGATGATGGCGGGACACGGCGAGCCGGTGGCGATGCAGGCGCGGGCGGGCGGGCCGCTCGGCGGCGTGGCCCTGGTGCCGGGCGACAAGTCGGTCTCGCACCGGTCGCTGATCCTCGGGGCGCTCTCGGTTGGCGAGACGCGGATCACCGGGCTCCTGGAGGGCCAGGACGTGCTCGACACCGGCCGGGCCATGCGGGCCTTCGGGGCCGAGGTCACGCGGCTGGCGGACGGCGAGTGGCGGGTGCACGGCGTGGGCGTCGGCGGCTTCCGCGAGCCCGAGGATGTGATCGACTGCGGCAATGCCGGGACCGGCGTGCGGCTGATCATGGGGGCCATGGCCACCACCGACATCACCGCAACCTTCACCGGCGACGCCAGCCTGCGCTCGCGCCCCATGAGCCGGATCACCGATCCTCTGGCGCTCTTCGGTGCCGTCTCGCACGGCCGCCGCGGCGGGCGGCTGCCGCTGACCCTGACCGGGGCCGCGAACCCGCTGCCGGTGCGCTACTTGAGCCCGGTGCCCTCGGCGCAGGTGAAATCCGCCGTGCTGCTGGCCGGCCTGAATGCGCCCGGCGAGACCGTGGTGATCGAGCGCGAGCCCACCCGCGACCATACCGAGCGCATGCTCGGCGGCTTCGGCGCGCGGGTGACCACCGAGATCACGCCAGAGGGCCGCGTCATCACCCTGACCGGCCAGCCTGAACTGGAGGCGCGCAGCATCGCCGTGCCCCGCGATCCCAGCTCGGCCGCCTTTCCGGTGGTGGCGGCCCTACTAGTGCCCGGCTCGGCGATCACCGTGCCGGGGATCGGGCTGAACCCCACCCGCGCCGGTCTCTATGACACGCTGCGCGAGATGGGCGCCGACCTTACCTTCGCCGACCCTCGCGAGGAGGGCGGCGAGCCGGTGGCCGATCTCGTGGTGCGCTTCTCGCCCCTCGCCGGCATCGAGGTGCCCCCCGAGCGGGCGGCCTCGATGATCGACGAATACCCGATCCTTGCCGCTCTGGCCGCCACCGCCGAGGGCCGCACCGTGATGCACGGCATCCGCGAGCTGCGCGTCAAGGAAAGCGACCGCATCGACGCCATGGCGCGGGGCCTCGAGGCCTGCGGGATCACCATCGAGGAGGGACCCGACTTCCTGATCGTGCACGGCCGCGGGCCGGACGGCGTTCCGGGCGGCGCCACGGTGGAAAGCCGGCTCGACCACCGTATCGCCATGTCGTTCCTCTGCCTCGGACTGGCCGCGAAGGCGCCGGTCACGGTGGACGACGGCGGCCCGATCGCCACCAGCTTCCCGGGCTTCGTCGATCTGCTGCGCGGCCTCGGGGCGGAGATCGGCGCGCCCGTGCGAGGCGCGGAGGGATGATCTTCACCGTCGCGATCGACGGGCCGGCGGCCTCCGGCAAGGGCACGATCGGCGCGGCGGCTCGCCGCAGAGTTCGGCTTCGCGCATCTCGACACGGGGCTTCTCTACCGCGCGGTCGGCCTGCAGGCGATGGACGACGGCCGCGGCGTCATCGACGCGCACTGGGCCGCCGAACTCGCGCGCCGGCTGACGCCTGCCGACCTGGAGCGCGAGGGCCTGCGCGGGCCGCGGGCGGCATCGGCGGCCTCGCGGGTGGCGGCGACTCCCCGAGGTGCGGGCGGCGCTGCTCGACTTCCAGCGGCGCTTCGCGCGGCGCGAGGGGGGCGCGGTGCTGGACGGGCGCGACATCGGCACGGTGATCTGCCCCGAGGCCGAGGTGAAGCTCTATGTGACCGCCAGCGACGAGGTGCGCGCCGGCCCGCCGCCACGCTGAGAACCCCGGCGCCCAGAGCGCTTCGCGCAGGTTCTCGCCGACCTGCGCGCCCGCGACGCCCGCGACGCGACCCGCGACGTGGCGCCGATGGTGGCGGCCCCGGATGCGCTCTTGCTCGACACCACCGATCTGTCTATAGACGCGGCCGTCGCTGCGGCGATCGCCCATGTGAGGGAACGGATGCGTCCGGGTGGGGCCTGAGCCCCACGCTGGCCGTTGGCATTTCCCGAGCGGTGCGTGGGCGATGATTCGTGAAAGACCGGCGGAGCCAACCGCCAGGCCGGAAACAACCAGTTTGGAGAACTAGATGCCAGCTACGGCAACCATGGAAGACTTCGAGGCGCTGCTGAACGAAAGCCTCGAACTGGAGACCCCCGACGAGGGTACTGTCGTCAAGGGCACGGTCCTGGCCATCGAGGCCGGACAGGCCATCATCGATGTCGGCTACAAGATCGAAGGCCGCATCGATCTCAAGGAATTCGCAGCTCCCGGCAAGGCCCCCGAGATCAAGGTCGGCGACATCGTCGAGGTCTATCTCGACCGCATCGAGAACGCCCGCGGCGAGGCCGTCCTCAGCCGCGAGAAGGCGCGCCGCGAAGAGCGCCTGGGACAAGCTCGAGAAGGCCTTCGAGAAGAACGAGCCGCGTCGAGGGCGCGATCTTCGGCCGCGTCAAGGGCGGCTTCACGGTCGATCTCGGCGGCGCCGTCGCCTTCCTGCCCGGCAGCCAGGTCGACATCCGCCCGGTGCGCGACGTCGGCCCGCTGATGGGACATGCCCCAGCCGTTCCAGATCCTGAAGATGGACCGCCGCCGCGGCAACATCGTCGTCTCGCGCCGCGCGGTGCTCGAGGAGAGCCGCGCCGAGCAGCGCGCCGAGATCGTCGCACGCCTCGCCGAAGGCGAGATCGTCGACGGCGTGGTCAAGAACATCACCGATTACGGCGCGTTCGTGGACCTCGGCGGCGTCGACGGCCTGCTGCACGTCACCGACATGGCCTGGCGCCGCGTCAACCACCCGTCCGAGATCGTCTCGGCATCGGCCAGACGGTCAAGGTGCAGATCATCAAGATCAACCGCGAAACCCAGCGCATCTCGCTCGGCATGAAGCAGCTCGCAGGCCGATCCGTGGGACACGCGTCGCCGACAAGTATCCGATCGGCTCGCGCCTCACCGGCCGCGTCACCAACATCACCGACTACGGCGCCTTCGTGGAGCTGGAGCCGGGGATCGAGGGCCTGGTCCACGTCTCCGAGATGTCCTGGACCAAGAAGAACGTGCATCCCGGCAAGATCGTCTCGACCTCCCAGGAGGTCGAGGTGGTGGTGCTCGAGATCGACGGCCGAGAAGCGCCGCATCAGCCTCGGGCTCAAGCAGGCCCAGGGCAACCCGTGGGAGAACTTCGTCCGCACCCATCCGAACGGCACCGAGGTCGAAGGCGAGATCAAGAACATCACCGAGTTCGGTCTGTTCGTGGGTCTCGAGGGCGACATCGACGGCATGGTCCACCTCTCCGACCTCGACTGGAGCCGTCCGGGCGAGCAGGCGATCGAGGACTACCGCAAGGGCGACATGGTCACGGCGGTGGTCACTCGACGTGGACGTGGAGAAGGAGCGCATCTCGCTGTCGATCAAAGCCGTCGCGGGTGACCCGTTCGCCGATGCGGTGGCCGGCGTGAAGCGCGGCGACGTCGTGACCGTCACCGTCACCTCGATCGAGGACGGCGGCATCGAGGTCGAGTCACGACGGGATGAAGAGCTTCATCCGCCGTTCCGACCTCAGCCGCGACCGCTCCGAGCAGCGCCCCGAGCGCTTCGCCAAGGGCGACAAGGTCGACGCGCGCGTCACCAACATCGACGCCAAGACCCGCAAGATCGGCCTGTCGATCAAGGCGCGCGAGATCGCCGAGGAGAAGGAGGCCGTGGAACAGTACGGCTCGTCCGACAGCGGCGCCTCGCTCGGCGACATCCTCGGTGCCGCCCTGAAGAAGCGCGACGACGCGTGATCCATGGACGCTCTCGAGCGTGACTTCTACGAGGAACGGCGCCGCAAGTGGCGCCGTTCCGCGTTCTGGCGGGGCTTCGGCGCCGCCTTCCTGCTGCTCTTTCTGCTCGGCCTCATCTTCGGCTCGGACCTGATCCTCGACCAGCGGTCGCATATCGCCCGCATCGAGGTGAACGGGGTCATCAGCGAGGATCGCGAGCGCGACGAGATGCTCTCCCGGCTGGCCGAGGCCGCAGGGCGCGCGGGCGGTGCTCCTGCGGATCAACTCGCCGGGCGGCACGACCGCGGGCTCCGAGGCGCTCTACGAGGCGATCCGCCACCTCGCCGAGACGCGGCCCGTGGTGGCGGTGCTCGGCGAGGTCGCGGCCTCGGGCGGCTATGTGGCCGCGCTCGGGGCCGATCACATCGTCGGCTGGGGCAACACGCTGACCGGCTCGATCGGCGTCATCATGGAATATCCCGACCTCACGCAGGTGCTGGACCGGCTCGGCATCGGCTGGGAGACGGTGCGCTCCTCCGAGCTCAAGGCCGAGCCCTCG
Source organism: uncultured Alphaproteobacteria bacterium (assembly GCA_963695425.1). Lineage (GTDB taxonomy): Bacteria > Pseudomonadota > Alphaproteobacteria > Rhodobacterales > Rhodobacteraceae > Amaricoccus. The sequence continues at coordinate 147,102 of CAVOGP010000063.1, read as the reverse complement.
CCCTTCCGCCCCACCAACCCGGCGGCGCGCGCCCGCGACGAGGCGCTGGTGGCCGAAGGCTACGCCTGGTTCCGCGGCCTCGTCGGCGAGCGGCGCGGCCTCGAAGGCGCGGCCCTCGACGCGGTGGCGAACGGCGGCGTCTTCACCGGGCGGCTGGCGCTGGAGAACGGGCTGATCGACGAGATCGGCGGCGAACGGGTGGCACTCGAGTGGCTCGAAATCGCGCGAGGCGGGGCTCGGCGACTTGCCGGTGCGGGACTGGGAGGTGACGCGCAGCGAACCGCTGCTGGCCCGATTCCTGGGCCGGATCGGGGCAAGCGGCGGGATTCTCGGGGAAATATCCCTCCGGCAGGCTCCTAAGCTCTATTCCCTCGCGCCGCTGATTGGTGCCAGAATGCCGCGGGCAGCGGATACCGGGGCCGGATGGGCACGGGTCTGCGGTGCTGTGACGGTTGCGCATCCTGGGGGAAGGCGATGATCAAGTCCGAACTGATCCAGAAGATCGCCGAGGCGAATCCGCATCTCTTCCAGCGCGATGTCGAGCGGATAGTGTCCACGGTATTCGACGAGATCATCGAGGCCATGGCCTCCGGCCACCGCGTCGAGCTGCGCGGCTTCGGCGCCTTCTCGGTCAAGAAGCGCGAGGCGCGCCAGGGCCGCAACCCCCGCACCGGCGACAACGTCGATGTCGAGGAGAAGTACGTCCCCTTCTTCAAGACCGGCAAGCTGTTGCGCGACCGCCTCAACGAAGGGTAGAATGCCCCGGTAGCACGGGGGCGTCGTTCATGCGGACCATCAAGCTGATCCTCCTGGGGATCATCCTCCTCGGGATCGTGGTTCTGGCCGTGGCCAATCGCGAGGTGGTGACCGTGCGGCTGCTGCCCGAGGGGCTCGAGCGGCTGATGCCGGGCTTGGCCGTGGACCTGCCGCTCTTCGTGGTCAGCCTGCTGTCCATCGTCACCGGCATGGTCATCGGCTACCTGTTCGAATGGCTGCGCGAGCACCGCTACCGCCGCCGCGCCGCCGAGAAGGAGCGCGAGGCCGCCCGCCTCTCCCGCGAGGTCGCAAACATGCGCAAGGACCAGCCCAAGGACGACGTGCTGGCGCTGCTCGGCAACTGAACGGAGCGCCGCCGTGACCCTGGTGAAGATCTGCGGCCTGCGCACGCAGGCCGAAGTTGCCGCCGCCACGGCGGCAGGGGCTGCCTACGTCGGCTTCGTCTTCTTCGCGAAATCCCCGCGCAACCTGTCGCTCGCCGAGGCCCGCCCGCTGGCCGAAGCCACGCCCCCCGGCCCGCGCCGGGTGGCGCTGACCGTCGATGCCACCGACGACGTCCTCGCCGCCCTGACCTCCGAGGTGCCGCTCGACATGCTCCAGCTCCACGGCCATGAGACGCCGGAGCGCGTTGCCGCGATCCGCGCCCGCTTCGGCCTGCCGGTGATGAAGGCCGTGGGCATCGCCACCGAGGCCGATCTCGCACTGCTGGCGGAGCACGCCGCCGTCGCCGACCAGATCCTGGTGGACGCCCGCCCGCCCGCAGGCGCCGAGCTGCCCGGCGGCAATGGCCTTGCCTTCGACTGGCGGCTGCTGCAAGGGCTGCGCTGGACGCGGCCCTGGATGCTGGCGGGCGGCCTCACGCCCGAGAACGTGGCCGAGGCGGTGCGGCTGACCGGGGCCAGCCAGGTGGACGTGTCCTCCGGCGTCGAGGCGGCGCCCGGCCGCAAGGACCTGGACAGGATCGCCGCCTTCATCCGCGCCGCGCGCGGAGGGGCTGACGTCGAGAAGGAAGCCGCCCGATGAACCGCGAGACACTGCCCAACAGCTTCCGCACCGGTCCTGACGATCGCGGCCGGTTCGGCGAATTCGGCGGGCGCTTCGTCGCCGAGACGCTGATGCCGCTGATCCTCGAGCTGGAGGCGGCCTACGAGGCGGCCAAGGCCGACCCGGCGTTCCAGGCCGAGCTCGACGACCTGCTCGGACGCACTACGTCGGCCGGCCGAGCCCGCTCTATCTTGCCGAGCGGCTGACCGAGCGAGCTGGGCGGCGCCAAGATCTACTTCAAGCGCGACGAGCTGAACCACACCGGCGCGCACAAGATCAACAACTGCATCGGCCAGATCCTGCTCGCCAAGCGGCATGGGCAAGACGCGGATCATCGCCGAGACCGGCGCCGGCCAGCACGGCGTCGCCACCGCCACCGTCTGCGCCCGCTTCGGCCTGGAATGCGTGGTCTACATGGGCGCCACGCGACGTCGAGCGGCAGAAGCCCAACGTCTTCCGCATGAAGCTGCTCGGCGCCGAGGTCGTGCCGGTGACCTCGGGCTCGCGCGACGCTCGAAGGACGCCATGAACGAGGCGCTGCGCGACTGGGTGACCAACGTCGACGACACCTTCTACATCATCGGCACCGTCGCCGGCCCGCACCCCTATCCGGCGATGGTGCGCGACTTCCAATGCGTCATCGGCAACGAGGCCCGCGAGCCAGATGCTCGACCAGCGAGGGCCGCCTGCCCGACACTCTGGTCGCCTGCATCGGCGGCGGCTCCAACGCCATGGGCCTGTTCCACCCCTTCCTCGACGATCCGGACGTGCGCGATGATCGGCGTCGAGGCCGGCGGCCACGGCCTCGACGACGCGAGCGAGCACGCGGCCAGCCTGAGCGGCGGCCGGCCGGGCGTCCTGCACGGCAACGCGCACCTACCTGCTGCAGGACGACGACGGCCAGATCATCGAAGGCGCACTCGATCTCCGCCGGCCTCGACTACCCCGGCATCGGCCCCGAGCACTCCTGGCTGCACGACATCGGCCGGGTCGACATACGTCGCCGCCACCGACGCCGAGGCGCTCGACGCCTTCCAGCTGCTGCTGCGAGACCGAGGGCATCATCCCCGCGCTCGAGCCGGCCCACGCCCTCGCCCACGTGGCGAAGATCGCCCCGACCTTGCCGACGCGACCATCTCATCGTGATGAACCTGTGCGGCCGCGGCGACAAGGACATCTTCACCGTCGCCGACGCCCTCGGCGCCGGCGATCTGAGGCCGGGCCTCTCCTAACCTTTGGTTTAGGCGCTCTACACCCGGCGTTGAGGGTGGGCGGAATAAGCCTCCGGTCAATGGACCTTCGGAAAGTCTTAGGACTTGTCCTTCGTTGATCCGCCCGTCAGCGGGCAGGCACCACCCGGAGGAATACATGATCAAACGTACCAGCATCGCGGTGATGGCGCTCCTGATGGGCACGGCGGCGAACGCGCAGTCGGGCCTCGACGGCGTGCTCTCGCAACTCCTGAGCCAGGGCTTCCGACAGGTCGAGGTCGAGCGGGAAGACGGACGCATCAAGATCGAGGCGCAACGCGGAACCGAGGAGCGCACGCTCGTCTACAACGCCTTCACCGGCGCGTTGCTGAGCGACACGATCGACCGCGATCACGACTGGGAACACGATCGCGATTCTGGGAGCCGGCTCGACCGGGTGTGCGCCGGGGCAACGATGACAATCCTGCTTCGGTCCTCGGCCGCGCCGGTCTTGGCTCGGTCTACGGCATGCTCCGCAGCGAGGGGTACCGGGACATCGAGGCCGACGAGAGGCGCGGCTTCATCAAGATCGAGGCGCACAACGGCTCGGTGGAGCGCGAACTGGTCTACAACGCGCGCACGGGCGAGCTTCTGAGCGATCGCGTGGACCGCGACTGGGACCGGGATCGGGACTGGGACCGGGACCACGACTGGGACCGCGATCGGGACTGGGAAACGGGACCGGGACTGGGATCGGGACCGGGACGGTGATCGCGACTGGAGCGGGGACCGCGACCGCGACCGCGACAGGACCCGCGACGGGGACCGTTCCGGCGTCTCTCAGACGTCCAGCAGTGGCGGTGGCGGTAATTCGAACGGCGGCAACGGCCGGGGCCGGGGCAATGACGACAATGCGGGTCGCGGTCGTGGCGGCCCGGATGGCAGTGACGACCGCGGTGGTGGCCGTGGACGTGGCGGGGAACGCGGCAACGGCAACAATCGTGACTAGATTTAAGTGGTGTCGCGAGTGAAGAGTGACATCGGCGGCCCGGTCCCCAGGTCCGGGTCGCCACTTTCCTTGGGAGCGCGGGTCGGCCCGACCGGCGGGAACCGGATGCGGCGCAGAGAATTCCTGATGGTCCTTGTGCTCGGCGCCGCGGTCACGGCCGCCCCGCCGCTGCTCGCCGACCCGACGGACGAGGTCACCCGGCAGCTGCGCGCGCAGGGCTTCCAGATCCGCGAGGTCACGCGCACGTTGCTTGGCCGCGTCCGCGTGGTCGCCGAGAACGGCCGGCTCGAGCGGGAGATCGTGTTCGATCGCATCACCGGTGAAATCCGCCGCGACCTCGTGACCGAGAAGCAGCCATCGGAGCGGGGTCCAAGCAGCGGGGGCAGCGGCAGCTCCGCCGGCGGCAACACCAACCGCGGCGGCGGGCGCGACGACTCCAACGTGGGGAACGATCGGAGCGGGCGCGGCAGCGGCAACAGCGGTAACGGCGGGGGCGGCGGCAACAACGGCAACAATGGCAACAACGGCAACAGCGGCGGCGGCAACAGGGGCAACAGCGGCAATGGCGGAGGCGGCGGCAACAGCGGCGGCGGAGGTGGAGGCAACAGCTGGTGGCGGCGGAGGCGGCGGCAACAGCGGCAACGGGAGGGGCGGGCAATAGTGACGGTCACTGAAGGAGCCGGCGCAGTGGAACCCACCTGATCGATGCGCGGTGTCGGCGGAGCCCGCCTCGCCCTCGCCGCCGTGGTCGCGGTCCAGACCCTGTGCTCGCTCTTCTTCATCTGGGACATCATGGCCGGCCTCTTCGGCCTGCGCACCGAGCCGCTCAGCTGGCAGACGCGCGAGCTGATCGAGATCGGCGCGGCCGTCGGCCTGATACTTGGCGTCGTGCTCGGCGCCGTCCTGCTCGTGCGCATCTTCCGCCACAACCGCCGCATCGAGGGCCAGCTCCGCCGCGCCTCCACCGCCTTCGCCGAGCTGCTCGACGAGCGCTTCACCGAATGGGGCCTGACCCCGTCCGAGCGCGACGTCGCCTGGTTCACCATCAAGGGCCTGTCGCTCGCCGAGATCGCCCGCCTGCGCCAGACCAGCGAAGGCACCGTCAAGGCCCAGTCCAACGCCATCTACCGCAAGTCCGGCGTCAGCGGTCGCACCCAGCTCCTCAGCCTCTTCATCGAGGACCTGATGGACGACAACCTCCTGGCCGCCGACCCGTCAAAGTCAGCAGCAACCGACCCGAAACCCGCCGACCGCATCGCCGGAAACGCGCGTTAGCGGAGGTTGTCAGGTTCGTTAACGTCCCAAGAAATAGCAAACAATATCAGCATTTTGACAGGATTCGCAAGCTTGCGAAATCCGCTCGCGCCCACCCGTCCCGCCGCCCAACGATCCGCCATCCCCCGCACGCTTCCCGCTTGCTACCGCGCCGGCTTCGGCATAGATGCCCCCCGATGGGACGCCGGGGGGCGCGCCGCCCGGCAGGGCGCGGCGGCCGGCCGGGCGCGCGGAGCAAGGGTTCATGGACAAGCTGGAAATCGGGGACATGGTCGTCCTCACCTCGGGATCGATGCGCATGGCAGTCGAGGCCGTGGACGACACGCGGGTCTCCTGCGTCTGGTGCCACGAGGGCAAGGTCGGCCGCGACACGTTCGACGCGCGCCTCCTGAAGAAATGGGAGCACCGCGAGGAAGACGCCCGCCCGCCGCGCCCCGCAGCCAAGCCCTACCGCGGCGACCGCGAGGGCGGCGCCAAGCCCTACCGCGCCGCCGAGGGCCGGCCCGAGACCCGCGACGACAAGCCCCGCGGCAAGCCCGGCTGGGACGGCAAGCCCCGCGAGAAGAAGTTCTTCCGCAAGGACGGCTGACCCGCGCGCACCCTTCCCGTCGGCCCCGCCCGGCGCTAGCGTCTCCTGCGGCCAATCCGCCGCAGGAGCGCCGCATGCCGACCGACCCCCTGCCGAGAACCGCCGTCAACCACGTGGCCCTGTCGCCGGTCGGCTTCCTGCGCAAGGCGGCCGAGGTCTACCCCGGCCACCCCGCCGTGGTCTACGGCACGCCGCCGCCGCACCTGGGCCGAGACCGCCGCCCGCTGCCGCCGCCTCGCCTGCGCGCTCACCCGCCGTGGCCTGCAACCCGGCGACACCGTGGCCGTCATGGCGCCCAACATCCCCGCGCTCTACGAGGCCCACTTCGGCGTGCCGCTGGCCGGCGCCGTGCTCAACGCGCTGAACTACCGCCTCGACGCCGCACCATCGCCTTCATGCTCGAGCACGCGCGAGGCCAAGGTGCTGCATCACCGACCGCGAGTTCGCGGCCACCATCCGCGACGCGCTGGCGCAGGCCACCGCAAAGCCCCGCGTCATCGACATCGACGACCCCGCCGCCCACGCCGGCGAGCTGCTGGGCGAGATGGACTACGAGGCGCTTCCTCGCCACCGGCGACCCCGCACTACCCCGGCGCCTGCCGGCCGACGAATGGGACGCGATCGCGCTCAACTACACCTCCGGCACCACCGGCAACCCCAAGGGCGTGGTCTACCACCACCGCGGCGCCTACCTGAACGCCCTCGGCAACACGCTCGACCTGGGACATGGGCCGCCACCCCACCTACCTCTGGACCCTGCCGATGTTCCACTGCAACGGCTGGTGCTTCCCCTGGACCATCGCCGCCATGGCCGGCACCAACGTCTGCCTGCGCCAGGTGAGCGCGAAGGCCATCTACGACGCCATCGCCGACGACGGCGTCGACCACCTCTGCGGCGCCCCCATCGTGCTCGGCTTCATGATCAACGCCAAGCCCGACGAGGCGCGCGACTTCGCCCACCGCTGCCGGGTGATGACCGCCGCCGCGCCGCCGCCCGCCGCCGTGCTGCAGGCGATGGAGGAGCGCGGCTTCGACGTCACCCACGTCTACGGCCTCACCGAGATCTACGGCCCGGCCGTCGTCTGCGCCTGGCATGGCGAATGGAATGCGCTGCCGATGACCGAACAGGCGCAGCTCAAGTCCCGCCAGGGCGTCGCCTACCGTGGTCGAGGAGGCGCTCATCGTCGCCGACCCCGAGACCATGGCCCCCGTGCCCCACGGACGGCGCGACCATGGGCGAGGTGATGATGCGCGGCAACATCGTGATGAAGGGCTACCTGAAGAACCCGGACGCCACCGACAAGGCCTTCGCCGGCGGCTGGTTCCACACCGGCGACCTCGGGGTGATCCACCCCGACGGCTACATCCAGCTCAAGGACCGGTCCAAGGACATCATCATCTCCGGCGGCGAGAACATCTCCTCGATCGAGATCGAGGACGTCCTGTACGAGCACCCGGCAGTGGCGCTGGCCGCGGTGGTGGCCCGCCCCGACGAGCGCTGGGGCGAGACGCCCTGCGCCTTCGTCGAGCTGAAGCCCGGCGCCGACCTCACCGAGGCCGAGGTCATCGCCTGGTGCCGCGACCGCATGGCGCATTTCAAGGTCCCGCGCCACGTGGTCTTCGGCGAGGTGCCCAAGACCTCCACCGGCAAGGTCCAGAAGGGGCCGCTGCGCACGCTCGCCGCGGGCCTCTGAGCCGCGGCGCCTGGGGCGTACCCAAGACAGAGCAACTGGGTCCGCTATGCGGCAGAAGCGGGCGGGCTCGGTCAATAGCTACTTGAGCACTCCGTGCAAAAATATTAGATCACTACGGATCGCTGCTGCACGTGCTCACCTTTGGTTGGCGTGATTCCGGTTGAGGGGGAGGCATTTGACTTCAGCCGTAGACGACGAGTTCAAGGCAATAGAGATCTTAGTTAACTCCGATGCGGAGACACGTGGGGTTGACGCATTTTGCCTATCGTGGATAAGGCTTGAGCGGCAATTGCGCCGTATGAGCGCGAACTTGATTTTTCAAGCATCGGCCTTTTCTGATAATAAGCCAGATGAAAAGGATGCTGTAAGAGCGGCTTTTCTTAAGAAAAATACCGCCAATCACGATAGTTTTATTAATGCGATATATCGTCTTTCAGACGTAAGTGTGGCCAGTATGATCGGAGACAGATACAGGCCGCTTAAGAAGATCACGAATGAAGCATATGGATATAGAAATAAAATTATCCACGGGCAGCAGACTGGATACTCGATCGATCGGGATAAGCTGATTCATCTGTCACTGAGGATCCGAGAGTGGTGCGAGCGACTTTCAGAGGGTGGTGAGAAGCAACTTGGATATGACGGCCTTTCCCGAAATTCTCTTCGAAAGACAAATAGGCCAGAGATCACCAAGTCTGTCGACAACGCCACGGCAGAAATAGGAGGTTGGGAAAAGTTTGTGTCCCGTCTATAGTGGGGGGCGGATCCTGGCTCTTCCTGAAACGTAGTGATGGCAGCCTTGGACCGAGAGCAGACGTCGGGAACCCGAGGCCGCAGATCCGCATAGTCCCATCGCCTGTCGTCTAACAGGATGCTGAAAAAGGGCAGCTGCGTTCCGGAGTGACGGGGGGCCGGGAATTTGCGGGTCCGATGAGAGGCGGTTGGGCGGAGCCCGGGGTCGGTTCGGACCCGGCGTGCGCCTGTCAGGCGAGGAGCTTCGGCATTCTGGCGAGGTTGTATGCGGCGAGGGCGAGGTGCAAGCCGTGTTCGGTTCGGTCGAGGCCTCGGAACCGCGACTTCCGCCAGCCCGCCACGGTCTTGAGCCAGCCGAATATCTCTTCGATGCGCTTGCGGATGCGCTGGCTGACGGCGTAGCCGGGGTGGCGGGTCGTGCGCCCGTCGATGTTGGAGCGCCGCCGCGCCGTGCCGGTGTCGTAGGCGTTCTGCGCGACATGCGGCGTGATCCGGCGCTCGCGCAGCTCGGCCACGAAGTCGGCGGTGTCGAAGCCCTTGTCGCCGGCCAGCGTGCCGCCGGGCCGGACATGCTGGTCCGCCAGATCGATGCCTGCGAGACATTCCGAGACGCCCGAGGCCCGCGTCAGGCGCCCGTCCACAACCAGCCCGTTGCGGTTCTCCATCAGCGCCGTGCCGATGAAGCAGAGCCGGCTCGGCTGCCCGGCGGCCTTGCGGTAGAGCCGCGCGTCCGGGTCGGTGGTCGAGGCATGGGTCGCGTTGGAGCGCGTCTCGCCGCGGAAGTCGCGTTCGGCGTTGCGCCCGCCCCCGCCGGCCTCCCCGCCGGCCTCCCCGCCGGCCTCCCCGCCGCCCCCCCCCCCTCCCCGCCGCCTTCGTCGTTGCGGTCCTCATCCTTCGGCCGGAAGCTCTTCATGCTCGCGTTCGCCATTGTACTTGAACCAATGGCGCACAATGGCTCACCGTCGATCAGCGTGCCGTCCACCGAGAAATGGTCGCGGCTCATCTGGCGACGGACCTCCGGATGCGCGACGACCCCGGCAAGGAACCGCGTCGCCGCCTCCATCGCCAGGAACCGCTCGCGGTTCTTTGCAAACGACGATGCGTCCCATACCGGTTCGTCGACCCCGAGGCCGACGAACCAGCGGAACAGCAGGTCGAAGTCGAGCCGCTCTACCAGTTGGCGCTCGGACCGGATCGTGTAGAACGCCTGAAGCAAGAGGGCGCGCAACAGCCGCTCGGGCGGGATCGAAGGCCGGCCCAGCGGGGCATAGGCCGTATCGAACGCGCCGGACATACCGACCAGAACCTCGTCCGCGATCCGACGGATCACCCGCAAAGGGTGGCTCGCCGGGACCCGGCTCTCGATATCAACATACGAAAACAGGCTGCCTGAGCGCTCGTCCGATCCGCGCATCGTACCCCTCCGTCGTTCAGGAGGGTGAATCACGCCAAACCTCTCAATGCGAGGACTTTTTCAGCAACCTGCTAACGCCATTCCTCGTCTGACAGCCGCGGCGCTTCCATTATCCGCTTAGTGAGTTGGAGCTTCGTGAGCTCGTCGGCGATCACATCGTGCAGGCTGTTACAGGTGCCCCAGAGCGCTTCGAAGCGAGGGCGGCTAAAGGATCCGACAACGATGTACCGTGCCGCCATGTAATTAGGCGGGATCATGCTGAAGACGGTCTTGTCCTCGTCAAACAGGTGTAGTCCCTTAGCCTCAGCCGTCTCGGCCAGCTTCTCTATTCTGTGGCCGATCTTCCGAAGTTCGGCTACCGAAAGGCCCTGCGATCGGAGGTAGGATTTTAGGTACAGCTCCATGGCGTGGAAGTAGAGGTAGTTGATCGGAGCGTCAGGATGCGTCGTACCTAGTTTCGCTTGCTCTAGCGCTACCGCTGATGACCAGTACGAGTGCGCGTAGTTGAAAAGTCCGAGGGCGGTTGTTCGATCGTTCTCGTCCATGCTGGTGCGTCCGTCTCGACTTGTTTTGGCTACAACAGGATTTATTGCCTTCGCGAGCGTCCGAAAAGAGCTCAGGCCTGCACCACAGCACACGAGGCCGACTTTCTGGGTACGCGTCCTAGGCGCCCGGCGCGCGCGATGCTATCCTCGACCGAAGCCTTTGCAGGGAGCACTCCGTGGAATTGTCCGCCATCACCATCCTCGTCGGAACGACCAAGGGCGCCTTCCTGATCTCGGGCGGCAGCGACCGCAGCGGCTGGACGGTGACCGGCCCGCACTGCGACGGCTGGCCGATCAACCACGTCATCGGCGACGCGGCGACCGGGACGCTCTGGGCCGGCGGCGGCGGCGACTGGCACGGCGCCGGCGTCTGGCGCTCCGACGACGGCGGCGAGAGCTGGCAGGTCACCCGGCTGACCAAGGGCGACATGGACGACTGGGCGGCCAATGATCCGGATTTCGCCGCGATGATCGGCTGGACCGACGCGCCGCTGCCGTTTGCCGACGGCTTCTCCAGATCTGGTCGCTGGGCCACGCCCACGGCACGCTCTTACGCCGGAACCAAGCCGGCCAGCCTGCTCCGAGCCTCGACGGCGGCACGACCTGGGAAAAGGTCGACGGCCTGACCGACCATCCCTCGGCCGGCAGCTGGAACCCCGGCGCGGCGGGCCTCGTCCTGCACACGATCGTGTCCGACCCGGTCAACCGCGGACAAGCTCTGGGTCGGCATCTCCGCCGCGGGCGTCTTCGCGACCGAGGACGGCGGCGCGACCTGGGAGCGCCGCAACCGCCTCTCCAACGCCGAGGCCTGCGACCAGCACGATCACCCGGCCGCGCCGCGCGACGGCGAGATCGGCCACTGCGTGCACAACATGATGCGCGCGCCGGGCGCCGAGGACCTGCTCTACCAGCAGAACCACCACGGCGTCTGGCGCTCGGCGGACGGCGGGCGCAGCTGGGACGACATCACCGCGGGCCTGCCCTCGACCTTCGGCTTTCCGATCCGCGTGCACCCGCGCGACCCCGGACACGCTCTGGACGCTGCCGCTCAACGGCGACATGGCCGGCCGCTTCCCGCCCGACGCCGCCGCGGCGGTCTGGCGCTCCCGCGACGGCGGGGCGAGCTGGCAGGCGATGCGCGAAGGCCTGCCGCAGACAGGCTGCTTCTTCACCGTACTGCGCCAGGCCATGGCCGGCGACGCCCGCGACCCCGCCGGCGTCTACTTCGGCACCAACAGCGGCTCGGTCTTCGCCAGCATCGACGAAGGCGAGACCTGGGACGAGATCGCCCGCCACCTGCCGACGATCCTCGCCGTGGAGGTTCTCGACCGCGCAGGCGCTGCCGCGCGTTAACAGCCCGTGAAAAAGTGGCAAGCCGGATTCCAGCCGGATTCCAGCCGCTTTCCAGCCCGGGTTTTTCGGCCTCTCCAACGGCCAGATTGTCATCCGGGACGCACGCGCCGCCCGGCGCAAAGCGGTCAGAGAAGAAAGCCCGCCAGCAGCACCGCAAGCCCCAGCGCGGCGATCCCCACCGAGGCGAGGTTGACCGGCACCAGCCGCTGCAGCTGCGCCCGCATCTCCGCCGCCGGCAGGCCGCTGCGGGCCAGCCGATAGCCCCGGTAAATGCACCAGGTCAGGCCGGCCATGCCGGCCGCCACCATGACGCCTCCAAGGATTTTCAGGAAAATCAATGTCTTCTCCGGTCCCTGACCAACTTGGATACAGGCTCCCGCCGGGGCTTGCAAGCGGGGGCGCCGGGCGGGTAGGGAAGGGGCCGAGGCAACCCACGGGGACAGGCAGATGGACGAGATGGTCGAGGACGAGACAGTCGTCCAGTACAAGGTGACCGCCAGCGAGCTACGCCAGTTCGTCGAGCGCTACGAGCGGCTGGAAGCCGAGAAAAAGGACATCGCCGACCAGCAGAAAGAGGTCCTGGCCGAAGCCCGAGGCCGCGGCTACGACGCCAAAATCCTCCGCAAAATCATAGCCTTACGCAAACGCGAACCGGCGGACGTAAGCGAGGAAGAGGCGATCCTGGAGCTCTACAAGCAGGCGCTGGGCATGTGAATCCGGCGGGTGTCCGGGCCTGTGCAGCGCCTTGAGAGGACGGATGCAACCCGCGCTAGGCGGCTTCGTCCCGCTGCCGTGAGACCAGCTTCCGGTAGTAACCGTTCTGCTGCATCAGATCCTCGTGGCTGCCGCTTTCGACGATCCGGCCGCGATCGAGCACCAGGATGCGGTCGGCATGGCGCACGGTCGACAGCCGGTGCGCGATGATGATGCAGGTGCGGCCCTCCATCATCCGGTCGAGCGTGCCCTGCAGCGCCGCCTCCGTGGCAACGTCCACCGCCGAGGTCGCTTCGTCTAGAACGAGGATCGGCGCGTCCTTGAGCAGCGCCCGGGCGATCGACAGGCGCTGCTTCTGTCCGCCCGAAAGCCGCACCCCGCGCTCGCCCACCCGGGTGTCGTAGCCGTCGGGCAGCTGCAGGATGAAGTCGTGGGCCTCCGCGGCGCGGGCGGCGGCCTCGATTTCGGGCGGCGTCGCATTGCCGCGGCCGAGGGCGATCACCTCGCGCACGGTGGAGTTGAACAGAAACACGTCCTGGCTGACGCGCGCGATGCTCTCGCGGAGGCGCGCGAGCGCAATGTCGCGCAGGTCGTGCCCGTCGAGCGTGATACGCCCCTCCTGCGGATCGTGGAACCGCGAGAGGAGGGCGGCGATGGTGCTCTTGCCGGCGCCGGTCGCACCGACGATGGCGATGCGCTCGCCCGGCCCGACGGAGAAGGATATTCCGCGCAGAACCGGCGAGCTATCGTGGGCAAACGTGACGGCCTCGAAGGCGATTGCGCCCTGGACCGGCCGGGGATCGACGGCGTCCGGCCGGTCCGCGATCTCGGGATCGGTCGCGAGCACCTCGTCGATCCGACGCACGGCCGCGAAGCCCTTCTGCGTGGCCTCTGCCGCGCTCACTACGACACGCAGCGGCTGGTAGATCGCGGTGGCGAAGAGCAGGACCGCGACGAGGTCCGCGACCTCGACCCGGCCTGCCGCGAGCCCGAGCCCCCCGACCCAGACGACGAGCGCGATGGCGAGCCCCGTCGCTCCGTCCACAGCCGGATCGAAGCGCGCCATGAGCGTGCGGTTGGCGATCTCTCGCCGGGCTAGCCCCCGCGATGTGCGCGAGAGCGCCGCGCGCATCGAGCGTTCGCGCGTGAAGCTCTGGATCTCGACCATCCCGCCTATGTGGTCCTGCACCTCGCCCGCAAGCGCCGCGTAGCGCTCGGATTCGTCCCGGAAGGCGTCACCCACGCGGCGACCCTGCCACAACAGGTAGCCGAGAGCGAACGGCAGGGGCAGGATCACGGCAACTCCCAGCACCGGGTCCATCAGCAGGGTGAGGCAGAACACGCCGAGCGCGACGACCGCCGCGGACAGGAACCCATGGGTCACGTCCGCCAGGAGCGGCTCGATCCGCATGGTGTCCTCGGTCACGCGTGTCACGATCTCCCCCGAAGGGCGGCGTGCGAACCAGACAGGGGGTAATCGCTGGATGTGGGCGTAGAGCGCCCGGCGCGTATCGTGGCAGGTGCGGAAGGCTACCACATGCGCCCAGTGGAAGATTCCGAAGGCCGCCGCCGAGCGCAGGACGTAAGAAAGGACGATCAGGAATGCGAGAAACGCGATCCCGGCCGTGACGCCGGCCTGGACCCGCGTCACGATCTCGCGGACGATGAGCGGTCCGGCGAGCGTCATGGCTGTCTGCAGCGCGATGCAGCCTGCCACCAGCGCGATGAGCCGCGGGTAGCGGCGGAGCGGCGCCAGTGCCCGAGAGCCGAAGAGCGGGCGCTGGTCGGTCATTCCGCCCTCCGATAGCGGGTCGGGGTGTTCCGCGCGCGGGCCACCGGAGACCATGGCATTCCGTGATCAATTGTTTGGAGCAGCACGCCTCCGCTCAGATCGCCGATCATCTGTCTGTTCTCGCCCGGGGATGCCGCTCTCTAGAGCATCGCCGGCACCACCTGGTCGGGCGGCCGGTGGCCGTCCGCAAAGGTCCGGATGTTGATGATGACCTTCTCGCCCATCTCCAGCCGTCCCTCGATCGTGGCCGATCCCATGTGCGGCAGCAACATCACGTTGGGCAGGTCGCGCAGCCGCGGGTTCACGTCGTGGCCGTACTCGTAGACGTCGAGACCGGCGCCCGCCAGCTCGCCCGCGTGCAGCATCCGCGCCAGCGCGTTCTCGTCGATCACCTCGCCGCGGGCGGTATTGACGATATAGGCTTCGGGTTTCATAAGCTTCAGCCGCCGTGCATTCAGCAGATGGAACGTCGACGGCGTGTGCGGTACGTTCACGCTCAGGATGTCGATGCGCGCGAGCATCTGGTCGAGGCTCTCCCACCAGGTCACGCCCAGTTCGGCCTCGATATCCGCATGCACCCGCCGGCGGTTGTGGTAATGCACCCCCAGCCCGAAGGCGCGCGCGCGCTTGGCGATGGCCCGCCCAATTCGTCCCAGCCCGAGGATGCCGAGCCGCTTGCCCGCAATGCGGTGGCCCATCAGCGCCGTCGGGCTCCAGCCCGCCCATTCGCCTTTCTGCATCATCATCCAGCCCTCGGGCAGCCGCCGCGGCACCGCGAGGATCAGCGCCATCGCCATGTCGGCGGTATCCTCGGCCAGCACCCCGGGGGTGTTGGTCACCAGGATGCCGCGCTGCAGCGCCGTCGCCACGTCGATATGGTCGAACCCGGCACCGTAGTTGGCGATCAGCCGCAGCTGCGGCCCCGCCTTGGCCAGCACGCCTGCGTCGATCCGGTCGGTGATCGTCGGCACCAGCACATCGGCCTCGGCCATCGCGGCGCCGAGTTCCTCCGGGGTCATCGGATGGTCGCCCGCGTTCAGCCGGACGTCGAACAGTTCCTGCATCCGTGCCTCGACCGGGGCAGGAAGGCGGCGCGTCACCACGACGCTCACTCGGGGGGAGGGCATGCGAATTCCTGTTCCGTTGCGGGGCGCATTGGGCTATCTTTCGGCGATAATTGCACGGGCAGGTCTGGGAAATCCAGCCACTTCCCGGCGACGAGGATCGAGCATGAGACCCATGACCGGAAGCCTCTGGCCAGCCTTGCCGCGCGTCGCGCTGGCAGTGGCGATGCTCGCCGCCGCCCCGGCGGTTGTCCCTGGCGGCCCTGTCGCAGCCGACACCGTGATCGAGGCCAGCCTCGGCCCGGTCACTCGCCTGCCGCTGCCCCGCTATGTCTCGATGCGCGCCGAGAGCGCCAACGCCCGCCGCGGCCCCGGCCTCGACCATCGCATCGACTGGGAGTTCCTGCGCCGCGGCCAGCCGCTGCGGGTGGTGGCCGAGTACGGCCAGTGGCGGCAGGTGGTGGACGCCGACGGCGCGGGCGGCTGGGTGCATCACAGCCTGCTCTCCGGCGCGCGCACCGTGCTGATCCGCGGCCAGGAGCCGGCGGTGCTGCGGGCCGGCCCTGCCGAGGACACCGCCGTGCGCGCCCTGGCCGAACCCGGGGTGGTGGCGCGCCTCGATGCCTGCCGCCAGGACTGGTGCGCGGTGCGTGCCGGGGGCTTTCGCGGCTGGGTGCCGCGCGACCGGCTCTGGGGCGTCGAACCCGGCGAGACGATCGACTAGGCCAATTCGGGGCGCCGCCTACCACCCCCCTCCTCGACACGCGCCGACAGGCGAACCATGCCGACACGCGCGTAACGCCGACGCGCCGCCACCGCCGGCCGGCACAGCGGCTAGCCTCCCGCGTGGCGAAACCTCGGGCGGGTCTCCCTCAGCGGCCGATGTGCGCCACCTGCGGCGCGCGGGCGACCGTGGCGAAGGCCGCAAGAATCTCGGCGGCGGTGAAGGCGGCGATCACGACCGGGCGCTTGTCGGGGCGGCCGGCGGCGCCGATCGGGCAGACGAGGCGTGCGGAATCGGGTGCCGCGTCGCCCGCCCTGCGGCACCAGCGGGCGAAGGCAGCGCGCTTGGTCGCCGAGCCGACCATGCCCACATAGGCCGCGTCGCCGCGCGCCAGCGCCTCGCGGGCGATCAGGAAGTCGACAGCATGGTCGTGGGTCAGGACCACGAAGGCGCTGCCCGGCCGGGCACGCCGCACCTCGGCCTCCGGCAGGGGTGTGGTCCGCGTCTCCACGCCCACGGGCGCGAGGTCGAGCTCCGCGGCCCGGCTGTCGATCAGCACCGTGCGCAGCGGCAGCAGTGCAAGCGCCGCCGCCAGCGCCCGGCCGACATGGCCGGCGCCGAAGACGAGCACCGAGGGCAGCGCCCGCATCGCCGCCTCCGCCTCGGCGCGCAGCCCGGCCGCGCGGCCCGGGATCACCCGCTCGACGGCGATGCGCGTGCGGCCCCCGCAGCACTGGCCGATCTCGGGACCGAGCGGCACGTCCAGCGTCTCGCGGTCCCCGCCCCGCGCCAGCATGGCGCGCGCGGCGTCGATCGCCATGTATTCGAGCTGGCCCCCGCCGATGGTCCCGAGCGCGCCCGCGCGCGACACAAGCATCCAGGCGCCCGCCTCGCGCGGGGTCGAGCCGCGCGCTTCCTCGATGCGCACCAGCGCCGCCGGGCCCGCGGCGAGCAAGGCGTCGATGGCCTCGGGACGTATCATCTCAGGCCCCCGCTCCCCGCAGCCGCTCCACCGCCATCAGCACCCGCTCGGGCGTCGCCGGGGTGTCGAGGCGGGGGACACTGGCGATAGCCGGCTACGCTCGCCACCGCCATCGACAGCGCCTCGAGCACCGAGACCGCCAGCATGAACGGCGGCTCGCCCACTGCCTTCGAGCGGCGGATGGTCGGCTCGCGGTTCACCGACCAGTCGGCGAGCCGCACGTTGAACACCGCCGGCCGGTCGGAGGCGAGCGGGATCTTGTAGGTCGACGGTGCATGCGTTCGTAGCCGGCCCTCTGCGTCCCACCACAGCTCCTCGGTGGTCAGCCACCCCATTCCCTGCACGAAGGCGCCCTCGACCTGGCCGATGATCCACCGCCGGGTTCAGCGACCGGCCGACGTCGTGCAGGATGTCGGTGCGGTCGACGTGGTACTCGCCGGTCAGCGTGTCGATGCTCACCTCGCTGACCGCCGCGCCATAGGCGAAGTAGTAGAAGGGCCGCCCCTTGCCCGCCGCCCGGTCCCAGTGGATGTCCGGCGTCTTGTAGAAGCCCGCCGCCGACAGACGCACCCGCGCCCATGTAGGCCTCGCGGATGAAGTCGTCGAAGGCGACCCTGCGGTTGCCGATCCTGACCACGTTCGGCTCGAACACGACCTGGTCGCGGCCGACCGAGTATTTCTCCGCCGCGAAGTCGACCAGCCGGTCGCGGATCTGCTCCGCCGCGTTCTGCGCCGCCATGGCGTTCAGGTCGGTGCCCGACGAGGCCGCCGTAGCGGAGGTGTTGGGCACCTTCGCCGTGGTCGTCGCCGTGATCCTCACCCGGTCGAGGTCGACCTGAAAGGCGTCGGCCACCACCTGCGCGACCTTGACGTTCAGCCCCTGGCCCATCTCGGTGCCGCCGTGGTTCAGGTGGATCGAGCCGTCGTTGTAGACGTGTACCAGCGCGCCGGCTTGGTTGTACCAGGTGGCGGTGAAGCTGATCCCGAACTTCACCGGCGTCAGCGCGATCCCCTTGCGGATCACCCCGCCCTGCGCATTGAACGCCAGCACCGCCCGGCGTCGCGCGTCATAGTCGGACGACGCCTCCAGCTCTTCGACGATGCGGGCGATGACGTTGTCCTGAACCTGCTGGTGATAGGGGGTAATGTCGCGCCCCGCGCCGCCGTAGAAGTTCGCCTTACGCACCGCCAGCGGGTCGCGCCCCAGCGCGTAGCCGATCTCCTCCATGATCCGCTCGGCCATGATCAGCCCCTGCGGCCCGCCGAACCCGCGATAGGCGGTGTTCGAGACTGTGTTGGTCTTCATCGGCTTGGAGACTAGCCGCACGTGCGGGTAGAAATACGCGTTGTCGGCATGGAACAGCGCCCGGTCGGTCACCGGCCCCGACAGGTCCGCCGAGAACCCGCAGCGCGCCGCCAGCACCGCGTCGACCGCCTCGATCCGCCCTTCGCCGTCAAACCCCACGTCGTAGTCGATCAGGAAGTCGTGCCGCTTGCCGGTGGCGATCATGTCATCGTCGCGATCGGGGCGCAGCTTAACCGCCCGCCCGAACTTCTTCGCCGCCACCGCCGCCACGGCGGCGAAGAGGTTCGGTTGCGTCTCCTTGCCGCCAAACCCCCCGCCCATACGCCGCACGATCACCGTGACGGCGTTCGACGGCACGCCCAGCACATGCGCCACCATGTGCTGCACCTCGCTGGGGTGCTGGGTCGAGGAATAGACGGTCACCTCGTCGTCCTCGCCCGGCAGGGCGAAGGCGATGTGGCTCTCGAGATAGAAGTGGTCCTGCCCGCCGACCCGCATCCGACCGCTGAGCCGGTGCTGGGCGGCCTCCAGCGCCGGTCCGACCTCGCCGCGCTCGAGCTTCAACGGCTCGGTGACGAAGGGATACCCCGCTTCGACCGCCTCGGCCACGTCGGTGACATGCGGCAGCACCCGGTAGTCCACCTTCGCCAGCGCCGCCGCCCGCCGCCCCAGGTCGCGGGTCTCGGCGACCACCGCGAACACCGGCTGGCCGTGGAACTCCACCCGGCCGTCGGCGAAGACCGGGTCGTCGTGTTTACCCGTCGGGCTCACGTCGTTGACACCGGGAATGTCCGCCGCGGTCAGCACCCCCACCACTCCGGGCGCCGCCCGCACGGCGTCGAAGTCCATCCCCGTGATCTCGGCGTGGGCCCTGCCCGCCAGCCCCAGCCAGGCGTGCAGCGTCCCGACGGGTTCGGGGATGTCGTCGGTGTAGTCGGCGGCACCGGTGACGTGCTTGTGGGCGCTGTCGTGGCGCTGCGGGGAATTCACCCCGCCGCGGATCGAACCGGCCATCCCATCCGCCATCAGCCCACGAGCTCCCGCCGCAGCCGCACCGGCGTACTGGCGCTCTCCAGCCAGAAGCGCCGCAGCAGGTTCCGCGCCACCATCGCCCGGTACCCCGCCGAGGCCCGCCAATCGGTGAGCGGCTTGAAGTCGTCCGCCAAGCGCCGCCCCGGCCTCAACGACCGTCGCTTCGGTCCACGGCCGCCCGAGTAGTGCTGCCTCTGCCTTCGCCGCCCGCTTTGGCGTCGCCGCCATACCGCCGTATGCGAGCCGCGCCTCCGTCACCACGCCGTTCTCCAGCCCCACATGGAAACCACACGCCACCGCCGAGATGTCCTCGTCGCGGCGCTTGGACACCTTGTAGGCGGCATTGAGCGTGCCGGCGGCCGGGCGAGGGACGAAGAAATACTCCACGAACTCGCCGGGCGCGCGATCCTGCTTGCCGTAGTCGATAAAAAAGGCATCCAACGCCATCACCCGCCGCACCGCGCCGCGCCGAAGGGTCAGCGTTGCACCCAGCGCGATCAGCACCGGAGGCATGTCGCCGATCGGCGAGCCGTTGGCGATGTTGCCGCCGATGGTGCCCATGGCACGCACCTGCCAGCCGCCGATCCGCCGCAGGTAGTCGGCCAGATGCGGGAAGGCCTCCCCAAGAACGGCCTCCGCCTCGTCGTAGCTGACGCCCGCTCCGAAAGTCATGCCGGCCTCGGCGACCTCGATCCCCCGGAGCCCCTCCAGATGCCCGATGAAGACGGCGGGCGAGATGTCGCGCATCTGCTTGGTCACCCAGAGCCCGACATCGGTCGAGCCCGCCACGATGGTCGCCTCCGGCGTCTCCCCCAGCACCTCTGCGAGATCGTCGACGGTCACCGGCAGCACCACGCGCTCGCCGCCGGTCCGTAGCTCGACCCGCCGCCAGTCGCCCAGCGCCGAGAGCCGCGCCAGCACCTCAGCCCGCCCCATCACCAGCGGCTCGCCGGCGCCGTCGGCGCAGGCGGCCTTTGCGGCGGCCACGATCGGCTGGTAGCCGGTGCAGCGGCAAAGGTTGCCCTGCAAAGCCGTCTCGATCTCGGCCTCCGAAGGATCACCGTTGCGCATCCTCAACGCGGCCAGCGACATCACGATCCCCGGAGTGCAGAAGCCGCACTGGCTGCCGTGCAACTCCACCATGGCCCGCTGCACGGGATGAAGCACGCCTCCCTGCGCCAGGTGCTCCACCGTCACCACGTGGCAGAGATCGACCGAGGCCAGCAGCCGGATGCAGGCGTTGACCGGCTCGTAGACCAGATCCCCGTCCGACCGCCGCCCGATCAGCACGGTGCAGGCCCCGCAGTCACCCTCGGCGCAGCCTTCCTTGGTGCCGCGCAGGCGCTCGACCAGCCGCAGATGGTCGAGGAGCGTGTCGGAAGCGCGCACCTCGCGCAGCCGCACTTCGCGGTCGTTGAGCAGGAAGCGGATCTCGTCACGAATGGGCAAGCGCTTTCTCCCGGAGTTGCACCGATCTTGACGGCTCCCGGCCAAAGCACAAGGGGGCGATTCTGCTTGCGCGAACCTGAACCGAGTTTGCGGCGGAACCCTGTTATTCAGGTGGAGTGCCGGCCACGAGCGCGGCCCGGTGCCCCGTCACCCCCGGCGGGCGGCGAAGGCGGCGAAGGCCTCCGCGAAGTCGGGATGCCAGCGCGAGAGGGGCGGGCGGTTCTCGACGATGTCGCCGGCGGCCCAGAGGATGCGGCGCTCGTCCAGGGCGCGGGGCACGTCGTTGTCCGGGCAGAGGATGTAGAAATCCCCCTCCTCGAGCCTCGCGAACATGAAGTCCACCGTCTGCTCGGGCGTCCAGGCGGCGGCGGGCTTTTCAGTGCGGTCCCTCGCGGTCAGGCCGGTGAAGACGAAGCCGGGGATCAGGAGATGCGCGGTGACCGCGCAGCCGGGGGTGTTGCGCAACTCGTGCTCCAGCGCCTCGGTGAAGACCTTCACCCCCGCCTTGGCCATGTTGTAGGCCGGATCGCCCGGCGGGGTGGTGATGCCCTGCTTGGAGCCGGTGTTGATGACGAGGCCGGGGCGGCCGCGGGCGATCATGCCCGGCACGAAGGCCCGCGTGCCGTGGACCACCCCCCAAAGGTTGACGGCCATGACCCGGTCCCAGGCCTCCAATGGCCCGAAGAGGCTGGAGCCGGGCTGGATGCCGGCGTTGTTCATCAGCACGTCGGTGCCCCCGAACTGCGCCGTGACGGCACGCTCTAGCGCAGAGAGAGTCTCCGGGCGGCTGACGTCGGCCTCGGCGACGACCACGGTGTCGCGTCCCGCCGGCGCGGCCTGCAACACCAACTCGGCGGCGCGGTCGAGCCGTTCAGCGCCGAGATCGGCAAGCACCACGTTCATGCCGAGCCCGGCAAACCGTGTGGCAGCGGCGAGGCCGATGCCCGAGGCAGCACCGGTGACGACGGCGACCTTGCCGGGCGCGAGGGCGGGATGGGCCATCGGCCTCAGAGCCCCGGGTAGATCGGGAAGCGCCGGCAGAGCGTCGAGCACCTTGGCGGCCACCGCGGCCTCGACCGCGCGCATTGCGCACCCTCCGCATTGGAGGCGCCGCGCCGTCCAGCACTTCGCCGATCAGCCGGCCGACCTCGCGGAACTCGGCCGTGCCGAAGCCGCGCGTGGTGCCGGCGGGGGTGCCGAGGCGCACGCCGGAGGTCACCATCGGCTTCTCGCGGGTCGAAGGGGATGGCGTTCTTGTTGCAGGTGATGTGGGCGCGGTCCAGCGCCGCCTCGGCCACCTTGCCGGTCAGCTTCTTGGGCCGCAGGTCCACCAGCAGCAGGTGGTTGTCGGTGCCGCCGGTGACGATGTCGAGGCCGCTGCGCCTGCAGTGCCTCGGCCAGCGCGTGGGCATTGGCGACCACGGCGGCGGCATAGGCCCGGAAT
This sequence comes from uncultured Alphaproteobacteria bacterium, assembly GCA_963695425.1. GTDB lineage: Bacteria > Pseudomonadota > Alphaproteobacteria > Rhodobacterales > Rhodobacteraceae > Amaricoccus. The sequence goes on along the minus strand of CAVOGP010000063.1, from coordinate 124,952 downwards.
TCGGGGCGCAGCGCCTCGCCGAAGGCCACCGCCTTGGCGGCGATGACATGCATCAGCGGCCCGCCCTGCAGGCCGGGGAAGACCGCCGAATTGATCTTCTTGGCGATGCGCCTCGTCATTGGTCAGGATCATGCCGCCGCGCGGGCCGCGCAGGGTCTTGTGGGTGGTGGTGGTCACCACATGCGCATGCGGGAACGGGCGCGGGTGCGCGCCGCCGGCGACCAGGCCGGCGAAATGCGCCATGTCCACCATGAGATAGGCGCCGACCTCGTCGGCGATGGCGCGGAAGCCGGCGAAGTCCCAGGCGCGGGCATAGGCCGAGCCGCCGGCGATGATCAGCTTCGGCCGGTGCTCGCGCGCGATGCGCGCGACCTCGTCCATGTCGATGCGCTGGTCCTGCGCGACGCACGCCGTAGGGCACCGGCTTGAACCACTTGCCCGACTGGTTGGCCGGCGCGCCGTGGGTCAGGTGCCCGCCGGCGGCGAGATCCAGGCCCATGAAGGTGTCGCCGGGCTGCAGCAGGGCGAGGAACACCGCCTGGTTGGCCTGCGCTGCCGGAATGCGGCTGCACATTGGCGAAGCCGCAGCCGAACAGCTGCGTAGGCGCGCTCGATCGCCAGGCGTCTCGGCGACGTCGACGAACTCGCAGCCGCCGTAGTAGCGCCGGCCGGGATAGCCCTCGGCGTATTTGTTGGTCAGCACCGAGCCCTGGGCCTCGAGCACGGCGCGGGAGACGATGTTCTCCGAGGCGATCAGTTCGATCTCGTCCCGCTGGCGGCCGAGCTCGCTCGCGATCGCGCCGGCGATCTCGGGGTCGGCTGTCGGCGAGGGCTGCGGTGAAGAAGCCGTTCGGCGCGAGACCGTCTTTCATGTTTGCTCTCCCCATGGTCGGATTGCGTGTCGGCTCATACTCCCGCACGCCGGCGCTGGCAAACCGGAAAGCGGCCGCTCACGCCCCGGTGGCGGTCGACAGCAGCCACAGCCCGAAGATCGTGTAGAGCACCATCAGCACCGTCATCGGCGCGTGCGCGAGCGGGCGGGCCGGAGCGGCCATCTTCAGGCCGAGGATCACTGCCAGCAGATGCGCGCCGAGGATCGCGGCGAACTGGGCATTCCAGATCGCCCGCACCGAGCCTTCGTCGGCCAGCATCGCGAAGGAGACCCAGTGCCGCGGCAGGCCGAACGGGTTCCAGCCGCGCGCCAGCGGATCGCCGAGGGCCACGATCGCGTACTGGCCGTCGGTCAGCAACGCGACGAGGTAGTGCGCGACGTGGTAGCCGGCGGCGATGGGCAGGAAGCTCAGCATCCAGGGTCCGGCGTCGGACCAGAACGGCCCCGTTCGCGCGGCAAGGCGGCGGCCGAGCGCGATGGCGCCGAGGATCGAGGCCGCCACCAGCGCCCAGGTGGCGAGCAGGCCGGCCGTGTTCGCCCCCCGCACCGCCGAGCGGCCGGGGAACTCCAGCGGGTTCACGCCGACCCGCGCCAGCCACCAGAAGGTCTCGCTGAGCCCGTCGAAGCTGACCGCCGCCAGCGCCAGCGTGACGAAGGCCGCGCTCGAAGGGGTGGGCGGCGCCAGGCCGAGGATCTGCGTGCCGGGCAGCCCGGCCATCAGCCGGGTGCGGCGGGCTTGCGTCTCGTGCCAGAGGGGCGCGATGCGTCCCATGAGGCCGAAGTAGACCGAGAAGGCCTCGCCTTGCTCCAGCCAGTCCTCGCCCTCGGCCACGGCGAGCACGAAGACCAGCGCCCAGTAACCCGCCACCGCGCCGGCAAGCACCGCCGGGTCTGTGGGGGCGAGCGCGACGATCTCGAACCAGGCGAATGCGAACATCCCCGCCACCGCCGGCCAGTGCCCGAGCCTCGCGAGACCGACGGACCCGGTCCGCCCCAGCAGGCCGCGGGCGGCGCGGACCGGCCCGACCCATGGGTTGAAGGGCCGCCACAGGTTGCCAAGGAAGACGCAGGCCAGCGTCAGCCCCACCCAGAGCAGCGTCCAGACCGCCAGCACCAGCAGGTTGTGCAGGGGATCGCGGCTTCCCCAGAAACCCACGGCCACCAGCGCCCAGAGCACGAGGCAGGCCGCCCAGCTGCCGATCGCGCGCGGCACCAGCACCGGCCACTCCAGCAGGCGATGCGCCCGCGCCGCCGGCAGCCGCGGCGCCAGCGCGCCGACCAGCGCGGTCAGCGCCACCGCCGCGGCCGCGCCGGCGAAGTAGTATCCGGTCGGCAGCGTCAGGATGACCATGCGCTCCGACGCATGCGCCAGCGCCGCCCCGGGCGCCAGCGCGAGCGCGGCGGCGAGCAGCCTCACCGCAGCCCGTCTAGGCCCTTTACGTCGGCCGCCTCCAGCCCGCCCATCCGCGAATGCACCCGCGGCCCGCGGCTCATCGCCAGCACGAAGACGATCTCGCCGGCGCGCGGCGCGTCGGGCACGCCGACCTCCATCGCGTCGAAATGGCTGCGGACATAGGCCGCGTTGATGTGGCCGAGCGGCACGTCGAGGCGCGCGCCCATGCCCCCCACCTTCATCGCCGAAGGCACGATCGCCTTGGCCTGCGCCCAGCCACTCGCGCATGGCGTAGCCGCCCGGCACGTGCCAGAGCGCCGCGTGCTCGACTTCGCCGGCCTCGCCGACGATGGCGCCCTTGCCGTAGCCGTCGATGCCCTCGGCACCGCCCAGCGCCGCGATCAGCCGCTCGGTCATCATCAGGCCGAGCGGCTTGAGATCCTCCATGGCGGATTGGAGTTCGTCGGCGTAGTCGCCCGCGAAGGGGTTGGAGACCACGGCGAGCAGCGCCGCGCGCCGGCGCAGCTCAGCGGGCGGCGGGCCGACCGTCGTGGAAGGATCTCCTCGAGGACGACAAGGCGTCTTGCGGACGGACGAAATCAGGCATGGCTGGCTCCGGGGTTGCGGGAAGGCGACAGGCGGCCGATGAATCCGGACCTCGCCGCGAGGAAAAGCGCGGCCGCCGCAATCAGGCCGCGCGGCGAGCATTCCGCGAGCCGGCTCAGCGCCGGCGGCAAGAGCGGCGGCGACCTCCGGCCGGCGCCAGCGGCGCCGACGCCGACCGTCACCGGCCGCAGTCGCCGAGGTCGCTGTCGGCCTGTAACTCCACGCGCCGGTCGCCGGGTGATGGCGGGATGGCCGGGCAGGTCGACCGCGTTGGCGATCAGCGTCGCCGCCGCGTCGGCCGCGGCGGCGTCGGCGCCAGCACCGTCACCGCGTCGGCAATGCCGAGCGACAAGCTGCGCCCGCGCCAGCCGCGAAGTGGCAAGCCCGCGCACCGGCTCGCTCGGCGCGCACCTCGCACCCGCTCCGCCGCCCCGGCGATCGCCGCGGTGAAGCGCGTGCCCGGCGTCAGGTGGAAGGCGATGTCGCCGCCGTCGTTGACGTAGGCCCGCTCGAGCCCGCCCCCTTCGGCCATGATCGCGCAGCATCTCGTCGGCCACCGCACCGGCGACCGCGGCCATCGGGGTGACGAACCCCGGCCGGTGCGGCGCCACCGCGCGGGCCATCCGCCGCGCCACCGGCCCGTCGAGCGGCAGCGCCTCGGCGCTGCGCAGCGCCGGCAGCTCGGCCACCAGCTCCTCCAGCAGGCCCTCGAACCGCGCCGCCGCCCGCGCCTCGGCCGCCGCCACCGCCGCGGGCGGCACCCCAGGCCCGCAGGATCAGGTCGATCGGCCCGTGGTGGAGGTGCAGCCGCCCGTCCGGCAGCCGCGCCGCCTGCGCCCCGCTCAGCCGGCCCCGCCGGCCCCGGACCAGTCCGCCCGGACAACCGCACCGTACTCGCCGCCGTGCGGAGCACGTCGTCCAGCTGCGGACCGCGCCGCCGTGGCCGCCGAGGGCGAGGTAGTCCTCGCGCGGCAGGGTGAACTCCAGCGGCGCCACCAGCGCCGGCGTCGGCACGTAGCCGAAGGCGCCGTCGGGCAGCAAGGTCACGTCGACCATGAACGTGATGCCGCCGCCCGGCCAGACATAGACCGGCGCGCCGCCGCAGGTCAGCCGGTCTCGGCCGCCTGCACCGAGCGCGTCAGCCGCACCGGGTTCTGCGTCACCCCGGCGCGCAGCGAGCCGCCGGCGCCGCCCATGAACAGCACCGTGCAGCAGCGCCGGCTCGCAGTTCTCGTCGATCAGCTCGACCGTTGGCACCAGCGCCTCCGGCAGCGTCGCGGCTGCACCGGCACCAGGTCGTCGTCGAGCACGTAGTAGGCGTACTGCTCGCCGGTGGTCGAGACCATCAGCAGCGTCAGGCCCGGCCGCGCGCCCTTCTTCGGGTTCCAGTGCGCCAGGATCTCCAGCGGATCGGTGAGCCGCGTGCCGCCCCAGCCGAGCCCCGGCTCCGACACCTGGAAATAGCGCCCCGGCGTCGAGCGCCGGCCCTTGATCCGGATGCCGGTCGGCTGCCAGCCGATCACCTTGCCCGCCTGGTGCTCGCGAGACCACGCCGGTGATGTGGTCGTCGACCACCACCACCTCGTCCACCAGCCCGCTGCCACTGCGCCGCGAACATCCCGATGGTCGCCGAGCCGCAGCCCACCCGCATCCGCGCCTCGGCCAGCCCGTCGACCACCGGCGCCGCCCGGCCTGCACCACGACCGTCGAGCCGCCGTCGATGGCCAGCTCCACCGGCTCGCGGTTGCAGAGCGCCAGCAGGCGGCGCAGGTGGCCCGCCCCTCCGCCTTCGACCCCGCCGGTCAGGTGATCCACCCCGCCGAGCGACAGCATCTGGCTGCCGTATTCCGCCGTGGTGACATGGCCGATCGCCTCGCCCTCGGCCCGCACGATGGCGGTCTCCGGCGCCCAGATGGCGGTCGGTGTCGATCTTCACCTTGACGCCGCAGTAGGAGAAGATCGCCTCGGTCACCACGGTGACGATGTCGACCCCCTCGATCTCGCGGCTGACGATGAAGGGCGCGGGCTTGTAGTCCGGATAGGTCGTGCCCGCCCCGATCCCGGTCACGAACCGGTCCGCCGGCGCCATGACGCTGCCGTCCCAGGCCCCTCCGCCGGCGCGAAAGGCACCACCGCCCCGCCGCCTTCCAGCGTCCGCGACAGCACCGTCACCGGGTCGGACCGCACGATCCGCCCGCCGTCGTTGGCGTAGCGGTCGCAGGCGCCGGTCTGCCCCGGCGCGATGTAGCACATCACCGGGCAGGCATCGCAGCGGATCTTGTCGGGGCGGGGAGCGTTCATGTGGGGCGTCCCACCATGCGACCGGGATCAAGCTTTTGGAATCGCGCACTTTTCAGAATATCTACACATTGTGTAGACATGCGGCCGTGGGTGGCTGCGCCTGTCATGCACCTGCCTCCCGCGTCCGGATCGCGGCGCGCACGCGGTGGGGCAGGGCCGGCAGCCGGGTCACCTCGACGCCGGTGGCATGGCGGATCGCGTTCAGGATCGCCGGCGCGGTCGGGATCAGCACGTGCTCGCCGAGGCCCTTGGCCCCGTATGGCCCCTCCGGGTCGGGCACCTCGACCAGGATCGGCTCCGACCTCGGGCACGTCGCCGAAGGTCGGGATCAGGTAGTCGTGCAGGTTCTCGGTGCGGCCGGGCAGGTACTCCTCCATCAGCGCCAGGCCGATGCCCTGCGCGATGCCGCCCTCGATCTGGCCCTCGGCCAGCGCGGGGTTGATCGCGCGGCCGACGTCATGCGCGGCGATGATGCGCGAGCAGCCGCACGGTGCCGAGCGCTGCGTCGACCTCCAGCTCGACCATCTGCGCGCCGTAGCCGTAGACCGCATAGGGCACGCCCTGGCCCTCGGCATCGAGCGGCGTGGTCGGCGGATCGTAGGTCTCCTCGGCCATCAGCACATAGCCGTGCGCATCCGCCGCGCAGCGCCGCGAGGTCGATCGCGCGCGCTGCCGCCGTCCTCGATCACCACCAGCCGCGCGCCGTCGAGCGCGCAGACGCGCGCCCTCCCCGGCATTGGCATGCCGCAGGATCGCGGCGCGCAGCGCCTGCGCCCGCCGCCTCCGCCGCCTTGCCGGTGACGAAGGTCTGCCGCGAGCCGGAGGTCTTGCCGGCATCCGGCGTGAGCGCCGTGTCGGCCCGACCAGCCGTCGAAAGTCCGCCACCGGCAGGCCCAGTGCCTCGGCGCGATCTGGGTGATGACGGTCTTCGAGCCCTGTCCGATGTCGACCGCCCCCTGGTGCAGCACCAGCGGCCCGTCGGCTCGCAGCCCGACGCGGATCGTCGAGGGGTTCGGCAGCGCGGTATTGCCGCAGCCGTACCAGCACGAGGCCACGCCGACCCCGCGCCGCGGGCGCCTGGCCGCTTCGGCCAGCGCGCGGCGCCAGTGCGGGCGCAGCGCCTCGAGGCAGGCGCCGATCCCGACCCCGCGCAGCACCTGGCCGGTGGCCGTGGCGTCGCCGTCGCGCAGCGCGTTCAGGATGCGGAACTCCAGCCGGTCGATCCCCGCACTTCGCCGCCAGCCGGTCGATCAGCGTCTCCTGCGCGACCGCCGCCTGCGGCACGCCGAAGCCGCGGAACGCGCCGGAGACCGGCCCGTTGGTGTGAACCGCGCGGGCGCGGGCGCGGACATGCGGCACCGCGGTAGGGGCCGGTGGCATGCACCGGCACCCGGTTCGCCACCGTCGGCCCCCAGCTCGCATAGGCGCCGGTGTCGAACGCCCCCTCGAAGTCGAGCGCCATCAGCCGGCCGCCCGTCGTCGCAGCCCAGCCGCGCCCGGCATCTCGCGCCGGGTGGCGCTTGGTGGTCGAGGCCATCGACTTCGGGGCGCGTGTAGGTCATCCGGCAGCGGCCGCCCGGTCATCAGCGCCGCCAGACCCAGCAACGGCTGCGACCGACAGATCGAGCTTCGACCCGAAGCCGCCGCCCACGGCCGAGGGGATGATCCGCACCCGCTCGGGCGGCAGCCCGAGAACCGCGGCAGTGTCGTCGCGGTCCATAAACGGCGCCTGGGTGCAGGCGCGGATGGTGACGACCCCGTCCTCCATCCAGGCCGCGCCGGCCTCGGGCTCGATATAGGCATGCTCGACGAAGCCGGTGTCGGATCTCGCCCGCCACCACATGTGCCGCGCCGGCCAGCGCCGGCCTCGGCATCGCCATGCACCACCCGGCCCTCGACCAGCAGGTTGCCCGGCCGGCCGTCATGCAGGACCGGCGCCCCGTCCGCCTCGGCCGCCTCCGGCGCCGTCGAGATGCGGCAGCACCGCCCAGGTCGACGGGAAAGCCCGCCAGATCCGCCGCCACATCGGGCTCGAAGGCCACCAGCGCCACCGCTTCGCCGCGGAACCGGGCCACGCCTTCCGCCAGCGCCGGCTGGTCGGCGAAGGGCGCGATCACGCCGAAGCGGTTGCGGCCGGGAATGTCGGCGGCGGTCAAGACCGCCGCGACCCCGGGCCGCGCGGCGCGCCATGCCGCCAGATCGCCGAAGCGCAAAGCGCGCATGCGGATGCGGGGTGCGCACCGCCTTCAGCACCAGCGCGCCCTCGGGCGCGAAGTCCGCACCGAACCGGTCGGCCCGCTGACCTTCGCCGGCCCGTCGAGCCGCGCCAGCCGCGTCCCGATAGCCGCCGCTGGCCGGCGCCGCGCCGGTGCCGCGCCGCATCGCAGCACGGCGGCGATGATGCGGCGATAGCCGGTGCAGCGGCAGAGCACGCCGCCCAGCGCCGCCTCGACCTCGGCCTCGGTCGGCTCCGGCACCTCGGCCAGCAGCGCCGCCGCGGCCATCAGCATGCCCGGCGTGCAGATGCCGCACTGCGCCGCGCCGTGGCGCAGGAAGGCCGCGCTGCAACGCCGCGAACCCTGCCGCTGCCAGCCCCTCCACCGTGGTGACGCTGCACCCGGCGACCCGGCCGGCAGGCATCAGGCAGGCGCAGACCGGCGCGCCGTCCACCAGCACCGTGCAGGCCCCGCAATCGCCTGCGTCGCAGCCGACCTTGGTGCCGGTCAGCCCCGCGCCCTCGCGCAGCACCTCCGACAGCCGCTCGGCGGCGGCCACCGGAAAGGCAACCCGGCTCCCGTTCAGCCGAAAGCCACCAGCGGCGGCTGCACGTTCATGCCACTGCCTCCGCCACCGCGCGGCGCAGCAGTTCCGCCGCCGCCCGGCGCCGGTACGCCGCACTCGCCCGCGCATCGTCGATGGGCGCCAGCGCCGCCGCGACCTCGGCCGTTCGCACCAGCGCCGCCAGCCCCGGCCCCGCGGCAGCGCCCAGCAGCCGCGCCTCGACCGCAGGCAATCGCGCGGCGACGGGGCCGCATGACGCCCACCGCGAGCGCCGCGCCACGCACCGATCCCGTCCTCCACCACGAGCCGGACCGCAACCATGGCGATGGAGATCACCAGGTGCCGCCGCGCCCCGAGCTTCAGGAACGCCGACCGTCCCGCCTGCGCCGCCTCCGGCACCAGCACCGCGGTCAGGATTTCGTCCGGCCGCAGCGCCGTGCGCCGCGGCCCCGTCAGGAACCCGCCCAACGGCAGCCGCCGCCGCCCCGCCGCAGAGGCCAGCTCCACCTCGGCGTCGAGCACCATAAGCGGCGGCACCCCGTCCGCCGCGGGAGAGGCGTTGCAGAGATTGCCCGCGATCGTCCCGGCGTTCTGGATCTGGCGCCCGCCCACCTCGCCCGCCGCAGCCTTCAGCGCGTCGAAAGCCGGCGGCAGATCGGCCCGCGGCGATCTCCGACCAGGTGGTGGTGCCTCCGATCCGCACCTCGCCGCCCGCCCGCGTGATCCCGGAAATCTCGCCGATCCCGGTGATGTCGAGCACCGGCCCCTCCAGCGCCCGTCCGACGGCGGCAGGGTATATGTCGGTGCCGCCGGCCAGCACGAGGTGCTCCTCGCGCCCGAGGCAGGCCAGCGCCTCACGGAGCGCGTCGGGACGGAAGTAGGACATCTGCGCCGGCCTGATCGTTCGGGCCGCGGTTTGCCGTGGCATGGCGCAAATTGTGGGCGCGCCCCCGCCACCTGTCAACGGCCCGCGCTCAGACGATCCCTCCCGCGATCAGACGCTCGGCAATGGCGCGGAACGCCCGCGCCTCGGCACCATCGGGCCTGGCGGCGACCACCGGGGTGCCGCCATCGCCCGCGACGCGGATCGACAGCTCCAGCGGGATCTCCCCCAGGAAGGGGATGCCCAGCCGCGCCGCCTCGGCCCGCGCTCCGCCATGGCCGAAGATATGCGCCTCGTTCCCGCAGTTCGGGCAGATGTAGGTGGACATGTTCTCGATGATCCCCAGCACCGGCACGCGGGTCTTCTCGAACATGTCGAGTGCCTTGCGCGCGTCGAGCAGCGCCACGTCCTGCGGCGTCGAGACCACGATCGCCCCGGTGATGGCGTATTTCTGGCTGAGCGTCAGCTGCACGTCGCCGGTGCCCGGCGGCAGGTCGACGATCAGCGCGTCCAGACTCACCCCAGACCACCTGCCCCATCATCTGCTGCAAGGCCCCCTGCAGCATCGGGCCGCGCCAGACCACCGCCTCGTTCTCCTTGAGCATGAGGCCGATGGACATCATCGTCACGCCATGGGCGTGCAGCGGCAGGATGGCCTTGCCGTCCGGCGACTGCGGCCGCTGGTTCACCCCCATCATCCGTGGCTGGCTCGGCCCGTAGATATCCGCATCGAGCAACCCCGCGCGCTTGCCCGCCTGCGCCAGCGCCACCGCGAGGTTCGCCGATACCGTCGACTTGCCCACGCCCCCTTTGCCGGAGGCAATCGCGATGATCCGCTTTACCCCGGCCACCGCGGCGGGCCCGGCCTGCGGCTCCGGATGCCGCCCGATCTTCAGCGACGGCGGCGGCCCGCCCGGACCGGCCGCCGGTCCCTTCGGCGCGGGCCCATGCGCCGTCAGCAACGCGCTCACCCGCTCGACCCCGGGCAGAGCCGCCACGGCGGCCTCGGCCGCAGCACGCACCGGCTCCAATCGCGCACCCTCGGCCGCGTCCACCTCCAGCACGAAGCGCACCGTCCCGCCGTCCACGGCGAGCGCGCGAACGATATCGGCCTCGATGATGCTCTTCCCGCGCCCGGGCATCGGCACCGCACCCAGCGCAGTCAGGACGGCCTCACGAGTGACGGACATGGCTCTCCCCGATACGCCCGGACGCGCGCCCCAGGCGCGCACTCATGCCCCTAGATCGGACAGGGCGCGGGGACAGACAAGGGGGGGCCGCGCCAGTGCTTTCAGGCATGCTGCGCTGCCGTACCACTGCAACGGGACGGGCGCCCGAGAGTTCTTGAGAATAAAATCAAATATTAACAGAATGATAAGGGCCATGCATGCAGTGCATGGCAGATTTGCCGACCCGTCACTTGTACCAGTTTTCCACAGGCGTATATTGCGTTGCAACAAAGATGGAAACGTCCTCCTGGCCGTGAAACGGACGAAGGAGATAGAAATGACCGCTCGCATAGCCCAGCCCAGCCGCACGTTCCCGGCAGGTGCCCTTGCGGCCCCGACCAGATGGATCGCGCAGGTTCGCCGCGCATGGACGCAGTACCTCGACTATCAGGCCACTCTAGCCGAGATGCGGGCCCTGACCGACAGGGAACTGGCCGACATCGGAATCAGCCGGCTGGTGATCCGCGATATCGCGCATCACGCCGTCTACGGCAAATGAAACATCGCGCCCGCCGACAATCGGGGCGGGCCAGCAAAACGACTGGAGACCAACATGACACTCGCAACCCACTTTGACAGCACCCTTGCGCCGACCTGGACTGCCCAGGGCTGGTTCGCCCGGGTTCGCAAGGCCCTCGAGGACCGCGCCCTCTACAGGCGCACCCTCGCCGAACTGAACGCCCTGACGGACCGTGACCTGAAGGACCTCGGCATGTCGCGCCACGACGTCGCGTACCTCGCGCGCGAGGCCGTCTACGGCGCCTGACGCGCCCCGACGCAACTCTTCACGTAAAGGGCCGGACGCAAGTCCGGCCCTTTTTCCATGGCAATTTCCCCAGGCTCACCCGTGGTTCGCCACGAACGCCTTCAGCCGGGAAAGCCCCACCAGCGCCTCAAACCCCGCCGCGCCAGGCACCTCGTCCCCCTTACTTGCAGGGCCACGCAGCACCCAAGGCATGGCAAATGGAAATTTCCCTTCTCCCATGCTAGTCTGCGTCGTCCGAGCGGGTCCACCCCTCCGGCCTCGCCCGGTATGGGCCGACGCTGTCGCGCCGGCCGGCGGGCACGGAGCATCCCATGGGCAATGCGGAATACTTCGGGACCGACGAAAAGGTCGCACTCGCTCGTCGCAGCGGTCATCTTTGGCGGCTGCTTCGCGACGATCCGCGCTTCGCCTATTACGGGCGCCTGATTGCCCTCAGCCCACCTACCCCGGACACCGCCGATATCCTGGCCGCGCTCGCGCGCCTTCAGGGCGCCGCCGTCGCCTATTTCTTTCCGCACACGGATTTCGAAGGCCTCCGCCTCGACCTGGAGCGCCGCGGTCTTGCCACCGACCGACACGAGCACTACCGTGGCGGCGCCGAAGCCATCGCGGCCAGTCACAAGCTGCTCGCCGAGCACCGGCTTCCGGCTGACCTGACCGTCACGCGCCTCGGCCCGACGACGCCACCCGCGCTCGTCGCGCAAACCGCCATCCTCTGTGAGTCCTGCGAGGTCATGCCGGTTCCGGGCGCGGTGATGCGCGGCCAGATGCGGCCCGGGCTGTGCCTGGCCGCCTTCGATTCCCAGGGCGCGGTGGCGACCGCGTCCGCCTACATGATCCATCACCCATCCAGCCCGCGCGCAACGGACTGTTTCTGGGGCATGCTTGCCACCCATCCGCGCCGGAGGGGCGAGAAGATCGCGCTCGTCCTCGGCGCGCAGGCGATCGTCGCGATCGCCGAGGAGCACGGCGCGCGCGGCTTCATAACCGGTGTGCGATCCGGAAACGCGTCGTCACACGCGCTCTGTACGCGCCTCGGGGTAGGACCCACCGAGTGGGTCTACGCATCGTGCATCGACCGGGCCCAAGTTGCGGGGCAGGTGACCCGCTGACCGTTCACCCGTGGTGTGCCGCCACCGTCTTCAGCCGGGTAAACCCCAGCAGCGCCTCGAAGCCCTTCTCGCGCCCGTGCCCCGAGCGCCCGACGCCGCCGAAGGGCAGCTCCACCCCGCCGCCGGCTCCGTAGTTGTTCAAGAAAACCTGCCCCGCCCGCAGCCGCCGCGCCAGCCGCATCGCGCGCGACCCGTCCCGGGTCCAGACCGCCGCCACCAGCCCGTAGCCGGTGCCGTTGGCGATCGCCACGGCCTCCTCCTCGTCCTCGAAGGGGATCAGCACCTGTACGGGGCCGAAGATCTCCTCGCGCGCCAGCACATGCCCCGCCGGCACCTCGCCCAGCAGCACCGGTGCCGCATAGCTGCCCCCCGCCGGCGCATGCCCCACCACCGTCCCGCGCCCCGCCACGGCGAGTTCGGCCCCCCGGCCGAGCCAGCCCGCCACCACCTCCGCCTGCCGCGCCGAGATCAGCGGCCCGAGATCCAGATCCTCGCGCGCCGGCCCTACCTTCAGCGCATCATACCGCGCCCCCATGGTTGCGCGCACCCGGTCGTAGACCCCGCGCTGCACCAGGATCCGCGAGGCCGCCGAACAGGTCTGCCCCGCGTTCTGGATACCGGGGTTCACCAGGAAGGGCAGCGCCGCCTCCAGATCGGCGTCGTCGAACACCAGCTCCGGCGACTTGCCGCCCAGTTCCAGCGTCACCGGCACCACGTGCCCCGACGCCGCCGCCTGCACCAGCCGCCCCACCGCCACCGACCCGGTGAAGGAGACGTGATCGACGCCCGGATGCCCCGCCAGCGCCGCCCCCGCCTCCTCGCCTAGCCCCGGCACCACGTTCACCGCTCCCGCCGGCAGCCCGGCCTCCTCGGCAAGCGCCGCAAACGCCAGCGCCGTCAAGCTCGCCTCCTCCGCCGGCTTGAGCACGCAGGCATTGCCGGCGGCCAGTGCGGCCACCACGGATCGCCCGACGATCTGCATCGGATAGTTCCACGGGATGATGTGCCCCGTCACCCCGTGCGGCTCGCGCAGGGTATAGACCGTGTACCCCGCGAGGTAGGGTATCGTCTCGCCCGTCAGCTTGTCCGCCGCCCCCCCGTAGAACTCCAGATAGCGCGCCAGCGCGCGCGCATCCGCCCGCGCCTGCCCCAGCGGCTTGCCCACGTCGCGGGCCTCCAGATCCGCCAGCATCTCGACCCGGCCCGCCACCAGCCGCCCAAGCTCGCTCAGAACGCGGCCCCGCTCGGCCGCCGTCGCGCGGCCCCATGCGCCCTCCAGCGCCGCCCGCGCCGCCGCCACCGCCGCATCGACTTCCCCCGCCCCGCCGCTGGCTATGCGGGCGAACTCGGCGCCGTCCGATGGGTCCACCACCGGCAGCGTCGCCCCGGCGGCCACCCAGGCCCCGCCGATGTAGCAGCGCGCGGTCGGAAACCAGGTGGTCATCGGTGCGGCACCGCACCGGAGAACCCGCTCACCAGCACCACCCCCACCATAATGAACGCCATCCCCACCACCGCCGCCGCGTCCAGCCGCAGCCCGTACCATGCCCAAGGCCACCTCGGCCCCAGCCAGATGGACCCGTCCCTGCGCGCCAGCGCCGTGGCGGCGACAATCTCCGCCATGATGGCGGCGGAGAGGATCAGGTAGGCGGTGGCAGGCGACATCGGACCCTCCGGCGTACCCCGCCAAGACCGTCGCGGCCCGGCATCAACGGCTACCATAGCCACGATCGGACGCCAGCGCAGCCCCCGCCGATTGCCCGCAGCCCTGGCGCCGGCTAGACGGGGAGCCACCATCGCATTGCGGAGCGTGCCGTGCTCGACTCTCCCCCCGGCCATTTCGCCTTCGGCACGGCGCGCGACATTGGGTGCCGCCGCGTGAACCGCCCCCCGCATCTCGTCTGGTTCCGCCGCGACCTCCGCCTCGGCGATCATGCCGCGCTGGCGGCGGCCCTGGCCGGTGACCGCCCGGTCGTCCCCATCTTCATCCTCGACCCCGAGACCGAGGCCATCGGCGCCGCCGCGCGCTGGCGGCTCGGCCTGGGGATCGCGGCACTCGACGCGCGGCTGCGGGCCTTGGGCAGCCGGCTCGTCCTGCGCCGCGGCGAAGCCGGCGAGGCACTGACGCGGCTGGCGCGCGAGACCGGCGCCGAGGCGGTGCACTGGTCGCGCCTCTACGCGCCCGACAGCGTGGCCCGCGACACGGCGGTCAAGACCGCCCTGCACGCCGCGGGGATCGCGGCCACCAGCCACTCGGGCCACCTGCTGCACGAGCCCTGGGAGGTGGTCACCCAGGCCGGCCGCCCGTTCCAGGTCTTCACGCCGTTCTGGAACGCGGTGCGGTTGCGCCCGGTGCACGGGCCGCTGCCGCATCCCGCCGCGATCCCGGCGCCTCCGGCATGGCCCGAGACGGAGCAACTCGCCGACTGGCGGATGGGGGCGGCGATGGACCGCGGCGCGGCGGTTGTGGCCGGCCACGTCCGCGTCGGCGAGGCGGCGGCGCTGGCGCGGCTCGTCGCCTTCCTCGACGGACCGGTGGAAGGCTACGCGCACGACCGAGACCGCCCGGACCTGCCCGCCACCTCCGGCCTGTCGGAGAACCTGACCTACGGCGAGATTTCCCCCCGCACCGTGTGGCACGCGGCGCTGCGCAGGCGCGAGGAGGGCGCGCGCGGCGCCGAGACCTTCCTCAAGGAGCTCGCCTGGCGCGAGTTCGCCTGGCACCTGCACTGGCACGCGCCGGATTCTCGCCTCTGCCAACTGGCGGCGCGACTGGGACCGCTTCCCCTGGCGCGGCGACAACCCGGACGCCGAGCGCTGGCGGCGCGGGCTGACCGGCGAGCCGATGGTCGATGCCGGCATGCGCGAGATGTACGTCACCGGCACCATGCACAACCGGGTGCGCATGCTGGCCGCGAGCTACCTCACCAAGCACCTGATGACCGACTGGCGGGTCGGCCTCGCCTGGTTCGCCGAGTGCCTCGTCGACTGGGACCCGGCCTCGAACGCGCTCGGCTGGCAGTGGACCGCCGGATCCGGTCCGGACGCGGCCCCGTTCTTCCGCATCTTCAGCCCGTCCCGCCAGGCCGAGCGCTTCGACCCCGACGGCGCCTACCGCCACCGCTTCGTCGCCGGCCTCCGCCCCGGCCCGCCGCACCCTGACGCGCTTGCCTTCTTCGACGCCGTTCCGCAGTCCTGGGGCCTAGCGCCCGACGATCCCTACCCGCCAGTCCCCCTGATCGAGCCCGCTGCCGGCCGCCGACGGGCGCTGGCCGCCTACGAGCAGTTGCGCGGCTGATCATTCGTTACCCAAGATACGGGACCCGTCCGGCCCTGGGGGTACCATTTCCCCCAGATGTAGTGGGCAGCGACCCGCCAGCGACCCATTTTCCTAACAAGCGTTGACGGAGGGTGACGGTTCTTCAGGGAATGTAACGCTTTCAATGGCTTGTCGATTTGTCCACGGTGATACACCCCGCCTCACCCCGCGAAATCCAGCACCGGCGCCGCCGCGATCAGTTCCCGCGTATAGGGATGCCGAGGCGACGAGAGAACCACCTCCGTCGGCCCCTCCTCGACGATCTCCCCGGCCCTCATCACCATCACCCGGTCGGTGATCGCCCGCACGACCGTCAGGTCATGGCTGATGAACAGGTACGACAGGCCGTACCGCGCCGACAGATCCGCCAGCAGGTCCAGTATCTGCGCGCGAACCCGCACATCCAGCGCCGAGACCGCCTCGTCGAGGATGATCAGCGCCGGCCGGATGATCAGCGCCCGCGCAATCGCGATCCGCTGCCGTTGCCCCCCCGAGAACTCATGGATGTACTTCTCCGCATCCCCCGGCTCCAGCCCCACATCCGTCAGCGCCCGCGCCACCGCCGCCGCCCGCGCCATCCCCCTCGGCGGGTGGTCCATCAGATGGAACGGCTCGGTGACCAGCCGCGCCACCCGGTGCCGCGGGTTGAAGCTGCCGTAGGGGTCCTGGAAAACCACCTGCATCCGCGCTCGGAGGCTCCGCGGCATTGCCTCCCCCGCGCGCACCTCCTCCCCATCGACCCGGACACTACCGCCCTGCAACGCCTCGAGCCCCAGGATCGCCCGCGTCAGCGTGGACTTCCCGCACCCCGACTCCCCCACCAGCGCCAGGCTCTCGCCGTGATGCAGCGTGAAGCTCACGCCCTTCACCGCCCGGAACGTCTCCACCGGCCCGAACAACCCCCGCCGCCCGAGGCTGTACTCCCGCACCAGCCCCTCCACCTGCAGCAGCGGCCGGTACCCCGGCGCCTCCACCCGCTCCGGCTGATGCGACGACGCCTCCATGAGCGCCCGCGTATAGGGATGACGCCGCTCCTCCAGCACGCGGCGCATCGGACCCGCCTCAACCACCTCCCCCGCCCGCATGATCGCCAGCCGGTCCGCCATGTCCGCCACCACGGCAAGATCATGGGTGATCAGCACCAGCCCCAGCCCGTCCTCCTCCACCAGCCGCCGCAGGAGCGCCAGGATCTGCGCCTGCGTGGTCACATCCAGCGCCGTCGTCGGCTCATCCGCAATCAGCAGCTTCGGCCTGAGCGCGATCGCCATCGCGATCACCACCCGCTGCCGCTGCCCCCCCGACAGCTCGTGCGGATATCTTCCCGGCGAGAACCGCGCCCCCGGCAGCCCCACCCGCTCCAGCGTCGCCCGCGCTACCTCTCGCGCCTCCGCCCGGCTCGCCCCGGTATGGACCCGCACCGTCTCGGCCACCTGATCACCGATGGTCTGCAGCGGATTCAGCGCGGTCATCGGCTCCTGAAACACCATCGAGACGTCGCGCCCCCGCACCCCGCACATCTCCGCCTCGCCGAGGCCCAGCAGGTCCACCCGCTCCAGCCGGACCGCCCCCGAGACCTGCGCCCCTTCCGGCAACAGTCCCATGACCGCCAGCGCCGTCATCGACTTCCCTGACCCGCTCTCCCCGATGACGCCCAGCACCTCGCCCGGCCCCACCTCCATCGACACGCCGCGCAGGATCGGCAGGCCGCGGATCGAGAGATCGAGCCCCTCAATGGCAAGCAGGCTCACTGGCGCGCCCGCCCTGCCTGTTTCGCGATTTCGGGACGGGGTCAAGGCTCGCGAAGGGCTCGGCCTTGACGCCGGCACGAATCGCATCCCCCTATGGTCGAGGCGCCTTGATGAAGCAGCCGCTTCATCAAGCGCCTCCCCAGCCCCCACGCCCGGGCGACTGGGCTGCGGCGCGCGCACGACGCTGACACGCGCACAGCGCTGACGCGCCGCCACCGCCGGCCGGCGCAGCGGCCGGCCTTCCTCGGGGCGCAATGACTGACTGTAAGCTCCACTTCACGCCCGCACCCGTCTGAGCCGCGGGTCCAGCAGGTCGCGCAGCCCGTCGCCCATCAGGTTCAGCCCCAGCACCGTCAGCAAGATGGCGAAGCCCGGGAAGAGCGCCAACCAGGGCGCGAAGGAGATCATCGTCTGGCTCTCCGCCAGCATCCGCCCCCAGGAGGGCGTCGGCGGCTGCGCGCCCAGCCCCACGTAGGAGAGCCCCGCCTCCGCGAGGATGCCGAGCGAGAATTGGATCGTGCCTTGCACGATCAGGAGGTTCGCCACGTTCGGCAGGATGTGCTCCACCGAGATGCGCGCCCGCCCCTTGCCCGCCACACGCGCGGCCAGGATGAAATCGCGGGTCCAGAGCGACAGTGCCGCCCCCCGCGTCAGCCGCGCGAAGACCGGCACGTTGAAGATCCCGATAGCGATGATCGCGTTCAGCGCCGAGGGCCCGAAGACCGCGGTGATCATGATGGCGATGAGCAGGGCAGGGAAGGCGAAGACCAGATCGTTGCCCCGCATGATGATCTCATCGAGAAACGACCCCCGCCGCGCTGCCGCCGCCAGCCCCAGCGGAACGCCGAGCCCCATGCCGATCCCCACCGCCACCAGCGCCACCGCGATCGACACCCGCGCGCCGACCATGATCATCGAGAATACGTCGCGCCCGAAGTGATCCGTCCCGAACCAGTGCGCCGCCGATGGCGCCTGTAGCCGCGCGGCGATATCCAGCGCCGTCACGTCGTAGGGCGTCCAGACGAACGACGCGACCGCCCCCAGCAGGAACACCCCCGCCAGCACACCGCCGATCACCAGCGTGCGCATCAGCCCCGCCTCCTGAGCCGCGGATCGACGGCCGCATAGGCGAGGTCGACCAGGAACGTCACCAGGATCACCGCGAAGACCAGGATCATCACCACGCTCTCCACAACGATCAGGTCGCGCGCACTGATCGCCTGGAACACCAGCCGCCCCAGCCCCGGCAGGAAGAACACGTTCTCGATGATGATCGCGCCGGCCAGCAGGAACGAGAACTGCAGCCCGATGATCGTCAGCACCGGGATCAGCGCGTTCCTGAGCGCATGCCTCCGCAGCACCTGGCCCCGCGTCAGCCCCTTGGCGCGCGCCGTGCGGATGAAGTCCTCGCCCAGCGTGTCGAGCAAGGCCGAGCGCATGACCCGCGCCAGGATCGATGCCTGCGGCAGGGCCAGCGCAATCGCCGGCAGCGTGAGCGCCTTCACCCCCGCCGCGAGGCCCGCGTCCCAGCCGGGAAAGCCGCCCGCCGAGAACCAGCGCAGGGTCACGGCGAAGACCAGCACCAAGAGCATCGCGAACCAGAAGTTCGGCACTGCCACCCCAAGCTGCGTCGCCCCCATGACGCCCGCATCCACCAGGCTGCCCCGCCGCGCCGCTGCCCAGATCCCGACCGGCAGCGCAATGACCGTGGACAGCGCCAGTGCATAGAGCGCCAGCGGCAACGACACCTGCAGCCGGTCGAGGATCATCCCCGAGACCGGCGTGCGATAGGTGTAGGAGATACCGAAATCCCCCCGCACCATGCCCGCGACCCAGCCGAGGTAGCGCTCCACCAGTCCCTGATCGAGCCCCAGCTCGGCCCGCAGCGCCGCCACCGTATCAGGGCTTGCATTCATCCCCAGCATGTAGACCGCCGGATCGCCGGGCACGACCTCGAGCGCCAGAAAGACCACCAGGCTCGCCACCGCGAGGCTGATGGCCAGTGAGGCAAGCCGCATCAGGGCATAGCGGAGCAAGCGGGAACCCTCGACCGGAACGGCGCCAACCTAGGCCGCCCACCGCCGGAATGCCAGCCGGGACCGGCCATGTCACCGCTCTGGACATCATACCGTCGCCGTTTTGTCAGGGCGGCGGCGGGCGGTTCGGCTCGCCGCGCGCCAAACGGCGGTACGGGGAATTCCGGCATGCCGAAGTCCAGGTAACGAGTTGATATTACTTCAAGTTTTCCAAGGCGTTCATTAGATGGAAACTTCTGTTAACAATTGGGCTGGATCACGTCCCCGGTGGTGGTGTAGCTGACATTGTGTCAGCGGGCGTTTCCGGCGGGGCCGGAGCTGACCAGCTCGCGTGAGAAAGCGCGGCCGGCGCGCCGATGATCGCCGATCGCGGCGTCGGTATCCAGCGTCATGTAGCGCCGGCCGGGCGCGGCCCAGTCGTTGTGCTGTTCCATGAGCACGGCGCCGACGAGACGGAGGATCGCGGCCTCGTTGGGAAAGACCCCGACGACGTCGGTGCGGCGCTTGATCTCGGCGTTGGGACGCTCGATCGGGTTGGTGGAGCCGAGCTTCGGCCAGTGCGCCGCCGGGAAGCGCTTGTAGGCGAGGACGTCCATTTCCGACTCGTCCATGCGTTGGCTCAGCTTCGGCAGCTTGTAGCGAAGGTGGTCGGAGACCCGGCGCCATTCCTGATGCGCCGCTTCCGGGGTCTCCTGGGCGAAGGCGGTGCCGATGAAGGCGGAGATCAAGCGGCGACCGCTGCGGGAGCCATGGGCTTGCGCGTTGCGGAGAAAGTGCACGCGGCAGTGCTGCCAGCTTGTGGAAAGGACCCGTGAGACGGCGGCCTTGATGCCCTCGTGAGCGTCGGAAATGACCAGCTCGACCCCGCTCATACCGCGGCGGACCAGCTTGCGCAGGAACTCGGTCCAGAAGGCCGAAGCCTCCGATGGTCCGACATCGAGGCCCAGAACCTCGCGCTGCCCGTACCGGTTGATGCCGATCGCGAGGATCGCCGCCACCGACACCACCCGGCCGTGCCGGTGCACCTTGAGATACGTCGCGTCGATCCAGACGTAGGGGTAGGGCCCTTCGAGCGGCCGCTCGAGGAAGGCCGTCACCCGCTCGTCGATCTCGGCGCAGAGCCGGCTGACCTGGCTCTTCGAGATGCCGCCCAGCCCGAGTGCGCGCACCAGGCTGTCGACCGAGCGGGTCGAGATCCCCTGGATGTAGGCTTCCTGAATGACTGCGGTCAGTGCCTTCTCGGCCGCCCGCCGCGGGTCGAGGAAACCGGGGAAGTAGCTCCCCTTCCGCAGCTTCGGGATGCGCAGCGCCACCGTCCCGGCCGTTCGGCGGGAAAACGATCCACTGGATCGTTTTCTGCCCCGCCTCACCTCCCAGTCGCGCTCCCGGTAGCCGTTGCGCTGGACGAAGCGCGCACCGCTCTTCTCGCCCCAGGCGGCACCGGTGATGGCCCCCACCTCCAGCTCCATCAGCCGCCTGGCGGCAAAGCCGATCATCTCGCGCAGAACGTCGGCGTCGGGGGCCTTCTCCACCAGGCCCTGCAGGTCCATCATCATGTCGGTCATCGGGAACGTCTCCGGTTCGGGTTGGTGTCCACAACCCCGATCCTACCGGAAAACCCGATGACCACCGCGCGGCCGCCCGCCAGCGCCAGCGCCGCGTGAACGCGCGCTGGCGGGCGGCCGCGCTACCCGTCAGCTACACCACGTCCAGGGACGTGACCTTGGGCTGTCGCAGCCCACCATATCTTGTTGCTCCGAGGTCGATCCGGGACGCACATCACCGGATTGTGGGTAAGGAATCGGCGGACGCGCGGGCGCGAACTCGCGCGCAACCTGTGGATAACTCCACCGCCATCACATAAATCTTGTGAAATCAATTCCTTGACATGCGTAACATCGTGATACGCCGCGCTCACTCCTCCCAGTAGACCCCCGTCACGTCGTTGGCCTGGGTCGGCGAGTTCTCCCAGAGGCCCTTGATGCGTGCATCGGCCACGCCGGTCTTGGCGAGCTGGAAAAGGAAGGCGTTGACCTGGTTCGCCGCCACCCGCTCCTGCGCCGCGCGCAGCAGGACCGTCTGCTCGTCCGGGTCGGCGGTAGCGCTGACCCCGGCCATCAGCGCCCGCATGACGGGATCGTCATAGCCGAAATAATAGTCGGGGCGGGCATAGATGCCGATGTCCATGGGCTCTGTATGGCTGATCACGGTCAGGCCGAAGTCCTTGCCGGTGAAGACCGTCTCCAGCCACTGCGCCCATTCGACATTGGTGATCTCGGTCTCGATCCCCACAGCGCGCAGTTGGGCCGCGATGATCTCGCCGCCGCGCCGCGCGTAGGCCGGCGGCGGCAGCGTCAGCGTTGTGGAGAACCCGTCCGCCAGCCCGGCCTCGGCCAGGAGCGCGCGCGACTTGTCGGGATCGTAGGCGGAGAGGCCGGTCAGGTCCTCGTAGGCCGGGTGATGCGGCGCGAAATGGCTGCCGATCGGCGTGCCATAGCCGAACATCGCCCCGTCGATGATCGCCTGCCGGTCGATGGCATGGGCAATCGCCTGCCGCACCCGCAGATCGTCCAGCGGCGGGCGGGTATTGTTGATGGCGAGGATCGTCTCGCCCTCGGTCGAGCCGACGATCACCCGGAAGCGCGGATCGGCGGCAAGCTGTGCGAGGTTCTCCGGTGCTGGGAACACCGGATAGGCGTCGAGATCGCCGGCCATCACCGCGGCAAAGGCCGCCGTGGGGTCGGAGATGAAGCGGAAGGTCACCTTCTCCAGCGCCGGCGCCTCGCCCCAGTAGTCCTCGTTGCGCACCAGCTCGATCCGGTCACCCTGCACCCAGTTGGAGAAGCGGAAGGGCCCGGTCCCGACCGGATTGGTGGCGTTGGTATCCGCACTCGCCGGCGAGACGATCACCGCATCGCCCCAGGCGAGGTTGAACAAGAGCGCCCCCTTGGGCGCGTCGAGCGCGATCTCGACTGTGCGGTCGTCGATCGCGGTGACCTCGGCGATGCCGGCGAAAAGCTGCTTCTGCGCGTTGGTCGAGCCCTCGGCCACCGCGCGGTCGAGGGAGAAGACCACGTCCTCGGCGGTCATCGGAATGCCGTCGTGGAAGGTCACCCCCTCGCGCAGGGTGAAAGTCCAGGAGAGCCCGTCGGGCGCGATCTCCCAGCTTTCGGCGAGGCCGGGCAGGATCGAGCCGTCGGGCGCGAAGCGGGTCAGCCCCTCGAAGACGTTGGCGTAGACCACCTCGTCGATCGCCGCCGCCGCCGCCGCGGTGGGGTCGAGATTGGGCGGCTCGAGCTGCATACCGAGCGTCAGGTCGGTCTTCTGCGCCGCCGCCGCTGCGGCGAGGAAAAAGAGACCGCCGGCCAGTGCAAGGAATATTGGCTTCATTCCGTCCTCCACCCTAAGCCGGATGGGCCTGCGCCCGCCGGTCAGCTTCCCCCCGCGCCGAGCAGATCGGCCAGTGTCAGGGCCATCACGGTCGCGGCGTCGAGCATGTCCTCGACGCCGACATATTCATCGGGTTGATGCGCAAGGTCCAGTATTCCGGGCCCGTAAGCCACACAATTCCTGAGCCGCCCGATACGGTCGATGTGCTTCTGGTCATAGGTCCCTGGCGAGACCACGAATTCCGGCGCGCGGCCGAACACCTGCCCGATCGCGCGCGTCAGTGCCGCCGCCACCGGCGCGTCGCGGTCGGTCATCGAGGGCAGCACCTCATGCATGTCGCGGATCTCGTATCCGAACGGTCCGCGCCGTGCCTGTGCGCGCTCCACCACGGCGCCGAACTCGGCCTTCACCTCGTCCAGCCGCTCCTCGGCGAGGAAGCGGCGGTCGATGATCATCCGGCAGCTGTCCGGCACCACCGGCGAGGGCCAGCCGGTGAAGTCCGCCGCGCGCTCGTCCTGGCCGCCGTGGATGGAGTTGATGTTGAGCGTCGAGGCCCGCGCCGCCTCGGGCACCACCGGCATGGCGGTGCGCCGGGCGGCGAGCGCCGGAAAGAGGCTCGCCTCCATCTCCGCCACCACCGCCCCCATGTGCCGCACCGCGCAGTCGCCCAGGAACGGCATCGAGCCGTGCGCCATCCGCCCGAAGGTCTCCACCTCTGCCCACCAGACCCCGCGGTGGCCGAGGCAGATGCGGTCCTTGTTCAGCGGCTCGGGGATGATGACGTGATCGACCCGGCCCGGCGAGAAATGCCCCAGCCGCGCCAGGTAGGCGACGCCGCCATAGCCGCCGGTCTCCTCGTCGGCGGTGGCCGGAGATCTCGATCGCCCCCGCGAAGTCCGGCTGGCAGGCGAGAAACGCCTCCACCGCCACGATCGCCGAGGCGATCCCGCCCTTCATGTCGCAGGTGCCGCGCCCGTAGATGCGCCCGTCGACCAGCTCGCCCCCGAACGGATCGCGGGTCCAGCCGTGCCCCACCTCGACCACGTCGATATGCCCGTTGAAATGCACGCAAGGCCCCGGCCGCGTTCCCTCGCGCCGCGCCACGAGGTTCCAGCGTGGATAGCGGTCGCTGTCACCTGGCGTGCCTTCGGCGCGGATGAATTCGGCCGCGAAGCCGAGCTCATCCAGACGGGCCGCCACCAGCTCGCAGATCTCGCGGTAGTTCTCGCCCGGCGGGTTCAGCGTCGGCAGGCGCACCAGCGCCTGGGTCAGCGCGACGAGCCCCTCGCGCCGCACCGCAACGGCCTCGCGCAGCGCTTCTTCGAATGCGGCCATGCCCCGGGGTCTCCTCTGCCGCCGAGCTTGGGTCGGCACGGCCGGATTGTCCAGCGCCGGCCGGGCGTCACGCCGGTTCGATCCCGGCCAGCGCCGCGGGCGGGAGTGCCGCCAGCATCTGCGCCACGCTCTGCCCCAGCAACGGATGCACCCAGTCCGGCGCCACCTCCGCCAGCGGCTGGAGCACGAAGCCCCGGTCCTGTATCCGGGGATGCGGCAGGATCAGCCCCTCCGGTGCCGCCTCCGCCTGCGTCTGGGTGTCGAGCCGGATCCAGCGGGCGACGGTCTCCGCATCGGGGACCACCTGCCCGTCCACTGCCAAGAGGTCGAGGTCGCAGGCCCGCGGCGCCCAGCGCCTATCCCGGGTCCGGCCAAGCGCGCGCTCGATGGCAAGCAGCGCCGCCAGCACGTCCGCGGGCGCGATTGCGGCCTCGAGCATGGCTGCACCGTTGACGAAATCAGCGCCGGAACCTGCGGGAAAGGCAGGCGTCCGGTACCAGCGGCTGCGCGCGGCGACCGTCAGGCCGTGGGCGGGCAGCGCAGCGAGAGCCGCCTCGAGCGTGGCGCGGGGCGGGCCGGCGGGGGAGGGCAGGTTGGCGCCGAGCGCTATCAGGATCAAGCGGGCGACCCCGGCAGCAGGTCAGAAGAACGTGTACGGGACCATGCCAATTCGCCTTTCGTTAGTCGCTGATCAGTCATATAAGCGCATCCGGTCGGAGGATTGGGCTTCTGACCCTACCCAATTCCGACACTCATGGAAGGAGGATCGGCGCATGTTCTATCGTGATGAGCGGCTCGCCCTGTTCATCGATGGCGCCAATCTGTACGCGGCCGCCAAGGCCCTCGGTTTCGACATCGATTACAAGCTTTTGCGCACGGAATTCATGCGCCGCGGCAAGCTGCTGCGGGCATTCTATTACACCGCGCTGGTGGAGAGCGACGAGTACTCGCCGATCCGGCCGCTGGTGGACTGGCTGAACTACAACGGGTTCGCCATGGTGACAAAGCCCGCGAAGGAGTTCACCAACTCCACCGGGCGCCGCAAGCTCAAGGGCAACATGGACATCGAACTCGCGGTCAACGCGATGGAAATCGCGCCGCATGTCGATCATATCGTGCTCTTTTCCGGTGACGGCGACTTCCGCTCGCTGGTCGAGTCGCTGCAACGCCAGGGCGTGCGGGTTTCCGTGGTCTCCACCATCCGTACCTCGCCGCCGATGATTGCCGACGAGCTGCGCCGGCAGTCCGACAATTTCATTGAGCTCGACGAGTTGCGCGAGATCATCGGCCGCCCGCCGCGGGGCGATGTCACCGCCGGCGCGTCTGCCACCGTCACAGTCGACGAGGACTGATGCCCGCTGGCAGCCCCGCAAGGGCGGTCATCGCCGCGTCGCGGCGATCCCACGGGACGAACAGGTGGTCGTGGTAGCTGCCCGCGACCACGTTGGCGCTGATCCCCTCGCGCGCCAGCGCCGTCGCCACGGCGGCGGTCAGGCCCACCGTCGCCAGCGATGAGTGCACCGTCAGGGTGATCCGGCCCCAGCCCCCGGAATGGGGGATGCCCGCGGCAGCGAGCTCGGCGGCGGGCGCGATCAGCGTGATGCCTTCCGCCTCCTCGATCCGGGCAAACGGCTGCACGCCCCCGGTCGGGTCCAGGCCGGACGGCAGCCGCCCGAAGCCGAACGGGCGAGGGTCGAGCGCGGGCCGCATGCCCGCGAGCAGCGTCTCGAGATCGCTTTCGCCCTGCATGGAACCCGGACCTCCCCCGTACGGGCGGGAACCTGCTGCCGCATTTTTCGGCTGCAACCGCCCCGCGCCCCACCTATATGGTACCCGCATCCGATCAGCCATCCCGGCGAGGCCAATGAGCGAGCCCATCATCCTTTATCTCGCGGCACCGCGCGGCTTCTGCGCCGGCGTCGATCGCGCGATCAAGATCGTCGAGATGGCGCTGGAGAAGTGGGGCGCGCCGGTCTACGTGCGCCACGAGATCGTCCACAACCGTCACGTCGTCGACGGGTTGCGCGCCCGGGGTGCCGTCTTCGTCGAGGAACTCGACGAATGCCCGCCCGACCGTCCGGTGGTCTTTTCGGCCCACGGCGTGCCCAAAGCGGTGCCCGCCGAGGCCCAGGCGCGCGCGATGCTCTACGTCGACGCCACCTGCCCCTTGGTCTCCAAGGTACACCGCGAGGCGGAGCGCCACCATGCGCAGGGCTTGCAGATCGTGATGATCGGCCATGCCGGCCACCCCGAGGTGATCGGCACCATGGGCCAGCTACCCCCGGGCGAGGTGATCCTGGTCGAGACCGTCGCCGACGTCGCCCGCGTCGCGCCCCGCGACCCGCAGCGGCTGGCCTTCATCACCCAGACCACGCTCTCGGTCGATGACACGGCCGAAGTTGTCGAGGCGCTGCGCGCACGCTTCCCTGCGATCGTCGGCCCGCGCCGCGAGGACATCTGCTACGCCACCACCAACCGCCAGGAGGCGGTTAAAGCGATGGCGCCGCTGGTCGAGGCGCTTCTGGTCATCGGCGCTCCCAACTCGTCGAACTCGCTGCGGCTGGTCGAGGTCGGGCGCCGGGCCGGCTGCGCCTATTCCCAGCTCGTCCAGCGCGCCGCCGACATCGACTGGCGCGCCCTCGAGGGTGCCCGCGCCATCGGCATCACCGCCGGTGCCTCGGCCCCCGAGGCACTGGTCGACGAGGTGGTGGCGGCCTTCCGGGCCCGCCACCCAGTTGAGCTGCGCGCGGTGGAGACCGCCCGCGAGACGGTGGAGTTTCAGGTCCCGCGGCTGCTGCGGGAGCCGGTGGCGTGAGCCGCGTCCCCTTCGCCGCCGCCTTCCTTGGCGCGGCCGGGCTCATCCCCTTTCTCTACTCCGCCGCACTCATCTTCGTCGACGAGGGCGCGTTGCCGACGTTCGGGCTCGCCACCTCCGACCCCGCAGGGGGGGTGCAGCTGCTCTGGACCCTGGGCGCGATCCTGCTGGGCTTCATGGGCGGCTGCCTCTGGGGCTTCGCCTCGGCTCCCGGGCGCGAGCCTACACTGCTCCTACTCGGCGCCGCGGTGGTTCCGCCGGTGCTCGCCTTCCTCGCCATCCGCCCCGACCCGGCGCTGAGCTGCCTCTGGCTCGCCTTCGGCTTCGTTACCCTGCAGGCGGTCGACGTCGCGATGATGCGCGCCGGGGTGGCACCGGCCTACTGGCTCCACCTGCGCCTGCCGCTGACCGCCGGGGTAGTGGCCTGCCTGCTGGCCGGGGCGCTATATGGCTGAGGTCTTCGCCTACACCGACGGGGCCTGCTCGGGCAATCCCGGCCCCGGCGGCTGGGGGGCGCTGCTCGTCGCCCGCGAGGGCGGACGCGTGGTGAAGGAGCGCGCGCTTTGTGGCGGGGAGCCGCTGACCACCAACAACCGCATGGAGCTAATGGCCGCGATCGCGGCGCTGGAGGCGCTGGGCCGCCCCTCGACGATTTCCGTCGTCACCGACAGCGCCTATGTGCGGGACGGCGTAACCCGCTGGATCCACGGCTGGAAGGCGAAGGGCTGGCGCACGGCAGGTGGCAAGCCGGTGAAGAACGAGGACCTCTGGCGCCGCCTGGAGGCGGCCGCGGCGCCTCACGAGGTCGCCTGGGAATGGGTCAGGGGACATGCCGGCCACCCGGAAAATGAACGCGCCGACGCGCTGGCCCGCGAGGGCATGGCCTCGTTCAAGCCAGCCGGGACTGCGGCTGCGGAGTAATTTGCAGCCGGCTGAATGGTTCGCGAAAAACGCACGATTCCAAAGGTTAACGCCGAAATGCTGCGTAGCGTATGGAAACCGTACGGCCACTCAATCAGTCAGGATCAAATCGTAAACGCGGTTCCGGTTTGGGCGGAAGCGTATCCCGAGCTGACGAGGTAGTTCGAGCATTCCTCTAGGGTGTAGGTGTCGAGGTTCTCACCGATGGCGTGCAGCACGTCGGCCTTCGCGCGGCATGCCGGCTTGCGCAGGAGGTGCTTGAGCTTGGCGAAGACTGGCCCTGCGAGTGGCGGTGCGGATCGCCGGACCCTTGTGGACGCCGAGATTGTCGAGCACCACGACATCGCCCGGCCGAAGCGTCGGCTCCAGCGCCTGCTCGACCCAGGCCCTGAGCGAAGCCCCTTCGATCGCGCCATCGATCAGCATGGGTGCGTCTATCCGGTCATGTCGCAGGCCGGCGAGGAAGGTCATTGTGTTGCGGTTGCCAAAGGTGACCTGGCGCCGGAGCCGCGCGCCCTTCGGCCCCAGCCGCGCGGGCCGCGCCCATGTTGGTCCGCGTGAAGATGATGCTCGGGCTGAGGGTCAGCGAACGCATCTATCGCATAAGGTGACTGCCGAAAGAGAGCCTAGCAAGCGCCGCCTCCCGGCCAGGCGGCGGCTTCGTTTCCCTTGGCCGCGACGGCCTTCGTCAGCGTCGCAGCGGGGTCTGGTGGGCTGAATCGAGGCGCGGCTGCGCGACAGGCGGGTCCCGCGGATCAGAGGCGACCCTGGCCAGGCGGAGCGAAGGGGAGGTCGGGACAACCGGCGCGACCTGCGCCTTCGAAGGTGCAACGTTGTCATCAGCACCCATTCGCAGCGTCTGGCTGGTCGTTGCGCGCCGCCAGCGTTCGATCGCCGAACGCACGATTTCGCCATGTCCGAGTGTGGCCTCGCCCTCCGACCTCGCCCCTGACTCGCTGCGCGGGATCGCCTCGCGCGGCAGCGTGGCAAATGTGAGGCGTGCGACCAGCGGCAGGCCCTCGCCAATTCCGATCGCCTCCTGGGCACCGAGCGACGGCACAAATCCGAGCAGGTTCGCCGCTGCCTCGGAGACCGCCGCGCGCAGCAGCGCCTGGTCCGCGTCGTTGGTCATCCGCATTACGAAGAACGTGCTGCACTGGGAGATGATCGTGGGATCGAGTTCGGCCGGGCGCTGGGTGACCAGCGCGAGGTGGACACCGTACTTGCGCCCCTCCCGCGCGATGCGCTTCAGCGCCCGCCGTGCCGGAGCGAAGCCCGATTGCCGATCCGCAGAGGCGTAGCGATGCGCCTCCTCGCAGGCGAGCAGGATAGGGAACGCCCCGTCGCTCCAGAGCGCGAAGTCGAAGGCGAGGCGCGCGAGCACGCAGACCACGGCGTCGATCACCTCGTCGGGCAGGCTCGCGAGCTTAAGGATGGTGAGCGGACGGTCCTCGGACTCGAGGCTGAATACCTGGGTGAGCACCGCCGCCATCGTGTCGCCGCCGAGGTTGGCGTGGCGGAACATGAACTCGTAGCGCGGGTCCGACTTGACGGCTTCGATCCGCCCGATCAGCCGGTGGTGGCTCATGGCGGAGGCGCGGTTCTCCAGCTTGCCCATGCGCTCGGCGATCAGCGTCAGCAGGTCCTGCAGGTGGTAGGGAACCGGGGTGTCCGCAGTGTAGCCGCTGTGCCGCGCCGCCTGACGCCGCTCAACCGTCAGCCGCTCGCTTCCGCCCTGGTGCTTCGCCTTCGCGACCGGGATGAGTTCGGCGAGGATTTCCACCTCCTCGGACCCGGCCGGCTTGCCGGCATAGAGCACGTTCAGGATCTCCTCGAAGTTGAAGAGCCAGAACGGCAGCCGAAGGTTCTCGCCGCCGATGACGTTGGCGCGGCCGTCGAAGGCGGCCCGGTACTCGTTGTGGACGTCGAGCAGCAGCACCCGCAGCTCGGGCCGCACGTCGATCATCTTGCCGAGGATCGATGCCACCGCGCTCGACTTGCCGACCCCGGTCGAGCCTACGACCGCGAAGTGCTTCGCAAGCATGTGGTCTGTATCGACATAGGCTGGGATCGACGGATCCTGGCTGAGATGGCCGACGGTGATCGCACGTTCGCCGCTCGCTGCATAGATCAGCCGCAGCTCCTCACGCGAGATCATCTCCACCGGATCGCCGATCGCCGCGTAGTCCCGCACACCGCGTCGGAAGCGACGATCGCCCGGCTCCTTGCATTCGATCTCGCCGAGCAGATCGACCCGCGCCATAGTGCGGGCACCGTTGACCTCGTCTGAGCGCAGGCTGACCTTGGAGATCATGCCGACGAGCGTGGTGCCGTGACCCTTGATCGCGACGAACTTGCCGACGGTGGGCCGGTCCGGTCCCTCCGGATGCGCGTGGGTCAGCCCGACCTCGGCCTGCGAACCTTCGACGGCAAGAACATGTCCGAGGCAAGCGCCGTTGGCGGGCATCCCGAAGCCGGCCTGGTGTTCCTGTCTCGTCGTCATTGCGACCCACCCTCATCCTGTGCCCCATCCCTTTAGCGGTAGATAGGTTGATGCACTGTAAATGATCCCAGCGGTTGCGCCTCGGCGCCAGACGGCGGCGCTCACGGGGGTGCGTTCGTGGGGCGAAATGATCCGCATCGGAAACCAGTAAGTGATGCCGTCGTGGTGCCCGCGCCTGGACCTCATGACCCAGGCGAAGATCATCGTGCGGATCGGTGGGATTGCGACCATCAGCATCGCGCTGCTGCTGGTCTGACGCGGTATTGAGGCACCAAGAGGCAAGGCAACCTTGAGGGCAACGTGCGCGCTTGCTAGACCTCCGGCCTGAACGGGCGAGGGGCGGATGGCGCGGGGTGACGGCGTGGCGGACGAACGGGCGAAGGTGGCGTCGCTGCGGCCGCTGCGCGCGCTTGCGCCGTTCCTCTGGCCCTACCGCGGAATGCTCGCGATTGCGCTTGTCGCACTCGTCGTCACCGCCATGCTGTCGCTGGCGCTGCCCATGGCGGTGCGGCGGGTGATCGACGGGTTTTTCGTCGAGTTCGTCATCGAGATGGACCTCTATTTCGCCGCCGCGGTGGGCATAGCGGCCCTGCTCGCCATCGGTTCGGGGTTGCGCTTCTACTTCGTCACCCGGCTGGGCGAGCGGGTGGTGGCCGACATCCGCCGGGCGATCTTCGACAGGGTCGTGGGCATG
This sequence comes from uncultured Alphaproteobacteria bacterium, assembly GCA_963695425.1. Classification (GTDB taxonomy): domain Bacteria; phylum Pseudomonadota; class Alphaproteobacteria; order Rhodobacterales; family Rhodobacteraceae; genus Amaricoccus. The sequence goes on along the minus strand of CAVOGP010000063.1, from coordinate 94,228 downwards.
AGCCCCGCCTTCTACGAGAGGATCATGACCGGCGAGGTACTGTCGCGGCTGACCACCGACACGACGCTGGTGCTGTCGGTCATCGGCTCCTCGGTCTCGATCGCGCTGCGCAACGGTCTGACGCTCTTCGGCGGGCTGGTGCTGCTGACGATCACCAGTCCCAAGCTGACGGCGCTGGTGCTGGTGGTCGTGCCACTGGTGGTGGTGCCGATCCTGACACTCGGCCGCCGGCTGCGCACGCTCAGCCGCGAGAACCAGGACCGCATCGCGGAGAGCAGCGCGCTCGCCTCGGAGGTTCTGCTCGCCGCGCAGACGGTGCAGGCCAACACCCACGAGGGACCGAGCCGCGACGCCTTCGGCGCGCTGACCGAGCGCGCCTTCGACGCGGCGCGGCGGCGCATCCTGACCCGCTCGGTGCTGACGGCGATCGTGATCTTCCTTGTCTTCTCCTCGATCGTCGGCGTGCTCTGGGTGGGGGCGCGCGACGTGCGGGCAGGGGCGATGACCCCCGGCGCGCTGGTGCAGTTCGTCATCTATGCGGTGATGGTCGCCGGCGCGGTCGCCTCGCTCTCCGAGATCTGGGGCGAGATGCAGCGCGCCTCCGGGGCCACCGAGCGCATGGTCGAGATCATCGAGACCGCCGACACGGTCACCGACCCGGCTGTGCCGCTGGCGCTGCCAGCCGTGCTGCGCGGCGATATCGGCTTTCACGAGGTGACGTTCCGCTATCCTGCCCGCCCGGACGTGGCCGCCGTCGAAGGGCTCTCGCTCACCGTCCGGGCAGGCGAGACCGTGGCGCTGGTCGGCCCGTCCGGCGCGGGCAAGTCCACGATCTTCCAGCTCCTGCTGCGCTTCTTCGACCCCGATGCCGGGCGGGTGACGCTCGACGGGATCGACCTGCGCGACGTGACGCGCACCGACCTGCGCCGGCGAATCGCGCTGGTGCCGCAGGAGCCGGTGGTCTTTGCCACCAGCGCGCGCGAGAACATCCGCTTCGGCCGGCCCGAGGCGAGCGACGCCGAGGTCGAGGCCGCCGCCCGCGCCGCCGTGGCCGACGGGTTCATCGCCCGCATGCCGCAGGGATACGACACCTATGTGGGCGAGCGCGGGATCATGCTCTCGGGGGGCCAGCGCCAGCGGCTGGCCATCGCGCGGGCCATCCTGCGCGACGCGCCGATCCTTTTGCTCGACGAGGCGACCAGCGCGCTCGATGCCGAGAGCGAGCGCGCCGTGCAGCAGGCGGTGGAGCGGCTTACCGCCGGGCGCACCACGCTGGTCATCGCGCACCGGCTCGCCACGGTGAAGCGCGCCGACCGGATCGTGGTCTTCCAGGACGGCCGCATCGTCGCCGAGGGCAGCCACGGCGCGCTGGTCGCTGAGGACGGGCTCTACGCCCGCCTTGCCCGCCTGCAGTTCACCGACGGGGCGGCGTGAGCGGCCCCGGCGGGGTGTAACACGTTGATACGCATACTAAGTAATTGAAAAGCAAAATGAAAACTTGTGTCTACACAATGTGTAGACACGGCTCGCACGCTTTTGAGCCCCGATGATTTCGGGTCTTGCCGTGAGTGATTTCGCCAACCATTATCCGCCGACATCCGCGGAATTCGGCCGGCCCGGCGGGACGGGGAGATCGACATGCTTCACATCGCCACCCTGGCGGACAAGCTGGCGGCCGAGGCCGAGGCGCCGGCCGGCGACCCCTGGCAGGCCCGCTCGCTCTACGAGCAGCTGGTCGCCACGGCGACGCGCTTTCCGGCGCGGCCGGCGATCAGTTTCCAGCTGAAGTCAGGCCCCGCCGACAAGTCGGTGTCGATCACCTGGGCCGATCTGCGCGCCGAGGTCACCCGTGCCGCCAACCTCTTCCGCAGTCTCGGGGTGGGGCCGCAGGACGGCGTGGCCTATGTGCTGCCGAACGGGCTGGAGGCGCCGATAGCGCTGCTGGCCGGTGCCACGGCGGGCATCGTCGTGCCGATCAACCCGCTGCTGGCGCCCGAGCATATCGCTGCCATCCTGCGCGAGACCGGCGTGAAGGTGGTGGTGACGCTCGCACCCTTCCCGCAGACCGACCTCGCCCCCAAGGTCGATGCCGCGGTGGCGCTGGCGCCGGAGGTGAGCGCGGTGCTGCAGGTCGATCTCGCGCGCTACCTGCCGACCCCGCTCGCCTGGGCGATGCCGATGTTGCGCCCCAAGCTCGCGGTTACCCACAAGGCACAGGTGCTCGACTTCCAGGGCGCGCTGAAGCGCCAGCCCGCCGACCGGCTCGACTTCGCGGAGACGCTCGACGACCGGGTCTGCGCCTGCTTTCACACCGGCGGAACCACCGGCCTGCCCAAGGTCGCCCAGCATCGCGCCCGCGGCATCCTCTACAACGGCTGGATCGGATCGGCCTACATGTTCACCGAGGCGGACGTGCTGATGTGCCCGCTGCCGATGTTCCATGTGCTGGCGGCCTATCCGATCTTCATGTCCTGCCTCGTGTCCGGCGCGCAGGTCGTCTTCCCGACGCCGCAGGGCTACCGGGGCGCCGGCGTGCTCAAGAACTTCTGGAAACTGATCGAACGATACCGGGTCAGCTTCCTGATCACCGTGCCGACCGCCGCCTCTGCGCTGATGCAGCGCCCCATCGATGCGGATGTCTCGACGCTGCGGCTGGCGATCAGCGGCTCGGCGGCGATGCCGGTGGAGCTTTTCAACCGATTCGAGGCGGCCACCGGCGTCATGATCCTCGAAGGCTACGGCATGACCGAGGCCACCTGCCTCGTGGCGATCAACCCGCCCTATGGCGAGCGCAAGATCGGCAGCGTCGGGATTCCCTTCGTCCACACCGACGTGCGCATCCTCAAATGCGATGCCGCGGGCGCGGTGGTGCGGGAGTGCGGCACCGACGAGGTGGGCGAGATTCTGCGTGAAGAACCCCGGCGTGGCGGCGCCGGTCTATACCGACCCGGACAAGAACCGCGGGCTGATCACGCCGGAGGGCTATCTGCGCACCGGGGATTCGGGGCGGATCGATGCGGACGGGTATATCTGGATCACCGGTCGCGCCAAGGAGCTGATCATCCGCGGCGGGCACAACATCGACCCGGCGGTGATCGAGGAGGCGCTGATCGCCCATCCCGCCGTGGCCTTCGCCGGGGCGATCGGCCAGCCGGATGCCCATGCCGGCGAGGTGCCGGCGGTCTATGTCGAGCTGATCGAGGGGGCCAGCGCGGGGGAGGAGGAACTGCTCGCGCACGCCAGGGAGCATATCTCCGAGCAGGCGGCGGTGCCCAAGTACCTGGAGGTGCTGGCCGAACTGCCCAAGACCGCGGTGGGCAAGGTCTTCAAGCCGGATTCTGCGGCGCCGGGCGATCACCCGGATCTACGACGAGGCTCTGGAGACGGCGGGGCTGGAGGCGCGGGTGCACAAGGTGAAGGAGGACCGCAAGCTCGGGCTGGTAGCGGTGGTGGCGGCTGGTACAGCTGCCCGCGACGACGCGGCCGTGGGCGCGGTTCTGGGGCAGTTCACGACGCCCTGGTCCTGGGACTAGCGGCGCCTCGAAAGCGGATTTGCAAGCTTGCGAATCCGAGTATGTCGTTGAAAAAAAGAATATTTGCCCGCCGTTAGTGCGGTATTAACATGTGCTGACGCCTGGTCAGCGCTTGTCGCGGCTGGTGGCGGTGCCGACGATGGTGCGGGCCGGCGCACGCGCCTCGGCGGCAAGCAGCATCAGGGCGTCGTCGAGCGACTCAGCCAGGCGCGGCATGTCGTTCGCCGCGGCATAGGTGCGCAGCTCCGACAGGATGTCGAACATCTGGGCATCGTTCTCGGGCAGATACATGATCCGTGCCTTGCTATTGCGCGCATCTCTCGCGCGGGCCTCAGAAGTCCTTACGCCCGAACCCCCCGCCGCGCCTAGCAGGAATTCGTGGCAAGCGCAGGCTAGCTATGCAAATGTACGCCATTGGTTAAGCGTTTTCAACCGATTGTCGCACTCACGTGAACAAGTGATCGGGTCGCGCCTGCCAAGGAAAGAGGCGAATGGAATCAATGGCATTCGCGCCATGGTAGAGAAAACGGTCAGTCGCGCCCGACTACCTACAGCGGCCGCCCCGTCGACAGGGCGGTAATCATCGCGGGGATCGCGTTCCGGTCGATTCCGAAATGCCGGTAGAGATCGCGCACCGTGCCGGTCTGGCCAAAGTGCTCGACCCCGAGCCCGGCAACCCGGTGGCCGTGGACGCTGCCAAGCCACGACAGGGGTGGCGGGGTGCCCGTCGATGACGGTGATCAGCAGTGCCGGGGCTGGGGGGCGAGCAGCCGCTCGACCTGGCTGGCGGCGGCCTGCGCGCGGCTGCGGGCGCGCTGGGCCGCCTGCCAGCCGGCGTTGAGCCGGTCGGCAGAGGTCACCGCCAGCACGCCGATGTCGCGCCGCGCCTCCCCGGCGAGACCGGCGGCGGCGATGGCTTCCGACGCCACCACGCCCTGATAGGCGATCACCACCTCGGAATTCGGCCCCGGCTCGCGCAGCCAGTAGGCGCCGTCGATCACGCCCTGGCGGATCGCGGCGGGGTCACGGCGCGGCTGTTCCATCGGGCGGGTGGAGAGCCGGAGGTAGACCGAGCCGCCGCTCTCGTCGCGCAGCCAGGTGCGCTCGTCGCGCAGGTCGGAATGCCCGTCGCCCTCGCGCTGGAGGTAGTCGAAGGCCCATTCCATGACGATGGCAGCTCGTCCGAGAAGGCCGGCTTGAAGGCGGCGAGGCCGTCCTGGCTAATGCCGATCAGCGGCGAGCCGATCGACTGGTGCGCGCCGTCTTCGGGCGCCAGCGTCACGCCGGAGTGCGTCTCGACCAGGAGGAACCGCGCGTCCTGATAGCAGGCGTAGTTCAGAGCATCGAGGCCGCGGGCGATGAACGGGTCATAGAGCGTGCCCACCGGGATCAGCCGCGTGCCGAATGTCCGGCGTAGCGAGACCGGCGTCGCCGGAGGCTGCAGAAGTTTGGTTGCGTTTTCAATGGCCAATGCGATACTGCCGCACCGCGATCAGCAAGGTGCATGGTGCGGAACCTCGGGGGAGTGAAATGGAAGGCATCGTTGCGATAATCGTTAACGCCATCGCCGGCATGGTCGGCGGTGGCGTCGCCGGCAACCTGGTCAAGACCGCCGGCATGGCGCTGCTGCCGAAGCTCCTGTCCGGGGCCGTGGGTGGCGTGGTCGGCGGATCACTTCTGGGCAGCATGTTCGGCGGCGCGCCCATCGACCCGGCCGCGGCGGAGGCGGCTGCGGGTGGCATCGACTGGGGTACGCTCATCGCCCAGCTCATCGGCGGCGGCGCCGGCGGCGGCATCCTGACCGCGATCGTCGGCATGGTGATGGGCCGCAAGTAGGCCGCGACACTACCAGTGCGGCGGCCGGGTATCGGCCGCCGGCCGGGATGCGGCCTGCGCCTCCAGCTCTGCCAGCCGCTCCGCCAGCTGCGTCAGTGCCCGTTCCACGCGGTCCAGGCGGCCGGCCTGGACGCGGACGATCTCGCTCAGCTCCTCCGCCACCCGCTCCTGGTGGGTGAGGGCGATCTCCAGTTCCGTGAGCCGCGCGCGGTCCGCCATGCTGTCTTTCCCGTTGGTTTGCCCCAGGTAGCCTAGCGCGGATTCGACAGCCGCGGGAGGGCGCGCTAGGGATCGGCCCGCGCAAGGTCAACGGGAGCGGCGAGTGGCGGAATTCGACGATCGGCAGTTGCGCGACGCGCTGGGGCGGTTCGCCACCGGGGTGACGGTTGTGACCACAATGACCTCGGCCGGGCCGCTCGGCATCACCGCCAACAGCTTCGCCAGCGTCTCGCTGGTGCCGCCGCTGGTGCTCTGGTCGCCGGCCCGCAAGTCGGCGCGATTTCCCGCCTTCGAGGCGGCCTCGCATTTCGCCATCCATGTGCTCGGCTGCGACCAGCGCGCGCTGGCCGAGCGGTTCGCGGCACCGCTGTCGGGCGACAGCGACGCCTTCGATGGCTTTGCCACCGGGCGCGGGGCCGGGGGAACGCCGCTCCTGGACGGCTGCGCGGCGCGGTTCGAGTGCCGCCACGCTGCCGGATATGACGGGGGCGATCACCTGATCGTGGTGGGTGAAGTGCTGCGCTTTTCGCTGCGGGATGTCGCACCGCTCATCTTCTATCGCGGCGGCTACAGCGGGCTCGCCGACGGCTGAGCTTGCCCCGCCTGCCCGCTCCGGGTTAGAGGGCGCGCGACAGCGACACCGCCACCGAGCCCCGGAACCCGCCATGGCCAAGGAGAAGACGAAGGGACCTCGCCGTCCGCGCGCCGAGACGCCGCGGGGCTTTCGAGACTATTTCGGGGCCGAGGTGCGGGCGCGGGCCGAGATGCTGGCGCGGGTAACGGAGGTCTATCACGCTTTCGGCTTCGATCCCCTGGAGACCAGCGCGGTTGAGACCGTCGAGGCGCTGGGCAAGTTCCTGCCGGACGTGGACCGGCCGAACGAGGGTGTCTTCGCCTGGGAGGACGCGGACGAGGGCTGGCTGGCGCTGCGCTACGACCTGACCGCGCCCCTCGCGCGGGTGTTCGCCCAGCACCGCCGCGAGCTGCCCAACCCTTACCGGCGCTACCAGGTCGGCCCGGTCTGGCGCAACGAGAAGCCGGGGCCGGGGCGGTTCCGGCAGTTCTATCAGTGCGATGCCGACACGGTGGGGGCGGCCAGCGTCGCCGCGGACGCCGAGATCTGCGGGATGCTCGGCGAGGCGCTGGAGGCGGCGGGGATCGCGCGCGGCGACTATCTGATCCGCATCAACAACCGCAAGGTGCTGAACGGAGTGATGGAGGTGGCGGGCGTGCTCGACCCCGCCGACCCCGAGCGCTTCGCCCATGAGCGCGGCATTGTCATGCGGGCGATCGACAAGCTCGACCGGCTGGGGCCGCAGGGGGTGCGCGCGTTGATCGGGGCGGGCCGGCGTGACGAGAGCGGGGACTTCACAAGGGGGGCCGGTCTGGGGGATGAGCAGGCCGACGTGATCCTCGGGTTCATGGCGGCGCGGCGCGACGATGCCGCCGCGACCTGTGCCGCCCTTGCCGGGCTGGTCGGGGGCTCGGAGACCGGCGCCGAGGGGGTGCGCGAACTGGAGACCGTCGCCGAGCTGCTGGATGTGCGGGGCACCGGGCGGGCCGTCATCGACCCGTCGGTGGTGCGCGGCCTCGGCTATTACACCGGGCCGGTCTACGAGGCGGAGCTGACCTTCGAGGTGCTCGACGAGAAGGGCCGGCCGCGGCAGTTCGGCTCGGTGGCCGGCGGCGGGCGCTACGACGACCTGGTGCGCCGCTTCACCGGCGAGAGCGTGCCGGCCACCGGCATCTCGATCGGCGTCGACCGGCTGCTGGCAGCCCTTGCCGTGCGCAGCGCTGCAGAGGCGACCCCGCCGGGCCCGGTGATCGTCACCGCCATGGATCGCGAGCGAATGGCCGGATATCAGGCGATGGCGGCCGAGCTGCGCGCCGCCGGCATCCGCGCCGAGGTGTTTCTCGGCGGCGGCAACATGGGCCGGCAGCTCAAGTACGCCGACCAGCGGGGCGCCCCGGTGGCGGTGATCGAGGGCGGCGACGAAGAGGCCCGCGGCGTGGTCCAGCTCAAGGATCTGGCGCTGGGGGCGCGTCTGGCGGCGAACATCGCCACCCACGAGGACTGGTCCTCACAACCGGCGCAGACCGAGGTGCCGCGCGCGGCGCTGGTGGCCGAGGTGCGCGCAATGATCGCCCGGGCGCGGGCCTGAGCATGGTGGCCGACCGCGCCTGGCTGGCCGGTGCGCGCATCGGCCCCGGCCTCGCCCGGCTTGAGGCCGAGGTGGCGCGGCTGATCGGCGTGCTGTCCTCCACCGGCGGCGCGCGCGTTGATGCCGCTGCGTTGCAGCCGGCCGACGTGCTGCTCGACCTCTACGGCGAGGACATCCGGGCGCGGGCCTTCGTGGCCGAGGACGAGGGGGCGGAGATGATGTTGCGCCCCGACTTCACCGTGCCGATCGTCCGGCTTCACATGGCCGGCGGCTCCCTGCCCGCGCGCTACGTCTACTGCGGGCCGGTCTGGCGGCGGCAGGAGGCGGGGTCGTCGCAGCCGCGCGAGTATCTGCAGGCTGGTATCGAGGTCTTCGACGGCGCGGACGCCGCGGCATGCGACGCCGAGGTGCTGGCGCTGATCGTCGAGGCGCTGGGGAGTGCACCGGTGAAGATCGTCACCGGCGACATAGGGCTGGTGCTGGCCGCCATAGACGCGCTCGCCACCAGCCCCGTCCGCCGCGCCGCCCTGCGCCGCCATGTCTGGCGGCCAGCGCGGTTCCGCGCGCTGCTGGAGCGCTATGGCGTCCGGCACGGCACCTTTGCCGAGCGCCGGGCGGACCTGCTGGCGGCCGAGGCGGAGGGGCGGATCCCTGAGGTGATCGCCGCCGCCGGCGCGCCGGTCGGCCTGCGCAGCGCCGAGGAGATCGCGGCCCGCGTCACCCGGCTCGCCGCCGAGGCGGCAACGCCGCCGCTCGATCCGCGCGCCGTGGCGGGGCTGGAGGCGGTGCTGGCGCTGCGGGGCAGTTCCGTCGACGTGCTGGCCGAGTTGCGCGAGATCGCCCGCGACATGCCCGCGCTTGTACCCGCCGCCGATCGGCTGGCCGCGAGGCTCGACGCCTTTGCCGCGCGCGGGATTGCGCCGGAGAGCCTCGCCTTCGAGGCGAGCTTCGGGCGCACCAGCCTCGAGTACTACGACGGCTTCGTCTTCGGCGCCTTCGCCCCGGGCCGCCCCGACTTGCCGCCCATCGCCAGCGGCGGGCGCTATGACGCGCTGACGCAGGTGCTGGGGCAGGGGCGGCGGGTGCCGGCGGTGGGCGGCATCGTCCATCCCGAGGCGCTGCTGGCGCTGGCCGGGGTATCGCCATGACGCTGAAGCTTGGGGTACCCTCCAAGGGCCGGCTCCAGGAGGAGACGATCGCCTGGTTTGCGGCCCGTGGCGTCGCCATCGAGCGCGACGGGGCGGGGCGCACCTATGGCGGCACGGTGCGCGGTGCCGATGGGGTGGCGCTGGTGCTGCTGGCCGCTGCCGAGATCCCGCGCGAGTTGGCGGCAGGGCGGCTGCACCTGGGCGTGACCGGGCAGGATCTTGTGCGCGAGGAGGTGCCTGCCTGGTCCGAGCGGCTGGCGGAGCTGGCGCCCATGGGCTTCGGTTTCGCCGATCTGGTGGTGGCGGTGCCTGCGGCCTGGATCGACGTCACCGACATGGGCGATCTCGACGGCGCCGCCGCGCAGTTCCGCGCCCGGCACGGCCACCGGCTGCGGGTGGCGACCAAGTACCGCCACCTGGTGCGCGGCTTCTTCCGCGCGCATGGGGTTGCCGACTATGCGCTGGTGGACAGCCAGGGGGCGACCGAAGGCGCGGTGAAGAACCTGACCGCCGAGGCGGTGGCCGACATCACCACCACCGGCTCGACCTTGCGCGACAACCAGTTGAAAGTGCTGGAGGACGGGCTGATCCTGCGCAGCCAGGCAACGCTGTTCCTGTCGCGCGCCGCCCCCTGGACCGATTCCGCCCGCACCGCGCTCACCGGCCTCGCGGCGCGGCTGGAGGTGGACGCGCCCGCCAGGCTTTAGGGGCTCGGGAGCCGGTGGTTCAGCCCGCCGCGGCTTCCTCGCGGATAAGCGCGCAGGCGAGCATTTCACCCATCATCCGCAGCACGTCGGCTTCGATCGTCGCGCGCGGCACGTCCGGAAAGGCGATGGCCAGATCCCGGGCGATCTTGCCGGGCGTGGCCGGGGCCTCCAGCAATGTCCAGACCGCGCCGCCCACCGGGTTCAGCCGCAGGATGCGCCGCTCCTCCGCCTGCGAGACGAAGACCTCGCCGCCGAACCGGCGCACGGTGACGTCCCCCCGCCGCCGGTAGCGCCGCCCCGGATCGGGCAGCGGCACCGGCCCGGCCGAAGCGGGCGGCTCGGGGGCGCGCGCGGGCAAGAGGGGAAGGCTGCGCAGGGGCCAGCGCGCGAAGGTGCGCAGGATGAGGGCGGTGGCATCCTCGAGGTCGGAGTATTCCAGCCGCATGCAGGGCACCCGCGCGGCCAGCCGGCGCAGGCGGTTCAGCACCTCGGCCGGCGCGCGACCGGAGGCGATGTTCTGGCGGATCAGGAAGCCGAGCGCCTCCGCCGGCTCGGCGCGGCGGAACCGGGCCGGGCCGTCGGGCCGGCGCTCGAGCAGGACGATCGCACCGATCGGCGCGCGCCGCCCGTAGCCGGCGACGGTCGGCGCGTTGAGAAAGCCGTAGCGGTCGTCCGCCGGGCCGAGATGGCGCGCCACGTGGTCGCGGAACGCCGGCGTCGCGATGTCGGGCAGCGGCAGCCGCAGGCGCGGGCCGAGGCCGACGGCGATGCCGCGGCCGGCGCGGTCGACCAGCAGCATGTCGTCGCAGTAGAGCGCCAGAATCCTCGGCCGACAGCCGGCTGGCCAGCGTGCTCTTGCCCATGTGGCTCGGGCCGGTCATCACCACCAGCCGGCCGGCGATCTCCGCCGCGGCGCAGTGCAGGCACAGGAGCGACGGGTCGGCGTCGAGCAGGCATTCCAGCACGTCGATCAGCGCGACGCAGGCCGCCGAGACGCTGGTGAGCCCGGTGACCGGCTCGTCGAGCCAGATCGAACTCCACCCGGTAGCCGTCGGGCAGGCGCCGCAGAACCACCGGCGGATCCGCCGCCTCCACGCCCGGCACGACCTCCCAGTCGTGCAGGCTCTGGCGCATGTTCGCGGCCACCTCCGCGGAATCCACGAAGCGCACGGGGACGCGGAATTCAGTGAACTCCAGCGTGAAGGTGTCGGGGTGGCGGGGCGCAGGCGCCCCGCCGTCGGTCGCTGCCATGGCGGCCGAACCGCTCATCGTCAGCGGAACCCGAACATGTTGCGCAACAGGCGCATGTCCTGCCTGGCGTTCCGGCTGGTGCGGCGGGAGTTGCGGGTGCTGCGCCGTGCCGCGTTCCGCCGAGCCGCCTGCTGGCGGGCTGCGTTCTGCCTGGCCCATGTCCGTCCGCCGGAGCTGCGCCCATTGGTGCTGCGCGCGCCGGTGTTGCGTCCACCCGAGCTGCGGCCGCCGGAGCTGCGCCCATTGGTGCTGCGCGTGCCGGTGTTGCGTCCACCCGAGCTGCGGCCGCCGGAGCTGCGTCCGCCCGAGCTGCGTCCGCCCGAGCTGCGCCCACCCGAGCTGCGCCCACCCGAGCCGCTGCCGCCAGAGCCGCGTCCACCCGAGGCGCCGCTCGCCTTGGCTTCGCCCTCCAGCGTCAGGAGCGACGGCGCGGCATAGACCGCCGCAGCGCAGAGCCCGACCCGCCGGAGCATGTTGCGCCGGTTCATCGCGTCGCGATCCTCGGTCTCGTCCGGTGTCTTGGTCATCGTGCAATCCCCTTTTTCGGTCTCCAGCCGGGAGGCGTCCTGCCGCCCGTACTGGAGCAACGCCACCTCGTGGCGTTTATTCCGGTGGGATCGCTACCCTTGTGCCGCACAGAGGAATCCGGCCCGGATGACTCCGTGGCCGAAGGTCTCGTCCTGCCCGGCATCGCCGAGATCCTCGGCGTTCGTCGCCAGGAGCGCCAGGCTCTCGGCCAGCGGCTCGTCCGGCGCCTCGATGCGCCGGGCTGCCAGCGCCGCGGTCACGAAGGGCGCGGCATAGGAGGTGCCCGAGCGCAGCCGCCCGCCCGAGATCGACGCCGCGGTCCAGAGATCGACGCCGGGGGCCGCGAAGCTGACGTAGTCGCCGCGGTTGGCCTGGCGGTAGATATTCTGGCGCCGGTCGATGGCGGTGACGGCGATGACGGCGGGATAGGCGGCGGGATAGGCAGGATCGGCCAGCGGCCCGCCGTTGCCGGCCGCAGCCACCAGCGCCACGCCCGCAAGCGCGGCGCGGTTCACCAGGTCCTCCAGCACGTCGTTGGGGGGGCCGGAGAAGCTCATGTTGATGATAGTGATACCGAGCGCCATCAGCACGTCGATTGCCTCGGCAATCGCGTAGACGTCGGCGGCATCGTCACCGCCGGCGGTGAAGAAGGCGTTCACGGCGATGAGCTCGGCCTCGGGTAAGAGCCCCGGCGTGCGGCTGTCGGCGCGCCCGATCAGCAGCGTCGCGATCGCCGTGCCGTGCAGTGCGGTGGCGGGGGGGCGTTCGCCGCGGCCCGCCTCCATCACGGTCAGCCGCTGCCCCCGGAGGGCGGGCTGCTCGGGGTTGACCCCGGTGTCGATCATGCCGATCCGCGGGCTGAGGCTGCATCCGCCGCTGCGCGGGCGCCAGTCGATCATGTCGAAGGCCATGCAGTCGCCGTCCTCGCAGAGCAGCGCGTTGGGCCGGTAGAGCGCGTTGAGGTCGAGTGCGCGAACCGGCAGGAGGCCGGAGACCTCGGTCCGCGCCTCGGCCAGCGTGCGGCCGGCAGGCGCGCGCAGCCGCATCACTTCGCCCTCGAGCACCGCGTTGCTGCGCCGGGCGACGACGGCGTAGCCGAGCGCTTCGATCGGAGCAATCGCGGTCCCGTCCGGCAGCAGCACCACGAATTCCGGAGGTGGCGGAGGCGGCTGCGCGCGCCGCCGCGTCTGCCGCTGCGGTTGTCTCTGCGGTTGCCGCTGCTGCTGCACCCGCTGACGGGTCCGCCGCTGGCGCTGCCACTCGGAGGTTCCCCCGCCCGAACCGCGCCCGCCCGAGCTACGCCGGCCGCCGCCCCCGCCACCGCCGCGTGCGCCGCCGCCCCCACCACCACCGCGCCCGCCCCCGCCGCCACTCCCCCCGGAGCCGCCGCTGCTCGCTCGTGCCGCACTTGGCAGGACCAGCAGCGCAGGCGTCGCATAGGCCGCCGTGGCGCCGAGCCCGAGGCGCTGCAGCATTGCGCGCCGCGTGATCATCCCGGGCGTGTTCTGGCTGTCCATGGCGCACCTGTCTCTTGTCCGTCGTCGCTATTACGATATGGGCCTCCGGTCTATTCCTGCCAGTATCGCGGAAAGGGGAATAAATCTGTCAGAGCGGTCGTTGCCCGCCTGAAGAAAGCGACAGGGTGAGTATCGCACCGTGAGCGACAATGTCCGAGAGGAGATGATCCGGCTGCTGCCACGGCTGCGCGCCTTCGCCCGCAGCCTGGCCCGCGCGCCGGACCAGGCCGACGACCTGGTGCAGACCACCTGCCTGCGCGCGCTCGACCGGATCGCGCAGTTCACCCCCGGAACCCGGCTCGATTCCTGGCTCTACCGCATCATGCGCAATATCTGGATCGACGAGCATCGCCGGCGCAAGCCGGTGCTGTCGATCGTCGAGGCGCCCTGGGCCGAGGACGTCACCGGCGAGGACGGGCGTGACACCACGGAGACGCGCCTGACCCTGGGAGAGGTGGGCGAGGTGGTCGCCGGCATGCCCGAGGAACAGCGCAGCGTGCTGATCCTCGTCTGCGTCGAGGGAATGAAATACCGCGAGGTCGCCGAGATTCTTCGACATACCCATCGGCACGGTGATGAGCCGGCTGTCACGGGCACGGCTGACCGTGGCCGAGGCGATGGGTGTGGCGGGGGGCGAGGACGCGGCAGAACCGGGAACCGGAAAGGTACGGTCATGACGGAAAGGGTATCGGACGACATGTTGATGGCACTTGCCGATGGCGAGCTCGACCCCGAGACCGCCGCCGACCTGCAGGCGCAGCTGGCGGCCGACCCCGTGCTGCGCCGGCGCTACGACCGGTTCCTCCGCTCCGCCGAGGCGGTGCGCGGGCTCTTCGCCGATACCCTCGCCGACGCCCCGCCCGAGCATCTGGTGGCCGCGTTGCGTCCCGCGCCGGCGCCGGAGGTCTCGCGCTTGCGGTCGTGGTCCACAGGCGCGCTGCCGCTCGCCGCCACCGTCGCACTGGCCGCGGGCCTCGGCTTCCTGCTGGGGCAGGGCACGGCCGGCGACCCGGGCGCCGGCCTCGCCGATCTGCGCACGGCAGCCGCGGCGCTGGAGAACAGCCCGACCGGCGAGGTCCTCGATCTTGCCGACGGCAGCCGCGCCGCCGTCCTCGCCAGCTTCGAGACCGCCACCGGCCCCTGCCGGCAGTTCCAGTTGCGCAACGCCGGCGGTGAGGTCTGGGAGAGCCTCGGCTGCCGGACCGCCGAGGGCTGGCACATCGCGCTGGTGCTGCCGCAGGCCGCCGTGGGCACCTACGTGCCGGCCGAAGGTGCGCCCTCCGGGGCGCTCGACGCCTATCTCGCGGCCCTCGACGCCTCGCCGCCGCTCGGCGCCGAGGCCGAGGCGGCACGGATGCGTGCAGGGTGGAGTGCGGCCCCCGGCGGCTGAGCGCCGGAACCCGCCATGTCACGAAATGCTGCGCTGCATTAACTTGCAGCATCTATGCGGCTGAGCTAGACCTTGACCCAGTAGTGCAACGCGCTTGGGCAAATGTCTGACGTTCTTTCGCGCATCCGAGGCGAGACGCCTGTTTTATTGGCACCGATGGCGGGAATCACCGACCTGCCCGCCCGGACGCTTGCGCTGCAACATGGCGCGACCATGGTCGTCTCCGAGATGGTCGCCAGCGCCGACATGGTGAGCGCCAGACCCTCGGTCCGCGCAAGGGCCGAGCTCGGTCTCGGCGAGGCGCGCACGGCAGTGCAACTGGCGGGGCGCGAGGCGCACTGGATGGCCGAGGCGGCGCGGCGCTGTGCGGGGCAGGGCGCGCGGATCATCGACATCAACTTCGGCTGCCCCTCTAAGATGGTTACCAACGGCCTATCCGGCTCGGCGCTGATGCGCGATCCCGACCACGCGCTGCGGCTGGTCGAAGCGGTGGTCGGCGCCGTTGACGTGCCGGTGACGGTCAAGATGCGGCTGGGCTGGGACGAGGCCTGCCTGACCGCCCCTGAGATCGCCCGCCGCGCCGAGGCGGCCGGCGTGGCGATGGTGACTGTTCACGGGCGCACGCGCTGCCAGTTCTATAAGGGCACCGCCGACTGGGGGGCGATCGCCGCGGTCAAGGCAGCGGTCACAATCCCGGTCATCGCCAATGGCGACATCACCGATGCCGACACGGCGCGCGAGGCGCTGCGCCTCTCCGGCGCCGACGGGGTGATGATCGGGCGCGGGGCGCGCGGGCGGCCCTGGCTGCCCGGGCAGATCGCGGCACGGTTGAACGGGCGCAGGCCGGCCGCCGACCCCGCGGGCACGGCACTTCTCGACCTGATCACCGGGCACTACGAGGCGATGCTCGGCTTCTACGGCCGCGACCTCGGCCTGCGGGTCGCGCGCAAGCACCTCGGCTGGTACCTCGACCGGATCGCCGGTGCGCAGGAACTGCGCCGCGCCCTGATGGTGGAGACCGACCCCGCCACGGTCCTGCGCCTGCTGCGCCATGGGCTCGGCGGCAGCGACACGCGGGTGGCGGCATGATGGCCATCGGCTTCGACGCGCTCTGGGGGGCCATCCCCTATCCCGCGCTGGTGCTCGCCGCCGACGACACGATTCGTGCGGCCAATGCGGCGGCCGAAGGCTTTGGCGCCACGTCGCTGCGCCAGATGCTGGACAGGCCGCTGGCGCGGTTCGTCGGCGGCGACAGCGCGCTGCTCGACGTCATCGGCCAGGCGCGGCGCGGCGGCGTCTCGGTGGCGCAGTACGACGTGACCGTCGCCTGGGGCGACCAGCCGCCGCAGCAGCAGAACGTGCATGCCTCTCCCATGAACGAAACTGGCGGCGAGATCCTGCTCTTGCTGCATCCGCAGGGCATGGCCGACAAGATGGACCGCAGCCTCGGCCACCGCTCGGCGGCGCGCTCGGTCACCGGCATGGCGGCGATGCTCGCCCACGAGATCCGCAACCCGCTGGCGGGCATCTCCGGGGCGGCGCAGCTCCTGGAGATGAACCTCGGCGACGCCGACCGCGAGCTGACCGGGCTGATCCGGGCCGAGACGGCGCGCATCGGCAAGCTGGTGGACCGGGTGGAGCAGTTCGGCGACCTGCGCCCGGCGCGGCGGCAGCCGGTCAATATCCACGACGTGCTCGACCGCGCCCGCCGGTCGGCCCAGGCGGGCTTCGCCTCGCATGTGCGCTTCCAGGAGGCCTACGACCCGTCGCTGCCGCTGACCGCCGGAGACCCGGACCAGCTCTTGCAGGTGTTCCAGAACCTCTTGAAGAACGCCGCCGAGGCGGCACCGCGGGTGGGCGGCGTGATCACCATCGCCAGCGCCTTCCGGCCCGGCGTGAAGATGCTGCGCCCCGGCGGGCAGAGCGAGAGCCTGCCGCTGGTGGTGACGGTCACCGACAACGGGCCAGGAATCCCCGAGACGCTGATCCGCGACATCTTCGATCCCTTCGTAAGCTCGAAGGTGAACGGCACCGGGCTCGGCCTGTCGCTGGTCTCCAAGCTGATCGCCGACCACGGCGGGGTGGTGGAATGCGAGAGCCGGCCCGGCCGCACCCGCTTCTGGGTGCGACTGCCGGTCTGGCGCGGAAAGACCGACGACGAGACCGTGGAAAACACGCCGGAAGACGGGGGGGCCTGATCGATGGAAGGCACGATCCTGGTTGCGGACGACGACCGCACGATCCGCACCGTGCTCGCCCAGGCGCTGACCCGCGCCGGCTGCCGGGTGAGGGCGACGGGGACCGCCTCGACGCTCTGGCGCTGGGTCGAAGAGGGCGAGGGCGACGTCGTGGTCACCGACGTGATGATGCCCGACGGCGACGCGCTCGACCTTCTGCCCTCGATACGCAAGCGCCGGCCCGACTTGCCGGTGATCGTGATGAGCGCGCAGAACACGGTGATGACCGCGATCCGCGCCGCCGAGGTCGGCGCCTACGAGTACCTGCCGAAACCGTTCGACCTCAAGGAGGTGCTGGGCCAGGTCGCCAAGGCGCTGAAGCAGAAGGAGCGCCGCGCGCCCGTCCCCGAGGAGGAACTGCCGCGCGAGGAGAACCTGCCGCTGATCGGCCGCAGCCAGGCGATGCAGGAGGTCTACCGCATCCTCGCGCGGCTGATGAACACCGACCTCGGGGTGATGATCTCGGGCGAGAGCGGCACCGGCAAGGAGCTGGTGGCGCGCGCGCTGCACAACTTCGGCCTGCGCAAGGCGGGGCCGTTCGTGGCGATCAACATGGCGGCGATCCCGCGGGATCTCGATCGAGAGCGAGCTCTTCGGCCACGAGAAGGGCGCCTTCACCGGTGCGCGACCGCGCCATGCCCGGCAAGTTCGAGCAGGCGCGCGGGCGGCACGCTCTTCCTCGACGAGGTGGGCGACATGCCGCTCGACGCACAGACGCGGCTCCTGCGGGTGCTGCAGGAGGGCGAGTTCACCCGCGTCGGCGGGCGCGACCTGCAGACCGCCAACGTGCGCATCGTCGCCGCCACCCACCAGGACCTGCGCGCGCTGATCAACGAGGGCCGCTTCCGCGAGGATCTGTTCTACCGGCTGAACGTGGTGCCGATCCGCCTGCCGCCGCTGCGCGAGCGGCTGGAGGACGTGCCCGACCTCGCCCGCGCCTTCCTGCGACGCGCCGAGACCGAGGGGCTGCCGCGCAAGACGCTGTCCAAGGAGGCGGCCGAGATCCTCAAGAAGCAGGAATGGAGCGGCAACGTCCGCGAGCTGGAAAACCTGATGCGCCGCCTCTGCGTGCTCTGCTCGGACGACGTGATCTCGGGCACGGCCGTCACAGCCGAGATCTCGGCCCGTCCGACCACCGCTGGTGCCGGTCCGCAGGGCACCGCACCCCAGCGCCTCAGCCAGGCGATCGAGTTGCATCTCAAGCGCTACTTCGACCTGCACGGCGAGAGCCTGCCGCCCGACGGTCTCTACGACCGCATTCTCAAGGAGATGGAGCTGCCGCTGATCGCGCTCTCGCTGTCGGCGACCCGCGGCAACCAGGTTCGCACCGCCGAGCTGCTCGGCATAAACCGGAATACCCTGCGAAAAAAAATACGCGACCTCGACATTCGGGTTACACGTGGCAAGCGGATGATGTAAGACTGCCACAGTCGAGCAAAAAGAAGCGTGCCCGAGAATGCGCAGTGATGTCCTGACAGCAGCCGTATCGTGGCTCGCCCAGTTGCGTGAGCGCAGGGGCGTGCAGGCAGCGGCCTTCTGGGGGATGATCGTCCTCGGGCCGCTGCTGGCGCTTGCGACCTTTGCGGTCCTTGGTGAAATGGAAGGGCTGGGCAGCCGCCACGCGCTGCGGCTCGTGCTCCTCGCCGATTTCGTCTACGCGCTTGTGGTGGCGGTCTTCGTCGCGCGGCGGGTGGGCGAGATGATTTCCGCCCGCCGGAAGCGGTCCGCCGGATCGCGGCTGCACACGCGCCTCGTGCGCTTCTTCACCGGCATCGCGCTGATCCCCACGGTGCTCGTGGCGATCTTTGCCGCGGTTTCACTCAACTTCGGGCTGGAGGGCTGGTTCTCGGACCGCGTGCGCAATGTCGTCACCAACTCGCTGGCGGCGGCCCAGGCCTATGAGGAAGAACACCGCGTCACCCTGCAGAGCGACGCCCGCCAGCTCGGCGCCTTTCTCGACGAGCAGAAGGACCGCTTTCCGCTGCTGACCGGCGGCCAGTTGCGTGAGCTCCTGACCCGCGGACAGCTGCAGATGCAGCGCGCCCTGCCCAAGGCCTATGTGATCGACAGTGACGGCCAGCTCCGGGCGCGCGGCGAGCGCAGCTATCTTTTCTACTACACGCCGCCCTCGCCCGAGGACATCGCCCGGGCGCAGGCCGGCGAGATCGTGGTGATCCATGACTGGGAGAACAACGAGTTCCGCGCGCTCCTGCGGCTCAACTCCTTCGCCGACCACTACCTCTACGTCAGCCGCGACGTCGACGGCGAGATCCTCGGCCTGCTCGACGAGACCCAGGAAACCGTGGTGCTCTATCACCAGCTCGAGGAGGACCGCGGCAGCCTCTTGTTCGAGTTCGCGCTGATCTACCTCGGCTTCGCCATGGTGGTGATCCTCGCCGCGGTCTGGGCCGGCCTCTGGTTCGCCGAGCGCCTCGCCCAGCCGGTGGGCCGCCTCGCAGGTGCCGCGGCACGGGTCGGGCAGGGCGACTTCGACGTGCGGGTGCGCGAGGAGAAGGGCGACGACGAGATCGCCCTGCTGGGGCGCGCCTTCAACGAGATGACCCGCCAGGTGAAGGCCCAGCGCGACGCCCTTGTCGCCACCCACGACGAGACCGAACGCCGCCGGCGCCTCTTCGATTCGGTGCTCTCGAGCGTTACCGCCGGCGTGATCGGCCTCGACGGCTCGGGCCGGATCGACGTGATGAACGCCGCCGCCACTGCCATGCTCGGACTGCGCGCCGACGCCGCCATCGGCCAGCGGCTGGAGGAGGCGGTGCCGGAATTCGCCGAGCTCTTCGACCGGCTCGATGCCCGCCGCGGCGGGGTGGCGCAAGGCGAGGTGGCGCTGCGCGGCAAGTCCGGCGAGCGCGACCTCCTGGTGCGCATGGCCACCCGCCAGTCCGACGACGGCCGCGTCGAGGGCTTCGTCGTCTCCTTCGACGACGTGACCGACCTCGCCGTGGCGCAGCGCATGGCGGCCTGGGGCGACGTGGCGCGCCGCATCGCCCACGAGGTGAAGAACCCGCTGACGCCGATCCAGCTCTCGGCCGAGCGGCTGCGCCGCAAGTTCGGTCCGATGGTGGGCGAGGCGGACCGCGCAGCACTTGAGCAATACGCCGACGTGATCATCCGCCAGACCAACGACCTGCGGCGCATCGTCGACGAGTTCTCGCGCTTTGCCCGCATGCCTACCCCCGAGCGCAAGCCGGTCGATCTCGGCCGGCTGGTCACCGACGCGGTGCTGCTGCAGGAAACCGCCCGGCCCGAGATACGTTATACGGTCACGCTGCCCGACCACGCGGTGCTGGCCAACCTCGACGGGACGATGATCAGCCAGGCCCTGACCAACCTGCTCAAGAACGCCGCCGAAGCCATCATCGAGCGCGAGGACGCGGCCCCCGGCATCACCGGCGAGATCCGCGTGGCCTTGAGCGCCGAGCCCGACGCATTGGTCCTCGACATCCAGGACAACGGCCCCGGCCTGCCCGATAAGCCGGTACGGCTCTTCGAGCCCTATGTCACCAGCCGGGCCAAGGGCACCGGGCTCGGCCTGCCGATCGTCAAGAAGATCATCGAGGAACACGACGGGACGCTGGAACTGCGGCCCGCCCCCGTCTTCGGGGGGGCCACCCGACCGGGCGCCTGGGCGCGGATCACGCTGCCACGGGCAATCCCGGACCATGCAAGCGAAGGCGACACGCGCAGCAAGATCGCCGCCAAGTTGAGAGAGGGCACCTGATGACCGACATTCTGGTAGTGGACGACGAGCCCGACATCCGGGACCTGATCGGCGACATCCTGCAAGACGAGGGCCATGGCGTCCGCCTGGCCTGGGACAGCGACACGGCCTTCGCGGCGATCAACGCCGCGCCGCCGGATCTGATCATCCTCGACATCTGGCTGAAGGACAGCCGGCTCGACGGGATCGACATCCTCAAGCGGGTGCGCCGCGACAATCCGGCGATCCCGGTGGTGATCATCTCGGGCCACGGCAACATCGAGATCGCGGTCGCGGCCATCAAGCAGGGCGCCTACGACTTCATCGAGAAGCCCTTCAACATCGACCAGCTGATGGTGGTGATCGGCCGGGCGCTGGAGACCTCGCGGCTCCGGCGCGAGAACGCCAAGCTGCGCATGGCCGACACCGGCGTCGCCGAGATGATCGGCGCAAGCTCCTCCTTCCGGCACATGAAGGCGCAACTCGACAAGGTGACGCGCTCCAACAGCCGGGTGATGCTGACCGGTCCCGCCGGCAGCGGCAAGGACGCCGCCGCCCGCTACATCCACCGCCACTCCGACCGCGCGGCCGGCCCCTTCGTGACCGTGGCCTCCGCCTCGGTGGGCGCCGAGCAGATGGAGGAGGTGCTCTTCGGCCGCGACAGCGCCGAACGCGGGGTCGAGCCGGGCCTCTTCGAGCGCGCCCACACCGGGGTGCTCTTCTTCGACGAGGTGGCGGACATGCCGCCGGGCACCCAGTCGAAGATCCTGCGGGTGCTGGTGGACCAGGCCTTCCAGCGCGTCGGCGGCTCGGACATGGTGCGCGTGGACGTGCGCGTCCTCTCGGCGACCACCCGCGACCTCGCCAAGGAGGTGGCCGCCGGCCGTTTCCGCACCGAGCTCTACCACCGGCTGAACGTGGTGCCGATCTCCGTGCCCGCGCTTGAATCGCGGCGCGAGGACATCCCGCCGCTGGCCCGGCACTTCCTTGCCGAGCTCAACACCGCCCAGGGCCTGCCGCTGCGCGTCCTGAGCCCCGAGGCCGAGGCGCAGCTGCAGACCATGCGCTGGCCCGGCAACATCCGCCAGCTGCGCAACGCGCTGGAGCGCGCGCTGATCCTCGGCTCGGAGCACGGTCCGATCCAGCCGGAGGAGCTGGTGGGCGAGTCGCCCGCCAACGGCGCCGCCGCCGGCGGGATGCTGGGGGCCGCCTTCGCGGGGCTGGCGCTGCGTGAGGCCCGCGAGGTCTTCGAGCGCGAGTATCTGGTGGCGCAGATCAACCGCTTCGGCGGCAATATCTCGCGCACCGCCAGCTTCGTCGGCATGGAACGCTCGGCACTGCACCGCAAGCTCAAGTCGCTGAACGTCATTTCCGCCGGCCAGCGGGCGCGGACGGAAGAGGTGGAAGAGAACGTCTGATCGCAAGACGAGCATGGCGGACCGGCGCGGCGCCTCGGCTGTGCTCCCGCCACACCGGCGCAGAAAAATCGCCGCCGGCACTGGAAATGCCCGCCTCAGTCGCCATACTTACGACCGCAAGAACAACAACGGCGTCCCCGTGGCGCTTCATACAACTTAAGGCTGAAAACAATGGCTGCCGACAAACAGAACCTTCAGGACGCCTTTCTCAACAACGTCCGCAAGGCCAAGGTCCCGGTCACGATCTTCCTGATGAACGGCGTGAAGCTTCAGGGCGTGATCACATGGTTTGACAATTTCTGTGTGCTGCTGCGCCGCGATGGCCAGTCGCAGCTTGTCTACAAGCATGCGATCTCCACCGTCATGCCGTCGCAGCCCATCACGCTCTACGAGGCGGAGATTTCCTGAAGAATCATCACGGATGCGGGCACTGGTCCTGCATCCCGTCAGATCAGGGCGCGCGGCGTGACTCGGCGGATGCCCTCGCCGAGGCTGTGAGCCTCGCAGAGGCGCTGCACCTCGACGTCGTCGGCGCCGAGACCGTTCCGCTGCCAAAGACCCGCGCTGGCACCCTGCTCGGCAGCGGCAAGGTGGAGACCATCGCCGCCCGCGTCGCCGAGGACGAGGTCGGCCTCGTCATCGTCGATGGCCAGGTCTCGCCCGTACAGCAGCGCAACCTCGAGAAGGCCTGGAAGGCCAAGGTCCTCGATCGCACCGGGTTGATCCTCGAGATCTTCGGCGACCGCGCCCGCACCCGCGAGGGCGTGCTGCAGGTGGAGCTCGCGCATCTGAGCTACCAGAAATCGCGGCTGGTGCGCAGCTGGACCCATCTGGAGCGCCAGCGCGGTGGCTTCGGATTTCTCGGTGGCCCCGGCGAGACCCAGATCGAGGCCGACCGCCGCGCGCTGAACGACCGGATCATCCGCATCAAGGAGGCGCTCGGCAAGGTCGTGAAGACCCGCGGCCAGCACCGCGCCGCCCGCAAGCGCACGGCCCAGCCGGTGGTGGCGCTGGTCGGCTATACCAACGCCGGCAAGTCCACGCTCTTCAACCGGCTGACCGGCGCGGACGTGCTGGCGCAGGACATGCTCTTCGCCACGCTCGACCCCACCATGCGCGCCATGGACCTGCCGAACGGCACCACGGCGATCCTGTCGGACACCGTGGGCTTCATCGCCGACCTGCCCACACAGCTGGTCGCCGCCTTCCGCGCCACGCTGGAAGACGTGCGCGACGCCGATCTGGTGCTGCACGTGCGCGACATCTCCCATCCCGAGACCGAGTTGCAGGCCCGCAACGTCCGCGCCATCCTGACCGACCTCGAGATCGCCGTGGGCGAGGACGCCCGGATGATCGAGGTCTGGAACAAGATCGACCTCCTGCCCCCCGGCGACGCCGAGGCGCTGGAACAGGTCGCCGCCCGCACGCCGAACGTCTGCGCCATCTCCGCCGTCACTGGCCAGGGCGTGCCCGCACTTCTCGCCGCCATCGAGCGCGCGGTGGTCGACATCGCCCGCGACGAGACCCTGCAGCTCGGCTTCGACCAGGGCCAGAAGCGTGCCTGGCTCTTCGACCGCAAGCTGGTGCAGTCCGAGCAGCAGACCGACGACGGCTACGCGCTCACCGTGCGCTGGACCGAACGCGACCGCGACCGCTACAGCCGGCTCTGACTGCCCGCCGCCCGCCCCTCCCGACCTTCTTTCTTCCGGCCAGAAACCTGGAGGGCAGTGCCGGGGGAGCGGGGGCGGCGAGCGCCCCGCCGGCGCGCGCGAACACGCGCGCGCCCACCAAAGAGACTCGCGCGCACCTGCGCGCTCATGATCGCGCCAACTGGCGCGCCTTCGGGCCGCCCTTTCGCGGACCGAGCGCCGGCCGAGCGGGAGCCCTCTTGGCTCCCCGAGGCCGGCGCTTCCCCCGCCACCGCCGTCAGCCGCACACAGCCGGCGCCGCGCCAGATCCATACGGAACCGCGACACCGGCCGTTCATCCTGCATTAACCGCGAATAGCAAGCAAAGTCAGCTACTTGACAGAATTTCCGCACTGGAAATCTCTGGCACAGCTCACATGCGGCCCCAGACGTCGATGTCGCGGATGGTGATCCCCCCCCAGACGATGACGGAGAATATCGGCACCCAGAGGACCACCGCCACGACGGTCGCCCAGGCGAGCTTGCGGCGGATATTCGCCTCGGTCGGCGCCGAGGCCGGCGTGCCCCGCACCACCGCCCCGTCCTCGCCCTGGGTGCGGACCCTGAGCGGCAGGATCGTCAGCAGCGCCAGGAACCAAAGGACGGCGAAAAGCACGAACGCCGCGGTGATCGTCATGTCTGCTCCAGTTCCACCAGCGTGCCGTTGAAGTCCTTGGGGTGCAGGAACAGCACCGGCTTGCCGTGCGCGCCGACCTTGGGCTCGCCCGAGCCCAGCACCCGCGCGCCCCGCGCCAGCAGCCGGTCCCGCGCCGCGAGGATGTCATCGACCTCATAGCAGACATGATGCATCCCACCCGCCGGGTTGCGCGCCAGAAACTTCGCGATCGGCGAGTTCTCCCCCAGCGGATGCAAGAAGCTCGATCTTGGTGTTGGGCAGGTCGATGAACACCACCGTGACCCCGTGGTCCGGCTCCGGCTGCGGCGCGCGAACCTGCGCCCCGAGCGTGTCGCGGTACTGCGCCGCCGCCGCCTCCAGGTCCGGCACGGCGATGGCGACATGGTTGAGGCGGCCGATCATGGCGGGGCGTCTCCGCGCTAAGGTCGGCCAGTCATAGGTCAGCGCCGCCGGCGCGGCAACCGCCGCCCCTCAGCCCGGCGCCGGAAGCGACAGCACGAAGTCCCCCACGTCGCGCCAGACCCGTTCGGCCTGCAGGTCGAGCAAGAGCCAGTGCCAGCCGTCGGGGTAGAGGACGAAGTCGCGCGCGCCGGGAATGGTCTCGTGCACGCGTTGAACGGCGGCGGGCGCCAGCACCTCGTCGTTGACGCCCATCAGGGTGAGCGTCGGTATCCCGACGACGGGTGCTGCCGCCGTGGCGCGGTCCATCACCTGCACCAGCCCGTAGAGCTCGCGCGACGAAGCGGTGCCGAAATGCCGCGGGTCTTCCACGGCGCGGCGCAGCGCCTCGATGTTGTCGGTGGGCATGATCTCCACCACGCCGTCGCCGGTCCAGCGCCGCTCTGGCGCCAGCGTCGCCATGGTCCAGCCGCCGGCGCGCAGGAACGGGTTGAGCGCCGCTCCGCCGGTGATGGCCGGCCCCACCAGCACCAGCCCGTCCGCCGGCATTCCCTCGGCCGCCGCGGCCAGCGCCACGCCTCCACCCATGGAATGGCCTACCACCACCAGCGGCACGCCGGGATGACGGGCGCGCAGCACCCGCGCGACGGTGACTGCATCATCCACGAGCCGCGCCGCCCCCGGCCACTGACGCTGGGTGGGATTGGCACCGAAGCCGCGCTGGTCGACGGCATAGACCGTGATGCCGCGGGCACGCCAGGCCTCGGCGGCCGGGCCAAAGGCGAACTCGCCCGAATTGCCGAAGCCGTGCAGCCCGAGCACCACCGCCCGCGGCCGCCCCTGCGCCGGCCAGGTGTAGAGTGCGAGCTGTGCCCCGCTCGGGCTGGTGATCCAGCCCCGCTCGATCTCCGGCGCGGCGAGGGGCGTGTCGGGGCCCAGCGGCCCGCCGGCGCCCCCGCAGGCCGCGAGCACGATGCAGAAGAGGAGGGCGGCCGCGCGCAGCCTCGACACCGTCGTCGTCCTGTCAGGCGCGCTCGACGTAGTCCATGGTCTCGGTGGAGACGATGACCGCCTCGCCCTCGCCGACGAAGGGCGGGATCATGATCCGCACCCCGTTGTCGAGGATCGCCGGCTTGAAGCTGTTGGCCGCGGTCTGGCCCTTCACCACGGGCTCGGTCTCGACCACGGTGCAGGTGACCTTGTCCGGGAGCATGGCGTTCAGGGCCTCCTCCTCGTGGTACTCGACCTGGATGGTCATGCCGTCCTGCAGGAACGGCCGCCGCTCGCCGAAGATGTCGGCCGGGATCGTCACCTGCTCGAAGGTGTCGGCATCCATGAAGTGCAAGAGCCCGTCGCTCTCGTAGAGGAACTGCTGGTCCTTCTGGTCGAGCCGCACCCGCTCCACCTTGTCCGCCGAGCGGAAGCGCTCGTTCAACTTTCGGCCGTCGCGGACGTTCTTCAACTCAACCTGCGCGAAGGCGCCGCCCTTGCCCGGCTTGACATGGCTGGTCTTGACCGCGAGCCAGAGCCCCCCGTCGTGGTCGATGATATAGCCCGGCCGGATCTCGTTTCCGTTGATCTTGGGCATGACATGCCTCCAATCCATTCATTTGTCTGAAAGTTGCGCCTGCTATAGAGGCAGGCTCGCGCCCAGGCAAGCGCGCTCGTGCTGCCTGCCTGGGCCTCCAGAATACTGTCCGGCCCGCCCCCCGGTTCACCCCGTTGGCCGGTCCGTCTCCCAGGATCAGTAGCCATGTCATCGAGTTCCGGGCGCCTGCCCGCACCGCTCGCGCGGGCCCTTGCCACGCGCGGCTTCACCGACCTGACGCCCATCCAGCACGCCGTGCTCGACGCGGCCGGCACCGCTGCCGACCTGATGGTCTCCGCACCCACCGGATCGGGCAAGACCCTCGCCTTCGGGCTGGCGCTGGTGCCGCACCTGCTTGACCCGGAGGGGCGCATGCTGCCCGGTGGCGGGCCGCGCGCCCTGGTGGTGGCGCCGACCCGCGACCTCGCCGCGCAGGTCGCCGGCGAGCTGGCGTGGCTCTATGCCGGAACGGCGGCGCGGGTGCTGTTGTGCACCGGCGGGGCGGACCGCGGTGCCGAGCGGGCCGGGCTTGGCCGGGGCGCGGATATCGTCGTCGGCTCGCCGGGGCGGCTCGGCGACCATATTGCGGGCGGGGCGCTGGTGCCAGGCTGGATCAGCTGCCTGTTGCTCGACGAGGCGGACGAGCTGCTGGAACGCGGCTTTCTCGCCGAGACCCGGTCGATCATCGCGGCGCTGCCTCAGGACTGCCGGCTGGTCCTCTGCTCGGCGACGATCACCCCGCGGCTCGCGCGCCTGGCTGCGGACCTGCGCGGCGGGCTGGCGCCGCGCCTGGTCACGGCCGCCGGGGTGGAGGATCGCCGGGGATGTATGCAGGCGGTGGCGGTTCCGGCGGCGCTGGTGCGGCATGCCGTGGCCGGGCTCCTGCGCCTGCACGGGCCGGAGCGCGCGCTGGTGTTCTGCCGGCGCCGGCTCGCGGCGGCGGAGCTTGCGGACTGGCTACGGGCGTCGGGGTTCCGGGCGGCCGGCCTGACCGGGGCGCTCACGCTGCGCGAGCGGGCGGCGGCGCTGGCGGTGCTGCGCGACGGCAGGGCGGCGGTCTGCGTCGCCACCGACATCGCGGCGCGCGGGCTCGATCTTCGCGGAATCGGGCTCGTTGTCCACGCCGGCCCGCCGCACAGCGCCGAGGCGCTGGTCCACCGCAACGGCCGCGCCGGCCGCGGCGGCGGGCCGGGCCTCGCGGTGCTGGTCGCCACGCCCGCCGAACGCCGCCGGGTCGAGGCGCTGGCCCGCCGGGTGTGCATGGCGCTCGACTGGGTCGCGGCACCCGACCTCGGCTGACGGGTCTTCAGGCAATGGTCTGCGGCGCGGGTTCGGCCTCGATGGCCTCCAGCGCGGTGGCAAGCTGCAGCGCGAACTTGGCCGAGGCCACGGGCAGCGTGCGGCCGCGCATCTGGCCGAGCAGCAGCAGGCCCGCCGGCAGGTCGCGCGGGGAGATTCTCGCGCACAACGAGGCGCGGGTCGGGGGAGGGGCGGAGGCCGATGGGGATCTGGAAGCTGATCGCCCGCTCGTGCAGCACGTACTGCCGCATCATCTCGAAGCTGTCGGCCTCGACCACCGGGTCGAGCCGGCGCGAATGGCCGTGGGTCGCCAGCTCCAGCAGGTGGCGCACGCCGTAGTCGCGCGAGGGGACCACATGCGGGCCGTCGAGACAGTCGCGCAGGCGCAGCTCGCGCCTCGAGGCGAGCGGATGGTCCGCGGCCATCACCGCGCAGACCGGCTGGGGGATGGCCTTGAGCACCTCGAAATCGACGAGGTACAACGGCTCGAACACCAGCGCCAGATCGCTGGAGAAGGTGCCGAGCTCGTGCTCGGCGGCCGCGCGGTCGCGGACGCGGACCGAAAAGGTCACGCCGGGGTGGTCGGCCCGGTAGCGGGCGATCTGCGTGGGCAGGAAGATCGGGTTCAGCGCCTGGCTGCAGGCGATGGAGACATGGCCGCGGCGGGTCCCCGACAGGTCGGAGACCTGGCCGCGGACCCGGTCGAGGTCGGTGATCTGCGCGCGGATGTGCTGCATCAGCAACTCGCCGGCCGGGTTCAGCCGCACGCCGCGGGGAATCCGCTCGAAAATCTGGGCGCCGAACTCGGCCTCGAACTGCTGGATGCGGCGGTTCAGCGCCGATGAGGTGATGTTCAGGTCCTCGGCGGCGCGGCGGATCGACCCGGCGCGCGCCACATCCTGAATCAGCCGCAGCGTCTGGAGGTGCTTCATGGCCGGGTGCCGGGGCTGGGATTCCGGCATGCCGGAATCCGGATATCTGCGTTGGAATAAAACACAAAAATCTCGCAGATTCATCTGGTGTTTACCTCCGTTAACGTGCGTCGCCCGGCGAGTGCTGCATTTCATGCAGCGGATATCTGAAATCTTAGCAGTAGAGATCAGCGCGGGGGAAACGCAAGCTCTGTTGCGTCGCGGCATGAGCCGGTCGGATGCGGGAGTTGCGGGACGGGATGAAGCGCGGAGCGGAGATCACCGGGGGTGGGGCGGCCTGTGCGATGCGCGGGCTGGCCTTCACGATCCCCGCGCTGCGGGCCGCCTATGCCGCCGGCATCCGGCCGGCGGACGTCATCAACGAGGCCTGGCGGCGGATCGAGACGGTGGGCGATCCCGGCATCTTCCTGCATCTGGTACCGCGCGAGCGGGTGCTGCGCTGGGCCGAGGCGCTCGGGCGAGCCTGATCCCGACCGGCCGCTCTGGGGCATCCCCTTCGCCATCAAGGACAACATCGACGCTGGCCGGCGCGCCCGACCACGGCGGGCTGTCCGGCCTACGCCTACGTGCCGCAGGACGGACGCCTTCGTGGTCGAGCGGCTGCGGGCGGCCGGGGCGCTGCCGCTCGGCAAGACCAACCTCGACCAGTTCGCCACCGGCCTCGTGGGCATTGCGCACGCCCTGGCCTGCGCCGCTGAACGCGCTCGACCCCGCGATCGTGCCGGGCGGCTCGTCCTCCGGCTCGGCGGTGGCGGTGGCCCACGGGATCGTCGCCTTCGCGCTCGGCACCGACACCGCCGGATCGGGCCGGGTGCCGGCGGCGCTCAACAACATCGTCGGGCTGAAGCCGACGCTCGGGGCCCTGTCGACCCGCGGCGTGGTGCCCGCCTGCCGCACGCTCGACGCGGTCTCGATCTTCGCGCTGACCGTCGACGATGCCCATGCCGTCTTCCGCGTCGCGGCCGGGCTTCGATGCAGAGGATCCTTACTCGCGGCCCGTCGCCACCGGCCCGCTCGGCGAGGCGCCGCCGCAACCCGCCATCGGCATCCCGAGCCGCGCAAGCCTGCGCGTCTTCGGCGACATGGTGCAGGCGGACGCCTTCGAGGCGGCCTGCGTGCGGCTGGCGGGGCTGGGGGCCGATCTGCGCGAGATCGACTTCGAGCCGTTCCATGCGGTGGCGGAACTGCTCTACGGCGGCGCCTGGGTCGCCGAGCGTCATGCGGTCGTGGGCGACCTCATGGCCCGCGACCCCGAGGCGGTGCTGCCGGTGATCCGCCAGATCGTCGGCAAGGCCGACGGCGTTCTCGGCCACCGACGCCTTCCGCGACCTCTACCGGCTTGCAGGCGCTGCGCCGGCACGGTCGCACCGCTGATCGCCTCGGTGGACATGCTCTGCGTGCCCTCGATCCCCACCTTCGTCACCGTCGCCGAGGTCGAGGCCGACCCGATCGGGCCGAACTCCCGCCTCGGCACCTACACCAATTTCGTCAACCTCCTCGACCTCTGCGGCCTGACCGTGCCGACGCCGCCGCGCGCCGACGGCCGCCCCGGCAGCATCACCCTGCTGGCCCCCGCCGGCCGCGACGGCCTCATCGCGGCCCTCGGCCGCCGCATCGAGCGCTGGGAGGCGCGCACGCTGGGTGCCACCGGCCAGCCGGTGCCGCCGGCCGAGCCGGCGCTCGATCACCGCCGGCCCCGACGAGATCGAGGTCGCCGTCTGCGGCGCGCACATGTCGGGCCTGCCGCTGAACTTTGAGCTGACCCGCCTCGGCGGGCGCTTCCTGCGCGCGCCCCGCACCCGCGCCGACTACCAGCTCTTCAGCCTGCCCGGCGGCCCGCCACAGCGGCCCGGCATGGTGCGCACCGCCGAGGGCGAGGGCGCCGCGATCGCCGTCGAGGTCTGGGCGCTGCCGCGTGCGAACTTCGGCGCCTTCATCGCGCGGCATCCCGGCGCCGCTGAGCATCGGCACCGTGCTCCTCGCCGACGGGACCGCCCCCAAGGGATTTCTCTGCGAGCCCGCCGGCACCGTCGGCGCGCGCGACGTCAGCGCCTTCGGCGACTGGCGCCGCGTCCTCGCGGAGGCAGCCGCATGACCCAAGCAACCAAGGCCGGACACCGGCACGCTTCCGCAAAGGAACCAGCCCAATGACCGACTTCCTGCTCGCCGCCGAACCCGGCCCGATCCGCGTGGATCCGCGCCGCACCGCCCTCGTCATCATCGACATGCAGCGCGACTTCCTCGAGCCCGGCGGCTTCGGCGAGACGCTCGGCAACGACGTCAGCCTCTTGCAGAAGGCCGTCGCGCCCTGCGCCATGGCGCTTTCCGCCGCGCGCGAGGCGGGGATGCTGGTGGTCCACACCCGCGAGGGCCACCGCCCCGACCTCAGCGACGCGCCCCCCGCCAAGGTCGCCCGCGGCGTGCCCTCCATGCGGATCGGCGATCCCGGACCCATGGGGCGCATCCTGGTCCGCGGCGAGCCCGGCCACGACATCGTGGACGCGCTCTACCCGGTCGGGGACGAGCCGGTGATCGACAAGCCCGGCAAGGGCGCCTTCCACCAGACCGACCTCGAACAGCTGCTGCGCAACACCGGCATCGACGTGCTGCTGGTCGTGCGGCGTCACCACCGAGGTCTGCGTGCACACCACCATCCGCGAGGCCAACGACCGCGGCTACCGCTGCGTGGCGCTGGCGCGACGCCTGTGCTAGCTACTTCCCCGAGTTCCACCGGGTGGGGCTCGAGATGATCAAGGCCCAGGGCGGCATCTTCGGCTGGGTCTCCGACGCCACCACCTTCGCCACCGCAATCCGTTCCGCCGCGCGCGCGGCCTGAACCCTGGAGAGAAGCCGATGCCCACGAAATCTCCGCAACTCTGGACGCCGGGCGACTGGAACGCCCTTTTCGGCCTCGGAACCAACGTGCTCGTCAACATGCTGGTGATGACGGGCCTGCTGAAGTACGTCGTCGGCCTGCCCGACGAGCTGATCTTCGGCCGCATCCTGCCCGCCGTCGGCCTGATGCTGTTCCTCGGCAACATGTACTACGCCTGGATGGGCTGGCAGCTGGCGAAGAAGGAAGGCCGCGCGGACGTCTGCGCGCTGCCCTCCGGGCCGTCGGTGCCGCACATGTTCATCGTGGTCTTCGTCATCATGCTGCCGATCCTCGGCATGACCGGCGACCCGGTGAAGGCCTGGGAGGCGGGCCTCGCCTGGGTGTTCCTGCAGGGCTTCATCCTGCTCGGCGGCGCCTGGGTGGCGCCGGTGATCCGCCGGATCACCCCGCGCGCCGCCCTGCTCGGCACGCTGGCGGGCGTCTCCATCGCCTTCATCTCCATGCGCCCGGCGATGGAGATCTACATGACCTCGATCATCGGCCTGACCTGCCTTGCCATCATCATGGTGAGCTGGTTCGGCGGCGTGCGCTATCCGCGCGGACTGCCGGCGGGGCTGGTGGCGATCATCGTCGGCATGGCGATCGCCTGGGGCGCCACCGCCATCGGGATGCCCGAGATCGGCGGCATGAGCCTCGCCGAAGCTCTCCGCCAGCTTCGCGAGCTTCGGCTTCTCGGTGCCGATCCCGGCCATCGACCACGTGTTCTCGCGGCTTCGAGTTCCTCGGCTTCATCCTGGTCACCGCCATCCCCTTCGGCGTCTATGACCTCGTCGAGGCCATGGACAACGTCGAGAGCGCCGAGGCGGCGGGCGACAGCTACTCCACCACCGAGGCGATCTCCGCCGAGGGGGCGATCAGCCTCGTCGGCACGCTGTTCGGCTCGCCCTTCGCCAACGCCGTCTACATCGGCCATCCCGGCTGGAAGTCGATGGGCGGGCGGATCGGCTACTCGGTGGCGACCGGCGTCTTCGTGCTGGCGCTGGCCTGGTTCGGCATCCTCGCGGTGTTCCTGAACCTGGTGCCCGTCGTCGCGATCGCGCCGATCCTGCTCTACATCGGCATGCTGATCGGCGCGCAGGCCTTCCAGACCACGCCGGCGAAGCACGCGCCGGCCATCGTGCTCGGCCTCGTGCCGCACCTCGCGGCCTGGGCCAAGACGCTGATCGACGGCGCCATCGGGGCGACCGGCGTGCCGGTGACGCCCGAGCTGATCGCCGCCATGGCGACGGGCGGCGTGCTCTACGAGGGGCTCGGCATCCTCGGCAACGGCGCGATCCTGACCGGGCTGGTGCTGGCGGCGATCGGCGTCTTCGTGATCGAGCGCCAGTTCCAGACTACGCGGCGGCCTTCGCCGGCGGCGGGTGCGGTGCTGACCTTCTTCGGCTTCATGCACGGGCCGGCGGTCGGCTTCGGCGTGACCCCCGACGTGGCGCTCGCCTACGGGGTGGTGGCGGTCTTCCTCGTCGCCTGTTCGCCCGGCTGGAATGGGTCGACCACCGAGGAGGACACCCGCCGCCGCCGCGGCATAGCTCCAGGAAGACCCGAGAGGGCCGCGCCCGTGGACTTCGACGCCTGGATCGACAGCGCCTCGGCGGTGGTGGGCCTCACCATCGCCGAGGCCCACCGGCCCGGGGTCGCGCGGTTCCTCGCCCTCGCGGCCGAGATGGCGGACCTGCTCGAGGCGGTCGACGCTCGACGACGGCGAACTGGCGCTCGCCCCGGTCTATCTGCCACCCGCGGACGGGCCGGACGCATGAACGACGCGACGAGCCCCTTCGCCACCGCGGCCGAGGTCGCGGCAGGCGGTGGCCGGCGGCTCAGTGCACGGCCGACGGCGGTGGCGGCAGCCGCCCTGGCCCGGATCGCCGCCGTGAACGGACACCTCAACGCCTTCACCGACGTCACCGCCGAGCGCGCGCTGCGCGAGGCGGCGGCCATCGACGCCGAGCCGCGCGGCGGGCCGCCCGCTCGGGCCGCTGGCGGGCGTGCCCTTCGCGGTGAAGAACCTGTTCGACGTCGCG
This sequence comes from uncultured Alphaproteobacteria bacterium, assembly GCA_963695425.1. Classification (GTDB taxonomy): domain Bacteria; phylum Pseudomonadota; class Alphaproteobacteria; order Rhodobacterales; family Rhodobacteraceae; genus Amaricoccus. Next base: position 61,104 of record CAVOGP010000063.1, on the reverse strand, counting down.
GGCCTGCCGACCCGCGCAGGCTCGCGCATCAACCGCGACCTCCCGCCGGCACTGCGCGACGCGGAGCTGATCCGGCGCATGAAGCGGGCCGGGGCGATGCTGCTCGGCACCCTGAACATGGGCGAGTACGCCTACGACTTCACCGGCGAGAACGCGCACGACGGCGCCTGCCGCAACCCCCACGATCCCGACGCGGATGAGCGGCGGCTCGTCCTCCGGCTCGGGCGCGGCGACGGCGGCCGGGCTCGCGCCGATCTCGCTCGGTTCGGACACCAACGGCTCGATCCGGGTGCCGGCCTCGCTCTGCGGCGTCTTCAGCCTCAAGCCGACCTACGGTCGGCTGACCCGCGCCGGCGCCTTTCCCTTCGTCGACTAGCCTCGACCACCTCGGGCCCGCTGGCGCGCACCGCCACCGACCTCGCGCTGGCCTACGACGCCCTGCAGGGGCCGGACCCGGCCGATCACGCCTGCGCCGACCTGCCGCCGGACCCGCGACACCGGCGCTCGCCCGCGGGGCAGGGGGGCTGCGCATCGGCGTGCTCGGCGGATGGTTCCACGACAATTCCGGCGACGAGGCCCGCCGCAGCATCGCCGCCGCCGCCGCCGCACTCGCACCGGCAGCCGAGATAGTGCCGGTGACGCTCGACGCCGCCCAGGCGGGCCGCGCGGCCGCCTATCTCATCACCAACGCCGAGAGCGCATCCTTCCATCTCGACCGCCTTCGCGAACGGGCGGACGAGTTCGACCCCGACACCCGCGACCGCTTCCTCGCCGGGGCGCTCCTGCCGGCCGACTGGATCACCCGCGCCCAGCGCGTCCGCCGCTGGTGGCTCGACGCAGGCGCTGGCGGCCTTCCGCTCGGTCGATCTGCTGCTGGCCCCCGCCACGCCCTGCCCGGCACCGCTGATCGGCGCGCAAGCTCCTGCGCATAGGCGACCGCACCGCCGCCCTGCGCCCCAGCCTCGGGCTGCTCGCGCAGCCCTTCTCCTGCATCGGCCTGCCGGTGGTCACGGTCCCGGTCTTCGCGCCCGGCACCCTGCCCATCGGTATCCAGATCGTCGCCCCTCCCTGGCACGAGGCCCGCTGCCTGCGCGCGGCGGCAGCGCTGGAGGCCGCCGGCGCCGCCGTGGCACACCCGCCGGCGTGGCAGGGGGCCGCGGACCGCAGCCGCCTGCCGCGCCCGGCCAGCCAAGCCGGGTAAGCGGAGCGGATCCAGCCTGTGGATAACTCGACCGATAACAGTTTTTGCAAATAATATCAATCAGTTGAAATTTGTCCGCGCGCGGACACTCCCACCGCCCAGGGCGGCAGGTCGCCCCGCGCGACCGGCGGCGGTTCAACGGAAGGCGCCGGTCACCTTCAGCGCACGCTCGACGCCGCGCAGCTCGGCGAGGCCACGCAGCCGCCCGATGGTCGGATAGCCGGGCTGCGCCTGCCGCCCGAGGTCGTCGAGGATATCCTGCCCGTGGTCGGGACGCATCGGTATCTGGGCGTCGGCCCGCCCCTCGCCGGCGCGCCGCGCCTCCTCGCGCAGCACGGCGGCGATCAGCGCCACCATGTCGGTGCCCCCCTCCAGGTGCTCGGCCTCGAAGAACGAGCCGGCGATCGCATCCGTGTCGCGGGTCACGTTGCGCAGGTGCAGGAAGTGCACCTTCGGGCCGAAGCGGTCCATGATTCCCGGCAGGTCGTTGTCAGGCCGCGCGCCGAGCGAACCGGAGCACAGCGTCATGCCGTTCGCGGGGCTGTCCACGGCGTCAAGCACCGTCGCGTAGTCCGCCGCGGTCGACATCACCCGCGGCAGGCCGAGCAAGGGGAACGGCGGGTCGTCGGGATGGCAGCAGAGCCGGACGCCGAGCGCTTCCGCCGTCGGCACGACCGCCTCCAGGAAGTCGATGAAGTTCCGCCGCAGGCGCTCCGGCGAAATCGCGCCGTACTCGGCCAGGTGCTCGCGCACCCGCTCCATGGTCATCGCCTCGGTGGACCCGGGCAGGCCCATGGTGATCGAGCGCGCCAGCGCGGCCCGCGCCGGCGCCTCCATCCCGGCCACGCGCCGGGCGGCCTCGGCGGCCACCTCCGGCGCGAAATCCTCCGCCGCACCGGGGCGCTCCAAGAGATGGATGTCGAAGACCGCGAAATCGTTGATGTCGAAGCGCATGCAGGTGGCCCCGCTCGGCCGCCGCCAGCGGAGGTCGGTGCGGGTCCAGTCGAGCACCGGCATGAAGTTGTAGCAGATGACCTCGATGCCGGCGGCCGCGAGGTTGCCCATCGACACCTTCCATGCCTCGATGTGCTCCCGCCATTCGCCCTTCTGCTTCTTGATGTCCTCGGAGACCGGCAGGCTCTCCACCACCTCCCAGGCGATCCCCGAGGGCGTGCCGTCCGAGCGCATCGCCACCTCGGCCTGGCGCTTCGCGATCTCCTCGTGCGTCCAGACCTCGCCGTTCGGCACATGATGGAGTGCGGTGACCACGCCGGCAGCCCCGGCCTGCACCACGTCCTCGATCCGCGCCAGATCCTTCGGCCCGAACCACCGCCACGTCTGCCTCATGCTTCGCCTCCGACCATCAGAACACCAGATCCGGCAGGAACAGCACCAGGCCGGGGAAGTACAGCAGCACCAGTACCAGCAGCACCACCGTCGCGAGAAACGGGATGACCTCGCGCACATAGTCGCCGATGCGGCAGTCGAGCAGGCTGCAGACCGCGAACATCGCCACCCCCACCGGCGGGGTCATGCCGCCAAGGGTGACGATGGTCATCATCAGGATGCCGAAATGCACCGGATCGACACCGACCGCGGTGACGACCGGCACGAAGATCGGCGTCAAGAGCAGCACCAGCACCGTTGCCTCGACGAAGAGGCCGGCGACGAACAGGATGCCGAGCACCACCAGCACCACCAGCTGCGGCTGGGCCACCCCGGCGAGCAGCGCCGAGGACACGTGCTGAGGCACCTGCAGGAAGGTGATCGCGAAGCCGATCATCCCCGACATCAGGATGATGAGCATGATCATCCCGATGTCCGAGACCGCGTCCAGAAACGCCGCCTGCACCTTGGCCAGCGTCAGTTCGCGATGCGCGAGCCCGCCCACCGCCAGCGCATAGATCACCGCCCCCGCCCCCACCTCCGACGGGGTGAACACACCGCCCCGGATCGTCAGGACCAGCAGGATCGGAAACGCCAGCGCCCATTTCGCGTCCCACATCGCGGCGCCGAGCTCGCTTGCCGTGGGCTTGCGGCTGTTGGCGGCCACGTAGTTGCGCCGCTTCGCGATCAGATACGTGGTCACCATCAGGAAGACCATCATCAAGAGCCCGGGCACGATGCCGGCGATGAAGAGCCGCCCGATCGAGACGTTGCCGACATAGCCGTAGAGGATCAGCCCGATCGCCGGCGGCAGGGTGGCGGTGATCAGCGAGGTCACCGCGATCACCGCCGCCGAGAACCCCTTGGAATAGCCCTGCGCCAGCATCGAGGGACCGAGGATGCGCGCCTCCATCGCCGCCTCGGCCACCGCCGAGCCGGAGACGCCGCCCATCAGCGCCGACAGGATCACCGAGACCTGCGCCAGCCCCCCCGCCATCCAGGACACCGCCACGTTGGCGAAGCGGAACAGCCGCTCGGTGATGCCGCTGGCGTTCATCAGGTGCCCGGTCAGCACGAAGAACGGCACGGCGAGCAGCGGGAAACTCTGGCTCATGGTGGCGACGCGCTGCACCCCGATCGACGGCGGCATCACGTTCGAGGTCAGGAAGAACACGAAGCCCGCGATGCCGATGGCGAAGGCCGCCGGCGCCCCGGCGAAGAGCAGCACGAAGAAGACGGCGCCGATCAGCAGCACGTTAAAGCTCGCTGCGCGCGGCGGCCGCGTCCGCGGCCGTGCGCGTGTAGATCAGCTCGCCCCGTCGCCCCGCCGCCGCCAGGCCGCGACCAGGTTGCCGATCAGCGACCCGCTGAGCAGCAGGCACCCCACCGGCACCGCCACGGTGACGAACGCATAGGAGAGCCCGCTGTCGCCATAGGTGCGCTCGCGGTTCAGCCAGGTGAGCTTCGCCCCCTCGACGGCCAGCATGACCAGGAACGCGAGCACCAGCAGCGTCACCGCGATCTCCACCGCCAGCCGCCAGCGGTGCGGCAGGTGCGCCACCAGCACGTCCACCCCGATGTGCGCCTTCTCGCGCATCGCCCGCGTCGCGCCGAGAAAGCACAGCCAGATGAACAGGAGCTGCGCCAGATCCACCGACCAGATCAGCGGCCGGCCGAAGAAGCGCATCACCGCCGCGGCGAAGATCATCAGCGTGATGGCGGCGAGGATCGCCACCGCCACGGCGGAATTCGGCCTGCGCGAGGCGCTTGAACATGGCGGACCCCCGGGGGCGAGGGCGCGGGCGCGCGGCCTGCGCCCGACGCGGGCGCTACTCGGCGACGATCGCCTGCAGCTTGTCGCGCAACTCGCCGTAGCCGAGGGTGTCGTAGACGCCGGCCGTGGCCTCGCGGAACGGGGTCACGTCGATCTCGGTGATCGTCGCCCCGGCGGCGGTGAGGTTGGCCTCGATCTCGGCCAACGCGGCCTCGGTCCCGCGCGAGGCCACGTCGCCGGCGGCCAGCGCCTCCTCGAGCAGGATGGTCTGCAGCTCCTCGGGCAGGCTGTCGAACCAGGCGGCACTCGTCACCATGCCGGTGATCAGGCTGATATGCCCGGTCTTGGTGATGGCCGGGGCGACCTCGTGCAGCTTCGAGCCCCAGAGTGCGGGCAGCTGCACCTCGACCGAATCGATCACGTTCTGCTGCAGCGCCGAATAGACCTCGGCATAGGGCATCGGCGTCGGCGTCGCGCCCATGGCGCGCACCGTCTCGACCCAGACAGGTGCTCCGGGCGTGCGCATCCGCGAGCCGGCGAGATCGGCGGGCGTGGCCACCGGCTCGTCGGTGACGACGTGCCGCTCGCCCTGCCACCAGTTGAACGACAGCACCTGGTGGCCCGAGGCCTCGCGCAGCTTCTCCACCCATTCCTGGTAGAGGTCCGAGGTCACCACCTTGCGGATGCCGTCGTAGCCCGAGGCGAGGTAGGGCGCGCCCAGCACGCCGAACTCGTTGACGAAGACCGCGAGCCGCCCGCCGTCGACGATCACCGCCACCGGCGCGCCGGCGCGGGCCTGCTCCAGCACGTCCTCGTCGGGGCCGAGCTGCGAGTTGGGGAAGAGCTGCACCTCCAGCGCGCCGCCCGAGCGCTCGGCCACCGCCGCCTGGAAGCTCTCCAGCCCCTTGTAGAGCGGATCGCCCGTGGTCAGCGCGGTGTTGATGCTGAGCGTGTAGTCCGCCGCGAGGACGGGAAACGCCGCCATTGCGCAGCCCGCCGCGAGCAGCGCGCGTATCGACGTGAGGGTCATGACATTCTCCCTGGTTCCGGTTTCTCTCGGATGGGAAACCGCCTTCCCAAGGCTAGAATGGTAGTATACGGTTGTCAACATGAGCTTTGCCTTCGAGCTTCCCGCCCTGGACGACGACAGCCGGTCGATGCGGCAGGCGACGATCAGCGGCCGCGTCTACGAGGTGGTGCGCCAGGCCATCGTCCAGCTGCGCTTCCAGCCCGGAAACCCGCTGTCGGAGGCCGAGATCGGCCGTCAGCTCGGCGTCTCCCGCCAGCCGGTGCGCGAGGCCTTCATCAAGCTCGGCGAGGTTGGGCTGGTGGAAATCCGCCCCCAGCGCGGCACCTTCGTGCGGCTGATCTCGGCGCGCGAGGTCGAGACCGCGCGCTTCATCCGCGAGGCGATCGAGGTGGCGATCGTGGGCAAGGCGGTCGAGCGCGCCGGCGACGCCGACCTCGCGGCGCTCGACGCGCTGATCGGCCAGCAGCGGGCGGTGGCGGTGCAGGGCGACAACGCCGCCTTCCTGCGCCTCGACGAGGCCTTCCACCAGGCGCTGGCCGCCAGTGCCGGCTGCGGCGACGCCTGGCGGGTGCTGGAAGGGCTGAAGGCGCAGATGGACCGCGTGCGCTACCTCTCGCTGCCCGACGCCACCCCGCTCGCCGTCATCATCGAGCAGCACGCCGCCATCCTGGCCGGCCTCCGCGAACGTTCCCCCGAGGCGGCCACCGCGGCGATGCGCCACCACCTGTCGGAGATCCTGAACTCGCTGCCGAGGCTCGCCCGCGACCACCCGGCCTTCTTCACCGCCTGACGACAGGCCGCGGGCCGGGACATTTGTCGACCTTTCCAGAGGGTTAACGACGATACCCAAAGTCAAGTTATGTCAGTCTGTTACGGGTTTGTCCGAGCGCGGACAAGTTGTCCGTTCGCCAGACGGACCGTGCCTGAGGCGGGTTGACGCGCCGCCTCCCCGGGTCCATCGGGACGAGACCCCTCAGCGAGGTCCCCGATGCCCGACCCTGCCGCACGGACCGCCATCGCCACCTGCACCTGCGGCCAAGTCGCGATCGAGGCCACCGGCCGCCCGATCTTCACCGCCGCCTGCCATTGCCACAGCTGCCAGGCCGCCGGCGCCGAGCTCGCGGCCCTGCCCGGCGCGCCGCCGATCCTGGAGGCCGACGGCGGCACGGCACTCGTCCTCTGGCGCAAGGACCGGGTGCGCTGCCTGCGCGGCGCCGAGTGCCTGCGCGCGCACCGCCTCCGGCCCGGCGTCCAAGACCCGCCGCGTGGTGGCCGGCTGCTGCAACGCGGCCATGTTCCTCGATTTCACCGCCGGCCATTGGGTCTCGTTCTACCGCGACCGCTTCCCCCCGGACGCCCGGCCGCCGGTGGCGCTGCGGGTGATGACCCGCGACCGCCGCCCCGGCGTCGAGTTCACCGACGCGCTGCCGAGCTACAACGGCCAGACCGGCGGCTTCATGGCGAGGCTCCTTCTCGCCTGGGCGGCCATGGGCTTTCGCACCCCGCGGATCGACTGGGTGCATGGCGATATCGCCCCCGCCACCGGCACCCCGCAGCCGTGACCGCCGCCGCGTCCCCTTCGTCTGCATCGGCGCGGCGCACTGGGACCTGATCGCCCGCGCCGCGGCACCGCTCGCCCCGGGCGCCGACGTGCCCGGCCGCGTCCACGCCCGTCCCGGCGGCGTCGCCTTCAACGTGGCCGCGGCACTTGCCGCCCTCGGCACGCCGGTGGCGCTGGTGGCGGCCATCGGCCGGGACGCCGCCGGCGACCGGCTGGTCACCGCCATCGCCCGCGCCGGCATCGACGTGCGCCACGTCCTGCGCCATGACAGCGACACCGACGCTTATCTCGCCATCGAGACCGCCGAAGGCGCGCTGCACGCCGCCGTCGCCGACTGCACCGGGCTGGAGGCGGCGGGTGTGGCCCTTCTCGGCCCGCTCGCCGAGGCCCTGCGCGACGCCGCGGGCCTCGTGATCGACGCCAACCTGCCCGAGGCGGTGATCGCGGCCATGGCCACCCCCGGCCCCGTCGCGCTGGTGGCCGCCAGCCCGGAGAAAGCCTCCCGCCTGCGCCGCGCCCTCGCGCTGCCCGGCGCCACGCTCTACGCCAATGTCGCCGAAGCCGATGCGATCCTCGGCCACCGCACCGGCACCGCCGAGGCCGCCGCCCATGCGCTGACCGGGGCCGGTGTGGCCGCCGCCCTCGTCACCGATGGCCCGCGCGAGGCCGCATGGATGCGGGCCGGGCACGTCCTCCTGCGCCACCCGCCGCCGGTCTCACCGCGCAGCGTCACCGGCGCCGGCGACGCGCTGGTCGCCGCGCACCTCCACGCCCGCGCCCAGGGTGCGGACGACCCTGCCGCGCTGGATGCCGCCCTTGCCGCCGCCGCGACCCACATCACCCGGGACCTGCCATGACCCTGCCGCTTATCCTCTCCGACGAAGTGGCCGCCGCCGGCGCCGCCGGCCGCCCGCTGGTGGCGCTCGAATCGACCATCATCACCCACGGCATGCCCGCCCCGGTGAACCTCGACACCGCCCGCGCCGTCGAGGCCGACGTGCGGGCAGGCGGGGCCATCCCCGCCACCATCGCAGTGATGGGAGGCTACATCCGCGTCGGTCTGACTGGCACGGAGCTCGAAAACCTCGCCGCGGCCCGCAACGTCCGCAAACTCTCCCGCGCCGATCTCGCCGTCGCACTCGTGGAGGGCGCCACCGGCTCGACCACCGTCGCCGCCACGATGATCTGCGCCCGCCTCGCCGGCATCGGCGTCTTCGCCACCGGCGGCATCGGCGGCGTCCACCGCGGTGCCGAGGCGAGCTTCGACATCTCCGCCGACCTCGAGGAACTGGCGCAGACCCCCGTCACCGTGGTGGCCAGCGGCGCCAAGGCCATCCTCGACCTGCCCAAGACCCTCGAAGTGCTGGAAACCCGCGGCGTGCCGGTCATCACCTATGGCCAGGACGAGTTCCCCGCCTTCTGGTCCCGCCGCTCCGGCCTGCCCAGCCCGCTGCGCCTCGACGACCCCGCCCTGATCGCCGCGCGCCCACCGCATGCGCGCCACCCTCGGCCTGCCCGGCGGCCAGCTCGTCGCCAACCCGATCCCGCCCGAGGCCGAGATCCCGGCCGAGACCATGGCCCCCTACATCGCCGCCGCCCTCGCCGAGGCCGAGCGCGCCGGCATCGCCGCCAAGGCGGTGACACCGTACCTCCTCGCCCGCATCGCCGACGCAACCGGGGGCGCCGCCCTCGCCGCCAATATCGCGCTCATCCGCAGCAACGCCCGCCTTGCCGCGCGCATCGCCGTGGCGCTGGCGAGCTGACTTCCGCCAACCGGGCCGAACACTCACGGTCGCGGCATCGCCCGTTATTCCCGCATTTACCACGAATATCGTTCAATAGCAGATACTTGCAAAATCTCCGCTTTTGTCATACCCCGCCGGAGCACCACGTCACCCCGCTTGTGCGCCGCCCCGTGGCCCCCTAGGTTTCCCCCAGCGGCAAGGATCGGACCATGGCCACGAAGCCCGTCAAGCGCGCCCGCCGTATCCCGCGCCCGTCGCTGGTGCAGCGGCTGCGCGGCAATTTCCTGACCGGGCTCGTGGTCGTCCTGCCCGCATTCCTGACCCTCTACCTGCTCTGGGTCACCATCAGCTTCGTCGACGCCCGCGTCACCCCGCTGATCCCCGCCCGCTACAACCCCGAGGACGTCTTCGGCCGCAGCATCTTCGGCCTCGGCCTCCTCGTCTTCCTCGCCTTCACCACGCTGGTCGGCGCGCTCACCAAGGGCTTCATCGGCCGGCGGATCATCCACTACGGCGAGCTGGTGGTCGAGCGCATGCCGGTGGTCCGCTCGATCTACAACGCGCTGAAGCAGGTGATGGAGACCGTGCTCAGCCCCTCGGCGGGCTCCTTCAAGCAGGTCTGCCTGATCGAGTACCCCCACAAGGGGATATGGTCGCTCGCCTTCGTCTCCACCGAGGCGAAAGGCGAGGTCGCCGAGCGGCTGTCCGAGGTGGCCGACGACACGATCCTCAGCGTGCTGATGCCCACCACCCCCAACCCCACCAACGGCTTTCTCTTCTACATCCCCCGCCGCGACGTCATCCTGCTCGACATGTCCATCGAGGACGCGGCCAAGCTGATCATCTCCGCCGGCCTCGTCCAGCCCGGGCCGCCGCCGCCTTCCGCTCCCGGACGCCGGCCGGCGAAGCTCGCCACCTGAAGGCTGTGAATTGGCAATGTCACGGAACTGTCGATAGACTGTCGCGAGCGCCGGGTACGGCGACGCAATACAACCGGAAGGGAGCAGCTCAATGAAGATCGCGGTTCTCGGGGGCGACGGTTTCTGCGGCTGGCCCACATCGCTGCACCTCTCGGACCAGGGCCACGAGGTGCACATCCTCGACAACCTCAGCCGGCGCTGGATCGACACCGAGCTTGGCGTGCAGTCGCTGACCCCGATGGACTCGATCCAGGAGCGCACCCGCATCTGGCACGCCGAGACCGGCCGGCGCATCCGCTTTCACCTCATCGACCTCGCGAAGGACTACGAGATCCTCAAGGCCTGGCTGGCCGAGCACCGCCCCGACGCGGTCATCCACTTCGCCGAGCAGCGCGCCGCGCCCTATTCGATGAAGTCCGATCGCCACAAGACCTACACGGTCAACAACAACGTCTCGGCCACCCACAACCTGCTGGCAGCACTTGTCGAGACCGGCATCGACGCGCACCTCGTGCATCTCGGCACCATGGGCGTCTACGGCTACTCGACGGTGGGGGCCGCGATCCCCGAGGGCTATCTTCCGGTCGGCATCGACACCATGGACGGGCGGACCGTCAGCCAGGAGATCCTCTACCCGACGCGTCCGGGCTCGGTCTACCACATGACCAAGAGCCTCGATCAGATCCTGTTCCAGTTCTACGCCCAGAACGACGGCTTGCGGATCACCGACCTGCACCAGGGCATCGTCTGGGGCACCCACACCGAGCAGACCCGCCGCCACGTCCAGTTGATCAACCGCTTCGACTACGACGGCGACTACGGCACGGTGCTGAACCGCTTCCTGATCCAGGCGGCAATCGGCTATCCCCTGACGGTACACGGCTCCGGCGGCCAGACCCGCGCCTTCATCCACATCCAGGACTCGGTGCGTTGCATCGACCTGGCGCTCGGCGACGCGCCGGAGCGGGGCGAGCGGGTGAAGATCTTCAACCAGATGACCGAGACCCACCGGGTCCGTGACCTTGCCACGCTGGTCGCCGAGCTGACCGGCGTGCGGATCGCCTTCCTGCCAAACCCACGCAAGGAAGCAGCCGAGAACGACCTGGTTGTAAGGAACGACAAGTTCCTCGCGCTGGGCCTCGAGCCCATTACGCTGCGCGAGGGACTGCTCTCCGAGGTGGTGGAGGTAGCGCGCAAATACGCCTACCGCGTCGACCGCACACGCATTCCCTGCGTCTCGGCCTGGACCAGGAACTCGCCGGCATCGTCGAGCGCGACCCCGAGCATCGGGGGCTGAAATCAGTCTCCTGACCGGCGGCGCCCCGCGGCTCGACCGCCTCGCGGCGGCACGTGGCCTTCGTCACGCTGGTCACCAACGCCGACTACCTGCCCGGGCGCGTCGGCGCTGGTCCGCTCGCTGCACGCTGACCGGCACGCGCGCCGACATCGTGGTCCTACACACCGCCCCGGCCGGCGATCTCTCCGCGCTGACCGCGCTCGGTGCGCGACTTTCCCCCTGCGACCTGCTGCCCCTGTCGGGCAGCTTCAATGCCGCCCATTCCCGCAAGGCGCAACACGACCGCGCGCCCTTCACCCGCGGCGAGAAGCCCGCCTTCCACACGCCGCTCGACAATTTCGTCAAGCTGCGCCTCTGGCAGCTGCCCTACGAGCGCGTGGTCTTCATCGACGCCGATGCGCTGGTCCTGCGCCCGATCGACCGACTGTTCGACTACCCCGAGTTTTCCGCGGCACCGAACGTCTACGAGAGCCTCGCCGATTTCCGCCGCCTCAACTCCGGTGTCTTCACCGCCCGCCCGTCCGCAAGCGACATTCGCCGCCATGCTTGCCCGGCTCGACGTCCCCGGCGCGTTCTGGAAGCGCACCGACCAGACCTTCCTGCAGACGTTCTTCCCCGACTGGCAGGGCCTGCCCATCTACGACAACCTGCTGCAATACGTCTGGTTCAACCTGCCCGATCTCTGGGACTGGTCGCTGATCCGCGTGCTGCACTTCCAGTACGAGAAGCCCTGGGACCCTGCGAACCCCAAGGCCGAGCGCCTCGCGCCGCTGATCGAGCTCTGGCGCGCCTACCACGACGGGATCGGCATCCCCGCCGACCTTGCCGCCCTGCCCCCGCCCGGCTGATGCACGTCCTCGTCACCGGCGGCACCGGCTATGTGGGCCGCTTCATTGTCGCTGGCCTCCGCACGGCTGGCCACCGCGTCACCCTGCTCGGCCGCGGCGGAGGCGCGCATCCCTGGACCCTTGCCGAGACCCGCCCGCGCCTGCCCGCCGCCGACGCGCTCGTCCACGCGGCCCTCGACCACGCCCCCGGAACCTACCGCGGTGGTGAGGGCGACGATCCGGCGCGTTTCCGCGGGCTGAACCTCGACGGTACCCGCGTACTCTTCGACGCGGCCGGGGACATGCGCATCGTCTTTGTCTCCAGCCGCGCCGTCTACGGCGATCACCGCCGCGGCGAGATCCTGCACGAGGAGGACGAACCCGCCCCCGACTCGCTCTACGGCGAGGTGAAGCTGGCCGGCGAGGCGGCGCTCGCCGGCCGCGGCGTGGCGCTGCGCCCTACCGGCGTCTACGGTGGCGACCCGCACAAATGGGAAGGCCTCTTCGCCGCCTACCTGCGCGGCGACCCCATCCCGCCCCGCATCGCCACCGAGGTGCACGGCGCCGACGTGGCTGCCGCCGTCCTGCTCATGCTCGACAGCGCCGCCACCGGAGCCTTCAACGTCTCCGACATCCTGCTCGACCGCCACGACCTGCTGGCCCGCCTCCAGGCGCTGACCGCCTGCCCCCACCCGCCACCACCGCCTGCCGAGGGACCGCCCCCGGCGGTCATGGCCACCGATCGCCTCCGGGCCCTCGGCTGGCAGCCGGGCGGCAACGACCGTCTGGCGACCTTCCTTGCGGATGCGGTGAGGCGGTTGAGATTCCCTGAAACTCAGTAGGCTTTCGGATTTTACGCAGCAAAAACAATGGACTGACACCAAAAGCCCAGGCGCCCGGCTCGGGCCAGGATCTTTCCCGAACCTTAAAAAGCGGCAAGCCGGATTCCAGCCGGATTCCAGCCAAATTCCAGCCTCCAAAAACGAAGCCATTTCAGGAGTTTGCTCCGCATTTGCCCAGCGGCTCAATTTTCGCCTTGCCACCAGACCTCCGGCAGCCAGCCGATCCAGTCGCCGTAGACCGGCAACGCCTCGGGGTGCCGCAGGTCGGCCTTGTAGGCCAGCAGGCTCACGTCGGAAAACCAGAAGGGGATGACATAGCGCCCGGTGGTCAGCACCCGGTCCAGCGCCTGCACCGCGGCGGTGAACTCCGCCGGGTCGCGGGTGGCGAGCATCGTGGCGATCATCGCCTCGGCTGCTGGGCTGGCCATGCCCATGTAATTGCGGGTGCCGGGCTCGGTCACGCCTGCGCTGCCCCAGTAGAGCATCTGTTCGTTGCCCGGCGAGAGCGACATATTCCAGGTGTTAATGATCATGTCGTAGTCATAGACGCTGCGCCGCTCGTTGTATTGGGCAGCGTCGACCAGCTGTACTGCGACCTCGATGCCAAGCTGGCGCAATGCGTCTACAAAGACATTGGTCACCGCCTCGTTCTGCCCCTGTTGGAGCAGGATGGTGAAGGCGAAGGCCTCGCCCGCAGCGTTGCGCAGGGCGCCGTCCTGCACCGTCCAGCCCGCCGCCTCCAGCTGCTGCGCCGCGTGGCGCATGTTGGCCCGGTTGCGCGGCGAGCCGTCCGATGCCGGCAGCACGTAGGCGTCGAGCGCCCCCGGCACCAGCGTGTCGGCAAAGGGCTCCAGCAACTCGCGCACCCGCCCCTCGGCAGGTCCATCCCCCATGCCGAGACCCGAATTGGCGAAGTAGCTCGCCCGCCGCGGGAAGGCGTCGGCGTTCAACGTCTGGTTGACGAACTCGAAGTTGAACGCATGCAGCAGCGCATCGCGCACCCGCCAGTCCTGGAAGACGGGCCTGCGGGTGTTGAAGACGAAGCCCTCCATGCCGGAGGGACGGCCGTGCGGGATCTCGGACTTCACGATCGCGCCCGAGGTCACGGCGGGGAAGGAGTAGTCGGATGCCCAGCGCGCCGGGTTCAGCTCGCGGTAGACCGACAGCTCGCCGGCGGTGAAGGCCTGGAACAGCACGGCGCCGTCGAGGTAGTAGTCATAGCGGATCGTATCGAAGTTCTGGAGGCCGCGATTGTACGCGAGATCGCGGCCCCAGTAGTCGGGATTGCGCTGGAAGTTGATGTAGCGCCCGGGCTCGAAGGCGCCAACCGTGTAGGGGCCGGATCCGATCGGCACGCGCAGGCTGCTCTCGTCGAAGGCGAGGCCCTCCCAGTCGGCCTTCTTCAGGATGGGGCGCAACCCGATGATCAGCGGCAGCTCGCTGTCGGCCTCGCCGAAGGTAGAAGCGGACCGAGCGTTCGCCGGTCTGCTCGACGCTGGTCACTTTTTGCCAGGCATTCCGGTATCTTGGAAGGCCCTTTTCCGCCAGGATCTCCATCGACCAGATCACGTCCTCGACCGTGACCGGGCTTCCGTCGGAGAATTGCGCCTCGGGTCGCAGGGTGAACTCGACCCACTCGCGCTCGGGGCCGGTGTCGATCGATTCGGCGAGCAGACCGTAGAGCGCGAAGGGCTCGTCCCAGTTGCGGGCCATCAGCGTCTCGAAGACATGGGTCTGAATTCCCCATGGCGCGCGGCCCCGGAGGATGTAGGGGTTGAGCGAGTCGAACCCGCCCGACCTCGCCGAATACGATAGTCCCGCCCTTGGGGGCGTCGGGATTGGCGTAAGGCAGCGACACAAAATCCGGTGGGAGGGCGGGGTCGCCGTACATAGCTATGCCATGCGCAGGCTCTGCGGCGGCGAATTCTGGGGCCAAGGAGGCCAGAAGGAGTCCGAGGAGCACCCGCCGGAAGCTGCGTGTCATTTCGGTCACATCCCATGGTTTGATTGCATTTGAGCAGTCTACCCGCCCCGGCGACGGCCGCACCACGATTTTTGGCTTGGCGATAGAGCATTGATTTCGTATAAGGGTTTCACTGCTCGATAGGTTTCTTGCCTGTATGAAACCTGCCTCAACGACTTGACGCCCGCCTTGTGCGGGCGTCTTTTTTTGGCGCGGGCTCCGCTGCCTTGCCGTCGAGCGGGCGTGGCGGGTAAGCTCCGCGGCGTCAGGAAATGCGGCGGGGCACCATGTCGATTGCGGGAAAATGCGCGGTCATCACCGGCTCGAACTCGGGAATCGGGCTCGGGGTTGCCGAGGAACTGGCGCGGCTCGGCGTCGATGTGGTGCTCAACTCGTTCACCGATCGACCCGAGGACCACGAACTTGCCGCGCGAATCGCCGACGAGCACAAGGTCCGCGCCCGCTATGTGCCGGGCGACATGTCCCGGGGCGCCGATTGCCGGGCGTTGGTGGCGCAGGCTCGCGAGGCGATGGGGCGGGTTGATATCCTGGTCAACAACGCCGGCATCCAGTTCGTGGCGGGGATCGACGAGTTCCCGGCTGAGAGGTGGGATGCGGTTATCGCGATCAACCTGACCTCGGCATTTCATACGACCGCGGCCGCCTTGCCGATGATGCGGGAGCAGGGTTGGGGGCGGATCGTCAACATCGCCTCGGCGCACGGGCTGACGGCGTCGCCCTACAAGTCGGCCTATGTGGCGGCCAAGCACGGGCTGGTGGGGCTGACCAAGGTGACGGCGCTGGAGACGGCGGAGGAGCCGATCACCTGCAACGCCATCTGCCCGGGCTATGTGCTGACGCCGCTGGTCGAGGCGCAGATCCCCGACACGATGAAGAAATACGACATGGACCGCGAGACCGTGGTGCGCGAGGTGCTGCTGCAGCGCCAGCCTTCGAAGCAATTCGCCACCACCGCGCAGATCGGGGGTTGCGTCGCCTTCCTCTGCTCGCCGGCGGCGGAACAGATCACCGGCACCACGCTGTCGGTGGACGGGGGCTGGACGGCGCTCTGAGGCGTATCACGTTGATACACGGATCAAGACATTGATATATATACGTAATTCAGATCAGGCGTCGAGTTCGACCCAGACGGGCACGTGGTCGGAAGGCTTCTCGCGGCTGCGGACCTGCTTGTCGATGCCGCAGGCGAGGAGGCGGTCGGCGGCCTGGGGCGTGAGCAGCAGATGGTCGATGCGGATGCCGTGGTTCTTCTGCCAGGCGCCGGCCTGGTAGTCCCAGAAGGTGTAGCGGCCGGGTGCGGGCGTCGACGGCGCGAAACGCGTCGGTCAGCCCGAGGTTGACGATGCGGCGGAAGGCCTCGCGGGTGGTGGGGAGGTACAGCGCGTCCTCGGCCCAGGCCTTCGGGTCGTGGCAGTCCTCGGCCTGGGGGATGACGTTGAAGTCGCCGGCGAGCAGCGCGGCTTCCTCGGCCGCGAGCAGCGCCGCGGCGCGGTGCGCGCAGGCGCTCCATCCAGGCGAGCTTGTAGTCGTACTTCGGGCCCGGCGCGGGGTTGCCGTTCGGCAGGTAGAGCCCGCAGACCCGCACGGCGCGGGCGCCCACCACCGTCGCCTCGATCCAGCGGGCGTGGTCGTCGCCGTCGTCGCCGGGCAGGCCGCGCGCGACGTCCTCGAGCGGCAGGCGCGACAGGATGGCGACGCCGTTGAAGCCCTTCTGGCCGTGGGTCACGACATTGTAGCCCGCGTCCTCGATCTCGGCGCGGGGGAAGGCCTCGTCGACGGACTTGATCTCCTGGACCGCCACCACGTCGGGCCGCGCCTCGGCTAGCCAGTCGAGGAGCGCCGGCAGGCGTGCCTTGACGCCGTTGATGTTGAACGTGGCGATCTTCATGGACCCGGACGCTAGCGCCCGGGCCGGCGCGCCGCAAGCGGCGGTCAGCTGCGCAGCCGGTAGCCGGTCCGGAAGATCCACCAGATGATCGCCAGCGCCACCAGCGTGAAGAGACTGATCGCCGCGACGCTGACGCCGACCGCCACATCGGCGGTGCCGAAGAACGACCAGCGGAAGCCCGAGATCAGGTAGACCACCGGGTTGAACAGCGTCACCGTCTGCCAGGCGGGGGGCAGCATCGAGATCGAGTAGAAGGCGCCGCCGAGGAACACCAGCGGCGTCAGGATCAGCATCGGCACCAGCTGCAGCTGCTCGAAGTTCTTCGCCCAGATGCCGAGGATGAAGCCGAGCAGGCTGAAGCTGATGCAGGTCAGCGCCAGGAAGGCCAGCATCCAGAACGGATGCGCCACCGGCAGCGTCACGAAGAAGTTGGCGGTGACGTAGATGATCAGCCCGATGACCAGCGCCTTGGTCGCCGCCGCGCCGACGAAGCCGATGACGATTTCGAGGTAGGAGACCGGCGCCGACAGGAGCTCGTAGATCGTGCCGACGAACTTCGGGAAGTAGATCCCGAACGAGGCGTTCGAGACGCTCTGCATCAGCACCGTCAGCATGATCAGCCCGGGAACGATGAAGGCCCCGTACGCCACCCCCTCGACGGTCTCGATTCGCGAGCCGATCGCGGTGCCGAAAACCACGAAATAGAGCGATGTCGAAACCACCGGCGAGATCAGGCTCTGCCAGACGGTGCGGAGGGTCCGCATCATCTCCTTGCGATAGATCGCCCAGACGGCCAGCCAGTTCATGCCTGCTCCCTCAGCAGCCCGACGAAGATGTCCTCAAGCGAATCCTGCCGGGTCTGGACGTCGCGCAGCGCCAGTCCCGCGTCGGACAGGTCGCGCAGCAGCCGGGTGATGCCGGTGCGCTGCGCCCCGCGGTCGTAGGCGTACTCGAGGCTGCGCCCGTCCTCTGCGCGGGTCAGGCCGTAGGCCGCCAGCGCCTCGGGCACCACGTCCACCGGCTCCTGCAGCTCGATAAGCATGCGCTTGCGGCCCATGCGGCGCATCAACTTCGCCTTCTCCTCGATCAGCAGGATGCGGCCCTTGTCGATCACCGCAATCCGGTCGGCCATGGCCTCGGCCTCCTCGATGTAGTGGGTGGTCAGGATGATGGTGACCCCGTCGGCGCGCAGTTCGCGCACCATGTCCCAGAGGCCCTTGCGAAGCTCGACGTCGACGCCGGCGGTCGGCTCGTCGAGGAACAGCACCCGGGGCTCGTGCGACAGCGCCTTGGCGATCAGCACCCGGCGCTTCATGCCGCCCGACAGGTCCTTGATCGGCGCATCACGCTTGTCCCAGAGCGACAGCCGCGTAAGCAGCCGCTCGAGGTAGGCGTCGTCGCGCGGGCGGCCGAACAGGCCGCGGGTGTAGCGGGTGGTGTTCATCACCGTCTCGAAGATCTCGAGGTTGACCTCCTGCGGCACCAGCCCGATCGCCCTTCGGCTGGCGCGGTAGTCCTCGACCACGTCGTGGCCGGCGACGGTGATCGTGCCCTCGTTCACCGCGGTGATACCGCAGATCATTGAGATCAGCGTGGTCTTGCCGGCGCCGTTGGGGCCGAGCAGCGCGAGGATCTCGCCGTCGCGGATCTCGAGGTCGACGCCCTTGAGCGCCTCATGGCCCGAGGCATAGACCTTGCGCACGTTGCGCACCGACACGATTGCCGTCATCTGGGATCCTCCCGGCGCGGTACATGGCGCGTGGCGCCGGCAGGGGCAAGGGGCGGCAGTGATGTCGCGGTCGATGTCGCGGATGATGCGCATGGCGGCGGAAACCGTGCGACGGCGGGAAAGGGCGCGGTCTAAAACCGCGGCCAGAGGTAATCGGGGTGGCTTGCTACCCGTCGGGAGAGGGTTGTCATGGGTGAGGACTCCGGGGCGGGGACGGGCAGTCGGCGGGGCCGCGGCGGCGGGGCGGCGCGGCGGGCCGAGCGCACGGCGCCGAGGATCGAGGCGGCCCCGTTCATCCGGCGGCGGATTCCCAACTACGAGATCCTCGACGAGGAGGGGCTGGCGCTAATCGAGGCGAATGCCGAGACGGTGCTGGAGGAGATCGGCGTACGTTTCGCCGAGAACCCGGCGGCGCTGGCGCTCTGGCGCGAGGCGGGGGCGGATGTGCGCGGGGACCGGGTGCATATGCCGAAGGGGCTGGTGCGGACGCTCTGCGCCGCGGCGCCGCGGGAGTATGTGCAGCATGCGCGCAACCCTGAGCGTAGCGTGGTCATAGGCGGAAAAGGTCTTGTGCTGGCACCGGTTTATGGCCCGCCCTTCGTGCGGGACATGGAGCAGGGGCGGCGCTATGCGACGATCGAGGATTTCCGGAATTTCGTGAAGCTCGGCTACATGTCGAAGTGGCTTCACCACTCCGGCGGCACGGTCTGCGAGCCCACGGACATCGCCGTGAACAAGCGGCATCTCGACATGCTGCTGGCGCATATGGTGCTGAGCGACAAGCCGTTCATGGGGTCGGTGACCGAGCCGCAGCGGGCGGAAGATTTGGTCGAGATGTGCCGCATCCTGTTCGGGGCCGAGAATGTCGGGCCGAATTGCTACATGACCAGTCTGATCAATATCAACTCGCCGCTGGTGTTCGATTCGGTGATGATGGGGGCGCTGGAGGTCTATGCCCGCGCCGGCCAGGCGGTGATCGTGTCGCCGTTCATCGTCGGCGGTGCGATGGCGCCGGTGAGCGTGGCCGGCACGCTGACACAGGTGCTGGCAGAGGCGACGGTGGGCATCGCTTATGCGCAGCTGGTCAACCCGGGGTGTCCGGTGATCTTCGGGGCGTTCGTGACCTCGATTGATATGAACTCCGGCGCGCCGACCTTCGGCACGCCGGAGGCGTCGAAGATTCTCTGGGGGGCGGGGCAGCTGGCGCGGCGGCTGAACCTGCCGTTTCGCTCGGGGGGGGCGCTGTGCGGCTCGAAGCTGCCGGATGCGCAGGCGGCCTACGAGAGTGCAAACACGTTGCAGGCGGCGTTGCTTGGCGGGGTCAACTTCATGCTCCATTCCTGCGGCTGGCTGGAGGGGGGGCTGGTGTCGAGCTACGAGAAGTTCGTGCTCGATGCCGACCAGCTGGGCGTGCTGCATTCGCTGGCCGAGGGGATCGATCTGAGCGAGAACGGGCAGGCGATGGGGGCGATGCGCGAGGTTGGGCCGGGTGGGCATTTCCTCGGCTGCGAGCATACGCGGGAGAACTTCAAGACGGCATTCTGGCGGACGCAGGTGCTGGACTACCGGCCGTTCGAGACATGGGCCGAGGCGGGGGGGCTGGACTCGATGCAGCTGGCCAATGCGCGGGTGCACAGGATGCTGGCGGAGTACGTGCCGCCGGGGATCGATCCGGGGGTGGAAGAGGCGCTGGGCGAGTACGTCGCCCGGCGCAAGGCGTCGGAGCCGGACGCATTCGGGTGAAAGCGTCGGCATTAGTAATATGCGATTAATTTCAGTATACTAGCGAGTTAATCTCGCGTAGGTTGTGAGTTGCTGGCGCGGCGCGCGAGGGGCGCGCCGCCGGTGCCGGGGCGGGTCAGGCCGCCCGTGCCAGAGGCAGCAATCGGGCCTCGGCGATCAGGGCTGTAAGTACCGCGATATGGCGCTGGAGGTTGTAGGTGGCCTCGCCGGTGGTGCGGTTCGTTTCCAGCCGATCCTCCTCGGCCATAAGCGTGCCAAAGGTGCGTTCGGTGCCAGCCGTGGCGCTACGCAGGATGCGCTTCAGGTCGCGTTCGCGGCGGTAATCCACCACTCCGGCGCGCGCAGCGCGGATCAGGATCTTGGGGCGGCGTAGGGCGGCGAGAGCGGTGGTGAAATCGGTCATCTGATGTCCTCGGTGCGAATCATCCGTGACGCCATTATCCACCAGGTTGAGTCGGTGTTGCGCAACTTGAGCGTGTAGCGTGCGGTGACTACCCCTCATAACCATCCGCGAGCATTCGCTTTTTGTTCCATTTAAGGTTTCCTTCACGAATCAACTTTAAGTAGAGTTTTGTGAAAAATCGCAGCAACGGTACCTGCCGACGTGACCTGTGATCCCCGCGCCGCCGCACCGATCCGAACCGCCGTGGAGGGATCGTGACCACGCTGCCTGACTGGATACCCGAACACGCTCTCAGCTATCTCGCACACACCGCAGGCGGTCTGCCGCTGCGCGCAGTCGCCCGGGCGAAGGGCTGCCATCCCTCCACCGTCATGCGGCAGGTGCGGCGGGTCGAAGCCTGGCGCGAGGACCCGCTGATCGACGAGGCACTGGAATACATCGCCCGCAGCCATTCTTCCGCTTCCGTTCGTTCTGCCGTCTCAAGGGAGTTGCCACCCATGCCCAGCCCGGCCGTTCAGTCGAAGGACGATCCTGACCAGCGCATCGAGCGCGAGGCGCGCCGCATCCTGCGCCGGCTGTGCGAGAAGGGATCGTTCCTCGCTCTCTCGCCGGAGATGGAGCGGGCGGTAGTGCTGCGCGAGGTGGTGCCGGGGCGCCAGAACCGCATCGCGGTGGTGGACCGGGACGTGGCGCATGCCTTCGCGCTGCAGGAGTGGATCGCCGCCGAGAAGGTGGGCAAGATTGCCTGCTACACGATCACACCGGTTGGGCGCGCGGCGCTGAAGCGACTCCTAACCGAGGAACGCGCCGCCCGGGCGCCGAAGCCCGGCCTTGCCGAGGTGCAGTCGCCCTTTCAGGAGCAGCACCGCTGCTTTGCCGAGCGCATGGTCATGGCCAGCGACGGTTCGGGCGAGCGCAAGCTGCGCTTCAACCTCGCCGAGAGCCCGCTGTCGGTGCTGGGGCGCAAGCGCGACAAGGATGGGGCGGCCTATCTGACGGCGGAGCTCATCGAGGCCGGCGAGCGGCTGCGCGAGGATTTCGAACTGGCGCAGATGGGGCCGCGGGTCACTCAGAACTGGGACAGGTTCCTGACGGCCAGCACGGCAGGCGAGGGCTTTGCCGCGGGGCGGAGCCCGGCTGAGGGCCCACCGGATGCGCGCGTCCGGGTCGCCAAGGCGATGGCGGCTCTGGGACCGGGCCTGTCGGACGTCGTGTTCCGGGTGTGCTGCTTCCTGGAAGGGCTTGAAACGGCGGAGAAACGCCTCGGCTGGTCGGCGCGGTCTGGAAAGATCGTGCTCAAGATCGCCCTCGAGCGTCTCGCGATGCACTACGGCATCCGCACCCCCGTGCCCGAGCGCAAGGCCGGCTGATCGGCCCGCCGACCGCGGCGATCCGGGCCCCCGAGACCCTCGCCGCGATCTGCCGTGGGGAGCGCGGGCGGGTGGGCTTCATTGTCTTCGCCCGGCACCGGAACCAGCATGTCTGTGTTCCGTGGCAGCTGACGGGTGGCGGGCCTGCTCGCCACCCGGATCGCGGTCAACCTGGATGCCGAGGCGCGCGCCCATGTCAGATATCTTGCCGGCCGGCCGACGGACCTCTCCGGGGCGATCGACTTCGCGGGCCGTGCGCTCGACGAGGCTCCATTTGCCGCGGGGCGGGGGGTGGCGGACGTCATCGGCAACGGCAGCGACAACTTCGGGCAAACGCCTGAGGCATCGCACGATGCGCTCGTACAGCGGGGCGTGACGGTGAATGGCTTGGTGCTCGACGGCGATGCGCGGGTGCTCGCGGACTACGGCGGCAGCGTCGTCGGAGGCCCGGGGGCGTTCCTGCTGGCGGCCGAGGCCGAGGCGCATCTGGGCGAGGTGCCCGAAAGTCCGCACCGCAACCGGGGTCGTCAGCCCGCCGCGGCAATGATCGGTCCGAAGTCGGCGGCCCTGAGCGAGGCGCCGCCGACCAGCCCGCCGTCGACGTTGGGGACGGCGAAGATTTCGGCGGCGTTCGATGCCTTGACCGAGCCGCCGTAGAGCATACGCACGGCGTTGCCGGTTGCGGGGCCGAAGCGGTCGGACAAGGCCGCGCGCAGGTGGGCGTGG
Source organism: uncultured Alphaproteobacteria bacterium (assembly GCA_963695425.1). GTDB lineage: Bacteria > Pseudomonadota > Alphaproteobacteria > Rhodobacterales > Rhodobacteraceae > Amaricoccus. The sequence continues at coordinate 38,678 of CAVOGP010000063.1, read as the reverse complement.
ATCTCGCCGATCTCGGGCAAGGTGGGAGTGCGGCCGGTGCCGATCGCCCAGACCGGCTCGTAGGCGACGACGAGTGCGGCGGGGTCGCGCCGTCCGGGACCGAGCCGGCGAGCTGGGCGCCGACCACCTCGAGGGCGCGCCCGGCGTCGCGCTCGGCCTCGGTCTCGCCGACGCAGACGATGGCGGTGAGGCCGGCGCGCCAGGCGGCGAGCGGCCTTCGCCCGCACGATGGCATCGATCTCGCCGTGGTCGGCCCGCCTTTCGGAGTGGCCGACGATCACCGCCACGGCGCCGGCGTCGGCCAGCATCTCCGCGGCGATGTCGCCGGTGTGGGCGCCGGCGGGTGCGGGGTGGCAGTCCTGGCCGCCGATGGGGATGCCCTGGCCGGCGAATGGCGCGATCAGCGTGGCAGGAGGGCAGATCAGCACGTCGCAGGTCGGGCCGGCGACGCCGGCGCGCAGCGCGTCGATCTCGGCGGCCGAGGCGGCGAGGCCGTTCATCTTCCAGTTTCCGGCGACGAGTTTCCTGGGCGGCATGGGGCGGGTCAGGAGCCCGCGAACTTGATCGAACTCGCCGCAGCCGCAGGCCTCGGCGACGTTGGGGTTGTTGAAGCGGAACCCCGATTCGAGCAGCCCGTTGGCGTAGTCGATCTCGGTGCCGAATAGGAACATCTGCGCCATGGGCGCGATCATCACCCGCGCGCCGTTCTGCTCGACCACCTCGTCGTGGGGGCTGATCTCGGCCACGTACTCCATGGTGTATTCCATGCCCGCGCAGCCGCCCTTCTTCACGCCGATGCGCAGGCCCTTGCTGCCGCCCCTTTGCATGAGGCGGAGCGATCTGGCCCTCGGCCGCGGTGGTGAGGGTGATGGGAGACTTGCCGGGAATGCCGAACATGGGAGTCGGGATCCTGTTCCTTTTGTTCGCCACAAGGTAATGCGCCGCGGCGCCCGGCTCAAGGGCCGGCGAGGGCGGCCAGCACCGCCGAGGTGGCGAAGGCCGCGGCCGAGTCCCCAGGCGAAGCTCGCCAGCGTGCCGATGATGACGTATTCGCTCACGCGCATGTCGCTGTCGCGGGCAAGCTCGTTGAAGCGCAGGATGGACTTCGCCGCGATCAGGAAGCCGATGCCGCCCGGCTCCCCCGCGAGGACGAGCATCAGGATCATCAGCCGCTCCAGCCGCCCGATGAGCTTGCCGCCCTGCGGCAGGCTCTTGGGGTCGATGTCGGACTTGATCCCCTGCATGATTGCCTGCACCCCGTAGCCGCCCGCCCAGACCGCCGCGATCAGGCCGGCACCGATGGTCATGGCGGCGGGGATCTGAGAGGAGAGCGGTGCCGGCAGGTGGGGCCAGAGCCCGGCGGCATAGGCGCCGGGAAAGAGCGCCGCGGCGAGGATGATCACCGCCAGGTGGGCGCCCTGGTCGGCCATGAAGCCGGCGAACCCCGTTCCGCCCAGCTTCAGCTTGGCCCAGTCGATCGTGAGGTGGGTGGCGGCGATCATGAGGAGCAGGAGCGGCGACAGCGCGAAGCCGAGTGCCACCCAGGTCACCGACGTCACGACGCCGATATGGGCGAGGAGGACCTTGGACTCGCGCTTGCGGCGCACCATCCAGTCGGTCTGCAGGGTGAAGTCCGCGAGGAAGTGCCCGAAGGCAAGCGCGATGGCGGTCTCAAGCATCGCCGAATTCCTCCTCCCAGCTGCGAAGGGTACGCCGGATCGCCGGTGCGCCCGCGCCCGTCAAGCGGTAGTTGACCGCCTGCGCGGTGATGTCGAGCGTGGCGGCCATCTCGGCGAGCGTCGGCTCGTCTGGACGCAGCGCCAGCGCGAGGTGCATTGCCTCGGCCTGCGGGCGGGTCCAGCGGGCGCTGCGCTCGTCGAGCAGGTCCACGATGATGCGCTGCCAGGGCGTCACGCCCTCGCCCTCGATCGCCAGCCGTCGGGTGCGCCCCATCGCGTCGAGCGCACGGCCCGAGGCCTCGAAGGCCGGTCCGCGCGCGTCGGCGAGGCTTTCGGTGCCGAGGCTCGCGACCTCGCCGATGCCGATGGCCGCGCGGGTGCCGAGGCCGATGTCGGCGGCGCGGAGCCGCGCGATCAGGAAGAGCAGGGCGCGCAGGGCAAGGGCGGGGACCGCGACATGCAGCTGCCAGCCGTCGCCGCGGTAGCGGGTGAAGCGCGGGCCGGGCGCGTCCGGCATCCAGGCGGCGATCTCGTCGGCGGTCGCGGCGAGCAGGTCGATCGCCGCCTCCAGATCCGCCGGGCGCGGCCCGGGTGGAGCCGATGAGGTCGCCGGTCAGGATCGCGGCGGTCGGTCCATGGGACATGGGCAAGCCTCGGAGCTTGATCGCAACGAATCAAGTTCTAAAGCTTGATACCGGAAAAACAAGCCCGATGGCTTGATCACATGAAGCCGAGTTCCAGCCGCGCCTCGTCGGACATCATGTCCATGCCCCATTGCGGCTCCCAGACCAGCTCGACGTTCACATGGCGCACCCCGGGGATGGGGGTGATCGCCTCGGCAACCCAGCCGGGCATCTCGCCCGCGACCGGGCAGCCGGGGGCGGTCAGCGACATGGCGATGTTCACGTCGCTCTCGGGGGTGATCTCGATGGTGTAGACGAGGCCGAGGTCGTAGATATTCACCGGGATCTCGGGATCGTGCACGGTCCGGCAGGCCTCCACCACCTCGTCGTAGAGCGGATGGTCGGTGGTCGAGGGCGCGATCAGCGGCGTCCCCTCCATCGGTGCCTCGGCGTGGGCGGTCATGGCAGCGCGCTCCCCAATTCCTGAGAGATCATATAGGAAATGCGTCGCGCGGGTAAAGGCGGCCCGGCGACGGGGTTTGTGCGCCGGCGCGTGCCGGCATATGGGGGCGCCATGAGTCGATTCCGCTTCACCCTGGAGGCCCGCGACGGGGCGGCCCGCAAGGGCGTGATCTCGACGCCGCGGGGCGAGATCCGCACGCCGGCCTTCATGCCGGTGGGCACGGCGGCGACGGTCAAGGCGATGCTGCCGGAGAGCGTGGCGGCGACGGGGGCCGACATCCTGCTCGGCAACACCTATCATCTGATGCTGCGGCCAGGGGCGGAGCGGGTCGCGCGGCTGGGGGGGCTGCACCGGTTCATGAACTGGGACCGGGCCCGATCCTGACCGACTCGGGCGGGTTCCAGGTGATGAGCCTCGCTGGGCTGCGGAAGCTGACCGAGGAGGGGGTGACCTTCCAGAGCCATGTGGACGGGTCGCGGCATGTGCTGATCGCCCGAGACGAGCATGGAGATCCAGCGGCTGCTGGGGTCGGACATCGTGATGTGCTTCGACGAATGCCCGGCGCTGCCGGCGGGCGAGGCGGAGGTGGCGACGTCGATGCGGCTGTCGATGCGCTGGGCGGCGCGGTCGCGGGAGGCGTTCGGGGACCGGCCGGGGCATGCGCTGTTCGGCATCAAGCAGGGCGGGGTCACGCGGGAGTTGCGCGAGGAATCGGCGGCGGCGCTGACGGCGATCGGGTTCGACGGCTATGCGATCGGCGGGCTGGCGGTGGGCGAGGGGCAGGCGGCGATGTTCGGGGTGCTCGACTACGCGCCCGGGATGCTGCCGGAGGACCGGCCGCGCTATCTGATGGGGGTGGGCAAGCCGGACGACATCGTGGGGGCGGTGCTGCGCGGGGTGGACATGTTCGACTGCGTGCTGCCGACGCGCTCGGGGCGGACCGGGCAGGCGCTGACCCGGCGCGGGGCGGTCAATATCAAGAACGCGCGGCACGCCGACGATCCGCGGCCGCTCGATCCGGACTGCGGCTGTCCGGCGTGCCGGTCCTACAGCCGGGCGTATCTGCACCATGTCTTCAAGGCGGGCGAGATCATCGCCTCGATGCTGCTGACCTGGCACAACCTGCACTATTATCAGGAGCTGATGGCGGGCCTGCGGGACGCGATCGCCGAGGGCGGTCTCGCCGGTTTCGCCGCCGATTTCGCCGGGCGGCAGGCGGCGGGCGATCTGGAGCCGGCCTGAAGGGCGCATCTGTCCGCGCGCGGACAGATCGGCAACCTATTGATTATCATAACAAATCATAATCGCGTTAGCCTCGTGTTAACTTCGGCCGGTCGCGTTCCGCGCCACACCGCGGCTTCTCTCGCCGCACACCGCACCCTATGATGGTGGGAGAAGCTATCCGAAGGGGAGCACGACACATGCGCTTTCGACCGATCGCCGCCGCAATCGCACTGACTGCCACGGTTGCAAGCCCCGCTCCCGCCCAGGCGCCGCTCTCGGAGCAGCGGGGACCCTCCTTCGAATGCAGCGAGGCGGAGAGCGAGGCGGAGAAGCTGGTCTGCTCCGACCCCGACCTCGCCGCACTCGACTGGCGGCTCGCGGAGCGGTTCGAGGCTGCGGTGAAGGCGGTCGAGGGCTTCGGCGGGGACGTGGAGGCGGCGGAGGCCGAGCTGCGCGCGACCCAGCGTGGCTGGGTGTCCGGACGGGACGATTGCTGGAAGGCGACGGACTTGCACGCCTGCGTACGCGACGCCTACCTCCGCCGCGAGGGCGAGCTGGTCGCGCTCTACTTGCTGGAGGCCCCGGCGAGCACGGTCACCTGGACCTGCGACGGCAACCCGGCCAACGAGCTGACCACATATTTCTTCGACACTGAGCAACCGAGCGTGCGCATCGAGCGGGGCGACACCGTGGACGCGGGCGTGCTGGTCCCCGCGGCTTCGGGGGCGAAGTACGAGGCGAGCTTCGGGCGCGAGATCTGGGTGAAGGGCGACGAGGCGACCTACCGGGACGCCGACCCGGACGGAACCACCCGCACCTGCGTGCCTGCCGCCTGAAGCGGCGCTGGGTGGTGTGTGCGCCCGAGATCGAGCGTTCTCACGAACCTCCGGGCAGCATTGCCACCTGAGCGTCAGCGGGCGGGATCGCTGGGGCGGGGCGCGCGTTGCCCCCGAGCCAGGCGGAACACTCGGGGGGCAGACGGGAGAGCGCGGCTTCATAGCGCCCGAGGTCGTCCTCGCGCAGCAATCCGCGCCAGCGGCCGTTGCTGCCCTGGTGGAAGAAGCTCGCGCCGCCTTCCTTGAACGCCGTGGCGGCGCTCCCGAGCAGGGTATCGCCATTGCGGCGCATCGCCCCGAAGCCGGCCGCGGCAACGAACCCGGGCCAGAGGTCGGGCGCGACCGCGATGCCGAGGAAATCTGCGATCCGACGCATCTCGCCACCGAGGTCGGCCTTCAGATCGGCGAAGTGCACCAGGAGCACGTTCGGCCGCGCGCGCTCCCGCCACCAACTGCGCTCGAACTCGAAATAGGACAAAAGGGGGAGGCCGTCGGTCTGCCCGGCGACGACACCCTCGGTGACCCAGCGATGGAATTGGTCGGCGGGATCGGGAAGCGCGCGTGGGTAGGGCCGGCCGATCGTCGGGTCGGCGAGCCCTGCCCGGTCGAGCGCGTCGAGGCCGGCGGGCGAGAAGCTCATGTGATGGTTGTGGAAGGAGAGCGCCGCGTCGCGCCCGTCGCGGGCCACGTGGATATACCGCACGCCGTCATGAAGCGGCAGGCCGTCCGCCGGAAGGTGCGCTTTCAGGAACCGGCGGTGGGTCTGGGTCTCGAGCCGGGCCCAGACCGCCTCGATCGGCTGGCCGAACCGGCGGTCGACCCAGACCGAGATGTCCATGACGGGACGCGGCGTTGTGTCCTGGAAGATCAGGAGTGCGACGATCTGCTGCACCCAGGTCGTGCCGCACTTATCGTAGGTAGCGATGACGACGTCATCGGGCCGCGGCCGATAGTCCACCCAGCGGCTGTCGACCGTCCATGTGCGGTATTCGCGTTGCGGCAGGTGCACGGCCATGTGAGGCCCCGGGCTATCGACTCGCCTTGGGAGGCGGCAGTCGCATCTTTCCGCACGCGGTGCCTGCATCATCGCACCTTGCGCCACGCTAGCGGAAACGCATCACGGGGGCGACCGGAAAGTTGCGGATCATCCAGCTGAATGGGCGGCAGGGGCGGCGGACAATGCGCGGGCCCGGGTCGTGATGTGCTGCATCCTATGGTGGACGATGCCCTCCCGTTTGTTCCGTTCCGGCTCGATCCCGCCCGCGGCACCCTGGCCGGGAGGGGGCGCCGGTCGCGCTCGCGCAGCGCGCGTTCGCGGCTCGCGCGCCGGCAGGGCGCCCTGCCAAGCCTACGCGGCTCGGGGCCTGCGCGCGGCGGCCCGCGGCGCCTGCGCGGGCCCCGCAGCGGCTGCGCGCCATGCTGGCGGCGTGCGCCGCGCTCATGGCCCGTCGCCGCGTCCCTGAGCCAGCGCGGGCCGGAGCCCGCGGCGTGTCCCGCCCCCAGCCGGGCGGCGTCGACGCGTCTGGCAAGCCCCGCGGCCCCCGATAACCATGCCTGCCGTTGCATCCCCCGCCCGCGGGACGCATGATGATATCTTGAAACGACGCAGCGTGCAGGCCATTTCCACACGGAGGGAACGATCCTGTTGCCGGACCCGCCGGGGCCGGGCCGTTCGCCGGACAAGGATAAGACCATGACAGACAAGAGCAGTTCCACCTTTCCCGTCCTCCCGCTGCGCGACATCGTGGTGTTCCCGCACATGATCGTGCCGCTCTTCGTCGGCCGCGAGAAGTCCGTGCGCGCGCTGGAAGCGGTGATGAAGGACGACAAGCAGATTCTGCTGGCGAGCCAGATCGACCCGTCCGAGGACGAGCCGAAGGCCGAAGGCATCTATCGGATCGGCGTGCTGGCCAACGTGCTGCAGCTTCTGAAGCTGCCCGACGGCACCGTGAAGGTGCTGGTCGAGGGCAAGAACCGCGTGCAGATCGGCGACTTCACCGAGAACCCCGACTATTTCGAGGCCTCCGCCGAGGAGATCCCCGAGACCATGCGGGACGCGGCCGCGATCAAGGCGCTGAGCCGCGCTGTGGCCGAGGAATTCGAGCGCTATGCCAAGCTGAACCGCAACATCCCCGACGAGGCGGTCTCGGCCGTCACCGAGGACATGACCCCGGCCAAGCTCGCCGACACGGTGGCGGGCCATCTCGGCGCCAAGCTGGAGGAGAAGCAGAAGCTTCTGGAGGAAGCCGATGTCGGCGACCGGCTGGAGGCGATCTACGGGATGATGCAGGGCGAGATGTCGGTCCTGAAGGTCGAGAAGAAGATCAAGAGCCGCGTCAAGACCCAGATGGAGCGCACGCAGCGCGAGTACTATCTGAACGAGCAGATGAAGGCGATCCAGCGCGAGCTGGGCGGCGAGGGGGGCGAGGGCCAGGACGATGCCTCGGAGTTCGAGGAGCGCATCGCGCGGACCAAGTTCTCCAAGGAGGCGCGCGACAAGGCGCTGGGCGAGCTGAAGAAGCTGCGGTCCATGAGCCCGATGTCGGCCGAGGCCACCGTGGTGCGCAACTACCTGGAGTGGATGCTGTCGATCCCCTGGGGCAAGAAGAGCCGGATCAAGAAGGATCTCGGCCTCGCGCAGAAGGTGCTCGACGACGACCACTACGGGCTGGAAAAGGTCAAGGACCGCATCGTCGAGTTCCTCGCCGTGCAGTCGCGCTCGGAGAAGCTGAAGGGGCCGATCCTGTGCCTCGTCGGCCCTCCCGGCGTGGGCAAGACCTCGCTCGGCAAGTCGGTGGCGCGGGCCACGGGCCGCGAGTTCATCCGCATCTCGCTCGGCGGTGTCCGGGACGAGGCGGAGATCCGCGGGCACCGGCGGACCTACATCGGCTCGATGCCCGGCAAGATCATCCAGTCGATGAAGAAGGCCAAGACCGTCAACCCGCTGATCCTCTTGGACGAGATCGACAAGATGGGCCAGGACTTCCGCGGCGATCCCGCCAGCGCCATGCTGGAGGTGCTCGACCCGGAGCAGAACGCGACCTTCTCGGATCACTACCTGGAGGTGGAGTACGACCTGAGCCAGGTGATGTTCATCACCACGGCGAACACCTACAACATGCCGCGGCCGCTGCTTGATCGCATGGAGATCATCTCGATCTCGGGCTACACCGAGGACGAGAAGGTCGAGATCGCCCGGCAGCACCTGATCGCCAAGCAGGAGAAGGGCCACGGCCTGAAGAAGGGCGAGTTCGAGCTGACCGACGGCGGCCTGCGCGACATCGTGCGCTACTACACGCGCGAGGCGGGGGTGCGGAACCTGGAGCGCGAGATCGCCAAGCTCTGCCGCAAGGCGGTGACGGAGATCATCAAGGGCAAGGCCCCGAAGGTCGTGGTGACGCCGGAGAACCTCGAGGAGTACCTGGGCGTGCGCCGGTTCAAGTACGGGCTGGCCGAGACCGAGGACCAAGTCGGGGTCGTCACCGGGCTGGCGTGGACCGAGGTGGGGGGCGATCTGCTGTCCATCGAGGCGCTGAAGCTGCCCGGCAAGGGGCGGATGAAGACCACCGGCAAGCTCGGCGACGTGATGAAGGAGTCGATCGACGCGGCCTCGTCCTGGGTGCGGTCGCAAGGCGCCCGGAGCTGGGCCTGAAGCCGTCGATGTTCGAGACCATCGACATCCACGTCCACGTTCCCGAAGGCGGTACTCCCAAGGACGGGCCGTCGGCGGGCATCGCCATGGTGACCTCGATCGTCTCGGTGCTGACCGGCATCCCGGTGCGCCGCGACGTGGCGATGACCGGCGAGGTGACGCTGCGCGGCAACGTGCTGCCGATCGGCGGCTTGAAGGAGAAGCTGCTGGCGGCGCTGCGCGGGGGCATCACCACGGTGATGATCCCGTCGGAGAACGTGAAGGACCTGCGGGAGATCCCCGACAACGTGAAGAGCGGGATCGACCTGATCCCGGTCTCCAACGTCATGGATGTGCTGAAGGTGGCGCTGGTGCGGATGCCCGAGTCCATCGAATGGGACGAGGTGGCCGAGGCGGCGCGCGCCGCGGCGGTCGTGCCTCCGCCGGGCGAGACGCCGGCTTCTCCGGCGCACTGACCGGGCCAGCCCCTGGGACTGCCGGACGCCCCGCCTGACGGCGGGGCGTCTTGCGTTCAGGCGCGGCTACGCTTGTGGCCGCGCACGGCCGCCGGTGATGGGGCGGTTTCCTGCCCGGAGGTGGAGCGGATCAGGCTCTCGCGGGCCGACGCGAGATGCGCGCGGCAGGCAAGCTCGACGATGGACACGTTCCGGCTTTGCAGGGCGTCGATATAGGTGAGATGCTCGCGCAAGGCGACTTCGTTGCGCTGGCGCTCGTCGTGCTTGTTCCACTGGTAGTGGTAGTGGAAGATCAGGGTGATGATGTCGTAGAAGCCGTCGATGAACCGGTTGGGCATCGCCGCGTTGATGAGGCGGTGGAACCGGCTGTCGAGGTCGGAGAAGTCGTGGTAGCGCTCGTCGATCTCCAGCTGCAGGGCGAGGTGCTCCTCGCGCAGGGCTGCGAGCCGATCCCACAGGGGTGAGGTTTCCGGCTGGGTGGCCAGGGCGCGCGCCGAGCGCAGCTCGAACATCTCGCGGATGTCGAACAGCTCCAGCGCGAAGTCGGGGGTGAAGCCCTTGAGCACCCAGCCGGAGCTGGGGCGTTTCTCGATCAGGCCGAAGCGCTGGAAGCGGTTGAGAAACTCGCGGATGCCGCTCGTCGCCACGCCGAACTTGCGGGCAAGTTCCAGTTCGTTGATGGCGGTGCCCGGGCGGGCGTTGTCGCGCAGCATCCATTCCATGAAGCGCGCTTCGACCTGTGCAGCCATGGGGACGGTTTCCGCATCCGGAAACCGCTCGACCGGCCGGGCCGGCCGCACGACGCGGTAGCCGGTGCCCCGTGCCACCATGCCCTGCTCGGCGAGGTTCGCCAGGACCTTGCGCACCGTGGTGCGGCTGACCCCGAGGCGCGCCTTCAGCGCGTTCTCGGAGGGCAGGATCTCGCCTTCTCCGAGCGTGGACAGGAGGTCCAGCGTGTCGTTGAACGCCCGCTTGAAAACTGGTGTCCGTCTTCATGGTGATTTCTTAATCCATAAAAAACAAGTTGACGAGGGAAATTTTTTGGATTTTTTGCTATAAGGAACACGCCGGGACAGGTGTCGCCAGTGAGTGAGCTTATGGGGGAACGTCCTGAAGCTGCGTCCGGAGCCGGAGAACGGGCCGGTGTGTCCGCCGTGTCGGCGGGCCTGCAGCTGCTGAGCATCGGTCCGCTGCTGATCCTCGTGCTGCTGATCGCCGGTATCGGTCTGTGGACGCCGAACTTCCTGAAGCCGGGCAATCTCTCCAACATCGTCGCCCAGACGGCGGTCATCGCCATTGTCGCGATGGGCCAGCAACTGGTGATCCTGACCCGCGGCATCGACCTGTCGGTCGGCGCGAACCTGGCGCTGTCCTCTGTGGTCGGCGGGCTGGTGTTCCAGGCGGGCGGATCGGCGGCGCTGGTGATCCTCGCGATGCTGGCCACCGGCGCGCTGGTCGGTGCGGTCAACGGTGGGGTCTATGTCTACGGGCGGCTGCCGCATCCCTTCATCATCACGCTGGCGACCCTGAGCATCTGCCGCGGGCTGGCGCTGGCGCTGGCACCCAACCACACGACCATGCGCGGCATGCCCGAGGCGATCACCAACCTCGGCGGAACCTCGGCGCTCGGGGCTCCGAACTCGTTCTTCGTGGTCGTGGCCGTGGCCTTGGTGCTGCTGGTGATGACGCGGTACATGGTCTGGGGCCGCTGGGTCTATGCCGTTGGCGGCCATCCGAAAGCCGCCGTCGAGATGGGCATCCCGGTCAAGGGCGTGCTGGTCTCGACCTACATCATCTCGGGGCTCTGCGCGGGCATCGGGGCGGTGGTGCTGGCGGGGCGCACGGCGGCGACCTCGCCGCTCTACGGCAACCTGCTGGAGCTCGACACCATTGCGGCGGTGATCATCGGCGGCGCCAGTTTCCTCGGCGGGCGCGGGCATATCGGCCACGCGCTGGTCGGTGCGGTGATGATCGGCGTCATCCGCAACGCCCTGAACCTGCTCAACGTCGACGTCTTCTACCAGATGATCGCCATCGGGGTGATCCTGGTGCTGGCGGTCGAGGCCGACGTGCTGCGCAACTACCTGCAGGGGCGCGCGCGGGTGCTGCAGTCGGCGAGGACGCAATGACCGGCGCGGCCGAGCCCGTCCTCGTCGTTCGCGACGCCCAGAAGCGCTTCGGGGCGGTGCATGCCCTGAAGGGAGTCAGCCTCGCGGCCTATCGCGGCGAGGTGCTTGCGCTCCTCGGCGACAACGGTGCGGGCAAGTCGACGCTGGTGCGGTGCATCAGCGGCGTTCACGCGCTCGACGGGGGCGAAATCCTGCTCGATGGCGAGGTGGCGGCGGTGCATTCGCCGGCGGCGGCGCGCCGCGCCGGGATCGAGACGGTCTATCAGGACCTCGCACTCTTCGACAACCTGACCCCGGCGCAGAACTTCTACTGCGGCCGCGAGATCTCGTATCCGGCCTGGCTGCCGCGGCCGCTGCGCCTCATGAACCGGCGGGCGATGGAGAGCAAGGCCGCGGCGGTCATCGACCGGCTGAAGGTCAGGCTGCCGAAGTTCGACGCGCCGGTCGCCCTCATGTCGGGTGGACAGCGGCAGGCGATCGCGGTGGCCCGCGCCACCGTCTTCGCGCGCAAGGTGGTGATCCTCGACGAGCCTACGGCCGCACTTGGGCTGCGCGAGTCGCGCAAGGTGCTCGACCTGATCCACCAGCTGCGCGCCGAGGGCAACGCGATCATCCTCATCACCCACAACATCGAGCATGTCATCGAACTGGCGGACCGCGCCGTGGTCCTGCGCCAGGGACGCAAGGTCGGAGAGCTGAAGCCCGATCGGTCGAGCCAGCAGGAGCTGGTCTCGCTGATCGTGGGGGCCGAGGCATGACGAAGCCCGCCGCCCCCGCCGGGGCGGCGGAAACAAGGGCCGTGCCACTGGGGCGCGGTGCATCAAGGGAGGTGCGGATATGCGACTGAGAGGACTGCTGGGAGGGCTGGCGCTGCTTGCGGGCATCGCGGGCACGGCCCAGGCGCAGGAGCCGGTGAAGATCGGCTTCATCACGAAATTCCCGGTGCCGTTCTTCGCCACCATGGAGGACGCCGCGAAGGCCTATGCGGCGGCCAATCCGGGGGTGGAGATCATCTTCGGCCAGGGGGCATCGGCCACCGACATCGAGGGGCAGATCGCCCAGATCGAGTCGATGGTCACGAACGGCGTGCAGGGCATCGCGCTGACGCCGGTCGATCCCACCGTCGCCGCGGCGCTGGACCGGGCGATCGAGGGGGGCGTCAAGGTCGTCCTCATGGACAACAATATCCCCGACTGGGAAGGCCGAACCGCGCTGGCAACCACCGACAACTACGCCGCCGGCGTGATTGCGGGCAAGTTCCTCGCGACCGTGCTCAAGGACGGCGACACGCTGGGCATCCTCGAGGGCGTGCCGGGCGTGCCCTCACTCGATGACCGGGTGAACGGCATGCTGGAAGGCCTGGGCGGCGTCGCCGTCGAGATCGTCGGCCGCGGTGCGACCAACTGCACCGAGGAGCTCGGCATCAGCGTCGCCGAGGACCTGCTGACCGCGAACCCGGATCTGAAGGCGATCTATGCCGCCTGTGGTCCGCCCGCGGCCGGTGCGGCGCGGGCGATCACCAACGCGGGCATCGCCAACGACGCCATCATCCTCGTCGGCTTCGACTTCTGCTGCGGCGAGGAAGAGGCGCTGGCGGCGGGCGTCGAGGACGCGACCGTAGCGCAGTTCCCGACCAAGATGGCCGAGCTGGGCGTGGACGCGCTGGTCAAGGCGATCCGCGGCGAGCAGGTCTCGTCGCTGATCGACTCCGGGGCAGCCCTTGTCACCAAGGACAACATGGCCGACTTCCAGTAGGCCGTGCGCGAGGGCCGGCTGCACGGGCGGCCCTCAACCCCCACATCCTCGCGGCCGCTGTCACCCGCAACAACAGGATCCCACGTGCAACCGATGAATGCCCTCGTCTGCGCCGAGCCGGGCCGGCTGGAGCTTGTGCGGCGCCCGGTGCCGCGCATCGAGGCGGGCCATGTGCTGGTTCGACCGCGTCGCGTGGGCGTCTGCGGCACCGATTTCCACATCTTCGAGGGCAAGCACCCGTTTCTCGAGTACCCCAGGGTGATGGGCCACGAGCTTGCCGCCGAGGTTCTCGACGCGCCGGCCGGGTCGGGGCTGGCTTCCGGCGAGATCTGCGTGGTCAATCCCTACCTTTCCTGCGGCCATTGTATCGCGTGCCGCAACGGCAAGCCCAATTGCTGTGTCAGCATATCGGTGCTGGGCGTCCATCAGGACGGCGGCATGGCGGAGTATCTCGCCGTTCCCCCCGGCAACCTCGTCCCCGCGCCGGGGCTTTCGGCCGACCAGTGCGCGGCGGTCGAGTTCCTTGCCATCGGCGCCCATGCCGTGCGGCGCGGTGCGGCGACTGCCCGCGACCGCGTGCTGGTCGTGGGCGCCGGGCCGATCGGGCTGGGGGTGGCGCTCTTCGCGCGGCTTGCCGGAGCGCGGGTCAGCGTGTTCGACCGTGACCCCGAACGGTCCCGCGCGGCGCAGTCGATTGCCGGTGCGGATGCCGTTGCGGACGAGGGCGACCTTCCGCCGGCGGGGCCGGCCTACGATCTGGTCTTCGATGCGACCGGCAGCGGACGGGCCATGGAGAGGGGGTTCGACTTCGTCGATCACGGCGGGCGCTATGTGCTGGTCAGCGTGGTGAAGGATCCGATCACCTTCATGGACCCGGACTTCCACCGCAAGGAAATGTCCCTGCTTGGCAGCCGGAACGCCACGAACGAGGACTTCGCGCAGGTGATCGCGGCTATCCGCAACGGGCATGTTCCGGTGGACCGGATCGTCACCCACCGCGCCAGCCTCGCGGATGCCGTGCGCGACATTCCGCGCTGGACCACCGAGAAGTCGGGTCTGATCAAGGCGCTGGTAGAGATTGGCTGACCCTGCCTGCCCGGCCGCCGCCATCCGGCCCAGACTTGGCAGCCCTTGCCTCCCGCCAGGCGGCCGGTGAGGTTCCGCTCCAGCGGCGGAAGGCATGGATGAAGGCGCTGGAGCTCGCGAAATCGAGCGCCATCGCGATGTCGCCGACCGGCAGCACCGACAGCGTCAGAAGCTCGCGCGCCACGGCGAAGCGGACGCCGTCGCGGATCGCCTCGAAGGTGGTTTCCTCGCGCTCCAGCGCGCGGCGCAGGGTGCGGGGCGTGGTGCCGAGATGCCGCGCGATATCCGGCATCTTCGAGCGACCTTCGAGCAGCAGCGAGCGTGTCGCGTGCCTGACCCGCGCTTCCGTGCTCCAGGGTGGCCGGGCCATGTGCGCGGCGAGCGCGGCCAGGCCGGTGTCGTGGGCGGCCCGATCGGCGGCCGGCAGGCGGAAGCCGAGGGCGGCGCGCGGCAGGATCAGGCAGGTCTCGCTCTGCCCGAAGCGGACGGGCCCGTCCGCGAGCCGCAGCCACGGGCCGGGATCGGCGGGCGGCGGCCGCATCGAGGCGATCTCGAGCGGCCGGACCGCGCCGTTCGTCAGGCTGCGCACGAGCGCGCATCCCGCCGCGATTGCCGTGTCGTGGACCTGGGCCGAGGCCGGGCCGGCGTAGGTGCCGTAGCCCATCACGAAGTCGTCCCTGGTGCGACGCAGATAGACCGCACTTCCGGTCGAGTTGCTGATCTGGACGGCCACGAAATCGCCCAAAGCCGCGCCCAGGGTCGTTGCGTGCCGCATCACGCGGCCGACGGGGCCAAGCGTGTCGAGGTTCTGCCGCAGCCCCAGCCGCAGGCCGAGGTCCTCGCAGCCGCTCACCGACGCCGCCCGCTCCAGTATGGCGAGCACAGTTGCATAGGGGATGAAGGCGTCCGGCCGCAGATCGCCCGGCGCGACGCCGGTGCCTTCGAACACCGCGTCGAAGGGCACACCGAGCTCGGCCAGCAGCGGCGGCAGATGCACCAGTGGCGCCGCGCGTTGCAAGGCTGGGGAGCGCGTTTCCATCGGCGAAGTTTGTCCCCGAAAGGCAATCGGGTCAACGCCGGCCATGCTATCGCGCCGCCGACGCGCGTCTGCGGCGGCCGCACGGGGAGCAGGCGGAGCCATGCATGAAGCGCAAAGGCGTCCATTCCGGACAGCTTGCGTCCATTGGCGCATCGACAGCCCCGCTCTTCGCGAAGTGCGCTCGACCTCACCGATCCGGTAACTCGCGGCGCGCCTGCCTACAGCCTCTGCCTGAAAGGAGCATCTCTTGCGAACCCATCCACCCCTGCCCACCCTGCTCGGGGGGCTCCTCCTTGCCTCGGTCAGCGCCCTGCCGCTGATGGCGCAGGAGATCATTGGCACCGAAGGCGCGCCCGGCGCCCGCATGGTACTTGAGGGCAATCAGCTTCCCCCGGAGCCGCTGCCGTTCGGCGGCAAGATCGAGGACGATGCGCTGCAGTCGACACCCTGGTGGGCGCCGCGGGTGTCGCCGCCGCAGGATGCCCCCAACATCCTCCTGATCATCACCGACGACTTCGGGCTTCGGCGTGCCCAGCACCTTCGGCGGTGTCATCCCCTTCGACGCGATGGACAGGCTCGCGGCCGAGGGGCTCAGCTACACCGGCATCCACTCCACCGCGCTCTGCTCGCCGACGCGCGCGGCACTCATCACCGGGCGCAACCATCACTCCGCCGGCTTCGGCGTGATCTCGGAACAGTCGACCGGCTTTCCCGGCTACAACAGCATCATCGAGCCAGACAAGGCGACGATCGGGCGGATCCTGGTCGACAACGGCTACAACACCTCGTGGTTCGGAAAGGACCACAACGTACCCGCCTTCGTGGCGAGCCAGGCGGGCCCCTTCGACCAGTGGCCGACCGGCATGGGCTTCCAGTACTTCTACGGCTTCGTCGGCGGCGACGCCAACCAGTGGCAGCCGAACCTCTTCCGCAACACGACGCAGATCTATCCCTTCGATGGGGCGGAAGGGGAGTGGAATCTCGTGACGGCGATGGCGGACGACGCCATCGACTGGATCGAGCGGATGCACCAGATCGACCCGTCGAAGCCCTTCTTCGTAAAATACGCACCGGGCGCTACCCATGCGCCGCACCACCCGACCAAGGAATGGGTCGAGAAGATCGAGGCGATGCACCTCTTCGACGACGGCTACGAGGCGCTGCGCCAGACCATTTTCGAGAACCAGAAGCGGATGGACCTGGTGCCGCAGGACGCGACACTGACGCCCTGGCCGACCGACGTGCTCAAGCCCTGGGACGAGCTGACCGACGTCGAGAAACGGCTCTTCATCCGGCAGGTCGAGGTGTTCGCCGCCTATGCGGCCTACAGCGACCACGAGATCGGCCGCGTCGTGCAGGCGGTGGAGGACCTCGGCAAGCTCGAGAACACGCTGATCATCTACATCAACGGCGACAACGGGACGAGCGCCGAGGGCGGACCGCTCGGAACGCCGAACGAGGTCGCATTCTTCAACGGGCTCAACATGATCCCGGCGGAGGAGCAGATGAAGTGGTACGACGCGTGGGGCACCGAGATGACCTACAACCACATGTCGGCCGGCTGGTCCTGGGCCTTCGACACGCCCTTTGACTGGTTCAAGCAGAACGCCTCGCGCCTCGGCGGCGTGCGGCAGAACATGGTGGTGCACTGGCCGGCGCGGATCACCGACAAGGGCGGCCGCCGCGACCAGTTCATGCACGTGAACGACGTCGTGCCGACGCTGCTCGAGGTCACCGGAATCCCGGCCCCCGCAATCGTCGACGGGATCGAGCAGGCTCCCATGGAGGGAACGAGCTTCGCCTATACCTTCGACGCGGCGAATGCGGATGCGCCCAGCCGCAAGACCACCCAGTATTTCGAGATGATGGGCCAGTGGGCGCTGTATCACGAAGGCTGGTGGCTCGGAACCAAGGTGGACCGCGCGCCCTGGCAGGCCTTCGGTCCGGCGAACACCGACCCTCTGAACAACCAGGTGTTCGAGCTCTACGACCTGACCAAGGACATGAACCAGACCACCGACATCGCCGCGGCCAACCCGCAGAAGGTGGATGAGCTCAAGGCGCTCTTCGTCGAGGAAGCCAGGAAGTACGGGGTTTTCCCGATGGATGCCTCGGTGGCGGCGCGCATCGTAGCACCACGGCCGAACATCACCGCCGGACGCGACGAGTTCGTCTACACCCGGCCAATGGTGGGTCTGCCGCAGGGCGACTCGCCCCTTCTGCTCAACACCTCCTATACGATCACCGCCGAGATCGAGGTGCCCGAGGGCGGGGCCGACGGGATGATCCTGACCTCCGGGGGGCGTTTCGGCGGCTACGGCTTCTACCTGCTCGAGGGCAAGCCTGTGTTCCTGTGGAACCTCGTCGATCTCGAGCGGATCAGGTGGGAGGGGACCGAAGCGCTGGCGCCGGGCCACCACGTCGTCGAGTTCGACTTCACCTATGACGGGCTCGGCATCGGCACGCTCGCGCTCAACGACTTCAGCGGCGTCGGCCAGGGCGGCACCGGCACGCTGCGGGTCGACGGCACGGAGGTCGACACGAAGAAGATGGACAAGACCCTGCCGATGATCCTGCAATGGGACGAGAGCTTCGATATCGGCTCGGACACGCTCACCGGCGTGAACGACGCCGACTACAAGCCGCCGTTCCCGCTCACCGCAAAGCTCGTGCAGCTCACCCTGAAGCTCGATCGCCCGGTCTTGACCGAGGCCGACCGGCAGAAGATCGAGGACGCCCAGCGGCGGGCAGCCGACTAGGACCGCAGGCGGCGCCTCACGCCCCATCCGGAAAAGCGCGCGTCCCCCGAGGGGGGCGCGCCGATGTGAAGATACCAGGCGTAGGTTCACCGAAAGTTATTGAAGATTAATCTCAATGATTTCCGCAAGGTAGCCGGAATTGCACCCGTGCAACGCCCCCATTGCACACCTCAGGCCAGCTCCCGCGCCGGCGTGATCCGGCTCCGCCCCCCCAGCCAAGGCACCAGCGCCCGCGGCAGCGTGACCGGCCCGTCCGCCTCCCGCCCGTTCTCCAGCTGTGGAAACTGCTCGACTTGAACCGCGAGCGCTGGGAGGGGGCTGACGCTCTCACTCCCGGCAAGCAGAGTTTGCCTTCGCCTACGACGGCCCCTTCAGCGGCACGCTGGAGCGGGTGAAGCTCGACCCGCCGGTCCTGACCGACGCCGACAAGGCGCAACTCGAGGCGGCGGCGAAGGCGCAGACGAGCCGGGAGTAACCAGACCGCCCCGTCCTCGAGATGCGGGGGCGGGGCGGCACCCTGTTCCGGTGCGCCAACTCCCGGGACAAGCGACCCCAGCACGGCTCCGGGCACGACCCGCCTTGGCGCCTACCACGAGTCCGGGAGTTACCGGCGGGAAACGCTAGACTTCGCCCTCGGCGACCGCGTTGCTCGCTTCGGCCGGGGGTATTGCACTATGCCTTGCGCTCCGGATCGAAGCGCAGGAGGCGGAGCGCGTTCAGCGTGACGAGCACCGTAGCCCCGGTGTCGGCGAGAATGGCGATCCAGAGGCCGGTGATCCCGAAGACGGTGGTCACCAGGAACACCGCCTTGAGCCCGAGGGCGACGGTGATGTTCTGGCGAATGTTCGCCACGGTCGCGCGCGCCAGCCGCACCAGCGCCGCCGCGTCGGTCACCCGGTTGCGCAGCAACGCTCCATCCGCCGTCTCCAGCGCCACGCCGGTACCCGAGCCCATCGCCACGCCCACGTCGGCGGCGGCCAGTGCCGGCGCGTCGTTGATCCCGTCGCCGACCATCATCAGCGCGCCATCCGCCGCCAGCGCCCTGATCGCCGCCACCTTGCCGTCGGGCAGCAATTCCGACCGCTGATCCATGCCCAGCGCGGCAGCAATGGCCGCCGCCGTCCGGCGGTTGTCGCCGGTCAGCATGACTGTGGCGATGCCGAGTTGGTTCAGCTCGGCCATGGCCGCCGCGGCCTCGGGCCGCGGCTCGTCGCGCAGCCCGATCAGCCCGATCAGCGCCCCGGCCTCGTAGACCGCGGCGACGGTCTTGCCCTCGCCCTCAAGTTCGGTGATCCGGGCACGCCCCGCGGCGTCGAGACCGCCAAGTTCCTCGGCATGGCGTGGCGAGGCGACGAAGGCGGTCACGCCCGTGGCGGTTGTCGCTTCCACCCCGCGGCCGGGCAGCACGCGCGCGCCGGTCATCGGCAGGGCGGCGACCCCGCGCGACGCGGCCTCGCCGAGCACCGCCTCGGCCAGCGGATGCGACGACCCGGCCTCGACCCCGGCAGCGACCGCAAGCACCGCTGCCGCGTCGCGGCCCAGCCCGATCACGTCGGTCACCTTCGGCCGGCCCAGGGTCAGCGTGCCGGTCTTGTCGAAGGCGACGGTGCGGGTCCTCGCCGTCGTCTCGATCACCGCGCCGCCCTTCATCAGCAACCCGCGGCGCGCGCCCGCGGAGAGCGCCGAGGCGATGGACGCCGGCACCGAGATGACGAGCGCGCACGGGCAGCCGATCAGCAGGAGCGCCAGGGCGCGGTAGATCCAGATGTCCCACGCCGCGCCGGCGACCAAAGGCGGCAGGATTGCGACGAGCAGGGCCAGGCCGACGATCGTGGGCATGTACCAGCGGCTGAACCGGTCGATGAAGCGCTCGGTCGGGGCGCGAGCCTCCTGGGCCTCCTCGACCAGCCGGATGATGCGCGAGATGGTGTTGTCCTCGGCCGCGCGGGTGACCCGCACCGTCAGCGCCGCCTCGGTGTTGATCGAGCCGGCGTAGACCTCGTCGCCCGGCCCCCTGGTCCTGGGCACCGACTCGCCCGTCACCGGGCTCTCGTCGATGCCCGAGACGCCATCGAGCACCTCACCGTCCGAGGGGACGCGGTCGCCGGGGCGCACCAGCACGGTGTCGCCGATCGCGAGCCGGGCCGCGGCGACCTTGCGGGTCGTGCCGTCTTCCGCCACGATCAGCGCCGAGGTCGGCACGAGGTCGGCAAGCGCGCGGATCGACGCGCGCGCCCGACCGGCGGCGACGCCCTCCAGCACTTCGCCGACGGCGAAGAGGAAGACGACGAGGGCAGCCTCCTCGGCCGCACCGATGAAGAGCGCGCCGATGGCGGCGACGGTCATCAGCATTTCGATGGTGAAGGGCGATCCCGCTGCGCAGGGCGGCGAGGGCGCGCCTTGCCACCGGCGCGACACCGATCAGGCAGGCCACCGTGAAGAGCCACGGCCCGTATGACCCCGGCACCACCATCGTGAGCACCCAGGCCGCCGCCAGCAGCGATCCGGTCAGGACCACCAGACGCCCCCTGGCCGTGGCGTACCACGCCGCATCACCCTGATCTCGCCCGTGGTCGTGGCTGTGGCCGGAATGGTCGTCTGCCGTGTCCGGCGGCACGCCGCGCCCGCCGTCCGCACCGCGGGCGACCGTGTAACCGAGCCCCTCCACAACCCGCTCCACCGTTTCCGGCGGGGTGGATGCGGCGTCGAGGCTGAGGGTGAGCCGCTCGGTCATCACCGACACACTCACCTCCGACACGCCGGGCAGGCGCTCCAGCGCGCCCTGTATCCTGGCAGCACAAGCCGCGCAGTCCATCCCGCCGACTGCCCAGGTCCGTGTCTCGCCGTGCCGCACGCCGCCCATCGCATCCTCGCACCGCTTGAGTCGCGACCGTTCTAGGTGCTACAGCGACTGTAGCTTCAAGAGGAAATTCGCCATGCAGGCCTTCACCATCGGCCATGCCGCGCGCGCGACCGGCAGCAAGGTGCAGACGATCCGCTACTACGAGCAGATCGGCCTGCTGCCGCGCCCGGACCGGTCCGAGGGCAACCAACGCCTCTACACCAGCCCCGACATCGACCGGCTGGCCTTCATCCGCCATGCCCGCGACCTCGGCTTCTCGATCGAGGCGATCCGCGAACTGCTGCAGATGGCCGACCGGCCCGACATGCCCTGCGACGAGGCCGACGCCATCGCCTTCCGCCACCTGGAGGACGTGAAGGCGCGCATCGCCCGGATGCAGGCACTGCAGGCGGAACTGGAACGAATGCTTGTCCAGTGCGCAGGCGGGTCCGTTGCCGACTGCCGTGTCATCGAGGTGCTCGGCGACCACAGCCACTGCATCGCCGAGGCACATCCCCGCGCCATGGTGCCTGTCGATTGAGTGACGATCCGCTCCTGAACCGCCGCCCACTTGCCTCGCGCGAGATCGGGCTGATGCACCGGCTGGCGACCTCGCTGGCCGGGGCAGGGGTCACGCCGAACCAGATCTCGCTGGCGGGCATCGGCTTCGCGCTGATCGCGGGCGCCGCCCTCGTGCGGGCCGGTGCGCCCTGGGCGCCTGGCTGGCTGCTGGGCCTTGTCTTCGTCCAGCTGCGGTTACTTGCCAATCTCCTCGACGGCCTGGTGGCGGTCGAGGGCGGGCGTGGCACGCCGGTGGGGGCGCTCTACAACGAGGTGCCCGACCGGATCGAGGACACGGCGATCCTCGCCGCCTTCGGCGTGGCCGCGGGCTGGCCGATGCTGGGGCTCTGGGCGGCACTGGCCGCCATGGCCTGCGCCTATGTCCGCCAGCTGGGCGGCGCGCTCGGCCAGCGGCAGAGCTTCATCGGCCCGATGGCCAAGCAGCACCGCATGGCGGCCATTTCGCTGGGCTGCATCCTCGGTTTTGCCGAGGCGACCGCGGGCACGACGCTGGGGCTGGCCGGCATCGTCCTCTGGGTGGTGCTCATCGGCAGCCTGGTGACCGTGGCCCGGCGGCTGCATCTGATCGCCGAAGGCCTGCGCCAGTGAGCCTTGCCGCCGAGGCCCTTGGCAGCGCGCTGATCGGCGCGACGCGCTTTCTGGTCGGTGGCCGGGCGCGCTGGATCGGGTCGCGGCCGGACCCGGTGCAGCGGATTTACTTCGCCAACCACGCGAGCCACATGGATGCGCTGGTGCTCTGGGCGGCGCTGCCGGCGGAACTGCGGCGCAACACACGGCCGGTGGCGGCGGCGGACTACTGGGGCCGGGACCCTTTGCGCCGCCGGCTCGCCGAGGAGGTGCTGGGGGCGGTGCTGATCGAGCGCGGCACCGGAGCCGAGGCGCTGGTGCCGCTGGCGGCGGCGCTGCGCGAGGGCGCCTCGCTGATTGTCTTCCCCGAGGGCACCCGCAACCCCGAGCCGCTGCCCGGCCCCTTCAAGGCCGGGCTCTACTTCCTGGCGCGCGACTTTCCGCAGGTGGAGCTGGTGCCGGTCTATCTCGACAACCTCAACCGCGCGCTGCCCAAGGGCGTGCTGCTGCCGGTTCCGGTCAGTTCCGCGGCCCTCTTCGGCGCGCCCATGGCCGTGGAGCCCGGCGAGGAGAAGGCCGACTTTCTTGCCCGCGCCCAGGCCGCCGTGACTGCACTCGGCCGCCTCCAGCATCCCCAGGCCGCCGATGGGTGATGTGCTCACTAACCCGGTGGCCCTGCTGTTCGCCGGGGTCTTCGCCCTGCTGGCGGCGGCCACGCTGATCGGCCGCCGCATGGCCATGGGCGCGGATGCTGCCGACGCCGACCGCACAGCGATGATCGCCAATCTCAACGACCGCATCGTCAGCTGGTGGGTGATCGTCGGGCTGCTGGCGGTGGCGTTCCTCGCGGGCAGGTTCGCCACCATCCTCTTGTTCGCGCTGGTCTCCTTCTGGTGCCTGCGCGAGTTCATCTCGCTCACGCCCACGCCCGTCGCCGACCACTACGCGCTGGCGGCGGCCTTCTACGTCTTCCTGCCGCTGCAATACCTGCTGCTCTGGGCCGAGTGGCTGAACCTCTTCACCATCCTCATCCCGGTCTACGGCTACCTGCTGCTGCCGGCGATCGCGGTTCTCTGGGGCGAGACCCGCGACTTCCTGCTGCGCATCTCCAAGGTGCAATGGGCGCTGATGCTGGCGGTCTACTGCCTGAGTCATGTGCCGGCGGTGCTGATCCTCAACATCCCCGGTGCGCCGGCCGGCAACTTCGGGTTGCTGGCTTTCCTGCTCATCGTCGTGCAAGGCAGCGACGTGGCGCAGTATGTCTTCGGCAAGACCTTCGGCCGGCGCAAGATCGCGCCGCGGGTCAGCCCGAGCAAGACCTGGGAGGGCTTCATCGGCGGCGGGGCCACGGCGACGCTGCTGGGCGCGGCGCTCTGGTGGGTGACGCCGTTCTCGCCGCTGCAGGCGCTCGGCATGGCCTTCGCGGTGGTGCTCGCGGGGTTTGCCGGGGGGCTGGTGCTGTCGGCGGTCAAGCGCTCGCTCGGTGCCAAGGATTGGGGCAGCATGGTCGAGGGCCACGGAGGCATGCTCGACCGCATGGACAGCCTCGCCTTCGCCGCCCCAATCTTCTTTCACCTGACAAACTACTATTTCGCCATCTGATACCAACGGCCCTAAAGATTGACCTTTACCCAGTTGCGGGAGGTTATGGAGGCGACAGTGGCGGGATCGTTGGCGAAGAAGTTCCAGGCCTCGCAGCAGGTGTCGACGATGTCGTCGTAGGTGTCGAAGAGGGTGATGGCGAGCTTGTTCTTGCGCAGGTAGTCCCAGACGTTCTCGATGGGGTTGAGTTCGGGGGCGTAGGGCGGGAGCGTGAGCAGCGAGATGTTGTCGGGTACCACGAGTTCGCCTGCGCCATGCCAGCCGGCGCCGTCGAGCACCAGCACGGCATGGGCGCCTGGCGCGACGGCGCGGGCGATCTCGGCGAGGTGCAGGCTCATCGCCTCGGTGTCGGCATAGGGCAGGACCAGTGCGGCGGTAGCGGCGCGCCCGGGGCAGACCGCGCCGAAGATGTAGGCCCATTGGTAGCGGGTGTCGCGCACCGCGCGGGGGCGGGTGCCGCGCCTGGCCCAGACCCGGGTCAGCGTGCCCTGCTGGCCGACGCGCGCCTCATCCTGGAACCAGATCTCGATGGGCTTGCCGCGGGCCGTCTCGGGTAGAACCCCGGCTACCGCCTCGGGGAAGCTTTTTTAAACGCCTCCTGGGCGGCCTCGTCGGCCTTCGGGTGCCGCGGCCGCGGCACCAGCCGGCGATAGCCGAGCCCGCGCAGCTGCTTGCCCACCGTGCGCTCGTGCATCACCACCCCGAACTCGGTCTCGAGCCAGTGCTTCAGGTCATGGCGCCGCCAGCGCACCACCCCGTCGCGCTTCGGATCCGGGCCCGTCTCCACCCGAGCCGCCAGCGCGGCCTTCTGCTCCGGCGTGAGCCGCGGCGGCGGGCCGGGCGAGCGGCGGTCCGTCAGCCCCGCCACGCCTTCGGCGTTGTAGCGGCGCACCCAGTCCCGCAGGGTCTGGCGGTCCATCCCGCAGGTCTCCGCCGCGGTCTTGCGGTCCATCCCCTCCAGCACCAGCGCGATCGCCAGCATCCGCCGAGCCGTCCGCGCAGACCGTGCCTTCCCCGATGCCGCCCGCAGCTCCGTCGCCGTCATCTCCTGCCGTGTGACCACAATCGCTCCCGACATCCCTGCCTCCTTCGCCATTGGAGACAGTGAGTCAGACTTCCTCCGATTTGGGAATCCCCAAAGAGTCAGAGGCCGGGGCCGCTGGTATGAGGCCTGCCCGTGAGCGCGGCGTGCGGCGGATGCGGTCGTGTGAAATACGCGTTGGCGGGACCCCGCGCCAAGGAACTCCGGCAACCGTAAGCTTGTCGGGATACTCATCGTAGTCCAGCTGCCTCCGTGGCAGGGATCGGATCAGTTCACGGCCTCGATTTCGCCCGGCCGCCAGGACTTGTCAAAGAACGCGGGCAGCGGGCTGTAGAGGCGCAGGATGGTGAACCAGCCCTTTGCCGGGTCTGTCTGGATCCAGTTGCCGCGCGCCACGCCCTCGGGCTGCTCGGGCGAGAACCAGACCGTGGTCGAGCCGTCGGCGGCGGGTTCGGCTGCGGGCGAGGGATGGGACTGGCTCCCGGCGCGCGGATAGTTCTGCGGCGTCTGCAACATCGAGCGGGTCTGGTTGTCGTAGAGGGTGAAGGACCAGAACGCCTCGGCGGGGATGTCCTTGGGCAGCGTCACCTTGTAGGTCTTCGCGCCATCGAACGCGTCGCCCGCGGGATCCAGGAAGGCCATCAGGTACTGCGACCCGACCCGCGGGATGTTCATGATCATGCCGGGGCTGTCGAGCGTGTAGCCGTAGTAGAAGGCCGTGCGCGAATCGAGGGTGCGGGCACCGGTCGGCGGCAGCGGCTTGAACATCCCGTCCTGATACGCGGGCGGTGGGGTTTCGAAGAAGGCGCCGCCCTCCCAGAGCATGCTTCCCCACATCGAGCCTTCGTAGTAGGCCCAGTCCGGGTGTTTCGAATAGGGGCGCCAGTTCAGCACACGGCCGGCCGCCTGGCCGACGGCGGCGGCGTCGCTGAGGATCTTCTTCATCCGGTCGTCGGGGGCGAATTCCTGACCCTTGACGATGCCAATGGCGGCGAGCTGGCCGGCGAGTTCCACGTCGTAGCTGGTGGCGGGCTCGGCCTGGACGTTCTCATTGATCCACTCGTAGAAGCCGATATCGCTGGGCGGGATGGTGTTGAACGACACGTCGCTCGCCTCGACGAACTTCGTGTCCGGGATCGCAGGGTCTTCCGCGAGGCTGACCGTGCCGGTCAGCGCCTCGGCGATGCTGGTGCCGTAGCCGCCCGCCGTGTAGGGGTAGATCTTCAGGTTCGCCTTGATGTTCTCGACCGCCGGCTTGGGATCGTTGTCCACCAAGTAGGCGCGGGAGGCGTAGAGGATCCGGTTGGTCTTCGAGTGCGCGACGAAGTAGCCGCCCTCGGGCAGCGGGCCGTCGTAGTCGGGTCCGACGATCAGATACTTGCCGCCCCGGCCGCGATCCGGCCCCGGGCCGCCGACGTCGATGATCCACGAGAACCACATGTCGTTGATGGTGCCGACGCCGTCGGACGGCTGCTCGATCACCATCGGCCCATTCGAGAGATCGATGACGGAGAGGTAATAGACGGTGTCGGCGTTGCCGGTCAGGAACAGGGACTTTGAGTCCAGGAGCTCGGACGTGATGATGACGTCGTTGTAGTCGGCGCCGATGCTCTGGAAGCCCTTGTGGAACCCCAGGGCGGAAGCGCCGCGGAAGCTGTTGTTGTAGACGTTGAGCGCGCGGGTGAAGTCGAGCGCGTCGAAGACCTTCCGCGCGGTGTCGGCGGTGGGCGCGCCGTCCTTGAATTCCAGCGTGCCAACAGGGGTCTCGACGTTGTCGGGCGTGCCAAGCGCGTCGATCGTCTCTTGCGAGACCTCTGCCCATGCCGGAGCCAGGGCGAGCACCAGCGTGAGGCTGCTGATGAATGTAAACCGGATCATGTGTCCTCCGTGTTGCGTATGCGTAGCGCCGAGCGGCGCGAATATCGCTCCGGGTTCGAACCCGAAATCTGCTGTGACTTGTGGCGCGACGGGCGCCATTGATCTACCCATTTCGCGCCAAGCGCCATCACCTTTTCGCGCCCCCTGTTCGCACCTGAACGGGTCGGGGCCGGGATGAATTTCTGTGCGCTGTCAATCGCGACGAGTTCGCGCCAACGGACGGTTGCGGCGAAACCCTGTCCGCCCGGGGCGCAGTTACGGCTGTGCTGCTTGACTTCCGGTCCGTGCCCGAAATGATTGCGCAAAGCGGGAGGATTGGCATGGCGGGGATTTCGCTGGCGGGGGTGTCGAAGCGGTTCGGCAACGTGCAGGTGATCCGCGACGTCAGCCTCGATGTGGCTTCGGGCGAGTTCGTCGTGTTCCTCGGGCCCTCGGGGTCCGGCAAGACAACGCTGCTCAGGATGATCGCCGGGCTTGAGAGCATCGACGACGGGGCGCTGACGATCGACGGGGTGCGCTCGGAGGGGCTGCCTCCGGGGCAGCGGAACGTCGCGATGGTGTTCCAGTCGTATGCGCTCTATCCGCACATGACGGTCGCGGAGAATATGGCCTTCGGGCTGCGCAACATCCGGGTGCCGGCCGGCCGGATCCGCGAGCGGGTGGCGGAGGCGGCGCGGATGCTGGAGATGGAGACGCTGCTGGAACGGCGGCCATCGGAGCTGTCGGGCGGGCAGCGGCAGCGGGTGGCGATCGGGCGGGCGATCGTGAAGGAGCCGAAGGCGTTCCTGTTCGACGAGCCGCTGTCGAACCTCGATGCCGCGCTCAGGGCGCGGACGCGGGTGGAGCTGGCGGAACTGCATCAGCGGCTGGGATCGACGATGATCTATGTGACGCACGACCAGGTCGAGGCGATGACGCTGGCGGACCGGATCGTGGTGCTGAACGACTGCAGGATCGAGCAGGTGGGCACGCCGATGGAGGTCTATGCAAGGCCGGCGTCGCGGTTCGTGGCGGGGTTCGTTGGGTCGCCCGCGATGAACTTCCTGAAGGTCGAGGTCTCGGGGCAGGGCGACCGGATGCAGGCGCGGCTGGGGGACGGGGCGCTGGTACCGCTGCGGGGCATGGCAGCACCGGCGGATGCGGCGGAGCTGGGGGTGCGGCCGGAAGCGCTGACAGTGGTGGCCGAGGGCGGCGCGACCGAGGGCACGGCGACGGTGATCGAGCGGCTGGGGGAGCGGACGCTGGTGCATGTGAGGCTGCGGGATGGGGTGCAGGTGACGGCACAGGACCGCGGGATTTCCAGCGTCGAGCCTGGCGAGACGGTGCGGCTGAAGTTCGATACTTCGGCCTTGCATGTCTTCGGGCCGGATGGGCAGGCATGGACGGCAGCGAGCGTAACTCATTGATATTATAATATTCTGGCCTTGGTACCTGAACCGGGGCTCAATCTTTTTACGGAGTGGCGCGAGAAATGCGCTTCTCGGCAAGTGTGGGGAAAGCAGCGGAAAGGGCCTCGTTTTCGGAGGCTGGAATCCGGCTGGAATCCGGCTTGCCACTTTTTTACGTTCTGGAAAGCCTTTGGCCCGGGTCGGGCGCATGGGCCGCTGGCTTCAGTCGCTGATGCCGTCCCGGCCCGCAACGGTCATCAATGTCGCAGTCAGGAGGGCGACCAGCCTCTCCTGCCCGCCGCCAGCCGCAAAGACCTCCGTGAGAGCGAGGGTGAGGGTGCGGCCGGCCTTCACCACTCTGCCCCGGGCAATGATGCGGTCGCCTATCGCCGGCGACACGAGGTTGATCTTGAACTCCGTGGTCAATACGCCCATGCCGCGTGGCATGAGGCTCAGCGCGGCATAGCCTGCAGCCGTGTCCGCTATGGCGCTCACCGCCCCGGCGTGAACGAACCCGTGCTGTTGCGAGATTGCGGGGTCAGCACGGAGGGCTATCTCAACTTGCCCCGGCGAGATGCTGCCGAGGGTGGCACCCAGTGTCTTCATAAGGCCTTGCCTGGCGAAGCTCGCTCGGATGCGCAGTTCGTAGTCCGCCATTTCAGGATCATCTTCCACGTCTATTCCTTTTCTTCGGCCGGCCAAGGCTGCACAGCGCGCCAGTTTATCCCCGCCAAGCCTCGGAGGGGGCTGGAGAGCCTGGGCGGCCGCCTGATCGTGCGGCTGGTCACTGATCCGGGCAGGCGAAGGGCAGGAATGAGCCGGTCATGCCCTCGGCGACGGCCATCAGGCTGAGGGTGTCAGCGAGGGTGCGTTCGGCGTCGCTCTTTGGGCAGACCTTTCCTTCCAGGCAGCCGGAAGCGATGAAGGCCTGGTGCGCGCCGAGGAAGTCGCGGCTGACACCCTGCAACGCGTTGCCCTGCGCCGCATAGTCCCAGGCGCGGCCGTAGAGCTGGCACTTGCGTGCGGTCCAGCCGGAATCAGCCGCAGGCGGTGGAGGCGCGGCGCCGGGTGCGGCGACGAGGAGGGCGGCGAGGAAAACGGTGATCACCGTGTCACCCAGCGGCCGGCGCCTTCATCTCGATGCGGACGCCGTGGAGGGTCTTGCCCGACGCGTTCAGGACGCGTCCGGCCGGCTGGGGTGCCATGTGGACGACGAGGCACCCGGTCCCGTCCCAGTCCTTGAGGGCGACCATCACATCGCGGTTGGGCGGCAGCTGTACTCCGTCCGGCGAAAAGTCGTGGATGGGGCCCTGAATCTGGTCGAACACAAAGACCGAGGGCCAGCGGTGATGGTGAACCGGTTCCTCGTCATCGGCCTCGAGCGTGACCTCGAGCACGCGCAGCCGGTCGTTCTCGAACAGGACCTTGTGCTGGCGGGGTGCCGCAGTCACAGCGTCCAGCTGCGGGTCCCAGGTGGATGGGTCGGTCAAGGCTTGATCAGGCATTCTGTCCCCCGGGGATCGGATCGATCCCCGGAAAGACTAGCGTAAGCGCCTGAGTCCTGAAAGCCACGCTCCCGCCTCAGGGGTCAGCCCTTTATGCCGGCGGAGAGCGTGATGGCTTCGGTGACGCGGCGCTGGAAGAGGAGATAGGCGAGGGCCACGGGCAGGCCGGCGAGGACGGCGGCGGCAAGCTCGCGGGCGTAGTAGACGCCGAAGGCGTCGTTGACCTGGGTGATGCCGACCGTGATCGTCATCATCTCGGTGCGCGTCACCGACAGGAACGGCCAAAGGAAGGCATTCCAGGTCCAGATGAAGCAGACGATCGAAAGGGCGGTGGTCACGCCCCAGTTCATCGGCAGGTAGAGCTTCAGGAGAATGGCGAACTCCGAGGCGTTGTCCATCACCGCCGCCTCGCGGAAGTCCTTCGGAACCTGGTCGAAGAACTGCTTGTAGACGATGATGATTACGGGATGAATCAGCTGGGGCAGCATGATTCCCGCCCAGGTGTTCAGCAAGCCGAGCCGGGCTATCAGCACGAAGTGGTTCACGATCAGCGCCGAGATCGGGACCATGAAGGAGGCGAGGATCAGCCACCAGAGCGCGCTTCGGCCCGGAAAGCGGAGCTGTGATATCGCGTAGCCGCAGAGCATCGCCGATCCGACGGTGATGATGGTGACGCCGATCGCCACCGCGATCGAGTTCACGTACCAGGCGCCGATCTGGGTCGCCGTCAGCGCGTGGACATAGTGCTGGAAGGTCAGCGTGTCGGGCCAGAGCTCGATATACGGCCGGACCACCTCGTCCTCGGGCTTCAGCGACGAGATCACGCCCCAGTAGAGCGGGAAGGCCCAGAGCACCGCAACGATCACGGTCAGCGCGGTGATCAGCCCGCCCCAGAAGTTGAAGCGCCGGGCCCGGGCGGCGGTCATCGGCCGGGTCATTTCCGCCGCCCCCCCGCGACGCGCAGCAGCTGGAACTGCAGCACCGAGACGACGACGATCAAGAGGAAGAGCACGACCGCGGCGGCGGCGGCGCGGCCGCCCTGGTTCTGCTGGAAGGCGCGGTTGAAGACGTAATAGACGAGGACCATGTTGTCGTTCGGCCGGCCGCCGACCGAGAAGAGATAGACCTGGTCGAAGATCTTCAGCTGCAGGATCAGCTGGATGGTGAAGACGAGCGATGTCACCGGCCAGAGCAGCGGCCAGGTGATGCGCCGGAACGTCGTCCAGCGGGTGGCGTTGTCCAGTTCCGCGGCCTCGTAGATGTCCTTGGGAATTGCGCGCAGGCCAGCGAGGAACAACAGGATCGAGAAACCGGAGGTCCACCAGATCGTCACCCAGGCCACCGCCGGCATGAACCACTCGCGGGTCTTGAAGACCGGCACGCGCTCCAGCCCGAGCCAGTCGAGGACATGCATCGCGATGCCGAACTGGAAGTTCAGCGTCCAGTCCCAGATGAGGAAGACGACCGAGACCGGCAGGATGTAGGGCAAGAAAAAGAGGGCGAGAATGAGGGCCTGGAAGCGGCCCTTGAGCCGCGAGACGCCGAGCGCGATCAGCAGCGCGATCACCGTGCCGGGGATCACGGTCATCAGCACGAAGTAGAAGGTGTTCCACAGCGCCACGCGGAACAGCCGGTTGTCGAGCCGCGCGTAGTTCTCGAACCCCACCCATTCGCCGGCGCCGATCAGCGGCGCGTCGGTGAAGGAGATGCGGAACATCTGGATCGTCGGATAGACGAACACCAGCCCGTAGATCGCCACGAAGGGGGCGACCAGCGCCAGTGCGATCAGGAAGTCCTTGCGGCGGTTGCGGAGCATGGGAATGCCTTGCCCGGGGGCCGCGCGAAGCGGCCCCCGGACGGGTGCCTTACATGCTGTTCAGCTCGTCCTTGATCTCCTCGACCGCCTCGGCCGGGTCCATCTCGCCGTTGAGCGTCGGCACGAAGTAGGTGGACATGACGTCGAAGATCGGCCCCGCGACGCCCGCGAGGGTCGACTTGGGGTCGAAGATCATGTTGGCGGTCAGCGGCGAATAGGTCGCGTTCGGCTCCATCGCCATGTACTCGGGCGATGCCGTCACCGTGGCGTAGGCCGGGATGTGGCCGGCCGTCGCCCAGAAGAGCGAGTTGTGGTCGATCCAGGAGATGGCCTCCAGCACAGCGGCACGCTTTTCGGCGCTCATCTCCTTGCCCTGGTTCTTCGGGATGGCGAAGGTGTGGCTGTCGGCATAGGTGCAGGGCTTGTCGAAGATCACCGGGAGTCTCGACCGCGCCCCAGTCGAAGAGTTTGCCCTGGGCGGCAAGGTCGGTCATGGTCGGCACTTCCCAGACGCCGTTGATCATCATGGCCGCGCTCACCGGAAGTGAAGAGCGCCACGGTGGCCGGGTAGTCGGTATAGGTCGACTGCAGGCCGTCGTTCGTCCATTCCTGCAGCACCGCGAGTGCGTTCGCCAGCTTCTCGCCGTTGTCGCCGACGAGGAAGTCGCCGTCGGTCTGCAGCTCGCCGCCCTGCTGGCACATCAGCGAATAGACCGTACGGAACATGAAGTTGCCGTCGGCGGTGACGCTGCCGAGCGGGAACTGGACACCGGAATCCTTGAGTGCCTGCAGCGTGGCGGTGAAGCCTTCGCGGCTGTCGAGGCCCTTGGGCTTTCCGTCGTCACCGAGCATGCCCGCCGCGCGCAGCAGATCCTTGTTGAAGTAGAGCACGATCGGGTGGGTATCGAGCGGCACGGCATACTGCTTGCCGTCGATGGTCACCGCGTCCCAGGTCGCGGCGGCGAAGTCGGCCTCGCCGAGGCCCATGGCGGTCCAGTCGGCGGCGGTGATCTCGTCGAGGATGCCCTGGCTGACCGCCAGCGGGATGCGGCTGGCGTGGTAGGTCATCACGTCCGGCGCCTCGCCGACCGCGGCCGAGGTCTGGACCTTGGAGTAGAACGGCACGCCCCATTCGAGAGTGGTGGCGTCGATGCGGATGCTGCCGGCGTGCTCGGCGTTGAAGTCCTCGATCAGCTTCTTCATGCGCACGCCGTCGCCGCCGCCGAGGAAGTCCCACCAGACGACGGTCTCTTCGGCGTGGGCCGCGGCGGTCCAGATCGCCGTGGTGGCCATGATGACCGCGCGGGTCATTCCGTGAAAGGTCAAGTCGGTATCCTCCCCATGTGTGCGACGGTTCGCCCGTCGGTTGTGCCCCAAGGCTACACGGTTATTCGATTCGCTCAACGTGGCATGTTGAGCGCGCCGAAGCCGCTGATTCTAAAGCGTCACCCGGACCATCGAGTAGGAGTGCGGCGGCAGGGCCAGGGTCATGCCCTTGCCGTTGAGCGTGGCGCCGCTGCCGGGAACGGGCTTTACGTTGTCGGGTGCCTCGCGGGTGTTGCGGGCCTCGAGGTCGTCGTGGCGGATGAGGGTGTGCGCGACGGACTTCGGCTTGAAGCCCTCGAGGGCGACGTCGGCCTCCATGGTCTCGCTGGCGTGGCGGTTGACGGCGAAGAAGGTGATCGTGCCGGCGTCGGCGTCGTGGGTGGCGGCGATGTCGAGCCAGGGCACGCTGCTGGCGGCGGCGGCGTCGTAGGTGGGCACATCGACGGCGAGTTGCAATGCGGTGCCGCGCCCGTGCTTCGAGGCGAGCTGGAAGGGCCAGTAGATCGTCTGGCGCCAGGCGGGGCCGCCGGGTTCGGTCATGATCGGGGCGATCACGTTGACGAGCTGGGCGATGCAGGCGATGCGCACCACGTCCGAGCGGCGGATGAAGGTGTTGAGGATGCAGCCGACCTGGAGGACGTCCTCGAAGTTGTAGATGTCCTCGAGCAGGCGCGGCGCCTCGGGCCAGTCCCAGCTGCGCATACGTGCGGCGTCGGACTTGCGCTCGTGGTACCAGACGTTCCACTCGTCAAAGGAGATCTTCACGTCCTTCTTCGAGCGGCGCTTGGCCTTCACGAAGTCGATGACACCGGCGACCGTACCGATGTAGTTGTCGAGCTTCTGCGGCAGCGCAAGGTACTCGGCCGTGTTTTTCTCGTAGTTCTCGAAGTACATGTGCAGCGAGATGTAGTCGATCTGGTCGTAGGTTTCCTCGAGCACGGTGGCTTCCCATTGCGGGAAACTCGGCATGTCGGAATAGGACGAGCCGCAGACCACCAGTTCCAGCGTCGGGTCGATAGCCGCGGATCGCCTTGGCGGTCTCGCTGGCGAGGTGGCCGTATTCGGCGGCGGACTTCTGCCCGATCTGCCAGGGGCCGTCCATTTCGTTGCCGAGGCACCAGAGGCGGCAGTTCCACGGCTCCTTGCGGCCGTTTCGGGCACGCAGGTCGGACCAGGCGCTGTTGCCGGGATGGTTGACGTATTCGACGAAGTTGCGGGCCTCGTCGAGCCCGCGCGATCCGAGGTTGACGGCGAGCATCATCTCTGTGCCGACCTTCTCGGCCCAGTCGGCGAACTCGTGGATGCCGACCTGGTTCGAACTCGGTGGTGCGCCAGGCGAGGTCGAGACGTTTCGGGCGGTCGGCCCGGGGACCGATGCCGTCCTCCCAGTTGTAGGCGGAGACGAAGTTTCCGCCCGGATAGCGGCAGATCGGAGTATCGAGGGCGCGCACGAGGTCGATCACGTCGCGGCGCATTCCTTCGGCGTCGGCGGTGGGGTGGCCGGGCTCGTAAATGCCGGTATAGACCGCGCGCCCGAGGTGCTCGAGGAACGAGCCGTAGAGGCGCTTGTCGATATCGGCGATCGCATAGGCCGCGTGGGCGGTGACCTTGGCCTTCATCTTTCCTCCCTGCGCGGTTCCGGTTCATTCCGGCTTTGTGCACAGGCTAGCCGTGCGACCGAGGGCCCCGTCAAGGGCAAACTCTGCCGCGGGCCGCCGGCTGTGAAGTGTTCCGGCGCGGGGTGGCGAGGGCGCGAGTGGGGGTGTTCATGCGGCGGCCGATGGCACCCGGTTGCCGGCGTCATCGAAGTAGTGCAGCTTCTCCGGCGCGATGGTCAGGCCGATGTGCGCATCGGCCTGGCGCGTGATGTCGTCGTCCACCACGAGGACCGGGGGCGCGCCGTCGATCTCGACGTGCAGCATCGAGGTGGCGCCGGTGTATTCGCTGAGCGCGATCCGGCCTGTCACCAGTCCCGCCTCGAGCGTGGTCAGACGCAAGTCCTCGGGGCGCATGCCGACCTGGCGCGCCGTAGCTGGGGCGTTTGGCAGGCGGGCGAGCCGCTCGACCGGCAGCACGTTCATTCGCGGGCTACCGATGAACTGCGCCACGAAGAGGTTGCCGGGGCGCTCGTAGAGCTCGCGCGGGGTGCCGACCTGCTCGATCAGCCCGTCGCGCAGCACGACGATGCGGTCGGCTAGTGTCATCGCCTCGATCTGGTCGTGGGTGACGTAGACCATGGTGTTGCCGAGCCGCTTGTGCAGAGCGGCGATCTCCGAGCGCATATGGACGCGAAGCTCGGCGTCGAGGTTCGACAGGGGCTCGTCGAACAGGAACACGTCCGGGTTGCCGACGATGGCCCGCCCGATGGCCACCCGCTGGCGCTGGCCGCCGGAGAGCTCGCGGGGGTAGCGGTCGAGCAGCCCGTCGAGCTTCAGCGTCGCCGCTGCCGCCGCGACCCGGTGGTTGCGTTCGTCGGCGGGGACCTTGCGGACCTTGAGGCCGAAGCCGAGGTTCTCGCGCACGTCGAGATGGGGGTAGAGCGCATAGGACTGGAACACCATGGCGACGCCGCGCTTGGCCGCTTGCACGTCGTTCATCCGACGCTCGCCGATCCAGAGCTCGCCCGAGGTGATGTCCTCGAGGCCGGAGATCAGCCGCAGCAGCGTCGACTTGCCGCAGCCCGAGGGGCCGACGAAGACGCAGAACTCGCCGCTCTCGATGGTGAGGTCCACCCCGTGCAGCACGTCGACGGTGCCGAAGCGCTTGCGGATGCCGGCGAGGGTGAGGCTGGTCATGGCTGGGTCCGGTGCATGGGCGCGCGCTCAGCCCTTGACCCCGGAGAGCGCGAAGCTCTCGATGATCTGGCGCTGGGCGATCACGTAGACGACGAGGATCGGCACCACCGCGAGGCTGGTGGCCGCGAGCTGGAGATGCCAGAGCGGCATGCCGTAGGGGTCGGTGAAGTTCGAGAGCGCCAGCGGAAGGGTGAAGAGCTTCAGCGACGACAGGAACACCAGCGGCTCGAGGAACAAGTTCCAGGAATGCAGGAAGGTGATGATCGCCACCGCCGCCAGCGCGGGGCGCGACATCGGAATGGCTATGCGCCACCAGATGCCGAGGCGCGAAAGCCCGTCCATCTTGCCGGCCTCCTCCAGCTCCTTGGGGATGGCGAGGAAGTACTGGCGCATCAGAAAGGTTGCCACCACGCCCTGCGAGCCGAAGACCGGCAAGAGGATCAGCGGCACATGGGTGTCCATCACCCCCATCCAGCGGATCAGGAAGAAGTTGGGGATGATCGTCACCTCTTCCGGCACCATCAGCGCCGAGACGAGGAACAGCATCAGAAGCCCAGCCCCGGCGAAGCGCATCCGCGCCAGCGCGTAGCCCGCGAGCGACGCCACCACCAGCGTCAGCCCGGTGACGGTCAGCGCGATGTAGAGCGAGTTGAAGTACTGCCGCGCGAAGGGCTGGTAGGTGAAGACGTCGACGTAGTTCTGCCACTGGAAGCTGCGCGGGATCAGGCTCGGCTGGCCGAAGATCTCGCTCGCACCCTTCAGCCCGGAGGAGATCATCCACAGGAACGGGAAGACGAAAGGCACCGCCACCACCAGGAGTGAGATGGTCCAGCAGAACCGCGCCAGCAGGTCTCGTTGGCGCCGCGTAAGGGTCACGACTGCATGTCCTTCCGCCGCAGGGTCATCTGCACCACGGTCAGGCACAGCACGATCACGAACATGATCAGCGCCAGCGCAGAGGCGTAGCCAACGTTGAAGAACTTGAACCCCTGCTCGTAGATGTAGAAGGCGAGCACCAGCGTGCCGTTCTCCGGGCCGCCGCCGGTCATCAGGTAGATGTGGTCGAAGACCTTGAACGACCCGATCATGGTGATGATGAAGATGACCAGCGTGGCGGGCCTGAGCAGCGGCCAGACGATCATCCGGAAGATCTGCCAGCTCGACGCGCCCTCCAGCCGGGCCGCCTGCGCATAGTCGCGCGGGATCGACTGCAGGGCGGCGATGTAGAGGATCATGTTGAGCCCGACCATCTTGATGACCCGGGTGACGATCACCGCGAACATCGCCCAGTCGGGCTCGCGCAGCCAGTTCGGCCCGTCGATGCCGATGCCCGCCAGCATCTGGTTGACCGCCCCCGCCTCGCCCTGGAGCAGGAACTTCCAGACGATCGCCCACGCCACGGCCGAGGTGACCACGGGGGCGAAGAAGATGGTGCGGAAGAAGACGACGCCGCCGAACGGCCGCGACAGCGCCAGCGCCAGCGAAAGGGCCAGCGCCATGTTGAGCGGCACCAAGCCGGCGGCGAAGACGAAGGAGTTGCGCACGACGTGCCAGAAGTCGGGGTTCCGCGTCAGCGCATCGACGTAGTTGTCCATGCCGACGAAGGTCGCCTGCTGGGTCAGCAGGTTCCACTCGGTGAGGCTGAACCAGACGACCGCAATCAGCGGTCCGAGGAAGAAGATCACGAAGCCGGTGACGATCGGGCTGACGAAGGCCCAGGCCTCGATCGCCTCCCGCATCCGCAGCGTCATCCGCGGCGCGCGCTGGTCGCGCGCCGCGGCATCGGTGCTGAGCGTGGTCGCCACCCGCGCGCGCCTCGCGTCAGAGCTGCGGCTCGATCGCCGCGCAGACCTCGGCGAGTGCGGCCGCCACGTCGGCGTCGGCCCGCCAGAGGGCGTCGACCCGCGGCGCCATGGCGGCGATGATCTGCGGGCTCTTCTCGTGGCTCGGCAGCACCTTGCCGCCGGCGATCGCCGCACCGACCAGCGCCATCTGCTCGGCCGGGATCAGCGCGTTGCCGGTGACGAAGACGTCGCTCTCCAGCACCGAGCGGCGCGCCGGCGGGAAGAACTGCGCCATGGTGGCGACGTTCTCCTGGCTGGTCATGTGGGCGACGAACTCGGCCGCCAGCTCCTTGTTCTCGCCGCGCTCGAAGACCACGATGGCGGCCTGCCCGATGACGGGTGCTGCACCCCCCGCGCCGGTCGGCAGCGGCGCGATGCCCCAGTCGAAGCCCGCGTCCTTGAGCACCGACGCGCGCGAAATCTGGTTGATGGTCATGGCCGAGCCGCCGGAGAAGAAGTCGCCGACCTCGCCCGGGGGCACGATCGAGCCGTCCTTGAACACCATGTCGTGCAGCTGCTGCACCGCGGCCACCGCCTCGGGCGAGTCGAAGCCGCAGGTCCCGTCCACCCAGACGTCGCCGCCGGCGGCGCGGATCGGCGGCATCAGCGCGTGCATGATGCGGTTGCCGTAGCCCTGGCCGTCCTTGAACTCGAAGCCCCAGCCGTCGCCCGCCTCGGCCATCGCCTTGGCGGTGGCCTGGAACGCTTCCATGTCCCAGGCGCCCTTCGCGGCCTGCTCGAACGGGGTCTCCACGCCGGCCGCCGCGAACTTGTCGCGGTTGTAGAAGATCATGAACGGCGAGGTCGAGAACGGCACGCCCCAGACCTTGTCGCCATCGGTCCACAGGCCCATGGCCGGCTCGGAGAAGTCGGCGAAGTCGTAGCCCTCGGCGGCGCGCAGGGTCGGGCCGAGGTCCATCAGCACGCCGGCGGCGGCGAAGGTCGAGGCCGCGTCCTCCATCATCCAGCCGAGGTCGGGCGGGTTGCCGCCGGCGAGCTGGAAGGTGAGCTTCTGGGTGTAGTCACCCGGCGGGATGGTCTCGAAGGTGACGGTCACGTCCGGGTGGGTGGCGGTGAAGCTCTCGGCCATGCCGTTGAGCATGGCCAGATGCGCCTCGTTGCCGGTCCAGACCGTGACGCGCAGGTCCTGGGCCGAGAGCGCCGTGGTCATCAGCCCGAGCGCGAGCGCCGACAGGGTGATGCCTTTCATTGTTGTCTTCATGATTCTCCTCCGTTGGTATCCAGTTTCATTGGTCAGTTCCCCGCGCCGTCCCTGGCGGCGGGTAGGGCATTGGCGCGCGGCTGGGCAAGGCCCCGCACGCCGGCGTCGAGGGCGATGAGCATGCCGGCCAGCGGCTGGGCGGCGCGCTGGGCGGCGTCGAGGCCGAGGATCATCGAGGTCACGCAGAGCCGGTCGAGCCCCGGCCCGAAGAACGCGAGGTTGGTCGGCCGGCTGACCGGCAGCGCGACATGCCCGATCTCGCGGCCCTCAGGGTCGACGCGGACGATGCGGCCAGCGTCGACGGCGGCGAACCAGTAGCAACCCTCGGCGTCCATCGCAGCGCCGTCCGGCCGGCCGTGCGAGGGGCGGTGGAACAGCCGGCGGTTGTCGAGCGCGCCGGTGGCCGCGTCGAGGTCGAAGGCCCAGATCGCGCAGACGTCCGGGTGGCTGTCGGCGAGGTAGAACGTGCCGCCGTCGGGCGAGACCGCCACGCCGTTCTGGGTGCCAAGGCCCTCGACCACCGCCACCGGCCCGCCGGCGTCGAGGCGGTAGAGCGTGCCGATGCGCGG
>CAVOGP010000062.1:0-103978 GCA_963695425.1 uncultured Alphaproteobacteria bacterium | reverse complement strand
ATCCCGGTGGCTTCGAAAGCTCGCCGGTGCGGTCGTGTTGCTCGGCG
Source organism: uncultured Alphaproteobacteria bacterium (assembly GCA_963695425.1). GTDB lineage: Bacteria > Pseudomonadota > Alphaproteobacteria > Rhodobacterales > Rhodobacteraceae > Amaricoccus. Next base: position 103,931 of record CAVOGP010000062.1, on the reverse strand, counting down.
TGGTGGTTGTGGCCAAAGGACTGCTCGGACCCACCATCTCGCGCAGTTGGCGGATGCGGCGAGGATGCCGTCCGGCCATGGGAAGGGCCGGGGCGCGTATCAGGTCCGAGGACCGGGCGGGGCGCAGGCGGCGGACGCAGGGCTGGAGGTGAACACCGTCCTTTCGGGCGTGCCGGGCGCCGGGCGGCGCGGGGAGCGCCCCTAGGGCGGGGATGTGTGGTGGTCCGTGGTGGGCCGCGCCGGCCGAGGGCGGGGCGGGGCGCGGATCGTCGCGGCGGCGCGGGCTTTTGCCGAGCCCACAGCGGCGGGCGACGATCTGGCCACATGCGGTAGAGGACGGGATCGAGACGGTCGTGGTCGAGGGGGCCCCGATCTGGGGGCCCTGGGCGGCCGAGACGCTGGCCGTGGCCACGGGAGCCGAGGGCGAGTGCGCGGCCGCGCGGGCCGGGCAACCTGGAGCGGCTACTCCGCGCGGGCGCCCGTGAAGACCCTCACCGCCCCGGCCACGCCGCCGGCCGCGGCTGCCACGGATACGCCGCCACAGTGCCTGGGAGGTGGCGAGCGTCAGCAGCGGCAGCCAATGGTGCAGCTCGCGGCCACGACAGCGAGCAGAACACCTGGCCGGTGGTGCAGCATGGCGACCTGTTCGCGGGCAAGAGCCTCTCATGCGCAGCGGCGACCTCGAACTCGCGGGTCATGGTTGCGAGTGGCAGGGTTCTCCAAGACCCTGAGCAGACGCGGGTGATGTGCGAGCAGCTCAAGCGCGCCGGCATCGATGCACTCCCGGTCACGCTGCAAATAGATGGGGGCGCGGGCGGTCAGATTTGGCTGCCGGGGCCTGGAGCTCGGGGCCGAGGAGCGCCGCTTCTTCGCGGAAGCGGCGCCATGGGGGTTCATCCTCTTCGGTCGCAACATCGAGGGGCCGCAGCGGCGGCTCTGACGGCCGGGTCTGCGCGAGGCCGTAGGCCGGGGGACGCGCCGGTGCGCATCGGACCAGGAGGTGGCCGGGTGGCGCGACTGCGCGGCCCGGGCTGGGGCGGGAACGGGCGCGGCGCGCGCTTACCGTGCGCGACTGCCGGGGCGGGATTTGCGGGTGCGGGCGATGTACCTGCGTCCCGGCTGATCGCGGTTGAGTCGCGCAGTGGGGATTGACGTGAACTGTGCGCCGGTGCTGGCAACGGCCGCGGCCCGACACCCATGCGATCATCGCCAACCGCTGCTATGGCGACGATCCGGCCGAAGTGGCCGCGATCGGCCGGGGGTGAACGGCGCAAGGGCGATGGCCGTGGCGTCGCTCCGGCGACGAAGCACACGCCCGGTCACGGTGCGCGGTTGTCCACAGCCACGACACGCTTCCTCGCCGGTCGGGGCCGGGCGGGGCCATCTGGCGGTGGATTCCAGGCGCCCTTCAAGTCCCCGGCCCTGACCTGCCGATGGCCATGACGCACCTGTGGTCTACCCCGCGCTCGTCCCGCGGCCACGCTGTCGCCGGTGGCCGTGGGGGTGATGCGGCGCGAGATCGGCTTCGACGGGCTCTCTCGATGACCGACGATCATGGCGCTGAGCGGGCCGTTCGCGGCGCGGGCCGCAGCGGGCGCTGGCGGCGCGCGACGTGGTCCCGCATGGCCCGGCCAGATGGGGGCGAGATGGCGGCGGAGGGGGGTGCCGGAGCTGGGCGGGGCCGGGGCGGCCGAGCGGGCCGGGCGCGCGGAGGCGGCGCGGGGCGTGCGGGGGCGGACAGGATCGCGCGGGTGGACGGCGCGCGGGTGCTCGAGGCGGAATTCGCCGAGCTCAGGGGACGCGCGGCCGGCGCCCGAGCCATGCCCTCGATGCAAGCGGTGACGGTGGAGCGGCTGCAGCCGAGGCGCTGGTGGTCGATCTGACGGGTTCGAGGGACCGCTTCTTCGACCTCGCCTGGCGCGCAGCCAGAAGGTGGATTTTTGCGCCGGATTTCGAAGACCCCTGTGCCGGCGGAGCAGGGCTGTTCCCGGGTTCGTCGAGGCGGCGAAGCGGCTCAGCAGGATCGAGCTGGCGGCGGAGATTTATCCCGGCGCACGGCGGCCGGCTTTCCTCACCCAAGTTGCTGCCGCCGCCCCCGTCCGGCCCCATCGTGGCCGAGGCGGGGCCTTCGGGGACTATCTTGCGGCGGATCCCTGCTGTCCAGCTGCAGCGGCTGGAGCGGCGCGGGCGGCGGCGGAGCTGATGGCGGCGGGACGCTCCTTCGCGCGCGCGGGTCAGGGACGCTCCGCCCAGGTGGCTCTAGGACGGCCTCGAGATGCTGGCAGCTCGGCCCGCGCTCCAGATGCAGCGGCGTGAAATCCTCGCGGGTCTTCACCCGAGCATAGGCGCGCAGGAGGTCCAGCATGTCGGCCGTGTGCACCACCCTGAGCTCGCGCCGCACCGCCTCCGTGACCCCGCGCGCGAAGACATCGCGCCCCAGCTGGTCCCGCGCCATCAGCTCCGCCGCCGCCCCGCGCATCGCCTCCAGCCGCTGCAGCTGGAACGCCAGATGCGCCGCAAGATCGTCCCCCGAAGGCCCCGCCTCGGCCGGATCGGGCGGCAGCAGCAGCCGCGACTTCAGGTAGGCAAGCCAGGCCGCCATCACCAGATAGTCCGCCGCCAGCTCGATCCTGAGCCGCTTCGCCGCCTCGACGAACCCCAGATACTGCTCCGCCAGCCGCAGGATCGAAATCCGGCGCAAATCCACCTTCTGGCTGCGCGCCAGCGTCAGCAAAAGGTCGAGCGGTCCCTCGAACCCGTCCAGATCGACCACCAGCGCCTCGGCTGCCAGCCGCTCCACCGTGCCGCCCGCATCGAAGAAATCCTCAGGCACCGGCCGCGCGCCCCCTGAGCTCGGCGAATTCCGCCTCGAGCACCCGCGCATCCACCCGCGCGATCCTGTCCGCCCGCACGCCCCGCGCCGCCTCCGCGCGCCCGGCCCGCTCGGCCGCCCGGCCCGCCAGCTCCGGCACCGCCCCGGCCACCGCCGCCATCTCGCCCGCATCGCCGTTGCAATGCAGGACCACGTCGCAGCCCGCCGCCAGCGCCCGCTCGGCCCGCGCCGCGAACGGCCCGCTCAGCGCCCGCATCGACAGATCGTCGGTCATCAAGAGCCCGTCGAAGCCGATCTCGCGCCGCATCACCCCCACGGCCACCGGCGACAGCGTCGCCGGGGCCGCGGGATCGAGCGCGGGGTAGACCACATGCGCCGTCATCGCCATCGGCAGGTCGGCCAGGGCCTTGAAGGGCGCGAAATCCACCGCCAGATCGGCCCGCCCGGCCCCGACCCGCGGCAGCGTCTCGTGGCTGTCGAGAACCGCGCGCCCGTGACCCGGCATGTGCTTCATCACCGGAGCGACGCCGCCGGCCATCAGCCCCTCGGCCACCGCCCGGCCGATCGCGGCCACTTCGGCCGGATCGTCGCCATAGCAGCGGTTGGCGATGATCGCATGGGTGTCGGGCCGCAGCACGTCCAGCACCGGCGCACAGTTCACGTCGATGCCCACGCTGCGCAACTCGACCGCGATCAGCCGATAGCGCAGGTACATCGCCCGCACCCGCAAATCCCGCCCCGGCAGTCGCGCGCATTCCTCCAGCGCCGGCGCCCATTCCCGCCAGTCCGGGCCGCGCAGTCGCGCCACCCGGCCGCCCTCCTGGTCGATCAGCACCGGCGCGTCCCGGCCTACGGCCTCGCGCAACCCGGCCGTCAGCCGCCGCAGCTGCTCCGGCCCCTCGATGTTGCGACCGAAGAGGATGAACCCCCATGGCGCCGCTTCCGCGAAGAAGCGGCGCTCCTCGGCCCCGAGCTCCAGGCCCCGGCAGCCAAATATGACCGCCCGCGCCCCCATCTATTGCAGCGTGACCGGGATGCAGTCGATGCCGCGCGCTTTGAGCTGCTCGCACATCACCCGCGTCTGCTCGGTATTGGAGAACCCTGCCACTCGCAGCCGGTAGAAGACCCGCGAGTTCGAGGTCGCCCGCTCGGCATAGAGGCTCTTGCCCGCGAACAGGTCGCCATGCTGCGCCACCAGCCGCGACCACGCCTGCCGGGTGCTCTGCTCGCTGTCATAGGCGCCGAGCTGCACCATCCGGCTGCCGCTGCTGACGCTCGCCACCTCCCGGGCCGGTGCCGCCGCAGGCTGCGTGGCAGCCGCGGCCGGCGGCGTGGCCGCAGCCGTAACCGTCGGCGCGGGCGCCCGCGCCCTGACCCGCTCCAGGTTGCCCGGCCGGCTGCGCGGCCGCGCACTCGCCTCGGCTCCCGTGGCCTCCGCCTCCGCGGCCAGCGTCTCGGCCACCAGGGCCCCCAGGTCAGGGGCCCCCTCGACCACGACCGTCTCGATCCCGTCCTCGCCGAGTGGCATCTGCAGATCGTCGCCCGCCGCATCGGCTGGCTCGGCAAAAGCCCGCGCCGCCGCGACGATCAGCGCCCCTTGCGGCGCGTCCTCCTCGGCCAGCGCCGGCACCACGGGCAAGGGCGCCGTCGCTGCCGGTGTGCGCGCCACCGGCGCCGGCACGCCCGAAAGGACGGTGTTCACCTCCAGCCCCTGATGCGCCGCCTGCGCCCCGCCCGGGTCCTCGGGCTGGATGCGCGCCGGCCCTTCCATGGCCCGGATCACCGGAACCTCGGCCGCATCCCGCGTGCCGAGGCGGTAGGACCAGAGTCCCATCGCCGCGACCACGCCGAGAAACACGACCGCACCCGCGAGCTTTCGAACACCCGCCGGGATCAGCCGATCGCGATCACCGACCGCAATCGACGCGAAATCGTCGCTGTAAGCTTCGTGCATGAGGTTCTTGCCTGTGTTGACACACCATATCCTGTATGTGCCGCTGCTCCAACCCCGAAATGCGTTGTGGATGCTTCAGCATCTCTGCTTTCGGGGGCCTCTGCGCAGAATAGCAGCCCTTGCGAATATGACAACCGGCGATGCGGGCCGCCCGTTCGGTACTCGTCGTGGCGCCGCGGCCACTTCCGACAGGCCGCGTCGCTGCGCCTCTTCGGCACCGGATAGCGGTAGTGGATGGTGCTTGATCGGTGGCGTGAGCGGCCACATAGTCGCCGCACGGAACGCAAACGGGAAATCCCGGATTGAACCATGCATGCCGGCCTTTCTCCCAGCATGCAGCTTGAATCACGAGATCGGTCGGATGGGCTCCCCCGCGATTCCTTCAGGCGCGGTAACGGTCTAGGCTGCCACCAGGGTACCATAGAAAGGCGTGCAGGCGCATGATTACCTATTCAGAGCTTGGCTCCAATCTCTATCTGAAGGAGATCGTGTTTGCCGGAAGCCATGACGCCGGCATCACCGGAGGCAAGCGCAACACGCAAACCCAGAAGCTGAACATCTTTGATCAGGCGGTGGCCGGTGTCCGCCTGTTCGATCTGCGGATCCATGCCGCTTCAGTGGGGTGGAGCGGAGCGGAACTGAAGGCTTATCACTCGGGCGGCGGCGTGTATCAGAGCGACGTGAAGCGCACGATGCAGGGAACCGGTACAAAGGAGGACATCGTCCGGTCCAAGCTGTCCGTGGGCGCGTTCGGCATGGGGCTGGAGGACATGCTGACCCAGGCGCGCGCTTTCGTGGAAGCCAATCCGGACGAGTTCCTCATCCTGAAATTCGACAAGTCCACAAACTGGAATCTGATCTACGAGTACTGCCTCCGGTTCCTCAACACGAAGATGTACACTGGTCGTACCGACCTGAACTACGCGACGCTGGGCCAAGTTGCCGGATCGGTCGTCGTGCTTTTCGAGCAGGACGGCGTGGCCGAGGTTCTCAAAGCCCGGGGCCCGAATGCCTACATCCTCGGCTTCGTCAATCTCTATTCCAAGACCGGCGGATCGGTGGGCTTTGATCCGACCTACAAGGGTCTACAGTACTACGGAAAAGGCGGAACCGACGTCAATCCTATCACGATGAAGTGGTCGAAGTCCGGAAAGATCTCCGAGAACGAGGCGACGCAGCGCGGGATCATGCGGCGGATGGCACAGGATTCGACCGGGCAGAACTATCAGGTGTTCGGGATGATGTACTGGACCTCGACCGGCATTGCGGAAAGCATCAAGGAAAGAAACAAGAAGATGTGGACCTATCGGGGACGGGATGCCCTCCGGACGGCATGGAAAAGCGGCCTGCGAGAGTCGATCGACGCCCGGCTTGCTTCGAACGTGAACCCGGCCTCCTACGCGTCTTCGGGTCTGCTGCGAACCTTCATGCCCAACATCATCATGATCGATTTCGCCAAGGAGAAGTACATCTCGGTGATCCGCGGACTGAACGACATCGCGCAACACCGGCTGACGCGCCTCTACATCGAGGACGACACATTCGCCTGATTCCGTGATCTCTCGACTGCCAATGGCAGGGCCTGTGCCACGGCACCGGTCCGCGCAGAGCCGGCCTATATGATCCGATTCTCCCGCACCGGGAGCGTTAACTCGTAAACCTGGGTGAAAAAGTATGCATATGGAATTCATACGCATTGCATATGGATTTCATACGCGCCGTATCGCCGTTAACGATTGCTGCCCCGGATCGCCCCTCAGCGCATCTCGTCCATCGGTGTGACCCCCAGAATGCCCAGCCCGGTGGCGATCACGATCTGCGTCGCGCGCACCAGCGCCAGCCGCGCACGCGACAGATCCGGGGCATCCTCGCGCAGGAACCGCAGCTCGGGATCGAGCTTTCCCTGGTGCTGTAGCGAATGAAATTCACTCGCCAGATCATATAGATAAAACGCGATCCTGTGCGGCTCGTTGCTGGCTGCCGCCGCCTCCACCTGCCGCGGCCACTCCGCCAGCTTGCGCGCCAGCGCCAGCTCCCCCGGCGCCCCCAGCCGCCCCAGATCGGCCGATCCAAGCGTCGCGTCATCCACCGCCAGCCCCGCCTCCCGCGCCCGCGCCAGCACCGAATTCGCCCGCGCATGGGCGTACTGGACGTAAAAGACCGGGTTGTCCTTTGATTGCTCAAGTACCTTGTCGTAATCAAAGTCCAGCGGCGCATCATTCTTTCGCGTCAGCATGACGAACCGCGTAACGTCTCGTCCAACCTGTTCGATTATATCACGAAGCGTAACAAATGTGCCCGCCCGCTTGGACATCTTTACGGGCTCGCCGCCCTTCGTCAGCCGCACAAGCTGACACAGCTTCACATCCAGCAGAACTTTACTATCCGAAAGTGCGGCCACGACGGCCTTCATCCGCTTGACATACCCGCCATGATCCGCGCCCAGCACGTCGATCAGCGCGTCATACCCCCGCTCGATCTTGTCGAAATGGTAAGCAATGTCGGGCGCAAAATACGTCCAGCTCCCGTCCGATTTCATCACCGGACGGTCGACATCGTCGCCATAAGCCGTTGATCTGAAAAGCGTCTGCTCCCGCGGCTCCCAATCCTCCGGTACCCTGCCCTTGGGCGGCTCCAGCACGCCCTCGTAGATCAGCCCCTTCGCGTTCAGCGCCGCCAGCGCCGCCTCGATCCGGCCGGTGCCATAGAGCGACTTCTCGCTGAAGTAATTGTCCATCGTCACGCCCAGCAGCCCCAGATCCTCACGGATCATCGCCATCATCCGGGCCGTCGCGAACTCGCGCACCTCAGCCAGCCATTCCGATTCCGGCTTGTCGATCAGCGTGTTGCCGTAGGTCTCCTTCAGCGCCTCCCCCACCGGAATGAGGTAGTCGCCCGGGTAAAGTCCCTCGGCAATCGCCGGCTCCAGGCCGCAGGCCTCGCGGTAGCGCTCATAGGCCGACCGCGCCAGCACATCGACCTGCCCGCCGCCGTCGTTGATGTAATACTCCCGCGTAACATCATGGCCTGCAAAGAGAAGCAGCCCCGCCAGCGCGTCGCCCACCACGGCACCCCGGGTATGGCCCACGTGCATCGGACCGGTCGGATTGGCCGAGACGAACTCGACATTCACCCGCCGCCCGCCGCCCATCCGCGAGCGCCCGAAGTCCTTGCCCGCCGCCAGAATGTCCGCCACCACCGAAAACCAGACCTGCGGATCGATGCGCAGGTTCAAAAACCCTGGCCCCGCGATCTCCACGCCCACGACCATCTGCACCTCGCCGAGTATCTCCGCCAGCGCCACCGCGATATCCCGCGGCGCCATCCGCGCCGGCCGCGCCAGCACCATCGCGGCGTTGCTCGCCATGTCGCCATGCGCCGGATCGCGCGGCGGCTCCACCGTCACCGCAGCCAGATCCAGCCCCTCGGGCAGGCGCCCCTCGGCCACGAGCCGCGCGATCGCCGCCTCGAGCTGCCGCGTAATCTCCGCGAATGCATCCATCGCCGTCCGGGCCTCCACGCTTCCGGGCCAGCGGTTAGCACAGCTTGCCAACCGGCATCCACGCTCAAATCTGCGCACGCGCGCTGGCATGGCCCGCCCGTCGCGCCTAGACTGCCGGCATGCAGCGCCTCGCAATCCTTGCAGTCCTCATCCTTGTCCCCTTGCCCGCGGCGGCCCAGACCATCGTCTCGCCCGAGGCCTATGAGGCGCTCGCCGAAGGCCGCACGCTCCACTACACGCTCAAGGGCCAGCCCTTCGGCGCCGAGCAGTATTTCCCCGGCCGCCGCAGCCTCTGGCGCTTCGCCGGCGGGGACTGCGTCGCCGGGCACTGGCATGCCGAGGGTCCGCGCATCTGCTTCACCTACGAGGACGACCCGCAGCCGCTCTGCTGGGACTTCCAGCGCAAGGGCGACCGGGTGCGCGCCAGGCTGCTGGCCGACCCCGGATCGGGCGAGCCGCCCTTCGTGCTCGAACTGAGCCACATCGACGACGCGCCGCTGGACTGTCCCGGCCCCGACCTCGGCATGTGACGCGGGCCATGAGCGCCCCGTTCCGCGTGCTCGTGCTCGCCGGCACCGCAGAAGCCCGCGCCCTCTGCGCCGAGCTTGCCGCCCGGCCCGGCATCGACGCCCGCGCGGCCCTCGCGGGCGCCACCCGCGATCCGGCGCCCTATGCCGTGCCGACCCGCCGAGGAGGCTTCGGCGGCGCCGAGGGCCTCACCCGCCACCTTTCCGGCGAGGCGATCGATGCCCTCATCGACGCCACGCATCCATTCGCCGCGACGATCTCGCGCAACGCCGCCTCCGCCGCCGCAACCGCGCGCGTGCCGCTCCTGCGGCTCGTCCGGCCCGAGTGGCATCCCGGCCCCGGCGACGCCTGGGCCGTGGTGCCCGACCTCGCCACCGCCGCCGCGGTGCTGCCGGCGGGCGCGCGGGCCTATCTTGCCACCGGGCGCGGGTCCGAGGCGGCGTTCCGCGCCCGCGGCGACCTGCACCTCCACCTGCGGGTGATCGACCCGCCCGCGGCCCCCCTGCCGGCCAACTGGACCTTGACGGTCGCCCGGCCGCCATTCCCGGTCGAGGCCGAGATCGCGGCGCTGACCGGCTTCGAAGCTACACATCTCGTCTGCAAGAACGCAGGCGGAGAGGCAGGGCGCGGCAAGCTCGACGCCGCGGCAGTACTCGGCCTGCCGGTGGTCATGGTCGCCCGGCCGCGGCTGCCGGCGGCCGAGGAGGCCGCAGGCGTAGCGGAGGCGTTGGCTTGGGTGCTGGCGCGGGCCTGAGCCGGTCGGTCAGACCGGGCGCGCGCGCAGGTCCGGCCCGGTGGCGAAGCGCTGGCGGAACGCGCCGACCAGCGCCCCGAGGAGCAGCCAGAACACCAGGTTGGTCACCGTCACCATCACCACGAAGCGCTGGTGCAGGTCGGCCGGGACGTCGCGTGGTGGCTTCTCGGGCTGCGGCGCGCCGACAAGGTGCGGCGCGACCAGCAACGCCACCCCGATCAGGGCCAAGGGCACGCTGTGTCCCAGCAGGATCAGCGCCAGTCCCGCCGCGGTGGCGATGGCGGTGCCGATCCACCAGGTCTGGCGCGCGGTGATGTCGGCGGCCGGCATCCCCGGCAGCTCCGGCGGCAGGCCGAGGCCGGGTGCGACGACGACCACAGCGAAGGCAGCGAGGCCCCAGAACATCCCCTGCCGCCAGTCCGCAATGCCCCCGGCCAGTTCCGAGGTTACCACCAAGAGCAGCGCGAAACCGATCGCCGTCACCACGTTGGCCAGCGTTGTGAAAAACACCCGCGGCAGCCCGTCCTCGGGCGCCCAGGCCTCGGCATCGTGATCGTGGGCCCCGCCGGCGGCCCCGGCGGCGTGGTCATGGGGTGCGGCCACCTCGTAGGCCTCGGCCTCGGCGATCAGCGGCACGGTGGTGAAGGCCTGCATGCAGCGCCATGGCGAGGCCGGCGAGCAGACCGGCGAGCGCCGCGAGGAGCACGGCGTTGCGGAAGATCGTCATGTTCGTCGCTCCTCAGTGGCAGGGAAAGGCGACGGAGTGGCGATAGTCGTGGGCGGCGTTGTGCGCGGCCTCGAGATGCGCGAAGCCGGCGAAGCCGATCACGAACACGCCGATCAGCCCGGCGCATCGCCAGCTGGGTCAGTCGCGAGAGGGCCGTGGGGGCGCTTCCGAGCGCGCGGGTCGAGGTCGTCATGCGTCATCCTCCCGCCCTCCACCCGAGGGCCTTGGCATCCATGGCGCCGCCGGCAGGTCTCCTGGCTCGCGGGTCCTCGCCCTGCACCGCCTTCCCGGACCCTTCCAGTGGCCGATGGCGCGGGCTCGCCGCTCACAGTTGCGGGGGCAGCTGCGGTTTCGGGGCCGGGGCCCCTGCCGCATTCCCTCTTGCTCCCTCTCGGGAACCGACGACCCGGGCAGCATGCGCAATTCCCGCCGGCCGCGCAATCGTTAACCGGTCGGCGGTGGCGGGTGCTTGTCGATTGACCTCTTCCCCGGCGGCGGCATAGCATCCGCGGCGCGACGGTCCCCGCGCCGCAGGGTTCGGGGCCAAGAGGGAATGCGGTGCAATTCCGCGGCTGTCCCCGCAACTGTGAGCGGCGAGCCCGCGCCATCGGCCACTGGAAGGGTCCGGGAAGGCGGCGTGAGGGCGGCGACCCGCGAGCCAGGAGACCTGCCGTCGCGGCGACTTATCCAGACGCCCGGCGGGTGACCCGGGCCCGGAGGACTTGTGGGCAGGCAAACCGACTTCGCCTCGGAACCCAAGCCGGCTGCGACGGTGGTCGTCTGCCGGTCGTGCCGGCTGGCCGACGGGCCGTCAGATGCGCCGTCGCTGGGGGCGCGGCTGGCGGCGGATGCCCGGCGCGCGGCGGTGGGCAGCGGCGTGGTGGTGCGCGAGGCGGGGTGCTTGGGCAACTGCCGGCGGGGGATGAGCGCCGTCGTGCTGCGGCCGGGGGCGTGGACCTATGTCTTCGGCTGGCTGACGCCGGAGAGCGGGGCGGACCTGGTGGCGGGGGCGCGGCTGCTGGCGGCCTCGGATAACGGCTTCATGCCGTTTCGCGACCGGCCGGAGGCCTTGAAGCGCGGGCTGGTGGCGCGCGTGCCTAGTTTCGACACATTGGAGGACCTGCCGGTGACCACCGAGCTTGCGCGCATTCCCTGCACCGTCGTCACCGGGTTTCTCGGGGCTGGCAAGACCACGCTGATCCGGCATCTGCTGGCGAACGCCGGCGGGCGGCGGATCGCGCTGATCATCAACGAGTTCGGCGACCTGGGGGTGGATGGGGAGATCCTGAAGGGCTGCAGGATCGAGGCCTGCTCCGACGACGACGTGGTGGAGCTGTCGAACGGCTGCATCTGCTGCACGGTGGCGGAGGACTTCATCCCCGCCATGCAGAAGCTGATCGAGCGCGACCTGCCGCCGGAGCACATCGTCATCGAGACCTCGGGGCTGGCGTTGCCGCAGCCCTTGGTGCGCGCCTTCAACTGGCCGGATATCCGCACTCGGGTCACCGTCGATGGGGTGGTGACGGTGGTGGACGGCATGGCGTTGGCGGAGGGGCGGTTCGCGGCGGACGAGGCGGCGGTGGAGGCCCGGAGGGCCGAGGATGCGATGCTCGACCACGAGACGCCGCTGTCGGAGCTGTTCGAGGACCAGCTCGCCTGCGCCGACATGGTGCTGGTGAACAAGGCCGACCTGCTGGGCGAGGCGACCGGGGTGCTGGCGGAGCGGCTGCGGGGGCAGGTGCGGGCGGGGGTGGCGGTGCTGGCGACCCGGCAGGGGGCCGTGGACCCGGCAGTGCTGCTGGGCTTAGGGATCGGGGCGGAGCACGACCTGGAGCGGCGGCGCGAGGTGCATCACCGGCACGACCACGACGGAGTCGACGAGGACGACGGTCACGACCACGACCACGGGCACGACGAGTTCGAGAGCTTCGTGGTGCGCCTGCCCGAGCTGGCGGAGCCGGGGCCGCTGCTGGCGGCGCTGCGGGGGCTGATTGCGGCGCACGACATCCTGCGGGTGAAGGGGTTCGGGGCGGTGGCGGGCAAGCCCCTGCGGCTGGTGGTGCAGGGGGTGGGGCCGCGGCTGGAGAGCCACTACGACCGGGCCTTCCTGCCGGGCGAGGCGCGGGAGACGCGGCTGGTGGTGATCGGCGAGGCGGGGCTGGACGAGGCTGCGATCGCCGGGGCGCTGCGGGCGGCGGCGGGGTGAGGTGTCCGCGCGCGGACAAAATGGCATGTTATTGATTTCAAATACTTATTCTAATTCTGGTAACCTCGCGTTAACTTCTGCTGGCGGCGGGTGGCCGCCCTTTGGCGGCAAACGGAGCGCGCAGGTGCGCGCGAGTCTTTGTAGTGGGCACGCGCGTGTTCGCGCGCGCCGGCGGGGCGCTCGCCGCCCCCGCACCCCCGGCACTGCTTGTCTGTTCCGATCGGCCGTTTCGGGGCAGGATGGCGCCGCTGGCGGAGGGCGGCCGCCCTCCGCCAGCGGCGAGGGGACGGATCGCAGCACTGCCGGCCCGAAGGGGCCGCTGGAGAGGTGGATCGCCCCTCGTCATTTCCGAGACCCGAACGGAAACCCGAGCGCAAGGCTCGCATGACAAGCATGGGGCAACGGACATGACCACCAAGCCTACCATCGGCATCGACATCTCGAAAGATCATCTCGACGCCCACCGCTGGCCCGACGGCGAGACCTGCCGCGTCGGCAACGACGCCAAGGGGCGCCGGCAGCTCATCGCCTGGATCGGAGCGGAGGTCGCCCGCGTCGCCTTCGAGCCCACCGGCGCCTACCACGGCGCCCTCGAACGGGCGCTGCACCGCGCCGGCGTCCCCTATGCGAAGCTGAACCCGGCGCGGGTCAGGCGCTTTGCCGAAGCCATCGGCACCCAGGCCAAGACCGACAGGGTCGACGCAGGCCTCATCGCCCGCATGGCCGCGCTCATCGAGCCCCCCGCGCAGGCGCCCAGGCCCCAGGTCCTGGCCGACTTGCACCAGCTCCAGCTCGCCCGCGCCGCCCTTATCGAGGCCCGCACCGCCGCAAGGAACCGGGCCGAGCGGGTCGGCCTGGCCCTGCTCGAGCGCCAGGCCGCCCGCAGGCTCAAGGCGATCGAGCGCGACCTCGCCGAGGTGGATGCCGCCATCGCGGCGCTTGTTGCGGGCGACGACGGCCTCGCCCGCAACGCCCATATTCTGAGCAGCATCCCCAGCGTCTCCGACGTCTCCGCCACCGCCATCCTGGTCTGGATGCCCGAGATCGGCACGCTGGAGCCGGGCGCGGTCGCCAGCCTCGCCGGCCTGGCACCCTTCACCCGCCAGTCCGGCCGCTGGAAGGGCGCGGCGAAGATCGGCGGCGGCCGCGCCGAGCTGCGCCGCGCCCTCTACATGCCCGCCCTCACCGCCGCCCGCTTCAACCCCGACCTCAAGGCGGTCTACGACCGCCTCCGCGCCGCCGGCAAGCCCGCCAAGGTCGCGCTGGTCGCGGTCATGCGGAAACTCCTCATCCTCGCAAACACCCTCATCCGCGATGACCGCGAATGGAGCCCTAATGCCCCCTGACAACATCACGGAAACTCTCCAGGTTTCTGGCCGGAAGAAGAAGGAAGGGGAGGCGGGGGCCGGAGGGCGGGGCGGCGGTCGCGTGGTGGGGAAGGGCTGATGCATCTCCTGGCGGCACAGCCCGGGGCGATCTCGGACGGCAGCGAGCCGGTGGACCCGGCGCAGTCGCCGGGCGAGGTGGTGATCATTTCTGCGGCGGACAGTGAGCTGGCGGCGCTGGCGGCGGCGCGGGCGGCACTGGGGGCGGCGGCGCCGGAGCTGCGGCTGGCGCACCTGGGGTGGCTGGCGCATCCCTATTCGGTCGATCTCTACCTCGAGAAGACGGCGCTGCGGTCGCGGCTGGTGGTGGCGCGCATCCTCGGCGGCGGGGCCTACTGGCGCTACGGGCTGGAGCAGTTCGCGGCGCGGCTGGCGGAAGCGGGCGTAGGGTTCGTGGCGCTGCCGGGGGATGACCGAGACGATCCGGAGTTGCGCGCGGTGTCGACAGTGGCGGACGCGGATCGCGAGGCGTTGCTCGCCTATGCGGTCGAGGGCGGGCCGGCGAACATGGGCAACCTGTTGCGGTTGTGCGCGCATATGCTGGGGCGGGGGTCGCGGCCGGAAGCGGCGCGGCCGCTCCTGCGGGCCGGGTGCTATTGGCCCGGCGTGGTGGGGGCGGATGCGGGGGCGGTGGCGGCGCACTGGGCGCCGGGGGCGCCGGTGGTGGCGGTCGTCTTCTATCGCGCGCTGTTGCAGGGTGCGGGGCTGGAGCCGGTGGACGCGCTGGTGGCGGCGCTGGCGGAGCGGGGGCTGAACGCGCTGCCGGTGTTCGTGGCCTCGCTGAAGGACGAGGTCTCGGCGGCGACGCTGGCGGCGATCTTCGTGGCGCACGCCGCCGGCGCTGGTGCTGAATGCGACGAGCTTCGCCGTGTCGTCGCCGGACCCTGCGGGCTGGCGCGAGGGCCGGGTGGCGACGGTGCTGGATGCGCCGGGGCGGCCGGTGCTGCAGGTGGTGCTGGCGACCGGGAGCGCGGCCGAGTGGGCGGCGGGCGAGCGGGGTCTGCGCGCGACGGATATCGCGATGAACATCGCACTTCCGGAGGTCGACGGGCGGATCGTGAGCCGCGCGATCAGCTTCAAGGACGAGGCCTGGCGCGACGCGGCGACGCAGTGCCCGATCGCGGCTTACCGGGCACGGCCCGACCGGGTGGCGTTCGTGGCGGATCTGGCGGCGGCCTGGGTGCGGCTGGGGCGCACGCCGCCGGCGGAGCGCAAGGTGGCGCTGGTGCTGGCCAACTATCCCAACAAGGACGGGCGGCTGGCGAACGGGGTGGGGCTGGATACGCCGGCGGCAACCGTGGGCGTGCTCGCGGCGCTGGCGGAGGCCGGATATGCGGTGGAGGGCGCGCCGGGGGATGGCGCGGGGCTGATGCGGGCGGTGCTGGCGGGGCCGACCAACTGGCTGGCCGACCGGGCGGCGCGGCGGGGCGGCGTGCGGCTGGCGGTCGCGGATTATCTGCAGTTCTTCAGCGGGCTGCCGGACGCGGTTCGCACGGCGGTGGAGGAACGCTGGGGGCGGCCGGAGGACGACCCCTTCGTCGGCGAGGGCGGGTTTGCGCTGTCGGTGCTGCGGTATGGCAACGTGGTGGTGGGGGTGCAGCCGGCGCGGGGCTACAACATCGACCCGGAGGCGACCTATCACGCGCCGGACCTGGTGCCGCCGCACAACTACCTCGCCTTCTACGCCTGGCTGCGGGGGGAGTTCGGGGCGCAGGCGATCGTGCACATGGGCAAGCACGGCAACCTCGAGTGGCTGCCGGGCAAGGCGGTGGCGCTGTCGGAGGGGTGCTTTCCCGAGGTGGCGCTGGGGCCGATGCCGCATGTCTATCCGTTCATCGTCAATGACCCCGGCGAGGGCACGCAGGCCAAGCGGCGGGCGCAGGCCGTCATCATCGACCACCTGACGCCGCCGATGACGCGGGCAGAGAGCTACGGGCCGCTGCGCGAGCTGGAGGCGCTGGTGGACGAGTACTACCAGGCGGCGGGGGTCGATCCGCGGCGGGTGGGGCATCTGCGCGGGGAGATCCTTTCGGTGATGGCGGCGACGGGGCTGGATGCGGATGCGGGCGTGGTGGCGGGCGAGGGCGACGATGCGCGGTTGCGGCGGCTCGACGCGTACTTGTGCGAGCTGAAGGAGAGCCAGATCCGCGACGGGCTGCATGTCTTCGGGCAGGCGCCGGAGGGGCGGCTGGCGCGGGATCTCATCGTGGCGCTGGTGCGGGTGCCGCGGGGGGCGGGGCGCGGGGGCGACGCCTCGCTGACGCGGGCGCTGGCCGCCGACCTGGGGCTGGGGTTCGATCCGCTGGACTGCGACATGGGGGCGGTGTGGGACGGGCCGCGCCCGGAAGCGCTGGGTTTGAGCGACGAGCCGTGGCGCAGCGTCGGGGATACGGTGGAGCGGTTGGAGCTGCTGGCGCTGGCGCTGGTCGAGGGGGCGGAGCCGCCGGGGCCGGCGTCGCGGGCGGTTATGGTCGCGAGGTCGACGGCGCGGGTGCGGCCGGCGGTAGCGGAGTGCGGCACGGCGGAGATGGCGGGGCTGCTGGCCGCGCTCGACGGGCGGTTCGTGGCGCCGGGGCCGTCTGGTGCGCCGACGCGGGGGCGGCTCGACGTGCTGCCGACGGGGCGGAATTTCTTCTCGGTGGACAGCCGGGCGATTCCGACGCGGACGGCTTGGGCGCTGGGCTGGAAGTCGGCGAGCCGGCTGGTGGACCGCCATGCGCAGGAGCACGGCGACTGGCCGCGGGTGATGGCGCTGACCGCCTGGGGCACGGCGAACATGCGTACCGGTGGCGACGACATCGCCCAGGCGCTGGCGCTGATGGGGGTGCGGCCGCGCTGGGACGAGGCGAGCGGGCGGGTGGTCGGGTTCGAGGTGCTGCCGGCGGATACGCTGGGGCGGCCGCGGGTGGACGTGACGCTGCGGGTTTCGGGGTTCTTCCGCGATGCGTTTCCCGCACAGGTCGACCTTGTGGCGAGTGCGGCGCGCGCCGTCATGGCGCTGGACGAGCCGGAGGCGGTGAACCCGGCGGCGGCTCGGTTCCGGGCCGAGGGCGGCGGCGAGGCGGCCGGTTGGCGGGTATTCGGGTCCAAGCCGGGGGCTTACGGCGCGGGGCTGCAGGCGCTGATCGATGCGCGGACCTGGGGCGGGCGGGGGGAGCTGGCCGATGCGTACCTGGCCTGGGGCGGCTATGCCTATGGTGCGGGGGCGGAGGGGACGGCGGCGCGGGGCGCGCTGGAGGCGCGGCTGGCACGGGTCGAGGCGGTGGTGCAGAACCAGGACAACCGCGAGCACGACCTGCTTGATTCGGATGACTATTACCAGTTCGAGGGTGGCATGGCGGCCGCCGTCGAGACGCTGCGGGGGGCGGCGCCGGTCATCTATCACAACGACCACTCGCGGCCGGAGCGGCCGATGATCCGCACGCTCGACGAGGAGATCGGGCGGGTGGTGCGGGCGCGCGCGGTCAATCCGAAATGGATCGCCGGGGTGATGCGGCACGGCTACAAGGGGGCGTTCGAGATCGCGGCGACGGTGGACTATCTGTTCGCCTTCGCGGCGACCACGGGGGCGGTGAAGCACCACCACTTCGATCTGGTGCATGCGGCCTATCTGGAGGATGCCGCGGTGCGGGAGTTCATCGGGCGGGAGAATCCGCCGGCGCTGCGCGAAATCGCCGAGCGGTTGGCGGAGGCGATCGCGCGGGGGCTGTGGGTGCCGCGGTCGAACAGCGCGCGGGCGCTGCTGGCGGAGCTGGCTGGGAGGGAGACGGCATGACGGTGACGGACGACGCGCGGCACCACGAGAAGATGGTGAAGAAGAAGGCCGCCCGCGACAAGATCATGGCGACCAAGACCGACGAGCGCGGGCTGGTGATCGTGCATACCGGCAAGGGCAAGGGGAAGTCCTCGGCGGCGTTCGGGATGATCTTCCGCTGCATCGGCCACGGGATGCAGTGCGCGGTGGTGCAGTTCATCAAGGGGGCGCAGTCGACGGGGGAGCGCGACCTGATCGTGGCGCGGTTCGGCGATGTCTGCGCGTTTCACACCATGGGCGAGGGGTTCACCTGGGAGACCCAGGACCGGGCGCGGGACGTGGCGGCGGCGCGCGCGGCCTGGGAGGTGGCGAAGGGGCTGATCCGCGATCCGGCCAACCGGATGGTGCTGCTCGACGAGATCAACATCGCGCTCAGGTACGACTATCTCGACGTCGGCGACGTGGTGGCGTTCCTGCGCGAGGAGAAGCCGCCGATGACGCATGTGGTGCTGACCGGGCGGAACGCGAAGGAGGAGCTGATCGAGGCGGCGGATCTCGTGACCGAGATGGAACTGATCAAGCATCCGTTCCGCTCGGGCGTGAAGGCGCAGGCGGGGGTGGAGTTCTGAACGGCGTGACCCGGGCGCTGATGGTCCAGGGCGCGGGCTCGAACGTCGGCAAGTCGCTGGTGGTGGCGGGGCTCTGCCGGGCGTTCGTGCGGCGGGGCCTGGCGGTGCGGCCGTTCAAGCCGCAGAACATGTCGAACAACGCGGCCGTGACGGCGGACGGGGGCGAGATCGGGCGGGCGCAGGCGTTGCAGGCGCTGGCCGCGGGGGTGGCGCCGGTGACGGACATGAACCCGGTGCTGCTGAAGCCCGAGACCGAGACCGGGGCGCAGGTGGTCGTGCAGGGGCGGCGGGTCGCGACGGTGCCGGCGCGGGACTATGCGGGCCTGCGGCCGACGCTGATGCCGGCGGTGTTGGACAGCTTCCGGCGGCTGGCGGGCGCGGCGGATCTGGTGCTGGTCGAGGGGGCGGGCAGTCCGGCGGAGGTGAACCTGCGGGCGGCCGACATCGCCAACATGGGGTTTGCGCGGGCGGCGGGGGTGCCGGTGCTGCTGCTCGGCGACATCGACCGCGGCGGGGTGATCGCGCAGATGGTGGGGACGCGGGCGGTGCTGGAGCCGGAGGACGCGGCGATGATCCGCGGCTTTGCGATCAACAAGTTCCGCGGCGATCCTCGTCTGTTCGACGACGGCTATGCGCAGATTGCGGCGCGTACCGGGTGGCGGGGGTATGGGGTTCTGCCGTGGTTCGAACAGGCGGGCCGGTTGCCGGCGGAGGATGCGCTCGACGTGGCGTCGGGGCCGCGGGGGGGGGCGTTCAAGGTCGTATGCCCGCTGCTGTCGCGGATCGCGAATTTTGACGACCTCGATCCGCTGAAGCTGGAGCCCGGCGTCAGCGTGGCGATGGTCCGGCCGGGCGAGGCGCTGCCGGGGGATGCGGACCTGGTGATCCTGCCGGGGACGAAGTCCACGCGCGGCGATCTCGACTTCCTGCGGCGGCAGGGTTGGGACATCGACATCGCGGCACATGTCCGGCGCGGGGGCGCGGTGCTGGGGCTCTGCGGTGGCTACCAGATGCTGGGTACGGCGATCGAGGACCCGGACGGGATCGAGGGGCCGGCGGGTGTGACGGCGGGGCTGGGGCTGCTCGACGTCGCCACGCGGATGACGGCGGACAAGCGGCTGAACCGGGTCGCGGGCGCGCATGTCGCGACCGGGGCCGAGGTCGCGGGGTACGAGATCCACATCGGCGCGACCGAAGGCCCCGGACGGGCGCGGCCCTTCGCGCGGATCGAGGGGCGCGACGAGGGGGCAGTCTCGGCGGATGGGCGGGTGATGGGCACCTATCTGCACGGGGTCTTTGCCGCGGACGGGTTTCGGGCAGCATTCCTGGCCGGGCTGGGGGCGCAGCCTTCGGGAGTGGCCTTTGGGGCGGCGGTGGAGGCGGCGCTTGACGGGCTGGCCGACCATATCGAGGCGCACCTCGACGTCGATGGCCTGTTCGAGCTTGCCGCCGGGATTCAGCCGAGCGCCGAAGCCAGCCGCTCCCACTCCGCTTCCGGACCGGGGAGCCCAAGCCGTAGCCAACGCGCGGAGTAGGGGAATACGCGCGACCAGATCTGCGCTCGCGCCAGCCGCGCCTGTGCTGCTGCTGCGTCGCCAGTGTCGTAGAGACGAAAGAGGGCCGTGCCACCAACGAGGCGCCAGCCCGCGCCCGAAACCATGGTGTCGAGCCGGGCGGCATCGCGGGTGAGGCGCGCGATCGTTGCTGCACTCCAGTCTGTGTCGGTGAGGGCGGCGGCGCCCAGCGCCAGAGCGGGGCCGGAGACGGGCCACGGGCCGGCGAGGCGGGAGAGCGCTGCCAGCCGGGCCTCGGTGCCGAGGACGAAGCCTAGGCGGGCGCCCGCGACGCCGTAGAACTTGCCGAAGGAGCGCAGGACCAGGAGGTTGTCGGGCAGACCATGCCCCGCGAGACTGGCCTCGGGGTGCGGGTCGGCGAAGCTTTCGTCCACGATCAACAGGCCGACCGATCCGGCCAGTGCGAGAAGCGTCGCCGGGTCGAGCTGCCGGCCGTCGGGGTTGTTGGGGTTGACCACCACCGCCGCTGCGCAGCCGGCCAGCCGGTCGGGCGAGGGCACTTCCTCGACCTGCCAGCCTTCGGCCGTGAAGGCGGCGGCGAACTCGTTGTAGGTGGGGACGAGGATGCCGACGCGGCCCGGCAGGGCGAGCCGGGGCAGGAGCTGGATCGCGGACTGCGCGCCGGCCAGCGCGAGCACGCTGCTGCGGACGCCCCAGGCGGCCCGTGCCGCCTCGACGGCGGCGTCGGTCGCCGCCGCCGTGGGGAGCGTGCGCCACACGTCTGGAGGAAGGTCCGGGACCGGCCAGGGCAGGCGGTTGATGCCGGTGGAGAGATCGATCCAGTCGGCCGCCGTGCCGCCGTAGCGGGCGATCGCCTGGTCGAGGTCGCCGCCGTGGTCGCGCGCGCTGTCCATGCCGCCGGATACGCCCTCGGCTCAGACGAGCGCAAGCGCGAGCAGGGCCAGGGCCATCAGGCCGATCGCCCGGAGGTAGAGGCCCAGGCCGGCGCGCAGCGCCTCCGGCGCCGGGTCGGGGGCGCTGCCGTTCAGCCAGGGCTCGTCGCGCAAGCCTTCGCCGTAGCTGCGGGGACCGGAGAGGCGGATGCCGAGGGCACCGGCCATAGCGGCCTCCGGCCAGCCGGCGTTGGGCGAGCGGTGGCGGCGGGCGTCGCGCAGCACCACGGCGAGCGCCGATCTGGGCCGTGGACAGGCGATGGCGATCAGGAGGGCGGTCAGCCGTGCCGGCAACCAATTCGCGGCGTCGTCGAGGCGCGCCGCCACGCGGCCGAAATAGTGATACCTTTCCGAACGGTGACCGATTATGCTGTCAAGCGTGTTGAGCGCCTTGTAGCCCGCGATCCCGGGCAAGCCGAGCAGCACGCCCCAGAAGATCGGGGCCACGACCCCGTCCGAGGCGTTCTCGGCCAGGCTCTCCAGCGCCGCCCGAGCCACGCCGGCAGCGTCCAGCCGCTCGGGATCGCGCCCAACGATCATCGCCACCGCCCCGCGGGCCGCGGCGAGGTCGCCCGCCGACAGCGGCCGTGCCACGGCCGCGACGTGATCGTAGAGCGAGCGCCCCGCAACCAGCGGTGCGGCCAGCACGCCGGTCGCCAGCACGCCGGCCCATCCACCAGGCAGGCAGGCGGCGACGGCGGCGGCGATACCAGCCGCGAGGCCGACGACGATAAACGCGACCGCCGCGCCGCGCAGCATGCGCTGACCGGGCTCCCCGGCGTTCAGCCGCCGCTCCAGCGCCGCGATCAGCGCGCCGATCCAGGTGACGGGGTGGCCGATCCGGCGATGGATCGCCTCCGGCCAGCCGCAGGCCGCTTCAATGCCGAGGGCCAGAAGCAGTGCCGCAGCGCTCATCACCTGCCTCGCCCGAAGGGCGGGGTCATCACGCGCTGCCGCTGGAGAAGCGCAGCACGCCGCCGAGGTCCAGGCCGCGCAGGGCGGCCTCCGAGCCGGGGGGCGCTGCGCCGGGCGCGAAGAGGAGCGCGCGGGCCGAGCCGGTATGGGCAACGGCAAGGCCGAGGGCGCCGAGGGCCGCGGCGAGGGCTGCGAGCGGGGCAAGTTCGCCGCCACGCAGCCGTGTGTTGCGCCGGGCAGATTCGGTGGCGAGGGACGCCAGGGCCGCGCGGTCGCGTGCGGCGGCGGCGGGCGCCCAGGCCCCGGCCAGGTCGGCGATGTCGGCGAAGGCCTCGTCGGCCGGATCGGTGCGTTGGGGCGCGGGGGTGAAGCCGCCGACCACCTCGAAGGCCGGCGGCTCCGGCAGGCGGGCCGCGATCCGCCCGCGGCGGGACTGCCAGAGGAGCGACGCGGGGGCAGCATGCATCAGCGGGTCGGTCGCACCTTCCAGCGCCAGGCAGAAGGCCGCCTGCGCCTCTGGCGGCAGGGTGGCGAAGCCACCGCCGCTCACCGCCCCGGCGAGCGCCAGCAGGCTCGCGGTGGAGGCCCCGGCCCCGCCGCCCGGCGGCATCCCGGCACGCAGCACGAGGCGCCCGTGCGGGCTGCGGCCGGTCAGCGCGCGGAAGGCCCGGCGCATGCGGTCCGGCTCCACGGCCGAGCCCCCGGGCGTGGCGAGCACGAAGCCCGGCGCCGGGCGCCACTCGGCGGTCACGGCCAGCGCGGGGCAGGGCAGCGTGACCAGCGCCACCGGGCCCGATGGTCCCAGCCGGCCCTGCAGGAACTCGCCGAAATGGCCGCTCACGCACGACCGGACGCGGACCGCTGGCACCATGGCGGGCTATCGCGGCGCCTTGCCGGCAATCGGGCTGGTCGTGCATAGGGTGATGGTGGTCATGCTCCCGCCCGCGGCCTACGTCGCGGGCGACTGTATCCCCCGACCCGCCGAGGTAAAGTCCGAACCATGTCCGCTGCCCTTCCCAGGATCGTGCCCAGGATCGTGCTCGTCACCGGCGGCGCGCGCTCGGGCAAGAGCGCGGAGGCCGAGCGCCGCGTCGCGGCTTTCCCGGGCCGGCCGGTCTACATCGCCACGGCCGAGGCGGGCGACGGCGAGATGGCGGCGCGGATTGCGCTGCACCGGGAGCGGCGCGGGGCGGAATGGCGCTCGGTGGAGGCGCCGCTGGCGCTGGCCGAGGCGCTCAGCGCCAGCGACGGGGCCGGGCCGCGGCTGGTGGACTGCCTCACGCTGTGGCTCACCAATGTCATGCTGGCGGGGCGAGACTGGGACGCGGAGGCGGCGGCGCTGGAAGCGGCGCTGCGCGCGCAGGCGAGCCCGGTGGTGCTGGTGACCAACGAGGTCGGCGCCGGGATCGTGCCGGAGAACGCACTGGCCCGGGCTTTCCGCGATGCGGCGGGGCTTCTGAACCAGCGAATTGCCGCGGTGGCTGACGAGGTGGTTCTGACCGTCGCCGGCCTACCGATGATGCTCAAGCCGCGCGACTGAGGGGGTCAGCGGACGGCGGCGAGGTGGCGGGCGAAGGTGGGAGTGGCCATCAGCGCGCGGCAGCGCTCGAAGCGGGTCACGGCGTAGGTCCAGAAGTCGTCGGCGGCGTTTTCGTTGGCGTGCTGGATCAGGCCCCAGAGGGTCCAGAGCAGGTCGCACATCGCCTTGTGGATCACCATGCGGCCGTGCTCCTCCGGTGTGGGCGGGCGGCCGAAATAGGCGGTGAGGAGGCGCGCGTCCATGGCCTCGGTGAAGGCGCCCTCGACCGACAGATCGCCGAGGTCCCACATGGGATCGTTGTTGCCGGCATACTCCCAGTCGACGATCCACATCCGCGTGCCGGTATCGAGGAAGTTCTCGCACAGCGGATCGCAGTGGCAGGGGGCGAGGGGGACGGCGGCACGGTCGAGGGCGGCGCGCACGGCGCCCGCCTCGGCCACGACGTCGTGGTAGCCGTCCGGGAGCGTTGCGCCGTGCTTCGCCAGCAGGGCGAGGTAGTCGTCGATCATGGCGAAGAGTTCGAACCGCCCGGCGAAGCGGGCCGAGCGGGTATGGAGGTGACGGAAGGCGCGGGCGGCGCGTTCCACGGCGCCGTCGCGGCGGGCGAAGGTCGCGGGCGACATGGTGACGCCGGCGACGTAGCCGGTCAGCATCACGCCGTCGTCGCCGAAGTGCAGCACCGGGGGCGAGACGCCGGCGGCGGCAGCGGCGCGGGCGTTCACCGCCTCGGCGGCGCGGTCGATGTAGGCCTCGGTGCCCTTGCCGGGCAGGCGCAGCACCACCTCGCGGGAGGCGTCCGCCACGCGATACACGCGGTTGGTCAGGCCGCCGAGGCGCTCGACTGCCGCCGTCGGGGGCAGGTCGCCGTAGCCGGGGATGCGGCGGATGGCCGCCAGCGCCTCGTCGGTCTCGGTCATTCGTGTTCCCCCGGGTGGTTTCCCTCGCGGCGCAGTTGAGTATGATGGCCGGTGCGCCGTCAACGCCGCGGCGACACCGCACAGGAAATCCGACATGACCGATGCCTCCGCCAACCTCGACGCCGTCTATGGCGCGCGCGATCTCACCGAGATCGCCCGCACCTATGACGCCTGGGCCGAAACCTACGAGGTTGAAATGGCGGCTGTGGGCTACCGGCATCCGGCGGTCTGCCTCGCGCTGGTCGCCCGCCACCTGCCGCGCGGGGCGGGGCCGGTGCTCGATGCCGGGGCGGGGACCGGGCTGGTGGGCGAGTGGCTGGCGATCATCGGCTACCCTGAAGCCGAGGCGCTGGACATCTCGCCGGGGATGCTGCGGGTCGCCGGGGCCAAGGGGGTCTACCGGCAGCTGCACAACCTGGCCCTCGGCGGGCCGCTGCCCTTCGTCGACGGGTATTTCGCCGGCGTTGTGAGTGCCGGGGTCTTCACCACCGGCCATGTGGGTGCGGAGGCGCTGGACGAGCTCTTGCGCATCACCCGGCCGGGCGGGGTGCTGGTGCTGACCATCAAGGATGCCGTCTGGACAGGGGGCTTCTCGGCGCGGCTGGCGGAGCTGGAGGCGGCCGGGCGGGTCCGGCTCCTGGAAGAGACGCCGCCCTATGTCTCGATGCCGGGCCAGCCGGGGACCGAGCCGGGCCGCGGAGTTGTTCTTGGGGTTTGAGGTCCGGGCGAACGGCGTCGCTCCGGGGCATGCGCAAACGTGCTGGCGTTGCGGGGCGGGTGCGCCATTCTGGGCGGCATCGCAAACAGGAGGCCGCCATGATCGCCCGCCATGTCAAGATCGCGATGACGTTCTCGCTGGCGCTGTTCGCGCTGGTCGTCGCCTTCACCAACATCACCAGCTACGATGCCAACTACCAGTTCGTGCGGCACGTCCTCAGCATGGACACCACGTTCCGCGACCCGAGCGTGATGTACCGCTCGATCACCGTACCCTGGGCCTGGCAGGCGGGCTATGCGCTGATCATCGCAACCGAGGCGGCGGTGGGGCTGTTGTTCCTCTATGCCGGATGGCGGCTCTTCGCGGCGCGGCATGCGCCGGGGGCGGGCTTCCAGCGGGCAAAGGCGCCGGTGCATCTGGCGGCGGGGCTGGGGTTCGCGCTGTGGTTCACCGGCTTCATGGTGGTCGGCGGCGAGTGGTTCATGATGTGGCAGTCGCAGGTCTGGAACGGGCAGGAGGCGGCGTTCCGCTTCTATGTGACGCTGCTGGCGGTGCTGATCTATGTGAACCAGCCCGACGCGGACCCGGACGTAAGGGGTTGAGATGTCGCGCGCCTTCGTCAATGCCCATTGCGCCGGCCTGCCCGGTGCAGAGCACTCCGACCCCTGGGGCGGCGGGCACGACGCCTGGAAGGTGGGGGGCAAGCTCTTCGCGGTGACCGGCGCCTTGGAAGATCACGGCGTCTCGGTGAAATGCGCCGACGTGGAGACGGCAGAGCTGCTGATCGAGTTGGGCCGGGCAGAGCGGGCGCCCTATTTCCACCGGAGCTGGGTGCGCATTCCCTGGGGCGGTCTCGACGAGGCGGAGCTTGCCGATCGGTTGGATATCTCCTACCGGCTGATCCGCGGCAGTCTGCCGAAGAAGGTGCAGGCGGCCCTCGGCTGAGCAGTCCAACGGCAGGGAGGTGTCCAATGACCGATATCGGCGCGCGTTTCCGGGAGCTGCACCGGCCCGGCGATCCCTTCGTGCTGGCCAATGCCTGGGATGCGGGCTCGGCGCGGGTGCTGGCGGCGCTTGGCGCGGAGGCGATCGGCACGACCTCTGCGGGTTTCGCCTTCACCCTCGGGCTGCCGGACGGGGCGCGGGTCGAGCCGCGACCAGGCGCTCGCCCATGCCGAGGCACTGGTGGCGGCGACGCCGCTGCCGGTGAGCGGCGATCTGGAGAACGGCTATGCCGAGGCGCCCGAGGGCGTCGCCGAGACGGTGCGGCTGGCCGCCGAGGCGGGGCTCGCCGGGGCGTCGATCGAGGATACCGACCTTCCGGGGACCGGCGCCTACGGCTTCGATCTCGCCGTCGAGCGCATCTGCGCCGCGGTCGCCGCTGCGCGCGCCCTGCCGCGCGACTTCGTGCTGGTGGCGCGGGCGGACGGGCTGATGCACGGCAGCTACGGGCTCGACGAGGGGCTGCGCCGCATCCGCGCCTTCGCCGAGGCGGGGGCGGACTGCGTCTACATCCCGCTCCTGCCCGATCTCGCCAGCGTCGCCCGGGTCTGCGCCGCGGTGCCGCTGCCGGTGAACGTGCTCGCGGTCGGCCCGCTGACGGGGCTGTCGCGCGCCGACCTCGCCGGGGCGGGGGCGGCGCGGATCAGCCTCGGCTCGGCACTGGCGCGGGTGGCGCACGCGGCGCTGATCGCGGCGGCCCGCGAGGTGCTGGGGCCTGGGGACTTCCGCCGGCTGGCGGCCGGCGCGCGGGGCTCGGAGGTCGACCGGATGCTCGCGGAGGGCGCGGGCGGCTGACGCGCGGCCGGGCAGCATGTCCGCGCCCGCTGAGCCTTGACGGTGCCCCGCTGCCCACCCAGAGTGCCGGGGACAGCCGCAGGATCCCCGGATGCCCACCCCCCTCAGCCCGCGCGAGATGCTGGCGCGTCTCGTGGCCTTCCCGACCGTCTCGACGCGATCGAACCTCGATCTGGTCGCCTTCGTGGAGGACTACCTGGCGGAGCATGGCGTGGCTTCGGTGCGGGTGCCCGGCGACGCCGGCGAGAAGGCCAGCCTCTACGCCTGCATCGGGCCGGAGGCGCCTGGGGGTGTCGTGCTGTCGGGGCATACGGACGTGGTGCCGGTGGAGGGTCAGGACTGGACGAGCGACCCCTACGTGCTGACCGAGCGCGACGGGCGGCTGCACGGGCGGGGCACCTGCGACATGAAGGGGTTCGTGGCGACGGCGCTGGCGCTGGTGCCGGAGATGCTGGCGGCGGGGATGAAGCGGCCGGTGATCCTGGCGCTCACCCATGACGAGGAAATCGGCTGCATGGAGGCGCCTGCGCTGGCGGCGGCGATCCTCGACACGCTGCCGCGGCCCGGAGGCGGTGATCGTCGGCGAGCCCTCGGAGATGCGGGTGGTCACCGGCCACAAGGGGAGCTGGGGGTTCCGCGTCGAGGTGCGCGGGCACGAGGTGCACTCGAGCCTGATCCACCGGGGGGTCTCGGCGGTGATGACGGCGGCGCGGATGGTGGCGTGGATGGCGGAGGCCACCGAGGCGAACCTGGCCGCGGGCAGGGGCGATTTCGACCCGCCCTGTACCACGCTGCACGTGGGCCTGATCTCCGGGGGCACGGCCAACAACATCACGGCACGGGACTGCCGGTTTTCCGGCGAGGTGCGGGTGCTGCCCGGCGAGAGTATCGACGGCTGGCGCGCCCGCATCGAGGCCGAGGCGGCGCGGCTGGAGGCGGAGGCGCGGGCCATCAACCCCGCCGCCCGGATCACCGTGGCGACGCGGATGTACATTCCTGAACTGGCTCCCGAGACGGACGGTTCCGCCGAGCGGCTGGCGCGGGCGCTGACCGGGGACAACGGCCGGCATGTGGTGTCCTACCAGACCGAGGCCGGGCATTTCCAGGCGCAGGGCCTGTCCACCGTGGTCTGCGGTCCGGGGTCGATCGCGCAGGCGCACCAGCCGGACGAATTCATCACCCTGGCGCAACTGGACGCTGGCGCGGCCTTCCTGCGCCGGCTGACTGCCCGCCTCGCCGCCTGAAGGGTCTTAGACATCCGCGGCTGGACTGTGCCGAGTTGGGCACGTTGCACGGAAGCAGCATGCGACGCGAATGGACATTGCCCGCGCGACCGAATTCTGGCTTAATCTCGCAGCGCGTATGTAATCGCGCGAGGAACATTCCGATGTTCGAACTCCGCCACCGTGCCGCCGCCCTCGGGCTCCTCTTGCTTGCCGCGCTCGCCGCCGGTCCCGCCTCGGCGGTGCCGCTCGGCTACGGTGGGCTCTACGCCTTTGGCGACAGCCTGCTCGACAACGGCAATGCCTACAGCTGGTCCGGGAAGACGACGCCGAAGAGCCCGCCCTACTGGAAGGGCCGGTTCGCGGAAGGGCCGAACGTGTACGACACCATCGCCGCCGCGTTCCGTGCCGAGGGGGCGGAGACGCGCAACTATGCCTTCGGCGGTGCCAAGGCGGTGACCGACTACAACCTAATCCCGGATCTGCACAATCAGCGCCGCGTCTTCCAGTACACGATCAATCCCAGGAAGAACTCGCTGGCGGCGGTCTGGGCCGGCGGCAACGACGTGCTGGCCCGCGTCGGCAAGTCCAACGTCGCCTCAGTGGCGCGCAACGCCGCCGACGAGGTGGTGCGGGCGGTGAAATCGCTGCTGTCGAACGGGGTGAAGTCAGCGCTGGTCTTCAACCTTGCCGATCTCGCCAAGATTCCGAAATATGTAGAGGCGAACGCCACGACCCGGGCCTCGGCGACCGCAGGCACGTTGGCCTACAACACCCGGCTGGCCTTGGGCCTCGCCGGGCTGCGCGCCAAGGGCATGAC
This sequence comes from uncultured Alphaproteobacteria bacterium, assembly GCA_963695425.1. Classification (GTDB taxonomy): domain Bacteria; phylum Pseudomonadota; class Alphaproteobacteria; order Rhodobacterales; family Rhodobacteraceae; genus Amaricoccus. The sequence goes on along the minus strand of CAVOGP010000062.1, from coordinate 75,262 downwards.
GATCTACGAACTCGACGTGTTCGGCTTCTTCGAGGAAGTGTGGGCCGACCCGCTGGCCTTCGGCATCGAGAACCTGAGCAGGCCCTGTATCGTCGACGACAAGGCGCGCTGCACCGCCGCCGAAATGGCGTCCAGCGCCTTCATCGACCGGATCCATCCGGGTGCGTCGCTGCATGCACATCTCGCGACGCGAGTGCTCGACCTGCTGGCGCCGCCGATGGCGGGGCTGTCCGGCGACATGGCGTTCGAGGGGGATGGGATGCGCCTCGCCGCCTTCTCGGCCGGGTTTGCCGTGGATCCCTCGGCGGTGCCGCTGCCGCTGCCCGTCGCGCTGCTGCTCGCCGGGATCGGAGGGCTGGTGCTGGTGCGCCTACGGGCGGCCTGAGCGGGGGCAGGCGGTCGCAAGGGATCGGCGCACGATCGCGGCGCCGGGCGGCGTTACGGCAGCGGGACCGGCGGGCCGGCGGCTTGAAGGTTGCCGGAGCGCCTGCCAGGGTGCGGTTTCCCGTAGCCAGGAACCTACCCCATGCCCGTCGTCAACCGCTTCGCCGATCTCGCCCCCGCAATCACCGAATGGCGGCGCGACCTGCACACCCATCCCGAGCTCGACTTCGACACCCATCGCACCGCGGCGCTGGTGGCGGAGAAGCTCGCGTCCTTCGGCTGCGACGAGGTGGCGACCGGGATCGGGCGCACCGGGGTGGTGGGGGTGATCCGGGGCAGGAACGGCGGTGCGGGCAAGGTGGTCGGGCTGCGCGCCGACATGGATGCGCTGCCGATCCTCGAGGCGACCGGCCTGCCCTGGGCCTCGGCGACGCCGGGCCGGATGCACGCCTGCGGGCACGACGGGCACACGGCGATGCTGCTGGGGGCGGCGCAGTACCTGGCGGAGACCCGCAACTTCGACGGCACCGCGGTGGTGATCTTCCAGCCGGCCGAGGAGGGCAGCGGCGGCGGACGCGAGATGGTCGAGGACGGGATGATGGAGCGCTTCGGCATCGACGAGGTCTACGGGATGCACAACAGCCCCGGCCTGCCGGTGGGCGCCTTCGCGATCCGGCGGGGGGGCTTTCTGGCCTCGGCGGACGAGTTCACCGTCGAGGTCATCGGCAAGGGCGGCCATGCGGCGATGCCGCACGAGGGGGTGGATACCACGGTGGTGGCCAGCCAGATCGTGGTGGCGCTGCAGACCATCGCCGCGCGCAGCGTCGACCCGGTCAAGTCGGCGGTGGTTTCGGTGACGAGCTTCCGCACCGAGAGCGACGCCTACAACGTGATCCCGGAGCGGGTGACGCTGAAGGGCACGGTGCGCGCGCTGGACCCGGAGGTGCAGGACCAGGTGGAGGCGCGGCTGGCCGCGACCGTGACGGGGATCGCGGCGGCGCTGGGGGCGCGGGCGGACGTGAACTACAGGCGCGGCTATCCGGTGACGGTGAACTCCGAGCGCGAGACGGAATTTGCCGCGGGGGTGGCCGCCGGGGTGGCCGGCGCCGACAAGGTCGAGGCGGCCGCGCCGCCGGTGATGGGGGCGGAGGACTTCTCATTCATGCTCAACGCCCGGCCCGGGGCGTTCATCTTCCTGGGCAACGGCGACACGGCGAAGCTGCACCACCCGGCATACGACTTCAACGACGAGGCCATCCCGGTGGGCTGTTCCTATTGGGTGCGACTGGTCGAGACGGCGATGCCGGCAGCCTGAGGTTGCCGGCTCGGCTTTTGCTCACATGGTCAGGTTGGTGGCGCCGCCGTCGAGCAGGATGTTCTGGCCGACGATGAACCCCGCATGAACCGAGCAGAGGAAGGCGCAGGCCGCGCCGAACTCTGCGGGCGTGCCGTAGCGCCGGGCCGGGATCGTCGCCGCTCGCCGGGCACGGGCCTCTTCGCGGGTGATGCCCTCGGCGCGCGCCACCGGCCCGTCGAGCGCCTCGGCGCGGTCGGTGTCGTGGATGCCCGGCAGCAGGTTGTTGATCGTCACCCCGCTGCGCCGCCACCTGCCGGCTGGTGCCGGCGACGAAGCCGGTCAGGCCGGTGCGTGCGGCGTTGGAGAGGCCGAGCGTCGGGATCGGCGCGCGCACCGACTGCGAGGTGATGTTGACCACCCGCCCCCAGCCACGCTCCATCATCGCCGGCAGCACCGCCTGCATCATCGCGATGGGCGTCAGCATGTTGCCGTCCAGCGCCTTGATGAAGTCGTCGCGGCTCCAGTCGCTCCACATGCCCGGAGGCGGGCCGCCGGCGTTGGTGACCAGGATGTCGGGCGAGGGGCCGGCGGCGAGCACCGCGGCGCGGCCCTCGGGGGTGGTGATGTCGGCCGCCACGGCGGTGACGCTGACCCCGTGGCGGTCGCGGATCGCCGCGGCCGTCGCTTCCAGCGCCTCGGCGCCGCGGGCGTTGATGACGAGGCTGACGCCTGCTCCCGCCAGCGCCTCGGCACAGCCGCGGCCGAGGCCTTTCGAGGCGGCGCAGACGATGGCATTGCGCCCGCTGATGCCGAGATCCATGTGCATTCCTCCTAGTGTCCTGCAGCCGCGCAGACCCTAGTGGCTTGCAATCGACGCGCAAGGCTTGACGCCGCGGGTGCGCGAGGAAAGTGTCCCGCTCGATCCCGCATCCGGAGCCTGTAGCGCAAATGACCAGCCTTCCCGAAATCGGCCTCGACACCTTCGGCGATGTCACCCGGGCGGCGGACGGCGCGCTGGTGCCGCAGGACCAGGTGCTGCGCGATGTCGTCGAGGAAGCGGTGCTGGCCGATGCGGTGGGGGTCGACTTCATCGGGCTCGGCGAGCATCACCGCGACGACTTCGCCATTTCCGCGCCGGAGATCGTGCTGGCGGCCATCGCCGGGCGCACCGCGCGCATCCGGCTCGGCACCGCGGTGACGGTGCTGTCGTCGGACGACCCGGTGCGGGTATTCCAGCGCTTCTCGACGCTGGATGCGGTTTCCGGTGGACGGGCGGAGGTGATCCTCGGCCGCGGGTCCTTCACCGAGAGCTTCCCGCTGTTCGGGTACGAGCTGCGCGACTACGAGGTCCTGTTCGAGGAGAAGCTCGGCCTCTTCGCCGAACTCCTGAAGGGCGGGCCGGTGAGCTGGTCCGGCACGACCCGCGCGCCGCTGAACGAGCAGCATGTCTGGCCGCCGCTCGGGCCGAGCGGTCTGAAGGTCTGGATCGGTGTCGGCGGCAGCCCGGAATCGGTGGTACGCGCGGTGCGCTACGACATGGGGCTGATGCTGGCGATCATCGGCGGCGATCCGGTGCGGTTCAGGCCCTATGTCGACCTTTACCAGCGCGCCTGCGCCGAGATGGGCCGCGAGGTGCGCCCGCTCGGCGTGCATTCCCCCGGCCATGTGGCCGCGAGCGACGCGCAGGCGCGCGAGGAGATCTGGCCGGGCTACAAGGCGCTGCACGACCGGATCGGCCGCGAGCGTGGCTGGCCGCCGACCACGCGCGAGCGCTTCGACGCGGAAGTCGATGCAGGGCGCGCTGCATGTCGGCTCGCCCGAGACGGTGGCGCGCAAGATCGCCCGGACCGTGGAGGCGCTGGGGGCGGCGCGCTTCGACATGAAGTATTCCAGCGGGACGATGGGCCATGACACGATGATGACCAGCATCGAACTCTACGGAACGCAAGTGATCCCGATGGTGCGCGAGTTGCTGGCGTGAGCGGTCAGTCCAGCGCCGCGATGACCGGCGCCCATTGGGCGCGGACCGGGGCGTAGGCGCGCTGCTGCTTGTCGAAGACGGTGAGGCCCTGCTCGGCCAGCTCGGCATAGACCGCGCGTTCGGCGATCCAGGCGAGCGGCTCCTGGCCGATCTCGGCGAAGAACGCCCGCAGCCGCTCGGTTGCCCGCTGCTGCGGCCGGACCCGGTTCGCGATGAGGTGCAGCCCGACCTTGCCCTTGCGCACGCGCTTGACGTCCTCGAGGTCCTTGAGGAAGCGCCGGGTGCTTTCCGCGTCGAAATAGGATGGCAGGACCGGGGCGATGGCGATCCCGGCCTCGCCGATCAGCGCCTCGGCGCGGCCGCCCCTGAGCGCGCCGGGGGCGTCGATCACCAGCCAGTCGATGCCTTTTGGCGCGTCGCCCACATCGCCCTTCTGTGCCCAGTCGAGGCCAGCGATGGCCGCCGCGCCGGCGGGGCGCTGCTTGAGCCAGCGCAGGGCCGAGCGCTGCGGGTCGGCATCGGCCAGCGCCACGCGCCCACCACGCTGTGCCAGTGCCGCGGCAAGGGTGATGGCGGTCACGGTCTTGCCAACCCCGCCCTTGCAATTCGCCACCAGCACTGTCCGCATCGCGCCCTCCGGTCCCGCGCGCAGGTTAGGAGCAATTCCGGGAGGCGCAACCCCGGACACATCGTCGCTTGTCGCGCCACGGAGTCGCTAGCCGGCGGGCTGTCGCCCGATGCGTGCCGCACCCGCCTGTGCCGTGATGGCGAGCCGGGTGACGGTCAGTGCGTGGCCCTCGGGCATGGCCGTTGCCGTCCGGGCGCGCACATCCGCGAGGAAACGCGCGAAATAGGTCAGCGGCTCGGCGCTGGCGTCGATGTGCCGCGTGCCCTCGGCGTTCGACAGGAACAGATGGTCGCCCCCCGGCCGGCCGGCGATGTCGAGATACTTGCGCAGCTCGATGAACCCGTCCGTCCCCAGCAGGATGAGCCGCCCGTCACCCCATGCCGGCAGCCCGTCCGGCGTGAACCAGTCCACCCGGATGAAGCCCGAGGCGCCGCTTCCGCGCAGCAGGATCTCGCCGTAGTCCTCGAACTCCGGCACTTCCGGCAGACCCTGGTTAGCCACCGCGCCCGCCACGATCTCGGCGTCCTCTGCGCCGGTAAAGAACAGGAACTGGTCGATCTGGTGCGAAGCGATGTCGGTCAGGATGCCGCCGTAGGTCGCGGGGTCGAAGAACCACGCGGGCCGGATCGCCAGGTTCAGCCGGTGGGGACCGAGGCCGGTGGTCTGGATCACCCGCCCGATCGCGCCCTCGGCGACAAGCCGGGTGGCCGTCTCGCAGGCGCGCACGGTGAAGCGCTCCGAAAAGCAGATCGAGAAGATGCGGCCCGTGGCGCGCATCGCACCCTCGATGGCTTCCACCTGCTTCAGCGTGATGGCGCCGGGCTTGTCCACCATCACGTCCTTGCCGGCACGCATGGCGCGGACCGCGATGGCCGCGCGGTCGCGCGGGATGGCGGCGGAGCAGATAATGTCCAGCCCCGGATCGTCGAAGAGCCGCTCGCGATCCACGGGCCGCAGGTCCGGGAACCGCTCGACGAAACCCTCCAGCACTCGCGGATCGCTGGTCTCCGGGCAGAAGCCCGCGCAGTCCGCCCCGGCGGCGATCAGCTCGCCGACGAGGTGGTAGATGTGGCGGTGGTCAAGGCCGATCGCAGCGAAGCGGAGCGGCGGGGTCATGCCGCCGCCCCGGCGATGCGCACCGGATGGCCCGTCCGCCCGGTCTCGATCAGCGCGTCGATCAGCCGGTGCACCCGCAGCGCCTCCTCGCCGGTCACCCGCGGGGCGCGGCCCGCGCGGATGGCCTCGACGAAATCGGCCATGACCGAGCGGTGGTAGTGGTGGGGGAAGGCCATGGGGTCGGCGCCGGTGCCCCCCGCACTCTGGTCGGGCGCCACCTCGATCCGCCGGCCGTCCTGGAACTGGACGAGGAGCGAGGTGCCCGCCAGCGAGGCGGTGCCGCGCTCGCAGGCGAGCTCGATCCGCTCGGCAAAGCCCGGATAGGCGGCGGTGGTCGCGTCGATGGTGCCGTGGGCGCCACTGGCGAAGCGCGCGGCGGCGCAGACCATGTCCTCGGTCTCCATCCGGTGCACCGGCGTGGTGGTGGCGTAGCCGGTGACCTCGGCCACGTCCCCGGCGAGGCTCAGCATCAGGTCGAGGGTGTGGATCGCCTGCGAGATCAGCACCCCGCCGCCGTCGCGCGCGAAGCTGCCGCGGCCAGGCTCGTCGTAATAGCTCTGCGGCCGCCAGAGTCGGATCACCGTCGAGCAGCCGACGATGCGGCCGAGTTCGCCCGAGGCAAGGATCCCGGCGAGCCGCTCGCCCGCCGGCCGGAAGCGGTGCTGCAGCACGATGCCGAGCGTCACGCCCGCCTCGCGGCAGGTGGCGACCAGCGCCTCGGCCCGCGCGGTGGTGATCTCGATCGGCTTCTCCAGCAGCACGTGCTTGCCGGCACGGGCGCAGGCTGTGGCGATGGCCAGGTGCGTGTTGGCGGGCGTCAGCACCAGCACCGCCTCGACGCTGTCGTCCTGAAGGATCGTCTCCAGCCGGTCGACGAGCGGGAAGGGGAAGCGCTCGGCGAAGGCCGCCCGCCGCGCCGGGCTGGGGGTGAAGGCGTGCACGACCTCGACGCTGTCGCCGAGGTCTATGAGCCCGCGGGCATGCGGCGTCACCGCCATGCCGAGGCCGACGACGCCGATACGGGTCTTCGTCATGTCGCTCTCCGTTCGTCGCGTCTCAGGGTCCGAACCACCTGACCGGCAGCATGGTCAGCGCCGGCACGTTGGTCACCAGCATCAGCACCGCGATCATCACGCAGACGAAGGGGACGATCGCCCGGAAGGTCGCGGCCTGGTCCGCGCCGCCGACGCGCGCGGTGGTGAAGACGAGAACGCCGAGCGGCGGGGTCAGCGCCCCGATCACCATGTTGAGGATGATGACGATGCCGAAATGCACCGGATCGACCCCGGCGGCGACCACCAGCGGCACCAGGATCGGCACCAGGATCACAAGCGCCGCGATCATCTCCATGAACAGTCCGACCACCAGCAGGAAGCCGTTCAGCGTCAGCAGCAAGAGCCAGGGGTTCGCGACCAGCCCGCCCATCGAGCGGGCGATGGTCTGGGGCACCTGCTCGAAGGCCAGCACCCAGGCGAAGGGGGCGGCGGTGGCAATGATGCAGACGATCAGCACCGTGTCGAAGGCCGACTCGCGGATCGCCTGCAACAGGTTGCGCGGCGTGAGCTTGCGGTAAAGGACGAAGCCGCAGAACATCGCGTAGACGAAGGCGATGGCGCCGGCCTCGGTGGCGGTGAAGGCGCCGAAGCGCACGCCCATCACGATCACCAGCGGCAGCGTCAGCGCCGGGATCGCCACCACCAGCGAGCGCAGTCGCTGCGCACCGGAAGCCTTGGGGATGTCGCCGCCGTAGCCGCGGCGGCGCGCGATCACGTAGACGGTCAGCATCAGCGAGGCCGCCACGATCAGGCCGGGGACGATGGTGGCGACGAAGATCGCGCCGACCGAGACCGAGGCGAGCGCAGCGTAGATGATCAGCCCCAGGCTCGGCGGGATCATGTTGGCCAGCGTCGACGCCGAGGCGGTCAGGGCCGCGGAGAACGGCCGGTCGTAGCCGCGTTCCTCCATCGCCGGGACCATCAGCTTGGCCATGGTCGAAGCGTCCGCGGTCGAGGAGCCGGAGATGCCGGCGAGCATGGTGTTGGCCACCACGTTCGCCTGCCCGAGCCCGCCGCGCAGGTGGCCGACGAGTTGCACCGCCAAGTCTACCAGCCTCGGGGTGATCCCGCCGGCGTTCATCACCGCCGCCGCCAGGATGAAGAACGGAATGGCGAGCAGCGTGAACGAGGTCAGCGCCGCCGCCATGTTCTGCGAGATCGTCACCAGCAGGATCTGCGCGAAAGGCACGAAGGCGGCGAAGGCGCCGAAGGCCATGGCGAAGGCGATCGGCACGCCGAGCACGATCAGCACCAGCCCGACCAGCACCAGCACGATCGCGCTGCCGGCCTGGCCGTAGACCAGCGGGCCGCCGTATCGGACGGCAAGATAGAGCGCGAGGCCGGTCGCGACGATGCCGATACCCTGGGCCAGCGACCGCCCGGGCTTCGGCCAGAACAGGAAGAACAGGTTGAGCGCGCCGCCCACCGGCACCGAGAGGAAGTAGTATTTCATCGGCATCTGCAGCGCCGGCGAGGCGGCGATGGCGCGGCTGACGTAGTCGTAGCCGTGGATCACCAGCACGACGCTCGCCGCCGCGATGACCGCGTGGTTGAAGAAGCCGAGCGTCCGGCGCCCCCGTTCCGACAGGGCGCGGGGTAGGGTGTCGATGGCGATATGCGCGTCCCGCCCCGTGGCGAGCCCCATGCCGAGGAACACCGCCCAGCAGAAGGCCCAGGTCGCGACCTCCTCGGGCCAGGGCAGCCCCGAGCGGAAGCCGTAGCGCAACACGACCTGCAGGCAGGCGACGCCGACCGCCGCGAGCAGCAGCCCCACGCAGAGCGTCTCGACCACCCGGTCGACCAGCCGCGCGAGGCCCGCCGGCGTGCTGACGGGCGCCGACGCCTCGGCGCCCGTCGTGGCGGTCTGGTCCGTCATGCCCCGCTCAGCCGAGCGCCCGGATCGCGGCGATCATCTCTGCTGTCTCCGGGCTGACGGAGCCGAACTGCTCGAAGAGCGGTGCGGTCAGCTCCTCCATCTTGGCGAGCTCCTCCGGCGACAGGGAATGCACCTGGACGCCCAGTCCCTTCAGCTCTTCGAGCGCGTCCGCCGCGAGCGCGCGGTTGGTGGCCCGCTGCTCGGCGAAGACCTCCTGCGCCGAGGTGCGTACCAGCTCCTGCAGGTCCGGCGGCAGGCTGTCGAGCCAGGCGGCGTTGACCCGCACCGCCTTCGGCAGGAACCAGTGGCCGGTCAGGGTCAGGTTGTTGGCCTGCTCGTAGAACTTGAAGCCGATGATCGAGAAGACATCTGAATCGATGGCGTCGATGATCCCGGTCGAGAGCGCCGAATACTGCTCGCTGTAGGGCAGGGGCGTCGGCGCCGCGCCGAGCAGGGTCCAGAAGTCGACCCAGATGCGCAGCTGCGGCACGCGGATCTTCAGCCCCTCGAGGTCGGCCAGCGTCAGCACCGGCGCCTTGGACAGGATGTGGCGGAAGCCGGTCTCGCCGTAGGCCACGAACTCGACGCCGGTCTTGGCGCGCGCGATGTCGGATGCCTTGCGACCGAGCTCGCCCTGCAGCACCGCGTCCACATGGGCCTCGTTCTTGTAGATGAAGCCCGGGGCGCCGCCGAGCGCGGCGATCTCTGGCGCGATGGCCTCCTCCGAGTCGGGGCCGGCGGTGGTCGCCTGGACCGTGCCGATGCGGCTGCCTTCCAGCAGTTCCGCCAAACCGCCGAGCTGAGCGGCGGGGAAGTGCTGGGCGTCGATCCGCCCGCCGCTCTCGGCGTTGAGCCTCTCGGCCCATGCGTCGAACGCGTTGGTGATCGGCGTTCCGACCCCCTCGGTATGCGCGATCTTGAAGACGAACACGTCCTGCGCGCGGCCACGGCCGATGATCGCCGGCATGGCCAGCGAGACGGCGCCGGCCTGCACGAACAGACGCCGGCCGATTCGGGATCTGGTCCCCGATCCTGTTGTCATTTGAATTCCTCCCTGACGATCTTGTTTCCCGCGCGGTGCACGCGGCAGCTGGTATGGCACCATACCAGTACGATACAGCCTATCGGCCCGCTGGCAAGAGCAAGCTCCGGTTAGGGGGCTGCGCCGGCCCGGTCCGACAAAATTGCACAACCCCGGGTGCGGCGCTATCCATGGCGTAGCTCGCGGCCCGCCGCGTCGCTCGCGAGATCCCGCCCAATGCCCGACTTCGCCTTTGCGTCCGACGAGATCGCCCTGCCGAAAGGCGCCTGGGCCAAGACGCATCGGCACCGGCTGCGGCTCGGCGGCCAGACCGTGCTTGCGCTCACCCAGGGTGATTTCCGCAGCTATGTCCATCCGCTCGTGACCCCGGCCGGCTTTGCCGTGACCGCCGAGAGCCCTGCGGATCACCCGCACCACTCCGGGCTCTGGTGTGCGGCCGACCATGTGCATGTGCTGATGCCGGCGGTGGGCGGCACGGTCGAGGAATACACCTACAACTTCTATGTCGGCGAGACCTTCCAGGGCCGCGCCCCCGGCCGCATCGCCGAGACCGCCGTTACCGGCCGGCCTGCCGGCACCGGCTTCGAGATCGTCCAGGACCTCGAGTGGCGCGGACCCCCCGAGTGGGCAGCCCCATCGGGCCGCTGCGTTGCGCGCGAGCGCCGCACCCTCGCCATCGAGCCCGGCTCCACCCGCCACCGGATCGACGTCACCTCCGCCCTCACCGCCGCCGGCAACGCCCTGAAGCTCGGTCCGACCCGCCACGCATTCTTCAACGTCCGCGTCGCCGATTCCATGACCGTCAGCAACGGCGGCACGCTCTGCGACGACCGTGGCCACAGCGGCGGCGGCGCGGTCAGCGGCGAGGGCGCGCGCTGGGTCGATGCCACCGGCCCGGTCGGCGGGGGCCATGTCGCCGGCGTCACCGTCATCCCCGACAGGGGCGGCCGCGCGCCCTACTGGTTCGCGGCCGACTGGGGCGTGGTCAGCGTCGGCCCGTTCCGCACCGAAGCGCTGCACCTCGCCCCGGGCGAGACATTCCGCTCGCGGCACACGGTGCTCGTCCACGACGGCCAGCCGGATATCGCCGAGATCGAACGTATCGCCGCAGAATAGAGGAGAGCTGCCATGCTGATCGCGCGCTACGAGACCGGCGGCCGTGTCGCTTACGGTATCCTCGAAGGCGACGCCCTGCACCGCCTGCCCGGCTCGCCCTTCGATGCGCTCGCCCCGACCGGCACGACCGACCCCCTCTCCGCGGTCCGCCTGCTGGCCCCGGTCGAGGCGCCGCGCATCTTCGGTGTCGGTCTCAACTACGTCGCCCATATCGCCGAGGCCGGCGCACCGACGCCGGTGATCCCTCTCATCTTTATGAAGCCCTCGACCACGGTGATCGGCCCCGGCACGCCCATCGTCTACCCGCGCGAGGGCCGGAACGTGCATTTCGAGGCCGAGCTTGCCGTCGTCATCGGCCGCGCCGGCAGGCGCATCCCCGAGACCCAGGCGCTCGACCACGTCCTCGGCTACACCTGCGCCAACGACGTCAGCGAGCGGGTGATCCAGAAGGCCGAGATGGACCAGGGCGCCCTGCTGGTCGGCAAGGCCTTCGACAGCTTCTGCCCGCTCGGCCCGGTGATCGCCACCGGCCTCGACCCGACCGCCATCGCCATCGGAGCCCGGGTGAACGGCGAGCTGCGCCAGTCGAGCAACACCTCCGACCTGCTGTTCTCGGTTGCAGCCCTCATTGCCTACCTCAGCGGCGCGATCACTCTCCTACCCGGCGACGTCATCATCACCGGCACCCCTTCCGGCGTCGGCCCGATCCTGCCCGGCGACACGGTCGAGATCTTCGCTGAAGGTATCGGCACGCTGACCAATCCCGTGAACCCCGAGTAGGCACCTATGTCGACCTTCACCTTCAACACCACGCCTTCGATCCTCGCGGGCCCCGGCTCGATCGCCCGCCTCGCCGAGCGCGCCCGGCCGCTACTGGGGGGCCGCGTGCTGGTGGTGACAGACAGAGGCCTCCGCGCCGCCGGCATCGCCGATCCCGTCGTCGCCGCCCTCGCCCGGTCCGGCATCGCAACGGCCGTGTTCGACGCGGTCGAGGCCGATCCCCCCGAGGCCAACGCACTCGATGCGGCCGCCGCGGCCCGCGCCCACGGCGCCACGGGCATCCTCGGCCTGGGCGGCGGCTCGCCCATGGACGTGGCAAAGGTGGCCGCCCTCCTCGCCGGCTCCTGCGAGGAGCTCGCCGCGGCCTATGGTTTGGGCAACGCTCGCGGCCCGCGGCTGCCGCTGGCGCTGGTGCCCACCACCGCCGGCACCGGCTCGGAAGTCACTCCCATCGCCATCCTTACCACCGGCGAAGCCGAGAAGAAGGGCGTCGTCTCGCCGCTCCTCTTGCCCGACCTCGCAGTCCTCGATGCCGAGCTCACCCTCGGCCTGCCCCCGCATGTCACCGCCGCCACCGGCATCGACGCCATGGTCCATGCCATCGAAGCCTATGCCTCGGCCAGCCCCAACAACAACCCGCTATCGCGCAGCCTCGGCATGGCGGCCCTGCGCCTCCTCGGTGCCAACATCCGCACTGCGGTCCTCAACGGCACCGACCGTCCGGCGCGCAGCGCGATGCTGCTCGGCTCGATGCTGGCGGGCCAGGCCTTCGCCAATTCCCCGGTGGCGGCCGTCCACGCCCTCGCCTACCCGATCGGCAGCCACTACCATGTCCCGCACGGGCTCTCGAACGCGCTGGTCCTGCCGCACGTCCTGCGCTTCAACCTCGAAGCCGCCGCCCCCGACTACGCCGAGATCGCTCCTTGCGCCTTCCCCGACCTCGCGCCCCTCCCCACGTCGGCACGGGCCGAGGCCTTCATCGACCACCTCGCCGCCCTCTCGGCCGAGCTTGGCCTCCCACAACGCCTGCGCGACGTCGGCATCGGCGCCAACGCCCTCGCAATGCTCGCGTCCGAAGCGATGAAACAGACCCGCCTTCTCGTGAACAACCCGCGCGAAATGACCGAGAGCGCCGTCCTCGACATCTACCGCGCCGCATGGTGAAGCGCCGCCCGGCTTAGCGCTCGGGCCGCGTCAGGCGCCCTCGACCAGGGGTCGGCAGACAACCGCGAGCCAGCGGGCGGTGTCGGGTTCCACCAGCGGCGCAAGGGCGGCCGCCACCTGCGCGTGATAGGCGTCGAGCCAGGCCCGCTCGGCTGGGTCGAGCAAGGCGGGGTCGATCAGCCGCCGGTCGATCGGCGCCAGCGTCAGCGTCTCGAAGCCGAGCATCTCGCGCTCGCCCCCCTCGGGGACCGCCGCCGGGCGCACCACGGCGAGGTTCTCGGTGCGGATGCCGAAGGCGCCCTCGCGGTAGCAACCGGGCTCGATCGACAGGATCATCCCCGCGAGTATCGGCTCGACCGAGCGCCGCGACAGCCCCGCCGGCCCCTCGTGCACGCCGAGATAGACCCCGACCCCGTGCCCCGTCCCGTGGTCATAGTCGAGCCCCGCCTGCCATAGCCCCGTCCGCGCCACCGCATCGAGGTCGCGCCCCGCCAGTCTCGGCGGCCAGCGCAGCCGCGACATGGCGATCAGCCCTTTCAGGACCAGCGTGAACGGCCGCCGCGCATCCGCCGGCACGTGCCCGATGGCAACCGTGCGGGTGATGTCGGTGGTCCCGTCCAGATACTGCCCGCCGCTGTCCACCAGCAACAACTCCCCAGGCACCACCGCCCGGCTGCTGGCCTCGTTCACCCGGTAGTGCACGATGGCCCCGTTCGGCCCCGCCCCGCAGATCGTGTCGAACGAAATGTCGCGCAGCTCCCCCCTGGCCGCGCGGATCGACTCCAGCCGGCGCACCACGTCGATCTCTGTCAACCCGCCCTCGGGCGCCGTGCGCTCCAGCCAGCAGAGGAACTCGGCCATCGCCGACCCGTCGCGCAGGTGCGCGGCCCGGGTGCCGGCGATCTCGGCCCCGGTCTTGGTGGCCTTGGGCAGGATGCAGGGATCGGTCCGCCAGACGGTCTCGGCCCGCCCGGCGGCGGCGATCCGGTCCGAAACCCAGACCGGCGCGCGCGCCTTGTCCACCGCAATGCGGCCTTTCAGCGCGTCCAGCGCCGGTCCGAAGTCACCACGCGCCCGGATCGCCACCTCTGGCCCCAGATGCGCGCGCACCTCGCCGCCGGCCGCCGCCGGATCGGTGAACAGCTCTACCCGCCCGTCGGCATGGACGATTGCAAACGCAAGCGCCACCGGCGTCCGCGAGATGTCGGACCCGCGCACGTTCAAGAGCCACGCCACCGAATCCGGCGCACTCAGCACCGCCGCCGACAGGTCCTCGCCCGCCAGCACGGTGCCGATGGCCGCGCGCTTCTCCGCACCGCTGCGGCCGGCCAGCGCCTCCGGATAGGGCCGGATCGGCATGGAGGGCGGTGCGGGCTGGTCCGCCCAGACCGCATCCACCAGGTTCGCCACGCGAACGAGCCCGATCTGCCGCGGACCAAGCGGCCCCTCCAGCCGCGCGATCTCTTCGGCGGTGTGCAGCCAGGGGTCGAACCCCACCCGCGCGCTCCCCGCGAGCATCTCGGCCAGCCAGTCGCCCGGCGAGTCCTCGGGATGGCGCATGAATGTGAAACACTCGAGGATCCGCCTCGCTGCGCACCTGAAGCTTGTATCGCCCATCGACGAACAGCGCCGCCCGATCCGCCGTCACCACCGCCAGCCCCGCCGAGCCGGTGAAGCCCGTCAGCCAGGCCAGCCGCTCGTCGTGCGGCGGCACGGTCTCGCCCTGATGCGCGTCGGCGCGCGGGATCAGAAACGCATCGACCCCGGCCTCGGCCATGGCCTCGCGCAGGCTTGCAAGACGCGGAGCGCCGGTCTCCGGCGAGGTGCGGCGGCGGAAATCCTGGTACATCTGGGGTCCTGTCGCGGGTCGCCCAGTGTTAGCGGCGGTTTGCAGACAGCGTCAATGAAGCTAAGGTGCGTCCCAGCCGATTCACCCACAGGTTGAGGAAACCCATGCGTCTGGTCCTCATCTTGCTTCTGCTGGCCGGTGCGCTCTGGCGCGCGGCGCTGGACTGGGGGGCGACCATCGGCGAGGGCTATGCCTACCGGCTGACCTCGATCGACGCGGCCCTGGCCAATGCCTGGCCCGAGCGCTGGGCGGGCATCGTTGAGGCGGCAAAGGCGAACGGCCTCTGGGATCCGATCGGCGCCACCCTTACCGCGGTGCCGCTGGCGCTCGTGCCGGCATTGCTGGCGTTCCTGCTCTGGATCACCCGCAGGCGGCGCGGGCGCTAGGACGCGGGCGCGAGACCCAGCATGTGCCGGACGTCGTGCGGCGTCGCCCCCTCGGCCCGCAGCGTGGCCAGCGCCCGGGCGTCGTCGCGCTTGGCCAGCCGCCGCCCGGCCTCGTCACGGATCAACCGGTGGTGGTGCCAGACCGGCACCGGCAGCCCCAGCAGCGCCTGGAGGACGCGGTGGAGCGGGGTCGCCTCCCAGAGGTCGCCGCCGCGGGTCACGAGGGTGATGCCCTGGTAGGCGTCGTCGACCACGACCGCCAGATGATAGGCGGTGCCGGTGTCCTTGCGAGCGAGGATGGGGTCGCCTGTGTGGGCAATGAGGGTGGCGTGGTCGACGAGGTGGGTCCCTGGGCGGAGCGGGCCGGTCTCTTCGAAGGTCAGTGGGCCGGCGAGGGAGAGGGCGCGGGCGACGTCCAAGCGCACGGAATCGCTTGGGGATTTCTCGGACATCGGGCGGTGGCGGCAGGTGCCGGGGTAGACCGGACCCGCGTCCACGGCCTCCTGCGGGGCGGAGAGGGCGGCGCGGATGTCGGCGCGGGTGCAGCGGCAGGGGTAGGTGAGGTTGAGGGCTGCCAGGCTGGCCAGGGCGGCGGTGTAGCGGGCCGTGTGCTCGGACTGGCGGAGAACGGGATGGGGCCAGGAGAGGCCTAGCCAGGATAGGTCGTCGTAGATGGCGGCCTCGAGGGCGGGGCGGGAGCGGGTGGTGTCAAGGTCTTCGATTCGCAGGAGAAATTTGCCTTCGGCGGCCTGGGCCAGGTCCCAGGCGGTCAGGGCGGAGAAGGCGTGGCCGAGGTGCAGCCGGCCGGTGGGGGAGGGCGCGAAACGGGTGACGAGGGGGGGCATGGCGGGGGTCGTAGGACAGGCGGGGCGTGTGCGCAAGCGGGGGAAAAAGGGGTCTGGTTGGCGTCGATTCCGGTGGCTGGAATGCGGCTGGAATCCGGCTGGAATCCGGCTTGCCAGTTTTTCGGCGAATTTTAACGGGTTCCGGGCAGGATTGGGGGCATTCCGGACATGGCAGGGGAGACGGGACCCGTGGAGGACCGAAAGCGCACACCCGCGCAGGAGTTGGCGCTCCTGAACCTGATGATCGAGCTCGACAAGCAGAAGCGGGACTGGCGCGATGTGCTGCTGCGCGAGGCGCTGCTCCCGAAGGAGTGGGAGAAGCTGGAGACGACGGCGCCGGTGCGGCCACGGCGCAGGAAGGTGACGATCGCGCTGGACGAGGACGTGGCGCGCTGGTTCCACCGTCTGGGCGAGGGCTATCACCGGCGGATGAACGCGGTGCTGCGGACCTAAATGCTGGCGATCATCTCCAAGGAGGTGCTGAGCCGGGGCGACCGGAACCGGCGCGGCGACGAGATTCTGGGGCAAGGCGGCGCCGAAGCGGAAGGAGGGGTGAGGGCGCGTCTTCGGACCGGCGAAGGCGACGCGATCCGCATAGCGCCGGGCCGTCGGGCGGAGCGCGCGTGGAGGCGAGGGCGTGAGGCCGGGTCCGTCGCGCGTCGATCCGCGCGCGGCCGCCCGGGTGGGCGCGACCTCGCGCATGATCAAGGGGTCGATCCGGCGAGGCAAGAGGACGCGCGCCTGCGCCTTTTCGCGGAGTGGTTGAATTACTTGGCCGGTTCTACGCGTGGGACGCCGCTTTTCGCGGACTTTCCATGAAGCCGGCCGTTCGTAAAGTATTTGATTGGAAAATCTTCGAATTCGTGCTCTCCTGGACGTCCAAGATCAACAGGGAGTGACTATCATGACTTGTGCGTGCGTGCTGGGCGCGGGCGTAGCGTTTCTCTGGGCGACGGCCTCCGTCGCGGCCGTCACGACGGCGGGGCTCACCTTCGCCGAGGCCGTGGTCGTCGATTACTCGACCGCCATCCGACAGGTCCAGGTCGCCGAGGACCTGACCATCACCGACGTGAACGTGACCGTGACGTTCACCGTCTGTGGAGGGGTCATCGGTCAAGCAGGCAACTGCATCCTCGCACCGGGCGACAATGGCTTCACGTTCAATGACGAACTGAGTCTCTGGGCGGTAGGCCCCGACGGCACGCGGGTTGACCTCGTCCGTGATTTCGCATCCGGAGCACCCACTTTCACAGGACAGTTCGGGGCCGCGACGCCCACGATCACGTTCGACGACGAGGCGGCGACCGCGGTGGGCGGCGCCACGATCGTCAGCGGCGCGTTCCGCGGCGCGGAGCCCCTCAGCGCATTCGACGGCAAGTCCTCGCTGGGCTTCTGGACGATCGGAATCGGGGACAACTACCCGGACAACCGCAAGAGCATGAGTTCGGTCCTGTTCACCATCACAGGCGACCCGACCGTCGTTCCGCTGCCGGCCGGCATCACCCTGATCGCGCTTGGACTGGCCGCGCTTGGCGCCGCCACGCGGCGCCGCGGAACCGCCTGAGCCCCGGCGCGAAGCGCGCGAGCGCGGAGGCCGAGGGGGCGCGCGGCCGGGTCCGTCGCGCGCCGATCCGCCCGTGGCTGCCCGGGCGGGCGCGGACTCGGGCCTGCCGTCACGCCGAAGGCGTGCCTCCGGCACGACGGGCCGGCTGGCGCGCGCGGATCCGTCGACGGGCAGATCCGCGAAGGGAGGGCGGCGTCGGCGCGCTCGACGAGGACGTGGCGCGCTGGTTCCACCGTCTGGGCGAGGACTATCACCGGCGGATGAACGCGGTGCTGCGGACCTACATGCTGGCGGTGCTGTCGAAGACGGTGCTGCAGCACGGCGACTGGAACCGGCACTGGGAGGAGGTCTGGGGGAAGGCGCCGCCGAAGAAGAAGGAGTTGTGAGGGGGGCTATCGGCGATTGACGGCAGGGGCGTTTCCGTATACATTTCATGCAGTCTACGCTATGAAATGTAACCGCAATCCCGTGAGGCTCCGGTATGGCCGGAAATGACGCCCATATCCGCGACCACCCCACCATTCCGGGAGATCGCTAAGGACAACCATCATGACCGCGTCGGCAAGGAAAGAGACGGCCGTATCGAGGCTCGTCGAAGAGCTCCGGGTATATGGAGGCCTGAAAGGGCGCGACATCGCGAACATCTTCGAGGTCTCGCCCCCGACCGTCACCCGGTGGAGCCAGGGCGAGGGCAGCCCGACGATCGACAAGCAGACGGCGATGGCACAGCTGCGCTGGGTCGCGCAACGTCTGTCGGACTTCTATGAGCCGGACGAGGTACGCTTGTGGCTCCAGTCGCCCCACCCGCAGCTTCAGAACGCGCGCCCCTATGACCTGGTCGTCGAGGGCAGGACGCCTGAGGTCCTGGAAGTGATCGAACGCCTCGACAGCGGGGTGTACCTGTAGAATGGCGTCGGGCCGGCGACGCCACGACGACCGGCTTCTGGATGCGCTTGGCGAGATCGATCCCGAACCCTTCGTGGGAACGATGTGGCGCGTGGTGCGCGCCGGTCGTTCGGTTCTGGATGGCTCGCGCGGGTCCGGACGATGGAACCCGACGTCGCTCTCGGTCCTCTACGGCTCGCAGGAGGCAGATGGGGCCATGGCCGAGATGCACTTCCACCTGAGCCGTGGCCAGTCGGTGTTCCCGTCGCGGATGCGGCACGATCTGTTCGAGCTGAAGATAACGACGACAGAGACGCTCGTCCTTGCGGACATGGATGCGCTGAGCCGGTTGGGCGTCGTTCCGGCGCGGTATAGTGAGATCCTCTACGATCGAACGCAGGAGATTGCGGACGCGGCATCTTTCATGGGCTTCGATGGGATCATTGCGCCTTCGGCGCGGTGGGCTTGCCAGAATATCGTTCTGTTCCTCGACAAGATTGATCTGGGCGACATTGCCGAGGTGAGCGCCAACCCAATCGACTGGAGCGCGTGGCGTGTGAAGCATGCGAAGGGCGCCTAAAGTCATGCCGACGACGTGGCGCGCTGGTGCCACTGGTTGGGCGAGGGCTACCACAGGCGGATGAACGCGGTGCTGCGGACCTACATGCTGGCGATCATGTCCAAGACGGTGTTGCAGCGGGGGGACTGGAACCGGCACTGGGACGAGATCCGGAGGAAGCCGCCGAAGAAGCGGAAGGAAGAGTGAGGGGGGCGGGGCTACCGAAGGGGCTCTTTCAGCCGTCGCGCCCGGAGGGGGCGATGCTCAGCCGCCGCGGCGAGATCCCACAGCCCTTGCTTGATGCAGATCAATGCTTTCGCTTGCCGATCTGCCTCATCTCGTAGGTTGACTTCTATAGCAACGGGTCAAGTGCCATGGATGAACAGGAACCGGCCGCGTCGCCTTCGCCCCCGGCGCCTGCCTCGGTGAATTCGACTTCCGGCACCGACCACGGCAGTAAGGGCCTGCACCAGTTTCCGGTAGTCGGGGAAAACGCGATCCGCGAGGCCTTTGAAACCGGGAAATATCCCTATTCGCGCCGCATGGGCCGAGTGGCCTATGAAGCAGAGAAGGCCAAGCTGCAGGCCGAACTCCTGAAGCTCCAGATATGGGCCCAGGACACCGGCAAGAAGTTTGTGGTCCTGATGGAGGGACGCGACGCCGCTGGCAAGGGCGGGACTATCAAGCGTTTCATGGAGCATCTGAACCCGCGCTACGCGCGCGTCGTCGCGCTTACGAAGCCGTCGGACACAGAAAGGGGCCAGTGGTTCTTTCAGCGATACATCCAGCACCTGCCCACCACCGGCGAGATCGTGTTCTTCGACCGCAGCTGGTACAATCGCTCTGGCGTGGAGCGGGTCATGGGCTTCTGCACGCCGTCCGAGTACCTGGAGTTCCTGCGCCAGGTTCCGGAACTGGAGCGGATGCTCGTACGTTCGGGCATCAACCTGCACAAGTACTGGTTCTCGGTGACGCGGGACGAACAACTCGTCCGCTTCAAGGCGCGCGAGTCGGATCCTCTCAAGATGTGGAAGCTGTCGCCCATCGACAAGGCGTCTCTCGACCGCTGGAACGACTACACCGAGGCGAAGGAGGCGATGTTCTTCTATACGGATACCGCCGATGCCCCCTGGGTGATCGTGAAATCCGACGACAAGAAGCGTGCGCGGCTGAACTGCATGCGCCATTTCCTGTCTTCGGTGGAATATCCCGGCAAGGACAAGGAAGTGGTAGGCACCTACGATCCGCTGATCGTGGGGCGCGCGGCGCAAGTTCTGGGGGGAACGAACGGCATCCCTGAAACGGCGCTGCGGCGCTCCACAGGGCGTTGACATCGCCCCAGCGGCCGGTCGGTCGGACTGGCGGGTCAGTATGAGACAGTCGCCGTCTGATACTTGCGGGACGAGACAGCTCCCCGGGGACGCATACCGAGGCCCGAAGTAAATCCAGATGACATCTCACCAGTCGTGAGACGTCTCCGACCCGAACGGTACGCTCTTTCGAACCGCCTCAGGCCGGGACGGGCGCGGGCGCGAGCCACCCCCCAAACTCCCCCTTCGCCCGATCCGTATATCCCTTGTACCGCTCCCTCCGCCCCTTCCGCCCGCCGCGGACGTCGTCCAGCGGCGGAAACAGTCCGAAGTTGACGTTCATCGGCTGGAAGGTGCGCGCGTCCGCGCCGCCGGTGATGTGGGTGACGAGGGCGCCCATGGCGGTGGTGGGCGGCGGGGGCGCGAGGGGCAGGCCAAGCCGGTCGGCGGCTGCCATGCGCCCGGCGAGGAGGCCCATGGCGGCGCTCTCGACGTAGCCCTCGACGCCGGTGATCTGGCCGGCGAAGCGCAGGCGGGGGGCGGCGCGCAGGCGCATGGAGGCGTCGAGCAGGCGTGGGGAGTTCAGGAAGGTGTTGCGGTGGATGCCGCCGAGGCGGGCAAAGGCGGCGTTCTCGAGGCCGGGGATCATGCGGAAGACGTCTACTTGCGCGGCGTACTTCATCTTGGTCTGGAAGCCGACGATGTTGTAGAGCGTGCCGAGCGCGTTGTCGCGGCGGAGCTGGACGACGGCGTGGGGCTTCTCGGTCGGCGCGTGGGGGTTGGTGAGGCCGACGGGCTTCAGCGGGCCGAAGCGCAGGGTCTCGCGGCCGCGCTCGGCCATGACCTCGATGGGCAGGCAGCCCTCGAAGTAGGGGGTGTCCTGCTCCCAGTCCTTGAACCCGGTCTTGTCGGCGGCGAGGAGCGCGTCGACGAAGGCCTCGTACTGGGCCCGGTCCATGGGGCAGTTCAGGTAGGCGGTGCGCTCGGCTTCAGTCTCGCCCTTGTCGTAGCGCGACTGGAACCACGCCTTCGAGAGATCGATGGTGTCGAAGTGCACGATGGGGGCGATGGCGTCGAAGAACGCGAGCGCGGTCTCGTCGGTGAGGGTGCGGATGGCCTCGGCGAGGGCGGGCGAGGTGAGGGGGCCGGTGGCGACGATGACCGAGGTCCAGTCGGGCGGGGGGAGGCCCGCGACTTCCGCGCGGTCGATGGTGATGAGGGGGTGGGCGTTGAGCCGGGCGGTGATGGCGGCCGAGAAGGGCTCGCGGTCGATGGCGAGCGCGCCGCCGGCGGGCAGGGCGTGGGTGTCGGCGGTGGCGATGACGAGGCCGTGGGCCTGCCGCATCTCCCAGTGGAGGAGGCCCACGGCGTTCTGCTCGTCGTCGTCGGAGCGGAAGGAGTTGGAGCAGACGAGTTCGGCGAGGTTGGCGGTCTGGTGGGCGAAGGTGCCGACCGTGGGGCGCATCTCGTGGAGGATGACTGGCACGCCCATCTCGGCGGCCTGGAAGGCGGCCTCGGAGCCGGCAAGGCCGCCGCCGACGACGTGGATGGGTTCGATAGTCGCCATGGCCGTTTTCTAGGCGGGCGCCCACGAGAAGGAAAGCCCCGCCCGCCCCGCTGGAAATGGGTCATTGGCGGCGACCGCCCCGCCCGCTAGGATGACGCGCCGCAGTCCCGCGGCACCAGCAAGGATCGGACCATGCGGGATCGAAACCGCGACCTGCCAGCGCGCGCCGGCGCCAGGTGGGTCGTCCTGGGCGTCGTTGCCGGCCTGGCGGCCGCCCCCGCCGCGGCCGACGAGGGCCAGGCCAGGGCGCTCTTCAGGGCGATGTCGGACTATCTCGCCGCGCAGCCGGCGATCGCCTTCGACTACGACTCGACCCTCGACATCGTGACCACCGAGGGCGAGCGGATCGGGCTGGCAAGCTCGGGCAGCGTGGCTCTCGCGCGCCCCGACCGGCTGCACGCGACCCGCACCGGCGGTTTCGTCGACGCCGAGATGAATTTCGACGGCACGACCCTCACGCTCTACGGGCGGCATGCGGGCGCGTTCACCGAGATCGAGGCGCCGGGCTCGGTCGACGCGCTCATCGACACGCTGCGCGAGAGCTGGGGGATGCCGCTCCCTGCTGCCGATCTGCTGGGGTCGGACGTCGACGGACATCTGATGGCGACGGTCACCGAGGCGAAGGACCTGGGCAGCGGCGTCATCGGCGGCGTCGAGTGCGACCATCTCGCCTTCCGCGCCGACGACGTGGACTGGCAGATCTGGATCGCCCAGGGCGACGCGCCGTATCCGTGCCGCTTGACCGTCACCACCCCGTCGGTCACCGGATGGCCGCAGTATTCGATCGACGTCCGCGACTGGAAGACCGGCGCCGATGCCGCCCACGACTTCACCATCGCCATTCCCGGCGACGCCACCCGCGTGGAGCCTGACGCGATGGAAGGGCTCGACGAGGTCGGCGGCATCTATCAGAGGGCAGGAGAGTAGCGACATGATCCGCAGACTAGCACTGGCGCTCGCGGCGCTGCTCGCGACCGCCACCATCCTCGAGGTCGGCGCCACCTTCGTCGCCACCGGCACTCCCAGCGTCGCGCAGCCGGCGGAGGCGCGGGTCGGGCGACCCCTCACCCCGGTGAGCTATGCCGGTGTCGCGCGCCGCACCGTCCGCCGCTGCGCCGCCGGCGTCTACTACTGCTGAGCCACCGGCTCAAACGCCTCCGGGCGACGGAAAGCGTGAGGCGGTGACGAGGCCGCCGGCGCGGCGCATCTCCCAGTGGAGGAGGCCGACGGCGTTCTGTTCGTCGTCGTCGGAGCGGAAGGAGTTGGAGCGGACGAGTTCCGCCAGCGAGTCGGTACGGTGGGCGAACATGCGGACCGCCGGGCGCATCTCGTGGAGGATGACCGGCACGCCCATCTCGGCGGCCTGGAAGGCGGCCTCGGAGCCGGCGAGGCCGCCGCCGACGGCTTGGATGGGGTCGATCGCGCTCTTAGCCCGGATCTAGGCGGCGGCGGCGGCGAAGGGAAGCCCGCGCCGGGCGCCGGCGCTCAGGTCTTGCAGAGGCAGAGGTTCCAGCCGCGGCAGAAGACCTTGGGCGTGCCCTTCGCGGTCTTGTCGCACTGGCAGATGCGCCGGGGCGGGCAGGTGCCGTAGCAACGGGTCCGGCGGTCGAAGATCCCCTCCCAGTCGCCGTAGCAGTTGAAAAGCCAGGAGGAGACGATGGCGCCCTTGTCGAGCGGCCCGTAAGCGCCCTCGTCGTCGATCCAGGCGCGGATCTGGGCGGCCACCGGCCTGGTCCACTTGAGCTTGGCCTTGTGGTCGGCCGCGAGCCCGACGCTGATCGCGCCGCGCACCTGGGCACCGCCGCCTTCGTCGCCCTTGCAGCCGCACTCGTCGCCGCGGGCTTCCTCGGCGAGATCGACGAGCTCGCCGAAGCTGTGCCTCTCCGCGCTCAGCCTGACCGAGAAGGCGCGCGGTGCGGCGGTGCCGATCGCCTCGGCGAGCTTCAGGACCTCGCGGTCGAGGGCGAGCTCGTCGGCGACCGCGGCGGTGACGAGCGCCTCGCGGTAGGGCGGGCCGCAGTCGATGACCACGCGGCCGATCGGCAGCAGCGAATGCGCCACCGCGTCCCCGCAGATGCGCACCGCGCCGGGCAGTTCCAGCGCGAAGTCCTGCTTGGGATCGTCGGTGACGAGCTGGCGGATGAACTGGATATCGCCCGGCTGACGCAGGCCGAGCGGAACCTCAGTAGGGTGACCATTTGCCATAGCAACTTCCCCCTTGTCTGTGTAAATCGTGAGCCAATTTCGCTCAGGGCAACAAGTATAGCACGATTCCGGGTGGAGCGGCGCGACAAGGGGCGGTATTGACTGCCGAAAGCGTGGTGGTGACTAAAGGCCTGATTTCACGCCGGTTCAGCCCCAGCGGCGCTGGCACTGCCGGGGCGGATCGGTGCGGTCCCGGGTGGGGAACCGAGTCGCGGGGTAGCGACATGAGAGAAGCCCCGGCCGCGCGGGCCGGGGCTTCGGGGTGTCGGGATCGGGAGGCTCAGACCGTCGCTGTGCGGGGCGACGCACGCTCGTCGAAGGACAGTTGGCCGGCGCCGAGGCCGGCGAGCACGAGGAGGCCGCCGGCGATGGCGACGTTCTTCTGGAACATCAGCATCTGCAGCATGGCGTCCCAGCCTTCGAGGCCCTGGGCGGGAACGTAGTGGTAGAGCCAGCCCGCGACCAACGAAAAGGCGGCGAGGCCGAGGGCGGCCCAGCGGGTCTGCCAGCCGACGAGGATGGCGAGGCCGGCCAGGATCTCCAGCGCGATGGCGCCGTAAACGAACCAGCCGGGCAGACCGCCCGAGGCGGTGTAGGCGGCATTGCCGGCGATGTCGCCGAGCTTGGCGAAGCCGGCCGGCACGAACATGACGGCGATGAGGACGCGGCCCACCAGGGCCGACAGCGAGGAGAAGTTGGTCATCGGAACGATCCTTGGTCTGGGGGCGCGACCAATTCGCGCCGACGACGAATACATGCGGCCTGCGTACTTTGAGGACAATTCGGATAATAGGTGACTGTTTGTTTCCAGTTGCGCACCAAACCGGCCAAGCTTCTTCGTCGGCGGCCTCGGCGACCAACGCCGCCGAGACCACGCGCCAGGGAAGCGGTTGACCCGCTGCCGGGCGCCCTGGCAGCTCAATAGCTGCCGAGGCAGCGGAAGAGGGACACGCCGGCGCCGGCGTCCTCGCCGTTCTCGGACATCAGCGCGAAGTAGCGGGAGCATACCGGGCTATCAGCGGCCAGGGCCATCGCCGCCGCCGCGGCCTCGGGCGTGGCCCACCAGACGGCATCCACATAGGCGCCGTCCGGCCCGCGCAGCAGGTCGCGGCGCAGAAATCCCGGCTGTGCGGCGAGAAAATCGCGCTGCAGGGTCTCGGACGCGGCGGCGAGCTCAGCCTCGGTCGCCTCGGGCTTCAAGCGGAACGGGGCCCATTCCATGGTGTCGGTGGTCATCGCAGGTCTCCTCATGCGGTTCTCATGCCGCCGTCCTATCGGCAATGCGGCCAGAATATGGCACCTTTGTCGCATGGGCCGGAAGGGAATCGGTGATCGTCTGCAGCGGCTGGAGCGGCTGAAGGGCCTGCTGGCGGCCGGCGGCTCCGTCACGACTGCCGAACTCGCCGAGCGCCCTCGAGGTCTCGGTGCGGAGCGTGCGGCGCGACCTCGCGGCGCTCCGCGACATCGGGGTTCCGGTCGAGGGGGACGCCGGACGCGGCGGCGGCGTGAGGCTCGCGCCGCGCTGGGCGTTCGGACAACTCGCGCTCGGGTCAGAGGAGGCGGTGGACATGCTGCTGGCGCTCGCGCTGGCGGAGCGGCTGGACTCGCCCCTACTGCTCGACCGCCTGCGCGGCATCCGCCAGAAGCTCGCGGCGGGGCTCGGGCAGGGGGCCGCCCACAGGGTCCGCGACCTGCGCGAGCGCATCCTGATCGGGGCGCCGGCCTCGGCGCAGGTCGTCACCGGCTACACGCGGCCGGCGCCCGCCGTCACCGCGGTGGTGAAGCACGCGTTTCTCGAGATGCGGCGGCTGCGAATAGACTACCGCGACGAGGCGGGGCGCCCGAGCGCGCGCGAGGTCGAGCCGCAGTTCCTCTACTACAACGCGCCGGTCTGGTACCTGCTCGCCTGGGACCGCCTGCGCGCGGACGTGCGCACCTTCCGCATCGACCGCATCGAAGGCGCCGAGATGCTCGTTGCAGGATTCCGCCGCCGCGATGCCGCGCGCTTCCTCGCCCAGGGCGAGGCCGAGGCGGCGCATCCCTGAACGGGGCTCACGCCTCCTCCTCCTCGCCCGTCTCCGCCACCAGCGCCACCGAGACCACCCGCTCGCCCGGGCCGGTGTGGAACACGCGCACCCCGCCCGCACTGCGCGAGCGGAAGGAGATGCCGGCGACGGGGACGCGGATCGACTGGCCAGCGTCGGTGGCGAGCATGATCTGGTCCTCCAGCGTCACCGGGAAGAGCGTCACCAGCGGCCCGCCGCGCATCGCCTTGTCCATGGCGGTAACGCCCTGGCCGCCGCGGCCGCGCACGGGATAGTCGTGGCTGGACGACAGCTTGCCCGCGCCCTTCTCGGTGATCGTCAGGAGCAGATCCTCGGCGGCCGACATCGCGGCGTAGCGGTCCTGGCCGAGCTCGAAGCTGTCCTCGACGATCTCGTCGTCCTCGTCGGCCTCGACCTCTTCCTCGGACGCCCCTTCGACCGCGCGGCGCATCTTGAGATAGGCGGCGCGCTCCTGCGGAGCTCGCCTCGAAGTGGCGGATGACCGCCATCGAGACCACCTCGTCGCCGCCTGCCAGCCGGATGCCGCGCACGCCGGTGGAATCGCGGCCCTTGAAGATGCGCACGTCGGTGACCCGGAAGCGGATCGCCTTGCCGCGCCGGGTCGTCAGCATGACGTCGTCGTCCTCGGAGCAGATCCGCGCGTTGATCAGCCGGACCCTTTCGGGCAGCTTCATGGCGATCTTGCCGTTGCGCATGACGTTGGTGAAGTCGTCGAGCGCGTTGCGGCGCACATCGCCGTCGGAGGTGGCGAACATCACCTGCAGGCTGGCCCACTCCTCCTCGGGCACGTCCACCGGCATGATCGCGGCGATCGAGACCCCGCCGGGGATCGGCAGGATGTTGACGATCGCCTTGCCGCGCGCGTTGCGCCCCGACAGCGGCAGCCGCCAGGTCTTCAGCGTGTAGACCATGCCCTCGGTGGTGAAGAAGAGGAGCGCCGTGTGGGTGTTGGCCACGAAGAGCGTGGTGACGAAGTCCTCGTCCTTGGTCGCCATGCCGGCGGTGCCCTTGCCGCCGCGCCGCTGCGAGCGGTACTCGGTCAGCGGCGTGCGCTTGATGTAGCCGCCGGCGGTGACGGTCACCACCATGTCCTCGCGCTCGATCAGGTCCTCGTCGTCGAGGTCGGCGTCCCACTCGACGATCTCGGAGCGCCGCGGCACGGCGAAGAGCTCGCGCACTTCGCGCAGCTCGTCCGAGATGATCGCCATGATCCGGGTGCGCGAGCGCAGGATGTCGAGATAGTCGGTGATCTTGCCGGCCAGCTCCTCCAGCTCGTCGGTGACCTCCTTGACCCCGAGTGCGGTCAGCCGCTGCAAGCGCAGCTCGAGGATGGCGCGGGCCTGGGTCTCAGACAGGAAGTAGGTGCCGTCGTCGAGCACCCGGTGCGAGGGGTCGTCGATCAGCGCGATGTAGGGCGCGATGTCCGTCGCTGGCCAGGCGCGGGTCATCAGCCGCTCGCGCGCCTCCGCCGGATCGGCCGAGGCGCGGATCGTCGCCACCACCTCGTCGACGTTGGTCACCGCCACCGCGAGGCCGCAGAGGATATGCGCCCGCTCGCGCGCCTGCGCAACTCGAAGGCGGTGCGCCGCGCCACCACCTCCTCGCGGAAGGCGACGAAGGCGGTCAGGAACCCGCGCAGGTCCAGCTGCTCCGGACGCCCGCCGTTCAGCGCCAGCATGTTGCAGCCGAAGCTGGTCTGAAGCGGGGTGAAGCGGAAGAGCTGGTTCAGCACCACGTCCGGGGTGGCGTCGCGCTTCAGCTCGACCACCACGCGCACGCCGAAGCGGTCGCTCTCGTCCTGGACATGGGCGATGCCCTCGATCTTCTTGTCGCGGGCAAGCTCGGCAATGCGCTCGACCAGCACCGCCTTGTTCACCTGATAGGGGATCTCCGAGGCGATGATCGCCATGCGCCCGCCGCGGACTTCCTCGACGCGGGTCCTGGCGCGGATGATCACCGAGCCGCGGCCCTCGTGATAGGCCTTGCGCGCGCCCGAGCGGCCGAGGATCAGCGCGCCGGTGGGGAAGTCCGGCGCCGGGATGAACTCCATCAGCTCGGCCACCGACAGGTCGGGGTTCTCGATCAGCGCCAGCGTCGCGTCGATGACTTCGCCCAGGTTGTGCGGCGGGATGTTGGTGGCCATGCCGACGGCGATGCCGCGCAGCGCCGTTGACCAGCATGTTGGGGAACCGCGCCGGCAGGACGGTGGGCTCCATGTCCTTGCCGTCGTAGTTCGGCTGGAAATCGACGGTTTCCTTGTCGATGTCGGCGACGAGGAAGCTCGCCGCCTTCGCCATGCGGACCTCGGTGTAGCGGAAGGCCGCCGGCTTGTCGCCGTCCATCGAGCCGAAGTTGCCCTGGCCGTCGAGCAAGGGCAGCGACATGGAGAAGTCCTGCGCCATGCGCACCAGCGCGTCGTAGATCGCGCTGTCGCCGTGGGGGTGGTACTTGCCCATGGTGTCGGCGACCGGTCGCGAGGACTTGCGGTAGGGCTTGTCGTGGGTGTTGCCGACCTCGTTCATCGCATAGAGGATGCGCCGGTGCACCGGCTTCAGCCCGTCGCGCAGGTCGGGGATGGCGCGGCTGACGATCACGCTCATCGCATAGTCGAGATAGGAGGTGCGCATCTCCTGCTCGATCGCGATGGCCGGGCCGGAATGCGGGCTGCGCGGGATCTCGGGGGTGTCGTCGTCGTCGGAAGTCTCGTCGCTCAAGGTCTTGCGTCCCGCCTTACGCTGCTGCGCAGTTTATAGGGGAATGCGTATCCCGCCGCAACGATCGCCACGACGCTGGCTGCCGCCCGGACAAATCGGATAGAGATGGCCCGAACGGCCTCGTCGAGGACACCGGCACCCATGGCACGACCCCGCCGCAGCTGGCTCTGGTGGCTGGCCTTCGCCCTGCTCCTGCCCTTCGCGGCGCTCGGTGTCGCGTGGGTGGCCCTCGCCCTGCATTTCCAGTCCAGCCCTGCGGCGCTCTGGCTCACGCTCTGGCTCGCGGTCGTCATCGCGGCTCTGCTGCTGGTGCTCCGGCGCAGGACGGGCTTGGGCCTCGGGGTCGCCCTCGGCTTTGTCGTGCCTTTCGCGATCTGGTGGACCAGCATCCACCCGACGAACGATCGCGCCTGGCAGCCGGAGGTCGCCGAGCTGCTGAGCGGGGTCACCGACCCCACGAACCCCGACCGCGTCACGCTCACCAACGTCCGCGATTTCCACTGGCTCACGCCGACCACTGCGGACCCGCGCTGGGAGACGCGCAGCTACGACCTGGCGACGCTAGAGACCACCGACATCATCCTGACCTACTGGATGGGCCCCGCCATCGCCCACACCATGGTGACCTTCGGCTTCGCCGACGGCGAGCATATCGTCTTCTCGGTCGGCATCCGCCCGGCGGAGGGGCAGGTCTTTTCCTCGCTCGCCGGCTTCTTCAAGGTCTTCGAGCTGATCGTCACCGCCGCCGACGAGCGCGACGCCATCGGGCTGCGCACCTCGGTGCAGACCGGCAACACCGTCCACCTCTACCGGCTGGCCGTGCCGCCGGCCGTCGCCCGTGAGCTCTTTCTCGAATACGCCGCCCTTGCCAATGCGATGGTGGAGAAGCCGCGCTTCTACCGGACGATCGTCGCCAACTGCACCACGATCATCTGGAGCCTGGTCCGCCGCCTCGACCCACGTCTGCCGCTCGACTGGCGGGTGCTGGTGTCGGGCTACCTGCCCGGCTACCTCTACGATCTGCGGACCCTCGACATGCGCTTCACCCTGCCGGAGCTGGAGACGATGAGCATTCTGCCGGCGGACGTGCCCCTGACCCTCGAGAGCCGCGCCTATTCCGCCGCCCTGCGTGCCAAGATCCCGCCGCTCGAAGCCATGGCGCCGCGGTCCGCCGGGGAGTCAGGATCCGCGCATGCCCCACGACCACCATGACCACGACCACGGCAGCGACCTCGACCCCATGACCGCCCGCGTCATGGCGCTGGAGACGCTGCTCACCGAAAAGGGTCTCGTCGATCCCGCCGCTCTCGACGCGCTGGTCGAGACCTACGAGCACCGGATCGGTCCGCGCAACGGTGCGCGCGTGGTGGCCAGGGCCTGGGCGGACCCCGCCTTCGCCGAGCGGCTGGCCCGCGACGCCACCGCCGCCATCGCCTCGCTCGGCTACACCGGCCGCCAAGGCGAGCACATGCGGGCGGTGTTCAACACGCCCCATGAGCACAACCTCGTGGTCTGCACCCTCTGCTCCTGCTACCCTTGGTCGGTGCTCGGCCTCCCCCCCGTCTGGTACAAGTCCCCGCCCTACCGCTCGCGCGCCGTCATCGACCCGCGCGGCGTGCTGGCCGAATTCGGCGTCACCCTGCCCGAGGACACCGCCATCCGCGTCTGGGACTCCACCGCTGAGCTGCGCTACCTCGTCATCCCCATGCGCCCCGAAGGCACTGACGGCCTCTCCGAGGCGGCGCTGGCTGAACTGGTTACCCGCGACGCGATGATCGGCACCGGCCTCGCGAGCGCGCCATGAATGGCCCGCAGGATCTCGGCGGCCAGATGGGCTTCGGGCCGGTGGCGCCCGAGGCGGGCGAGCCGGTCTTTCACGCCCCCTGGGAGAAGCGCGCCCTGGCGCTCACGATCGCCGCCGGCGCCATGGGCCACTGGACCATCGACGAAAGCCGCCACGCCCGCGAGAGCCTGCACCCCGCCGACTACTACGGCTCGAGCTATTACGAGATCTGGATCAAGGGCCTCGAGCGGCTCTTGCTGCGCCACGGCTTCGTCACCGAGGCCGAGCTGGCGGCCGGCCACGACCTTGGCCCCGGCACGACACCGAAACGCACGCTGAAGGCTGCCGACGTCCCCGCGGTCATCGCCCGCGGCGGCCCGACCGAGCGCGACCCCGGCGCCAGTACCCCCGCCTTCGCCGCCGGCGACCGCGTGCGCGCCCGCAACCTCCACCCCACCACCCATACCCGCCTGCCGCGATATGCCCGTGGCCGGATCGGACGGATCGAGGCGGTACGAGGGTTCCACGTCTTCCCCGACAGCAACGCGCACGGGCAGGGCGAGGCGCCGCAATGGCTCTACAGCGTCGCCTTCGACGGCCGCGAGCTCTGGGGCCCGGACGGCGACCCCGCCAGCAGCGTCTTCTTCGACGCCTGGGAGAGCTACCTTGAGCGCGCCTGAGACCGCCCCCGGCCTGCCCCGCGACGCCGCCGGCGAGCCGGTCTTCTCCGAGCCCTGGCAGGCGCGCGCCTTTGCGCTCACCCTCGCCCTGCGCGACCGCGGCGCTTTCGCCTGGTCCGAGTGGGCAGAAGCTCTCGGCGCCGAGATCGCCCGCGACCCCTCGGCAGGCGAGAGCGCCTATTACCGCGCGTGGCTGCGGGCACTGGAGACCCTCCTCGCCAACCGCGGAATCGCCGCCCCCGCCGAGGTCGCCGCCCTCACCGCCGCCTGGCACGCGGCAGCCGAAGCCACTCCCCACGGCACGCCGATCCGTCTGGAGAACGCGGCGCACTGAACCGTGCGACGGACGCCAGGCACGGCGCCCGACAAGCTCCCGCGTTCCGCCCGCGACTTTGCTACATGCGCGACGATTTTCCTGCTATTATTACGATCATTCCGGTTCGAGGTTCCTCCATGACGAGACGATCGCAAATCCCCGCGGGCCTCTGCCTGACCGTTGCCCTGCTGGCCGTCGCGGCGGTGCCTGCCGCGGCCGCCGAGCCCGAAGATCTCGTCTACCTCGACCAGGGCTGGGACGAGACGGTGCGCGAGCTCTTCTACTTCACGCCGCAAGGCTCGCGGATGATCCCATACAACTGGTTCAAGGCGCTGGAGCGCACCGACGGCGAAGGAAAATTCGCCGATGCCGCCTATCTGGAACAGTTCGGCCTGCTGATGTCTGCGGCCTCGCCACACAACCCCGATGGCTTCCCGGTGGGCGTCACCGTGGGGCCGGGCGAGGCGACGGTGCTGACCTTCGCACCCGACCCGGACGGGCTGGCGACCGATTCGCGCCAGGTCGGGATCAACTGCGCCGCGTGCCATACCGGCAACGTCACCGTCGAGGGACGCCCCATCCGCATCGACGGCGGGCCGGCCAACTTCGACTTCGACCGCTTCTATGCGGCACTGGCCAAGGCCGTCACCGCGACCCTGCGCGATGACGCGCGTTTCGCCCGCTTCGCGACGGCCGTGCTTGGTCAGGAGACCCCGACCGGCGTGGCCGAACTGCGCCTGCGCTTTGCTGCCTTCCAGGTGAGGATGGCGGGCGATGCCGTGCTGCGCCGGCCGGAACTTGCCTCCGGCTACGGCCGCGTGGATGCGCTGACCCAGATCGTGAACTCGCTGGCGGTGCGGGATCTCGCGGAGCCCGCCAACCTCCACCCGGTGGCGGCACCCACCAGCTACCCGCCGCTCTGGTACACGCCCGAGTTGGAGTTCGTGCAGTGGAACCCGATCGCCGCCAGCCCGATCGCGCGCAACGCCGGCCAGGTGCTCGGCGTCTTCGGCTCGACCCAGCTCAGGCCCGGCGCTGAGCTACCCTTCGAATTCGACCGTTCTGCTGCGCGAGCTGCACGAGCTCGAAATCCTGGGCGGCCAGCCTGAAGCCGCCCAAGTGGGACGAGGCCCTGATGGGGCCGATCAACGCTGAGTTGGCCGCGCAGGGCGAGGGGATCTTCGCGCAGAACTGCGCCGGCTGCCACAACATGGTGCCATACCGGCGCACCCCGCCCGAGGAGAACCACTTCGGCCGTACCTTCATCAAGATCGGCCGGGTGGACTACCGCGACGTCGGCACCGATCCGGCCTATGTGGAGTCGCTCTCCCAGCGGCTGATCCAGACGGGCGCGCTGGCCACCCCGCTCTTCGGCGGGCAGGCGGTGGTTCCGGCCACGGCCTTCTTCCTGCGCACCGTGGGGGCGACGGTCGAGACCGCCATGGCCAAGGCGGGCTTCACCGATGCCGACCGGGCCGAATATAACGGCTACCGGCTGCGCGCGGTTCCTGGCGGCGCGCCGCAGCCCTACCTGCCGCCGTCCTTCACCGACCTCAAGGCGACCCCGCTCGCCGGGGTCTGGGCGACCGGGCCCTACCTGCACAACGGTTCGGTGCCGACGGTCTACGAACTGCTCTCGCCGCCGTCGGAGCGCCGCGCCGTGTTCTGGACCGGCGGGCGCGAGCTCGACCGCGAGCGGCTGGGCTTTCGCAGCGACGACGCGCCGGGGCGCTTCCGCTACGACACCAGCCTGCTCGGCAACGGCAACCAGGGCCACGCCTTCCCTCGCAGCGGCCCGCTCGACCACGACGAGCGCATGGCCGTGATCGAATACCTCAAGACGCAGTAGGGGACGCGCGCGATGAAGAGCTACCTCCAGCGCCTCGAGGAGACGCCCGGCCGCCGGCCGCTGGCCGCGCGCCCAGCAGTGGATGATCGAGGAGCCGCTGCCGTTCTATGCCGAGCTGCGCCGTCACCGGCCGGTGCTGGCGCTGCCGGAGGTGATCCTGGTGACGCGCCACGCTGATTGCATCGAGGTGCTCAACCGCCACGATCTCTACAGCGTCGGGCACTATCGCCCGAAGCAGGGCGACTACTGGATGGCGCAGGACGACACGCCCGAGCACTGGCGCGACAAGGCGGTGATGCGCGCGGTGCTCGACCGCGAGGACATCCCGCTGATCCGCGCCTGGGTCAGTGCGGAGGCCGCGCGGCGCCTGCACGCGGGCGGGCTGCGCGCCGGGTTCGAGGCGGTGGGTGGCCTGACCCGGGGGGTGCCGCTGGCGCTGGTGCAGCACTGGTTCGGCTTTGCCGACAGCGAGGAGGCCGAGCTGCGCGCCTGGTCCTACTGGAACCAGATGGATGCGTTCTGGAACCAGCCCTTCCAGCAGGGGGTGTTCGGCGATCCCGACACCATCACCGCCGAGCGCGAGGCGGCGAACGCGCGCATGCGGGCCTACCTGGTGGCGCTGATCACCCGCCGGGCGGGCGAGCTGCGGGCCGGGCAGGGGGGCGACGACGTGGTCTCGCGGCTCTTGCGGCTCTCGGCCTCGGGCGCGCTGCGCTTCGACACGGGCGCGGTCGTGCTGAACACGGGCGGGCTCCTGATCGGGGCGGTGGAGACCACCTCACACGCGGTCGTCAACGCGCTCGAGGTGATCCTCGCCGACCCCGACCGCCGGGCCGCGGCCGAGGCGGCGGCGCGCAGCGACGACCCCGCGGCGATCGACGGCCATGTCTTCGAGGCGCTGCGCTTCAAGCCGGCGTTCCCCTACTTCTTCCGCATCGCCACCGCGGACAGCGTGCTTGCCCGCGACACCGACCATGCGGTCAAGGTGCCGAAGGGCGCCACCGTGCTCGCCATCTCCCACAGTGCGATGTTCGACGAGGCCGCCGTCAGCGCGCCGGAGGTCTTCGACCCCGGCCGGGCGCTGACCCAGACCTTCACCTTCGGCGTCGGCATGCACGAGTGCCTGGGCCGGGCGATCGGGGCCGTCATGGTCCCGGCCATCGTGCGCGAGGCGCTGCGCCTCGATGGGCTGACCACCACCCCCGTCGACCGCCGGGGCGGCCCGGTGCCGGAGCGCTGGACCTGGAGCTGGGCGTCCTGAGCGGCGGCCAGCGGGTGCATGCGGGGGGCCGAATGCATATCCCGACCTATGACGACGTGCGTGCCGCCCACGAGCGTGTGCGGCCGCATGTCCACCGCACGGCGATCCTGACCTCGCGGCTGATCGACGGGCTGGCCGGGGCGGAGATCGTCTTCAAGTGCGAGAATTTCCAGCGGGCCGGGGCATTCAAGGCGCGTGGGGCCTGCAATGCGGTCTTCGGGCTACCCGGAGCGGCGGAGGCGGGTGTTGCCACCCATTCCTCGGGAAACCACGGGCAGGCGCTTGCCTTTGCCGCGGGGCGGCGGGGGATAGAATGCACGGTGGTCATGCCGCGCACGGCGCCGCGGGTGAAGCGCGATGCGGTCATCGGCTACGGGGGGCGGGTCGTGGACTGCGAGCCCTCGACCGCGGCGCGCGAAGCGGCTCTCGCGGAGGTGGTAGCGGCGACGGGGGCCGAGGTCGTGCATCCCTACAACGACCCGCGGGTGATCGCCGGGCAGGGGACCTGCGCCAAGGAGCTGGTCGAGGACGCGGGCGCGTTCGACGCCGTCGTGGCGCCCATCGGCGGGGGCGGGCTGATCTCGGGCACCTGCCTGACGCTGGCGGCGCTGGCACCCGGCACCAAGGTCTATGCCGCTGAGCCGCTGGCCGCCGACGATGCCGCCCAGTCGCTGCGCACCGGAAAGATCGTGGCCTATGACGCGCCGGTCACGGTGGCGGACGGGCTGAAGGTGCCGCTGAAGCCGCTCACCTGGCATTTCGTGCGCTCCGGGGTGGCGGACGTGCTGACGGTGACCGAGGCCGAGATCATCGAGGCCATGCGGCTCATCTGGTCGCGGATGAAGCTGGTGATCGAACCGTCGAGCGCGGTGGCGGTGGCGGTGGTCCTGAAGCATCGCGAGATATTCGAGGGCCAGCGGGTCGGCGTGATCCTGACCGGGGGCAACGTCGATCTCGACCGGCTGCCCTGGACCCGGTGAGGGCGCAGGTGGGCGGTGAGGGCGATCTTGCGGGGCTGCAGGTGGGCTACGACGTTCCCGCCCTGCCCGGCATGGATGCGGCGGAGATCCAGACCCCCTGCCTGGTGGTCGATCTTGACGCGCTCGAGCGCAACATCGACCGGATGCAGGGCCTTGCGGATGCCATGGGCGTGCGGCTGCGGGTGCATGGCAAGATGCACAAGTCCGCCGATATCGCGGCTTTGCAGATCGCCCGCGGGGCTTGCGGAATCTGCTGCCAGAAGGTCAGCGAGGCGGAGGCCTTCGTGCGCGCGGGCATCCGCGACGTGCTGGTGACGAACGAGGTGCGCGACCCGGTGAAGACCGACCGGCTGGCGCGGCTGCCGGGGCTGGGGGCGCGGACGATCGTCTGCGTCGATGACATAGCCAATGTGGCCGAGTTGTCGGCGGCAGCGGTGCGGCACGGCGCCGTGCTGGAGGTGCTGGTGGAGATCGACTGCGGCGCTGGGCGCTGCGGTGTGGCGCCCGGCGCGCCGGCGGTGGCGATCGCGCGGGCGATCGGCGCGGCCCCCGGGCTGCGCTTCGCCGGGCTTCAGGCCTATCACGGCGGGGCGCAGCACATCGCCGACTGGCAGGCGCGGCGCGGCGCCGTCGATGCGGCGGTGGCAATGACCCGCGCAACGGTCGAGGCGCTGGCGGAGGCTGGGCTCACCTGCGGCATCGTCGGCGGGGCGGGCACCGGGACGTACGAATTCGAGGGCAGCTCGGGTGTCTTCAACGAGCTGCAGTGCGGCTCCTACGCTTTCATGGACGCGGCCTATGGCCGGGTGTCCGACCGCGGCGGCGCGCCCATGAGCACGTTCGAGAACGCCCTCTTCATCCTGACCAGCGTGATGAGCCTTGCGCGGCCAGGCCGGGCGGTCGTCGATGCCGGGCTGAAGGTGCAATCGGTGGACAGCGGCCTGCCGCTGGTCTTCGGTCGCCGCGACGTGGTTTACGTGAAATGCACCGACGAGCACGGCGAGATCGATGACCCGCAGGGCGTGCTGCGGATGGGCGAGCACCTGCGCCTGGTGCCCGGCCACTGCGACCCGACCTGCAACCTGCACGACTGGTACGTCGGCGTCCGCGGCGGTCGGGTCGAGGCGCTCTGGCCGGTGACTGCCCGTGGCAAGGCCCTGTGAGCGCCGCTGCCAAAGGTTGCTTTTGCATTCGGCAGTGATGAACCTATAAATCTGGCGAGAACTCCGCCGGGATGGCGCGGACGATGGCCGCAGCCGGTTCGGAGGGGACAAGAGCCACCAGGGACTGGAAACGCCAATGACCGATCCGATCTATCAGCCGTCCGCGGAAACCGTCGCCAGGGCGCATGTGAACGCCGCG
Organism: uncultured Alphaproteobacteria bacterium; assembly: GCA_963695425.1. GTDB lineage: Bacteria > Pseudomonadota > Alphaproteobacteria > Rhodobacterales > Rhodobacteraceae > Amaricoccus. The sequence goes on along the minus strand of CAVOGP010000062.1, from coordinate 38,642 downwards.
CAGTATGCGGCGATGTACGCGGCCTCGATCGCCGATCCGGACGCGTTCTGGGGCGAACAGGGCCGGCGGATCGACTGGATCAGGCCCTATACGAAGGTCAAGAACACCTCCTTCGACTAGCACGACGTCTCGATCCAATGGTTCGAGGACGGGACGCTCAACGTATCGGCCAATTGCATCGACCGCCACCTCGCGGCCCGCGGCGAGCAGACGGCGATCATCTGGGAGAGCGACGATCCCGAAGTCAGCCGCCACATCAGCTACCGCGAACTGCATGCCGAGGTGTCGAAGTTGGCCAATGTCCTGAAGTCGCTGGGCGTGGGCAAGGGCGACCGGGTGATCCTCTACCTGCCGATGATCCCCGAGGCCGCCTACGCGATGCTGGCCTGCGCGCGCATCGGCGCGATCCATTCGATCGTCTTCGCCGGCTTCTCGGCCGACGCGCTGCGCTCGCCGGATCAACGAATCGGGCGCCAAGCTCGTCGTCACCGCCGACGAGGCGCCGCGCGGCGGCGCGGCGCACGCCGCTCAAGACGAACGGCAACCAGGCGCTGGAGGGGCTCGCGCGGGGTGCGGCAGCTGGTGGTGCGGCGGACCGGCGGCGATGTCGCATGGCAGCCGGGCCGCGACCTCTGGCTGCACGAGGCTGGCAGCGCTGGTGCCTCGGCCGACTGCCCGCCCGAGCCGATGGCCGCCGAGGACCCGCTGTTCATCCTCTACACCTCCGGCTCGACCGGAAAGCCCAAGGGCGTGCGTGCACACCACCGGCGGCTATCTCGTCTACGCCTCGATGACCCACCAACTGGTCTTCGACTACCACGACGGCGACGTCTACTGGTGCACCGCGGACGTCGGCTGGGTCACCGGCCACAGCTACATCGTCTACGGTCCGCTCGCGAACGGCGCCACCACGCTGATGTTCGAGGGCGTGCCCGACCTGGCCCGACGCCAGCCGCTTCTGGCAGATCTGCGAGAAGCACAAGGTCAACATCTTCTACACCGCGCCGACCGCGATCCGGGCGCTGATGGGTCAGGGGCGCGACTGCGTCGACGGCTGCGACCTGTCGACGCCTGCGCATCCTCGGCTCGGTCGGCGAGCCGATCAATCCCGAGGCCTGGAACTGGTACGACGAGGTGGTCGGCCACGACCGCTGCCCGATCGTCGATACCTGGTGGCAGACCGAGACCGGCGGCGTGCTGATCACGCCGCTGCCCGGCGCGATCCCGACCAAGCCGGGCTCGGCGACGATGCCGTTCTTCGGGGTGCAGCCGGTGGTGCTCGACCCGGCCAGACCGGGGTCGAGATCGCCGAGACCGAAGCCGAGGGCGTGCTGGCGATCCGGCGACAGCTGGCCCGGCCAGATGCGCACCATCTGGGGCGACCACGCCGCTTCGTCGAAACCTACTTCAGCCAGTACAAGGGTCTCTACTTCACCGGCGACGGCTGCCGGCGCGACGAGGACGGCTACTACTGGATCACCGGCCGGGTCGACGACGTGATCAACGTCTCCGGCCACCGGCATGGGCACGGCCGAGGTCGAGAGCGCGCTGGTCGCGCACGAGAAGGTCGCCGAGGCGGCGGTGGTCGGCTACCCGCACGCGATCAAGGGTCAGGGCATCTACTGCTACGTGACCCTGATGCAGGGCGAGACGTCACCGACGCGCTGACGCACGGAGCTGCGTCAACTGGGTCCGCAAGGAGATCGGCCCGATCGCCTCGCCCGACCTCATCCAGTGGGCGCCGGGCCTGCCGAAGACCCGCTCGGGCAAGATCATGCGCCGCATCCTGCGCAAGATCGCCGAGAACGACTTCGGGGCCCTCGGGCGACACCTCGACGCTCGCCGATCCGGCCGTGGTCGATGACCTGATCGACAATCGCATGAACCGGGACTGATTGCAGACGTATGGCGGCCGCTCTCATCCAGGCCGCTGTCTAGCTACCGGACACGTTGGTCGTGCTGTTCCGAGTCTAGTGCGCCCGCACCTGCACCCGCTCGCCGATATCGTTCAGGATACCGCGCAGCGCGTCGTAGTCGGGGTGCCGCACCCGCATCCAGGCGTTGGCCATGAACCCCGCCGCCACCGGCTGGGTCGGGGTGCCGGGCTCGGGGAAATGGCTGCCGACCACCAGATCGCCATAGCGGCGCCACACTTCGTCCGCGCCGTCATAGCCGGCGATCCGCCCGTCCCTGTCCGGACGCAGCGCCACGATGCCGCAGGCAAACCGGCGCGACGGCCCGTGGTCGATGGTATGGTGACAGACCGCCAGCGCCCATTCGCGGTAGAGGTCGAACTCGCCCGCCGCGCAGTAGCTGTCCCACTGACCCACCCCGGGCGGGCGGCAGCCGATCTCGGAGAACTTCAGCCCCTTCGGCCCGAAGAACCACTCCATGTGCGTCGCCGAGGTGCCGATCCCCAGCGCCTCGATCACCCGCCGGCCCATGGCCTTCACCTCGTCGTAGCCCGGCTCGTCCATGCGGTTGGTGGCCACGATCTGCGGCGAGATCCAGCGCGTGCGCATCGCCTCGAGCACGTTCGGATAGTAGTGGCTGATGAAGTCGCAGGCGACGCGTCCGTTGACCGCCAGCGTGTCGTAGAACCCCTCGTGCCCCTCGATGAACTCCTCGATCGCCGCCGGTGCCCCATCGGCCAGCCGGCTCTCGCGAGCCGCCACGGCCAGCTCGGCCAGGTTGTCGGCGCGGTAGGTCCCCGATGCCCCCGCGGCATCGCGCGGCTTGACGATCACCGGAAACCCCACCGCCTCGGCGAAGTCGCGCGCCTCGGCCGGGCTCTGCACCCCGGCCGAGGCGGCGGTGGGCACGCCGGCCTGCCGCAGCACCTCCTTCATCGCCACCTTGTCGCGGCACAGATAGGCCGTGCGCGCCGATGTGCCGGGGATGCCGCAGCGCTCGCGCACATGGGCGGCGGCCATCACATGCGCCTCGACCGCCACCTCGAGCCGGTCAACCCAGACCGCCTTCTGCGCCTCGCGCACCGCCCATTCCAGCGCGCCCTCGTCGGTGACCGAGCCGATCTGCTGATAGCCCTTCAGCCAGGACTTCAGCTCGTCGTCGAGCCAGTCGTAGGGCCGCTCGCCGATGCCGATCACGTTCGCCCCGATCGAGGCCAGGGCGCGCACGAAGTCGCGCTGGCTGGCCGGGAAGGCTGGCTCGAGGAAAAGCACGTTCATGGCGGACCTCCGGAATGCTCAGTCGGCTGCGCGCGCGTAGGCTTGTCCGCGCGCGGACAAATCATCATGCCATTGATAATACTACATAATCTCAATCGTGGTAACCCGGTGCTAACCTTCGCCGAGCGCCGCCTCCCGGCAGTCACGCCACCAGTTCGTCGAGATACTTCGGCAGCATCGCCCGCCAGGTCGGCCAGTCGTGGTCGAACTCCGGTCCCCAGGGATCGACGCGGTTCGGCACGCCCTTGCCGCCCAGAACGCCCGCCATCCGCCAGTTCACGTCGGGGTTCTCCCACCGCCCCTGCCCGTAGGCGAGGATCACCATCCGCCGTTGCAGCACCTCCAGCATCCGCCCCGGCCCGAGGTTCGGCAGAAAACTCAGCGGCGCGGAGAAATAGTAGTCCTCCGTGCCGGTGAACCCCATCAGCCATTCCAGATCGTAGCTGCCGCTCATCCCCACCGCCGAGCGGAACAGCCACGGGTAGCGGCAGGTCACCGCCACGGCATTGAACGCCCCCAGCGACGCGCCGGTGGCGATCACTTCCAGGCCGTCGTCGTTGCAGTCGGTGCGGATCGCCGGCACCGCCTCCTTCGCCACATATTCCTCGAACCGGTTGAGCAGCGCGCAGCGGTACTCCACCGAGCCGGTGCCCGAGGCAAAGGCCCGCCCCGCCAGGCTGTCGCAGGAATAGACCTTGATGCGTCCCGCATCGATCAGGTGGGCCACCGAGCCCACCAGATGCATCCGCTCGATCTCCTCGGCATCGCCCCCGGCGGTCGGGAAGACCAGCACCGGCTGGCCCCAGTGCCCCCAGCGGACCAGGCTGATGTCCTGCTCCAGCCGGCTGGAATACCACCTAGAAACCGTCTTGATCACCGCGCGCGCCCTCCTGTTCCCGCCAGAGCTGCACCCGGTTCCAGAAGAACTCGGTGAACTCGTCGATCTCGTGCGGCGGAAACAGCGCCGTCACCTTCTGGCGGACGGCGTCGCGCATGACCTCGGAGCCGAAGAAGTCATAGGCCAGTGCATCGAGATGGCCGAGGTGCGTGCGGCAGAAGTCGCGGAACTTCTCGGTCTCGAACCGCTGGTGCGCGATCTTCGCGTATTCGGCCAGCCGCTCGCGGGGGCCGAGAGTCGCGGTCGGCGACCTTGTAGTACGGCTCCCAGTCGAGGTTCTTGCGCATCTTGCGGTCGGTCGCGGCGCAGAAGATCGACCAGCGCAGGTTGGCCTTGATCAGCCACGGGAAATGATAGTGCAGCGAGGTGACCTGGCTGTCCGGGCAGGCGTTGGCGAAGTCGATCGGGATACCACACGCCGCCCTGCGCCAGCGCCTCGCAGGAGTTGAAGTCCCAGCCGAAGAAGGAATTGATCGTCAGCGTCATGTCCTCCAGCACCGCCTGGTCCGCGGCGGGCAGGAAGTCGATGTCCATGGTGTAGCGGTCGTGCAGGGCCGCCGAGGGGTCGTAGTTCACCTTGCGCATCTGCGGCCCCAGCCCGACGCAGCGCACGAACCAGTCGTAGGGGATCACCGCCTTCTGCAGGTTCATCAGGTCGGTGCCGCTGGCATCATAGGCCCGCTGGAACCCGGCGAGATCGTCGATCTTGGTCACCCCCCGCCAGCCGCCGCCGTGGTAGGGCTTCATGAAGAACGGATAGCCGATCTTGTCGCCGATCTCCTGGAGCGAGAACATCCGCGCATAGCGCCGCAGCGTCGGCTCCAGGTCGTCGGCCTTCTCGTAGGCCTTGGCCGGCAGCATCCAGGTTTCCGGCACCGGCAGCCCCAGCCGCATCATCGCGGCGTAGGAGGTGTGCTTCTCGTTGGCCTGGATCGACCAGGGGTTGTTGTAGACGTAGAGGTCGTTGAGGACGATCGCCTTCTTGATCCATTCGCGGCTGATCGAATACCAGTGCGTCAGCCGGTCGATGACCACGTCGTACTTCACCGGCTGCGCCAGATCGAAGGGCTCGATCGTCACCCGCTCGCAGGCGAAGCTCAGCCGGTCACGCCCCATCTTCAGATCGAGCTTCAACCCGTCGAGCAGGTTCTCGTAGGCGATCGGCCAGCAGATGTCGGCCCCGAGCGACAGCCCGATGTTGACGGTGCGCGCACCCATTCCCCCGCTCCCCCCTGATGGCCGAGGCAAACCTCCGGGAGGCGCCTTCAGCCGCGTTGATCCTCGCCGGGCCGCAGCACCCACATCAGCCCGTCGCGCAGCTGGTCGCGCCAGTTGTGCCAGTGGTGGCCGTCCCACGCGCTCCTGAACAGAACATCAACGCCCCGTTCGCGCAAGAAGCTTGCAAGCGCGCGGTTCTGGTCCGCCAGCCCCTCAAGCTCGCCGGTGGAGACGAACGCCCGGACCGCGGGCAGGCTGTGCGAGCGGCGGAAGGCGCGCAGCAGCCGGGCGATGCGGCCAAAGACCGGATTCGGCCGCCGCGCGAGCTTTTCCTCGTCGAGGACGAAAGACCCCGACTGCAGCACCAGCCCCCCGAAGACCCCCGGATAGCGGAAGGCGGTCGCGAGCGAGGCGACGGCCCCGAGGCTCGCCCAGCAATACCCGGTCGGCCGGATCCACTGACACGCGCACCCGCGCCGCAACCGCCGGCAACAGCTCCTGCACCAGATAGCGCGCATGCCGCCGCCCGCGGGCATATTCCCCGGGCCGATCTCGGGTCTGCACCAGGGCCGCAACCACCGGCGGGATGTCGCCCGCATCGATCAGGTTGTCGAGCACCACCGGCAGGTCGGTATAGGTCATGAAGTCGTCACCGTCGTGGATGACGACCAGCGGATAGGCGCGCTCCGGGTCGTGCCCCGCCGGCAGGTAGAGCCGTGCGAACCGCCACTCGCCGAAAGCGCGGCTCTCGACCGCCATCTCCTCGATCCGCCCCGCGGGCGCGCCACGCGGCGCGCTCCACTCCGGCTGGGCATAGCCCAGCGTGCGCGCCACCGAGTTCTGGCCGAAGGGATCCTCCGCCCGCGCCGGGTTCAGCTGATCGAGGATCCACTCCTCGCGCCCGTCGTGCGCGACCGCCAGCTTGTACTCGAACCGCCCGGCGTCCTCGACCGCCAGCCGCAGCAGCCAGAGGTCGGTCCCCGGTACCCGCTCGAACCCCCGCCGATCCGCCCCGCCATGTATCCAGCGCAGCATGTCCACCTGCCCCGCCTCCCCGCGAAACGCAAAGGTCGCCCAGCCCGGCTCCACCAGCGGAAACGCATGGCCTCCGACGAAGGCGTCGACGGCTCCGGCGTCGGGCACGCCGGCGGCCAGCAAGGCATCGACCGCCGGATGGCGGCCTCCCGCGCCGCGATGCGCGGAAAGGTCTGCGTGGATCGTCATGCCTGCTCGTCCGGTTCCCGGTCTTGTCTCTGGGGGCCTGCCCATTTTGCCATCCTGCCCCCGCGATCAAGTCTGCCACATGGCCATCCGGCGCGCCAGACGCAACACCCGCGGCGCAGGTCAGGCGCGACCGCGTCCGGAATGCCACCGCTCAGCCCGCGGTGGCCCGCTGGTACCACTCGATGATCCGCCGCCGCTCGGCGGGCTCCATGCCGGTGACGTTGCCCGGCGGCATGGCGTGCGAGCGGCCGGCCTGCAGGTAGATCTCGCGCGCATGGGCCGCGACCTGCGCCTGGGTCTCCAGCACAACGCCCTTTGGCGCCGTGTGCAGGCCGGGCCAGAAGACCTCGGAGGCGTGGCACATCGAGCAGCGTCCCGCCACCGTGTCGGCGACCTGCGCGAAGCCCTCGGCCTCGGCGAAGCGCGCCGCCTGCGGCGAGAGGCCGGCCAGCTCCTCGCGCTGGCTGCCGGGCGAGGTGGAGAGCCAGGCGATGATCAGGAAGATCACCGCCGTCACCAGCCAGGTCCAGGTCGGGTTGCCCTTCCGCGCGTGGACAGTGTTGAAGTAGTGCCGGATGGTCACGCCCATCAGGAACACCAGGCTGGCGATGATCCAGTTGTACTCGGTGGCGAAGGCCAGCGGGTAGTGGTTGGACAGCATCAGGAACAGCACCGGCAGCGTCAGGTAGTTGTTGTGGGTCGAGCGCAGCTTGGCGATCGCCCCGTATCTGGGGTCCGGCGCCCGCCCGGCCTTCAGATCCGCCACCACGATCGTCTGGTTGGGGATGATCACCAGGAACACGTTCGCGGTCATGATCGTCGCGGTGAAGGCGCCGAGATGCAGGAGTGCGGCGCGCCCGGTGAAGACCTGGGTGTAGCCCCAGGACATCGCCACCAGGATCGCGAAGAGGATCAGCATCAGCCCGGTCGGGTTCGCGGCCAGCTGTGACTTGCACAGGGTGTCGTAGAGCAGCCAGCCGACGCTCAGCGAGGCGAGCGAGATCAGAATCGCCACGACGGGCGACACGTCGAGCACGTTGCGGTCGATCAGGTAGAGATCGGCGCCGACGTAGTAGATGATGGCCAGCAGCGCGAAGCCCGAGAGCCAGGTGGCATAGCTCTCCCACTTGAACCAGGTCAGGTGCTCGGGCATCCGCTCGGGCGCCACCAGGTATTTCTGGATGTGGTAGAAGCCGCCGCCGTGCACCTGCCACTCCTCGCCATAGGCGCCGGGTGGCAGGTCGGGGACCTTGCGCAGGCCGAGGTCGAGGGCCACGAAGTAGAAGGACGAGCCGATCCAGGCGATGCCGGTGATGACGTGCAGCCAGCGGACCGCGAAGGAAATCCAGTCCCAGATGATGGCGAAGTCGTACATCGCGCCCTCCATGTCCCGCGCGGCAGCCTGTCAGAAACCCGATACTCGGGGAATGCCTCAATTCGCCGGAATCGCGCCATTTTCCGGGCACTCGGTTGCATCACCGCTTCAAACGTAGTCATCTCCGCTCGGGCGCCCGGACGGGGGCGCGGGGCGGCTTCGGGCAGCGCGGCACGGGGAGACCGGCATGAAAAATGGCGGGGCGGGGCAGATGCTCGGCGCGGACCAGTACGAGGCCGAGGCGACGGGGCTGCGCGAAGCGCTGCTCGATGCGCAGTTCGATCTGGCCGAGAAGAAGCGCCGCTCGGTGCTCATCCTGTTGAATGGTGCCGACGGGGCCGGCAAGGGCCAGGTGCTGAACCGGCTCTACGAGTGGCTCGACCCGCGCACGCTGGCCAGCCTCGTCTACGACATAACGGACCACCACAGCCGCATGCGGCCACGGGCGTGGCACTACTGGCGCGACCTGCCGGCGCGGGGGCGGATCGGCGTGATGATCGGGTCGTGGTATCACACGCTTCTGCTCGACCGGGCCATTCGCGAGGTCGACCAGCCCGGCTTCATGACCCGCATCGCGCGGATCAACCGGGTTGAGGACATGCTGGAGGCCGAAGGCGTGTCGCTGGTCAAGATCTGGCTGATGCTGGGCGAGGCAAAGACCATGAACCCCAAGGAGAAGACCAGCGCTCCGCCGGGAGGCCGACGCAACCCGCTGGTGCGCGAATGGGTCGAGATCGACACCAAGAAGGAGCACCGGCGGCTGGTCCGCGCGGCACAGGAGATGATTGCCGCCACCACAGAAAGCCAGTCTCCCTGGCACATCATCGACACCAGCGACCAGCGCGCGCGCGACCTTGCCGTCGGCCGTATCGTGCTGGATGCGCTGAAGGCGGCGGACCTTCAGGCACCGGACCCGAAGGTGAAACCTCCGGCGCGTCCGCGGCGGATCACCAGAGAACCGGCGGTGCTGCCGACGCTGGATCTCACGCGCACGCTGGACAAGTCGAGCTATGAGCAGGCCCTGGCCGTCGCACAGGCGCGCATCTTCGCGCTCACCGAGTTCGGCGGCCTTCCGCGACCGCGCGCTGGTCGTCGTCTTCGAGGGCAACGATGCGGCCGGCAAGGGCGGGGCGATCCGACGGCTGCGCAGCGCGCTGAATCCGATTCACAGCCGGGTCCATCCCATTGCCGCCCCGAGCGACGAGGAACTGGCGCATCCCTTCCTGTGGCGCTTCTGGCGGCGCATTCCGCCGCGCGGGCAGGTCGGCGTCTACGATCGCAGCTGGTACGGGCGAGTGCTGGTGGAGCGGGTCGAGGGCTATGCCGCGCCCGGGGAGTGGAAGCGCGCCTTTTCCGAGATCAACGATTTCGAGGCGCAGCTGACGCGGTCGGGATACATCGTGCAGAAGTTCTGGATGGCGATCGACGCAGACGAGCAGCTGGCCCGCTTCGAGGCGCGCAAGGAGACGCCGCACAAGCGCTTCAAGATCACCGACGACGACTGGCGCAATCGCGGCAAGTGGCCGCTCTATGCCGCCGCCGTCGAGGACATGATCGCGCTGACCTCTACTCCCGAGGCGCCGTGGACGCTGGTCGAGTCCAACTGCAAGCGCTTTGCGCGGGTCAAGGTGCTGGAGGCGCTGGCCGAGCGGCTGGAGAAGGCGCTCTGACCCGGATTCCCAAGTTTGGGAATCCGGTTATCTGATTGAATGTAAATAGTAATTTCCACAGTGTTAACGAATCCGGCAACCTTCGTTAACGCGCCTGCGCGGGGCGCGGGGTGAGGCCGGCGGCCTGCTGGCGGCGGATCTCCTCGTTGGCGCGGGCGACCAGCGCGAGACGCTGCGGTGAGGCGGGATGGCTCGACAGGATCACCGGCCCGCCGCTCGAGGCGAGTGCGGGGCGGGCGAAAATCTGCGCGCCGCGCTCGGGGTCGTAGCCTGAGCGCACAGTGATGAAGGCGCCGAGCCAGTCGGCCTCCAGTTCATAGTCCTGGCTGTAGGCCCGCCCGCCGACGAACGCGCCGAGGTCCATCGCATTGCGGATCGCGTCCTGGGTGGCCGGGCTTCCGGAGGCCTGGCCGGCGGCGGCGACCATGCCGCCGAGGATCAGCGCCCCCAGCATCTGGCTCTGCTGCTGGCGGGGGAGGTGTGCGGCGACGTGGTGTGCGGTCTCATGCGCGAGCACGAAGGCAATCTCGTCATCCGAGCGCATCTGCGCAAGCAGCCTGGTGCTCACCACCACCACCGGCCGGCCATCAGGCGCTCGGGTCTGGAAGGCGTTGGGAGGCATGCGCGGGTCGTCCTCGAGCACGATGATGAGGTCGCAATAGCCGGCGGGGGCGCCGGGCACCTCCTCGCGGCAGAACCGCTCGGCGACAGGTTCCACCCGGGATGCGACCCGGCGGAAGTCGCGGGGACCGCGCGGGCTGGCGCCGGTCGCGGGGGCGACCGCCACCGGTACCGCCACCGGCGGGGCCTGCGGCACGTCGTAAGACGTGGCGCAGCCGGCGAGCACGAGGCTGACGAGAAGGGCGGCGCGGCAGGTCATGCGACGGGCTCCGGTTGCGCGTGCGGAAAAGTCAGGGAAATCCGCGGCGCTGTCCAGTCACCTCGTCGTGGCGGCTGCGCGTCCTAGCAGACCGGTTGCGAGTCAGCGGTGCCGTCCGGGCCGATCTCGAAGGTGGAGTTGAGGGCCTCGACCTCGTGGGTGCAGCTGGCCAGCTCCGATACCTGCAGACGCGCCTCTTCGCGGGCGCGGACGAAGCAGAAGGTAATTCCCTTGGACAGTGCGAGGCTCATCTCGGCCTGCCGCCGGTGCTGGGCGTCGTCGATCAGGGATTGCGCGCGGTCGAGGCAGCCCATGGCGCGGTTCTGATAGGCCTCGGCCACCACCGTCTGGACCTCGATCTCAGCCACAATCTTCTGCGTGTGCCGGGTCTCGAGCAGCGCCCCGAACGAGCCACCCATCGCCATGCCGGCGACGGCTACGGCGAGAAGACTGTCGATGCTCCAGCCGGCGATGGACGTAAGAGGCATTCGGCTGTCTCCGTTGTCGCACTGAACCTCGTTAACACACCGGGGCGGGGAAGGCCCACGATAATTCGCCTTTCGCTAGAATCGGCGGGATGTTGCTCTACCTCCGTTGTGTCACGCGGCTTGCCGTGGGCGGTGGTGGTGTTACCTTCGCGTGCCATGCGCGCGCCCCGATTCATCCACCTCCGCCTGCACTCGGCCCATTCGCTGCTGGAGGGCGCGATCCAGATCGGCGCGCTGGCCGAGGCCTGCCGCAAGGCCGGGATGCCGGCGGTGGCGCTGACCGACACCGGCAACCTTTTCGCGGCGATGGAATTCTCGACCTACATGGCCAGGGCCGGGGTGCAGCCGATCATCGGCTGCCAGCTCGACCTCGCCCATGCCACCCCGGCGCATCCCGGCGACCGGCCGCCCGCACCGCGCCCGGTCGTGCTGCTGGCCCAGGACGAGGCGGGGTATCGCAACCTGATGGCGCTGAGTTCGGCCGCCTATCTCGATTTCGGGCGATGCGCTGCCGCATGTGCCCTTGGCGACGCTGGCCGCCCATGCCGAGGGGCTGATATGCCTGACCGGCGGGGCCGGGGGGCCGCTGGGTGCGCTGATCGCCGAGGGCCAGCCGGCGCGCGCGAAGGCACTCGCCTTGCGGTTGGCGGAGGTGTTTCCCGGGCGGCTCTATATCGAGGTCCAGCGCCACCCGGATGGCGATGCGCCGCGTACCGAGGCCGAGGAGGCGACCGAGCCGGGGCTGGTGGGGATCGCCTATGATCTCGACCTGCCGCTGGTCGCCACCAACGACGTGCATTTCCTCGGCCGCGACATGCACGAGGCGCAGGACGCGCTGATCTGCATTGCCGACGGCGCCTATGTGGACCAGAGCCAGCCGCGGCGGCGGCTGACGCCCGAGCATCTACTTCAAGTCGCAGGGCGAGATGGTGGCGCTGTTCGCCGACCTGCCGGAGGCGGTGGCGAACACCGTCGAGATCGCCCGGCGCTGCGCCTACCGGCCGGAGAAGCGCAAGCCGATCCTGCCGCGGTTCGCCGAGGACGAGGTGGAGGAACTGCGCGCCCAGGCCCGCGCCGGGCTGGCGGCGCGGCTCGAGGTGATCCCGCACTCGGCCAGCGTGCCCGAGTACGAGGCGCGGCTGGAGTTCGAGCTGGGCGTGATCGAGGGGATGGGCTTTCCCGGCTACTTCCTGATCGTCGCCGACTTCATCAAGTGGGCCAAGGGGCACGGCATTCCGGTCGGGCCGGGCCGCGGGTCGGGGCGGGGTCGCTGGTGGCCTATGCGCTGACGATCACCGATCTCGACCCACTGCGCTACGGGCTGCTCTTCGAGCGGTTCCTGAACCCGGACCGCATCTCGATGCCCGACTTCGACATCGACTTCTGCATGGACCGGCGCGAGGAAGTGATCGCCTATGTGCAGGAGCGCTTCGGCCGCGACCGGGTGGCGCAGATCATCACCTTCGGCGCGCTCCTGTCCAAGGCGGCGGTGCGCGACGTCGGCCGGGTGCTGCAGATGCCCTACGGGCAGGTGGACCGGCTGTCGAAGCTGATCCCGGTCGAGGGGGTAAAGCCCGTCTCCATCGAGAAGGCGCTGGCCGAGGAGCCGCGGCTGCGGGATGAGGCCAGGCGCGATCCCGCAGGTGGCGCGGCTCCTGGAGATCGCGCGGCAGATCGAGGGGCTCTTGCGCAACGCCTCGACCCATGCGGCCGGGGTGGTGATCGGCGACCGGCCGCTCGATGGAGCTGGTGCCGCTCTACCGCGACCCGCGCTCGGACATGCCGGCGACCCAGTTCAACATGAAATGGGTCGAGGAGGCGGGGCTGGTGAAGTTCGACTTCCTCGGGCTGAAGACGCTGACGGTGATCCAGAACGCGCTCGACCTCCTGAAGGCGCGAGGGGTTGAGATCGACATCGGGACAATCCCGCTCGACGATGCGAAGACCTATGAGCTCTATGCCTCGGCGGCGACGGTGGCGGTGTTCCAGGTGGAAAGCTCGGGGATGCGGGCGGCGCTGCGCCAGCTCAGGCCCACGTCCATCGAGGACATCATCGCCCTTGTGGCGCTCTACCGGCCGGGGCCGATGGAGAACATCCCCAAGTTCTGCAACGTCAAGAACGGGCGGGAGGCACGCGAGAGCCTGCATCCGTCGATCGACGGCATCCTCGACGAGACCCAGGGCATCATCGTCTACCAGGAGCAGGTGATGGAGATCGCCCGCAAGCTGGCGGGGTTCAGCCTCGGCGGCGCGGACCTCTTGCGCCGGGCCATGGGCAAGAAGATCCAGGCCGAGATGGACGCGCAGAAGCCGCTGTTCCTCGACGGGGCCAAGGCGAACGGGGTGGGCAGGGGCAAGGCCGAGGAGGTCTGGAACCTGCTCGACAAGTTCGCCAACTACGGGTTCAACAAGAGCCACGCCGCCGCCTATGCGGTGGTGAGCTATCAGACGGCCTGGCTGAAGGCGAACCACCCGGTCGAGTTCATGGCGGCGGTGATGAACTGCGACATCCACCTGACCGACAAGCTGTCGCAGTACAAGCAGGAGGTGGACCGGCTGGGGATCGGGGTGGTGGCGCCTTGCGTCAACCGCTCGCAGGCGACCTTCGCAGTGGAAGAGGGGCGTATCGTCTACGCGCTCGGGGCGCTGAAGAACGTGGGCGTCGAGGCGATGCGGCTGATCACGGCCGAGCGGGCGAAGGGCGGGGCGTTCAACGGGCTCTTTGATTTTGCCGGGCGGGTGGACCTGCGGCGGGTGGGCAAGCGTGCCTTGGAGATGCTGGTGCGGGCGGGGGCGCTGGACGCGCTCGATTCCAACCGGCGCAAGTGCTGGGAGGCGTTGGAGACGCTGATGGCCTTTTCCGGGGCGGCGCACGAGGAGCGGGCCTCGGCACAGGTGAGCCTGTTCGGCGAGGCGGCGGTGGCGCTGCCGGCGCCGAGGCTGGCGCAGCCGGAGGACTGGTCGCCGATGGAGCGGCTGACCCAGGAGCACCAGGCGGTGGGGTTCTATCTGTCGGGGCATCCGCTCGACGCGTATGCCGGCGCGCTGCGCCGCGATGAGGTGCCGAGCCATGCGGAACTGTTGCGCACAGTCGCCGCGGCCGGGGCGCTGACCGCGCGGCTGGCGGGGACCGTCGCCGCCGTCGACCAGCGCAAGAGCGCGCGGGGCACGCGCTATGCCTTCGTGCGGCTGTCGGACCCCACGGGCATTTTCGAGGTGCGGGTATTCTCGGACGTACTCGACACGGTGCGCGACGAGCTGGAGCCGGGGCGCAGCGTGGTGCTGACCGTCGATGCGACGATGGAAGGCGACGAGATGAAGCTGCTGGCCAAGACCGTGCAGCCGATCGACCGCGCGCTGGCGGGGGTGGCGAGCACCGGGCTGCGCATATCGGTGAGCGAGATCGAGGCGGTGGCCTCACTCAAGGCGCGGCTGGACATGGTCCTGCGTGAGGTGAAGACGGCGCGGCTGGGACCGGTCGAACTGCGGCCGATGGCGCCGGACCTCGCGGGCGAGCCGGTGATCCGTCTCGGCAAGCTCTATCCGATGACCCCGCAGGTGCAGGCGGCGCTGAAGGACACGCGCGGCGTGGTGCTGATCGAGGAATTCTGAGCCGCCACCTCACCCAACGCCCCGGAGTGCGGGTAACACTGTGATACGGTGGTCATGTAGCTAAAAACGTTGAGAAATTTTGACATATACACAATGTGTATGAGACCGTTGCAGTTCCGCCGTGCAACAGGCCGCATGCAAGGCACGCACCGGAGCGCCGCGCAAAACGCCGGCGGGCGGACCCGAGGGCCCGCCCGCCGGCATCAGATCATTCTGTGGGATCAGGCGGCTTCGGCGCGCTGGTTGGCCTGACGCTCGCTCTCCTCGCGGCTGAGCGCCACCGAGGTGCGCACGCCGCGGCGCACGAATTCCATCATGCCCTTCACGGTACGCTCGTTGGGGTCGATACCGGCGCACATCAGCACTTCGCGGCCGTCACGCGACCGCGCCCACCGGGCGATCACGTCGCAACCGTTGCCGTATTTCTTGTCGTCGGCGATCGCATCGTCGAGGGCCGCCAGGACCACTGCCGCGAACAGCTTCTGTGCGCGCGCGCCCTGGTCGTTGGTGTAGGCGACCTCGTCCACGTAATCGAACATTACGTTAGTCCTTCTCACTCATTTTGCTGCTGCGCGGCAAATAGACGATTTTATGACACGCCGGCTATGCCATTATCACATGGCTGCCATGCGTCGATGGTATGCCCGCTGGTCTGTCGCAATCTAGGTCCGGCGGGGCCGCGGGTCAATGATCCGTTAACCATTCGGTAACCGATTCGGATTCGGCGCGGAACCCCAGGTCACGGCGTGATAATCGAAGCCGGCGGCGAGCGTTGGCTTGACCACGTGAAAGTAGGGCGAGAGGTCGAAGTCCCGCGGTGCGTATAGCGAGTGGTGGCGGATCTCCAGGATCTCACGGCGCTGGTGGCGCACCTGGGGGTCGGCGCGAAACTCGGCGGTGATCCGCGGCAGCACCGGGTAGCGTATCCGCTCGAAGGCCTCGGCAATGAGCGAGGAACAGATCGCCCGGGTCGGGTCGCCCGAGCCGAAGGCCAGCATGCGCCGCCGCCAGCGCACCGGCACCGGCGGCGTCGGCATGAAGAAACGCAGCATATCCAGTATGTTCTTCATGTCATAGCGCTTGCCGAGGCTCTTGATCATGAAGTCGATGACCCGCGCCTGATCCTCGATCGAGAGGTCGTTCGCGCGGCAGATGCGGGTGTTGTACCGCTCATATTTCGACAGGGGCGCCGCGACGCAGCCGTCGCCCAGGTTGACCTCGACGAGCGCCAGCGGCTCGCCGTCCGACGTCACCCGCCCGGCGGCATTGCCGACATACATCGCGGCATGCGACCAGGTGGACATCGTGAGATACTTGATTGCGATCGAAATGCGGTCGTGACCCTCCACCAGCAGCACGTCGCCGGGCTGCAGCACATTGCGCAGCGCCGCGACATTGGCATGGGTATAGGGCTCGAACCCGGGCGACGGCGCCTGGAGCCGGCGCGCGAGGCGCCGGCCGAAGCGGTCCATGAGGGTGTCGCCGTACGCCGTCATTCCGGCTTTGCCTCCGCCTGGCATCCTGCGCGCGAATCAGCGCATGGCAAGTGCTCGCGCCACGCGCAGGTCCGGGGCGACTACCGACTGACCCGTCGGCTGGCCTCTCAGGCGGGACGCTCAGGCTGGCCGTGGGCCGGCTGCGGCGTAGATCATGTCGATGAAGACCTGGTTGCCGCGCGAGAATTCCAGCGAGCAGGGATAGGCCACTCCGTCGAGGACGCTGGCGTTGAAGGCATCGGCTTGGGCGCGGTACTGGTCCGCCCGGCCGAAGCGCTCCAGCGACACCCGGCCGGCGCTGTCGCGCAGTTCGATCATCTGGTCGCCATAGGCCATGGCGTTGAACGGGGCGAGCACGCTGATGAAGCCTTCTTCGCCGTGGAATACCATAAGCTGCCGGGGCGCCATGCGCATCGAGACGTAGAAGTCGAGATGGAAGGCGGGGAAGGCCGCCATCACCCGCGCGGTGGCGTCGATGCCGAGATCCCAGTCGATCTCGGCATGGGTCACCGCCAGCGGCTCGGCGCCAGTGACGAAGCGGGTGCTGACGGTGGGATAGACCCCGATGTCGCGCAGCGCCCCGCCACCCTGGGCGGGGTCGTTGCGAATGTTGGCCGCGTCGGTGTTGAAGAAGCTGAAGCCGCCCTGGACATGGTTGAGCCGCCCGATGGCGCCGCCCTGGACCAACTCGCGCACGCGCAGCCACTGGGGATGATGAGTGACCATGAAGGCCTCGGCCGCCACCAGCCCCGTGCGGTCGCGGAGTGCGATGAGGGGGTCGATCTCGGAGGCCTGCAGCGCGATCGGCTTCTCACACAGCACGTGCTTGCCTGCCTCCAGCGCCTTCGCGGTCCACTCCACATGCGCGCCGTTGGGCAAGGGCACGTAGATCGCGTCGATGTCCGGGTCGGCCAGCAGCGCCTCGTAGCTGTGGAGCACACGCGCGCCGTAAGGGGCGGCCAGCGCCTCGGCCTTGCCCGGCGTGAGGCTCGCCACCGCGGCGACCACGCCGCGGTCGCTCATGTGGATGGCAGGCGCCACCCAGTCCTTGGCGATCTTCGCCGCACTCAGGATGCCCCAGCGCACCACAGCCATCACGTCCTCCCCGGTTTGCTGGGGCCGGACACTAGCGGCGGAGGGCACGGGTGGTAAAGGCCGCTTATCCGCCTCGCTCTGCCGAGCCGTCGGAAGGCGCGATGCGGTTCCGCCCCGCGGCCTTGGCGCGGTAGAGGGCGGCATCGGCCTCGGCCATCGCGTCGCCGAGGGTACAGCCGATCTCGCCGGCGGCGATCGGGCGCAGGCCACCGCTCACCGAGACGCCGAGCGCGCAGCCGGGGCCGAGCACGATTGGCTCGCGGCTGACCGCGTCGCGCAGCCGCTCGGCAATGATCCCGGCCTCCTCGACGGCGACGTCGGGAAAGACGGCGAGGAATTCCTCGCCGCCGATGCGGCCGAGAAGGTCGCCGCCACGGCAGCTCGCCGCCATGCGCTGGGCCACTTCCTTGAGCACCCGGTCGCCGGCGGCGTGGCCGTACTGGTCGTTGACGGCCTTGAAGAGGTCGATGTCGACAAGAAGCACCGCCACGCCCTTCGTGCCTGCCACTGACCGCTCGATCAGCCGCGACGAGCGGTCGAGCATGGCCGCCCGCGCCAGCACCCCGGTCAGCGGGTCGAAGCTGGCCCGGCGCTCCAGGTCGTTGCAGGCATCGGCCAGCGCTTCGGAGAGCCGCGATATCTGCGCGGCGGAGCGTCTCAACTCGATCTCGTCCATCACCACGGCGGCGAGGATTTCAAGGTGGCGCAGTTGGCGCTGCGTCGCACCCCGCGGCTTGGTGTCCATGCAGCAGAGCGTGCCGAGCTGATGCCCGTCGTGGGTCTTCAGCGGCACGCCTGCGTAGAATTCGAGGCCGAATTCGCCGGTGACCAGCGGATGCTCCAGGGTGCGGGGGTCGGAACTGGCGTTCTCGACCACGTAGGTACCCTCGTGGACGATCGCCGCACCGCACAGAGCCGGGCCGCGCTCCATCTCGCGGATACCCGCGGGTCCGTGCACCGACTTGAACCAGATGCGGTTGGAATCGACCAGACTGACCATGGCGACGGGCGTCTCCATGGTCTCGGCCGCCAGTGCCGTGATCCGGTCGAACGCGCCCTCGGGCGGCGTGTCGAGGATGGCATAGCGGCGCAGCGCGTTGAGCCTGTCGAATTCGCTATCGGCGTCGAGTCCCACGTCCCGCCATGCCCCCTGCCGGAATCCACCCACGAGCCCAACCTGCCCCGCGTTCCTTAACGCATCCCGAAGATCGGGCTGGCCGGGCGCTTCAGCGGCGCGGGAATCATCGCGCAATTCGCCTAAACTCAACGCGCAAACCGCAACGCTACCGGCGGAATGCCCGCCAGTATCGCCGATGCAATACTCGGTGGCGGCAGGCGGCTGTTTGCGCATGGCCGTTTCCGCAGGCCTGTCACGCTTGACAAGTGGGTGCTATGGGCTCAGGACAACCATAGGGCGATCTATTCTGATCCTTCTTGTTTGGGTTGCGATCTGTCACGGAGTTCTTGCGCCCGACGCGCGCTCCAGCGGGGCAGTCTCCGTGACAGTGGCCGATCGATCGGGAGAGCAATGCCGGCGGAGATGCGCGCGAAGCACAGGCCCTGGCCGGCGGTTCTGGTGGCCATGGCGGTCGCCGCGACTCTTGTGGCCTGCCGCGCGCTCGGCTTCGGCGAAGGCGTGCTGCTTGGCGCCACCCCGGCCTCGGGCATAGCACTTGCCGCGGCGCTGATGCTGCGCGGACGGGGCGTGCTGGCGGTCGTGGCGGGCTTCGCGATCGGCGGCGCCGCATGGGGCCTGGCGCCGGGCGTGATCGCCGCCGACACGCTCTCCCACGCAGCCGGGGCCTGGGCCGGCGCCGCGGTCATGCGCTCGCTTGCCCGCCGCCGGAAGCCGGAGAGCAAGACCGAGGATTGGCTGATCTTCCTCGCGGGCACCGTCACCGTCACTGCGGTGGTAGCGCTGCTCCTCTTCGCTTGCGCCGGCCTGCTGCCGCCGCAGCCCGACCCGCTCACGGTGCCGCTCTACGCCGCGGTCTTCGAGCCGCTGGGCATCCTCACCGCCTGCACCGTGCTGATCAGCCTGCGCGAGCTGCCCAAAGTGCTTGCCGATCCGCGCCCGGCGTTCGGCATCGCTGCCCTCGGGGCCTTCCTGCTCGGGCTGCTCTGGCTCCTGCTCCGGCATCCCTCGCCGCATATCAGCCCCAGCGGCGTCACGCTGCTGCTCTCGGTGCCTTTCTGCCTCTGGGTGGCGATGTGCCACCGCAGCCTCGATGGCGCGGCGCTCTCGCTCATCACGGCGCATGCGGCCATGCTGGTGGTGCTCGCCCGTGCCGGCTCGATCGAGGCGACGGACTACGTCACCACGATCATCTATCTCAACATGCTGGTGCTGATCTGCCAGCTCGTCCATGCGGTCAACCTCGACCGCGTCCGGGCGCTGGCCGCCAATGCGGCGCAGCAGCGCGAACTGGAGGCGCGGGTGGTCGAGCGGACGGCGCGGCTGAACGCCATGACCGAGCGCGCCCTGGCGGCGGACGCGGCCAAGACGCGCTTCCTCGCCACCGTCTCGCATGAGGTGCGCACGCCGCTCAACGGGGTGATCGGCATGGCGAGCGTGGTGCTCGCGGGCGCGCTCGATGCGGACGCGCGGCGCAATGTCGGCATGATCCGCACCTCGGGGCTGCATCTGCTCGACGTCATCAACCGCCTGCTCGACTACGCGCGAGCGGAACATCCCTACGGCCCCGAAGACATCTGCACCTTCGATCTGCCGGGCGTGGTGGAGGAGGTGCTCGGCGAGGCGCGCTTCTCGCCGCATGCCGAGGGGCTCGTGCTCTGCGCCGAGATCGACCCTGCGGTCGCACCGTTGCGGCGCGGCTATCGGCAGGGGCTGCGGCAGGTGCTGACCAACCTCGTCGGCAATGCGGTGAAGTTCACCGACCGCGGCTCGGTGACCCTGCGGCTGCTGGCGCGTCCCGGCGACGGCCTGCGCATCGAGGTCGAGGACACCGGCATCGGCATCCCCGCCGAGGTGCAGGAGCGCATCTTCCGGCCGTTCGAGCAGGCCGACGCCTCGGCGACGCGCCGCCACGCCGGCACCGGCCTCGGCCTCGCGATCTGCGCCGAGATCGTCCGTCACATGGGCGGCAGCATCGGGGTGGAGAGCGCGGCCGGCAAGGGCGCGTGCTTCTGGGTCGACCTGCCGCTGCCGGTGGCGGCGCCGGAACGCCGCCCCGTCAGCGCCTAGCCCGGGTTCAGACCGGTGCGAGGCGGGTCGAGCCGCCGCCGGTGATGACCTGCACGCGCTGGCCGATGCCGAAGACCGGTTCGCCCTGGACGACGGCGATGGTCGAGCCGTTGTCCATCTGCACGGTCCACTCGATCGAATCCTGCCCGGCTGCGGCCCTGCCAGCTTGCAGGCCCGCCGCCGCGCCCGCGGTCGCACCGACGCCGGTCGCGATCACCCGTCCGGTGCCGCCGCCGACCTCCCGGCCGAGTGCCCCGCCGGCGAGGCCGCCGAGCACCGCGCCCGCCGCCTGGGCGCCCTGACTGCCCTGGAGCCGAACGGGCCGGCTCGACACGATCGTACCGAAGGAGACGGTCGACGCCGTCAGCGCCTGGTTCCCCGGCAGGACGTTTGCATTCTGCTGCGGCGTGCAGGCCGCCAGCGACAGGGCCACCGCCGTGGCGGCGACGGAAATCTTGAAGAAGGAGACGCCCATTGGTTCTGCTCTCACCCGTTTGTTGTTGGTGGCCGAGCCTATACACGGCTGCCGCGTCGTTTCCAATATCGCGTGTAGGTCCTCACCTGGAGGAGCGCGGACGGCGGATCTCCGCCGCCCGGAAACCGGTGGAAATTGCTGCGCCGCACCGTTAGAGACGGCGGGCACGCCCATCCGGATCCCGCCCATGACCGAGCCCCACCCGACCATCCGGCCGCAGCCCGGCATCCTCGACATCGAGCCCTACAAGGGCGGCGAGGCGCGTCTGCCCGGCCATGCGCAGGTGCTGAAGCTCAGCTCCAACGAGAACCCGTTTGGCCCAAGTCCGCGCGCGCAGGAGGCCTTCGCGAGGGCCGCGCAGAGCCTGCACCTCTACCCGAACTCGTCCCATGCCGCCCTGCGCACGGCGATCGCCGAGGTGCACGGGCTCCACGCCGACCGCATGATCTGCGGCGATGGCTCGGGCGAGATCCTGTCGCTCATCTGCCAGGCCTATGCCGGCCCGGGGACCGAGGTGATCCACACCGAGCACGGTTTCGGTCTCTACCACATCTACGCGCTCGCGGCTGGTGCTACCCCCGTCGAGGTGCGCGAGGCCGAGCGCGTCACCGACGTGGACGCGATCCTCGCCGCCTGCACCGCGCGCACCTCGCTGGTCTTCGTCGCCAATCCCAACAACCCCACGGGCACGATGATCGCGGCCCCCGAGGTCGCCCGCCTCGCCGCCGGCCTGCCGCCGCAGGCGCTGTTGGTGCTCGACGGCGCCTATGCCGAGTATGTGGAGGGCTTCAACGGACACGCCGATCTGGTCGAGGCGCGGGACAACGTGGTGATGACCCGCACCTTCTCGAAGATCCACGGGCTCGGGGGGCTGCGCATCGGCTGGGGCTATGCGCCGGCGCATGTGATCGACACGCTCATGCGGATGCGCGGGCCTTTCAACCTTTCCACCGCCGCGCTGGCCGCTGCCGAGGCCGCGGTGCGCGACACGGGCCACACCGCTTTCTGCCGCGCGCAGAACACCGCCAACCGCGCGGCACTG
Source organism: uncultured Alphaproteobacteria bacterium (assembly GCA_963695425.1). GTDB lineage: Bacteria > Pseudomonadota > Alphaproteobacteria > Rhodobacterales > Rhodobacteraceae > Amaricoccus. The sequence continues at coordinate 16,773 of CAVOGP010000062.1, read as the reverse complement.
GCTGAGGGTCTCGCCCGTCTGGGCGTGCCGTCGGACCCTTCCGAGGCCAACTACATCCTCGCCCGCTTCCACGACCGTGCCGAGGCCGAGGCATGTGATATGTACCTGCGCGACCGCGGAATCATCGTGCGCAGGGTCGCGGGCTACAACCTGCCCGCGGCGCTGCGCATCACCGTGGGCGACGCCGAGGGCTGCGCGCGGGTCATCGAGGCGGTGGCCGAGTTCGTGAGGGTCCGCGTCTGATGGCTTATGCCCATGTCGCGCTGATCGGCCTCGGCCTGATCGCCTCGTCGATCAGCCACGCCATCCGGCGTGCCGGGATGCAGACGCGGATCACCGGCACGGCGCGAAGTTCCGAGACCCGTGCGGTGGCGGCGCGCCTCGGCCTCTGCGAGGTCTTCGACACGGCCGGGGAGGCGGTGGAGGGCGCCGATCTGGTGATCCTCTGCGTGCCCATCGGCGCCATGGGCGGCCTGGCCGCGGCAATCGCTCCGCACCTGGCACCTGGGGCGACGGTGAGCGACGTGGGCTCGGTGAAGCAGGCGGTGATCGACGCGGTGACGCCGCACCTGCCGCGCGGCGTCCAGTTCATCCCCGGTCATCCGCTGGCCGGCACCGAGCATTCCGGCCCCGCCTCGGGCTTCGCGTCGATCTTCGACAACCGCTGGTGCCTGCTGACCCCGCTCGCCGGCACCGATCCCGCGGCGCTGGCGGACCTGCGCGCGTTCTGGGAAGCGCTGGGCGCGCGGGTCGACACGATGGAGGCCGACCACCATGATCTGGTGCTGGCAGTCACCAGCCACGTGCCGCACCTCATCGCCTACACGATGGTTGGTGTAGCAGATGATCTTCGCCGCGTAACCGCCTCGGAAGTCATCAACTACTCTGCCGCTGGTTTCCGTGACTTCACCCGCATCGCGGCCTCCGACCCGACCATGTGGCGCGACGTGTTCCTGAGCAACCGCGAGGCGACCCTCGACATCCTCGGGCGGTTCACCGAGGAGCTGTTCGCGCTGCAGCGGGCGATCCGCACCGGCGACGGGGCGCTGCTGCACGCATATTTCACCCGCACCCGCGCCATCCGCCGTGGCATCATCGAGGCCGGCCAGGACACGCCGGCGCCGGATTTCGGCCGCATCGGCGGCGCGGGGCAGGGCTGATGGCGGATGCCGTCCGGGCAGGTACGGCCGCAGTACTCTTCGCCCTGCTCGCGGCTTGCGGCCCGTCAGGGTCCGGGCTCGGGTCGTCTGGTTCCCGCGGCAGCGCCGGCCCGGTCGGCCCGATCTGCGGCGAGCGCGCGATCGTGGGCCAGGTCGTGCCGCGCGTGGACGGGCGCGGGGCCTGCGGCATCCGGCGGCCGGTGAAGATCCACTCGGTCCACGGCGTCGCCCTCTCGCCGCAGCCAACGCTCACCTGCGAGACCGCCGGTGCGCTCAGTGCCTGGGTCGAGAGTGCGGCAAAGCCCGAGGTCGCTCGCGCCGGCCAGAGCCTCGCGGGTCTGGACGTCGCCGCCAGCTACGGATGCCGCAACCGGAACCGGGCCCGGCGCGGCGAAATTTCCGAACATGCCAGCGGCCGCGCCATCGACATCTCCGGCTTCCGCATGGCGGACGGAACCAGCGTGAGCGTTGCCGAGGACTGGTCGGGCGGCGTTCATTCCGAGATGCTGAAACGCATCCACGCCGCCGGCTGCGGCCCCTTCGGCACCACGCTGGGGCCCGGTTCGGACGGCTATCACGAGGACCACTTCCACTACGACGTGGCCCGGCACGAGAACGGGCCCTATTGCCGCTGAGAAGGGCTCACGCCAGTGCATTTTGTAATTTTATAGTATTTGCAGATAGATAACTCGTGTCGCACTGTGCGACAGGTCGCTCAGGCCGACCCGAGCCACGTGACGCGCCCGGTGCCTACGGCCTCGCCGACCGTCGCGAACCCGTCGCGCGCCAGCAGGTCGTCCAGCCCCCGCAGGATGCGCGCCACCAGCCCCAGCCCATCGTAGGCCAGCGCGGTGTAGAGCTGCACCGCGCTCGCGCCGGCGCGGATCTTGGCATAGGCCTGCTCCGCTGACCCGATCCCGCCGACCCCGATCAGCGCCAGCCGCCCGCCGCTCAGGGCGTGCAGCCGCGCCAGCACCCGCGTCGAGGGCGCAAACAGCGGCTGGCCCGAGAGACCGCCAGCCTCGGCCCGGTGCGGACCATGCAATCCATCGCGGGCGAGCGTGGTGTTGGTGGCCACGATCCCGTCGATACCGGTGGCGAGCGCCACCTCGACGATGTCGGCGATCTCGCCGTCGCCGAGGTCCGGGGCAATCTTGAGGAAAATCGGCACCGGCCGGGCGAGACCCGCATTGGCGGCACGCACGCCCTCGAGCAGGCCCGCCAGCGCCTCGCGCCCCTGCAACTCGCGCAGCCGCTCGGTATTGGGCGACGAGACATTGACGGTGGCGAAGTCGACATGCGGCCCGGCGCGGGCCAGCACCGCGGCGAAATCCGCCGCGCGGTCGGAGCTCGTCTTGTTGGCCCCGAGGTTCAGCCCGACCACGCCCCGCCGCGGCCGCGCCGCCAGCCGGGCGGCAATGGCCTTGACGCCCTCGTTGTTGAACCCGAAGCGGTTGATCGCCGCGCGGTCCTGCGCCAGCCGGAACATCCGCGGTCGCGGATTGCCGGGCTGCGGCAGCGGCGTCGCCGCCCCCACCTCGACGAACCCGAAGCCCGCCGCGAGCAGCGGCCCCACCGCCACCGCGTTCTTGTCAAAGCCCGCCGCGAGCCCCAGCGGATTGGGAAGGTCGAGCCCCGCCACCCGCGTCGCCAGCCGGGGCGAGGTGATCGGGCCGGGACGTGGCGCGAGACCCGCGCGCAGCGCACGCAGCGCCAGCCCGTGCGCGGTCTCCGGATCGACCGCGCGAAGCGCCGCGAGGCCAAGCCGCTCGAGCGCGCTCACCCGTCAAGCTCCGGCGGCAGCGGCCCGTCCGGCCCGTCCGCCAGTGGGCGCGTCCAGACCACGTCGGCCATGGCGAGCGGCCGGTAGAGATGCGGGAAGAGCGCGCCGCCCCGCGACGGCTCCCAGCGTATCGACGCCCCGGCTGCATCGGCGTCCACCGCGGCCAGTATCAGGCCGGTCTCGCCCGCGAAATGCCGCCGCAGGGTCTCGGCAAGCTGCCCGGCGGTGGAGAAATGCACGTAGCCGTCGGCGACGTCGACCGGCGCGCCAGGGCTCGTGCCGTCGCGCGCGAGCACGTCCCATTCCCCGGCGCGCAGGACCTTGTAGATCAGCATGGCGATGCCCTGGGCCTCCTTGTGCGCGCGGTCAAGCCGGGTTCATCCCTGCGGTGTCAGCACCTTGCGGGCAGCACCCCGCTGGAGGCCGAGCCGGCGCTCGCGCCAGATGATGAAGAGACCGGAGGCCACGATCAGTGCAGCACCCATGATCATGCGCCCGGTCGGCGTCTCGTCGAAGAGCGCGTAGCCGAATGCCAGCGCCAGTAGCATCGAGACATACTCGAACGGCGCGATCACCCCCACCTCGGCGTGCCGGTAGCTCTCGGTCAGCAGGATCTGCCCGATGCCACCCAAGAGGCCCGCCGAGATCAGCAGCACCAGCCCGAGTGTGGTCGGCACGGTCCAGCCGAAGGGCAAGGTGGCAAGCGACAGAATGGCCGCGGTGACCGAGAAGTAGAAGACGATCGCCGCCGTCGCCTCGGTATGCACCAGCTTGCGCACGAAGACCTGCGCCAGCGCGGCGAAGACCGCGCCGAGGAGCGCTGCCATGGCGCCGATGGTCTGCAGCTTCGAGGCGTCCCCGACCGAGGTCAGCGTCAGCCGTGGCGAGAGCACGACCACCACGCCGATCATGCCGACGGCGACCGCCGTCAGCCGGAAGATGCGCACCTCCTCGCCGAGGAACATCGCCGCAAAGATCACCGTCAGGATCGGCGCGGCATAGCCCAGCGCCGTCGCCTCCGGCAGCGGCAGGAGGCCGAGCGCGGTGAAGCCGAGCCCCATGGCCGTGGTGCCGATCAGCCCGCGCCAGAGGTGGCCCATTGGATTCTGGGTGTCGAGGCCGTGGCGCAGCTCATGCTTCCAGATCAGCCAGCCCACGATCACCGGGATCGCGAAGAACGAGCGGAAGAACACCGCCTCGCCCGGCGGCACCTGCCCGGCGGTGGACTTGATGCAGATCGCCATCAGCGTGAAGACCATGACCGAGACGATCTTCAGGCCGATACCGCGAAGTGGGTTCATGTCAAAGCTCCGGTCGGTTCGGCATGAGGGGGCTCGCTGCGGCGGCCAGGCGTTCGCGGTCGGCCTCGGTCGCGAGGGCCTTGGCCGCGTGGTCGAGCGCGCCGCGCGACAGGCGGCGGGCCTCATCGGCAAACCCGGGCAGGTCGAGCGCCGCCAGCCCGACGAGCGCCTTCTGCAGACGCAGCCCCACCTCGACGATCCCGGCCCCGTCGCGCAGGAACGGGGCGAAGGCGTCGTCGAAGAGATCGCTGGCTGCCAGCGGCGGAACCGCGACCCGGGGGAAGCTCGGCTCTTCGGCCGCGCGGCCTCGGCGGCGCTCGCCCCAGCGGGTCAACAGCCGCTGCTGGCCGACGAGGATGCCGATCGCCGTGCCCGGGTCGTTGATGCCGGGCGACAGCGCGCGCGAGCCGATCTCCGCCAGCACCTGCAGGCAGAAGCGCGGATCCTGATCGAAGGAGCGCTCCGGCCCCAGGGTAAAGGCCGCCCGCAGCGCGTCGCGCTCCTCCGCGTCAGGGGGCCAGTCGGTCCAGACGAGCGGGCAGGTCGCATCGGCGACCGTCCCGGCAGGACAGCCGAGCGCCACGCGGCCTCCCGCCTTCTCGGCAACCGACTGCAGTGCCTCTAAGTCGACATGCTGCACGTAGCTTGCGTCGGTTGCCAGCAGCGGCGTGCCGGCGCGATCGGCTGCGGTCATCGCGACCCCGCCGAAGAGCGGCGCCTCGGCGCGTGCGTCGAGCGCCTTGCGGGCGCGCACCTCGATCTTGGCCTGGGTCTCGCCGAGGCGGACCATGTTGGCGAGGTGGTCGAGCCAGGCGAAGAAGGTGGTGATGACGAGCAGGATCACCAGCCCGGCTGCGAAGAGCAGCACGGTCTCGCCCTCGAGGCTGTAAAAGCCGAAGCCGAGCGCGACCAGCCCGACCATCGCGAATACGAAGGCGCCGAGGAAGGTCGCGAGCACGTTCTGCGAATAGGGGTCGTCGATCAGGATGCGCGCGGCGCGTGGGGTCGCCGAGCTGGTGGCGGCCGCGAAGGCCTGCACCATGGTGCCGAGCGAGAAGGTGGCGACCACCAGCATCGCCGAGGCGAGGATCGACAGGATGTCCCAGGTCGCCCGCTCGCCGATGCTCTCGGTGATCCATACGGGCACAAGCGGCGCCACCGCCTTGGCGATCAGCGTGGTCAGCACCGCCGCGGCGGCGAAGATGCTGACCCGGAACCAGAGCCGCGAGGTGATCTGGTTCCAGGCCCAGTGCAGGCCGCTGGTGAAGCTGCGGCCTGCGGTGGCCTCAGCCAAGGTGTCCCTCGGCCTTCGCCCAGCCGAGTGTCGCGTCGAGTGCGGCCTCGACGGGGCCGAACATCTCGTCGATCTCGGCCTCGGTGATGATCATCGGCGGGCAGAAGACCATCGTGTCCACGATCGCCCGGCTGATCACGCCGCGCTCGATCAGCTCCGCGTTCATGCGCGCGGCGACCTTGCCGGGTTCTGCGAAGCCCTTGGGCGACTTGTTCGGCACTAGCTCCAGACAGCCGACAAGTCCGAGGTGGCGCGCCTCGCCCACCAGCGGGTGCTGGCCCAGCCGGTCGAGGTGCGCGCCGAAGCCCGGTGAGACGCGGCGGACATGGCCGAGCAGGTCGATGCGCTCGTAGATCTCCAGCGCCTTCACCCCCACCGCGCAGGCGACCGGGTGGCCGCCGTAGGTATAGCCGTGGCCGAGCGTGCCGATCTTGCCGGAGTTGGCCTCGATCACCTCGGCCATCCCGCGGTCGATCGCCACCGCCGAGAGCGGCAGGTAGCCGCTGGTCAGCTGCTTGGCCATGGACATGGCGTTGGCGGGAAAGTCCAGCGTCTGCGCGCCAAACCACTCGCCGGTGCGCCCGAAGCCACAGATCACCTCGTCGGAGATCATCAGGATGTCGTACTTGCGGCAGACCTCGGCCATCGCCGGGAAATAGCCCTGCGGCGGCATGATGACGCCGCCGGCACCCATCACCGGCTCGGCGATGAAGGCGGCGACGGTGTCGGGGTCCTCGGCGAGGATCAGCGCCTCGAACTCGGCCGCCAGCCGCGCGGTGAACGCCGCCTCGGTTTCGCCGGGCTCGGCACCTCTCCAGTAGTGGGGAGTGGCGGTGTGGCGGATGCGGTCCACCGGCAGGTCGAAGTCGCGGTGGTTGTTGGGCAGCCCGGTGAGCGAGCCCGAGACGATGGTCACGCCGTGGTAGGCCTTCACCCGGCTGATGATCTTCTTCTTGTCCGGCCGGCCGAGGGCGTTGTTGTAGTACCAGGCGAATTTCACCTGGGTCTCGTTCGCCTCGGAGCCGCTCGACTGGTAGAAGATGCGCGCCACGGAGGGCGCGAGCGCCTTGACCTTCTCGGCCAGTTCCACCGCCGGCTCGTGGCTGCGGCCGCCGAAGAGGTGGTAGTAGGAGAGCTTCTCCATCTGCGCCCGCGCCGCCTCGATCAGCTCGGCGTTGCCGAAGCCGAGCGCGGTGCACCAGAGGCCGGCGACGCCCTCGATGTAGGACTTGCCGCGCGCATCCCAGACGCGCACCCCCTCGCCGCGCTCGATGATGTGCGCGCCCGTGGCCCGCAGCGTCACGGCGTTGGTATAGGGGTGCAGCAGCGCCTCGGCGTCGCGCACCTGGGAGTTGGAGAGGGGCTGGTTCATGTGGTGGACCTGTCTGGGGCAGGCCGGCAGATCGCACGTCCGGCGCCTGCGGTCAATCGACCCGCCGTGGCGCCGGGCAGGGGCTTCGCGAGGCCGGCGCACAGGGTTCGGGAGGGTATAACCAGTGCGGAGATTTTTCAAGTATCTGAAATTAAACAAAAATCGTAGTTAATGCGGGATTAACGGGGGCTTCGGTTGCCGGGCGTGGTCACGCCTGCGTGGCCGGCAGTTGAAGTCCGCTGCGCGGGCGATACTCTCGCCCCAACCGTTCCGGGAGGAATACATGCGCGCGCCGATCGCTGCCCTCGCCTTCAGCCTGCTCGCGCCGCCGATCGCCAGCGCCTCCGACATCACCAGCTTCACGCTGCCGAACGGCATGCAGGGGGTGGTGATCGAGGATCACCGCGCGCCGGTGGTCACGCACATGGTCTGGTACCGGGTGGGCGCGGCCGAGGATCCGGAGGGGCAATCGGGGATCGCGCACTTCCTCGAGCACCTGATGTTCAAGGCCACCGGCACACTGGAGGACGGCGAGTTCAGCCGCATCGTCCGCGAGAACGGCGGCGAGGACAACGCTTTCACCTCGTACGACTACACCGGCTACTACCAGCGCATTGCCGCCGACCGGCTGGGGCTGGTGATGGCGATGGAAGCCGACCGCATGGTGGGCCTCGACCCCGGCGCCGACGGGGTGCTGTCAGAGCGCGACGTGGTGCTGGAAGAGCGCCGGCAGGTGGTCGAGACGAGCCCTGACGGCCCGTTTGCCGAGCAGCGCCGGGCCGCACTCTTCTTCAACCACCCCTACGGCCGGCCGGTGATCGGCTGGGAACACGAGATCGCCGCCTTCGACGAGGAGATGGCACTCGATTTCTACCGCAAGCACTACGCGCCAAACAACGCCATCCTCGTGGTCGCGGGCGACGTCGAGCCGGCCGAGGTCGAGCGGCTGGCGATCGAGCATTTCGGCCCGATACCGGCCTCGGAGGCCATCGCCCCGCGGCTGCGCCCGCAGGAGCCCGAGCACCGCGTGGCGCTCAGGGTCGAGGCGCGCGACGCGAGGGTCCGCCGGCCCTATCTCACCCGCAGCTACCTCGCGCCGACGCGCCGGCCCGGCGACCAGCGCGAGGCGGCGGCGCTGCGGCTGCTTGCCGACCTCATGGGCGGCTGGAGCATCACCTCGGTCATGGGCCAGACGCTGCAACTCTCGGAGGACGTGGCCCTCAGCGCCAGTGCCTCCTATTCCGACCTCGGCCTCGATCCGCAGACCTTCGACCTCTATGTCAATCCCAGGCCCGGCGTGAGCCTCGCCGAGGCCGAGGCGCGGCTCGACGCGCTGATCGCCCGCTTCCTGGAGGAAGGCCCCGACCAGCGACAGCTCGACCGGCTGCGCAACCGAATCGCCGCCGCGGAGACCTATGCGCTCGACAGCCAGATGGGCCGCGCCCGGCGGATCGGCTCGGCGCTCGTCGCCGGGCTGACGCTGGAGGATGTCGAGGTCTGGCCCGAGTTGCTGCAGTCCATCACCGCCGAGGAGATCACGGCGGCCGCCCGCAGCATATTCCGCCCCGAGGCCTCGGTCACCGGCTGGCTGATGGGAACGGACCCCGTGGAAGGATTGGGCCAGTGAGGCGCCTCGCCGCCATCTGCGCGATGGTGCTCGCGCTGGCCGAGCCCGCGCGGGCCGAGATCGAGATCGTTCCCATCACCTCGCCGGGCGGCATCACCGCCTGGCTCTATGCCGACCACACGATCCCGATCGTGACCATCGAGGCGAGTTTCCGCGGCGGTGCGGTGCTCGACCCCGAGGGTCGTGCCGGTGCCACCAGCCTGATGATGTCGCTGCTCGACGAGGGCGCGGGCGAGCTCGACGCCACCGCCTTCGCCGAGGCGCGCGAGGAGCTTGCCGCCCGCTTCGGCTTCCACGCCGGCGAGGACGACGTCGGCGTCTCGGCGCAGATGCTGAGTGCCGATCGCGATGCGGCGGTGGAGCTGCTGCGCAGCGCGATCGTCGCGCCCCGCTTCGACGACGACGCCGTTGCGCGGGTCCGCGCGCAGATGGTCTCGCGGCTCGGCAGCCAGGAGACCAGCCCCGGCCGCATCGCCAGCCGCGCCTTCTACGCCGACGCATTCCCCGGGCATCCCTATGCCCGCCCGGCCGATGGCACGGTCGAGACGGTCGGTGCCCTGGACGCCGCCGCGCTGCGCGAGGCGCACCGTGCGGCCCTGGTGCGCGAGCGGATGACGGTCGCCGTGGTGGGCGACATCACCGAGGCGGAGGCCGGGCCGATGCTCGACCGGCTCTTCGGCGGCCTGCCCGCCGGGGGCCCGCCGTTGCCAGTCGTGGCGGAGCCGGCGACGACGGGGGCGCTGAGGGTGATCGATCTCGACATCCCGCAGTCGCTGGTGCTGTTCGGCCATGCCGGCATCACCCGCGACGATCCCGACTTCGTGCCCGCCTTCGTGATGAACCACATCCTCGGCGGTGGCGGCTTCGGCTCGAGGCTGACCGATGAGGTGCGCGAGCGGCGGGGCCTGACCTACGGGATCAGCACTTCGCTGGCCACGAACGACTACGGCCCGCTGCGTGGTGGGCGGGTTCTCCAGCGCCAATGCCCGGGTGGCCGATGCGCTGGCCATCGTGCGCGCGGAATGGGCGCGCATGGCCGAGGCGGGCGTGACCGAGGCCGAGCTGGAGGCGGCGAAGCGCTATCTGACGGGCGCCTATCCGCTGCGTTTCGACGGGTATGGCAACATCGCGGACATGCTGCTGGGGTTGCAGGTCGCCGGCCTGGGCCTCGACTATGTCAACATCCGCAACGACCTGGTGGAGGCGGTGACTACCGAGGACATCGCTCGCGTCGCCCGGCGGTTGCTCGTCCCCGAGCGGCTGACCTTCGTGGTGGTCGGCCGGCCGGAAGGTGTGGACGAGGTGCATTTGCCCTAGTGTGGCCGCCTCGGCTCATGCTATTAGTAGGGGTATGAACGCCGAGTACCCCAAGATAGAGCGTGAGCGCCGGGCAATCCGCCAGCTCGACGCCGCGGCCGCCAACCGGATTGCCGCCGGTGAGGTGGTCGAGCGTCCCGCCTCGGCGGTGAAGGAACTGGTGGAGAACGCGCTCGACGCGGGGGCCGGTCGCGTCGAGGTCGCCTATGCCGACGGCGGCAAGCGGCTGATCCGGGTCGCCGACGACGGCCACGGCATTCCCGAGGGTGAACTGGCGCTGGCGCTGGCGCGGCACGCGACCTCCAAGACCGACGGGTTCGACCTGACCGACATCCGCAGCTTCGGGTTCCGCGGCGAGGCGCTGCCGTCGCTGGGCGCCGTCGGGCGGCTGACGGTGACCTCGCGCGCACGCGGCGCGGCGGAGGCGGCCAGCGTGACCCAGCGGGGCGGCGAGGCGGGTCCGGTGCGGCCGGCGGCGCTGGCGCGGGGCACGACGGTGACGCTGGAGGCGCTGTTCTCCGGCACGCCGGCGCGGCTGAAGTTCCTGCGCAGCGACCGGGCCGAGGCGCAGGCGATCGGCGACGTGATGCGCCGGCTGGCCATGGCGTCGCCGGGCGTCGCCTTCGGGCTGACCGACGTGAGCGATGCGGAGGCGCCGCGGGAGGTCCTGCGGCTGGCGGCCGCACCCGGCGATCTGTTCGATGGGCTGCACGCGCGGCTCTCGGCGGTGATCGGGGCGGACTTCGTGGCGAATGCGGTGGCCGATCGATGCCCGGCGGGACGGGCTGCGGCTGGGCGGGCTGGCCGGGTTGCCGACCTTCTCGCGGGGGGCGCGCGGTGGCGCAGTACCTCTTCGTCAACGGCCGCCCGGTGCGCGACAAGCTCCTGGTGGGGGCATTGCGCGGCGCCTATGCCGACCTGATGCCGCGCGACCGGCATCCGGTGGTGGCGCTGTTTCTCGATGTTGCCGCCCGAGGAGGTGGACGTGAACGTCCACCCGGCCAAGGCCGAGGTGCGGTTTCGCGATCCGGGCCTGGTGCGCGGCTTCGTGCTGGGGGCGCTGCGGGCGGCGCTGGCGGGTGCCGGTCATCGCGGGGCGACGGGCACGGGGCTGGGGATGCTCGGGGCGTTTCGTGCCGAGCCGGGTGCCTGGCCCGCGCGGCCGCATCTGCCGCCGGGCTTTGCCCAGCCGTCGCTTGGTGGCGGCGGGTGGTCAGGGCGGGTGGAGGCGCCGGTCGAGGCGCCGGTTGCACCGGTGGCCGAGGACACCGAGGGCCTGCCGCTGGGGGTGGCGCGGGCGCAGGTGCACGAGACCTACATCATCGCGCAGACCGCCGACGGGGTGGTGATCGTCGATCAGCATGCGGCGCACGAGCGGCTGGTCTACGAGCGGCTCAAGGCCGAGCATGCAGGCAGGGGCCGGGTGGCGAGCCAGATGCTGCTCCTGCCGGAGATCGTCGAGATGGACGCGGCTGCCGGCGAGCGGCTGCTGGGGGCGGCGGAGGAGCTGGCGCGGCTGGGGCTGGTGGTCGAGCCGTTCGGCGGCGGGGCGCTCTGCCTGCGCGAGACGCCGGCGCTGCTCGGCGAGGTGGACGGGCGGCGGCTGCTGATGGACGTGGCGGATGCGCTTGCCGAGGGCGGCGGCGGGCTGGGGGCGCGGCTCGATGCGGTGCTGAGCCGCATGTCCTGCCACGGGTCGGTGCGCGCGGGGCGTCGGCTGGGAGCGGCGGAGATGAACGCGCTCCTGCGCGAGATGGAGGCGACGCCCTTTTCCGGTCAGTGCAACCACGGGCGGCCGACCTGGGTGGAGCTGAAACTCGCGGATATCGAGCGGCTGTTCGGGCGGCGCTGACCGTGCGTCTGTGACCGTCGGATCACGGCGGGGCGCGGGATGCGGGCGGGCGCGCATCTGGGCCATGGACTCCGGCGCCGGGCGTGGCACCTTGGGGCGTCAGGAGGCCGCATGGCGATGTTCGTGCTCGACGACTATCCCGGCCGCTACCAGCTCGCCAACGAGCTGCACGCTCGGCCGTTTCCCGAGCTCGAGGCCCCGTGCCGCGCGGCGATGATCGCGGTCAAGCAGCCGGTGGGTGCCGCCGAGCGCGACCGCAGCGCGGATCGGGCGCATCTGACGGCGCTGCTCGACCGCTTCGGCGCCCCGCACCCGGCACCGGATGCCGGGCACTGGTCGGGGCGGCTGGGGAATGCGCTGCTGGCCTGGGAGATGCATACCGAGTTCGTCACCTATACGCTGTTCACCAACGAGAACCGGAGCGAGCCGTTTGCGGATGCGCCGTTCCGGCTGTTTCCCGAGGACTGGCTGGCGGCGGCGCCGGGGCGGCTGGTGACGGCGGCACTGGTCTGGGTGAAGCCCGCCACCGCAGCGCAGGCCGAGGCGTCGGTGGAGCGCGACTTTCCCGAGTGGTTCGTCTCCGAAAGCCTGGCGGTCAGCCGGGTGGCGGACGGCGATGCGGTGGTGGCGGGTGACTTCCGCATCGACGCCGACGGCCGCAGCCGCCTGGTGGTGCTCTGCCGACCGGACATCCAGCCGCGGCGGCTGGGGCGGATCGTGCAGCGGCTGCTGGAGGTCGAGATCTACAAGTCGATGGCGATGCTGACCCTGCCGCAGGCGCGGGAGGTGGCGGGCGCGGTGGCCCGGCTCGACAACGAGCTGGCCGACAGCGTCGGCGCCATGGCGGCGGGGCTGGGGCAGGAAGGCGAGACGCTCGATCGGCTGCTGAAGATCGCCGCCGAGCTGGAGGTGCTGTCGTCGTCGGCGGCCTTCCGCTTCGGGGCGGCGGGGGCCTATGAGGCGATCGTCAACCAGCGCATCCAGGTGATGCGCGAGGAGCGGGTGGGGGGGCGGCAGCTCTTCGGCGAGTTCATGCTGCGGCGTTTCGAGCCGGCGATGCGGACCTGCCGCTCGGCAAAGGCACGGCTGGACGAGCTTTCGGGGCGGGCGGGGCGGGCGGCGAACCTGCTGCGCACGCGCGTGGACGTGGCCAATCAGACGCAGAACGTCGAGGTGCTGCGGGCGATGGACCGGCGGGCGGCGATGCAGCTGCGGCTGCAGGAGACGGTCGAGGGGCTGTCGGTGGTGGCGATCAGCTACTACGGGGTCAACCTGGCCGCGGGTGTGCTAGCGCCGGTGGCCGAGCGGGCCGGCGTCTCGCACGGGGTGCTGGTGGCGGGGCTGACCGTGCCGGTGCTGCTGCTGGTCTGGGTGCTGGTCCGCCGCATACGCGCGCGCCTTGCCAGACGCAGCGGCCACGGGGGATGACGGAGGAGAGATCTGCCGTCGTCAAGGAATTTCCCGTGCGGAGGTTTTCGCAAGTTATTGATGCTAAACAGTAATCGTGGTCAATTGAGCGTTAACGGCGGGTTGCTGCAATGCGGACTTCTCGTTGCTGAAGTGTGCTGGATGATCTTGCAGTCGTGCGCCGAACCCGCCTATCGTGCCGCGGCGCAACTGCCTCAGGGGGCCGATCGCGATGCTGCTGAAAAACGCCACGGCCGGGCGGATGCGCGGGCTTGCTCTCGTCGCGGGGCTCGTGGGCGTGCTGGCGGCCTGCGACGCCGAGGAGGAGCCGGCCCCGGCCGAGGTCAGGCCGGTGCGCGTCGTCACCGTCGAGGAGAGCGAGGGCGGCAGCGTCGTGTCGCTGGCCGGCACGGTGGAGAGCCAAATCCAGGTCGATCTCGCCTTCCGCATCGGCGGGCGCATGGTCGAGCGGCTGGTCAGCGTGGGCGACACTGTCGCGGCCGGCCAGGTCATCGCGCGGCTCGACCCGACCGACGAGGAGAACGCGCTGCGCGCGGCAGAGGCGAGCCTGATCGCCGCCAACGGCCAGCTGTCCGAGGCGCGGATCAACTACGACCGCCAGCGGCACCTGTATGAGCGGCAGATCGCGGCGCGGGTGGCCTTCGAGCGCGCCGAGCAGGTGTTCATCTCCGCCCAGGCCGCGGCCGACGCGGCGCAGGCGCAGGTGAGCATCGCGAGCCGGCGGGTGGACGACACGGAGCTTCTGGCCGACGCGCCGGGCACCGTGACCGCGGTGGGTGCCGAGCCCGGCGAGGTGGTGCAGCCGGGGCGGATGATCGTGCAGCTCGCCCGCGACGACGGGAGGGACGCGGTCTTCGACGTCTCGGCCGCGGTGATGGAGGCGAGCCCGCCGGAATCCGAGATCGAGGTCGCGCTGTCGCTGTCGCCCGGCGTCACCGCGCTGGGCCGGGTGCGTGAAATCTCGCCGCGCGCCGACCCGGTCACCGGCACGTTCCGGGTGCGGGTGGGCCTGATCAATCCGCCGGCGGAGATGCGGCTGGGCTCGACCGTCGTCGGCAGGGTGACCTTCGGCGGCGAGGCGGGGATCGAGCTGCCCGCCAGCGCGCTGACAAGCGCCGAGGGCCAGCCGGCCGTCTGGGTGGTTGACCCGGCCACCAGCACCGTGTCGCTGCGGCCGATCGGGGTCGCACGCTTCGCGCCGACCGCGGTCGTGGTCTCCGACGGGCTGGCGCTGGGCGAGGTGGTGGTCACCGCCAGGCCGTGCAGGCGCCTGCGCCGGCCAGGAGGTGAGGCTGCCCGGCGGCGCATCATGATCGGGCCGAACCTCTCGGAATGGGCGATCCGCAGCCGGCCGCTGACCATCTACCTGATGATCGTGGCGGTCGTCGCCGGGGTCATGGCCTTCGTGAACCTCGGACGCGACGAGGATCCGAGCTTCACCATCCGCACCATGGTGGTCGCCGCCTTCTGGCCGGGCGCCACCATCGACAACGCTGGAGCAGGTCACCGAGCGGCTTGAGCGCACGCTGCAAGAGGCGCCGGGGCTGGACGCCGTGCGCTCGATCACCCGGCCGGGCGCGGTCACCATCTTCGTCGATCTGCAGGGCGAGTGGCCGCCCGAAGAGGTGGCCGAGAGCTGGACCCACGTGCGCAACAGCGTGGCCGACATGCGCCACACGCTGCCGCAAGGATACTGGGTCCGTTCTTCAACGACCAGTTCGGCGACGTCTTCGGCATCGTCTACGGCTTCACTGCCGACGGGTTCACCCCGCGCGAGCTCCTGGACTACGTGGACCAGGCGCGCTCGACGCTGCTGCGCGAGGTCCCCGCGATCGCCAAGATCGAACTTATCGGCGTGCAGGACGAGACGATCTCATCGAGCTCGCCCCCGACCGGGTGGCGGCGATGGGGCTCGACTTCAACCAGATATTCGCGGCGGTGGCGGCGCAGAATGTGGTGCGCCCCGCAGGCACCATCAACACCGGGCTGGAAAACCTGTCGCTCAGGGTCACCGGCGCCTTCGAGACCGAGGCCGACGTGCTGGAGGTCTCGATCAACGCCGGCGGGCGGATGATCCGGCTCGGCGACATCGCCGAGGTGCGGCGGGGCTTCGTCGATCCGCCGGCGCCGCTCTACCACGTCAACGGCGAGCGGGCGATCGGGCTCGCCATCTCCATGGCGCCGGGCGGCGACGTGCTGGCGCTGGGCGAGGAGGTCACGGCGGCGATGGAGCGGGTCAGGGCCGAACTGCCGATCGGCATCGATCCGTTTCTCGTCTCGAACCAGCCGGAGGTGGTGGACCGCTCGATCGGCGACTTCACCCTGTCGCTCTACCAGGCGGTCGGGATCATCCTGGCGGCGGCTTCCTCGCCATCGGGGGCAGGCCCGGGGCGATGGTGGCGGTGGCGATCCCGGTGACGCTGGCGATCGTCTTCACGATCATGGAGAGCCGCGGGATCGATCTGCAGCGGGTGTCGCTGGGGGCGATGATCATCGCCCTTGCGCTGCTCGTGGACGACGCGATGACCACCACCGACGCGATGCTGCGAAGGCTCGCCGCCGGCGATCCGATCGACAAGGCGGCGACCTTTGCCTATCGGACCCTGGCGGCACCGATGCTGATCGGCACGCTGATCACCATCGCCGGCTTCGTGCCCATCGGCTACGCCCGGGGGCCGGCGGGCGAGTACGTCGCTGTTCCAGGTGATCACCATCGCGCTGCTCACCTCGTGGCTGGTGGCGGTGATCTTCACGCCGATCGTGGGCGGGTTCCTCTTGAAGCCGCCCAAGCCGGGCGAGCTGGAGAAGCCGCCGGGGCCATCATCCGCGGCTACACGCGCTTGCTGCGGTTCGCGATCCGGGTGCCGTGGCTGGTGATCGCGGCGGCGGCGGGGCTGTTCGCGCTGTCGGTGATCGGGTTGCAGCGGGTGGACCAGCAGTTCTTCCCGGCCTCGGACCGCAACGAGCTGATCATCGACCTGCAGCTGCCGCGGTCGAGTTCGATCTTCGCCAGCGAAGACGCCGTGGAGCGGATCGAGGAGTGGCTGGCGACGAGCGAGGACGTCGATTTTTGGAGCGCCTACATCGGCCAGAACGTCATCCGCTTCTACCTGCCGCTGGCGGCGATCGAGTCCCCCTCGGACCACCAGTCGCAGATCGTGGTCATGGCCAAGGACATCGCTGCGCGCATCCGGCTGGAGGCCGAGCTCGACGCCTTCCTGATCCACGCCTTCCCCGAGGCGATCGTGCGGGTGAGCCCGCTGGAGATGGGCCCGCCGTTGTCAAAGGCATATTGTCCACAAACTCTGTTCTAGACAGGAACCTAAGAATAGTATGTGAGCACCTTAACATGGATATTGTTAATTTTGAGAGTGCCACTGCTACTGACTTATTGAAGCATATTCGATACAGATGCAACAATTCCTGCAAGTCAGATGTAAACTCCCAGTCCCTAGCATCTATTGTGTGAATTTTGAATATGTTAGAATTAGTCCTGCATGCATGAAAGGGAAATGGTTGGATTTAGTCTTGTTTGATTTACAATTGGCTTTTTCAATTAACTGGATATATATTTTGGCCGTTGTATAGAGTATACATCATAAAAATGTTGATAAAATGGGCTTTGAATTATATGTTAGT
>CAVOGP010000061.1:0-7659 GCA_963695425.1 uncultured Alphaproteobacteria bacterium | reverse complement strand
GGGTCGCCGGCGCGGGAGCGCAGGCAACCAGGACCCGCCGAGTTCCACTGGGGGAACCCCCCGCCCGCCGCGGCGCCGAGCACGATGGCCCGGAGCATTCCAGTCGCTCCGGGACGCGGTACGGTCAGTCGATCTCGGCGCAGGCGTAGCTGTTGATCTCGAGTGCGAGCGAGACTTCGATGATCTTGGGAGTCTTCCAGGCCATAATCGCTTCCTCCGGCAGGCACCGGCGGAACGCCGGCAGTGGCAGGATGCCGCCGACGCCGCGCGGCATCAAGGCGCCATCGCACCTTGGCGCGCCCGAAGGCGGGCATCGGTCGCCGGAGCAGGCCGGGAACGGCGTTTGCCGCCACATCCGCGCGCAGTGCAACATCGATGGCGTGCGCCGGACCGCGCGGGCCTCCTCCGCGCATGGCTGCGCTTGAATCGGCCAGGCTGCGGCGTTCCGCGATGTCGCGGCATCGCGGCCGAGACACCTCCAAGGCGGCGCGCGGCTTCAGGCCGGCCCGTCATGCCCTGCGTAAAGGCCCCCGCCCCAGCGCCACCACGCTGCCGGCAGCCCCGCCGCACCGCCGGCGGCCTGCCCGGCATCCGCGAATAACGCGAAGCAGGTCGCGCCGGACCCGCTCATGCGCGCCAGCAGGCAGCCCGGCAGGCCGCGCAATGCCGCAAGAACATCCGCAATGGCGGGGCACAGCGCGATGGCGGGCGGTTCGAGGTCGTTGCGCAGTCCAGCCAGGTCCTGGGCCATCTCGCGGGCCTCGCGCCAGCCCGAGGGCAGCATGGCAGGCGCCGAGAACCCGCCCTGCCGCGCCTTGAACACCGCGGGCGTGGGCAGCGCGATGCGTGGATTGGCCAGGAGGATGCCGCAGGGCGGCAGGGAGGGCGCCGGCGAGAGCACCTCGCCGATCCCGCCCATCCGGGCGGGGCGCGCGGCGATGCAGGCGGGGATGTCGGCGCCGAGCGGCAGTGCCACCTCCGCCAGCCGGGGTTCAGGCCAGTCCAGCCCCCACATCCTGCTCAACAGGCGCAGTGCGGCCGCGGCATCGGTGCTGCCGCCACCGATCCCCGAGGCCACCGGCAGGTGCTTGCTCAGCGTGAGTGCCGCGCCGGGCGCGATGCCTGCGGCGGCGGCCAGTGCGCGGGCGGCGCGCAGCACCAGGTTGTCGGCCTCCGCAGCCAGCGCGCCGGCCTCGGGGCCCTCGAGCGTGAGGCTCAGCCGCGGCGAGGCCGTCGCGCGCACGGCATCCGCCGCGCCGGCAAACACCACCAGGCTGTCGAGCGTGTGGTAGCCGTCCGGCCGGCGGCCCGTGACATGGAGGTGCAGGTTGACCTTCGCGGGCGCGCACCCGCCCTGCACGCCGCCAGGCGGCGCCACCGTGCGACGCTCAGCGCCGGTTGTCGGCCACCGGGTTGGCCGGCAGGCCGCTGCGGATCTTGGCTTCGATCCTGGGCCCCTCGTCGCCTTCGGGGCCGAGGGCGAGGGCGCGCCGCCACTGGAACTGGGCCTCCCGCTGGCGCCCGGCGGTCCAGTAGGCGTCGCCCAGGTGGTCGTTGACCACGCTGTTGCGCGGTTCCAGTTCCACCGCGCGCTCCAGCCAGCGGATGGCGCCGGTCATGTCGCCCATCTTGTACAGGGCCCAGCCGAGGCTGTCGGCGATGTTGCCGTCCTGCGGGCGGAGCGCCACGGCGCGTTCAAGCATCCGGCGGGCGTCGGCGAGGTTCTCCCCGCGCTCGACCCAGGTATAGCCCAGGTAATTCAGGACGTAGGGCTGGTCCGGCGTCAGTTCGAGCGCGCGGCGGAAATCGGCCTCCGCATCCGGCCAGCGCCCGGCGCGCTCGCGCGCGATGCCCCGGGCATAGAACAACGGCCAATGGCCGGGGGTGGGCGCGGCGACGCGTTCGATGGCCTGGTCGTAGGCGGCGGCGGCCTCGGCCCAGCGCTGCCGGCTGCGCAGCATGTCGCCCAGCCTGGCATGGGGCTGGGAGGCGCCCGGATAGGCCGCGGCCACGGCCGCGAAGGCGATGATCGCCTCATCCGTGCGGCCAAGCCGGTCGAGCAGCGTGGCGCGGCGCAGCCCGACCATGCCGGCCAGGGGATCGTTGGCCGGGATCTGGCCCAGCATGGCCAGCGCGGCATCGAACTGTCGCTCGTCTGCCAGGGCATCGGCGGCCAGCAGCAGGGCCGGCGTGAAGCCCGGCCGCAGCCGGAGCGCGAGCCGCGTCAGCGCCAGGGAGAATTCCGCCGCGCCCTGGCCGCGCAGCGCGCCGGCCAGCGCCAGGTGCGCCTCGGCCATGCCCTCGACCGGGGAGGACACGGCGCGGGTGGTCATGAACTGGCGCTGCGCCGTCTCCCCCATGGCGAGGGAGAGGTCGTCCTCGCTGCGCGCCAGCATGTCCACCAGCGCGCGGGCATCCGCCTCGTTGCCGCCGCGCGCCAGGATGCCGGCGGCGATCTGCACCAGCCGCAGGGTGGGCGGGGTGCTGTCGCCGATGGCGATGCGCACGAAGCGCTCCGCCTCCGGCACGCGGCCGGCGAGGTCGCAGATCAGCGCCGCATGGAGAGCGTAGAGCGAGCGCAGCCGACCGCTTTCGGCCATCGGCCGAAGCAGCGCCACGGCGGCGTCGGTCTGGCCCTTGCCGTGCAGGGTCCAGGCCAGCAGCATGGGCTGGAGAAGCTGCGAGGCGCCCTGCCGGGGCAGGCCACGGATGCGCGTCTCGGCCCGGTCCCAGCGCCCGGCCTGGGCATCGGTGCCGGCGATCAGCATGGCTGCCAGGGGGTTGTCCGGCAGGCGGCGCGCCAGGCGGACCGCTTCCGGCCGACCATCGAGCAGGGTCGCGATGAAGGCGCGCTGCACCACCTCGGGCTGGTCCGGGTCGGCCCGCAGCGCCGCCAGCAGGCTGTTCGCGGCAGTGGCCGTGTCCGATTCCGAGGTGGCAAACCGTCCCGCGAGATAGGCCCCGAACGCGTTGCTGGGCGAGGGCGTGAAGCCGGCCTCCCCGGCCCTGCCGCCATCGGCGGCGGCGCAGGCGGACAGGAGGGCGGCGGTCAGCAGGAGCGTGCGGGGGCACGGGAAGGACAGGATCATGCAGGCATCCTATCCGCACAGCCTGCGCCGCACCACGCCGGATCGCGCCCCGCCGGTGTGGGGCGGATCAGGTCGGGAAACCGACCATGGTGCCTGGCGCGAAGGCCGGTGGCTGGGGGTAGTGCAGGCCGCGCTGGCCGGACAGCGAGCGGTCGGGCTTGCCCGGATACGGTCCGGGATCGAAACCATGCAGCGCGCCATCGCGCACCCAGCCCTGGTCGAGGTCGCTGCCCCAGGCGGCGGCGGCCAGCGCCTCCGAAAGGCGGGTGCGGATGGCGGCATAGTCGGGGTCGGCGGCGCGGTTGTCGGCCTCGGTCGGGTCGCGTTCCAGGTCGAACAACTGGAACACGTTGCCCGCGGGGTACCAGATCAGCTTGTGCCGCCCGTCATGGGCCATGCGGGTGGCCCCGTTGTTCTCCAGCGTGTCGCCGGTCAGCACCGCGCGTGGCGCGCCGAGCATGGAGCGCCCCTCCACCGTCGCGGGCTGCGGGATGCCCGCGAGGTCGAGCAGCGTCGGCATCACGTCCTGCAGCCCGACCAGGCGGTGGTCCACGCGGTCGGTGCCGACGCGCTGCGTCCGCCGCGCGGCCGACCAGGATGCAGGGGATGTTGCCCGAGCCCTGGTAGTAGGTGCGCTTCGCGTAGAGCCCGTGGTCGCCCAGCATGTCGCCGTGGTCGGCGGTGATGAGGATGACGGTGTCGTCGAGCAGGCCTTCCTCGCGCAGCGTGCCGATCACCACGCGCAGCTGGTGGTCGATATGCGTCGCCATGGCGTAGAAGGCGCGGCGGACCTCGGCCAGCACGTCGGGTGTCAGCGCCGGCCAGTAGTTGCGCACCATGCGCAGGGCGAAGGGAAGGTCCTCGGTCTTCGCCGACCAGGCCGACGTCAGTGCCGGCGGCGGCGTGAATTGGCGATACAGGTCCATGTAGGTCTGCAGCG
The DNA here is from genome assembly GCA_963695425.1 of uncultured Alphaproteobacteria bacterium. Taxonomy (GTDB): domain Bacteria; phylum Pseudomonadota; class Alphaproteobacteria; order Rhodobacterales; family Rhodobacteraceae; genus Amaricoccus. Next base: position 3,630 of record CAVOGP010000061.1, on the reverse strand, counting down.
GCACCAGCGGCGGGTGCGGCGCGGTGTAGGACAGGCACCAGAAGGCCGGGCGCGTCGGGTCCCGCCGGCGCATCTCCCGCGCCATGGTGAACGACGCCCAGTTGGTGACGTGGCATTCTTCCGGCAGATGCCAGGCGCGGTGCATGTAGTTGTTGTTGTTCATCCCGTGCAGGAACTGCTTGCCGGGATGGCCCTGGTCGGCGAGGAAGATGTCGTGGTCGTCCGGCCCGCCCAGGTGCGGGCGGCCTTCCTCGCTGAGCAGCACGTTGTCGAAGCCGATCCGGTCGCGCGGCGGATAGACATGCAGCTTGCCCACGCACAGCGTCTGGTAGCCGGCGCCGCGGAAGGTGTCGGCGATGGTCGGCAGGTGCTTGGGCATGGTGTTGGTGGTGCCGAACACGCGGTCGCCATGCGTCTTGGTCGTGGTGCCCGTCATCAGCGTGCGCCGCGCGGGGATGCAGATCGGCGTCTCGGCATAGGCGTTGCTGAAACGGATGCCGTTGCGCGCCAATTGGTCCAGCGTGGGTGTCAGCACCGTGGGGTGGCCCGCACAGCCGAGCATCTGCCCCGGCCACTGGTCCACGGTGATGAGCAGGATGTTGGGGCGCGTATCGGCCATGGCTGGTATTCCCCCGCGGGCCGCATGGCGGGCCCTTGCTGCTGGGAAGCCTAGCAGCGGGAGGGGATGCGGCAAGATACGCCGGCCGGTCTGGCCGCAGCGCGCGCCCGCGCGTAGTCTCCGCCGCCGAAACCGCCCCTCCGGAGGAACGAACGCATGGCCTATCCGAACGTCCAGCTGCATGTGAACGGCGAATGGCGCGATGCGCGCTCCGGCAAGACCATCGACGTGGTCAACCCCGCCACCGAGGAAAAAATCGGCACTGTCGCGCATGCCGAGAAGGCCGACCTGGACGAGGCGCTGGCCGCCGCCGACCGCGGCTTCGCGACCTGGAAGAAGGTCAGCGCGTACGAGCGCGCCAAGCTCATGCGCAAGGCCGCCGACATCTTCCGCGCCCGCGCCGACGAGATCGCGCGGCTGATGACGCTCGAACAGGGCAAGCCGCTGCCCGAGGCGAAGATGGAGGTGATGGCCGCCGGCGACATCATCGACTGGTTCGCCGAGGAGGCGCGGCGCGCCTATGGCCGCGTGATGCCGGCGCGCGCGGAAGGCGTGTACCAGCTGGTGCTGAAGGAGCCGGTCGGCCCCGTCGCCGCCTTCACGCCGTGGAACTTCCCGATCAACCAGGTGGTGCGCAAGCTCTCGGCAGCGGTGGCCACCGGCTGCTCGATCATCGTGAAGGCGCCGGAGGAGACCCCCGCCTCGCCGGCCGAACTGATCCGCGCCTTCGTCGATGCCGGCCTGCCGCCGGGCGTGGCGAACCTGGTCTACGGCGTGCCGGCCGAGATCTCCGCCTACCTCATCGCGCATCCGGTCATCCGCAAGGTGACCTTCACCGGCTCGACCCCCGTGGGCAAGCTGCTGGCCGGCATGGCGGGCGAGCACATGAAGCGCGTGACGATGGAACTGGGCGGCCACGCGCCGGCCATCGTGTTCGACGACGCGGACCTCGACCTGGCCGCGAAGACCCTGGCCGGGGCGAAGTTCCGCAACGCCGGGCAGGTCTGCGTGAGCCCGACGCGCTTCCTGGTGCAGGAGAAGCTGTACGACGGCTTCGTGGAGAAGTTCGTCGAGCACACCAAGGCCCTGAAGGTCGGCGACGGCATGGCCGAGGGCACCACCATGGGCCCGCTCGCGCATGACCGCCGCGTGCCCTGGGTCGAGATGATGGTGCAGGACGCGCAGCAGAAGGGCGGCAAGGTCCATACCGGCGGCAAGCGCCTGGGCAACAAGGGCTATTTCTTCGAGCCCACCGTGATGACCGACGTGCCCAAGGACGCCCGCGCCATGAACGAGGAGCCCTTCGGCCCGATGGCGATGATCTCCCGCTTCAAGGATTTCGACGAGGTGGTGCAGGAAGCCAATCGCCTGCCCTATGGCCTGGCCGCCTACGCCTTCACGCGTTCGGCGAAGACGGCGAACGCGATCGCCTCGAAGGTCGAGAGCGGGATGATGACGATCAACCATCTCGGCCTCGCACTGCCGGAAGTGCCCTTCGGCGGCATGAAGGATTCCGGCTACGGCTCGGAGGGCGGGCTCGAGGCGATCGAGGCCTACCTGAACACCAAGTTCGTCTCGCAGGCTGGCCTGTAGGACAGCAAGGGCGGGGGAGGGGGCGCGCCCTATACCTTCCTCCGCCGAACGAGGCATCATGCCTGTGGTCAGGATGCTGGTGGCATCATCCTGTCTGTCGGAAAAGGCGCCGCTGGACTTGAGCAAAGCCATGAGCTGACCGACGAGTTCGATCCCCGGCGGGTCATCCGGGCTTTCGGTGGGGCTGATTGTGAATGAGCGCCGCATAAGGCCCACCCGAATAGGCCCGCTAGTGGGGTCCTGATCGACGCAGATCGGGACCCCACGCACACGCTGCTTTCCTCAGCGTTATCAGAGCAGTACTCCGAATGCAGGCAGGGTCCCGGTTCAGCGCTTGTGCACGAGCCTTGCGGAGGCCTTGTTGCACGTGCTTGGCGACGATAGGTTTTACTCCATGCGTCGTTCGAGCAGGCCGCTCTCGCAAAACAGCATTTTTGCTCGATGCCGTTCGGCGTTCCCTCCTGTCCGCCTCAAGCGGCAGTGCCGCGCAGGTGAGGCGGATCTCAGCGGTCGGTTCTTGAATGTGGTCTCATAGGCGGCTTTCCACTTTAACCCACGCGCGTTTTCGCTTGCGCACAAAAACTGAAAATTAGCATACTTTGGGAGAACGTTGCATGTCGACCTCAGAAATTATTTGCCAAATCGAAGGATACTGTCCCATCTGCGAAGAGGCGACGGTTTTTATGGCCCGCAATCCGTGGTTTCGTGATCATTTACTTTGTGAATCTTGCCATTCTCTCCCTCGCGAGCGAGCGCTGGCGCTGGTATTGACCGAGCATTTTCCGTTCTGGCGTGATTTTGAAATTCATGAATCTTCACCGGTCGAGCGGGGGATTTCGCTCAAGATGTCGCGGGAGTGCCCTCAATACGTCGCATCTCAATTTTTCGTCGGCGAACAGTTGGGCGCTACGGTGAATGGCTTCCGAAATGAGAATCTAGAACAGCAAACCTTCGCGTCGGAAAGTCTCGACCTGGTGGTCAGTCTCGACGTGATGGAGCATGTGAATCAGCCAGAGGCGGCATTCCAAGAAATCTATCGTACTTTAAGGCCTGGTGGAGCGTACCTGTTTACGGCTCCAACCATCAAGGACAGGGTAGAAACCGTCCGCCGAGCCGAATACCTTTCCGACGGCACTGTAGCACATCTAATAAATCCACCAGAATATCACGGAAATCCAATCAGCGAAGAGGGCTCTCTAGTAACATTTCACTATGGATACGATCTACCTGAACTGATATCTCGCTGGACAAAATTCGACGTACGCGTTTCACGCTTCAGCGCTCCACGTCGTGGAATTCTCGGCGAACTTACGGAGGTCTATTTGTGTGAAAAGTAGAGATAGTGCCGCCGGACGAATGGGAATGGGCATGTGCGCCCGATTTCTGACCGATCCTCAATGGATTCGAATCAGGCATAC
>CAVOGP010000060.1:0-26637 GCA_963695425.1 uncultured Alphaproteobacteria bacterium | reverse complement strand
AGCAGGCCACGACAAAATTCGAACAAAAAAAACACCGCTGCTCGATAAGCGCCATGTAATTCTGATATACTTCGGCGTTTCCTTTGAGAGTATTGCCGGTTGGCTTGATAACTGATGTAATAGATGCTGTATAGTCATATGTGCCAAAATGCGAATCGGCAGCATGACGAGCTACTAATATTGAGGCAATATCGGCTGTCGCGCCGACAACACTATCGTCTCCGTAGAAGCGGTAGACCTTCCATGTGTCCCGTTCGTGAGGCGGGCGGCATCTTCCAATAGCAGCTTCAAGTAAGCCGTTACCTGAGCTTTCAGCAATCATGCCGCTGCCCGCGTCGTTCAGGATGTGGTCGCGCGTGTAAATCGCGGCGTGCACTGTTTTTGCGTGGCGGCTAAAAGGGTTCGTTAAAGCCTGACCCACTGCGATGGCAGTGTGTATCGCGCTTTCATCCGAAATCTTCAGCAACAGGTCGCCTGGCAACAGAACCGTTTCCGCATCGCCCACGCCGACCTTCAACACCATGAAACGCTCCCGACGATTTGCTGTCAGAATTAAAGCGTAGGTGGGCTCGTCGGACTTGACCAGCAGCATGTGAGGCACGCACCACTGCCCAACAAATGACGGGGCTAGCGACAGGGCTTCGTCCCGACCTCCTTGGACCAGCTGCCCGGAGAGGCAGTAGCGCGGCTGCCTCCTGCCCTTTGCGTTGCCGCCCAATGACGAACCGACCTCCGCCATCACGCCCCAACAGCCAGAAACCTGTGGGAAGTTCGCGGGGGGGGGGGGCGCCACCCGACCGCCCGCCTCACCGCCGAGCCGGCTCCCGCGACAGCCCCCGCGCGCCGAGTTCCCCCAGATACGTCGCCCAGCGTGCCTCCTGCTCGCGCCCCAGGCGGCGCAGATAGTCCCAGGCGTAGATGCCCGTGTCGTGCAGGTCGTCGAAGACAATGCGGACCGCGTAGTTGCCAACCGGCTCCACGCGCAGGATGCCCACGTGGCGCCGCCCCGCGATGATCACCTTCTGCCCGGGACCATGGCCCTGCACCTCGGCGCTCGGGCTTTCCACGCGCAGGTATTCGGCCGGCAGGGTGAAACGCTCGCCATCGGGAAAGGCGACTTCGATCGCCTGCTCCGCCCGCTTGAGGCGGATCTCGGTGGGCGCGGTCACGAGTCGATCTTGCGGGCCTCGTCCGGCAGCATGATCGGGATGCCGTCGCGGATCGGGTAGGCTAGGCCGGCGCGCTCGCTGATCAGTTCAGCCCGCTCCCGGTCGTAGCGCAGCGGCCCCTTGGTGACGGGGCAGACCAGGATCTCCAGCAGGCGGGGGTCCACCGCAGCCGGCTTGGGTGGGGTCTCGGACATGGTGGTCGGGTCCTTCGGGAGGGCAGGGCGTCAGGATACCGGCCTGGCGCGCCGCCGGGAACGGTTCAGCTCGGTCGGCCCTCGGGTGCGGCATTGGCGGCCGCGCCCATGCGCATCAGCGCCACCAGCATGCGCGCGCGCTCGGCCGCGTCGGGCGCTTCGAGCAGAGCCTGCTTCTCCGGCACTTCGAACGGGCAGACCATGGACAGGGTGGTCACCAGCATGGCGTCGGCGGTCTGCTCCACCGCTTCCCAATTCGCTTCGATGCCGCGCGCGCGGAAATACGGCCGCAGCGCATCCAGCAGTTCGGAACGGTCGAGCGCCGGGGGCTCGCCCTCGACGTCGAGATCTGCGGCGAAGGGCGCGTAGTCTGCGCGCACCCGGCGGTAGCCGCTCGGCGCCAAGGGCAGTTCCTCCACGATGCGGAAGCGGATCAGGCCAGTCAGCGTGATCAGCACTCGCCCGTCATCCGTCTCGCTGAAGGAGGAGAGCCGGCCGAGGCAGCCCACGCCGTACAGTCCGGGCCCGGCGCCGCTCTTCTTTGGGCTGCCATCGGGCTGCACCATGCCGAACACACGCCCCTGCGCCAGGCTGTCGAAGGTCATGGCCAGGTAGCGCGGCTCGAAGATGTTCAGCGGCAGGCGCCCCTGCGGCAGCAGCAGCGCGCCGCCAAGCGGGAACACGGCGATCTCGGCCGGCAGGTCGGACAGGCGCGGATGGAACGGAGACAAAGGTTGCGTTGCTCCGGTCAACGAAACAGAAGGGCCGAGAGCTTGCGCCGGCCGGCCTTGCTTGCCGGGTCGTCGAAGCCCCAGGCCTCGAAGAACTTCAGCAACTGCTTGCGCGCCGCTTCCTCGTTCCAGGCGCGGTCGCGGCGGATGGCCTCCATCAGCGCATCGACGGCCGCTTCCCGGTCGCCGCTGGCGTTGAGCGCGATGGCGAGGTCGATGCGCGCGGCATGGTCGTCGGCATCGGCGGCGAGGCGGTCCTCGAACTCCGCCAGCATCGCGCGCGCACGGCGGCCTTCGACCTCGACCTCGATGGCGCTCCGCGCGGCGGTGATGTCGGCGTGTTCCTTGATCTTGTCCGGGGCACTGGCGAGCACGGCCAGCGCCTGCTCATCCTCGCCCAGCGCCAGCAGGGCGCGGGCCACGCCGGCCAGGGCCTCGGCGTTCTCGGGTTCCTGCTGCGACAGCGCGCCGAAGATCTCGAGCGCGCCGGCGTGGTCGCCGCGGCGCGACCGCCTCCTTCGCCTCGGCCAGCAGGTCGGCGCCGGGCATCTGGCCGCCGGCGGCCTTCAGCAGGCCCTCGACGAAGCGCTTGATCTCGGATTCCGGCAGCGCGCCCTGGAACAGGTCGAGGATCTGGCCCTGCCAGAAGGCCACCACCGTGGGCACCGATTGCAGCGGCAGGCCCATCTGCGTGAGCTGCTGGACCAGCGCGCGGTTCTTGTCGATGTCGATCTTGACCAGCTTCACGCGCCCGCCCGCGGCGCGGACCACCTTCTCGATGGCGGGCGTGAGGGTCTTGCAGGGGCCGCACCAGGTCGCCCAGAAATCGACCAGCACCGGGACGCTGCGCGACGCCTCCACCACGTCGGGCATGAAGGTCGGTCTGGTCGCCGTCCTTGATCACGCCGTCGGCAGCCGGACCGGCGTGCGCCTTGGCGGGCGGGGTCGATGATCATTTCCATGACAGCCATTCCTCAAGTCTTCGCGCATAGATGCGCCGTCCGGCGCCGGACGCAAGCCGGGGGCAGCGATCAGCCCGGCGGATCCATGTCGAGCACGGTGCAGCGGATGCCCGAGCCCGGCGAGGAAGCGCAGCAGGTCGCGCCGGCGCGAGGCCCGTGCTCGCGGCGTTGGTCAGCGGATGGACCCAGATGCGCGCGCAGCCGCTCGGCCAGGTGGCGATCCATCACGAAGCGGACCGTGCCGGGCGCGGCGTTTACCAGGGCCGAGCGGGCGTGACCGAGCCCGGCGTGACGCCGAGCACCGCCTGCAACTCCTCCGGCGCTCGCCATGCGCACCTTGCCGGCACCGGCCAGGCGCGCGAGCGCATTCACCGAGACCTGGCGTTCCTCCTCGAGCGTCGCGAGGAGGAAGGGGCCGTCGCCCTTGGCCGGGCATCAGGAACAGGTTCTTGGTGTGCCCGCCCGGCAGCGTCGCCGCGCAGCGTCGCGGCTTTCCGCCACGGTGAAGACCGGCGGGTGGTGGCGCGTCTCGGCCGCGATGCCGGCGGCGGCGAGGCGGGCGAGCAGGCCCTCGGGCGTCTCGGCCATTCAGTCCAGGCGGATGTTGTTGGCCCGCACGACCCGCGCCCAGGTCTCGATCTCGGCATCGAGCCAGGTGCGGAAAGCGGCCGGCCCCTCGGCGCGGTTGACGCCGCCGAGTGCCGTGATGCGCGCGGCCGACGGCGCGGCACCGCCATGGCGGCGCTGCAATTCGTCCGATAGCCGGGTCGACGATCGGCGCCGGGCGTGCCGCCGCGCACCAGCACGCCCTGCCAGGAGCCGCTGTCGGGGGCCGGCCAGCCGAGTTCGCGGAAGGTCGGTACGTCGGGGAAGTCCGCCAGGCGCGCCGGGCCGGTCACGGCGATCGGGCGCAGGGTGCCCTGGCGGCAGAAGGGCGCGGTGGCGGTGGCGCCGTTGATGATCATCTGCGCTTCGCCGGCCGCGACGGCGGTCAGGGCCGCGGCGCCGCCGCGATAGGGCACCTGCGTGAGGTCCGCGCCCCAATGCTGCGTCACCAGCAGGCCGGTGAGGTGGTTGCCGACGCCGATCCCGGCATGGGCGACATTGACCCGCTGCGGGATTGGCCTTGCGCATAGGCCACGAGTTCGGCCGCGTTCTGTACCGGCAGCGGAAGGGTTCACCGCCAGGATGTAGGGCGCGTAGATCAGCATGGTGACCGGCGCCAGGTCCCGCTTCAGGTCGAAGGGCAGGCGCGTGTAGAGCGACGGCGCGGTGGCGAGGGTCGAGACGTCGATCACCAGCAGGGTGTGGCCGTCCGGCGGGGATTTCGCCACCAGGTCGGCGCCGATGTTGCCGCCGGCGCCGGAGCGGTTCTCGACCACCACGTTCTGGCCGAGTGCCCGGGTGAGTTCCGGCGCGATCAGGCGGGCCAGGATGTCCGACGTGCCGCCCGGGGCGAAGGGCACCACGAAGCGCAGCGGGTGGTCGAAGCCCTGGGCGGCGGCGTCGCGCGAGGGCAGGCAGGGCGAGGGCGCCGGCGGCGAGGCCGAACATGGCGCGACGGTTCATGATGACGCTTCCTCTCGGCGACCTGCCGTGGGCGGAGCGATCGCGCCGTGGCGGCGGGGATTGTCGAGGGGGTGGGTGTCTTGCAATCCGGATCGGGGCGTGCTTATAGCCGCCGCTCCGCTCGGAGCGCGGGCGTAGCTCAGGGGTAGAGCACGACCTTGCCAAGGTCGGGGTCGAGGGTTCGAATCCCTTCGCCCGCTCCAGTCGGTCTTCCAACCGTCCATTTCCCTTCCCAGGGTAGCGCCGTGATCCCCAGGTTTTCTGGGGTTTTGCGGAGGTGGCTTACCGGCGTCCCAGGATCGAGGCGGAACACTGCGCCCGACGCGACAAGTTGGGCCAAGTCATTAGGCGATCTGAGCACAGCGGTCGTCCTGGCGCGGCGGTGCTGTCGGTACTCCCGCATAGCACGGTTAAGACGGTCCACCGGCGCCACAGCACGGAGGCTGCGCTGCAACGCCGGCCTGACCAGCGGGTCGACCTCGACCGGTGGCCCTTCCAGCAGCGATGTAGGCGCGAGAAGCAGGCGCTCACGAAGCGACGCGAAACCCTGCAGCAGCCCTTCCGCCGCCTCGTTCGTGCGCAGCGGCATTAGCCAAACCAGGAAAGCGCGACCACCTTCCGTCTCTCGGGCCGCCTCCCATAGCCCAACGACCAGTGCGGCCGGATCCGATTGTAGTGCCGGCGTCATTCCTCGATCAGCAACCCGGGCTTCCCTGAGCGCGTTGAACACCTCGCAGTTCAACATCTCGTCGCGCGCGCTGCCCGGCGGCTTCGGCTCAGCCCCTCCGTGATGAGCCGGGCACTGGCGCGGCTGCGCGAGACGACAGGTGACCCGCCGCTGGTCCGAGCAGGGCGCAGTCTCGTGCCCACACCTCGGGCGCTCGAACTACAGGCCCCGGTCAGTCGACTGCTGCAGCGGGCCGAGGCCGTTCCGTGGCCGACCGACATGCTGGACTTGGCTCGGCTTGTGCGCACCTTCACGTTGCGCTCGAGCTGAGGCTTCGCTGAGAATTTCGGGCCGGACCTCATTGTGCGCCTTGCCAGGGAAGCCCCCGGCGTACGGCTGCGCTTCCTGCCCAAGCTGGGCCGGGAGAGCACGTCGTTGCAAGACGGTTCGGTCGACCTGGAAACCGGCGTCGTCGGACAGGCGATCGGGCCAGAGGTACGCGCGCTGAGTTTGTTCCATGAACGCCTTGTCGGCGCGGTCCGCCTGGGACAACCCTTGAGCAAGGGAAAGATGACGTCGGCCCGCCATGCGGCAGGCCAACACATCCTTGTCTCACGCCGTGGCCTGGAGCGCGGACCGGTTGACGAGGCCCTGGAGCCGCTCGGGCTGGTGAGGGGGATTGTCACCATTGTCGGTGGTTTCTCGACAGCGTTGGCCCTGGCGCGACGAACGGACCTGATCGCCACGGTGCCGGAACGCCATACCGAGAGCCTGCGAGCCGGTCTGCATCACTTCCCAATCCCGATCCCGACGCCCGTGCTCACGATTTCCTTGCTGTGGCATCCGCGTCGGGATGCCGATCCAGCCCATCGCTGGCTGCGCGGCTGTGTTCGAGAAATTTGTGGAAGGCCCTGATCGGCACCTCCGCGGCGGAATGCCACCCGTGTTCTGCGCGTGAGCTTCTCGGCCCTGCCGCAGCCACTCAGGGCCGCAGCGCATCCGTCATGAATTGCACGATCTCAGCGTTGAATTGCGCATGAAACACCGCACGATCAAAGCCCGGCCTGTTCTCGCAGATCGCCGGCGCGACGCGGGCCAGTCCTTCCGGGCAAGGTGCCATGAAATCGAAATGTCCAGCACCAGCCACGCTGTGGAACTCAGGCGGTCGTGGCAGCGCAGATCGCACCGGTTCGACATAGTACGGCTTGGGCAGAACGGCGTCCTCCTCCGCCTGCCAGAGCTGCACGGGCATAGCCAGTTCGGCCAGCGATCCGGGGCCGAAGGTGTAGCCGAGCGCCGGCGCGGCCAAGACCAACGCACGCAATGCGCGCGGCGTGCGCGTCAAGACCGGCGGTGCGACGGGGGGCGTTGCGACGGCGATCAACCGGCACTCGAAGAAACTGGGATGCTCCGCGCAATGCGCCGCGACCCGGCTGCGATCCGGTGTCCCGCCCGCTGCCACCAGCACGGTGAAGCCGCCGGCCGAATAACCGAAGGCGCCGATCCGGTTGGGGTCGACGGCACCGGGATTCCAGCGGTCCACGACATGCTCGATCACCGCCGCGAACTGCCGCGTGCGGGCGCCAAGATCCGCGGCGCCGGTCTGGTCGCGCGTATTGTCGCCGGTGTGGGTCGGAGCGGCCACGATGAAGCCTGCCTGGGCCAGGGCGAAGGCCGTGTCCACATGTCCGGTGAACGAACTTCTGCTGCCATGCGAGATGACAATGAGTGGCAGGTTGCGGCCGCGCAACGGGGCGTCCCGCGCCAGGTCCTGGCTGAAGAAGTCGAGCCGTGTGGCGCGGGGCGTCGCGCCCTCCGCCGGATACCACAGGGCGGTTTCAACAGGAGGCGCCGTACCGTTAGGGATAGCGATCACAACGAAACCCACGATCCCATTCTCAGCGCGGGCCGGAAGACAGGCGGCGAAAAGTACAAACAGGACTGCCTGGAGGAGGCGCATCGATTGATCCTTCGGGACGAGGCACCGCCCGATTGTATGTAGCGCGGCCGGCGTCCGCGCTGCGTTACGTTTGAAACACCCTGGCTTCCATCGAGCGAGGGCTCAGTCTCGGGTCACGCCGGGAGCAACTCCGCGACGCCCGAGGCAGCGCAGGCGCTGATCCACGGAGTGATCATCACTTTGGGCGACAAACCTCGCGATCCGTCGGCGATCGAACTGGCCGGGCGCCTGATGGCGATGCTTCAGGCCGGCGGCGCGTTCCGCGCCAGGGAGGTGGACACCCCCGATGAAATCGTCACCTCTACGTCCCTGCCCGACAAGAAAGGAACCGGGGGAGCTTCGCCTCCCGCGGCCTTCTCCCAACATGCTCACTCTTTTCGCCGACCGCGACTTTCGCAACATCTGGATCGTCGGCCTCGCGGTCTTCGTCGTGCGCTGGCTGGAAACCCTCGCGGTCGGCGTCTTTGCCTATGCCGCGACGGGTTCCGCCTTCGTCGTGGCGATGCTCACCATGCTGCGCCTGCTGCCCATGGGCCTGTTCGGCGCGGTGCTGGGTGCGGTGGCCGAACGCATGGACCGCCGCCGGGCGCTGCTGCTGGTGGTGCTCTCGCAGGTCGCGACCTCGGCCGTGATCGCGGCGCTGGCCTTCGCCGATGCGGTCGAAGTCTGGCACCTGGCGGTCGCGAGCTTCATGAACGGCATCGCGTGGGCCTCCGACAACCCGGTGCGCCGCGCCATGATCGGCCAGGTGGCCGGCCCGGCGCGCATCGGTGTCGCGATGTCGATCGATGTCGGCACCAGCAATGCCAGCCGCGTGCTGGGCCCGACCCTGGGCGGCGTGCTGCTGGCGGCGGTTGGGCTGGAGGGCGCCTTCCTGCTGAGTGTCGTGATCTACCTGCCGGCCGTGTTCGCCGCGCTGCAGCCTGCCGCGCCTGGCCACCGCCTCGGCCCGCGCCGTGTCGCCCTCGGTGCTGGCGCGCATCGCCGAGGGCTTCGCCGTTCGTGCGCCAGCGAACCGCGCCTGGTCGGCACGCTGTTGGTGACGCTGCTGTTCAACCTATTCGGCTGGCCCTTCACCAGCATGATCCCGGTGATCGGCCAGGACCGGCTCGGCCTCGGGCCCGGGGGCATCGGCGTGCTGGCGGGCATGGACGGCGTGGGCGCGCTGTCTCGGCGCGATCGGTCATCGCGGTGTGGCGCGGCCGGCGCAGTACCGCGCGATCTACCTCGGCGGCATCGCGCTGTACTTTGCGATGCTGGCCGCCTTCGCACTGGCACCGACGCCGGCGCTGGCGGGCGCTGGCGCTGGTGCTGGCCGGCGTGGGCGGTGCCGGCTTCGCCATCATGCAGCCGACGCTGGTGTTCCTGGTGACGCCGGTCGAGATGCGCAGCCGCGTGCTCGGCCTGCTGTCGGTGTGCATCGGCCTCGGGCCGATCGGCTTCCTCGCGCTGGGGCTGCTGGCGGAGGCGGTCGGCGCGCCTGTCGCGACCGCGTCGATGGGCGTGGCCGGCCTGGTCGGCGCTGGTGCTGACGCGGCGCTGGTGGATGCGGATCTGATGGCGCGGCCGCGCGCTTCCTGCTTCGCTGCGCCTGTCTGGAGGATATCATGGATGCATTGCTGCCGGCGGCCCGCGCGGTCGCCGAGAAACTGAAGGCGCGCGGCGAGACCGTCGCGGTCGTCCGAAAGCTCCGCCGGCGGGCTGGTCTCCGCCGCGCTGCTCGCGGTGCCGGGGGCCTCGGCGTATTTCCTCGGCGGCGCCGTGGTCTATACGCGCGCCTCGCGCCAGGGCCTGCTCGGCATCACCGAGGCCGACATGGCGGGCATGCGCAGTTCCTCCGAACCCTATGCCCTGCTGCTGGCGCGCACCGTTCGGGCCAGGCTCGGCGCCGATTGGGGATTTGCCGAGACCGGCGCGGCCGGACCTTCAGGCAACCGCTACGGCGATGCGGCGGGGCATGCGTGCCTGGCCGTCAGCGGCGCGCGTGGAGCGGGTGATCACGCTGGAAACCGGTGCCCAGGGACGGGAGGCGAACATGCGCGCCTTCGCCGCCGCGCTGTTCCGCCTGGCTGGCGAGGCGCTGGACTGATCCCTTGCGCGAAGCCGGCCCGGCCTGACCTTGGCGCCGGACAGGAACGGGGGTGCGTGTGGCGCAGTTCAAGGGCACCGAGCGGTATGTCGCGGGCCGGGACCTGGAGGTCGCGGTCAATGCCGCGGTCGCGCTGCAGCGCCCGCTGCTGGTCAAGGGCGAGCCCGGCACCGGCAAGACCGTGCTGGCGCATGAGATCGCGCAGGCGCTCGGCTATCCGCTGATCGAATGGCACATCAAGTCCACCACCAAGGCGCAGCAGGGGCTGTACGAATACGACGCCGTGTCGCGCCTGCGCGACGGCCAGCTCGGCGACCCGCGGGTGCACGACATCGCCAACTACATCGTGCGCGGCAAGCTGTGGGACGCCTTCGAGGCCGATGCCCCGGTGGTGCTGCTGATCGACGAGATCGACAAGGCCGACATCGAGTTCCCCAACGACCTGCTGCTCGAACTCGATCGCATGCAGTTCTTCGTCTACGAGACGCGCAAGACCGTGCAGGCGAAGCATCGCCCGGTCGTGATCATCACCTCGAACAACGAGAAGGAACTGCCGGACGCCTTCCTGCGCCGCTGCTTCTTCCACTACATCCGCTTCCCCGACCGCGAGACGATGGAGATGATCGTCGAGGCGCACTACCCCGACATCCGCCAGGAGCTGCTGCGCGAGGCGCTGAACGTCTTCTTCGAGATCCGCGAGGTGAACGAGCTCAAGAAGAAGCCGGCCACATCCGAGCTGCTCGACTGGCTGAAGCTGCTGACCATCGAGGACATGCCGCCCGAGGCGCTGCGGTCGAGCGACGCCAAGACCGCGCTGCCGCCGCTGTATGGCGCGATGCTGAAGAACGAGCAGGACGTGCACCTGTTCGAGCGCCTGGCCTTCCTCGCGCGGAGGCGCGGCCAGTGAGCGCGCGCCGCCGCGGGGGCTGAGCGGTGTTCGCGCCCTTCATCCTCGCGCTGCGCAGCGCCGGCGTGCCGGCCTCCATCACGGAGTACCTGGCCCTGCTGCGCGCGATGAAGGAGGGCGTGGCGGGTTTCAGCGTCGATGACTTCTACCACCTGTCGCGCGCCGCGCTGGTCAAGGACGAACGCCACCTCGACCGCTTCGACCGCGTCTTCGGCGAGATCTTCAAGGGGCTGGAGACGCCCGCGGGCGAGGCGCCGCGCGAGCTGCCCGCCGAATGGCTGCGCAAGATGGCCGAGAAGACTCCTGACGCCCGGAGGAGATGGCGCAGATCGAGGCGCTCGGCGGCTTCGACACGCTGATGGAGACGCTGAAGCAAGCGCCTCGCGGAACAGAAGGGCCGCCACCAGGGCGGCTCGAAGTGGATCGGCACCGCCGGCACCTCCCCCTTCGGCGCGCATGGCTACAACCCCGAGGGCGTGCGCATCGGCCAGGAGGAAAGCCGCCATCGCCGCGCCGTGAAGGTCTGGGACCAGCGCACCTTCAAGGACCTCGACGAGGACGAGGCGCTGTCCTCGCGCAACATGAAGGTGGCGCTGCGCCGCCTGCGCCGCTTCGCGCGCACGGGGGCGGCGACCGAGCTGGATATCGCCGGGCACGATCGGCGCGACGGCGCGCAATGGCGGCTCGCTCGACCTGCACATGGTCCCCGAGCGGCACAACGCCGTGAAGGTGCTGCTGCTGATGGACATCGGCGGCTCGATGGACGACCACATCCGCATCTGCCAGGAGCTGTTCACGGCGGCGCGCGTCCGAGTTCAAGCACCTCGAATTCTGGTACTTCCACAACTGCCCGTATGAGCGCGTCTGGCGCACCAACCGCCGCCGGCGCGAGACCGAGCGGCCGATGATGGAAGTGCTGCGCACCTACGGCCCCGACTGGCGCCTGGTGTTCGTGGGCGACGCCACCATGAGCCCCTACGAGATCATCCAGCCCGGCGGCAGCGTCGAGCATTGGAACGACGAAGCGGGCAGGTCTGGATGCACGCGCCTGACGCGGCATTTCCGTAAGTCCGCCTGGCTCAACCCGGTGGACCCGTCCCACTGGCGCTACACGCAATCCATCGGGATCATGCAGCGCCTGATGGACAACCGCATGTACCCGCTGACCCTTGCCGGGCTTGAAACCATGGCGCGCGAGCTGGCGCGCTAGAGACGAGGAAACGAACCGCATGTCCGCCACCGCCCGCATCCCTCGCGGCCGACAGTTCTTTGCCAATCCGGGGCCGACCAACATCCCGGATTCCATCCTGAAGGCGGTGGCGCATGTCAGCATCGACTTCAACGATCCGGCCTTCCTGACCGTCTATGACGGCTGCGTCGCAGGCCTGAAGCGCGTGCTGCGCACGCAGCAGGAGGTGTTCCTCTACACCGGCTCCGGCCATGCGGCGTGGGAGGCGGCGCTGGTCAACCTGTTCTCCCCCGGCGATGCGCTGCTGATGATCGAGACCGGCCATTTCTCCGAATCCTGGGCCAGGATGGCGCGGGACTTCACGCTCGATGTGCGCACGCTCGACGGCCGACTGGCACCGCGGCGCCGACATCGCCGCACTGCGCGCGATGCTCGCCGCCGATACCGGCCACGCCATCAAGGCGATCTGCGCCGTGCACAACGAGACCGCGACCGGCATGGTCCTGCCGCTGGCCGAGATCCGCGCCGCGCTCGATGCCGCCGGCCACCCTGCGCTGCTGCTGGTGGACACCATCTCCTCGCTCGGCTCCATGGAGTTCCGCATGGACGACTGGGGCGTCGATGTCGCGGTGGGCGGCAGCCAGAAGGGGCTGATGCTGCCCACGGGCCTGTCCTTCACCGGCGTCTCGGCCAAGGCGATGGCGGCGCATGCGCGTCCCGCCTGCCGAAATCCTACCTCAACTGGTCCAACATGCTCACGCGCCGGCACAAATCCTTCATCGGGACGGTGCCGACCTCGTTGTTCTACGGCCTGCAGGAATCGCTGCGCCTGATCGAGGAGGAAGGGCTGGACGAGGTCTTCGCCCGCCACGCGCGCCTGGCCGAGGCGGTGCGCCGCTGCGTGCGCCACTGGTCGGGCAATGACGGACCGCACGCTGTTCTGCCAAACGCCCGATCGCTGCTCGAACAGCGTCACCGCCGTGCAGATGCCCGACGGCCACGATGCCGAGGCGGTGCGTCGCTTCGCGCTGGGGAAGTTCAACGTCTCGCTCGGCGGCGGGCTCGGGCGGCTCGGCGGGCAGGTGTTCCGCATCGGCCATCTCGGCGACCTGAACGAGCCGATGATCCTCGGCACCCTGGCCTCGGTGGAAATGGCGCTGTGCCTGGCGGGCATTCCGCATGCACCCGGCGGCGTGGGCGCGGCCATCGCCTATCTGGCGGAGGTTGCGCAGGACTCATGACGATGCGGTGAAACCGGCACGGCTTGCGGCTGCGCAAGCCTGCCGGCCCCGGCCCGCGCTAGAGTGGCGCCATGGAGAAACCTCGCCCGATGCGCGCTTCGCCGCCCGCCGCGCAGCCCGAAGCCACGGCCTCCGCGCCTGCGCCCTTCATCGCCGAAAGCCCGATGCCGGCGGAGGCGCGGCTCGGCCCCACCTTCCACACCTTCGACCGCATCCTGCGTGCCGCCGAGGCGCGCGTCACCCAGGGTGTGTCGCCCACCGCCGTGGCCGGCGCCTGGGCCGATTGGGCGATGCATTTCGCCCGCGCCCCGGGCAAGCAGATGGAACTGGCCACGCGGGCGTGGCTGCAGGGGCTGCGCTACATGCTCTGGCTGCGCCGCGCGGCCAGCGGGGAGAAGCCGGAGCCACTCATCTCGCCGCCCGGTGGCGACCGCCGCTTCGCCGACCCGGCCTGGTCGGTGTTTCCCTTCAATGCCATCGCACAGGCGCATCTGCTGAACGAGGCCTGGTGGATGGAGGCGACGCATGCGGTGCCGGGCCTGTCGCGACGGCACACCGACCAGGTCGGCTTCATGATGCGCCAGGCGGTGGATGTGCTGGCGCCGAGCAACATCCCCTGGATCAATCCGGCGATCGTCCAGCGCACCATCGCCGATGCCGGCAGCAACCTTCTGCGCGGTGCGGAGAACCTGCTCGACGACATGGAGCGCGGCCTCGCCGCCGCGCCTCCCGCCGGTGCGCCGCATTTCCGCAATGCGCATCTTGGCCGAACGCAGCCACGCCCGCGCGCAAGTCGTCGTTTCGCCCGCAAGCGGCTCATCCATGACGATGGGGCGGTAGCCAAGCCGAGCCGCCTCGCGCGCGGCCCCGGCCAGAGCATCGCGGTTCGACCCAACGACCACAGCTTCGACCCCGCCCGCCTCCGGGTCCCCAGGTTTGACCGTCTCGGGAATCTGACCGTGGCAACCAGCCGCAATCAGCCGACGAACGGAAGGTGGTACCCTAACGGTCAAGGCAAACCGGTTTAGCACCTCCGCCGCATCGGCGAACGTCGTCGAATCAGGGACGGCCGGACCGGAGCCAACCGTCTGCGGATCGTCACCAATCACATCAGAGAGCATCAGAGTGGCGATCGGACGAGCACTTGTGAGTCGAAGAAATCCGCCGCCTTTTACGGTCGATAGGTGCTTGCGGACCGTATTGAACTGAGAAATGCTGCACCCCGAGCGCAGCAGGAGTCGGCTTGTATCAATCTCTTCTGGCAATGTTACCGGGTGACGCGGCCGGACCAGGAGGCTCGAGGCGCCGCCGCTGATCAAGCAAAGGACCGGCCCGGAGCCGGCACTTTGCAGGAGAGCACACAGACGCTCTGTTGCACGTGCACCTCGCTGATCGGGAACGGGGTGTCCACCGACCATCACATCAAGGCCGGACAACACCTCGTCGCATCCATCCGGCACGATCACCATGCCCCGTAGTAGCCGGGGGTCCAGGACCGACTCGCAGCCCGCCGCCATCTTCGCCGCAGCCTTCCCGGCACCGACGACCAGAAGCGGGCCCTTCCACCCGAGCCAACGGTTTTCGTCCAAGCGAACGGCTGCCTCCGATCCGTCACGACGCAGCCGCGAGGCAACTAGGCGACCCGGCTCGACAGCGCGAACCGCCGCCCCAAAGATCTCGGTAAGATCCCGCCGGCCACGTTCGCTCGCGGACCCCATCGCAATGCTCGGACCTCGCTGGTCCACGGGCGCTGACGCGCCTCTACCAACGGCCGGAAGCCACCGAGGCGTAGTGTGCCTCAGCTGTTCTCGTCTTCGACGTCCGTCGTGCCAAGGCGACGATAGGCACGCTCCTCGTCGAAGCGGCGTGTGGCCTTTGCTTCCCGTTCGAGTTCCGACTGGCAGCTTACACACAAACGAGTAAACGGCATCGCCTCCAGTCGCCCGGGCGCAATCTCCGCCTCGCAACTGTCGCAGACCCCATAAGTACGCTCTTCGATTCGCTCGAGCGCTTCATCTATGGCCTGAAGCTTATCGCGTTCCCGGTCGCTCAGAATGAAGTTGATCTCCCGGTCCCGCTCCTCACTCGCGAGGTCGTACGTGTCCATTCCATCGTCCTTCGAGCCTTCGCGACCGTGCTTCAAGTCTTCGTTGATCTCGTGCATGAGCTGCCGTTTCATTTCCAGCAGACGCTTTTCCGCGCTCTTCAATCCGGCTTTTCTCATGGCCCTCCTCCGAAAGGGCGCGGAGGATAATCATGCGTCCGTCCACTGTCAACGGGGCACAAACAAAAAGATTGCCAGATCGCCCGGGGCCGGGTATAAGAGCAACGGGGGTCGATCGTGCCCGGCGGGGGGGTGAGGGTGGAGCGGTGGAGAGGGTCAGGGCATGCGGCCCGATCGTCGAGTCCGCATGAACCGCCAATCCAAACATTCCCTGGCGCGTACTAGCGTCGTGTCGAAGCTGAAGCAGCTGGATCTGGCTGTGGAGGAAGTCTCGCGCATCAAGGGCTACGACCTTCTGGTAAACCGATATATTCGTGTCGCTCTGCGGGTGGCTTTTCCTGGCCGATACGCGCACACGGTCACCGTCGGGGGCAAGCGTTACCAGTACAATTACAGGAGCTGGAGCTTCAACTTCCACCGCCACGGTCACTGGGACCGTAAATATTGCGATGTCTTCGTCTGTATCGCCAAGCGCCGTGGGGAGGACGACGAAGTGTTCGTGATCCCAGCCGCGGTGATCTCGGGGCCGACGTTCAGCCTTCACGGAGCGGGCAACAGACCTTATCGGGGACGCTATGCACCGTTTCGGGATCGCTGGGACTTGTTCACAGATAGCGATGCCGCCGAAGGGCAGGAGCCAGCGGTCGCCTAGTCCCGGAAGTTGACGAACTGCAGGGGCAAACTGAGATCCTGCCCACGCAGCAGCTCGATGACTTGTTGCAGGTCGTCGCGCTTCTTCCCGCTGATGCGCACCTGGTCTCCCTGGATTTGGGCTTGGACCTTCAGCTTTTTGTCCTTGACGATCTTGACGATCTCTCGTGCCTTGTCGCTCGAGATTCCCTGCTGGATGTCGATCGTCTGCTTTGCCCGACCGCCGGCCGCCGGCTCCACCTTGCCATACACCAAGGCTTTTAGGGGCACTTGTCGCTTGGCCAGTTTCGACTGCAGCACCTCGACCGCGGCCTTCACTTTGTAATCGTCGCTTGAGTTGATGCCGATCGCAGTCTCTTCCAGCTGAATTACGGTGTCGGTTCCTTTGAAATCGTAACGTTGGTCGATTTCCTTGCATGCTTGGTGAACCGCGTTGGTGATTTCCTGGGGGTCCACCTGCGACACGACATCGAACGAAGGCATCGTCGTCCTCCTCTGCTCTGCTCAGGGTGCATCCCCGGGACCGACGGGGGCCTCGATCACATCGACATTGGAGGGAACCTCGAAGCGGAACAAGGACTCATTGAGGCCGACGTTTCGGCGCCGATCGGAGAACCGTAAGCGCGTGAGATTACCCAACGGATCGGTAATCTCCGCTACCATGATTTCATAGGTGCCCGGTTCCACCATCAAGCGCAGGCGGCCGATCTCTTCCGCACCGGCGCGGGGGCGCAGTGCCAGGATCAGCAATTCGCCATCCACGCCGTCGAGCGAGGCGTCGAAGTCCTCTTGGATTCTACCGACTCCGGTGAGAAACGACACCGGGGTTCTCGAACGAAACGCTGTCTCGAAGGGCGATTTGATCACTTGCAGATCCTCCGGCTGGTAGAACCACAGTGTGGATCCGTCAGCCACGATGATCTGCTTCTCGTCGCCATCAAGCTCCCATCGCATCCTTCCCGGGCGCTTGAATGCGACCGTCCCCTCGGCCGCGAGGGAGCGGCCGGCCGCCGATAACACGAGTTCCTGCCGTACTCGCGCCGTGAAATCACTCGTCGCGTCGATACGCGCCTGCACTTTTTCCACTACCTCTGCAACCGTCGGGGTTTCCGTCGCGCCCGCCGCCGAAATGAGCATGGTGACGACACAGAGAGCCAGCAATCGCCGGCAGGGTGCGCGTTCCCTCATCGGTGTTCAGTCCGCGGCTATCGGAGGCACCAGGACCTCGCGCGGGCGTCCCCCCTCGCTGCTCGACACGACGCCCTCACGCTCCATCCGCTCGATCATCCGCGCCGCCCGATTGTAGCCGATACGAAGCCGCCGCTGCACCCAGGAAATAGAAGCTTGGCGGCTCTCCGTAACCAGCCGCACCGCCTGGTCGTAGAGCTCGTCTTCGAGATTCTCCTCGACACCGGTCGGGTCGTCGCCGCCCGACACCTCGAGGAGATCGAACAGGTAATGCGGCGAACCCTGCCGCTTAATGAACTCGACGACTCGGTGGATCTCGCCCTCGGTGACCAGAGGCCCGTGCAGCCGTTGCAGGCGCGCACTACCGGGCGGCAAGAAGAGAAGGTCGCCCCGGCCAAGCAGGCGCTCGGCCCCGATATGGTCGAGAATCGTTCGCGAGTCGACTCGCGACGTCGTTTGAAACGAGATGCGCGACGGGAAAGTTTGCCTTGATCAGCCCTGTAATGACATCGACGGACGGTCTCTGCGTCGCGACGAGCAAATGGATGCCGGCGGCGCGCGCCTTCTGTGCCAGTCGGGTGATCGGTTCCTCCACCTTTCGCCCCATGGTCATCATCAAGTCCGCGAGTTCGTCGATCACCACCACGACTTTCGGAAGCCGTTCGGCCTTCGGCGGTTTGACGAGATCTTCTGCGTCGTCGCCATCCTCGGAGGAGTCTTCAACCAGATCGCGGAGCTCCAAGACGCCGCCGCGACGCCCCTCCTCCTCGTCGAACAGGCGATTGTATCCGTCGATGCCGCGCACGCCGTGCTGCTTCATCAGACGGTAGCGTTGCTCCATCAGCTCGACGATGTTGTGCAGCACGGCCACCGCCAGTTTCGGATCGGTGACCACGGGGACGAGCAGATGAGGGATGTCCTCGTAGACCGACAGCTCGAGCATCTTCAGATCGATCATGACGAAGCGCAGATCCCGCGGGGTACTCTTGTAGAGGATGCTCATGATCATCGCGTTGATGGCGACGGATTTGCCGCTTCCCGTCGCCCCGGCGATCATCAAGTGGGGCATGCGCGCCAAGTCACCGATGACTGCACCACCCGCCGTGTCCTTGCCCAATGCCAGCGTGGTCGGGGATGTCGATCCGACGAAGGCCTCCGCTTCGAGCAGTTCCCGGAGGGTAACCGCCTCACGCTTCGGGTTGGCCACTTCGATGCCAACAACCGGCTTTCCCGGTACCGGCGCAAGAATGCGCACACCGGGAACGCGAAGCGCCATCGCAAGATCATCCCCGAGGCTGATGATCCGGTTGACCTTGACCCCGGGCGCCGGCTCGATGTGGAACGTCGTGATCACCGGCCCCGGATGAACCGCAACCACCCTGCCCTCGAT
This sequence comes from uncultured Alphaproteobacteria bacterium, assembly GCA_963695425.1. Classification (GTDB taxonomy): domain Bacteria; phylum Pseudomonadota; class Alphaproteobacteria; order Rhodobacterales; family Rhodobacteraceae; genus Amaricoccus. Next base: position 8,506 of record CAVOGP010000060.1, on the reverse strand, counting down.
GCCGAAGTCGGCAAGCTTGGTTTCCAGGATCTGGGAGCTCTTGTGGAGCGCCTCCTCGTCGACAGTCAACGGGGGCCCCTCGCGCTCGTCCAGAAACCGCAGCGGCGGCATCTGGTAGCGGTCGGCTCCCGCAAACGGCAACTCCTGCTGGATCACCCGCATCCGCCTTTTTCGCCGGTGCTTCGAGCTCTCGCTCGTCGCGAACGACGATGACAGGGCCAGCCTGCTTTTGCGCCGCCGACTCCTTCTTGATGTTCGTGCGGCGACGGCGTGGCGGCGCCTCCGCCGCCGGCGCAGACTTCTCCCTGACGCGCGCCAGCGCCGCGCGAGCCGATCCCCCGAGCGCCGCAGCGGATCCCCCGAGCGATACGGCGACTCCGCCGAGGGAGACGCGGGTCACATAGACGAACGACAGCGTGAGCACCGCGCCAACGATGAGCAGCGAGCCCAACGAACCGAATGACTGGACCAGAAGGGTCGCCAGAAAACCCCCGACCCAACCGCCTGCCATCCCCACCGATCGGGAGGACCCCGCTGGTAGGGTGAGACCGAGGAGTACGGCGGTGGCGAGAATCAACACCAGCGCACCCGCGCCACGTGGGAGGGAGATCTCTTCACTCGCATCGCGGAACAACAGCACCGCGATTACGGCAAGGAGGAGTGGGCCCAGGTAGGATGCCAACCCGAGCGCCTGGACGACCATTTCGGCCAGCCCTTCACCCACCTTCCCTGACAGGTTCCAGCTGGCCGGCCCGCCCTGGTACGCGTAAAAACTCAGGAAGGAGAACACCGCGGCGGTCAGACATACGACGGCCACCACTTCGTCGAGCAGCCGGGATTCGTCGCGCACGGGACGCTTCGTGTTCGCCTGCGTCGTTGCCGTCTGTTGTCTGGCCACGTTCACATCTCCATGACGATCGGCAGCACCACCGGTCGCCGATCGAGGGTCTTGCTCAGGTACCGACGCAGCGCCTTGCGAACCTCCTCCTTCACCTCGAGCGAATCCGTTCGCGACTCTGGCGCGATTCTCGCCAGCGTCGCAGTCACGACCTCGCGCGCGGCCTCGAAGTAACGTGACGAATCGTTCTCCGCGAAGAGTCCGCGGGCGGTGAAGTCAGGGCCGGCAATCAGCTCCCCGGTGCGCTGATCGATGGCGAGGACGGCCAACAGAAACCCATCCTGGGAGAGATGGCGCCGGTCGCGCAGGACGATGTCCCCGATATCGCCGATCCCCTTGCCGTCCACGAAAACGCGGCCGGCGGGAACGGGTTCCGCCCGACGTGCTTCCGAATCGGTGATCTCGAGGACCTGGCCGTTCTCGAGCAGAAACGCGTCGTCGTCTGGCACACCCATGCTACGGGCGAGCTGTAAATGACGGGCTAAGTGGCGATACTCGCCGTGCACCGGCACGAAATAGCGCGGCTTCACCAGACTCAACATGAGCGCCAGCTCGTCGCGGCTGGCGTGTCCAGAAACGTGAACGTTCGCGTTCTGCGAGTGAAACACCTGCGCACCACGACGCACCATGTGGTTGACCAGGTTGCTGATCGTCCGCTCGTTCCCGGGAATGATACGCGACGAGAGAATGACGGAATCGCCCGCTTCCATCGTCACCTGCGAATGATCGCCCATGGAGATGCGAGTCAAGGCCGACCTGGCTTCTCCCTGGCTGCCCGAGGTGAGGATGGTTACTCGGTCGGCCGGCAATCTCGCCAGATCGGAAACATCCGCGAAGAGCGCTGGTGCCACCCGCAGGTGGCCCAGGTCAGAGGCAATCTTGATGCTGTTCACCAGGCTACGCCCGACCGTGATCACGCGCCGTCCCGTGGCAGCCGAAAGGTCGAGCACCTGCTGCATCCGGTGGATGTGTGACGAAAAAGTCGAAAAGAAGAGACGCCCACTGGTATTCCGCACGACCGCTTCCAAGCCGCTGCGCACCGAGCACTCCGATCCGGTCGAGCCCTCGCGCTCGGCGTTGGTGGAGTCGGATAGCAACAACAGCACGCCGCGGGCGCCGTACTCGGCAAATGTCTGGAGATCGATTGCCCGCCCGTCGATCGGCGAGTGATCGATCTTGAAATCCCCTGTGTGAATCACCAGACCGACGGGCGTGCTCACCGCCAACGCCACCGCATCCACGGTCGAGTGCGTAACGAGAATCGGGTCGATGACGAAAGGCCCCAACTGCAATTTCTGTCGGGGCCCATAGGTGTGCACCTGCACTCGGTCTTCGAGCCCGTGCTCGCGCAAGCGCATACCGATCAACCCTGCGCCCATTGGGGTGGCGTATACCGGCGCGGGACAGTCCCGAAGAGCGTACGAGCAGAGCCCCGATGTGGTCCTCGTGACCGTGCGTGATCACAAAGCCCTGGAATCTGTCGCCGAGACGCCTCAGGTACTCGAAGTCAGGGATCACCAGATCGATACCGAGCATCGTCGGATCGGGGAACATAACGCCGCAGTCGATCGCAAAGGCGTGCTCACCGTACTCGACGACCAGACAGTTCAGCCCGATCTCTCCGAGACCGCCGAGCGGAACGATCCGCAGGGCCTCCCCGCCGTCAGCAACCATGGCCCCGCCGTGGCTGCCTGGCGCTCCTGCCACCCGGCAGAGCGAGCGTGCGATCTTGCATCCCTACTCGCAACCCATCACCCCGGCCTCAACCCCGTCGCTATGATAGCGGTGCCCCGTCCGGCAAGTCAACGCGTCGCTTGACAGCTTCGTTACGGCGCTGCTAGCGTCCGCTCACTTTCCTGCAAAGCGGATGCTCCCCCGAGGGTCGGTTCCGGCCTTGGCATCCGAGAAAGAGTGCGAGACCGTGGTCAACAAGGCAATCATCATCGGCAACCTGGGGCGCGATCCGGAGGTTCGTTTCACGTCGGGCGGCCGCGCCGTCGCGAAGTTTTCCGGTCGCCACGACCGAACGCTGGACGGACCAGCAAGGACAGCGTCAGGAAAAGACCGAGTGGCACAACATCGTCGTGTGGGGCAAGCAGGCCGAGACCTGCGGACAGTACCTCTCCAAGGGGCGGCAGGTCTACGTCGAGGGCCGCATCACGACCCGCAGCTACGACGACAAGGACGGAAACAAGCGCTACACCACCGAGATCGTCGCCCGCGACGTCCGTTTTCTGGGTGGCGGTGGCGGCAGCGGTGCCGGCAAGGGCCAGACGACTCGGGCTTCATCGCCCCTCCTGGTGAAGACGCCGGCGGCAGCGGCCCGACCGACGACGACATCCCGTTCTAGCCCGCTCCGTCATCGGGGCCGTCGCCGTTCCAGTTACTGCAGCACGGCGGTAACTCCGGATCCGGCGACAACCCGGCGCCACGCCAGGTCGATCTCGGCCGGCGTCAAGCTGTTCACGATGCGCTCCGACTCCTCGGGGGTCGGGAAGGCCCAGAGGCAACTCTCGGCAAGCGCCAACGCCTGATCCATCCGCATGTCCGCCAGCGCTGCGTAGCGGTAACGAAGCTTGTTACGGGCACGCACCAATTCGTCGGCAGCGAATCCCTCGTCGGCAGCGCGTCGACAGGTTTCGCGAACAGCGTGCACCAGCCGGTCGGCCTTGCTGCGAGAGCCGCTGGCGCTGATGACGGCAAGGGCCCAGTCCGATCCCCACTCGAGATGGGCCGCCCACCTCGTAGCTCAGGCCTAGTCTTTCGCGTACTTCCTGAAACAGCCGGCTGTCGGGATCGGCGCCAACGAGGTCGAGTGCCACCCCGGTGGCCAGCACCTGTCGCGGCGCCGGAGACACCGGAGTGATGACGGCCAAGAACGCCTGGCTGCTGTCCGGGTCGCGCATTCGTATCAGCCCACCTGAGCGTAACGGGTGGGGGGAACCGGCGTCGGGCGCCCGGTACGTCCGTGTCGGAAATGGCGCCGCACAGAGGCGCGCAGGACCTCCATCCGCACCCCGCCGACCACGGCGAGAACCGTGTTGGCATGAGAGAAATGACGCGCGAGGAAAGAAGTCACATGGGCCGCTTCAATCGCGCGCGACACTGGTCAGGGTGCCGGAGATGGGATGCGCCAGCGCGCCATCGAACAACCTCGACCAGGCGCGGCGATGCAACCGTTCGGCGGGATCATCAAGGCGTCCGCGAATTTCTTCCAGGACGACTCGTCGCTCCTTGCCGAGACGACGGCCATCGACGCTCGTCCGGTAGTATTGCTCAGCCAGCAGAGCCAACGCTTCGTCGACATCCTCGTTGAACACTTCGAAGGTCAAGGAAATGTCTTCGTAGCCCGTGTCGGCGTTGTGCTCGCCGCCGAGCTCCGCGGCGCGTCGATTGAGAGCGACTTGGTCGAGTGCTGACGTACCCTGGAACAGCATGTGCTCGGTCAGATGGGCCAGGCCAGGTTGGCGGCGATCGAAACGAGCACCCGCACGGACTGTCAGCGCGATGGCCGTGAGCCTTCCGGGCTGTGAGCGGTAGACGACACGAAGTCCCCGGTAGCGAAAGCGAAGCGGGCGAGACATCTCCAAAAACTCGACGCGAGGTCGCACTACGCGTCGGCGAGGAACTCGCGGGCGCGGCGCACGTCGGCTTCGCTGACACCGCCCGCCTCGCGTAGGTGCTCGAGCAACGCAGCCATTTCGAGAAGGCTGTGCAGGCGAACCCCGGCCGCGCTGAGGCTTACACCGCCTCTCGTCTGGCGGTCGACCACCACGACGACATCCTCGACGACCAGGCCGGCATCCCTGAGCGGTTCCATCGCCTCCAGCTTGGCGCCCCCTGTGGTGATCACGTCATCGACCATCAGGGCACGCTCGCCCGGTAGAAACTCCCCTTCGACGAGCCGCTGTATCCCATGCTCTTTACGCTCCTTGCGCGCGTATACGAGCGGACGCCCGGAGATCAGGGACATGGACACAGCAATCGGCAAACCGGCGTAGGGGATCCCTGCCAAACGGTCGTACGAAAGTCCCTCGACGCGGCGAATCATGGCACGGCCGACTCGAGCGAGCGCCGCCGGGTGCGACACTAGGATCCGCAGGTCCAGGTAGAAGGGGGACTTTCGTCCATCCTTCAAGGTGAAGTCACCGAATCGTACGGCGCCGATTCGCAGCAACAGCCCGCTCAGCTCTTTCTCGATCGACATCGCTGTTGTTCCGAGACATGGCCCATCGCTGGCACGCGCGCAAGCCTCGCCCGCACGGATGGCGGTGTTCATTCGACGGCGGACAAGGGTGCTGCGAGCGTCTTGGGTGGCTCACTCGAAGCACCGAGTGCACCGGGAATCGCCGCCAGGATGACGATGCCGGCAACGACTTGTGGGAAGCTGATCCTCTCCCCGACCAGCAGTGCCGCCCACAAACTTGCGAAAACGGGCACCGCCAAAAGCACGCTTGAGGCACGGTACGCTGGTACATGGCGCAGCGACCAGTTGACCAGTAGGTGTCCGCTGGTCGCTGGAACCAAGCCCATCAATGCCAGGATCTGCACGTCGCGCGCATCGCCAGGCTGAAACGAGGCGTGCAGGGCGAACCCCGTCAGGACGATTACCAACAGGGACGTCGCCGTCACCACCGTCATGTACTCCAGATTGCCGACCGTTTGCCGCGCCTTGCGGGTAAACAGGAAATAGCCGCAGTAGCCCAACGTTGCGAGAACCGCGAAAAAATTCCCCAGCCCGTGCAGCGTTCCCGACGCGTCCTTCATCATCGACAGACAGCCGGCGGCGCCAACCGCCACGGCTGTCCAGAGGGCCTGTCGAGCCGTCGGCCGCTCACCGAGAAGGAACGCCCCCGCCACACCGACGAGAGCGGGATTGATCGAGCTCAGCAGGAAGACCACGGTCACGCTTGTCAACTTGAGGGCCTGGAAGAAGAACACTAGGTGGACTGCGAACAGGCACCCGCCAACGGCGCCGGGAAGAAGAGCCCCTGAGAGCGACCGGCTCCGCCCGGCGGCCGTCGAAAGAAGAAGTGCGGCAATCAGGTAAACAAGGCTGAACAAGCGAACCCAGAAGGCGATAGCGATCGCCTCCGCGCCACACATCTTCGCCAGAACGCCGCTGCTGCTGAAGGCGAGCACCCCACCCGCCAGCGCCATGTGCGGCAATCTACTACCGACCACCAAGACCCCCTGACGACCCGGCCGCGCCGGAACCCGTCGCGACGCGTCGATCCCCCGAAACCGACGGCAGCGGAAAATTCACTTGATGAGCCGGTGAATGGCCTTGAACTCGGGCGCCTCCGCGGTGCGGACCCACTCCAGGCAAACCATCTCCACGGTCGCCGGTACCGCTCCAGATCCAATCATCTTCTCCCACCCGATCCGGTAGTCCGCCTCGGAACGGGCGGAGATTGCATCGTAAACAACATGCACCTCGTACCGCTGGTCGAGAAGGTCGTGGACGGTCTGATTGACACAGGCGTGCGCCTCGATGCCACAGACGACCACCTGACGACGCCCCTCCCCCTCCAGCCTCGCGGCGAAGGCACGCTCCTGCCAACAACTCATCGACAGCTTGGGCGTGACCTCCTGACCGTCAACGAAGAGGCTCTGTAGCTCGTGCTGCGTGGCTCCCAACCCCTTTGGATACTGCTCGGTGACAAGCATTGGCACGCTCAAGATCCGCGCCGCATCGATGAGCCGACACACGCCACCCACCATGCGAGCATGCTCGAACGTCTTGTCCCGGTACCCTTCCTGGACATCAATGACGACCAGCAGGCTCCGCTCCCGATGCAGCACGCGAGGGTGACTCATCGCCGCTGTGGGTTAGAATGGCCGACGTGCTGGGTCAACCGCGTGGCCGCATCCGTTTAGCGGTACAGCACACGGCTGCGAACAAAACGATGCGGAAGTCCGCGCGGCAGGAACGGGTCGAGGTTGGGACCGAGTCCGACCGGAGGGATCCGTTCGTAGGTAAACGGCCCGTCGCGATCGAGCTGGAACTGGTCCTGCAAGAACATGCGCAGCGTCAAATGTCTCGACCGGCCGCGATCGAAGGACGTGGTGACAAACGCGGGATACGGCGCGAACGAGGGAAGCGGTGGCGCAACGTCCGTGCGGGCGATCGCAAGCGGCCCGACGATGTTGACGCTTCCCCCCCGCCCATAGTTCTCTCGCACAGTCGCGGCGAGCGCGTCACGGACCGCTGATGATACGCCTCGGCGAAGCCCCGCTGCGTCGAAACCACCTGCGCCCCTCCCGCACCGCTGCCCACGGGGCAGGATGCGGCTCAGCACCGGGCGCCCCGGCGATGGCGGGCCGTGACCGCACCACGAGGCGTGCCGATGCCTGGTGAGCGACCGGCAGCGGACCTTCTGATTGGTGAAGTGACGCGCCCCGCCGGCGTCGCGCCACTCGTAGATCTCGGAAGATGCCGAGGAACCAACGAGCAGAGCCGCCGAGCCAAGCGTCAGCCGCCGAGACTTCATGCCGTCACTGTACGAGGGGTCCTTCCCTTAGGCAACCTCCCCCGGACGGTGACGACGTCGACTTCACCTTAGCGCCGGCTGAGATGGCAAAGTGCCCGCTCGCCATAGACAACCACTCTCGAACGGAGGTCAAAAAGGCATGTCGTTGCTTTTCTGCTGCTCAGCCTGATCGGCGCCTGGCTCACGTACAACGTCTACAGGCCCACCTATGCCCCGGCGCGGCGTGCCGCACTCAGCTTCTTCGTCGGGTGGCTCACCGTCGAACTCGCTCTGCATCATGTCGTCCTGCAGGCGATCGTGACGGTCGGCTTCCTCTGGGCAGGCGCACTCGACGCATGGCCCGGCCAGCTCGCGCTCGTGATCACGATCGTGTCGTGGGCGGCTCTGGGACTCCGATACTGGCACGGGCGCGAGTCCGAAACCGTCATGGAACGGGCGCTCCGAGAAGGCCTCGGCGCCGATTATCGGAAGCCGATCCGCCCCGAGGTGTCGCCGAGTTCAGGCCGCTCGACTGGCAACAGATCGCCGTTCCGTTTCCCATCCGCCACCCGGACGTCGAGTGCGTACGTGACGTCACCTTCGACCGCGTTGCCGGCCTCAACTTGAAACTGGATGTCTACCGCCACCGTTCCCATCCTCAAAATTGTCCAACGCTGTTGCAGATTCACGGGGGCGCCTGGGTACTCGGCAGCAAGAAGGAACAGGCCGCGACCCCTCATGCACCATCTGGCGGCGCGCGGGTGGGTGTGCGTGACGGCGAACTACCGGCTGAGTCCGCACGCGACCTTCCCCGACCCCCTGCTCGACCTCAAGCGAGCGGTGCAATGGATTCGGGAGCGTGGCGCCGAGTACGGCGCCATCCCGACTTTCTCGTCGTGACCGGCGGCTCGGCCGGTGGACCCCTCGCCTCGCTGGTCGCCCTCACGGCCAACGACTCGAGATATCAGCCGGGGTTCGAAGACACCGACACCTCGATCCAGGCATGCGTTTCGTTCTACGGAGTATACGATTTCACCGATCCTCACGGCGTCTGGCACCACCAGGGCTTGCACGACCTTCTCGAACGGCAGGTGATGAAGGCATCCATGGACAAGACCGGCACGCTACGATGAAG
>CAVOGP010000059.1:0-157224 GCA_963695425.1 uncultured Alphaproteobacteria bacterium | reverse complement strand
GGCGATCCGGGGCCCGATACCGCCACGATTGCCCCCCACCGCGCTGCCGCCGAGGCGCTGGTCGCGCGGCTGGAGGGCGGCTGAGGCCTTCACGAAGAATTATTGAAGATTAATCCCTGCGATTCCAACGCACTACCCGGAATTGCACGCGTGCAACGCCCGGATTTCACACGTCCAGGTCCTCCACGAACCGGGCGTTCTCCTGGATGTACTGGAAGCGCAGCTCCGGCTTCTTGCCCATCAGCCGCTCGACGAGGCCGGCGGTCTCGCCCTCGTCGTCGGCGACCGTCACCCGGATCAGCGTGCGGCTGGCCGGGCTCATGGTGGTTTCCTTGAGCTGGGCGGGCATCATCTCGCCGAGGCCCTTGAAGCGCGAGACCTCGACCTTGCCGCGCCCGCCGAGGCCCTTGGCCATGCGCCGCGTCCTTCTCGGCGTCGGTCTGCGACGTAGACCGACTTCGCCCCCTGGGTCAGCCGGTAGAGCGGCGGGGCGGCGAGGTAGAGGTGGCCGGCGTCGATCAAGCGGGCGCATCTGGGTGAAGAAGAAGGTCATCAGCAGCGAGGCGATATGCGCGCCGTCGACGTCGGCGTCGGTCATGATGACGATCTTCTCGTAGCGCAGATCCTCGAGCGCTGAACCGCGACCCGGTCTGCACGCCCATCGCCTGGCAGAGGTCGGAAAGCTCCTGGTTCTGCATCATCTTCGACGACGCCGCCCCGAGCACGTTGAGGATCTTGCCCCGGAGCGGCAGCACCGCCTGGGTCTCGCGGTCGCGCGCCTGCTTGGCCGAGCCGCCGGCGCTGTCGCCCTCGACGAGGAAGAGCTCGGAGCCGTCGCGCGTCGCGCCGGAGCAGTCGGCGAGCTTGCCCGGCAGGCGCAGCTTCTTGACGGCGGTCTTGCGGCGCGTCTCCTTCTCGGCCCGGCGGCGCAGCCGCTCCTCGGCCTTCAGCACGAGATAGTCGAGGATCGCGCCCGCGCCGCGGGTGTCCGCCGCCAGCCAGTGGTCGAAGCGGTCGCGCACCGCGCCCTCGACCAGGCGGGCGGCCTCCTGGGTGGCGAGGCGGTCCTTGGTCTGGCCGACGAACTCCGGCTCGCGGATGAAGACCGAGATCATCGCCGAGCCGCCGGCCATGACGTCCTCGCGGGTGATCTGCGCGGCCTTGCGGTTGGAGGTCAGCTCGCCGTAGGCGCGGATGCCCTTGAGGAGCGCGCGACCAGAAGCCGGCCTCGTGGGTGCCGCCCTCCGGCGTGTGGATGGTGTTGCAATAGGACGAGACGAAGGGCGTCGCGCTGCGGCGTCCAGTTGATCGCCCATTCGACCGAGCCGACCGTGCCCTCGCCGAAGCGCTCGGCGAAGTCGACCCGGCCGGCGAAGGGCTTGTCGGCGTAGCACTGCGCGCCCGCCCAGCCGCTCGGCGAGGTAGTCGGCGAGCCCGCCGGGGAAGTGGAAGGTGGCGGCTTCGGGCGTGTCGTCGCCGGGCGCGAGGCAGGCGGGATCGCATTTCCAGCGGATCTCGACGCCGGAGAAGAGATAGGCCTTCGAGCGCGACCATGCGCAGCATCCGCGCCGGCTTGAACCGCGCGGAGGCGCCGAAGATCTCGGCGTCGGGGTGGAAGGTGACGGCGGTGCCGCGGCGGTTCGGGGTCGGGCCGAGCTGGACGAGCGGGCCCTGCGGCAGGCCGCGGGAGAAGTCCTGGCGGCAGAGCTGGCGGTTGCGGGCGACCTCGACGCTGACCCGGTCGGAGAGCGCGTTGACCACCGAGACGCCGACGCCGTGCAGGCCGCCGGAGGTCTGCGTAGGCCTTGCCGTTGAACTTGCCGCCGGCGTGCAGCGTGCAGAGGATGACCTCCAGCGCGGACTTGTCGGGAAAGCGCGGGTGCGGGTCGATCGGGCATGCCGCGGCCGTTGTCGCGGACGGTCACCGAGCCAGTCGGCGTCGAGCTCGACCTCGATGCGGTTGGCGTGGCCGGCGACCGCCTCGTCCATGGCGTTGTCGAGCACCTCCGCCACCAGGTGGTGCAGGGCGCGCTCGTCGGTGCCGCCGATGTACATGCCCGGGCGCTTGCGGACCGGCTCCAGCCCTTCGAGCACCTCGATGTCGGCGGCGCCATAGGCGCGGGTCTCGGCGTCGTCGCCGAAGAGATCGGGCGCGTGCGCCATGCGGGCCTCTTTTCTTTTGCCCCGCCGTTCGCCATGGATAGCGAAGGACTGCTCTGAGCCTACCTATATCTTGTCCGGTGGCCGCGGCAAAGAGGGTTCCGAGGACCGAGATGCCCGAGATATTGCACGAGCGCCTGCCGGTGGCGCCCTGGATGGCCGATCACACGATGCGGCTGCCGGGGACGGTGCCGATCGCTCTGGCGGACTGGCTGCAGCGCGACGAGGTGTTCGGGGCGCAGATGGCGCTTCGCGACCGGCTGATCGCCGAGAAGACGGCGGATGTGCATGCGATGGGGGAGGGGTGCCGGCCGGCGGCGGAGGAGCCGCTGGCCACGGTGCTGGGGCATCTCGACGGGGTGGCGGGCTATGCGCGCACGAGCGAGGGCATGCGGCGGCCGGACGGGGTGGTGGTGCCGTTCGAGGGGCCGCCGCTGATCGTGGCGGGGCGGCTGGTGCAGGAGGATCTCGGTCGTCCTGGAGAAGCCCGAAGGGGCGGCGGAGCATGTGCTGACCGGGGCGATCCTGTGCTTTCCGTCGAACTGGACGCTGGCGCAGAAGTTCGGGATGCCGCTCGCGCGCATCCACGCGCCGGTGGAGCACTACGACGAGGCGGTCGCGCGCCGGGTGCAGCGGCTGTTCGATGCGATCCGGCCCGAGGCGCCGCTGATGCGGGCGAACCTGATCAGCTATGCGCACGCCGACCTGCACAGCCCGCGCGCCGAGTTCGACCGCCACCGGCCGGAACCCGACGAGATCCGCTACCTCCGGGTCGAGAGGCAGGTGCTGCTGCGGCTGCCGGTGACGCGGGCGGTGGTGTTTTCGATCCACACCCACCTGATCCGCCCCGAGGCGCTGAGCGACGCGCAGAAGGCGCGGCTGGCGGTGGTGCGGCCGGACCTGATGCGGATCTGACACCGGACAAGCGTGATCCTTACCGCGGATTCCGCCTGAATTGGATGTCCGCGCGCGGACAAATCGGTATCATACTGATCTGAAACGATTATGCCTGCGGCGTTAACCTCCGCAGCAAGCTCCGTTGACGCACGGGCGCGGGATCAGTTGGCGGACCCGAACATCGCGCCGGGCAGCCAGAGCACCAGCTGCGGGAACTCGAACACCAGGAAAACGGCGACGAGCTGGCAGCAGACGAAGGCGATGACGCCCTTGTAGATGTCGAGGGTGGTCACCTCCGGCGGTGCCACGCCCTTGAGATAGAAGAGCGAGAAGCCGACCGGTGGCGTCAGGAACGAGGTCTGCAGCACCACCGCGAACAGCACCACGAACCAGTAGAGATCGAACCCCAGCGCGGTGACCACCGGGGAGACCAGCGGCAGGATGATCAGCGAGATCTCCAGCCAGTCGAGGAAGAAGCCGGCGAGGAACGCGATGAACAGGATGGTGAGGATGATCCCGTTGGGGCCGAAGGGGATGCCCTGCAGCGTGTGCGAGATGAACTCGTCGCCGCCGAGCTGGCGCAGGGTGACGGCGAAGACCGTGGCGCCGAGGAAGATGCCGAAGATGAAGGCGGTGGTCACGGTGGTCTTCTGACAGACCTCCTTCAGCACCGCATAGGTTAGCCTTCCGTTGGCCAGCGCCAGCAGGATCGCACCGAAGGCACCGAGACCCGAGGCCTCGGTGGGCGTCGCGATGCCGAAGAAGATCGAGCCGAGCACCGCGAAGATCAGGAGGAGCGGCGGCAGCACCGCGACCAGCGTGCTGCCGATCAGGCGCAGGGTGATTGGCTCGAGGTTCTTCGGCTTGGGCGCGAGGCTCGGCACCAGATGGGCGGCGATCACCACGTAGGCGATGTAGATGCCGCCGAGCATCAGTCCCGGGACCAGCGCGCCGAAGAACAGATTGCCGACCGACAGCGAGAGCTGGTCGGCCATGATGATCAGCATGATCGAGGGCGGGATGAGGATGCCCAGCGTCCCCGACGAGGCGACGACGCCGCTGGCGAAACCCTTGTTGTAGCCCTGTTCCAGCATGATCGGCATCGACAGCATGGCGAGCATCACCACCGAGGCCCCGACGATGCCGGTGGAGGCGGCGAGCAGGATGCCGATCAGCACCACCGCCAGCGCCAGCCCGCCGCGGAACCGCCCGAACAGCTGGACGAAGTTCACCATCAGCTTCTCGGTGACGCCGGAACGCTCCAGCATCAGGCCCATGAAGATGAACATGGGCAGGGCGACCATGATCCAGTTCGACATCTGCGCGTAGATGCGCTGGATGAAGATGGAGTGCAGCCGGCCGAGATTGGTCAGGAAGAACGTGTCCCAGCCGAGATACTGGTTGCCGAGCACGGCGATGGTCGAGAACAGGATCGACACGCCCGCCAGGATCCATGCGATGGGAAATCCCGTGAACAGCAGCCCGATGAAGGACAGCAGCATGGCGATGACGAGGATTTCGTTGACGGGCATGGTCGCTTTTCCTGGTACGGGGCGCCGCCGCGCGGGTCAGCGCTCGCGCGGCGCCGGCGTGCCGAAGAGAAAGGTTGTCACCCGCAGGAAGCGCGACAGCGCCGCCAGCGCGAGATAGGCGAAGGCAAAAATGATCACCGCCTTGATGACCCAGCGATAGGGCAGCCCGCCCGGTGCGGCAGAGACCTCGCTCAGCGAATAGGCACGCTGGACGAAGGGGATGGCATTGGAGATGACGATCCAGATGAACGGTGCCACGAAGAACAGCAGCCCGGCGAACTCGATCCAGGCGCGCCTGCGCGGCGACCAGTGCTCGGCGATCACGTCCACCCGCACATGGCCGTCGAGATCGACCGCGTAGCCGAGGCCGAGCAAGAAGCCGACGGCGTAGAGGTGCCACTGCAGCTCTTCGAGGGCGATGTAGTTGGTGCCCACCACATAGCGCAGCGCCACGTTGATGACGATGAGCACGATCAGCAGCAACCAGATCCAGTTAAACACCGCCGCCGCGCCGACCACCACCCGGTCGATGACCAAGGAGATTGCGTTCCCAGGAAAGTCAAGGGCATGACCGCGCGCAGCCGCTGCCTCGACGGCATCAAGGTCGATACCGACCTTCTGTTTCTGCGACATTGATCCCCCCCTTTCAGACTTCCGTCCGAGGCCCGGCCGCAAAGCGCCGGACCCCGGGGAACGGATCGATCCGGCTTACTGCGCCTCGTAGACGTTCTCGCGCAGCCAGGCGCGCGGCATGTAGCCAAGCTCCTTCCACGGTGCGAGCTCGCGCTGGAACTCCATCATCGAGGCATAGACCTTGGCGAACTGCGCGTCCTCGGACGACTTGCGCTCCATCACCGTCTGTGTCGCGCCATAGAAGGCCTTCAGCATGTCATCGTCAAAGGTGTGAAGCGTGACGCCCTGCTCCTCGAAGCGGGTGAGAACCGCGCCTTGCAGCGCGTCGCCCTTGGCGATCGCGATGGCGTTGCCGGCCATGCATGCGGTCTCGATCATCGCCTGGGTGGTCGGCTCGAGGCCGTTCCACACGTCGAGGTTGACGTAGAGGAACTGGTTGGTCGAGGGCTGGTGCCAGCCGGGCAGGTAGTAGTGCTTCGCCACCTGGAAGAAGCCGAGCTGCTCGTCCACCGTCGGCAGCGAGAACTCGGTGGCGTCGAGCACGCCCGTCTCGAGCGCCTGGTAGAGCTCGCCGCCGGGCAGCATCGTCACCGACATGCCGAACTCCGACATGATCTCGCCGCCGAGGCCGGCCGCGCGGAACTTGAGGCCATTGAAGTCCTCGATCGTCTCCATCTCCTCGCGGAACCAGCCGGCCGCCTCGGGCGGGATAGAGCCGCAGGGGATCGGGATGACGTTGTAGGGCGCGAAGGTCTCGTTCAGCAGGTCCCGCCCGCCCTTGAAGTTCATCCAGGCGAGATAGTCGGCCGGCTCCAGCCCGAAGGGCGTCGCGCCGAACAGGGCCGCGGCCGGCACCTGGCCGATCTCGTAGCCCATCCAGGAATAGCCGGCGTCGATGGCGCCGGTGGAGACATTCTCGAAGATCGACAGCGCCGGGATGACGGCGCCGGGCTCGGCGACCTGCAGGTCGATGTTGCCGCCGGACATGGCGCGGAGCTGGTCGGCGACCCAGGGCATGGTGTCGCCGAGCGCCGTGAGCGTGGAGGCGAAGCTCATCGGCACCTGCCAGCGGACGTTCTCCTGGGCCTGCGCGGTGCCCGGAATAGTCGCCGCGAGCAGAGCGCCCGCCGCGGCCGAAGCGCCGAGAACCTTTGATATCATTGACATAAATTGAACTCCCCGTTTGTCATTGGTCTATTGCCGTGGACGGTAGCGTCGGCCTCAAGCGAAAGTCAACGGCCATGGGTGTAGGAGACAGATGATTTCACAGGCGGAGCCTGGTGCGAAATTTCATGACGCCGCACTGCTGTGAGCCGCCGGTGCCTAGTCCCAGTCGCCGGGGTCGCGCGTCCAGGGGCGGGCGCGGTTGCGGGCCCTGGCGCCCTCGATGCGCAGGCCGTCCGGGTCGAGCCAGATCGCCAGCGCCCCCTCGCGGGCCAGGCGTTCGGGGCCGATGAAGAGGCAGCGGCCCTCGGGCGGGCGGGTCCAGTTCGGCGCGATCAGCACCGCCGCGGCGGCGCAGTCGGCTCCCGCGCTGGTCTCGTCCTTGCTGCCGACATAGAGCACCGGGCCGAGGCCGCGCGCCTCGGCCTCGATCCGGTGGCGGCGGCGCGTGAGCCCGCCGCGGGCATGGGCCTCGGCCTGGGTCGCGCGGTCGCCGTCGTTGCCGAGCCAGCTGTCGGCGGCAAAGCCGTTGCCGCGGTCGCTCGACAGGATGCGCCCCTCCGCGGTGCGCAGGCCGAACAGCCGCCCGGTGTCGGCGACCAAGAGGTCGGGGCGATTGTCGCCCGTCCAGAGCGCCAGCCCGAGCGCGATCGGCGCGAGGCCGGCCCAGCGGCCCCGCCCGGCCCAGAGCACGATGAAGAGCCCGCCGAGGCAGATGAGGGCCAGAGTCGCCGATGGCCCGGCGCGCACACCGTAGACGGCACCGTTCAGCCCCGCCACGAACTCGGCCACCGCGATCACGTAGCCCATGCCGAGACCCACCGCCTGGAAGGGCAGCCAGTCGAGGCCGAAGGGCATGGCGAGCACGGCCACCACCGCGCCGGGCATGACCACGAGGCCCATGGCCGGGGTGGCGAGGAGGTTGGCGAGGAGGCCGTACTGGTAGGTCGCGTTGAAATGGAAGGCGGCGATGGGCGCCGTGGCCATGCCCGCCGCCAGCGAGGTCATCGCCGCGGCGATCACCGGCTTCGCGTAGCGCCAGCGCCGCTCGGTCTGGGTCGCCTGCCACCAGCGCTGGCTGCGCAGCGCCTCGAAGGTGGCGATGAGCGCGATGGTGGCGGCGAAGGACATCTGGAAGCCGGCCAGCACCAGGCTCTCGGGTGCGGCCACCAGCACGATCATCGCCGCCAGCGCCACCGCCCGCATGGTAAGTGCAGGGCGGTCGATGAGCACGGCGATGAGCACGCAGGCGGTCATCGCATAGGCGCGCTGGGTGGGCACGCCGAAGCCGGAGACCGCGAGGTAAGCCGCACCGCCGGCGAGCGCGGCCCAGGCGGCGATCTTCTTCAGCGGCCAGTTCAGGGCCAGCCAGGGGATGAAAGCCAGGCCGTAGCGTACCAGCGCGAAGATCGCGGCCGAGAGCAGCGTCATGTGCAGGCCGGAAATCGAGACGATGTGGTAGAGGTTCGAGACGCGCAGCGCTTCCTCGACCTTGCGGTCGATCTGCGAGCGGTCGCCTGACAGGATGGCGGAGGCGAAGGCACCGTTCTGGCCGGGGATGCGCTGCTGGATGTGCGCCGAGAAGGCCATGCGCAGCCGGAACGTCAGCTGGTGAGCGCCCGAGTGGTCCGAGCCCTCGGTCTCCAGCATCGGCGTGCGGGCATAGCCGACCGCGCCGATCTGCTCGAACCAGGCATAGCGGCGGAAGTCAAACCCGCCGGGTTCCACCGGCGCGGACGGAGGCGACAGGCGTGCCTGGCCGAGGATGCGCAGGCCCGGTTCCAGCACGTCTTCTGGGGTGGATTCGTCCACCGATATCCGCACCCGCGCGGGCGTACGCGACGGATCGACGCCGTGGATCAACACCCGGTCGAGCAGAATCCGTGGCCGGTCGCTGGCCGAGCGGTCGAGGCCGATGATGCGGCCTTCGACATTGGCGGTCATCTCCTGCGAGAGCACGGGTGCCGCCACCATGTGGCTGCGCAGCGCTGCAGAGCCGAACCCGAGCCCGGGCAGAACGGCAGCGAGCAGGAGCACGCGGGCGCTCGGGCCGGCCAGGACAACGGCCGCAAACCCGGCCACGAGCGACGCGGCCAGCAGCGCCAGCAGGACCGGCCGGGGCTCGGCGGGCACCACGAAATAGCCGCCGATGCCCAGCGCGTAGAGCACCGGCACCCAGAGGGCGAGGCGCGGACGCTGCGCCTCGATCATGGCGGCGAGCCAGCCCGAGGCCACCTCCCTTGTCCTTTCGTCCGGAAATCGCCTAAGACGAAGTTAACGCCCGCATGGTTTCCCGGAGGTTAATGCATGCCTGACAAGGCATCGGTGGTCACGCGCTTCGCGCCGTCGCCGACGGGCTACCTGCATATCGGTGGCGCGCGCACGGCGCTGTTCAACTGGCTCTATGCCCGCCACACCGGTGGCAAGTTCCTGCTCCGCATCGAAGACACCGACCGGGCGCGCTCGACGCCGGAAGCAACCGCGGCGATCTTCGAAGGGCTGGAGTGGCTCGGGCTCAACTGGGATGGCGACGCGATCAGCCAGTTCGAACGCTCGTCGCGCCATGCCGAGGTTGCCCGCGAGATGATGGCGCGAGGCACGGCCTATCGCTGCTATTCGACCATCGAGGAGATCGAGGCCTTCCGCGGGGCGGCGCGGGCGGCTGGCCGGCCGCCGCTCTTCCGCTCGCCCTGGCGGGATGCGGACCCGGCGACCCACCCGGATGCGCCGTATGTGGTGCGGCTCAAGGCGCCACGCGAGGGCGAGACCACGGTCGAGGACGTGGTGCAGGGCACCATCACCTGGAAAAACGAGACGCTGGACGACCTGATCCTTCTGCGCTCGGACGGCACGCCGACCTATATGCATGCGGTGGTGGTGGACGACCACGACATGGGGGTCACGCACGTGATCCGCGGCGACGATCACCTGACCAACGCCGCGCGGCAGACGCTGATCTACCGGGCGATGGACTGGGACGTGCCGGTCTTCGCGCATGTGCCGCTCATCCACGGGCCGGACGGCACCAAGCTCTCCAAGCGCCACGGGGCGCTCGGGGTCGAGGCCTACCGCGAAATGGGCTTCCTGCCGGAGGCGATGCGCAACTATCTCGCACGCCTCGGATGGAGCCACGGCAACGACGAGTTCTTCACCACGAAGCAGGCGATCGAATGGTTCGACCTGAACCAGATCGGGAAGTCGCCGGCCCGATTTGATTTCGTGCGGCTTGAGAACCTGTCGGGCCAGCACATCCGCGAAACCGATGACGCAGCGCTGCTCGGGGCGGTCGAAGAGTACCTTGCAGCGCACAAAATGCCGCCCTTCACCCCCCATCAGCGGGCCCAGGTGTTGACGGCGATGCCCGGCCTCAAGGAACGGTCGAAAACTCTCCCGCAAATCCTTGAAATGGCGCACTTCGTCCTGGGAAACCGACCGTTCGCGCCCGATGACGCGGCCGCAAAGGTACTCGGCTCGGTACCCCCCGGCATGCTGGGCAGATTGACTTCGCGACTGCACAATGCTAGCTGGACGGCAAGCGACCTGCAAGCGGCCGTCCGCAACTTTGCGGCCGAGGAATTGCTGGGCCTTGGCAAAATCGCCCAGCCGCTCAGGGTAGCCCTCACCGGCCGCACGGTTTCACCGAGCGTTTTTGACATCATGGAGATCCTCGGGCGCGACGAGAGCCTTGCGCGCATTCGGGACTGCGAGGAGGCGTTGGAAAAGGCGGGCTAGACACCAGAAAGCTTGGCACCCGCCTCGGGCGGCGCCGGCAGGGAAGAGGATGACGCATGACCAACCAGGCACAGAACACCGCGAAGCTTACCGTCGGCAGCAAGACCCTCGACCTGCCGATCTATACGGGTACGCTCGGACCGGATGTGATCGACATCCGGCGGCTTTACAGCGACGGCGGGGTGTTCACCTACGACCCGGGCTATACCTCGACCGGCGCCTGCGAGAGTGCCATCACCTTCATCGACGGTGACAAGGGCGAGTTGCTGTACCGCGGCTATCCGATCGAACAGCTCGCCGCGAAGTCGCATTTCCTCGAGGTCGCCTATCTGCTGCTCAACGGCGAACTGCCCACGGCGAGGCAGATGGAGGACTTCGAGAGCCGCGTCACCAACCACACCATGCTGCACGATCAGATGCTGTACTTCTTCCGCGGCTTCCGGCGCGACGCGCATCCGATGGCGGTGGTCTGCGGCATCATGGGGGCGATGTCGGCCTTCTATCACGACAGCACCGACATCAACGACGCCTGGCAGCGCGAAGTGGCGACGATCCGCATGATCGCCAAGATGCCGACGATCGTCGCCTGGGCGTTCAAGTACTCGGTCGGCCAGCCCTTCGTCTATCCGCGCAACAGCCTCGACTATGCCTCGAATTTCCTCAACATGTGCTTCGCGGTCCCGGCCGAGGACTACGTGGTCAACCCGATCCTGTCGCGCGCCATGGACCGGATCTTCACGCTGCACGCCGACCACGAGCAGAATGCCTCGACCTCGACGGTGCGGCTGGCATCCTCCTCGGGCGCCAATCCCTTCGCCTGCATCGCGGCCGGGGTAGCCTGCCTGTGGGGTCCAGCGCATGGCGGGGCGAACGAGGCCGCGCTGTCGATGCTGCGCGAGATCGGCACGGTCGACCGCATCCCCGACTACATCACCCGCGCCAAGGACAAGGACGACCCGTTCCGGCTGATGGGCTTCGGCCACCGGGTCTACAAGAACTTCGACCCGCGGGCGACGGTGATGAAGGAGAGTGCCGACGAGGTTCTGGGCCTCTTGGGCATCGAGAACAACCCGACGTTGCAGGTCGCCAAGGAACTGGAGAAGATCGCGCTGGAGGACGAGTACTTCATCGAGAAGAAGCTCTATCCCAACGTCGACTTCTATTCCGGCATCATCCTCGATGCGATGGGCTTCCCCACCTCGATGTTCACGCCGATCTTCGCGCTGGCGCGCACCGTGGGGTGGATCTCGCAGTGGAAGGAGATGCTGGAGGACCCGCAGCTCAAGATCGGCCGGCCGCGGCAGCTCTACACGGGCGCCACCAACCGCGACTATGTGGATGTCGAAAACCGCTAGGCCGGTTTCCAGCGCCTCGGTCGCCCGGGTTCTCGCCGACGCGGAGCGGCTGGGGCTCGGTATCGAGGTGATGCAGCTCGACGCGGGCACCCGCACCGCCGAGGATGCGGCTCAGGCCTGCGGCTGCGAGGTCGACCAGATCATCAAGTCGATCGTCTTCCGGGTGGCGGGGAGCGACCGGCATGTGCTTTTCCTCACCGCCGGCGGCAACCGCGTGGACCCGGGAAAGGCGGCGGCACTGGTGGGCGCCCCCCTGGAGAAGGCCGACGCCGCGAGCATCCGTGCCCATACCGGCTTTGCCATCGGTGGCGTGTCGCCGCTGGGGCACCTCACGCCCATCGACACCTGGCTCGACCCGAAGATCCTTGGATTCGACCTGATCTGGGCCGCTGCCGGCACCCCGAACCACGTCTTCCCGATCGCGCCCGGCGCGCTCCGCGACGCGCTCGACCCGGTGGTTGCCGACTTCACCGCCTGATTGGCTTTCGCGCCACTATACCGCTGGTCCCGCTGCCACGCGCACGGCATGGGGCAATTCGCACTCGTGCTGAATCGGTCGTTAAGAGGTTAAATTTACGCACTTTGGGCCTCCGGACGGGCCGATGGTAAGGCCGCGATAACTCTGCCGGGATAAACCGGGAACACCTCAAGCACGTTCGGAGATCCACGGTATGCCCCTCTGGTACGGTCCCTGGCCGCGCCGCGTGGTGATCGTTTGCCTCGCGCTGCTCCTCCAACCTGCGGCCCCGGCAGTCGCCGACGCTGGGGCCGATCCGGCGGCGCTCTGCGAGCGTGCAATCGTCGCGGGCGCGCGCAATTCGGGCGTGCCGCAGGAGGTGCTGCACGCGATCTCGCTGACCGAGACCGGACGCCCGAGCGGCGGCCGGCTGCGGCCCTGGCCCTGGGCGATCAACCGCGAGGGGAAGGGGTTCTGGTTCCAGACCCGCGAGGAGGCGATGGCCTTCGCAAGGCGGAGCCTGGCCGAGGGGCGGCGCAGCTTCGACGTGAGCTGCTTCCAGATCAACTACCACTGGCATGGCGATGGTTTTGCTTCGCTGGAGTCGATGTTCGACCCGGACGTCGCGGCGGCCTATGCGGCGCGATTCCTTCGCGATCTGCATGCCGAGACCGGCAGCTGGTCGAAGGCTGCCGGCGCCTATCACTCGCGCACGCCGCACTACGCGAATATCTACCGTAACCGCTTCGACCGCATCCTCGCGAACCTCGGGGGGCAGCCGCTGGTGGTCGCGGCGGCCGCGCAGGACGAGGAGGTGCAGGCCGAGGAAGCCGCACCGCGCCGCACCCGCATGCGCATGACGCGCGGGCCGGTCATTATCCGGGTGGTGCGGGCACCGGAAAGCACCAACGGGCGGGTCGCGCGCGTGCGGACCGACCGCATCGAGAAGACCCTGCCGGTCCGCGTTGCCGCCGTGGCGAAGGCTCCGGCGGACCGCGCCATAGCGCAGGACTGGGTGATGGCAGCCGGGCCACGCCGGGCGAGCGGTCCGCGATGACTGGCGGGACGTTTTCCTGGGCACTTCCAATCTGGCTAAAATCCGTGCCGAACTCTTAACGCCTGCTAAACGGAATCAATCTAGCCTGATTCGCAAGATGTCCTGAATACCCCGTCTGAAGTACTGAGTGTAGGAGTGTACGGTATGAGCGGAATCATTGGACTTGTGCTGCAGGTAGTGCGGAACCGTGACGGTGCGACGGCAATCGAATACGCCTTCCTCGCCGCGCTCATCGCCGTGGGCATCGTCGGATCCGCGGCAGCCATAGGCACGCAACTCGGCGCGACGTTCACCGACGTCGCTGCGGGTTTCACCCCCTGAACAGGACTGGCGCCACGGCTGCTGCCCGACGGGCGGTGACGCCTGGTTTGCTCGGCAGTGGGGGAGACAGTCGTTCGCTGACGCGCCCTTGCCGCCGACCAAGCTTAATGACAAGTCAATTAATTAACTGAGATACTTCATTTGTTTGCAATAAAATATCGGAATTGTTCAGTTGATTTGTTTGCCTGTTATGATAGCAAGGCACAGCGTGGGAATAGCACGCCTGGAGTAACTGAGTACAGGAGTTTACACATGACTAACGTGATGCGTTTCACCAAGCGACTGTGGTCCGACGAGCAGGGCGCAACCGCGATCGAATACGGCCTCCTGGCCGCGCTGATTTCCGTGGCCATCATCATCGCCGTTATTGCGGTGGGTGACCAGCTATTCAGCACGTTCGACGCGGTCCAAGTGGAGCTCGGCGGCACTTCAGTGGCCCCCGCCCCGTAATCTCGTCGAGCGATCGCACCACCTCCTGAAAGAAGGCTTGGCACGAACATGCGCATCCTCTTGTTCATCTTCGCGGCACTGGCCGCGGCCGGCGGCACCGGCTTCTACCTGTACGGGCAGCTCCGATCTGCTCCGCAGGCTGACACGGCCGTCGCCGAGGCATCCAAGTCCATGGAGGTCTTTGTTCCGGCGACCGCTCTGGCCGCCGGAACGATTATCCAGCCGACCCGGCTCTCCCGGATGGAGGTTGCCGAATCCGCCATTTCGCCCGAGATGATCGTGGCGGACGAGGCGGGGACGGCGTTCCTGACCGGGGCGGTGCCGCGACAGACGCTGCCGGGGGGCGTACCGATCGCGCGCTCGTCCGTCGTCCGGCCGGGCGATCGCGGCTTCCTCGCGGCCGTGCTGCCCAAGGGCAAGCGCGCCATCTCGATTCCGATCAGCGAGACCGCCGGCATGAGCGGCCTTGTGCTGCCCGGCGACCGGGTGGACCTGATCCTGACCTATTCAGTGGCTGGCGACAATATCGACGCGGGCCGTGACATACGCGCCAGCGAGACCGTGGTGACGAACCTCCGTGTCCTGGCGCTCGACCACCGCACCGACGCCTCGCAGTCCTTGATCGAGAAGGACGGCATCGTCGTGGCCCCCCCGATCGCCCGCACCGCCACCCTCGAGGTGACCTCCCGACAGGCCGAAGTGATCACACTCTCCACCACGCTCGGCAGCCTGGCCCTGGTGCTGAACTCGGTGCGCGACGGTGGCGATCCCGAATCCGAAGCCACGGAGATGGCGGCCGCGGACGGCACCGCCGACGCGCCCGGCACGGCGCCCGGCAGTTCAACCGATGGGATGACCGAGCCGCTGGCGCTCGCCAGCTCCGCCCGCCGGGCCGCACTCGCCGGGATGATGGGTCAGCGCGGGCTCACGCTCAACTCCGACGTGACCTCGCTCCTGCGCCGCGAGGTGAGCGCCGCTGCCCAGCCTGAGTCGGCCCCCTTGGCCAATCCCGTTCCACTCCAGGACCGCAAATCGCATGTCCAGATCGTGCGTGGCGCCAGCAGCCGCGCGATCTCTCTGGGCGCCTTGGAACAACCCACGCCGGACCAGCCGGCGGCGACCCCTCCCTCCGCGGACTGACGCGACACCCCCTCAAGGAGACAGAGCAGTGCAGAGACCCCACCGCCGCGTCCGCGCCACCATCGCGGCGCTCATGCTCCAGCCGGCGCTCTTCGCGATCCCGGCCCAGAGCTTCGAGATCGTGGCCCCGGTCATCGATCGAACCGTTTCGATGAACGTCGGCGCCGGCCAGCTGATCCGCGTGGACAGCGAGTTTTCCAGCCTCTTCGTCGCCAACCCCGACGTGGCCGATGTCGAGGTGAAGTCGCCGCGGCTTCTCTACCTGACCGGCGTCGGCGTGGGCGAGACCACGCTCTTCGCGGTCGATGAAGAGGACAACGTGCTGATGTCGGCCCTCATCAGGGTGACCCACAACACCAACGCCCTGCAGGAGGGCATCTCCCGCGTGGCGCCCGGACAGCGGATCACTGCCACCACGGTCGACCAGTCGCTGGTGATCACCGGCGAGATCGGCACCCCCCAGCAGGCCGCGGACATCATGCAGGTGGCGAACCAGTTCGTGGACGATCCCTCGCAGGTGGTGAACCGCATGAATGTGGCCGCACCCACCCAGGTCAACCTCCAGGTGCGCATCGCCGAGGTCAACCGCAACGTCGACCGCCAGCTCGGCATCCGCTGGGGCGCCATGGGCGTCAGCACCAACGGCAATGCCCAATGGGGTCTGGTCGGGGGTGGCAACCCCAATGCCGGCGCCGGCCAGGGCGGCTACAATGTGAATCTCGGCTACAACGGCCCGCGGATCAACGTCGACGTGATGCTGCAGGCGCTCTCCGAGGAGGGCATGGTGACGGTGCTCGCTGAGCCTAACCTCACGGCTCGCTCGGGCGAGAGCGCGAACTTCCTGGCAGGTGGCGAGTACCCCTACCAGACCGTCAGCGACAACGGCACCAATACCGAGTTCAAGGACTTCGGTATCGGCCTGACCTTCACGCCCACCGTGCTCGACGGCAACCGCATAAGCCTGACGGTGGCGACCGAGGTCAGCGACCTGAACTTCTCGTACAACACCGAGGTACCGTCACTGGTGTCGCGCCGCGCCGAGACGACGGTGGACCTCGCTAGCGGGCAGAGCTTCGCCATCGCCGGGCTCATGCAGAGCAACTCGGCCCAGAACGCCTCGAAGATGCCGGGAGTCAACAACATCCCGGTGCTTGGCGCGCTGTTCCGCTCTTCCGGCTTCAAGCGCGGCCAGACCGAACTCGTCATCATCGTGACCCCGATAATCGTGCAGCCGACTACGGCCCGGCGCGCACGCACGCCGGTCGACTGCTACGTGCCGCCCAACGATTTCGAGCGCATCCTGCTCGGCCGGTTCCAGGGCAACACCCGCCAGGTCAACCAGGTGCGCAATCGCATCAGCCAGCGCCGCCTCTACGGCAACTCCGGCTTCGTGTTCGAATGATGATGAGCGGAAGGGTGCATGACATGACCGCACGCATAGCCAATCGGCGCCTCCTGTCTGGACTTGCCTGCGCCGGGCTGCTGGGAGCCCTCGCCGCCTGCACGCCCGAGCCGCCGTTCATCCCGGACTCGAGTTATCGGACCGGCCCGTCGGAGCTCGCCTTCAGCCTCTACTTCCGGCCAGGCAGTGCGGAGCTGAACGCGGGAGAAGTCGCACGGACCCGCGAGATCCTGGGCGACATGGGCCTCAGGGCCGGCGACGACATCGCGGTGCGCATCGGCATCACCGGAAGCGAGGTCCTCGACGAGGGCCGGCTCGCCGCCGCTGCCGCGGTGGTCGCCGGAACGCCGGCGAGGGTGCGCGTCTTCGGCACCGACCCGAGCCCGCTCGGCACCGGGACCTCCGATATCGCGGTGATCGAGGTGATCCGCAACGGCCGCATCGTCGTGGTCTGCCCGACGCCGGCGATCGATAGCTGGGAGCGCGACCGCCTGCTGGTGGACCCGCCGGTGGCCTGCGCAAACGCGCTCAACATCGCCAATATGGCCGCCCAGCCCCGCGATCTCGTAGCGCCACGCCGTCTGAGGGGCTCCGACGGCATCACCAGCATCGCCGCCGTGGAACGCTACCGCACGGACACGGTGAAGGAACCCGCACCACTCGGCACAATAGGGGATTGACCAGCATGGCACAGGCCGCGAAAGCCGCCCATCGCGGCATGGTCTTCGAGGACGACGGCGCCGACCGCGAGCCCTTCGGCGCCTACCTGACCGACGACGTCTCGCACGCGGCGGCGGTCGCGATCGTGGATCAGCGCAGCTGGTCCACCTCATCCGTCCGCAAGGGCGGGCTCGCCACCGCGCTGCGGCTGTTGGGCGTCGCCCCGCCGCCGCGCTTCATGATCGTCGACGTCGAGGGCCTGCCGATCGAGGAGGTCGAGCAGGGGCTGACCGAACTCGCCCGCCTCGGCAGCCAGGTCATGGTGCTCGGCGGCGTCAACGACGTGAACTACTTCCGCCGGATCATGCGGACCGGCGCACGCGACTACCTGGTCAAGCCCATCGACGCCGACATGCTGGCCGAGGTCTTCGTCCGGCTGGAGCAGCCGGGCGACGGAGTCACAGCCCAGGGCCGCGTCGTGGGTTTCCTCGGTGCGCGCGGGGGAGTGGGTGTCACGACGATGGCGATCAATACCGCCTGGATCATGGCCGAGAAGCTCTCGCGCCGGACCTCGCTCGTCGACATGGACATCTATTCGGGCAACATAGCACTTGCCCTCGACATCGAGCCGACCCGCGGCCTGCGCGAGGCCTTCGACGACCCCGAGCGGGTGGACGAGGTCTTCCTGCAGAACGCCATGGCCAAGTGCGGCAAGGGCCTTCACATCCTTGCCACCGAGGAGTCATTCGACGACGCGGTGCGCATGTCCGACGAGAAGGTTCTGATGCTCGCCGACACCATGCGGGCGAACTTCGACATGTCGATCCTCGACCTGCCGCGGCACTTCGTGATGCGCGAGCCGGCCCTCTTCTCGCGCTTCGACGACCTGGTGATCGTCACCGAGCTTACGCTCCAGTCGCTGCGCGACACCAACAGGCTCGCCAAGCTGCTGGCCGCGCGCAACCGCCAGTCGAAGATCCACATCGTCGTCAACCAGGTCGGCCTGAAGCCCGACGTGACGATCAAGGAGTTCGAGGCGGGGATGGAGCTGAAGCTGCGCTGCGTCTTCGCGCAGGACCCCAAGGCGATGGCGGCGGCAAGCCTCAAGGGCAAGCCGCTGGTGGCCGCCGATCCCAAGCACAAGATCGTCACCGACCTACACAAGCTCTGCATCGAGCTTGCCGGTGTGCCTGAGGAAGTGCGGCAGACCTCCTTCTTCAAGCGGTTAAGGAAGGGCTGATAGGGCATGGACGACGGTTTCGAGAAGGGGGGCATGGTCCCCGGCGAGGGGGCCCTCTCGATGCTGCGCGCGGCGGCGACCGAGCGGGTGCGACAGGCGCTCGGACCCGACGGTCTTGCCGGGGCGAACGCGTACCAGCTTGCCGAGCTTGCCAACGACGCGCTCGACGGGCTCGTGGCCAACCGCTCCGACAAGCCGGGCCCGATGGAGCAGCGCCAGCTGCTTCGAGAGGTGGTGGACGTGCTCAACGCCGAGCGCGCGGCCGCGGCCAGGACCAGTGCGCCCGCGGCCGAGCCTGCGGAGGACCAGGTCGAAGACCCGCTCTCCGACCCGCTTTCCGAGGCCGGGACCCGTGGACCCGGAGCCCCCGAGGCCAAGAACAAGCGCGCGGTTCAGGTGAAGCAGCAGGTGATGCCGCTCCTGATGCAGCGCATCGACATCTCGGTCGCCTCCTCGCTCGGACCCGAGCAGCTCCGCGCGCAGATCGCCGAGATCGTCGAGGAGATCATCGTCGACCTGCGCATCCAGCTGAACGCCGCCGAGCTGCGCAACATCGTGCGCCTCCTGGTCGACGACATGGTCGGCCTCGGCCCGCTGGAGCCGCTGCTCCACGACGAGACCGTGACCGACATCATGGTCAACGGCCCCTACCAGGTCTACGTCGAGCGCAAGGGCAAGGTGGAGCTGACCGACGTCGTCTTCCGTGACGACCCGCACGTGCTGCACGTCGCGACGCGCATCGTGACCGAGGTCGGCCGCCGGGTGGACGAATCGACGCCGCTGGTGGACGCCCGCCTCAAGGACGGCTCCCGCGTCAACATCATCATCCCGCCGCTGGCGATCGACGGGCCGACCATCTCGATCCGCAAGTTCTCCAAGAAGGAGATCACGCTCGACGTGATGGCCCGCCAGGGCAACATCTCGATGGACATGGCGACGGTGCTGAAGATCGCCGGCCGCTGCCGGCTCAACATCCTGATCTCGGGCGGAACCGGCTCGGGCAAGACGACGCTGCTCAATGCCATGTCGCGCATGATCGATCACGGGGAACGAACCGTGACCATCGAGGACGCGGCCGAGCTGCAGCTACAGCAGCCGCATGTGGTGCGCCTGGAAACCCGCCCCGCCAATATCGAGGGCGAAGGCGAAATCACCATGCGCCACCTCGTCAAGAACGCGCTGCGCATGCGTCCCGACCGGATCATCCTCGGCGAAATTCGCGGCGAAGAAGCCATCGACATGCTTCAGGCAATGAACACCGGCCACGACGGCTCGATGGGCACGATCCACTCCAATACCCCGCGCGACGCGCTGACCCGCCTCGAGAACATGGTCGCCATGTCCGGCTTCAAGCTGCCCGCCGAAGCGGTGCGCGAACAAATCCAGAGCGCCGTTCACCTGATCATCCAGATCAGCCGCCAGCGCGACGGCAAGCGTCGGATCACCCAGATCACCGAGATCACCGGGATGGAGGGCGAGGTCGTCACCACCCAGGATCTCTTCAAGTACGTCTTCGAAGGCGAGGGTGTGGACGGCATCCTGCTCGGGCGCTTCGAGTGTTCGAACCTCCGTCCGCACTTCATGACGCGCGCGGACTATTTCGGGCTGGGCGGGCGGCTGATGGAGGCAATGGGATGCAAAACGACCTGATCTTCGTCGCCGCCGTCTTCTTGGCCTCGATCGCGGTGGTGGTCGGGCTCGGCCTCTTCGTGATCACCATGGTCATGGAGGCGAAGCACCGGCACCGCAAGCGGCTGGCGCGGGTGGGGCGCAAGCGGATGTCGGGGCGGCTCGACATCGACGATGCGCGCATGGCGCTCCTGCGTACCAAGCAGGACACCAACATCCTGGTGACGCTGACGGACATGCTGTCGCGCTTCGTGCCGCTCCTGAACACCACGCGCCTGCGCGCCAACATGAAGCGGGCGGGGATGAACCTCTCTGTCGGCGCTTTCATCGTGATCTCGGCGGTGGCGGCGGCGGTGATCTTCACCGTTAGCGCCCTGCTGTCCGACGTGCCAATGCCGCTCCTCGTGTTGCCGGCGCTGTTCGCCGGCATGTTCGTGGTCGATACGGCGGTAAAGTTCCGCGGCAATATGATCGCCAACCGCTTTATGAAGCAGCTCCCCGACGGGCTCGACACCATCATCCGCGGCATCCGCTCGGGCCTGCCGGTGATCGAGTGCGTCGCCGCCGTCGGCGAGGAGTTCGAGGACCCGATCGGCGGCTACTTCCGGGCGATCGCCGAGCGCGTGTCGCTTGGCGAGCCCATCGACGCGGCGCTCTGGCGCACGGCGCGGGTGATCAACCGGCCGGAGATGGACTTTCTGGCCATCTCGATCTCGATCCAGATGGAGACCGGCGGCAGCCTCGCGGAGGCGCTCGGCAACCTCGCGGACCTCCTGCGCCAGCGCGAGCGCATGAAGCTCAAGATCAAGGCGATCTCCTCGGAGGCCAAGGCCTCGGCGCTGATCATCGGCGCATTGCCCTTCGTGATGCTCGGCCTGCTCTCGATCATGAGCCCGGACTATGTCATGCCGCTGTTCACCGACCCCCGGGGGCACATGATGCTCACGGCCGGCTTAAGCAGCATCAGCGCCGGCGCGTTCGTCATGTGGCGCATGACCCAGTTCGAGATCTAGGAGGGCAGGGAAATGGACATCCAGACCACGGCCGTTCTGGCGGGTACCGGCGGGATTTCGGCGATCCTGATCTTCGCGTCCATCGCCATGTGGCTCTTCGAGCGCCGCGCGCGCCAGCAGCGCGTACTCTCGGCAGTCGGTCGGCGCAGCAACCGCACCGTCGGTCCGGTCTCGGGGCCACGCAACAGCGCCCTGCAACAGGGTATCGTCAACTTCATGCGCCTGTCCACGCAGCGCTTCTCGATCATGAAGGAGCGCCAGGTCAAGGACACCAAGCTCATGCTGGTCAGCGCCGGCTATCGGTCGCGCGACGCCATCGTGGTCTACTCCTTCTTCAAGCTGGTGGCGCCTGTGGCCACCCTCGGCGTGGCGGCGATCTACATCTACGGGCTCGACCCGATCGGACGCGGGGCGTGGGTCGATGCCGCGGCGGTCATGGCGGCGGCCCTCGTCGGCAGCAAGCTTCCCGACATGATCGTGAAGAACGGCCGGACAAAGCGGCTGGCGAGCATTCGCAAGACGCTGCCAGACACGCTCGACATGCTGGTGATCTGCGCCGAGGCGGGGCTTGCCACCGATGCGGCGCTCAAGCGCGTGGTGGCGGAGACCGGGCGCAAGTCTACCGTGCTCAGCGA
This sequence comes from uncultured Alphaproteobacteria bacterium, assembly GCA_963695425.1. Lineage (GTDB taxonomy): Bacteria > Pseudomonadota > Alphaproteobacteria > Rhodobacterales > Rhodobacteraceae > Amaricoccus. Next base: position 135,747 of record CAVOGP010000059.1, on the reverse strand, counting down.
AGAGCTCAGCCAGACGGCGCTCGAGCTCAGCTTCATGCCCGAGCGCCGTCAGGCGCTGGAGAACTTCGCCGCCCGGGCGCCGGTGCCTTCGGTCGTGGCCTTCACCAACACGATGATCCAGGCCGAGAAATACGGCACGCCGCTCGCCCGCGCCTTCAAGGTTCTCTCCCAGGAGCAGCGCAACGAGCGCATGATGCGCGCCGAGGAGAAGGCTGGCCGGCTGCCCGCCACGATGACCGTGCCGATGATGCTCTTCATCCTGCCCGCGCTCTTCATCGTGCTGATCGGCCCGGCGATCCTCGACATCATGGACAATTTCATCGGCATGTGAGGCGCGCGCAACTGCCTGCCAACACGCCAGACTGAACGCCGCCTCACGACGGCAGAGGGATCCAGAGGAGCCGCCCCGCCGGACCCCTAGTTGCCGTCCTGTCCAGGCTGCTAGTGCAGGTTCCCGATCGGGCGGCCCTGCCGCATCAGCGCGCGCATCTCGCGGTAGTAGGCGACGTTGTTCTGGACCTGTTGCGGGGGCAGATCGGGCCTGAGCGTCGCGGCGGCTTCGCTCTCCTTGCCGGCGAGCCCGTAGACCAGCGCGAGGTTGCCGCGGGTCTTGGAGCCCGCCTTGGGGTCGCGGACCAGCTCGCTCAGGATGCGGATTCCCTCGTCGGTCTGACCCGAGAGGCCGAGCGAAAGCCCGAGATTGCTCAGGAGCGCAAAGTCCGTCGGGCTGCGTTTGAGGCCATCGCGATAGATCGCCTGCGCCTCGGGGTGCCGGCTCAGCCGGTCGAGGGCGATGCCGTGGGCGGTGATGACCTGCAGGTTGCGTGGCGCACGATTGCTGGCCACTTCGAGATTGGCCAGGGCCGCCTGCGGCTTGCCGGCGGCGAGCTGCGTGCGGGAAAGCTCGAGCAGGATTTCCGGATCCCGCGGCTTGCGGGTGTTGGCCTCCTGCAGCGCCTGCTCGGCGCGCTCGTACTGGCCGAGCCCGGTATAGCTCCTGCCCAGGCCGATCAGCGGGTCGATCGACTGCGGGTTGGAGACCAGCGCCGCCTGGTAGAGCGCCGCGGCGGTGCTGTAGTCGCCCGCATCTGCCGCCTTCGCCGCGATGCTGGTCGACGACGAGCCCGACCGCCCGAAGTTCGGGCCGCCTGTCGCCGAGCAGCCGGCGAGGAGCGCCGCCACCGCGGTCGCCGCGATCAGCCGGCTCGTAGTGCTGTGGGGGAATGCGCGCATGACCTGTCCTGCCGTGCTGGTGAGGGTGCAGGACTTATTAACCTCAATGGTTACGAAAACCTTTCCCGCCCGGTGCCGGGGGCGGGTTCGGGGTAACGCTTTCGCAAAACATCGCTGCGAGGGTGCCACCGGTCCGGCCGGTTGCCGGACGGACGATCGGAGGCTTACCTGACCATGTCGCAACTGCTCGCGCTCGTCGCCATCGGGCTTTTCGTGGCCGCGGCCGCCGACGACATCGCGCGCCGCCGGATCGCCAATGGCTTCGTTCTGGCGCTCGCCGCCGCCGCGGCGCTGCGCCTCGTGCTCGGCCTTGCAAGCGGGGCCGAAGGCGTCACGCCCATCTGGGATCTCGCCGCCGCCCTGGCGGTGTTCGCGGCGGGTGTCGTGGCCTTTCACGCCGGCATATTCGGCGGCGGAGATGCCAAGCTGCTTGCCGCCGGCGCGCTCTGGATCGGGGCCGCCTCGGTGTGGGCCTTCCTCTTCGCGACAGCGATTGCCGGTGGGGTGCTCGCGCTCGGCTTCCTGATCTGGGCGCCGCTGGCCCGCAAGGCCGGAGCCGAAGCTCGGCGAATAGCCCTGCCCTACGGCGTGGCGATCTCGGCGGGCGGTATTCTCGCCACCACCGGCCTTATCTGATCGCGCCGCGGTACCCGGCCGATCAGTCGCGCCGCGGGCCGACGAACCGCACCCCGGTGCGCTCCATGTTGCGGTGACGGACCTCGACCATGTGCCGCGGGCCGCCCTTGATGCGGACCTCGAAGCGCTGGGGCAGGGAGAGCCAGTTGTCGACCCGGATCTGCGCGCCGCCGACCGACAGGTCGAGGAGCACGCAGTCCATCGAGGTATGGCCGTTGCGGAAGACGATCTGGCCGCGCTGAAGCACATGGGATCGCAGATGTTCTCGCCGTTCGTGGGACATGGCCGGTGACCTGAGCCTGCATCTGGGATTAGGTTACGTGAGCCCGAGGATACGCTCTGCCGCAGTTCAGACAAAATTCATTGTTGCCAGCTGGTTAATTAACGACATTTCAGCAAATTTTTCACAAATGCGCCGGGGATTGCCCGGCGATGTTCACGAATTCGGTTGCCACGGTGATCTCGCCAACCTCAGGATCGTGGAGTAGCCGCAATGCCCGGCCCTGCCCACCGCCTTGAACCGGCACGGCTCATTCCGAAGGTCGTGTGCCGCCTACGCGGTGAAGAGGACGGCGCGACAATCGTCGAGTTCGCCCTGGTCTCCCGGGTGTTCCCGCTGGCGGTCCTCGGGGGAATCGTGGCGGCGATCGTGATCTTCATCAGCTCCTCGATCTAGGCGCCGGCGATCCGGTGATCCAGTTTCATCGGGCCGGTGTGGGCAGGCTCGGTCGGATCGGCGACGTCGGCGACGATGCCGCACTGCCCGGGGTCCTGACCTTCACCCCGGCGAGACGCTGATCGTATCCTAGGTCTTCTACGACTTCGTCCCGATCTGCGGCATCACCGCCGACCGGCAGACCCTCTACAAGCTCGCCTACGTCAAGCCCCGCCTCGGCACCCTGACCGCCCTCGCCCCCTGACCGGCAACAGGGCACGCCGACGGCGACATCGACCTGTTGGCGGACGAAGGTGCGAGCGTGTCGCAGATATCGGTCAAATCGGCATTTGCAGTATCGGTGAAATACTGCCGCAAGAGCTTCTTTGCGGCAGCGTTCGGGGTTTCGACCTTGAGCGCGGCGTTGATGGCGATCCGCTTGGCCTCGGAGATGGCTTCGACCATCACCTTGCGCTGAGAGACGCTGTAGACCTCCTTGGGATCGACGCCGAGGTTCGCGGCAATGTCGCCGTCGTCGTCCTGCGCGAGCTTGTCGAAGATCCATTTGTCGAAGGCGGCCGGAGGCGAATAAATCCAGATGGCGGCGGCGCCGGCGCTTTGGCCGTGGTAGAGGTGGCGCAGCATCTTCAGCGTGGCGGCGCGCTTGGCCTTGCCGCCGCTGCCGCCGGCCGACGCACAGATGTAGAGGGCTTCTCCCTTGGTCTTGCCCTTGCCGCTCGACTTGGCATGGGTGACCGCCCCCAGTTCGATCCGGTTGCGCAACATGTTCAGGCTTTCGCGTTTCGCCGAAGCGGGCCCGCCTGCCGCCAGTAGCGCACGGAGATCGGAGCGGTACGATTTCAGATCGCCCGACAAGGGCAGCTTGAGGGCATCCTGTGCGGCTTCATAGGCTTGCTGGAACTTGTTCATTTAAATGTCTCACTGTGAATGATGCCAGACAAAGTGCCATGAGAACGCCGAGTTCTCTACATGAAACGACGTCGCCGGTCATCCGGTCATTCCCGCGTCGGCATGCCCCCTCATGTCCGCGCCGCAGCAGGCCCCTTTCCGGCATTGGCAAAGCCGTCGCAGCGATCGCCTACCTGACCGGCAACCGACGGCCTTGTTAGCCGCACCGGCTCCGCCTATCGTCGCACTCGACGGGCAGCGGGAGAAGACGGCAATGGAAATGGCGGGTACCCGGCTGATCGCAGCGGAGCGCGGTGTCATCTGGGCCGCGCTCAACGACCCCGAAGTGCTCAGGACCTGCATCCCCGGCTGCACCGCGATGGCGCCAACGCCCGAGGGCGGCTTCGAGGCCACCGTGGTGCAGAAGGTCGGCCCGGTCAGTGCCACTTTCAGGGGCGCGGTGAAACTCACGGACGTGGTCGAGGGCCGCTCCTACCGCATCAGCGGCGAGGGCAAGGGCGGGGCCGCAGGCTTCGCCAAGGGCGGAGCCGACGTGTCCCTGGCCGATGCCGAGGGCGGCACCGAGCTTGCCTACACGGTCGAGGCGCATGTGGGCGGCAAGCTCGCCCAGCTCGGCAGCCGCATCATTGACGGCTTCGCGAAAAAGATGGCTGATCAGTTCTTCGACCGCTTCCAGGCGGCCGTCGAGGATCCCGCCCCCGCTGATGCGCCCGACACCGGCGCGCCAGGGGAGGAGGGCAAAAAGAAGGGTTGGTTCCGCCGGCTGGTCAGCTGAGGCGGCATTCAGGGAGGAGACGATATGCCCAGCATCGAGATGAACGTGAATGGCAAGGCGGTATCGGGCACGGTCGAGGGGCGCACGCTTCTGGTCGAGTTCCTCCGCCAGGGCCTCGGCCTGACCGGCACCCATGTCGGCTGCGACACCGGCCAGTGCGGGGCCTGCGTGGTGCACCTCGACGGCGTGGCGGTAAAGGCCTGCAACGTCTTCGCGGCCGACGCCGCCGGCGGCGCGGTGACGACCATCGAGGGGATGGCCAACGCCGACGGCTCGCTCGGGGTGATCCAGGCCGCCTTCCAGACCCACCACGGGCTGCAGTGCGGCTTCTGCACCCCGGGCATGGTGATGAGTGCCGCCGCCCTCCTCGCCGACAACCCCGACCCCGACGAGCGCGAGATCCGCGAGTACCTCGAGGGCAACATCTGCCGCTGCACCGGCTACCACAACATCGTGAAGTCGATCCAGGCGGCCGCGACCGAGCTTGGCGCGACCAGGGTTGCCGCCGAGTAAGTCACCAGCAAGGCAATGACGGGCCCGGCAGCCAACGACCGGCCCGCCCAGCAGGTTACAGGGAGAGATACATGCCAAAGGATCACGGCATCGGCGCCAGCGTGAAGCGGCGCGAAGACGTGCGGTTCCTGACCGGCCGCGGCCGTTACACCGACGACATCAACCTGCCGGGTCAGGCCTACACCTGGTTTCTGCGCTCCGATGTCGCAAACGGCCGAATCATCGCACTCGACACCGAAGCGGCGAAGGCGATGCCCGGTGTGGTCGGGGTGTTCACGGGCGACGACTTCAAGGACGCCGGCAGCCTGCCCTGCGCCTGGCAGATTACAAGCCGCGACGGCACCGCCCAGCAGGAGCCGCGCCACCCGGTGCTGGCCGAGGGGTACGTGCGCCACATCGGCGAACCGATCGCCGCGGTGGTAGCCGAGACCCTGGAGCAGGCTCGTGACGCGGCAGAGGCCATATCCGTCGAGATCGAGGAACTGCCGGCGGTGCTCGACATGAAGGCGGCGCTGGCGGAGGGCTCGCCGAAGGTCCACGAGGGGCTGACCTCCAACCTCTGCTTCGACTGGGGGTTCCTGGAGGACAACAAGGCGAAGGTCGACGCGGCTTTCGAGACGGCGCACCACGTTACCACGCTCGAGCTCACCAACAACCGACTGGTGGCGAACCCGATGGAGCCGCGTTCGGCCGTGGCCGAGTACGATCCCGGCACCGACCGCTACACGCTCTACACCTCGAGCCAGAACCCGCACGTCATCCGGCTTTTGATGGGGGCGTTCGTCCTCAATATCCCCGAGCACAAGCTCCGCATCGTGGCGCCGGACGTCGGCGGCGGATTCGGCTCGAAGATTTACCACTACAACGAGGAGGTCTTCGTCACGCGGGCCGCAAGGCTTCTCGGGCGGCCGGTGAAATGGACCTCGACCCGGTCGGAGGCCTTCCTCAGCGACGCGCAGGGCCGCGACCATGTGACCAAGGTCGAACTCGCGCTCGACGCCGACGGGATGTTCCTCGCCTACCGGACCGAAACCTACGCCAATGTCGGCGCCTACCTGCGCCTGTTCTCCACCGTTACGCCGACCTACCTGCACGGCCCCGCCGCCGGCGGTCCGTATCGGACGCCGCTCGCCTACGTCAACGTCAAGGCGGTGTTCACCAACACGATCCCGGTCGACGCCTATCGCGGGGCAGGGCCGGCCGGAGGGCACGTATCAACTCGAGCGGCTGGTGGACAAGGCTGCGCGCGAGATGGGAATCGATCAGGCCGAGAATGCGGCGGCGGAACTTCGTGAAGCCGGAGGAGTTCCCCTACCAGACGCCGCTCGCCGTCGGTCTACGACTCGGGCAACTACCGACGCCACACTCGACAAGCTCCTTGAGATGTCCGACCGGGGAAACCTCGGCCGCCCGGCGGACCGAAGCGGCGACGCGCGGCAAGCTGCGCGGCTACGGCTTCTCGACCTGGGTGGAGTGCTGCGGGCTCGGCGCCGTCGCAGCTGATCGGCGCCCTCGGCGCGCGCGCCGGCCTCTACGAGGCGGCGACGGTCCGGGTGAGCCCGACCGGCTTCGTGACCGTCTTCACCGGGTCCCACAGCCACGGGCAGGGCCATGAGACCGCGTTCGCCCAGATCGTCGCCGAGCAGCTCGGGATCGACGAGAGCATGATTGAGATCGTGCATGGCGATACCGATCGCATCCCGTTCGGCATGGGCACCTACGGCTCGCGGTCGGCGGCGGTCGGCGGCTCGGCGATCGCGCGCGCGACCGACAAGGTGATCGACAAGGCCAAGAAGTTCGCCGCCCACCTGATGGAGGCGTCCGAGGCCGATATGGAGCTGAAGGACGGGAAATTCACCGTGGCCGGCACCGACAAGTCCAAGAGTTGGGCCGAGGTGGCACTCGCGGCCTACGTGCCGCACAATTACCCCGCCGAGACGCTGGAGCCGGGGCTGGAGGAGACCTCGTTCTACGACCCGTCGAACTTCGTCTATCCGGGCGGCGCCTATGGCTGCGAGGTCGAGGTCGACCCCGAAACCGGCGCAGTCGAGGTTGTCGGCTTCTGGGCTGCCGACGACTTCGGGGTCGTCATCGACCCGATGATCGTCGCTGGGCAGCAACACGGCGGCGTCGCGCAGGGCATTGGCCAGGCGTTGATGGAGAACACCGTCTACGACGAGACCGGACAGCTGCTGACCGGATCGTATATGGACTACGCGATGCCGCGCGCGGCCGACCTGCCGAGCATCGTCGTCGACCACTCCTGCCAGACGCCCTGCACCCACAACCCGCTGGGCGCGAAGGGCTGCGGCGAGGCGGGAGCGATCGGCTCGCCGCCCGCGCTCGTCAATGCTGTGCTCGACGCTCTGCAGTCGGGTGGGCACCGGGTGGACCATATCGATATGCCGCTGTCGCCGGCTCGTGTGTGGTCGGCGATCCGGTCGGCCGCGTGAAGGTGTGGAAGGAGAAAAGCCATGTACGCCTTTGAATTCGTGAAACCCTCCACCCTCGCCGAGGCGGTCTCCGCCCTTCAGGCCGAGGACGCCCAGGCGCTCGGCGGCGGCCAGACGCTGATCCCGACCATGAAGCAGCGCCTCGCCAGCCCCGGCACGCTGGTCAGCCTCAGCCGGCATCTCCGATCTGCGCCGCGTTTTCACCGACCGCGGCGGCCGGCTCGTCGTCGGCGGCGGCACGCCCCACGCCCTGGTGGCCCGCGAGGCCGCGGGCAGCTACCCCGCGCTTGCGGCACTCGCGTCTCGCATCGGCGACCCCGCCGTGCGCAACCGCGGCACCATCGGCGGAAGCCTCGCCAACAACGACCCCTCCGCCGATTACCCGGCGGGGGTGCTCGGCTCCGGGGCGACCATCGTCACCAACACCCGCGAGATCGCTTCGGACGACTTCTTCAAGGGCATGTTCACCACCGCGCTGGAACCCGGCGAGATCATCACCGACGTGCGCTTCCCGGTGCCCGCGGCCGCCAACTACCAGAAATTCGTCCAGCCCGCCTCGCGCTTCGCCCTGACCGGCGTCTTCGTCGCGCGCTTCCCGGACGGCGTGCGCGTGGCGGTCACCGGCGCCTCCGAGGGCGGCGTCTACCGCTGGTCCGAGGCCGAGGCAGCCCTCTCCGCCGACTTCCGGCCCGAAGCCGTCGCGGGCCTGTCGGTCGCACCCGACGGAATGATCGGCGATCTGCACGGCACGCCAGAGTACCGCGCCAACCTGGTCAAGGTGCTCACCCGTCGCGCCGTGGCCGCCGCCTGAGGGGCCCCGACCGCATGCGCGTGGCGCTGATCAATTCCGTCAGGCTGCACCACGCCATCGACGGCCCCCCTACCGGCCCGGTAGTCGCCTTCGCCAACTCGCTTGGCACCGACCTCCGGGTCTGGGACGCACTCCTGCCGTACCTCCCGGCAGGGGTGCGCACCCTGCGCTGCGACATGCGCGGCCACGGCCTCAGCGACGCGCCCGAGGGCGACTACTGGATGGGCGACCTGGTGGCCGACGCCGCCGGCCTCCTCGACCACCTCGGCCTCTCGGGCGTCATCTTCGTCGGCCTCTCCATCGGCGGCGCGGTCGCCCAGGGCCTCGCCGCCGAGCGCCCCGACCTCGTGCGCGCCATGGTCCTCAGCAACACCGCCGCCAAGATCGGCACGCCCGAGATGTGGCAGGACCGCATCGCCACCGTCCGCACGCAAGGCATCGAGGCCATCGCCGACGGCGTCATGGAGCGCTGGTTCTCCCGCCACTTCCGCGAGACCCAGCCCGACGCGCTCGCCCTCTGGCGCCACATGCTCACCCGCACGCCCCTGCACGGCTACGCCGGCTGCTGCGCCGCCCTCGCCGAAACCGACCTGCGCTCCTCCACCGCCCGCCTCACCCTGCCCACCCTCGCCATCGCCGGCTCCGAGGACGGCGCCACCCCGCCCGACCTCGTGCGCGAGACCGCCGAGACCATCCCCGGCGCCCGCTTCGAGCTGATCCGCGGCGTCGGCCACATCCCCCCCGTCGAGGCGCCCGCCGAGCTCGGCCGCCTGATCTCCGCCTTCCTCGAGGACAACGGCCTTGCCTGACCGCCACAAGGACGGCATGGCCATCCGCCGCAAGGTGCTCGGCGACGCCCACGTCGACCGCGCCGAGGCGGCCAAGACCGCGCTCGACGCCGACTTCCAGGCCTTCATCACCGAGGGCGCCTGGGGCTCGGTCTGGGCCCGCCCCGGCCTGACCCTGCGCGAACGCTCGCTGCTGACGCTGACGCTGCTCGCAGCCCTCGGCAACCACGAGGAGCTGGCCATGCACATCCGCGCCACCGCCCGCACCGGCGCCACCCCGCAGGACGTGCTGGAAGCCATGCTCCACGTCGCAGTCTACGCCGGCGTGCCGCGGGCCAACCATGCCCTCAAAATCGCCAGGGAGACCTTCCGGGAAATGGGGATCGACACGTGAGCCTTCCGAAGGGCGAGTTCTACCAGCGCGACCGCGGCATCCACCCACCGGCCTTCGCGCCCCAGTACAAGACCTCGGTCGCCCGCTCACCGCGCCTTCCTCTCCTGTCGCCGGAGAACACCCGCTCCGAGATCACCGGCCCGATGTTCACCCCCGACGACCTCGGCCCGCTCGACCACGACCTGATCCGGAACTTCGCCCATGGCGGCGACCCGATCGGCGAGCGCATCATCGTGCACGGCCGCGTCCTCGACGAGAACGCGCAGCCCATCCCCAACACCCTGGTCGAGGTCTGGCAGGCCAACGCCGGCGGCCGCTACCGCCACCGCAACGACACCTACTTCGCCCCCGTCGACCCCAACTTCGGCGGCTGCGGCCGCATGCTGACCGATGCCGAGGGCTATTACTTCTTCCGCACCATCAAGCCGGGCGCCTATCCCTGGCGCAACGGCGGCAACGACTGGCGCCCGGCGCATATCCACTTCTCGGTGTTCGGCACCGGCTTTGCGCAGCGGCTCGTCACCCAGATGTACTTCGAAGGCGACCCGCTCATCCCGCGCTGCCCGATCCTGTCGACCATCCCCGACCAGGGCGCCATCGACCGCCTCGTGGCGCCCCTCGACCTCAACGCCAGCCTGCCCCACGACAGCCTGGCCTACCGCTTCGACATCGTGCTGCGCGGCCGGCGCTCGACCCTCTTCGAGAACCGGCTGGAAGGGAACTGACCCATGGTGCAGCCCCTGAACTACCTCCACGAGACCGCCTCGCAGACCGCGGGCCCCTACGTTCACATCGGCCTCGCCCCCGCCGCCGCCGGCTTCGAGATCTTCGCCAACGTCCTCGGCGCAGACATCGCCGGCCCCGAACGCCGCGGGCGAGCGCATCCGCGTCGAGGGGCTGGTCACCGACGCCACCGGCGCCCCGGTGCGCGACATCCTCATCGAGGTCTGGCAGGCCAACGCCGCCGGCATCTACCCCCACCCCGAAGACCCCCGCGCCTCCGAGGTCGAGCCCGGCTTTCGCGGCTGGGGCCGGGTGATCAGCGACTTCCAGACCGGTCTCTGGGCCTTCGACACCGTCAAGCCCGGCCCGGTGCCCGGCCGCAGCGGCCGCATCCAGGCCCCGCACATCAGCTTCTGGCTGATCTCCCGCGGTATCAACATCGGCCTCAACACCCGCATGTACTTCGGCGACGAGGCGCGAGGCCAACGCCGCCGACCCGATCCTCGGCGCCGTGGAGCAGGCCGTCCGCCGCCCGACCCTCGTCGCGCCCCGCGGGATGCGCGACGGCAGGCCCGTCTACCGCTTCGACATCCGCCTGCAGGGCGAGGGCGAGACGGTTTTCCTCGACATCTGAGCGGACACCCCATGACCAAGACTCCGCATCATCCGTGTGGCGATCGCCGGTCGCTGCCCCGCGTGACGGGCAATCCGAACGTCTCCACCCGCGCCACCGGGTCGCAAGCAACGAGGAACCATGGTATGAAGGCGAACGCGCCCGGAGGGCAGTCGATGACCCAGCAGCCCAGACCCAAGGATCTTACCGCCGACGCCTTCCTGGAATGGGCGGCGCATCAGCCGAAGGGCCGGTTCGAACTGTCGGGCGGCGAGATCGTGGCCATGGCGCCCGAGCGCCTCGGCCATACGCGCGTCAAGTCCGAAGTGCTGATCGCCTTCCGCGCCGCCATCGCCGCAAGCGGCCTCGGCTGCGAGGCCATTGCCGACGGGATCACGGTGCGCATCGACGACCGCACGGTCTACGAGCCCGATGCGTTGGTGCGCTGTGGTCCGAAAGCTCCGAACGACGCGATCGAGCTGGACGATCCCGCCATCGTGGTCGAGGTTGTCTCGCCTTCGAGCCGCGGCGTCGATACCGGGGTGAAGCTCGCGGTCTATTTCCAGCTGCCGACGCTGCGCCATTATCTCATCGTCCAGCCCGAGGCCCGGGCCGTGGTCCACCACCGGCGCGGCGACGCCGGCGACATCTCGACCCGTATCCTGCACGACGGCAGCCTGATGCTCGATCCGCCGGGCCTTTCGGTCGCGGTCGCCGACTTCTTCGCCACGCTCTGACAGGAACGGCGGGCTCGTTCGCCGCGACATTGGCCGAAAGGGCTGGCATGGCCGTCTCACCCCTCGATTCCACGCTCTCCGGCGGCCTCTGGGGCGATGCCGAGATCGCGGCCCATCTCTCCGACGCCGCCGAAATTCGCGCCATGCTTGACGTCGAAGCCGCCCTCGCCTTAGCGCAGGGCGAGCTGGGCATGATCCCCGCCGCCAGCGCCGCCGCCATCGCGGCCAGGGCCGCAACGCTGGAAATCGAGCCGGCCACCATCGCCCCCGGCACCACGGCGTCCGGCATGCCGGTCCCGCCCCTCGTCGCCGCGCTGCGCGCCAGCCTGCCGGCCGAGCACGCGGCCTGCGTCCACTGGGGCGCTACCAGCCAGGACATCGTCGATACCGGCCTCGCCCTGCGCCTCCGCCGCATCCTCGACATCCTCGATGCCCGGCTCGCCGCCCTGATCGCGGCACTTGCCGATCAGGCCACCCGCCACCGCACGACGCCCATCGCCGCACGCACCCGCTGGCGCATTGCCGCCCCCACGACGCTCGGCGCCAAGATCGCCGTCTGGGGAATGCCGCTCATCCGCCACCGCCAGCGCCTCGCCGAGCTTCGTCCGCGGCTGCTTACCCTCTCCCTGCATGGGGCCGCCGGCACTTCCGCGGCCTTCGGCGGCCGGGCAGGGGAGCTACGCGCCGCCGTGGCCGCCCGGCTGGACCTCGCCGACGACCCCGTCCCATGGCACGGCGCCCGCGACGCCGTTGCCGAACTCGGTGGCTGGCTCTCGCTCGTCACCGGCGCCTTGGGCAAGTTCGGCCAGGATCTCGTGCTGCTCGGCCAGTCGGAGATCGGCGAGATCACCGCCGGCACCGGCGGCGGCTCGTCCACCCTGCCGCAGAAGGCAAACCCCGTCGCCGCCGAAACCCTCGTGGCGCTGGCCCGCGCCAATGCCGCAACCCTCGGCGGCCTCCATCAGGCGCTGGTTGCCGCGCAGGAGCGCGATGGCGCCGCTTGGGGAATCGAATGGCTGACCCTGCCGCAGATGTGCGTCATGGCCGGTGCCGCCACCCGCCACGCGACCGGGCTCGCCAGCTCCCTCGCCGCCGACCCCGACCGCATCGCCGCCACCTTCGCCGCCGACCGCGGCCTGATGCTGGCCGAGGCCGCCGTCTTCGCGCTGGCTCGCACCATGCCCCGCCCCGAGGCAGAGGCCCGCGTCAAGGAAGCGGTGAAGTCAGCCCTCCGCGACGGCACCACGCTGTCCAAGTCACTGGCGGGGCAGGGCACCCCGGTCCCCGACCTCGCGCCCGCCGCCCACACCGGCGAGGCCGCCGCCCAGGCCGACCACTTCGCCGCCCGCGCGGCATCGTCCTGACCGCACCCGCAGGGCCGCGAATGGCCGAAAACACCCATACGGATTCCATACGCGTTCCATACCCCGCCTCAGCCGCCGTCGGAGGCCGCCCCGGCCCGCATGATCCGCTGGTGCAGCACGAAGTTTTCAACCGACAGTTTCACCACCGTGGCCAGCGCGATGACCAGCTGCTGGTCCCGCCCGACCCCCTTGTCCTCGTACCCCCGGAACCGCTCGGCGATCTGGCTCGCCACGATGTCATACGCCATCCCCCGGTCCAGCGGCAGCGCCCCCCAGGCGACCGGATCGGCCTCCTCCACCTCCTGCGCGAAGGCCGCGAGCATGCGGCTGTCGAACGGCGTCCTCGGTACATCGTCGCTCATCGGACCTCCCGGAATCGAGCCCTGCCCTTCAAGCTACCACGCACGCCTGCCCCTGAAGCAAATTTTTCCTGTTATTCTGCAATGTATTGCCAGAAAAACCTGAACCCCCGCCTTGGTTAATCGCTTGTTAGTCTCCCTCGTCTCAAATCCATCAGTTCCTTGTTCGTGGAGTACCGAGGTCATGACGACGCCGCCCCTCGAGCCCGCCTTCGCCGGGCTCGGCAGCTTCCGCCGCAAGTGCCTCTTCGCCGTCACCATCCTGCTCGTCGAAGACAGCAGCAGCGCCACTGAGGCCATCCGCCTCTACGCCTCCGAAAGCGGGGCGCGGGTGCGCCGCGCCGACAGCCTGCACGCCGCCAGCCGCCACCTCGCGATCTACCGCCCCAACGTGGTCATGGTGGACCTCGGCCTGCCCGACGGCGACGGCCTCACCCTCATCCGCCACCTCGCCTCCGCCTCGATCCCCGTCCAGGGCATCATCGCGCTCAGCGGCTACGACCGTGACACCTGGCAGACGGAGGCCCGCGCCGCCGGCGCCGCCGCCTGCCTCGAGAAGCCCATCGCCAGCCTGCGCTCCTTCCAGGAATGCGTGCTCGGCGTGCTCCCCGACGCCGAGACCCGGCGCAGCCCCGAAGACGCCGATCTGGCCCTCCACGACCGCGCCTCGGTGCATTCCGCGCTCGACGACGACCTGCGCCGCGCCCGCAGCCTCCTGGTCGAGGCGCTGCCCGCCGGCGACAACGAGACCGTCGCCTATTGCGCCCAGTTTCTCGGATCCGTCGGCGAGATGCTGGAGGACGCCGAGCTCACCGCCGCCGCCCGTGCCGCCGCCTCCGGAGCCGGCGGCGCAGCCCGCCTCGCCCAGCTCCTCGACCGGCGCCTTGCCGGTGAATCCGGGCGGCCGCCGCGTCGCCTGACCGGATAGCCGGTTGGATGCGGCGTGGACGCGGCGTGTTTGCCGAAGGGGTGAAGATTTGCTTCGAGGCGATCAGGCTTCTGGCGAGCCGAAGGCGCTACCGGAGTGTCAACACGCGATTTCCTCAACGCCGGATTCCGCGTTCGGAACCGCGCCACAACACTGACCGGCAAGGGGGAGCGGCCATGAAATGCCCCCACCGTACGTGCCCGCTTGCCGCGGCTTCAACTTGGCCCGTTGCCCAGTACCGCCAGCCGACCACCCGTCAGTCCGTGCACGCGGTGCGGATGGTGGCCCGCTGCCTATGACGCTGCGCTGAACGCGACCAGTTCGTCGACCTTGCCCTTCAGCGCGTTGAAGGTTTCATGGCTGTCGGGCGGCAAGGTGATTATCATCGCGCCGTAGACACCGGCGGCGCCGATCTCCCAATCGCCGTCGTGCCACATGTAGAACCGGTCGCCGATGCCCGGCAGTTCAAGGCTTGCCAGTACCGCGCCCCCTTCACTTTCGGAGATGCTTCTGTACGACCAGCCAGAGGGCATGGGCCTTCCGCCCGGGGCCTTGGTCGGCGGGCTAATCCTGGTCCAGTCATTGTTGGCGCTCCTGGCGATATCGGTATACCTCCTGTAAAAGATATACTGGCCTCCAAAACAGTAGAGCCGCTCACTGCTCTGGGCGAGATGAGGCGCAATTCGCTTTTCTGCGAATACCTGTGGCATATGTTCCCTGCCCATGTTTACGCGCTTCCGCGACACGCCTGGCTGTTCCAACAGTCCGAAGTAGCAGAGGTCGTTATTTCCGCCTCCGGCATCAAGGTACACGGTTCCCGACGGCGATACCGCAATCTCGCGCGGTGTGGCCGAAAGCGCCTCATAGCCCGCCGAGGGTGTGTACCGGGGAGGCGTCTCCATCATCTCGTAGAAGGTTTGATCCCAGGGCTTTCTTCTGTCCGCCGGCTGCAGACCTTCGTCCGTTCTGCGGTCGACCTTGCGCTCGTCCCAGCGATAAACCCAGGTACGATCAGTATCCTTGGCAAACCAGTCACTGGCAAGCACATGGATATCGCTTTTCCCTTCCGCACTGGGCACGATGACGACTGCATGGTGCTTGGGTGAGACGGTAATCTGACCGGTTCGCCCCATGAAGAGCCCCGGCATGTTCGGTTCGGGGACATGCAAAGTGATCGACCCACCCGGCGGATATCGGTCGTGATCCAGCTCTTTGCCCCTGGCGTCGAGCAGGCAGAAGTACAGGCCGCCGTCGGCCAGGGCCCACAAGCGTCGCCCCGGTCCAGCTACGATCTTCCTGTACCCGGACCCGCTGAGGTTCCCGACGAATGGCCACTCCGTGCCGTCGAATACGAACCCCTTCATCGAGCAATGCAGCTTGGTATGGCTGCCGATGTGCACGCTCATGGCCTTGCGCACGGCAAACGGCGTCAGCTGACGGAGGATGGATTGCTCGGTCTTGAGGATGAACTCGAGCTGCTTGGCCGCCAACTTGTAGTCGCCATTGATCAGAAACTTCTTCGCGTCGATCTCCGCGTCGGGCTGGTCCAGCAGCAACATGGCGCTTAGCCAGTTGTGTAAATACTGCCCCTTGGCCAACAGGTAGAGATAGAATACCTCGCCCCAGGGGTCGGGCTCAAGGTCGAGGTTCTTCTCGTCCATCAGCCAGGACGGCATGGAATCGACACGGACGTCCACGCCCTCGCCGGCGGGGAGTTCGACGAGGTTCCAGATTCCGGGCCATTTCTTGAAGTGGCGGCGGCGGTCGGGGTCCGCCTTCTGCTCATGCAGCTCCTGGAGGCCGGCCTGCATGTGGTTGAGCTGCGCCAGCACGCCCGTCAGAAGATCGCGTTGCGCAAATCCGTGCACCGACCGGACGGCTTTATCGACGATATCGGCGACACTCGGTTCCTTCTTTGCCGGATGGGCAAGGTCGAGGATGGTCGCAACGAAATTGACCAGCCCTTGGATCGCCGAGATGATCTGGGCCGCGATCTTGCCATAGGGCGGCGGTGCGATCACCGCGGCAGTCGCGGCAATTTCCAACAACGAGCCGGTGATGCGAAGTGATTCTGCCGCGACGTCCTGGTCGCTGGCACCCTGCGCCCGCAAGAGCACGACTCTCCGCAGCCCGCTGGCCACACCGCCCAGCGAGCCGGTCAGCGCCGGAACCTGTCCCAGCGCCTTGCGGGCCACCGGGTCGTCCGGATTTGTTTCGGTAGCTCGCTGAATGACGCCGATACCCTCTGACACCGCCTCGATCTGGGTCTGAAGCCGACTGCTTTGCGTTGCGAGATCGTGGTTGCCCGCGCCGACCGTATCGGCAAGGGATTTCAACTCGAGCTTGAGTTGTTCGATATCTTTCTGCGGGTTCGACACGGCGTCACTCCTGTTGAGGCGCTATCACTGGCACGAGGCCGGGTCGGTCCGGCGATTATCGCGTGAAAGCGTGCGCGCATAAGGGCGAAAACAACCCGGACCTAAAACACATGTGCAATAGAAAGTGAATCGCTGTTGTTGCTAAAGAGTACGCAATACTAATAAATTGAGTATTTTTACTTACCCTCACAAGTAGGCACTCGAAGATTTAGTTGTTTCTAATTTCGCGCCAAGCAAGCCCCTTGTGCATGCCACACGGAATTTAAGTATCTGACGAGCGGGATGAAAGCAACTGCTACCGTCGGTTGCGCACAAGTCCGTCGGCGAGATGCTGGAGGACGCCGAGCTCACCGCCGCCGCCCGTGCCGCCGCCTCCGGAGCCGGCGGCGCAGCCCGCCTCGCCCAGCTCCTCGACCGGCGCCTTGCCGGAGAACCGGGTGGCCGCCGCGTCGCCTGACCCGATTTCCGCCTGGCCGGCCCGGGTTACCAGAGGGTTAACGGCAACATACATCACTAATAATATCAAGCAGATACGCATCTGTCCGCGCGCGGACAAGCCTGCCTCGGCCCGCGATCCCGGCACACCCGCTCGCGTTCACATCCGCATGAACGGCGGCGGATCTGCCGCCACATCGCCCTATCCTCCTGTCCGAGCCTGCCGGGAGGGACTGCATGCGACACCTGCTCACATGTGCCACCGTAGCGATCGGCCTCGCGGCGTCATCGGTTGCCGCCGCGACCGAGCGCCATGCCACCTCCATCGGCGACGTGGAGGTTACCCGCGTCGCTGACGGCCTCGACACGCCATGGTCCGTCGCCTTCCTCCCCGACGGTAGCCTGCTCGTCACCGAGCGCCCCGGCCGCTTGAACCTGATCGCCGGCGGCACGTCTCGCACGGTCGCGGGCGTCCCACAGGTCCGCGCCCGCGGCCAGGGCGGCCTCCTCGACGTGGCCGCAGCCCGCGACTTCCCCGAGACCGGCGAGATCTTCCTCACCTACGCCGAGCCGCGCGAGGGCGGCACCGCGGGCACGGCGCTGGCGGTGGCACGGCTCGATACCGTCACCGCGTCGCTCCACGACCTGCGGGTGATCTTCCGCCAGGCGGGGCCGACCGCCTCCGGCCAGCACTTCGGCAGCCGCGTGGTCGAAGCCCCCGACGGCACGCTGTTCCTGACCGTCGGCGACCGCGGCACCCGCGACGAGGCGCAGCTTCTCTCCAGCCACAACGGCTCGGTGCTGCGCGTCGCCCGCGACGGCTCTATCCCCGCCGACAACCCCTTCACCGGCCGCGACGGTGCGCGCCCCGAGATCTGGAGCTACGGCCACCGCAACCCCCAGGGCGCGGCCCTTGGGCTCGACGGGGCGCTCTGGACCGTCGAGCACGGCCCCCGCGGCGGCGACGAAGTGAACCTGACCGCAGGAGGCCGCAACTACGGCTGGCCCGTTCAGTCCTTCGGCCGCGAGTACCGCGCCAACCGCCCCGTGGGCCAGCAGGCCCCGCTGGAGGGCGTGACCCCGCCGCTCTGGCACTGGCAGGTCTCGCCGGCGGTCTCCGGCCTCGCCGTCTACTCGGGCGCGCTCTTCCCCGAGTGGCAGGGTGACCTCTTCACCGGCGCGCTCCAGCACGACACGATCATCCGCCTGGAGGGCGGCGCGGGCGGTGTCACCGAGGCCGAACGGCTCTTCGACGGGGTCTATCCCCGCATCCGCGACGTGCGCGAGGCGCCGGACGGGTCGATCTGGTTCATCTCCGAGGGCGACGGCGCCGTCTACCGGATCAAGCCGACACCCTAGCGCCGTTCACCTGCCCTGGCGTGCCGGCCGCCCTCGCAGCGACAGCACACTTTCCGAAGTACGAAACGCTTGATCCGCGTCCGAAATGAGCCCAGCGTGCCAGCACGCGGCACGTCATTCGCGAATGCAGGGTAAAGGATCATCAATGCCGAAAGTCACTGCGACTTGGGCGGGATTCTGGTCGCCAGCGACCAGATTCAATAATAGGGCGCCAGTAACAGGCGACGGCAACGGGCGAATTCAGTTCAACATGAGGGGTATTGAAGTCGCCGCAGATGTGGTCGTGACGGATTTTACCCCGTCCGCCAACCCCAATCTGTTTGACAAGGCGAAGATGATCCTGCCTAATCCAGTCAGCGGGAAAATCAAGAATACCCACGTACTCCAGATCGGCATAGTGCAGATCCTAGAATACTCACGAATGGAGGCCGTGTATCGCGCCAATACGACAACGTGGATGGGTCAAGTAAGGAACAAGACGACCCAGCAATGGATCCAGAACGTGACACCTTGCTACGATTGTGCCACAGCCGATATCCCGTGGTACGACACAGGCCATGGACTTGTCGAACTGGATTTGTCGGGCCCTCATCAAGCTCAGCATCAATTCCAGAATATCTGGATCAACGATTATCCGCAGTTGACGGTTACTCCGTACCTCAACAGACCCGGACATGCAAACAACGGCATGCCTCTCTATCAGATCAAGAAGCACAACAAGTTCAGCGTCTACCTGTTCATGCGCGAGCTGAACGCGGCCCGAGACAAGACCCTTCACAGATGGATTCTGAAGAAAGGCACCTGGACCACGAAAATGGTTTACAAGGCGCTGAACAGCGATTTCAAAGGCGCCAACACATGGGCCGGCAATGAGTTCAGTCAAGCGGGTTATAATGCGATAGAGGATGAGGTCGAGATCGTCGAGGACGACACCTTCGGAACGACGGCTTTTTACAATCTCCCGCACAGGGGCCTCTACATCGATGCCGACAAAGACGGAAAGATGGGAGCGAATGACAACCAGCGCTCGGACGTGGCGCTGATCACGCCGCTGACCTACTGGTCAATAGACAAGTAGCCGTTGACGCAAATCGCTGGCTAGCGCGGCCCCATGCGAATCGCGCCGTCGAGGCGGATCAGCGTGCCGTTCAGCATGGCGTTCTCGACAATCTGCATAACCAGCGCCGCGAACTCGCCCGGATCGCCCAGCCGCGCGGGGAACGGAACCTGCGCCCCGAGACTCGCCTGCGCCTCCCGCGGCAGACCCTCGAGCATCGGCGTCAGGAACAGCCCGGGGGCTATCGCCATCACCCGGATGCCCGACTTCGCCAGATCGCGCGCCATCGGCAGGGTCATCGCCGCCACCCCGCCCTTGGAGGCAGCATAGGCGATCTGCCCGATCTGTCCCTCCATCGCCGCCACCGACGCGGTGTTCACGATCACCCCGCGCTCGCCGTCCTCCCCCAGCGGCTCGAGCGCCGCCATCGCCGCCGCCGCCTGGCTCGAGATATTGAACGTGCCCAGCAGGTTCACCCCGATCACCCGCGCGAACAGCGCCGCATCATGCGCCCGCCCCTCGCGATCAACCGTCCGCGCCGCCGGGGCAACACCCGCGCAGTTCACCACGATCCGCGCTGCCCCATGCGCCGCGGCCGCCTGCGCCAGCGCCGCCGCCACCGAAGCCGGATCGGTGACATCGGTCGCGCAGAACATCCCTCCCACGTCTGCCGCCACCAGCGCGCCGCCGACGGCGTCACGGTCGAGGATCGCAACCTTCACGCCCTTCGCGGCCAACATGCGGGCAGCGGCGGCGCCGAGGCCCGAGGCCGCCCCGGTGACGACCGCCGCGGTCTGGGGACCCGGCCGCACCTCAGACCCGCTCGATGGCGACAGCAGTGCCTTCGCCGCCGCCGATGCAGATCGCCGCAACCCCGGTCGCCCGGTCGTAGCGCTCCAGCGCGTTCAGCAGCGTCACCAGAATCCGCGCCCCCGAGGCCCCGATCGGGTGGCCCAGCGCGCAGGCGCCGCCGTGCACGTTCAGCCGCTCGTGCGGGGCACCGGTCTCGGCCATGAAGGCCATCGGCACCACCGCAAAGGCCTCATTCACCTCCCAGAGATCCACGTCGCCCACCCCCCAGCCGAGCCGCTCGAGAAGCGTCAATGCCGCCGGCACAGGTGCGGTTGGGAAGCGGGCCGGGGCCTGGGCATGGGACGCATGCCCGAGGATGCGGGCGCGCACGGCCAGGCCAGCGGCGCGGGCGTCGGCCTCGCGCATCAGCACCAGCGCCGCCGCGCCGTCGGAGATCGACGACGAATTCGCCGCCGTCACCGTGCCGTCCTTGCGAAAGGCGGGCTTGAGCGTCGGGATCTTCTCGGGCCGGGCGGTCAGGGGCTGCTCGTCCTCGGCCACGACCGCGTCGCCCTTGCGTCCCGCCACCGTCACCGCCGCGATCTCGGCGGCGAAGGCGCCCGAGCCCTGCGCCTCGCGGGCGCGGGCGAGCGAGGCCAGCGCGTAGTCGTCCTGTGCCGCGCGGGTGAATTGGAACTCGGTGGCGCAATCCTCGGCGAAGGTGCCCATCAGCCGGCCCTTGTCGTAGGCGTCCTCCAGGCCGTCGAGGAACATGTGATCCTGGGCCTGTGCGTGTCCGAGCCGCGCGCCCGCACGCATCTTCGGCAAGAGGTAGGGGGCGTTGGTCATGCTCTCCATGCCGCCCGCCACCACCACGCGCCCGCTGCCGGCGCGCAGCCCGTCATGGCCGAGCATCACCGCCTTCATCCCCGAGCCGCACATCTTGTTGAGCGTCGTCGCGGGCACGCCCTCCGGCAGGCCCGCATGAAACCCCGCCTGCCGCGCCGGCGCCTGCCCCTGGCCCGCGGGCAGCACGCAGCCCATGAGCAGCTCGCTCACTTCCGCTTCCGGCAGGCCAGCTCCCTCAAGCGCGGCGCGGATCGCGAACCCGCCCAGCTCGGCCGCCGTCGCTGCCGCGAGCGTGCCCTGAAAGCCGCCCATGGGGGTGCGCGAGGCCGAGACGATGGCGATGGCGTCGGACATGGGGGCCTCCCGCTGCTTGGACCTGTCCCGAGCGATACGCCAGCGGCTCGGTGGCGTCGAGTCCGCGCCCGCGCCCTCACCGGGCAAATCCTTACCCAACATCTGGTTCGGATCCGGCCCCACACTCCCCCAGCTTCCAGACCTGGTGTCCGGGCGCCGCCCGCGGGGCCGAAACCCGAACAAAGGTTGACACCTCATGAACGTAGCGGCCACAATCCTTTGTTTTCATTATGTTACGTTGATTCCCAAGCTTGGGAATCGCGCGCCAGCCCGGCCTCGGCCAGCAACGCCTCCGCCGCCTCCGCCACCAGCCGCGCCGAGGCGTGGCCGGTGATCGGCACCTTGCCCACCTCCAGCAGCAGCGGTGCAGCCAGCGGTGTCACATGCGGCGCCTCCATCACATCGAGGCGCCCCGCGACGCGGGCCAGCATCTCCTCGATCCGGCCGAAATCCACCAGCCCGCGCCCCGCCTCGTCCCGCGTGATGCGCAGCATCAGGTGGCCGGGGTCGTGGCGGCGCAGGGTGTCGTAGAGGATGTCCGAGGAGAAGGTCGCCTGTCGGCCGGTCTTGCGCAGGCCGGGCAGGTTGCGCTCGATGAGACCGGCGATCGTGGCGGCGTTCCGAAACGTGCGTTTCATCACGGCGTTCTCGCCGAGCCAGCCCTCCAGCCCCTCGCGCAGCCCCTCCGGCGTGAGCAGCGCCGCCGGGTCGGTCACCGGGTCGAGCCCCCAGAGCAGTAGCGCATAGTCGGTGGCGACAAATCCCAGCGGATGCAGACCCGCCGCCTCCATGCGCCGGGTGACCAGCAATCCCAGCGTCTGGTGGGCGTTGCGCCCGGCGAAGCCGTAGAGGCAGAGGTGCTGCAACCCGGCATGCGGGAAGGTCTCGGCCAGCAGCCGGTCGGGCCGGGGCAGGCGGCTGACCCGCGCCTGCGTCTCCAGCCAGTCCTGCATGTAGGCCGGCAGGCTCGCCCAGGCGCCGGGGTCGGCCAGCATCGCGATCACCCGGTGCGACAGCCGCGTGGAGGTGGCGAGCTTGGTGCCCATGAAGACGGCGATCCGCGGTCTGCGCGCCGGCTGGCGGGTCACCTCGACCACCATCTCGCGCAGGCCCTCGTAGCGTACGGTCTCGCCGCCGATCAGGAACGTGTCGCCCGGGCTTAGCGAGGCGGCGAAGGCCTCCTCGACCTCGCCCAGCGGCGCGCCGAAGCGGCCCTTCAGCCGCACCGCCACCATCTCGGTGTCAACGATGGTGCCCACGTTCATCCGCAGCGCCCGCGCGCGCCGCGGATCACGGAGCTGCCAGCGCCCGCCCTTCAGCACCAGCCGCTGCCAGCGGTCGTAGGCCTTCAGCGCATAGCCGCCGGTGGCGCAGAATTCGAGGCAGGCGTCGAAATCGGCGCGCGGCAGCGCGCGGTAGGGGCCGGCGGTCAGCACCTCGGCGTAGAGCGCGCCCGCGTCGAACGCCCCGGCGCAGGCGGTCAGCAGGATGTGCTGGCAGAGCACGTCGAGCGGTCCCGGTCCGCGCGGCTCGCCGTCGAGGTCGTGGGCGTGCACCGCCTCCAGCGCCGCGTGGCATTCCAGCACCTCGAAGCGGTTGGCGGGCACCAGCACCGCGCGGGACGGCGCGTTGTAGCGGTGGTTGGCGCGGCCGATGCGCTGGACGAGGCGCTTGACGTTCTTCGGGGCGCCGACCTGGATCACCAGATCGACGTCGCCCCAGTCGATGCCGAGATCGAGGCTGCCGGTGGCGACGATGGCGCGCAGGCTGCCGGCCACCATGGCGGCCTCGACCCGCAAGCGGGCCTCGCGGCTGAGCGAGCCGTGGTGCAGGCCGATCGGCAGGTCCCCGTCGTTCACCGCCCACAGCGCCTGGAAGAACAGCTCGGCCTGCGCGCGGGTATTGATGAAGACCAGCGTGGTGCGGGCCTCGATAATCAGGTCCATCACCGCCCGCGCGGCATGGCGCGCCCCGCCGCCGGACCAGGGCGGCGGTTCGGGGGTCTCCAGCATGGTGATGTCGGGCTCGGGGCCGGGGTCGGCGATGAGGAGCCGCGTGCCGGCGCCGAGAAAGGCGGCCAGCGCGGGCGGGTTCTCGACGGTTGCAGAGAGGCCGAGGCGGCGAAGGCCGGGGGCGAGGCCTGCGAGGCGGGCAAGGCAGAGCATGAGCTGGTCGCCTCGCTTCGACTCGGCCAGGGCGTGAATCTCGTCGAGGATCACCCGGCGGAGGCCGCCGAAGATGCGCGGGGCCTCCTCGTAGGAGAGCATCAGGGCGAGCGACTCGGGCGTGGTCAGCAGGATGTGGGGCGGATCGACACGCTGGCGGGCGCGGGCGGCGGCGCCGGTGTCTCCGGTGCGGTCCTCGATCCGGATCGAGAGCGCCATCTCAGTGACCGGCACCGCCAGATTGCGGCGGATGTCGGCGGCCAGCGCCTTGAGGGGGGAGACGTAGATCGTGTGCAGGCCGGGGGCGGGGCTTGGGCCGAGCTCGATCAGGCTGGGCAGGAAACCGGCCAGGGTCTTGCCGCCGCCAGTGGGGGCGATGAGCAGGGTCGCTGGGTCGGCGGCGCGGGCGAGGAGCGCGAGCTGGTGGGGGTGCGGGGTCCAGCCGCGGCGGGCGAACCATTCGGCGAAGGGGGCGGGCAGGGGGGCGGCCATGGCGGGATCTAGGACCATGGCGGCGGCGTCCGCAAGTGTGCAATCGCCTGCTTGCACGCGTGCAAGTCAGGATAAATATCTGATATTAATAGAATTAATGTTCAATAATTTTCGCCTAACGGCGGCGTCAGAGGGCGCGGCGCATGACATGGCGGCGTTTGCCGACGCGGCCGATCTCGGTGAAGCCGGCGCGCTCGAAGGCGGGGATGTAGCCCATGTAGCCGTAGGTGGGGGAGTCGGGCTCGACCGGATAGGCTTCGACAGCGGTCGCGTTGTGGCGCCTGGCCTCCGCGACGGCAGCGGCGATCAGTTCGTGCGCGAGCCCCGCACCTCGGTGGTCGCGCCGGATGAACATGCAGGCCAGCGACCAGATCCGCTCGCCCTGGGCAGCGTCCGGCCCTCCCAGCCGCCTGTAGGTCGCCTTCGGTGCGATGGATACCCAGGCGACCGGTTCTGCGCCGGCAAAGCCGATCAGCCCGACCGGCGTGCCGGCCTCGATCCGGTCGAGCATCTGGCTGCGGCGCACGGCAGGTGGCGTGCCACGGCCCTCCTCGGCGGTTGCCCGCCAGACCATACACCAGCACTGCTTCTGCCAGCCGGGCCGCTGGAAAAGGGCGACGAAATCATCCCGCGAGGCGGCCGTGACCGGGCGGAAGCTAAGCCTGGCCACCGACGCCCCCTGAGCGCCGGTCGCCGGCTAGAAGGGGATCTCGTCGTCGATCTGCCCGGCCGGGCTGCCGCGGCCCTCGTCGCCGAAGCTGCCGCCGCGGTCCTGGTCAAAGCTGCCGCCGCCCCCCTCGCCCCGACCGTCGAGCAGGGTCAACTCGCCCCGGAACGGGCGCAGCGCGATCTCGGTCGTGTAGCGGTCGGCCCCGGACTGGTCCTGCCACTTGCGCGTCTCGAGCTGGCCCTCGATGTAGACCTTCGAGCCCTTGCGCAGGTACTGCTCGGCGATGCGCACGAGGTTCTCGTTGTAGATCGCGACCCGGTGCCACTCGGTCTTCTCGCGGTTCTCGCCGCTTTGCTTGTCGCGCCAGCGCTCGGAGGTGGCGATGTTGAGGTTCGCCACCTTGCCGCCGGAGGGGAAGCTCCGCACCTCGGGGTCGCGGCCGAGGTTGCCGATCAGGATCACCTTGTTCACGCTGCCCGCCATGCCCGAAACCTCCCGTTTGACAGTGCCGCCCGCCCATCTGTTGCCAGCGGGCCGCGGAGAGTGGGTGTTTTAGGATTAACGAGAGGTGAAGAACAGATTGAAAGCTGACAGGCGCATAAAATTTTGCCATAGTCCGCCGCAAATCCGGCGGGCAAGCCGGGGCGGGGAACCCGCCGGCAGGTAAGACGAGGGACGATGCGACACATTCTGATCGCGATCGGGTTCACCGCCGCGCTTGCGGGCGGTGCAGTCGCTGACGTGCCACTCAGCCGGCTGCTCAGCAGCCAGTCCAACCTGTCGCCCGAGTATCGCGCGCTGATCCGCCAGCCGGTGCCCGGCGCGATGGTCGGCCAGCCGCGGCGGCCATCGCGGCTGAGCGAGGACGAATGGACGGGCATCCCGAGCTTCAATGGCTCGCCCGGCCTCTATCAGGACATGGCGCGGGTGGCGGCGCGCAAGCACAACATCCCCGAGGATCTGTTCCTGCGGCTGGTGCGCACCGAGTCCAACTTCCGGCCCACGGCACGGTCGAGCAAAGGGGCGATCGGGCTCGCGCAGCTCATGCCGGGCACGGCGCGCGCGCTCGGCGTGAACCCGCACGACCCCGGGCAGAACCTCGACGGCGGCGCGCGCTATCTGGCGCAGCAGTACCGCAAGTTCGGCGACTGGCGGCTGGCGCTCGCGGCCTACAACGCCGGTCCGGGGGCCGTCGAGCAGCACCGCAGGCGTGCCGCCGTATCGCGAGACCCAGAACTACGTGCGTACCATCCTCGGGCGTTGAAGCACGTCCCCTAAGGGCCGGAGGGACAAGGGTTAACGCCGAATACGCGCCGTATGAAACGCGTATGAAAAGCATATGAAATCCGTATGCCACCTGAATTACTCGGGATTGAATTGTTAACACGACAGGGGATGCCGACTTCGGCGGCCTCGCCGGTTTGACAAGTCTCTGCCTCTGTGAACTGGTTCACATACCGCGCCACTCGACTCGGTGATGAAGGGGCGTCCCGCAGGACGGGTCGAACTTCATTGCCAGAGAGGCTCGAAATGGCTCCCAACAGGTGTTTCGACGACTACCGCGGCTACGTGACCGAGATGACCTATGATGCCGAGCTGGAGAAGTTCGTTCCCGTTCCCGTCGACCGCTCCGGCGATGCGCTGCAGAGCGTCCAGGAGGCTACGCCGATCCCCGCCTGACGCATCATCGCGTCATGGGCGAGATCGAGGCCCGCATGTCCGCGGCTCACGACACCCACCTCGGGTACCCGTACAACCTCGTCCGGGCGTCTGCGGTGCCGCCGGGCCTCGGCGGCTATCTGATCAACAACCTCGGCGATCCCTATGCCGGCTCCCACTACGCCTCCGAGGTCTGCGCGCTGGAGCGGGAGGTTGTCGACTGGCTGATGGACCTCTGGGAAGCCGAGCCCGGCGACGCGTTCTGGGGTTCGGTCGGTGCCAGCGGTACCGAGGGCAACATCTGGGCACTCTACCTGGCGCGAGAGGCGCTTCCCGGCGCCCGGCTGCTCTACAGCCGCGAGGCGCACTACTCGATCCCGAAGGCCGCCCGTATCCTGCGGATCGAGGCGGTCCCGGTCGACTGCACCGCCGACGGGGCGATCGACGTGGAGGCCTTCTCCCGTGCGCTCGCGACCCAGGCCGACGAGCCGGTGATCGTCGCCCTCACCTGCGGCACGACGGTGAAGGGCGCGCACGACGACATCGGCAGCATCCTCGCCTGCCTCGATGCCTCCGGCCGGCCGGTCGAACGACGCTTCGTTCACGTCGACGGCGCGCTCAACGCGATGGTGCTCCCATTCCTCGACGACGTGCCGTCGACGATCCGCCCGAGCTTCCGCCAGTCGATCGACAGCATCTCCACGTCGGGCCACAAGATGATCGGAACCCCGATGCCCTGCGGCGTGCTGATCGCCCGGCGGCGGCACGTCGATCGGGTGGCCTCGGCGATCGCCTACCTCCGCTCGAACGACACGACCCTGATGGGATCGCGCAACGGCCACGCCGTGCTTGCCCTGTGGTCTCGTCTACATGACCACGGCCATGCGGGATTCCGCCGTGACGTCGCCTCGAGCCTCGGACGCTGCCTGCGATTGGTGCAGTCGCTGCGCGCGGCCGGGGTCCCGGTGCTGTGCAACCCGCACGGGCTGACCGTCGTCTTCCCGGAGCCGGACGAGCGGATCGTGCGGACCTACCAGCTCGCCTGCCACCGCGGCGAAGCGCACGCCATCGTCATGCCGAGCGTCACCGACGACCTGCTGGATCGCTTCGTCGGCGACTACCTTTGCTGGTGGCGCGCCGCCGCCTCAGCAACGGCGGCGTAGGCCCGCGTCCTGCCGATCCCCGGCGCGGCGCTTGGCGGTCAGTGGGTGGCCGCCCGGCCCCCTGGCGCCGGTGACGCCCCCATGTGCTGCGCAAGTCCGCCCTTGCCTCCGGTCCCGTTTTGTTCTCAACTGGCGACTCGCATTTCCCGCGCCCGCGACTATGTACGCGGGATTGTCGGAGACGGGGCAGAATGCCGGAACAGAAGTTCATCGAGATCCGCGGCGCACGCGAGCACAACCTGAAGTCGATCGACGTCGACATCCCGCGCGACAAGCTGGTGGTGATCACCGGGCTTGTCGGGCTCGGGCAAGTCCTCCCTTGCCTTCGACACGATCTATGCCGAGGGTCAGCGGCGCTACGTCGAGAGCCTGTCGGCCTATGCCCGGCAGTTCCTCGACATGATGCAGAAGCCGGACGTCGACCATATCGACGGCCTGTCGCCGGCGATCTCCATCGAGCAGAAGACGACGTCGAAGAACCCGCGCTCGACGGTGGGCACCGTCACCGAGATCTACGACTACCTGCGGCTCCTGTTCGCGCGCGTGGGCCTACCTTACTGCCCGGCGACCGGGTTGCCGATCGAGGCGCAGCAGGTCAGCAGATGGTGGACATCACCATGGCGCTGCCGGAGGGGACGCGCGCCTACCTGCTGGCGCCGATCGTGCGCGACCGCAAGGGCGAGTACCGCAAGGAATTCGCCGAGCTGCTGAAGAAGGGCTTCCAGCGGGTGAAGGTGAACGGCGTGTTCCACGACCTCGACGAGGCGCCGGAGCTCGACAAGAAGTTCCGCCACAACATCGACGTCGTGGTGGACCGGATCGTGGTGCGGGAGGGGTTGGAGACGCGGCTGGCCGACTCCCTGCGCACCGCGCTCGACCTGGCCGACGGCATCGCGATCCTGGAGATGGCGGTGGCGGAAGGAGAGGAGCCGCAGCGGATCACATTCTCGGAGAAGTTCGCCTGTCCGGTCTGCGGTTTCACGATTCCCGAGATCGAGCCGCGGCTGTTCTCGTTCAACGCGCCGTTCGGAGCCTGTCCGGCCTGTGACGGGCTCGGGGTGGAGTTGTTCTTCGACCCGCGGCTGATCGTGCCGGACGAGGGGCTGCCGGTCGCTGAAGGGCGCCATCGCGCCCTGGGCCAAGGGGCAGTCGCCCTATTACAAGCAGACGATTGAGGCACTGGCGGCGCACTACGGCTTCGACAAGACCAAGCGCTGGCGCGACCTGCCGGAGGCGGCGCGGCAGGTGCTGCTCTATGGGTCCGAGGCGGGCGAAGGTCCGGTTCCGCTACGACGAGGGCGGGCGGGTCTACGAGATCGAGCGGCCGTTCGAGGGGGTGATCCCCAACATGGAGCGCCGCTACCGCGAGACGGATTCGAGCTGGGTGCGCGAGGAGTTCGAGCGCTACCAGAACAACCGGCCCTGCGGGACCTGCCACGGCTACCGGCTGAAGCCCGAGGCGCTGGCGGTGAAGATCGCCGGGAACCATGTCGGCGAGGTGGTGCGGCTGTCGATCCGCGAGGCGCTGGCCTGGATCGAGGCGGCGCCCGAGAGCCTGACGGCGCAGCGGAACGAGGTCGCCCGCGCCGATCCTCAAGGAGATCCGCGAGCGGCTGGGGTTCCTGGTCAACGTCGGGCTCGACTACCTGACGCTGGACCGCGGATGCCGGCACGCTGTCGGGCGGCGAGAGCCAGCGCATCCGGCTGGCGACCCAGATCGGCAGCGGGCTGATCGGGGTGCTCTACGTGCTCGACGAGCCGTCGATCGGGCTGCACCAGCGCGACAACGACCGGCTGCTGACGACGCTGAAGCGCCTGCGCGACCTCGGCAACACGGTGATCGTGGTCGAGCACGACGAGGAGACGATCCGCGAGGCGGACCATGTGATCGACCTCGGTCCCGGCGCGGGCGTGCATGGCGGCCGGATCGTGGCGCGAGGGGACGCCGGCGGATGATCGCGGCGGCGCCGGAGTCGATCACCGGGCAGTACCTGACCGGGCGCGCGGACGATCGCCGATCCCCGCGAGCCGGCGCAAGGGCAACGGCAAGAAGCTGGTGGTGAAGGGCGCGCGCGGGAACAACCTGCAGGACGTCGACGGCGGAGTTCCCGCTGGGCGTGTTCACCTGCGTCACCGGCGTCTCGGGCGGCGGCAAGTCGACGCTGATCATCGAGACCCTCTTCAAGCGCGCCGTCGATGCGGCTGCAACGGCGCGCGGCAGACGCCGGCGCCGGTCGACGGAGATCGGGGCTGGAGCATCTCGACAAGGTCATCGACATCGACCAGTCGCCGATCGGGCGGACGCCGCGGTCGAACCCGGCGACCTACACGGGGGTCTTCGCGCCGATCCGCGACTGGTTCGCGCGGCTGCCGGAGGCAAGGCGCGCGGCTACAAGCCGGGGCGCTTCTGCTTCAACGTCAAGGGCGGGCGCTGCGAGGCCTGCCAGGGCGACGGGCTCATCAAGATCGAGATGCACTTCCTGCCGGACGTCTACGTCGACCTGCGAGATCTGCAAGGGCCGGCGCTACAACCGCGAGACGCTGGAGGTCCTCTACAAGGGCAAGACGATCGCCGACGTGCTCGACATGACGGTCGAGGAGGCGCGAGGAGTTCTTCGCGGCGGTGCCGGCGATCCGCGAGAAGCTGGCCACGCTGATGCGAGGTCGGGCTCGGCTACATCAAGCTCGGCCAGTCGGCGACGACGCTGTCCGGCGGCGAGGCGCAGCGCGTGAAGCTGTCGCAAGGAGCTGTCGCGCGCGGTCGACCGGGACGACCCTCTACATCCTCGACGAGCCGACCACCGGGCTGCACTTCGACGACATCCGCAAGCTGCTGGAGGTGCTGCAGCGCGCTGGTCGAGCAGGGCAACACGGTGATCGTCATCGAGCACAACCTCGACGTCATCAAGACGGCCGACTACATCATCGACCTCGGCCCCGAAGGCGGCGACGGCGGCGGAACCATCGTCGCCACCGGCACGCCGGAGCAAGTGGCCGGAGCCGCGGCCAGCCACACCGGGCACTACCTCAAGGGGATCCTCGCGACACGGCGGGTGGCGGCGGAATAGGCGCGCGCCCGGGTTGCGCGCGGGGTTGTTTCGGAAAACCATTTCTAATCAATTACCTGACTGCTGCTGCAACGTTCAACACCCGCCAGGCGGCCCTGCGGCCGGGCTTATGCCGGCTCGCGGGCGTGGTCCTGGACCACCCGCTCGGCGGCCTTGCCGTGCAGCTCCTCGTAATGGTCGAAACCGGCGGTGAAGCAGCCGACGCCCTGGGTTGCGGCGCGAATGTCGTTGGCGAAGGGCGGCAGCTCGCCGCCGGCGATCATGGCCTGGAAGATCTCCCATCCCTTGGCCTCGGGGTCGGCGTCGAAGCCGAGCACCTGGCCGTGGTGCGAGGACACGATCGGCCCCAGCGCCCCGGTGAAGATCGCCGGCGCGTGGATGGCAACCTTGAAGATCGGCTGCAGCAGCACCGGCCCGGCGGCCTTGAGCGCATCGCCCACCCCGCGGCGCCCGGCGATGCGGAAGGCCATTTCCGAACTGTCGACCGGATGATGCAGCCCGTCGGTCAGCGTCACCGCCACATCGACCACCGGGAAGCCCAGCGGCCCCTTTTCGGTGGCGTCGCGCGCGCCCTGCTCCACGGCGGGGATGTAGTTGCGCGGGACGGCGCCGCCCTTGACCACGTCGGAGAAGACGAAGCCCGTGCCGCGCTCGCCGGGTGCAATGGTCAGCTTGACGTCGGCGAACTGGCCGGCACCGCCGGTCTGCTTCTTGTGGCGATAGGCGATCTCGCCCGGCTTGGAGATGGTCTCGCGATAGGCGGGCGTCGGCATGACCTCCTCGACCTCGATGCCGAACGCATCCTTCAGCCGCTGGCGCAGCACCCGCAGGTGCAGCGGTCCCTGCACGCCGACCAGCGCCCCGCCGGTGGCCGGATCCTGGGTGGCGGTCATGCCGCTGTCACCTTCGGCGAGCGTGGCGAGCGCGCCCGACAGCTTGACGTTGTCGCGCTCGGAGGTGGGGGCGAGGATCCGGTGCAGGCTGGGCCCGGGGCCGCGCAGCCAGGCGGGCGGCGGGGGCAACTCGCCCTCGCTGGCGAGCCGGCCGGGGGTCAGGTGGTCGGCCTTCACCGCCATGACGATCTCGCCCTCGGGCACGCCATCGAGATGGCGGCTGTCGCGCGGATCCGCCGGGCTGAGCTGCCCCGGCGCGCGGCCGCCGAGGGCCTTGCCCGCCGGCAGCGCCTCCAGCGCGCGCAGCCACAGGGTCTTGCCCATGTGCTTGCGGTAGCCGCCGGCGAAGACCACGGCCAGGGGCGGCTCGGTCAGGCCGGCCTGTGCCTGGAGGCGGGCGCGCAATACCGCCGGGCCGGGGGCCTCGTGGCGCAGCGCCTTGAGGATGCGGACGATGCCGTTGCCATGGCTTCCCGAGCCGATCAGCGCTTCGATCACCTGGTTCTCGGCCAGGGCGCGTGAGCAGACTGCATAGACCTCGGCGCTCGGCGGGCTGCGGTCCTCGATGATCTGTTCCAGCAGGTTGTCGTCGAAGTCGGCGAGAAGCTCGAGCATCTCGTCGCGCGCCTCATGCTCGCGGTCGATCACGCCGGCGGGGATTTCGATGAGCTGCGAGGGCTGGCCCTCGCTGATAGGCCCAGGCGCGCTCGGAGACGAGGTCCACCGCACCCACCACCCGGTCGCCGTCGCGGATCGGGATCTGGCGCAGGACGATAGGGTGGGCGGCATAGTCCTGAAGTGCGGCCACGATGTCGCGCACCCGCCCGGTGGCCTCGTCGATGCGGTTGATGAAGATGAGCGCCGGGGTGCCCGCCGCCTCGACCGCCTGGAGGTACGGCGCGGCCAGCACCGCCGCGCCGGGCTCGGGGCCGACGCAGATCACCGCGGTGTCGGCGGCGAGCAGCGTCGCGGGCGACGTGCAGAACTCGATCGAGCCGGGCGTGTCGATCGCCTGCCACGTGTCGCCGATATGGGTGAAGCGCGCCACCCGCATCTCGCCGGGCGTCGCCGCGGGCTGGGCCTGGCCCTCGAGGCCGCACATGCGGTCGACCAGCGTCGATTTGCCCGTGTTGGAAGCGCCGACTATCGCGATGGTTCGCGTCATGGTGATCCTCCCCTGCCGTTCGTTTTTCTACAGGGGGATCATGGCGCGTCGGCGAACGAATTTCCAGCGCCGGACGCAGGCTTCGGTTTCATGGTGCAAACGGGGTTGGCGAGGGCGGCGACACACACACGACAGGTCCGCGGACCCGTCCCCACCCATATTCGACACGAAGACTCGCCGCCCTCTGGTCAGATAACGGATGGGCGGAGGTTTTATTCCCAGCCGCTCACATGGCGTGCGATTTTCCGCCGAGCCAGGGGAGCATGGCCGAGAAGTCGCGGCCGCGGCCGTCCTCCTCCTCGACGAAGGCGCGCGTAGAGCTGCTGCCGCCGCGCGCGCCCATCGGCGTGTCGCCGCGTCTACCGCCTCGGCCGCCTGCTGGGAGAGGCGCAGGTCCTTGAGCATCAGTTCGGCGGCGAAGCCGGGCCTGTAGCCGTTGTCGGCCGGGGACTTCGGGCCGATGCCGGGCGCCGGGCAATAGGTGTTCATCGACCAGCACTGAGCCCGACGAGGTCGAGACCACGTCGAACAGCGCCTGCCGGTCGAGGCCCAGCTTGTCGGCCAGCGCGAAGGCCTCGCAGGTGCCGATCATCGTGACGCCGAGGATCATGTTGTTGCAGATCTTCGCCGCCTGCCCGTTGCCGGCGCCGCCGCAATGGACGGCGCGCTGGCCCATGATGTCGAAGAGCGGCTTCGGCCGTCGCGAAGGCCGTCGTCGCGTGCCGCCCGCCATGAAGGTGAGCGTGCCCGCCGCGGCGCCGCCGATGCCGCCCGAGACCGGCGCGTCGACGGCGAAGAGGCCCGCGGCCTCGGCCTGCGCGGCGACGGCGCGCGCGCTGTCGACATCGACCGTCGAGCAGTCGACGAAGCACGGCGCCCGGGCTGCCCGCCGGGACGATCTCGGCCGCGACCGCGCGCAGGATCGCGCCGTTCGGGCAGCATGGTGATCACCGCCTCTGCGCCGCCGCGCGGCCTCGGCCGCGCGAGCCGGCGCTGGCGTGCCGCCCTCGGGCACGGCGCCGCCGACGTCGTAGCCGCGTGACCTCGTGGCCGGCCGCCACGAGGTTGGCGGCCATCGGCGCGCCCATGTTGCCCAGTCCGATGAATCCGATCTTCATGGCGTTCCTCCCCTGTCGAGATGCCGAGCTCCGTCCGCGCCCGAGCGGGGCGAGCATGGCCGCGACCTCGTCCGGCCGTCACGTCCTCGATCCGGGCATGGCGCCAGCGCGGGGCGCGGTCCTTGTCGATGATCGCCGCGCGGATGCCTTCGAGGAAGTCGCCCTGCTCGATGCAGCGCCAGGTGAAGCGGTACTCCGCGCGCGAGCGCCGCGCGCGAGTCGCGCGTCGCGCCGCGCGGCGCGGATCAGCGCCAGGTGCGCGGCCGATCGACAGCGGCGAGCTTGGCGGACGCGCGAGCGCCGTCGGCGCTGCGTCGGCCCAGTCGCTCGGCCTCGAGCGCGGCGGCAAGAGTCGCGCCGGCGTCGGGCGCGTCGAAATGGCGTCGTCGATCCGCGGCGCAGCCCGGCGGCGAGCGGGCTGTCCGGCGCGGCGCTGCGCGAACGTCCGCGATGGCGGCCGGCTCGCCGGTCTCGACCAGGCGGGCGGTCAGCGCCGGCCAGTCGGCCTCGGGCACGAAGGCGATCGGCGAAGCCCGCATGGATCGCGTCGCCGGGCCCCAGGCGGTGGCCGGTCAGCGCCGAGCGTACTCGCCGAGCCGCCCGGGCGCCCGGGCGAGCAGGATGAGCTGCCGCCGACGTCGGGGACGAGGCCGATGGCGCATTCGGGCATCGCGATGCGCGAGCTCTCGCCGACCATCCGGTGCGAGCCGTGGCAGCGCGATGCCGACGCCGCCGCCCATGGTGAAGCCCTGGAGGAAGCGCGACGTACGGCTTGGGATAGTGCGCGATCCGGGCGTTCATCCGGTATTCGTCGCGCCAGAAGCGGCGGGCGAAGACGAAGTCGCCCTGCCGACCCGGTGCCGGTAGATCTCGCGCGATGTCGCCGCCGGCGCAGAAGGCGCGCTCGCCCTCGGCGTCGATGATGACCAGCGCGACCGCGGGATCGGTCGCGCCCAGCCGATCAGGGCCGCGTCGATGGCGCGGGCACATGTCGTAGCGTGAGCGCGTTCAGCGCCTGCGGGCGGTTCAGCGTGATCCGGCCGGCGCGGCCCTCGGTGCGGATCGCGACGTCGCTCATGCCCGCTCCGCCAGCAGCGCGCGGGCGACGATCACGCGCATGATCTCGTTGGTGCCTTCGAGGATCTGGTGGACGCGCAGGTCGCGGACGATCTTCTCGATCCCGTAGTCGGCGAGGTAGCCGTAGCCGCCGTGCAGCTGCAGCGCGTCGTTGGCGACGCGGAAGGCGGTGTCGGTGACGAAGCGCTTGGCCATGGCGCAGTACTTGGTGCGCGTCCGGCGCGCCGGTGTCGAGCTTCCAGGCCGCCTGGTCGCAGGAAGATGCGCGCCGCCTGCAGCTCGGTCTCCATGTCGGCGAGGCGGAACTGCAGCGCCTGGAACTGGTCGAGCGTCTGGCCGAAGGCGCGGCGCTCGCCGATGTAGGCGAGGGTCGCGTCGAGCGCCGCCTGTGCGCCGCCGAGGGCGGCAGGCGGCGATGTTGAGCCGGCCGCCGTCGAGGCCCGGCCATCGCGTAGCGGAAGCCCTGGCCCTCCTCGCCGAGCAGGTTCTCGGCCGGGCACGGCGCAGTCGTCGAACTGGACCTGCGGCGGTCGGCTGCGCGCGCCAGCCCATCTTGTCGCTCCTGGCGCGCCGAAGCAGAGGCCCGGGGTCCCGTCCTCGACGACGAGGGCCGAGATGCCCTTCGGGCCGTCGGCGCCGGTGCGGGCCATGACGACGTAGAGGTCGGCAATAGCCGCCGCCCGAGATGAAGGCCTTGGTGCCGGTGAGCACCTAGCCCTCGTTCGTGCGCGCGGCGCGGGTGCGCAGGGCGGCGGCGTCCGAGCCGGAGCCGGGCTCGGTCAGGCAGTAGGAGAGGATCGTCTCCATGGTGACGGCGCGGCGGCAGGACGCGGTCGCAGCAGCGCGTCCGATGCCGTAGCTCGCGATCATCCAGGCGCACATGTTGTGGATCGACAGGAAGGCCGCGACCGACGGGCAGGCCATGGCCAGCGCCTCGAAGACCAGCGTCGCGTCGAGCCGGGTGAGGCCGGTGCCGCCCTTGTCCTCGGGGACGTAGATGGCGGCGAAGCCGAGCTCGCCGGCCGCGCGCAGCACGTCGCGGGGGATGGTGCCGGCGGCTTCCCAGTCCTGGGCGAAGGGGGCGATGCGCTCCTGCGCCGAAGTCGCGGGCCATGGCGAAGATGGCCTCCTGCTCCTCGGTCAGCGCGAAATCCATCGGTCCCTCCGTCCGCACCCGTCGCACAGTGCGACAGGTGTCAAGCACTTGTATTCGCTAAATAAAAGTGTTAACGCGTTCGCCCCTATTCCATCGTCGGGATGGAGAAGGCCGCACCTTCCTTGGTGCCCGAGGGCCAGCGGGCGGTGACGGTCTTGGTGCGCGTGTAGAAGCGGAAGGCGTCCGGGCCGTGCTGGTTGAGATCGCCGAAGCCCGACTTCTTCCAGCCGCCGAAGGTGTGGTAGGCGAGCGGCACCGGGATCGGCACGTTCACCCCCACCATGCCGACGTTGATGCGGCTGGCGAAGTCGCGGGCGGTGTCGCCGTCGCGGGTGAAGATCGCGGTGCCGTTGCCGTATTCGTTGCGCATGGTCAGGTCGATCGCGTCGTCGTAGGACTTCGCGCGCACCGTCGACAGCACCGGGCCGAAGATCTCCTGGCGGTAGATGTCCATGTCGGGCGTCACCCGGTCGAACAGGCAGGCGCCGACGAAGAAGCCGTCCTCGTAGCCCTGCATGCGGAAGCCGCGGCCGTCGACCACCAGCTTCGCGCCCTGCTCGACGCCCTTGTCGACGAGACCGAGGATGCGGCGCTGGGCATCGCGGGTGACCACCGGGCCGAAGTCCACGTCGGCGCCGGCGGTGTAGGGGCCGATCTTCAGCGCTCTCGACCCGCGGGGTCAGCCGCGCGATCAGCGCGTCCGCCGTGGCGTCGCCCACCGGCACCGCCACCGAGATCGCCATGCAGCGCTCGCCCGCCGCGCCGTAGCCGGCGCCGATCAGCGCGTCGGCCGCCTGGTCGAGGTCGGCGTCGGGCATGATGATCATGTGGTTCTTGGCGCCGCCGAAGCACTGCACGCGCTTGCCGTTCGAGCAGCCGCGCCCGTAGATGTACTGGGCGATCGGGGTCGAGCCCACGAAGCCGATCGCCATGATGTCCGGGTGGTCGAGGATGGCGTCCACCGCCTCCTTGTCGCCGTTCACCACCTGCAGGATGCCGTCGGGCAGGCCCGCCTCCTGCATCAGCTCGGCCAGCATCATCGGCACCGAGGGATCGCGCTCGGAGGGCTTGAGGATGAAGGCGTTGCCGGCGGCGATCGCCGGGCAGAACTTCCACATCGGGATCATGGCGGGGAAGTTGAACGGCGTGATCCCGGCCACCACGCCGAGCGGCTGGCGCATCGAGTACATGTCGATGCCAGGGCCGGCGGCGTCGGTGAACTCGCCTTTCAGCAGATGCGGCGCGCCGATGCAGAACTCGGCCACCTCCAGCCCGCGCACCACGTCGCCCCTGGCGTCGGGCAGGGTCTTGCCGTGTTCGCGCGAAAGCGCCTCGGCCAGCTTGTCCATGTCGCGGTTGAGCAGATCGACGAACTTCATCAGCACCCGCGCGCGGCGCTGGGGGTTGGTCGCGCCCCACTTCGGCTGGGCGGTCCTGGCCCCCTCGACCGCGGCGGCAAGCTCGGCGGCGGAGGCGAGCGCCACGCGGGCCTGGACCTCGCCGGTGGCCGGGTTGAAGACGTCGGCGAAACGGCCCGATGTCCCGGGCGTGCGCTTGCCGTTCACGAAATGGCCGATGTCCTGCATTGTCTCCCCCCGCGTTTCGGAATTGCGCGAACCCTAGCGGCATTCGCGCCCTGGCGCAGGCATAAAATGCGCCGAGGTGTAATGCAAATTTGCAGGACGCCCCGCCTGTGCTACAAGGCCAGAATGCAGAAAAGCGCGATGAAATGGGATGATCTGCGTGTGTTCCTGGCGGTTGCCCGGCAGAGCCGGCTGCTCAATGCCGGGCGCATGCTGGGGCTCGATCCGGCAACCGTGGGCCGGCGGGTGACGGCGCTCGAGGAGGCGCTGGGGGCGAAGCTCTTCGACCGCTCGCCGCAGGGGTACGCGCTGACCGAGGCGGGGCTGAGCCTCGTCACCCATGCCCAGGCGATGGAGACCCAGGCGGCGGCGGCCTCCGAGGAGGTGGGCGGGCATTCCGAGCGACTGTCGGGCACGGTGCGCATCGGGGCACCGGACGGCGTCTCCAACTACCTCCTGATCGACGCCTGCGACGCGCTCAGCCGCGACAATCCCGGGCTGCAGGTGCAGGCGGTGGCGCTGCCACGGCTGTTCTCGCTGTCGAAACGCGAGGCCGATCTGGCGATCACCGTCTCGCCGCCCTCGGCCGGGCGGCTGACCGTGCGCAAGATCGCCGACTACCAGTTGCGCCTCTACGCCCGTGCCGACCTCTTGGAGGGGTTCGGGCCGGTGCGCTCGATCGACGACCTCGGGGCGCTGCGCGGCATCGGCTACATCTCCGACATGATCTTCGACAAGGAGCTCGACTACTACGCGCTGCTCGGTCGCGAGAGCGAGCCCGCACTCACCTCCAACAGCCTGATCATGCAGCTGCGCTGGTGCCTGCGCGGGGCGGGGGTCTGCATCCTGCCGGACTTCGTCGCCCGCGAGCATCCGGAACTCGCGCCGGTGCTGGAGACCGACATCCGCCTCGCCCGCGCCTTCTATCTGGTGCGCCACCAGGACGACGCCCGGGTCGCGCGCATCAACCGCATGGCCGAGGTGATTGTCGAGCGAATGCGCGCCGCACTCGTTCCATCCAGTTGACAGAAAGCCAGTGGAAGGGAACACTCGCTGCGGGAATACTGCGCGGGAGAGCGTCCAGGGAGGGCCGTAATGTTTGTCCGGGGAATCGTCGAAGCCAAGAAGATCAAAGAGATCATCACAGCCAAGCCGGGCGACACTGTGGCGTCGGCCGCACAGACCCTTGCGCGGCACCGGATCGGTGCCCTCATCGTCAGCCGCGACGGGTCCGAGGTGGACGGCATCTTCTCGGAGCGCGACATCGTCAAGGCGCTGGGCACCATAGGCGTCGGCTGCATGACGCTGGAGGTGCGGGAGCTTATGACCGCGAACGTCATCGGTTGCCAGATCGACGATACCGCGAACTCGGTTCTCGAGGCCATGACCAACGGCCGATTCCGTCACATGCCGGTGATGGACGGGGGCCGCATGGTCGGCGTGATCTCCATCGGCGACGTCGTCAAGGCCCGCATGGACGAGATCGAGCACGAGAATACCGCGCTGACCGAAATGATCTCCAACAGCTGGTAGGCCGCCGCCCGCTCTCCGGCCGGCCCCGCCGCTTGACGCAGCCGCCGCGATGGTATTGCGTCGCAGCACCGTGCCGGACTGCTGGGGGATGGCAATGCGCGTAGGGCTCTATCCGGGCACGTTCGATCCGATCACGCTGGGTCATCTCGACATCGTGCGGCGGGCCTGCAGCCTGGTGGACCGGCTGGTGATCGGCATTGCCATCAACCGCGACAAGGGGCCGATGTTCTCGCTCGACGAGCGGGTGGCGATGGTCGAGGGCGAATGCGGGCCGATCGGTGCGGCCTGCGGGGTCGAGATCGTGGTGCATCCCTTCGAGAACCTGCTGATCCACTGCGCCGAGGACGTGGGCGCCAGTGTCGTCATCCGCGGGCTCCGGGCCGTCTCTGACTTCGAGTACGAGTTCCAGATGGTCGGCATGAACCGGGCGATGAACGACAGCATCGAGACGGTGTTCCTGATGGCCGACGCCCACCACCAGGCCATCGCCTCGCGGCTGGTCAAGGAGATCGCCCGGCTCGGCGGCGACGTCACCGGCTTCGTACCGGCGCGGGTTGCGGCCGCCCTGTCGCGCGATTCGGCGGCCCGGCGGCGGCGCGCGCCGCGGCGCGGGGCGGCTGAAAGGGCCGCCTTCCCGAAGTGTGGGAAGCGTATGGAAAGCGGCCATACGTTCCATGGGCCTGTAAGCGGGGAGCCGGCCCCTCAGTATATCTGCGCGTGGTCGACCACCGTGATGTCGCTGAAGGCGGTATGCGCGATGCCTTTCGTCCGGCGGTTGTGGAGCGACTTCCAGCTGAAGGTGAACAGATCCTTGGCGATGGCCTTGCTTCCCGAGGGGCGCGTATAGTCCACACCGCCCCAGGTCTGGTAGTAGAAATGCCAGCCCCCGTTGTAGAAGCCCATCACCGAGCATCCTCCGGCGAATTCGGGCGCCACCAACACGTTTACCGCGGGCTGACCGATACCCGGACTTTGTAGCATGGACAGACCGCGACCCTGACCCGCCTTCCGCATCTCGGCAGCGGCGCCCTGCATGTAGTAAGCCCGCTTGGCCAGAGAGGCCGCGTTGTTCAGGACGAGGTTATGGGGCGCCGCCGCATAGTCGGCCTGCGCATTGGCGTGCATGGTGTCGAGGATGGCAAGCGCCTGGTTAGTCTGAGAGTTCACTAGGCTGCCGTGGGCCGGAGAGCCGTGCTGGTGGGTATTCGCGTGGTAGACCATCAGGTCGTTGCTTCCGCCAATTGTATCCACAAAGAACTTGCAGCCGCTCATGTTGGCGGTCAGGAAGAAGTTCACCCCGCCGGGAGGCGGACTAGGCAGCCGTACCGACGTTATCTTGTCATCGTTGTAGGGCAGATAGATGGTGTTTCCGGCGGGAGCTACCACTGCCGCAAAGTCGCTCAGCACCGGCACTGCCGGATTCGGGTTCCACGCGTCGGTCACTCTGGCAGCGGCGGTCGTGTATATCTTGTGTTCGCCCCGCAAAGGGACGACATCGACCAGGACCTGCGGGGCTCCGATGTTGTACGGGGTCAAAGGGAGCGTGTTGAGCGGGACGGCCAATCAGGGTCCTCCTGTCTGCGGATGCGGATGTCGCAGCGAAATGGCAGCGCGTCGCCGCTCACGCCCGAGGCGGCATGGTCATGAATCTCCGTTATGGGAAGGGCGGGCATTTGTCGAGACGGTCGGCGGCCTCAGGGACGGGGAGCCGGATCAGGCCGCAGGTCGGTGGCGCCGATGAGCCGGCCGTCCACCTTGCGGACCGGGACCGAGACATGCTCTTGGGTGACCCGCCAGCCCCCCAGGGCCGAGCGCGAGACTGAGGGTGGGCCGCTCCGGCCTCCCGCGAGCGCAGCCGGCTACGAGAGGAGTCCGTGGCCGATATGCCGGGCAATTCGGTGCGCTTCCTCCTCGATGACCAGGATTGTTCCCGCAGCGAGCGACTCCGGGCTGTCCAATCCCGCGAAGTAGACGCCCGGCACGGACAGGCACCCGCTCTGCGCCGGCTGTCCGGCCCCGTCGAGCGCTCCGGGAACCCGAAGCCAGCTGTAGTCGCCGACGAAGCCGACCGACCAGATCACCGTGGTCACGCCGGCCTCCGCGAGATCGAGCCGCAGGATCGACGGGTCCGGAAATCGCGCCGCGCAGACTTCCGCAGCGTCAGGTTCGGCGGCGGGCGCGGTCAGCGCCGACGCCGCGATGTAGGTATCGATCTCGCGCTTTCTCTCCGCGGAGAACTGATCTCCGAAGGCCGCGCTCGCACCGAGATCATCGGCGAATGACAGCGCGCCATCGCCGTCCACGCCCGAAAAGCGGCCCAGAAGGACGACGCCTTCGGCGCTGAGGGACTGAAGGCTTATGGTATGGGTCGAGCCAAGCAGAGCGCGCCCGGTCATTGTGGTTCGGGGCAGCGCCATGCGACCATTCTCGACGAGCCAGAGGATGATGTCGCGCTGCCGGTATCGCCTCGGGATGCGACCATTGCGGCCGGTCGAGAGAAAGACGCGCCGGCCGGAGCGGGCGAGATCCTCGGCGATCTGGCCGCCCGTGTTCCCGCAGCCGATGACAAGAATCGCGCCCGGCGCGAGGGCGCCGGCCGCGCGGTATTCGCTCGCGTCCATCTGCACGACCGTGGTCGGCAGGGCCGCCGCCGCTTTCGGACGCCGGGGCACGTTCAGGTTACCGGTCGCGACCACCACGTTGCGCGCCCTGATCACTTCGCGCGGTGTCTGCGCTGCGAACCCCTCGCTGTCGCTTCGAACCTCCAAGACAGGGGTATTGGTCTCGACCGGGAGTGCGTGGCGCCCGGCATACCCCTCCACCATCTGCACGAACGCGTCCCTCGTCATGAACCCCTCGGGCTCGTCGCCCGCGTACCGCTCCGAGGGCAGCACGGTCAGCGCATTGGGGGTGTTCATGTGGAACGAATCCCATCGCTGGGACAGCCAAGTCTCGCAAACGCGTCCGCGCTCGAACACCCGATGGCGCAGGCCGGCCATCTTGAGGGCGTAGCTGACGCCAACTCCCGCCCAGCCGGCACCCACGACCACCGCATCGAGAACTTCGTCGGCCCGTTCCATGCGCGCTCCCTGATGATCGGGTCCGAGCAGAAGCGAAGGACGAAGAAAGCTTCGACCTCGATCGGAAGTGAACAATGCTCTTCGGAAAGAATCCACATCCTTCGGGGCCGAACGAAGCCTTTTCGTGCGCGCGTACTGCGTCTGCGAACATCCTATGGTCTCAGGGCCTGAGGTCG
Source organism: uncultured Alphaproteobacteria bacterium (assembly GCA_963695425.1). Lineage (GTDB taxonomy): Bacteria > Pseudomonadota > Alphaproteobacteria > Rhodobacterales > Rhodobacteraceae > Amaricoccus. The sequence goes on along the minus strand of CAVOGP010000059.1, from coordinate 93,613 downwards.
GTGGCGCCGATCATCCGGCCGTCCACCTTGCGAACCGGCACCGAGACATGCTCGTGGGTGATCCGCCAGCCCTCGGAGCCGGCCCGCAGGCCCAGCGTCAGCCGCATCCAGACATCCCGCGCCTCGCCGCCCTGGCGCCCGTGCAGCCGCTCGAGGCAGGTGACGAGCGCGAGGGGGCCGGAGACCTCGACCCGGAGGTCGTGCGTCTCGCTGCCAATCGGCCCGTCCCAGCTCGCCATCCAGGCCGCGACGCCCTCGGGGTCGAGCCCGTGAGCCAGCGGCGGGGCGAGGTCGAAGATCAGGGCGTCCTGCGCGTATGTGGCGTTGAACGTCGCCGCATCGCGGTCGTGCAGTGCGCGAGCGCGGGTGGCGAGGAGGGCGTGGGGGTCGGGGACGGTCATTCGAGGGTCTGGCGCTCCTGCAGGTCCAGCGCGCTCCGGTCCCAGTCGAGGCGGGATCGAACGAAGACCGCTACCGCCGGGCGGAACTTCTCGGGCTCGTCGAGCGTCCCGGCATAAATCGTGAGGGTGCCGTCGTCGGGGTCGCGCCGGCCGAACACATGGGTGCCGCACACCGGGCAGAAGTGGCGATAGCTCTGCGCGCCGCTGCCGCCGACCACGCCGAAGGCGCGCGCCTCGCCGGAGATCCGAACGGCGTCGGTGGGGTAGCCGATGAAGCAGGAGTGTCCCGTGCCGGTGGCCCTGCGGCAGTCGGGGCAGTGGCAGAAGCCCGCATAGGCGGGGGTGCCATCCACCTCGTAGCGCAGCTGGCCGCAAAGGCATCCTCCGGTCGTGCTCATCGACGCATCATCCTGTGCTGTCATTCTTTGGGCGCAGAGGCTCTTCATCTGGTGCGTTGGCCGTAGGCCAGGATACAGCAAGTTTCCGGGTCTCGCAGCATCGCCGCGCCCGACGGCACCCGGCTGCGAAGCCCAGGGCCGGACAAATCCTGCTTACCGCCGGCCCGCCCCCTTTTCCCCGACCGGCGCAGACCGTAGGGTCCGCCCCGACGCACAACCCTGGAGGAATGTCATGGCGGAAATCCGCGATCCCGAGAATACCCTCGTCATCACCCTGAAGGGCGGCGACGTCGTCGTCGAGATGCTGCCCGATGTGGCGCCCAAGCATGTCGAGCAGATCAAGGCGCTGGCGCGCGGGGGGGAGTACGACAACGTGGCCTTCCACCGGGTGATCGACGGGTTCATGGCGCAGACCGGCGACGTGGCCAACGGCGACATGGAGGACGGGTTTGCGCTCAATCGGGCGGGGACTGGCGGGTCGAGTCGGCCGAACCTGCCGGCGGAGTTCTCGAAGCTGCCGTTCGACCGCGGTGTCGTGGGCATGGCGCGCTCGCAGAATCCGAACAGCGCCAACAGCCAGTTCTTCATCATGTTCAGCGACGGGCATTTTCTCAACGGCCAGTACACGGTCTGGGGACGGGTCACCTCCGGCATGGAGCACGTGGACGCCATCACCCGCGGCGAGCCGCCCTCCAGCCCCGACCGCATGCAGCGCGTACAGGTCGCCGCCGACGTCAAGTCGGACGCGTGATGCGCGGGGTCTTCTTCGCGGCGCTGGCCGCTTTCGGGATCGCGACCGCGGCGGCGGCGCAGGATCCCGGGAACGTTCTGGTCATCGAGGTGGACGGCGCGGTCAAGGGCACGGTCGAGATCGAGCTGCTGCCGGACCTGGCCCCGCAGCACGCCGAACGGATGCGCACGCTCGCCCGCGACGGCGCCTATGACGGGGTGGTGTTCCACCGGGTGATCGACGGGTTCATGGCGCAGACGGGCGATGTCGAGTTCGGCACGCGCGAGGCCTTCGGGTCGGGACGTGCGGGAACCGGCGGGTCGAGCCTGCCGGACCTGCCGGCCGAGTTCTCGGGCGAGAACTTCGCCAAGGGTGTCGTGGGCATGGCGCGCTCGCAGAAGTCCGGACAGCGCTAACAGCCAGTTCTTCATCATGTTCGACGAGGGCGCCTTCCTGAACGGCCAGTACACGGTCGTCGGGCGGGTGATCTCCGGGCAGGAGGTCGTGGACGCCATTACCCGCGGCGACGGGGCGAACGGGGCGGTGAGCAACCCGGACTGGATGGCCAGCGTGAAGGTGAAGAGCGACCTCTAGGGGCGGGCTGCGTCGTCCCGAGGACCCACTCGCTGCCCCCGCTCAACGCTCGAGCCCCAGGCGGCGGTGCCAGTCGGCGATGCCCTCGTCGGGATAGCCGTCGAACTGGCGGTCGTCGGGGCGGAGGCAGGGCTCGGCCCAGGACGCCCGGCTGGCCAGCATCAGGTGGGTGCGCTCGGGGGGCACCGGCAGGTCAGTGTCGATCGCCGAGGCATGCGGGTGCACGAGCTCCGGCCAGCGCGGGTCCCAGACCCAGAGCGCGGTGCCGCAGCGGCCGCAGAACCTGCGCTCCGCCGGGCTGTTGGCCTCCGCGCCGGTATCCGGGTCGTGCAGGCGGGCGTGGTAGGTGTGGATGTGCTCCTCGCCCTCAACCTCGAGCGTGTCGGCCTCGCCGCCGAGGTTGATCGCGAAGCCGCCCGCCCCGGCGGTCTTGCGGCAGATCGAGCAGTAGCAGAGCATGAAGGGGTAGGGGTGCGGCGACTGCACGGTGAAGCGGACCGCGCCGCAGTGGCATGAGCCTTTCAGTTCCATGGCGCGTCTCTCCCGTGCTGCGCCTATTTCGTCCCGAACATCCGGTCGCCGGCGTCGCCGAGGCCGGGGACGATGTAGCCCTTGTCGTTCAGCCGCTTGTCCAGCGCGGCGGTGACGATCCGCACGTCGGGGTGGGCCGCGGCCATGCGCGCCACACCTTCGGGCGCCGCGAGCAGGCAGAGAAAGCGGATGTCGGTGGCGCCGGCTTCCTTCAGGAGCTTCACGGCGGCGGCCGAGGAATTGCCGGTGGCGAGCATGGGGTCGAGGACGATCGTGACCCGCTCGGCCAGGTCCGCCGGCAGCTTGCAGTAATACTGCACCGGTTGCAGCGTCGCCTCGTCGCGGTAGAGGCCGATGTAGCCGACCCGCGCGGAGGGGACCAGCTCCAGCACCCCGTCGAGCAGGCCGTTGCCCGCGCGCAGGATCGAGACCAGCGCCAGTTTCTTGCCCTTCAGGACCGGCGCCTCAGTCTCGGTCAGCGGGGTCTCGATCGAGCGCATGGTCAGCGGCAGGTCGCGGGTGACCTCGTAGGCGAGAAGCAGCGATATCTCGCGCAGCAGGCGGCGGAAGCCGGCGGTGGAGGTCTCGCGGTCGCGCATCAGGGTCAGCTTGTGCTGGACGAGCGGGTGCGTGACGATGGTCAGGTGGGGGTGGGTCATGGGGCCTCGGTCTGCCGGCGCTCGGGGGATTTTAAATGCGGAGATTTTGCATGTATTTGAAAATAAAGGATAATCGTGGTTAATTGGGAGTTAACGCACGCTGCACGACGCTCGGAGCGCGGCGTCGCCGCGCGGCGGCCGTTGCCGCCAAATTGAGCGCGCGGTGCGCGCGTTGTTCCTGAGTTGCGCGCACATGGTCGCGCGCGCTCGCCTGATCTCCAGGTTAGCAAGCCAGAATGAAATCCGGAAGATGCGCCAAGGCGGAGACGGCGGGGGGTGCACCTCACAAGACGTTCCGCCCGTGGCTGCCAGGCGGGATGCCGAGGTGGGCGGCGAGCGTCTCGCCGAGATCGGCGAAGCCGATCACGCCGATGTCGCGGGGCAGGGCGATGCCCGGCGCCCAGCCGACCACCGGCACGCGCTCGCGGGTGTGGTCGGTGCCCGTCCAGGTCGGATCGTTGCCGTGGTCGGCGGTGATGAACAGAAGATCGCCCGGCCGCAGGCGGGCCAGCACCTCGGGTAGGCGGGCGTCGAAGGCCTCCAGCGCCCGGGCATAACCCGAGACGTCGCGCTGGTGGCCCCAGAGCGTGTCGAAGTCGACGTAGTTGGCGAAGACGAAGTCACCGTCCGCAGCCGTGTCCAGTACGGCCAGGGTGCGGTCGATCAGCGCCATGTCGTCCTTGCCCTTGGCCAGCGTGGAGATGCCGCGGTGGGCGAAGATGTCGCCGATCTTGCCGATGGCGTGGGTGCGGCCGCCGGCCTCGACGACGCGGTCGAGCAGGGTCGGTTCAGGCGGCGGGATCGCGAGGTCGCGGCGGTTCGCGGTGCGGGTGAATGTCGCGGCGGTCTCGCCGAGGAAGGGCCGCGCGATCACCCGGCCGACGCGCATCGGGTGCACGATTTCGGCGGCGATGCGGCAGGTCTCATAGAGGCGCTCCAGCCCGAAATGCTCTTCGTGGGCGGCGATCTGCAGCACGCTGTCGGCGGAGGTGTAGAGGATGGGCTTGCCGGTCGCGATATGCGCCTCGCCGAAGTCGTGCAGCACCGGCATGCCCGAGGCATGCGCGTTGCAGAGGGTGCCGGGCAGGCCCGCGCGTTCTATCAGCGGGGCGGTGACCTCCGCGGGGATCGCCGGGTCGGTGCGGGGGAAGTAGTGCCAGTCCCAGGGAACGGGGACGCCGGCCAGCTCCCAGTGGCCGGAGGGGGTGTCCTTGCCGCGCGAGACCTCGGTTGCCGCGCCATGGATGCCTTGCGGTTCCGCGTCGAGGTCGGGGAGGTCGATTTCGGAAGCGGCGCGAATGGCGGCGCCGAGGCCGAGGCGCTCCAGGTTGGGCACGTGCAGGGGCCCCGAGCGGCCCTCCTCGGCCTGGCCGGCGGCGCAGGCCTGGACGATGTGGCCGAGGGTATTGGCGCCCTCGTCGCCGAAAGCGGCCGCGTCGGGGGCGCCACCGCAGCCGGCGGAGTCCATGACCATGAGGATCGCGCGGGGCATCAGCCGACGCGCTCGACGATGAGGGGATGCAGGGCAGGGGCAGTCTCGCCGATGCGGTAGGCGGCGCGCAGCCGGGCGGCAGCGCGGTCGAAGGCGGGCTCGTCGTCGGCGTGCAAGCGGGCGAGCGGCGCGCCGGGCTCGACCCAGCTGCCGAGGCCGGCCAGGGCCTCGAAGCCGACGGCGTGGTCGATCAGGTCCTCGGCGCGGCGGCGGCCGCCGCCGAGCTCGACCACGGCGAGGCCGATGGCGCGGGTGTCGATGGCGGCTACGTAGCCGGTGGCCTCGGCGGTCACGTCGGCCATGATCGGCGAGCGGCGCAGGTGGGTGCCGGCGGTGTCGAGGAAGTCGGAGGGGCCGCCCAGCGCCGTCACCATGCGCGCGAAGCGCTCGGCGGCGGCGCCGGTCTCGAAGGCGCGGGCCATTTGCGCCGCGCCCTCGGCGGCGTCGGTCGCGAGGCCGCATTGCGCCAGCAGCTCGCCGCCGAGCGCCACGGTCACGTCCCAGAGGCGGGTGTCGATGTCCTCGCCGCGCAGGAAGCGCACCGCGTTGGCCATCTCCAGCGCGTTGCCGGCGGCCGTTGCGAGTGGTTCGTTCATGTCGGTGATGAGGGCGGTGGTGGGGCAGCCGGCGCCCTTGGCCACATCGACGAGGCTGCGGGCGAGCGCGCGGGCGTCGTCGAGCTTGGCCATGAAGGCGCCGGTGCCGGTCTTGACGTCGAGGACCAGCGCCTCGAGGCCGGCGGCGAGCTTCTTGGACAGGATCGAGGCGGTGATGAGGTCGATCGACTCGACCGTGCCGGTGACGTCGCGGATGGCGTAGAGGCGGCGGTCGGCGGGGGCGATGTCGGCGGTCTGGCCGATGATGGCGCAGCCGGCGTCGCGCACCACGCGGCGTAGGGTTTCGAGGTCGGGCTGGGTGCGGTAGCCGGGGATCGCGTCGAACTTGTCGAGCGTGCCGCCGGTGTGGCCGAGGCCGCGGCCGGAGATCATCGGCACATAGGCGCCGCAGGCGGCGAGCGCGGGGCCGAGCATCAGGCTGACGTTGTCGCCGACCCCGCCGGTCGAGTGCTTGTCCACCACCGGGCCGGGCAGGTCCCACGTCAGGGTGTCGCCGCTGTCGCGCATCGCCTCGGTCAGCGCCACGCGCTCGGGGGTGGTCATGCCGCGGAAGAACACCGCCATGGCGAAGGCGGCGGCTTGGCCCTCGGAGATGCGGCCCTCGGTCAGGCCCTCGACCATGAAGCGGATCTGTGCGGGCGAGAGCGTCACCCCGTCGCGCTTGGCGGCAATGACCTCCTGGGCGAGCATCAGTAGCCCTCCTCGCCCTCCGTGGCCGCGCCGCCGTCGAGGGTGGCGAGGAGTGCATCGAGCAGGCCGGAGGCGCCGAAGCGAAAGTGCTTCGGCCCGGCCCAGCCGGCGCCCATGATCCGGTCGGCGAGGGTGAGGTAGACCCCGGCGTCGGCCACCGTCCGTACTCCGCCCGCCGCCTTGAACCCGGCGCTGCCGCCGTGGCGCATGATGGTGGCGAGCAGGATCTCGGCCGCCTCCGGCGTGGCGTTGACCGGCACCTTGCCGGTGGAGGTCTTGAGGAAGTCCGCACCGCCCTCCAGCGCGTATTCGGCGGCAAGCCCGATCAACGCGGGGTCGGCCAGCTCGCCCGTCTCCAGGATCGCCTTAAGCGTGGCGCTGCCGCAGGCGGCCTTCACCATCTCTACCGCCTTGGCCACGGCGTCCGCATCGCCGGCCTTCAGCGCCCGCCAGGGGACGACCATGTCGATCTCGTCGGCGCCGTCGGCAAGTGCGGCGCGCGCCTCGTCCGCCCCGGTTGCGGCAGGGGCGTCGCCGGAGGGGAAGTTGACCACGGTGGCGATGCGGATGCCGGTGCGGGCCAGCGCCAGCTTCGCTTGCGGCACGAAGCGCGGCCAGATGCAGACGGCGGCGACCGAGCCGTGGCGGGTCTGGGCGCGGCGGCAGAGCGTGTCGATGGCGGCCGCGTCGCAGGCGTCGTCGAGGTTGGTGAGAATCCAGGCAGACCAAGGCCCGCAGGGCGGTGTTGCGCAGGGTGCTCGCATCGGTCATGGGGCAGCCCGTGCCATCTGGTCGGCGTCGAAGGCGCCGGGCAGGAGTGCGCCGACGGTGGTACGGGTCAGCTCGCCCTCGAGGCCGGCGAGGATCACCGGCGTCTCGGGGGAGGCGAACTCGGCGAGCTTCTGGCGGCAGCCGCCACAGGGGGTGACGGGGACCGCGCTGTCGGCGACGACCAGCACCTCGGAAATGGTGCGCGCGCCATCGGCGACCATGGCGGCGATGGCGCCGGCCTCGGCGCAGGTGCCTTCGGGATAGGCGACGTTCTCGACGTTGCACCCCGAGAAGACGCGGCCGTCGGGGCAGCGCAGCGCCGCTCCGACCTTGAAGCCGGAATAGGGCGCGTGGGCGTTTTCGCGGGCGCGGATGGCGGCGTCGAAGAGGGTCATGGCGCGGGGGTCCAGGGTCTCGCCTCGCGCCGACTATGGGCGAGAGCCGCCCGGCTTGGCAAGCGCTGGCGGAGGATCAGGTCCCCGAGCGGCGCTGGCCCAGGTTCCAGCCCTCGAGCTTGCGGTAGAGGGTCGAGGGCGACAGCTCGAGCATGCGCGCGGCCCGCGGGATGGAGCCGTCGCAATGGGCGATGGTCGCCTCGATCAGCTCGCGCTCGACATCGGCCAGCGGCATTCCGACCAGGGGGTCGATGCGCGAGCGGGGCGGTGCCGCCGGCGGCGGCAGCGTGGAGACCGTTGCGATCCGAACCGGGGCCAAGGGCTCGAAGTGGGCGGAGAGCGTGGCTTCTGTGGGCAGCATCTCCGGCGTGACCAGCGTGCCGTCGTGCAGCACCACGACGTTGCGGATCACGTTGAGGAGCTGGCGGACGTTGCCGGGCCATGGCCGGTTGGCGAGAATTTCCTCGGCCGCGGGGTCGAAGCCGGTGAAGGTCTTGCCCTCCTCGGCGGCGAAGGTTGCGAGGTTGGTGCGGGCAATGTCGAGGATGTCGTCGGGCCGGCCGCGCAGCGGGGGCATGTGGATCGGCACGACGTGCAGCCGGTAGTAGAGGTCCTCGCGGAAGCGCCCCTGCCGCACCTCCTCGGAGGGATCGCGGTTGGTGGCGCAGACGATGCGCACGTCGACCGGCACGGCGCGAGCGGCACCGACCGGCTGGATGGTCGAGGTCTGCAGGAAGCGCAGGAGCTTGGTCTGAAGCGAGAGGTCCATCTCGCAGATCTCGTCGAGAAAGAGCGTGCCGCCATTTGCGACGGCCGCCGCGCCGGGCTTGTCGGAGAGCGCCCCGGTGAAGGCGCCCTTGAGATGCCCGAAGACCTCGGATTCCAGCAGGTCGCGCGGGATGGCGGCGCAGTTGAGCGGCACGAAGGGCCTTGCGGCCCGGGTCGAGACCGCGTGGATCGCGCGGGCGCAGACGTCCTTGCCGGTGCCGCTCTCGCCGGTGATGAAGACGGTCGCGGTGGAACGGCCGATGGAGCGGACCATCCGGTAGATCTCGTTCATCGGGGCGGAGCGGCCGATGAAGCCCTCGAAACCCTCTTCGGTGCGGCCGGTCTCGACGATCGCCTCGGGCGGCAGCGGCGCGGTGGCCAGCGCGTTCTGCACCGCGCTGAGCAACCGTCCGTCGTCGAAGGGCTTGACGAGGAAGTCGAAGGCGCCGGCGCGCATTGCCTGCACGGCGCGGTTGATCGAGCCGTTGGCGGTGACCACGATCACCCGCACCTCGGGGGCGGTGGCGTGCAGCTGGTCGAGGAAGTCCAGCCCGTCGCCGTCTGGCAGTTGCAGGTCGAGCAGCACCAGCCGCGGCCGCACGACGTCGAACTGCGCCCGTGCCTCGGCCAGCGTCGCGGCGGTCGTCACGTCGTGACCGGCGCGGGTGAGCACCCGCTCGTAGACCATCGACAGCGACGGGGTGTCCTCGACGAGGAGCAGGCGCTCGGGCGCTCTCGCCATGCTCAGGCCTCCGCTCGCTCGGCGTCGGTGAAGGCGACCGCCGCGTCGATCTCGGCGATGCAGACGGGCACCAGGCCGGTGACCGCCGCCAGCTCGCCGGCCGTGGCAGCGGTGTTCACCAGCCGCGCGCAGCGCTGCAGCCGCACGGCGCCCACCGCACCGGCCACCGAGATCAGGATATGAGACGCGGCGCGGATTGGTGCGCAATCGAGCGGGTCGAGGGCCCCGGACAGCTCGGCCCGCGCTCCGGTGAGATCGGCCGCCACCTTTTCCAGCAGCTCCGACATCATCTCCGCACCGATCGCCGTGGCCAGCGCTTCGTATATCTCCCGGTCGATCACCGGCCCTTCGAGCGCCTCGGCTCCCTCGGGTTCGGCGCTGCGGCTCGCCGGTGCGGCAGCAGAGGCGGTCACATGCCCGGCCAGCCCCTTCGCCAGCGCGTCGATGCTGGTGATCGGCTTGGAAATCAGCCCGTTCGCCCCCGCCTCGGCGATGCGGTCGCGGTGCTCGCGCATCGCGTAGGCGGTGAGCGCCACGATCGGCGTGGTTTCGCGGCCGTCGCGACGCGCACGGATGGCCCGGATCACGTCGAGCCCGGTCAGGCGCGGCATCTCGATGTCCACCACCACGATGTCGAACTCAGCCTCCTCGAAGCGCTCCAGCGCCTCGACCCCGTCGGCGGCCAGCGTTACCTCGGCCTTCAGCATGGTCAGCATCTGGGTGGCGACCATCTGGTTGGTCGGGTTGTCCTCGGCCAGCAGGATTCGCAGGCCGGCAAGCTCGGTGCGGTTGCGCACCGCGGCAGGCCGCGGCGCCTGGACCGCCTCGATGCTGAACGCGGCCGGGAACTCCAGCACCGCCTGCACCCCGCCCTCGTCGCGGTCGCGGACCGAGACCCGCCCGCCGATCTCGTGCGAGAGCTTACGCACGATGTGCAGCCCCAGTCCGTGGCCCGCCTCGTTGGTGTAGATCTCGCCGGCATCGCGCGCCGACATCCTGCGCAGCGCCTCCGGGCTCAGCCCCGGACCCTCGTCGGTCAGGCGGAAGACGACCCCGCCGCGTTCGCTGCGCATCACCTCGAGCCGCAGGGTGCCGTGTCCGGCGTGGGTGATCGCATTGTAGGTAAGATTGCCGAGCACCCGCGCCAGAGGCAGGTGCGACACGCGCAGCCCGGCGGGAAGGTCGCCCGCCGCGGCGACTTCGAAGCCGATCCCCTTGGAGCGGGCCTCGCCGGCCCAGCGGTTGCGGTAGTAGCCGAGGAACTCCTGGATCACCACGTCCTCGCGGGCGGGCCTGGCAATCGCGCCCGCCTCGCGGTTCAGCCCCGCCAGCCCGTCCGACAGGCTCTCGATCGAGCGCGCAGCGGCGCCGATCCGCTGCAGTTGCTCGCGCGCCTCGGCCGGCAGATCTTCGGCCTTGATCGCCGCAAGCCCGCCCAGCACGCCCTGAAGCGCGCCGCGGATATCATGGGCGAGCATGGCAAAATCGAGCCGGGCGGCCGGCTCCATCGCTGCCAGCCGGGATCCCATGTCGAAGGCCGGGTCGAGTGATCGCATTCTTTCCTCGGACGCCGCAGCTCCCCGAGGGTTGCCGCGCCGTTACAATACCATCAGTTGAATCGCGAGAGACGATTTCAGCGTAGAATACACCGGTCGATGCAAAATGCAAAGCAATGCGCGGAGGCGTCAGGAGGCCAGCCGATTGAGGATGCTTTCGCGCAGGCTGCTCATGTCGCCGGGCGTGTCCACGACATCGTCAAAGAAATCAGGCCTTTGCGGGCTCCCGAGCGAGACGAACAGCGCCTTGGGGAAGCGTGCGCGCAGCCGTTCCATCAGCGGAGCTTCGCCGACACTGGTGCTGTCCACCAGAACGACGTCCACCGGCGAATCGCCATTGGGCTCCACGAAGACCACCCGGTCCGAGCGGAGGGCTGCCTGGTAGATGGTGGCGAGCGCCGCCGAGCGCGTCTCCAGATGGACCCGCACCTTGTCCTGTTCGACCACCGGTGCCGGCATCGACACGCGGATCATCCGGCGGTTGGCCGCGGACTGCTCCAGGGTCAGCTCACCCCGGCCGGCCCTGATCAGGCCGCGTGAGATCAGCGGACGCAGCGCATCGGCCGAAACCTGGTCGGGCGCCACGTCCCCGAGGTCGGTCAGGAGGTCGAGCCGCCAGTCGACGGTCGCGTCGCCGGCCGCGAAGGCCAGCTCGCCGACAAGCGACGTGCCGTCGTGCGAGAGCTTGAGCACCACCTTGTCGGGCGTGCGCATCTCCAGCACGAATTCCGCGAGATGCACGAAGATCTGGGTGAGCCGGCCGATGTCCCCCTCGACCCGCTCGGGCGTTCCCGCCGCCACGCTGATCGCGATGCCCGCATCACCGTCGCGCGCCAGCGCATCGCGTAGCGCCGTCGCCAGCGCCACGATGCCGAAGACTTCCCGGTCCAGCTTCAGCCGCCCGTCCTGCATCTCGGCATAATCGAACAGGCTCGCCAGCATCCGCAGCATCGAGCGTGCACTCTTCTCGGCCTGTTCGACCAGCCGGGTCTGCACCTCGGGCAGTTCGCTCTGGTCGAGCAGCGCCAGCGGCCCGAGCACGCCGTTCAGCGGGTTGCGCAGCTCATGGCTCATCATCGACAGGAAGCGGGACTTGGCTCGGCTCGAAAGCTCCGCTTCATCGGCGACCTGCTGGGTCATCACCACCAGCGCGCGCTGCCGGCGGTTCTCGCGCAGGATCAGCATCAGCGCCAGCACGCTGAGCAACACCGCGCCGATACTTATCATCGCGGTGGTCTGGGCGCTCGACTGGATGCGGTCACGCACTGCGGCGCTGGCGGCAGTGTCGGCGCGCACCACCCGCAGCGTGTAGAGGCGCAGTTCCTGCTGCAGGCTCTGCAGCTGCGCGACGATGCCGTCGATCGCCGCCACGTCTCCGGGGTGCAGTTCGGCGAGGACCGGGTCGACCTCCTCGAGATAACGCGCCATGGCGGCGAGCGCTCCGTGCCCTTCGTCATAGATGCGCATCGTCTCGCCCACCCGGCCACGGCTCATCATGAAGACCCGGCTCCAGAGGATGTCGAACCGTTCGCGCACCGTCTCCAGCGATTCCTCGCTCTGTTCGGCGGCGAGATCGGCGACACTGAGCTGGAAGCGGAGCAGCTCGACCTCCATCTGCGTCGCCGACCACAGGATGTTGTCCTGGCTGATCACCCTCAGGTTGTCGACGTCCCGCCGGATGGCGAAATAGCCAACGGCGGCGAAGCCCGCCATGGCGAGCAGCACCACCAGTCCGAGGTAGCGGGGCGTCGGAAGCATGACGGCCTAGAGTGATTCGATGCGGACGACCTGCCAGATGAGCCGGGTATTGTAGACCGGATCCCTCAGTTCGGAGTGGTCGGAGATCGGGTACATCACCCAGAGCGGTCCTTTTTCGCGCCGCGACAGGCGCGCGCCGTCCGCCTCCAGCGCCAGGATGACGTTGTAGCGGCGGAAGTCGCTTGTCGGTATGTCGACGTAGTAGTCGTTGGCGGCGGTCAGCCGGATCGTAGCGGCCTGGTCGAGGCCCAGGTGCGCGAGCACGTCGCGGATGAGCGGGCCGCGGTAACTTACGGCCCCATCGGAAAATTCGTTTTCGGTAACGATGGTTACCTGCGGAAGCTCCGACAGCGCCTCAAGCGTGAACTCGAGGCTCTCGGTGCCTTCCGGGCCGCGGACAAGCGTCAGGGCGGGGTCAGCGGCGACGAGCGCCGGCGCCATGGCAAGGCCCGCAGCCAAGGCCAGGACCCGGGCGATGCGCGCCAGGATCTGTGAGGGGACGATGAGGGTCACGGGAACTCGGTGCTCCTTAACTGTATTCGCCGGCTCTTGTCCGGCGAGCTTCCGCTCCGCTGCACCCGTTCTGGCAAAAGCAAGTATCGTGCCAAGCCCGCATTGCCTCGCGCTCTGCCCGGGACCACGGGTATAGTGCATACAGGATTCGATACGCGTCGCAAGACGCGAGCACACCTTAAGGGAGAATCGCAATTTGCAATTGCTCTTTGCGCACAATCGCAAAGCGCGCAGCGCGTCATTTAGCCAGGGGCGGTGTCAGGACCGCTGGGGATAGCCGGCGCGCGCCAGGCTGTCGGTGATCTCCCCGAGCACCGCGGGGTCGTCGATCGTGGCGGGCGCCTTGTAGTCCACGCCGTCGGCGATCCGGCCCATGATGCCGCGCAGGATCTTTCCCGAGCGGGTCTTGGGCAGCCGGTCCACCACCACCGCCGTCTTGAACGCCGCCACCGGGCCGATGCGGTCGCGCACCAGCCTGACCACCTCGGCGGCGATTTCCGCGTGGTCGCGCGCACATCCCTTGTTCAGGCAGAGGAACCCCATCGGCAGCTGGCCCTTCAATTCGTCCGCCACGCCGATGACCGCGCATTCCGCCACATCCGGATGGCTCGCCAGCACCTCCTCCATCGCGCCCGTCGACAGCCGGTGGCCGGCGACGTTGATGACGTCGTCGGTGCGCGCCATGATGGAGATGTAGCCGTCCTCGTCGATCACGCCCGCGTCGCCGGTCTCGTAGTAGCCGGGAAAGGTGGTCAGGTAGGACCGCCGGAACCGTTCGTCGGCATTCCATAGCGTCGGCAGCGTGCCCGGCGGCAGCGGCAGGCGGATCGCCACGGCGCCCAGCGTCCCGGCGGGCACGGGCTCGCCGGCCTCGGACAGGATCTCGATGTCGTATCCCGGCATCGGCAGCGTCGGTGAACCGAGCTTGACGGGCAAGAGCTCGATCCCCGCCGGGTTCGCCGCGATCGCCCAGCCGGTCTCGGTCTGCCACCAGTGGTCGATCACCGGCACCTTGAGGTGCTGCTGCGCCCACTTGATCGTGTCCGGGTCGGCACGCTCGCCCGCGAGGAAAAGGTAGCGCAGCGAAGAAAGATCGTACCTTCCCACCATCTCGCCCCCCGGATCCTCGCGCTTGATCGCCCGGAAGGCGGTCGGCGCGGTGAAGAGGCTCTTCACCCCGTGTTCGGCGATGACCCGCCAGAAAGTCCCGGCGTCCGGCGTGCCTACCGGCTTGCCCTCAAAGACCACCGTGGTCGCCCCCACCAAGAGCGGCCCGTAGCAGATGTAGGAATGCCCCACCACCCAGCCCACGTCCGAGGCGGTCCAGAAAACCTCGCCTGGCCCGATGACGTAGATGTTGCGCATGGTCCAGGCCAGCGCCACCATGTGGCCCGCGTTCGCCCGCACCACGCCCTTCGGCTGGCCGGTGGTCCCCGAGGTGTAGAGGATGTAGAGCGGGTCCATCCCTCCCACGGCTACGCAGTCCGCAGGCGCCGCCCCCTCCTGGAAGGCGTGCCATTCAATGTCCCGCCCTGCCACCAGCGCCGCCTCGGCCTGCGGGCGCTGGAGCACCACGCAGAACTCCGGCTTGTGGGCGGCCAGCGCGATCGCCTCGTCCACCATCGGCTTGTAGGCCACCACCCGCCCCGGCTCGATCCCGCAGGAGGCGGCGATCAGCGCTTTGGGGCGGGCATCGTCGATACGCACCGCCAGCTCTGGCGCCGCAAACCCGCCGAAGACCACCGAATGCACCGCCCCCAGCCGCGCGCAGGCGAGCATCGCCACCAGCGCCTCGGGAACCATCGGCATGTAGATGATCACCCGATCACCCTTGCCCACGCCCCGCGCCGCCAGCGCACCCGCAAGACGCGACACGCGCTCCTTGAGACTCGGATAGCTGATCTCGGTCTTCGTGCCAGTGACGGGCGAATCGTGGATAATTGCTATGCGATCACCATGGCCAGCGGCGACGTGGCGATCGACGGCGTTGTAGCAGGTGTTGCAGACCGCATCGGCAAACCAGCCGTAGAGCGGGGCGGCGCTGTCGTCGAGCGCTCGGGTCGGCGCTCGGTTCCAGTCGATCGCCCGGGCGGCCTCCATCCAGAACCCCTCGGGGTCCGCCTTCCAGCCCTCGTAGACCTCGCGATAGCCCATGGCAGACACCCGGCTCAACCGTAGGTGTGCACCGGCGCCCCCGCCAGCGCCGAGATGTTCAGGAGCCCGCGCGCGGTGATCGAGGGGGTGACGATATGCGCCGTGTTGCCCATGCCCATCAGGATCGGCCCCACCTCCAGCCCGCCCGCCACCGCCTTGATGATGTTGCGCACGCCACTGGCGGCATCCGTGTTGGCGAACACCAGCACGTTCGCCGGCCCGTCGAACCGCGCATCGGGGAAGATTCGCTCGCGCAGCACCGGATCGAGGGCGGCGTCCGAATGCATTTCGCCCTCGTAGGCGAAATCGAGCGCCTGCGCGTCGAGAATCGCCAGCGCCGCCCGCATCCGCCGACCGCTGTCGGTGTCGAGATTGCCGAACTGCGAATGCGAGCAGAGTGCGATCTTCGGATCCAGCCCGAAGCGGCGTACATGCCTGGCGGCGGCGATCACCGTGTCGGCGATCTGCTCGGAGGTCGGCACCGGGTTGACCTGAGTGTCGGCCACGAACAAGAGCCCCCGCTCGTGGATCATCAGCGACAGCGCAGCGATCGGGCGCAGCTCCGGACTGCCGAGCACCTCGCTCACGTACTTCAGGTGCCACAGGTACTGCCCGAAGGTACCGCAGATCAGGCTGTCGGCATCCCCGCGCTGCACCATGACCGCGCCGATGGCGGTCGGGTTGGTGCGCATGATCGCGCGCGCAAGGTCGGGGGTGACCCCGCGCCGCCGCATCAGCGTGTGATAGGTGCCCCAGTACTCGCGATAGCGCGGATCGTCCTCGGGGTTCACAACCTCGACGTTGCGGCCGACCTCCAGCGGGATCGCATGGCGCTCGCAGCGCGTGGCGATGACGTCGGGGCGCCCGATCAGGATCGGCCGCTTGCCGCCTTCCTCGGTCATGGCGAAGGCCGCGTGCAGCACCCGCTCATCCTCGCCCTCGGCAAAGACCACCCGCCGCTCCGAGCTCGCGGCCACATCGAAGACCCGGCGCATGATGAAGGCGGTCCGGTAGACCGAATTGTTCAGCCGCTCGCGATAGGCGGCCATGTCGTCGAGCGGGCGCGTCGCCACGCCGCTCTTCATCGCCGCCTCGGCCACAGCGCTGGCCACGATCGCGAGCAGGCGCGGGTCGAAGGCCTTGGGGATCAGGTAGTCGCGCCCGAAGCTCAGCCGCTCGCCCTGATAGGCCGCGGCGGCCTCCGCGCTCGACGAGGCCCGAGCCAGTGCGGCGATCCCCTCGACGCATGCGATCTGCATCTCGTCGTTGATCTCGGTCGCGCCCACGTCGAGCGCGCCGCGGAAGATGAACGGAAAGCACAGCACGTTGTTGACCTGGTTGGGATAATCCGACCGCCCCGTGGCGATGATCACGTCGGGGTTCGCGGCCTTGGCCTCCTCGACCGGTATCTCCGGGTTGGGGTTGGCGAGCGCCAGCACGATGGGGTCCCGCGCCATCTTGCGCACCATGTCGCCGGTCAGCACGCCAGGTCCGGAAAGGCCAAGGAACAGATCCGCACCGGGGATCACGTCCTCCAGCGTCCTCAACTCGGTCTTCTGAGCGAAGGCCGCCTTCTCCGGACCCATGTTGTCGTTGCGGCCCTCGTAGATCAGCCCCGCGCGGTCGCAGAGCCAGATGTTCTCGCGCTTCGCCCCCAGCTTGATGAGCATGTTGAGGCAGGCGATCCCGGCAGCTCCGCCGCCGCTGGAGACGATCCTGATGTCCTCGATCTTCTTCTTCGCGACCCTGAGCGCGTTGACGGTTGCCGCCCCCACCACGATCGCCGTGCCGTGCTGGTCGTCGTGGAACACCGGGATCTTCATCTTCTCGCGGCAGAGCCGCTCCACCACGAAGCACTCCGGCGCCTTGATGTCCTCGAGGTTGACAGCCCCGAAGGTCGGCTCCAGCGCCGCTACGATCTCGGCCAGCTTCACCGGGTCGGTCTCGTTCACCTCGATGTCGAAGCAGTCGATATTGGCGAACTTCTTGAACAGGACCGCCTTGCCCTCCATCACCGGCTTGCCGGCCAGTGCGCCGATATTGCCCAGGCCCAGCACCGCAGTGCCGTTCGAGATCACCGCAACCAGGTTGCCCTTCGCGGTGTAGCGGGCAGCGTCGGTGGGATTGGCCGCGATCTCCAGGCAGGCTTCCGCCACGCCGGGGCTGTAGGCGCGGCTCAGGTCGCGCTGGTTCGCCATCGGCTTGGTCGCCCGGATCTCGAGCTTCCCAGGCCGCGGGAACTCGTGATAGTCGAGCGCTGCCTGGCGCGCGTCGCTGCGGCCGTCACCCATATCCCGTTCCTCCCCGGTTCATTGTTCTTCCGTCCCGTGCTTACAACCCCGGCGCGGCCATGTCATCGCGCATTGCGCTTGCCCGGGGCTGATATGCCGCATTGGTCGATCGCGCTGACCCGCCTGACCCTGCTGCCCGGAAGGGTGATACAGTGTCACCGCACTCAAGTGTCTGCTTTACAAAGATAAAAGGGTTAACGCCGTCGATCTCCCCCTCCGACCAGCCTCGCCCTAGGCCGGCAGCCGCCCGCCATATCGCTGCCAGTAATCCCGCACCCAGGAAACCGGCTCGGTTCCGAACTTCCGCCCGGTGCCCCAGCGCTGACCCGGCGGGCCCATCAGGTCGATCGGGCGCGGCTCGCCGTGGAACACCAGGATGCGCGCGTCCGTCGGCAGCTTCGGCTCGCCAGCGGCGAGGCTCAGCGGCCAGTACCACAGGCAGTGGTTCTTGAAGCTCGGGCACCACGCGGATGGCAGGTACGCCGGGTCGCGGGCGATCTTGGGAAAGTAGTGGCGGTCGCTCTTGTAGTTGGCGAACACCCATTCTGTCTCGCCGTCGAAATGCGCGAACATGCCCCGCTGGTCGCCGGCCCGGAAAAGGTAGATCGACCCCTGCGTGCCCCGGTCCGGCCGCAGCGACTCCGGCACCAGCGCGCGCACCAGGGCGGGGTTCCACTCCCGCAGCGAATAGAAGGCGGGCCTCTGCGCCCAGAGGTCGAAGAAGTCGTCGAGCCCGCCCACCACCATCACGTCGAGGTCGATCTGCAGCACCACGTCGTCGTCCGCGACCATCCCGGGCGCCAGCACGGCGATCTTGGGGAAACAACTCTTGCGCCACGTCTCGCGCGGCACCCGGAACGCGGGGAAGGGGATCACCTCGATCCCCGGATCGAGCCCCTCGCCCTCGTCGGTGATGCAGATGAACCGGTGCGGCCGCTTCAGGTTCGCCTGCACCGCGCGATAAAGCACGTTGACGTAGTCGGGGCCATAGCGGGTACCCCACTTCACGCAGGCGACGACCGCGCCGCCCAAGCTCACGCCACCCGCCGGGTGCGGATCAGCTCGAGGATCTCGCGGGCCGCCTCGGGAATGTTGGTGCCTGGCCCGAAGATCGCACTCACCCCCGCCGCCTTCAGGAACGCGTAGTCCTGCTGCGGGATCACCCCGCCGCAGACCACCAGGATCTCCCCCGCCCCCTGCGCGCGCAGCGCCTCGATCAGCTTCGGCGCCAGCGTCTTGTGCCCCGCCGCCTGGCTGGAGATGCCCACCACGTGCACGTCGTTGTCCACCGCATCCTGTGCGGCCTCCTCCGGGGTCTGGAACAAGGGCCCCACGTCCACGTCAAAGCCGATGTCGGCGAAGGCCGTGGCGATCACCTTGGCCCCGCGGTCGTGCCCGTCCTGCCCCATCTTCACCACCAGCATCCGCGGCCGCCGCCCCTCTTCCTCGGCAAACTTCTCGACGTCCGCCTGGATCGCGGCAAATCCTTCGTCGCCCTCATAGGCCGCGCCATACACCCCCGCCAATGTCTTCACCTCCGCCCGGTGCCGCCCGAACACCCGCTCCATCGCATCGGAGATCTCCCCCACCGTCGCCCGCGCCCGCGCCGCAACGACCGCCGCGGCCAGCAGGTTCCCCCCTGACCGCGCCGCCGCCTCCAGCCCCGCGATAGCCGCCGCGCAGGCCTGCGCGTCGCGGCTGGCGCGGATGCGTGCGAGCCGTGCCACCTGCGCCTCGCGCACCTTCACGTTGTCCACGTCGAGGATGTCGATCGGGTCCTGGCTTTCCAGGCGGTACTTGTTGACCCCGACGATCACCTCCTCGCCGCGGTCCACCGCCGCCTGCCGCCGCGCGGCCGATTCCTCGATGCGCAGCTTCGGCATGCCAGAGACGACCGCCTTGGTCATGCCCCCCAGCGCACCCACCTCCTCGATCAGCGCCCAGGCGCCCTCCGCCAGCTCTGCCGTCAGGCTTTCGACGTAGTAGCTGCCCGCCAGCGGATCGACCACATGGGTAATGCCGGTCTCCTCCTGCAGGATCAGCTGGGTGTTGCGCGCGATCCGCGCCGAGAACTCGGTCGGCAGCGCCATCGCCTCGTCGAGCGCGTTGGTGTGCAGGCTCTGCGTGCCCCCCAGCACGGCGGACATCGCCTCGTAGGCGGTGCGCACCACGTTGTTGTACGGGTCCTGCTCCTGCAGGCTGACGCCGGAGGTCTGGCAATGGGTGCGCAGCATCAGGCTGGACGGTCTTCTTCGGCCCGAACTCCGACATGATCCGGTGCCAGAGCAACCGCGCCGCCCGCAGCTTCGCCGCCTCCATGAAGAAGTTCATGCCGATGGCGAAGAAGAAGCTCAGCCGCCCGGCAAATTCGTCCACGTCCATGCCCGCGGCGATGGCGGCCTTCACGTATTCGCGCCCGTCCGCCAGCGTGAAGCCCAGTTCCTGCACCAGGTTCGCGCCCGCCTCCTGCATGTGGTAGCCGGAGATCGAGATCGAGTTGAACTTCGGCATCTCGCGCGCGGTGTAGCCGATGATGTCCGAGACGATCCGCATCGAGGGTTCCGGCGGATAGACGTAGGTGTTCCGCACCATGAACTCCTTGAGGATGTCGTTCTGGATGGTGCCCGAGAGCTCGGCCCGCGGCACCCCCTGCTCCTCGCCCGCCACGATGAAATTCGCGAGGATCGGGATCACCGCCCCGTTCATCGTCATCGAGACCGAGACCTTGTCGAGCGGGATGCCGTCGAAGAGGATCTTCATGTCCTCGACGCTGTCGATCGCGACGCCGGCCTTGCCCACATCCCCCTCCACGCGGGGATGGTCGCTGTCATAGCCACGGTGCGTGGCGAGGTCGAAGGCGACGCTCACGCCCTGCTGACCGGCGGCGAGCGCCTTGCGGTAGAAGGCGTTGCTCTCCTCGGCGGTGGAAAACCCCGCGTACTGGCGGAT
Organism: uncultured Alphaproteobacteria bacterium; assembly: GCA_963695425.1. Lineage (GTDB taxonomy): Bacteria > Pseudomonadota > Alphaproteobacteria > Rhodobacterales > Rhodobacteraceae > Amaricoccus. The sequence continues at coordinate 73,604 of CAVOGP010000059.1, read as the reverse complement.
CGTCCAGGGCCGGCCGGCATACATCGTCGCCCGCGGCCCGCGGGTGAAGGGGGCCATGCCCGGCAGGCTGCCGAGGTGGCCGAGACCCTCCAGGTCGGCCTCGGTATAGAGTGGCTGCACGTCGATGCCTTCGGGCGTGCGCCAGACCAGAGTCCTCCGGCGTCCTGCCCTTCAGCTCGCGCCCCGCCAGGGCGCGCCATGCGTCCAGCCCGGCCTTGTCCGCCATCGCCTCAACCCTCCATCCGGTGCCCGGCAGCGCCCCGCATCGGCGCGGCCTGGCCGAAACCCTCGGATTTCCTCTCGCATCCCGCGGCGTTCTGCTTATCTCTTGGACGAAGGGAGTGATCCATGAGAATACCGTACCTGCTCGCAGCCGCCTGCATTCTGGCCGCCGTTCCGGCCGCCGCGCAGAACGCCGGCCCGGACGCGGCCGTCGTCGTCGCGGCCGAGGCGGAGGCAGAGGCAGAAGCGCCTGACGAGCAGCCGACGCTCGCCGACCTGCTCTGGATCGCCCGGCCCATCGTGGTCTTCGCCGACACGCCGAACGACCCGCGCTTCGTCCAGCAGATGCAGATGCTGGATGAGCGACCCAGCGAACTGGAGGACCGCGGCGTTGTAATCCTGACCGACACCGACCCCGCCGGGCGGGGCCCGCTCCGCCGGGAGCTCCGGCCGCGCGGGTTCGGGCTGGTGCTCATCGACACCGACGGCTCCATAGTCCAGCGCCGCCCCGCCCCCACCACGGCGCGCGAGATCATAAACCTCGATCGACCGCCTGCCCCTCGCGCCGGCAGGAGACCGGACTCGCGGCGGCAATAGGCCTCGGTGCCACTCATTCGAACTCCATGATCACGTCGTCCACCGCCAGGCTGTCTCCCGGCCTGGCATGGACCTTCACCACCAGCGCCTTGCGCTCGGCGCGCAGCACGTTCTCCATCTTCATCGCCTCGACCATGGCCAGCGCCTGGCCGTCGAAGACCTCGTCGCCCTCGGCCACGTCGATGCGCACGACGAGCCCCGGCATCGGGCAGAGGAGCAGCTTCGACGTGTCGGGCGGCGCCTTCTCCGGCATGCGGCGCGGCCAGTTCGGCCATGCGCGGCGACAGCACGCGAGCTTGAGGTCCGCCCCGCGCACCCGCACCCGATAGCCGGCGGTGATCCGCGCCACCTTCATAACCAGCAATCGCCGTCCACGTCGAGCCGCGCCAGCGGCTGTCCCGGCGTCCAGTCGGAGGCGACGCGCATCCGCTGCCCATCCTCGAAGCGCACGGTGGCCCCGCTGCGATCCGCGTCGATCGTCACCGGGAAGGCGGTCGCCCTGCAGCGTCACCACCCAGTCCGCCCCCACCCGCCGCTCGTGGTTGCCCATGCGGCCCGAAATCCGCGTGCGCCGGATCTCGGCCACGCGGTGCATCGCCGCCGCCGCAGCAGCCACCCGCCGCAGCATCGGCTCGGCCAGGGTCACGCCCTGGAAGCCGTCGGGGTATTCCTCGGCGATGAAGGCGGTGGTGATGTCGCCCGCGACGAAGCGCGGATGGTCCATGACCGCCGAGAGGAACGGCAGGTTGTGCCCGATCCCCTCCACCTCGAAACTGTCGAGCGCGGTGCGCATCGCCTCGATGGCCGCGGCCGGTCCGGCGCCCAGGTGCAGAGCTTGGCGATCATCGGGTCGTAGTACATCGAGATCTCGCCGCCCTCGAAGACGCCGGTGTCGTTGCGCACTACCGCCTTCGCGCCGTGCGCCTCGTCCGGCGGCCGGTAGCGGGTGAGCCGCCCGATCGAGGGCAGGAAGTTGCGGTAGGGGTCCTCGGCATAGAGCCGGCTCTCCATCGCCCAGCCGTTCAGCTGCACGTCCGCCTGGGTGAACGCCAGCGGCTCGCCGGCCGCCACGCGGATCATCTGCTCCACCAGATCGATGCCGGTGATCAGCTCGGTCACCGGATGCTCGACCTGAAGACGCGTATTCATTTCAAGGAAATAGAAGTTGCGGCTCGCCATCGACGATGAACTCGACCGTGCCCGCCGAGCAGTAGTCCACCGCCTTGGCCAGCGCCACGGCCTGCTCGCCCATCGCCTTGCGCGTCGCGGCGTCGAGGAAGGGCGACGGCGCCTCCTCGATGACCTTCTGGTTGCGGCGCTGGATCGAGCATTCGCGCTCGCCCAGGTAGAGGCAGTTGCCGTGCTTGTCGCCGAGCACCTGGATCTCGATGTGGCGCGGCTGGGTGACGAACTTCTCGATGAAGATGCGGTCGTCGCCGAAGCTCGACGCGGCCTCGCGCTTCGACCGCTCGAACCCCTCTGCCGCCTCGGCGTCGTTCCAGGCGATGCGCATCCCCTTGCCGCCGCCGCCGGCCGAGGCCTTGATCATCACCGGATAGCCGATCTCGCCGGCGATCTTCACCGCGTGCGTCGGCGTCGTCGATCAGCCCCATGTAGCCGGGCACGGTCGAGACCCCGGCCTCCGCCGCGAGCTTCTTCGACGTGATCTTGTCGCCCATGGCCTCGATCGCGCCCACCGGCGGGCCGATGAAGGCGACGCCCGCGGCGGCCAGCGCCTCGGCGAACTCGGCCCGCTCCGACAGGAAGCCGTAGCCCGGATGAACCGCCTGCGCCCCGGTCGCCTGCACCGCCTCGAGGATGCGGTCGATGACGATGTAGGACTGGCTGGCCGGCGGCGGGCCGATGTGCACCGCCTCGTCGGCCATGCGCACGTGCAGCGCCCCGGCGTCGGCGTCGGAATAGACCGCGACGCTGCGGATGCCCATGCGCCGCGCCGTCTTGATGACCCGGCAGGCGATCTCGCCGCGATTGGCGATCAGGATCTTGTCGAACATGGCGGCTCAGAAGTTCCCGATGCCCTGGCCCGCCATGTAACCCCCGGACATGCTGTCGGGTTCGATCATCTCGTCGGTCAGCGCCTCCTGCTGCTGCGGGGTGATCGGATCCGCCGGCTCGCCAGCAGAACAGCCGGCAAGGAAAAGGGCGGCGATGGCGGCGGCGAAGGGAGGTAATCTGGGTCATCGGGGTCTCCTTGACTCCTAGGGGAGGGGCAGGGCGGTCAGGCATCGTCAAAACAGCTCGGGGAACCCGAGCCGGGCACGCTCCGGGTCGACCCTGAGCAGGGCTTCGTAGCTAGCGGGATCGAACTGGTCTTCGGCCGGCACGACCTCGCGCCCGAGCAGCCAGCCGAGCCGGCCGGCGTCGAGGTTGCCGCGCGGGAACGGCTCGGTGCCGAAATGCTCCCAGAGGGCCGCGAGAAACGCCGCGTCCGCCGCCCGGTCCAGTGGCCGGCGGTCGGCATAGCGCTCGCGCGCCTTCAGCGGCGTGACCCCGCGCGGGTCGGCCCGGCGGATGGTGAACTGCAGATCGGTGCCCGGCAGCCGCCCGGGAAATCCGCGGTGCTTCAGCATGGACGCTGCCCCGCGGTCAGTCCTCGCCGAGGTTCATTACTGCGACGCCCATCGACACCGCCCCGAAGGTGAACGAGGTCTGGAAAAACAGGAGCGCCGTCGCAAGCCCGCTCGCATCCTTCTGCAAGAGGGTCCCGAGCCCGCCGACGTCGAGCCAGATCAGCAAGAACAGGAACATGCAGCCGATCACCATGCCGTTCGCGGTGTGAACCAGCATGAAACGGATGAGTTTTGGAAGCATGAGCCAGCGGCGCCGGATCATCGGAACCTCCCCTACCATACGGGTAAGATAGGTCGCGCGCCGGCCGTCGTCCAATCTCCCCGCCCGGCGCCGTCATGCGCTTGGCACCGGCATGAGGTAAACCTCGCCCACCGCCACCCGCGGCGGCTGCTCCAGCGCGTAGACCACTGCCGCGGCAATGTCCTCCGCCCTGAGCCCGCCGGGCTTAGGCTGGTCGAAGAACGGCGTGTCGACGAGGCCGGGCGAAATTACCGTGCAACGGCCGCCCCAGCCGCGCATCTCGGCCAGTAGATTCGCAGCGAAGCCGTGCACGAAGTGCTTGGTCGCGCCGTAGACCGAACCGCTGATCTCGGTGCGCGCGGCGCGGGAGCCCGTGAGGAGCATGTGGCCCTTGGTCTTGTTGAGCTCGGGCAGGGCGAGGCGTACGGTGACCAGGAGGCCCCAGATGTTCGCCTCGATCATGGTCCGCCACGCCTCGAGGTCGGCCTCCTCGGCGCTGCCGCTGCTGATGCCGAGCCCGGCATTGGCGAAGGCGGCGTCGAGCCGGCCGAAGCGCTTCACGAGCGCGGCGATCGCGGTCCGTTGCGCGTCGGCGGAGGTGACGTCGGCCGGCAGCGCCATGGCACGGTCGCCGCCGATCTCGTCGACGAGCGCCTCGAGCTTGTCCTCCGACCGCGCCATCAAGCCCAGGGTCCAGCCAGCCTCGGCCGCAGCCCGGGCGCTCGCGGCTCCGATCCCGCTGGAGGCACCGGTGATGAGGAGGACCCTAGTCATGCATTCTGTCCCTGCGCCGTCACAGCGGAATGTTGTCGTGCTTCTTCCACGGATTGCTCAGCCGCTTGGTGCGCAGGCTGGCGAAGGCCCGCGCCACCCGCCGCCGGGTGGAATGCGGCATGATCACGTCGTCGATGAACCCCTTCTCGGCGGCCACGAACGGATTGGCGAAGCGGTCCTCGTAGTCCTTCGTGCGCGCCGCGATCTTCTCGGCATCTCCCAGTTCTGAACGATAGAGGATCTCCACCGCGCCCTTGGCCCCCATCACCGCGATCTCGGCGGTGGGCCAGGCGTAGTTGAAATCCCCGCGCAGGTGCTTGGAACTCATCACGTCATAGGCCCCGCCATAGGCCTTGCGGGTGATGACCGTGACTTTCGGCACCGTCGCCTCGCCGAAGGCGAAGAGAAGCTTCGCCCCGTGCTTGATGATCCCACCGAATTCCTGCCCGGTGCCGGGCAGGAAACCTGGCACGTCCACCAGCGTCAGGATCGGGATCTCGAACGCGTCGCAGAAACGCACGAAGCGCGCCGCCTTGCGCGCACTGTCGATGTCGAGGCAGCCCGCCAGCACCATTGGCTGGTTGGCCACCACGCCCACGGTGGACCCCTCCAGCCGGATGAACCCGGTCAGGATGTTGCGCGCGTAGCCCGCCTGTATCTCGAAGAAATCGCCCTCGTCGGCGATCTTCAGGATCAGCTCCTTCATGTCGTAGGGCGTGTTGGGATTGGGCGGGATCAGCGTGTCGAGGCTCTCCTCCACCCGGTCCGGCGCGTCGAAGAACGGCCGGACGGGGGGCTTCTCGCGGTTGGAGAGCGGCAGGAAGTCCACCAGCCGCCGCACCTCCATCAGCGCCATCAGGTCGTTCTCGAAGGCCCCATCGGCGACCGAGGATTTGGTCGTGTGGGTAGTGGCGCCACCCAGCTCCTCAGCGGTCACCACCTCGTTGGTCACCGTCTTCACCACGTCCGGGCCAGTGACGAACATGTAGGAGCTTTCGCGCACCATGAAGATGAAGTCGGTCATCGCCGGGCTGTAGACGGCACCCCCCGCGCAGGGCCCCATGATGACACTGATCTGCGGCACCACGCCCGACGCCATGATGTTGCGCTGGAAGACGTCGGCATATCCGGCGAGGCTCGCCACCCCCTCCTGGATGCGCGCGCCGCCTGAATCGTTCAGCCCGACCACGGGAGCGCCGTTTTGCACCGCCATGTCCATGATCTTGCAAATCTTCTGCGCATGCGTCTCCGAGAGCGAGCCACCAAAGACGGTGAAATCCTGGCTGAACACATAGACCTGCCGGCCGTTCACCGTGCCCCAGCCGGTCACCACGCCGTCGCCGGGGACTTTCGTCGCCTCCATACCGAAGTCGGTCGAGCGGTGGGCGACGAACATGTCGAACTCTTCGAAGCTGCCCTCGTCCAGCAGCACCTCGATGCGCTCGCGGGCGGTTAGCTTACCCTTGCCGTGCTGTGCGGCGATGCGCTTCAGCCCGCCGCCCAGCCGCGCCTCGGTCCGCCGGACCTCAAGCTCGTCGAGAATGTCCTTCAACGACCGGCCCCCGTTTTCTGGATTTCACAAACGCATGCCAGATCGGCGCCCCGGCCACAAGCGGCGGGTTGCACCGCAGCGGCGCGGGCAGGGGGGTCGTCCGACCGGCGACGCGGGTTCCCCTCAGCCAAGTCCTTAGCCAACATCTGGGCCCGGATCCGCCCTCGGGCCGGCCCAGGCCCCAAATCTGGTGTCCGGGCCACCGGCGCGAGGCCGATATCCTGGCAGAGTTGACAGAAAGTAAACGGCGCGACTATGTTCTCTTGTTTTTCAATATGTTATCGATTTGTCCGCGCGCGGGCAGGCATCGCCGTTCGGGCGGGTGCCCCGGCACGCAAGCCAACGCGGCTTGCCCGCTCCAGCCCGCCGGGCTAGGAGACAGGGGTACGGCAGGCGGAGCGCGGGCGGTGTTCACCGGCATCATCACCGACATCGGCACCATCGAGGCGCTGGAGAACCGCGGCGACCTGCGCGCGCGGATCCGCAGCCGCTACCCTCCCGCGGGCATCGACCTCGGCGCCTCCATAGCCTGCGACGGGGTCTGCCTGACCGTGGTCGACCGCGGCCCTGCCGAGGGCGGCTCATGGTTCGACGTGGACATCTCAGCTGAGACCCAGGCCCGCACCACCGTCCGCACGCCGCCCTCGGACTGGCAGGTGGGGCGGCCGGTGAACCTCGAACGCGCGCTGCGGCTCGGGGACGAGCTTGGCGGGCATATCGTGTCGGGGCACGTGGACGGCATGGCCGAGGTGGTGGCCGTCGCGACCGAGGGCGACAGCACACGCGTCACCCTGCGAGCCCCGGCGCCTCTGGCGCGCTTCATCGCCGAGAAGGGCTCGGTGGCGCTGAACGGAACCTCGTTGACCGTCAACGAGGTCGCGGGCCGCGAGTTCGGGGTCAACCTCATTCCCCACACCCTGACCCATACCACCTGGGGCAGGGTGGCCGCCGGCGACCTCGTCAACCTCGAGATCGACACCCTCGCCCGCTACGTCGCCCGGCTGGCCGAGGCCGGATAGACCCGCGCGCCCAAGTTCATGCCGGGAATGTCGCTCTGCGGCAGATATACCCGCAGCGCTTTGACCCGGCGGCGGGCGGCTGCTAACAGGCGCGGCGCTCCCCGAATCAGTGGTGAAGGCTTCCCGATGACCGTGTCGAACCTCGTGCCCGTTCCCGAGCTGTATGTTCCGCAGGAGAGCGCCACGGCGCGCAAGCTGGCGGCGGCCGAGCTTGCCTCCTGGGACCTTACGCCACGGCAGGTCTGCGACCTCGAGCTCCTGATGAACGGCGGCTTCCACCCGCTGACCGGCTTTCTCGGCCGGGCCGACTACGACGGCGTGGTTACCGGGATGCGGCTGGCCGACGGCACCCTCTGGCCGATCCCGGTCACTCTAGACGTCTCGGAGGCGTTCGCTGCCAAGGTCGAACCCGGCCAGGAGATCGCCCTGCGCGACCCCGAGGGCGTGATCCTCGCCACCATGAAGGTCGGCGACAAGTGGACGCCCGACAAGGCGCGCGAGGCGAACCAGGTCTTTGGCGCCGACGATCTGGCGCATCCGGCGGTCAGGTATCTTCATCAGCAGGCGGGGCCGGTCTATCTCGGCGGCCCGGTCACCGGCCTGCAGGCGCCGGTCCACTACGACTTCCGCGGAAGGCGCAACACGCCCAACGAGCTGCGCGCCTATTTCCGCAAGCTCGGCTGGCAGCGGGTCGTCGCCTTCCAGACCCGCAACCCGCTGCACCGCGCCCACCAGGAACTGACCTTCCGCGCCGCGCGCGAGGCGCAGGCGAACCTCCTGATCCACCCGGTGGTCGGGATGACCAAGCCCGGCGACATCGACCACTTCACCCGGGTGCGCTGCTACGAGGCGGTGCTCGACCAGTACCCGGCCTCCACAACCGCGCTGTCGCTCCTGAACCTCGCCATGCGCATGGCCGGCCCGCGCGAGGCGGTCTGGCACGGCATCATCCGCCGCAACCACGGCTGCACCCACATGATCATCGGCCGCGACCATGCCGGCCCTGGCAAGGACTCGAGCGGCAAGGATTTCTACGGGCCCTACGACGCGCAGGAGCTGTTCGCCAGGCACCAGGACGAGATCGGGGTCGAGATGGTCGACTTCAAGCAGATGGTCTACGTGCAGGAGAAGGCGCAGTACGAACCGCGCGACGAGGTGGCCGAGGGGATGACCATCCTCGACATCTCCGGCACCGAGCTGCGCCGCCGCCTGCAGGAGGGGCTGGAGATCCCCGAGTGGTTCAGCTTCCCCGCCGTGGTGGAGGAGCTGCGCCGCAGCCATCCGGCGCGTGCGAAGCAGGGCTTTACCGTGTTCTTCACCGGCCTCTCGGGCTCGGGCAAGTCCACGGTGGCCAACGCGCTGATGGTCAAGCTGATGGAGATGGGCAGCCGTCCGGTGACGCTGCTCGACGGCGACGTGGTGCGCAAGCACCTGTCGTCCGAGCTCGGCTTCTCCAAGGAGCACCGCGACATCAACATCCGCCGCATCGGCTTCGTCGCCTCGGAGATCACCAAGAACGGCGGCATCGCGCTCTGCGCGCCCATCGCGCCCTACGAGAAGACCCGGGCGGCGGTGCGCGAGATGGTGGAGGCGCAGGGCGCCTTCCTTGAGGTGCATGTCGCCACCTCGATCGAGGAATGCGAGCGGCGCGACCGCAAGGGGCTCTACAAGCTGGCCCGCGAGGGCAAGATCAAGGAATTCACCGGCGTCTCCGACCCCTACGAGGCGCCGAAGTCCCCCGAGCTCCGGCTCGATACCGAAGGTCTGGACGTGGACTATTGCGCCCACCAGGTGATCCTGAAGCTCGAGAACATGGGCCTGATCGCCGGCTGATCCCGGCCGAGCGGGCGCCCGCCAGCCGGGCGCCCGGACCGAGGATAACCAGTGCGGAGATTTTGTTAACCCGCTGATTTTTATAGAAAAAGCTGGTTAATGCGGTATGAACGGCGTCAGCGGCCGAGCCGCTCCAGTGGTCGCCCAGACCCAGAGCGCCGGGGCGGACCGTTGCATCCCGGCCAGCCTTTGCGGCCGTGTTCCGCAATCCGGGCCGCCGTGGTTTGCTCGCGCGCACCAATGGGTTAATTAGTCCCCGAGCAGTCAAGCGGCGGAGCGCAAAGTGGCACGCCTGCAACGTCTAGGACTTTCGGCCGGGCTCGCGCTCGGCCTGACCTGCGCGGCCCTGGTGCCCGCGTCGGCCTTCAGCCTTTTTGGCTATCGCCTCTGGGGCAAGGAAGAAACCGAGCAGGTCGAGGTCATCGACCCGCTGCCCTATACGCCCCGGATCGAGGTCGAGACCGCGAACGACGCGCTGCGCAAGCAGCTGGAAACGGCCTCGTCGCTCTGGAGCAACCGTGAGACCCCGGCCTCGGGCAACGCGGGGCTGATCACCATGGCGCGCGGCGACTACCGCCGGCTGCTGGCCGCCCTCTATGCCGAGGGCTACTACGGCGGCGAAATCAGCATCCGCATCGGCGGGCGCGAGGCGGCGGACATGACACTCGCCGACAACATCGCCGCCGGCGTCCCGGTGGCGATCCGGGTGAACCCCGGCCCGATCTTCACCTTCCGCCGCACCGAGATCGTCAACCGCCCGCCCTTCGAGCGCTCGCGCCGCGACGACGAGGTGGACCTGCCTGCCTCGGTGGGCTTTGCCCCCGGCGAGATCGCCCATGCCGGCGCGGTCAACGCCGCGTCGCAGCTCGCCATCCAGCAGTGGCGCCACCTCGCCCGCGCCAAGGCCCGCGAGAGCGGCCGTGAGGTGATCGCCGACCACCCGGCGGTGCGCGTCGATGCCACGATCACCATCGAGCCCGGACGCGAGGCGCATTATGGCCCGCTGCGGGTCAGCGGGCAGGACCGCATGGACGCTGCGTTCATCGCCTACATGGCGAACCTTTCCGAGGGAGAGGCCTTCGACCCCGACGACCTGCGTGCCGCCGAGGATCGGCTGGGCCGGCTCGGCGTCTTCAGCTCGATCCGACTGGAGGAAGCCGAGGAGATCGGGCCCGACGGCAGCCTGCCCATGACCCTCACCGTCGAGGAGCGCAAGGCCCGAACCTTCGGCCTCGGCGCCACCTATTCGTCGCTCGACGGGTTCGGCGCATCGGCCTACGCGATGCACCGCAACCTGCTCGGCCGCGCCGAGCGTCTGCGGCTCGACATGAGCGTCGGCCGCATCGGCCAGACCAGCGACCCCAAGGACTTCGACTACAGCGTCGCCTTGAGCTTCGCCCGGCCCGGCGTCATCAACCCCGACACCAATTTCGGCGCCTCGGTCATCGCCCGGCAGCTCGAGGTCGATACCTACAACGAGGAGTTGGTCACCGGACGCATCGGTCTGTCGCGGCCCGCGGGCAGATGGCTGACCGGCGAGGCGTTCCTCGAGGTCTCCCATGCCCGCTACAAGGACGATGCCTTCGGTATCCGCCGCTTTTCCACCGTCGCCGTGGTCGGCCGCCTCCAGTACGACCGGCGCGACGATCCGCTGGACGCCACCCGCGGCTACTATCTCGCCGGGGACGTGCGGCCCTCCTACGAGTTCGAGTACGAGAACGCGGCCCTGCGCGGCACCCTCGAAGGCCGCGCCTATCGCGGCTTCGGGCCCGACAAGCGCTTCGTGCTTGCCGGCCGCGCGAAGGTCGGCAGCTACTACGGCCCGCCGGTCAGCGAGAGTCCGCCGGACCAGCTGTTCTTCACCGGCGGCGGCGGTTCGATCCGTGGCTACGCCTACCGCTCGATCGGCATCGAGGTGGTGGGACAGAACGGCAAGACGGATACCGTCGGCGGCAAGGGCCTGGTCGAGGGTTCGGCCGAGCTGCGCGCGCGCGTATGGGGCAACTTCGGCGGCGCGGTCTTCGTCGATGGGGGGATCGTGACCGCCGACGCCAACTTCAGCGGCGCGGACGATCTGCGCTTTGGCGCCGGGGTGGGCCTGCGCTACTATACCGGCTTCGGACCGCTGCGCGTCGACGTGGCGACACCGATCGATCCGCGGCCGGAGGATTCCAGCGTGGCGGTCTATATCGGGATCGGGCAGGCGTTTTGAAGCGGTTCGCGGTCATTGCCGGCTTTCTGCTGGCCGCCGGGCTGGCCGCCTTCGCGCAGGGCCCGGACGACGAGGTGCCCGCCGGCGAGAGCGGCTTTTTGATGAACTTCCTGGAGAACAGGATTTCCGGCCCCGGACGGCGGATCGGCCTGCAGGGGGTCACGGGTGCCCTCTCCTCGCAGGCGCGCATCGAGCGGATCACCGTATCTGACGAGACCGGCGCGTGGATGGTGATCGACGACGTCGAGATCGACTGGAGCCGCGCGCAGCTGCTGCGCGCCCGGCTGCAGGTGAACCGCCTGCACATCGGCGAGGTCAGGTGGCTGCGGCGCGGGGTGACGCCCGAGCCGGCCCCCGGCCTGCCCACGCCGGAATTGCGGCCCTTCACCGTGCCCGAGCTGCCGGTCTCGGTTGAGCTGCGGGACCTGGCGCTCGACCGGCTCGTCTTCGACGAGGCGGTCTTCGGCATGGCGGCGGAGCTTTCCGCCGGCGGCAACATGGTGCTCTCGGGCGGCGAGGTCGATACCGACTTCACCGTGACGCGGCTCGACGGGCCGGGGGGCGAGCTGGACCTGAAGGCCTCCTTCGCCAATTCCAGCCGCCAGCTCGACGTCGACCTGCACCTGCGCGAACCCGAGGGCGGGGTGGTGGCCACCCTGCTGCGGATCGAGGGGACGCCGGAGATCGACCTGCGGATGACCGGTGCGGGGCCGATCGACAACGTGGACATAGCACTCGCCCTCGACGCCGGCGGGGCGCGGCTGGCCGGCGGCAGCATCGCACTGCGCGGCAGCGACGAGGGCCTGGGCTTCGACGCCGACCTGCGCGGCGGCATCGCCCCGCTGGTGCCGCCGGATTTCCGTGACTTCTTCGCCGGCGAGACTGCGATCGCGCTGCGCGGCGTCAACAAGGCCGACGGCGGCCTGCGCATCGACCGGATGGATGTGACCTCCGCCGAGCTTGCGCTCGGCGGGCGGCTGGAGACGGGCGCGGGCGGCTCCCTGCACAGCCTCGACCTCACCGGCCAGCTCGGCGATCCCGGCGGCCCGCCGGTGCGTCTGCCGATCCCCGGCACCGACACGAGGATCACCTCGGGGACCCTGCGCATCGACTTCGGCTCGGCCAGCAACTGGAGCGGGCTCGTAGTGCTCGACCGGCTGGACGCGGGCGGGATCGAGATGGAGGATGTCACGCTGACCATGGGTGGCCATGCGCGCAACCTCGAGGACGCTGCGCTGCGCGACGTGACCATCGTGCTCGACGGGCTCGCCACCGGTGTTTCGGCCGATGATCCGGCCGTTACGGCGGCGTTGGGCACCCGCCTCGACCTCTTCGCGGATCTCGCCCTTGTACCCGGCGGCTCGATCAATATCCGTCAGTTGCAGTTTGGCGGCAACGGACTCGCGGCCTTTGCGTCGGGCCGTTTCGCGGGGGGTGACTTCACGGGGCGCACTTCGCTGCGCGCCGCGGACATCGCGGTCCTGGAGGGTTTCGCCGGCCGCCCGCTTGGCGGCGCCCTGGCGCTGCAGGCCGAGGGCAGCGTGACGCCGCTGGAGCGCGCCTTCGACCTCACCTTCGACGGCAGCGCCAACAACCTCGCGCTGGGCGACGAGCGGCTCGACCGGCTGCTGGCCGGAGAGACGACCCTCGGCGGGCGGGCGGTGCGCGACGAGGAAGGCTTCCGCACCGAGAACCTGCGCCTGGGCAACCCGCAGTTCGCCTTCGCCTCGAACGGGCGGATCGCCAGCGACGGGGCCGATTTCGGCTTTGATGCCTCGCTCGCGGATCTGGCGATGATCGACCCCCGCGCCTCGGGGGCGGTCACCGCGCGCGGCCGCGCCTCCGGCACGGGCGGCCCGCTTGCCCTGAACTTCGCCGCCGAAATCCCCAGCGGCAGCGTGATGGAGCGGGAGATCACCGACGCCGACCTCAGCTTCGACGGTACATACGCGGACGGCGGCCTCTCCGGGCAGATCACCGGCGGCGGGTCGCTGGACACGCTGGTCCTCGACCTCGGGGCCACGATCGCCGTGGCTGGCGAGAGCCGCTCGGTGACCGGCCTGCGGCTGGCGGTCGGCGCCAACCTGCTGACCGGTGCGCTGGCGCAGGACGGCCAGGCACCGGCCGTCGGGCAGCTGACGCTCAACGCGCCCGAGATCGCGCCGCTCGCAGCCCTGGCGCTGGTCGAGGCCACCGGAGCGCTGGACGCCGACATCACCCTCAGCGATTCCGATCCCGGCCAGGGCATCAAGGCGGCCGGCAGCGCCGAGGGGCTGGCGATGGGGGCGAACCGGATCGGGTCGTTGACCTTCGACATCGGCGTCGTCGATGCGCTGGGGCTGCCGCTGCTCGACGGCACGCTGCGCGGCAGCGACCTCACCGTCGCGGGCTACGACATCGCGACGCTGGCGATCGACGCCCAGAACACCTCGCCCGAGCAGATGCGCATCTCGGCGCAGAGCCGGCTGGTTGTCGGCACCGAGATCGAGACCGTTGCGGAACTGGAGCGTCTGCCCGGCGGCTTCTCGGCCAGGCTCGAAAGCCTGCGGGTGAGCCAGGATGCGCTGGCGGCCAGGCTGACCGCTCCCTCCACGGTGACGGTGCAGAACGGCACGGTGACGCTGACGCCGCTGGCGCTCGACCTCGGGCAGGGAACCCTGACCGCGCAGGGCAGCATCGCCGAGACCATCGACGCCAGCATCGATATCGCCGAAGTGCCGCTGGACCTGGTCAACATGCTGCGGCCGCAACTCGGGCTCGGCGGGCTGGTGACCGGCACGGCGCGGGCAACCGGGCCGCGCAGCGCGCCGGACATCCATTTCGATCTGACGGCTGCCGAGTTCACCAGCCCGCAGACCGTGGTCACCGGCCTGCCGCCGCTCACGATCACCGCAAAGGGCAACACGGTCGCAGACGGACGGCTCGCGGTCAGCGCGGCGGTAGCGGGCCAGGGGCTCACAGCGGAGGTGGAGGGCACGACGCCACTCGGCGCCGGCGAGATGGACCTCGCGGTGCGGCTCCAGACCTTCCCGCTGGGCCTCGTGGACCGGCTCTCCGGCAACCGCGGCCTCGTCGGTGCGGTCACCGGCACCGCGCAGGTCACCGGCACCTACGGCGGCCCGGCCGTCACCTACGACCTCGACGGCACCGGCGTCAGCATCGCCATGCTGCGCGACAACGGCATGCCCCCGCTCAACGTCCGCGGCAGCGGCGACTTCCGCGGCGGCGTCATCACGCTTGCCGCGGCCGAGGTCAACGGCGTGCCGGGACTGACGATCACCGGATCGGGCCGTCTGCCGTTGCAAGGCCCGGGCGTCGACCTGCGGCTGGCGGGAAGCGTCCCGCTCAGTATCGCCGACCCGCTGCTCGCCGGGCGGCTGGCGCAGGCGAGCGGGACGCTGCAGCTCGATCTCGTCCTGTCGGGCGCGCTGACCAGCTTGCAGTACAACGGCACGCTGGCGATGAGCGATGGCGTCATCGTCGATCCCGGGACCAACGTCCGCATGGAGCAGGTGCGGATGGACGCGGCGTTCTCGGGCACGACGCTGACGTTCCGCAGTTTCGGCGGCAATGTCGGCGGTGGCGATGTTTCCGGCTCGGGCAGCATCGTGATCGACGGCCCCCGCGGCTTTCCGGCCGACCTCTCGGTGCAGATCAACGAAGTGCGCTACACCGACGGCGCCTTCGTGACCACCACGGTGTCGGGCGATCTCAACCTGAACGGCCCGCTGATGGGCGGCGGCACGCTCAGTGGCCAGATCGACCTCGGCCATACGGAGATATCGGTGTCCGAGGCACTGGGCGCAGGCGCTGCGGCCACGCTGGAGGAGGTGACCCACGTACGCCCGCCGCCGCGGGTCGCGGAGACGCTGCGCCGTGCTGCGGTGGGGGCGCCGAACCCGCCGCAGGCCACCGGGCGCAGCGGGCTGCAGCTCGACCTGCGCATCGTCGCGCGCAACCAGATCTTCGTGCGGGGCCGGGGTCTCGACGTCGAGCTCGGGGGGGAACTGCGCATCACCGGCCCGACCACCGACATCCGCCCGGTGGGCCAGTTCGACCTCAGGCGCGGCCGGCTCGACGTGATCGGGCAGCGCATCGAGTTCCAGGAGGGCTCGCTGCAGCTCGTGGGCGACCTCGACCCGCGGATCAACTTCGTGGCACGCACCACCTCCGGAGACGTCACCGCCATCGTGACTGTGACCGGCCGGGCCTCGGAGCCGGAGATCGTCTTCACCTCCGAGCCGCCGCTGCCCCAGGACGAGGTGCTGTCGCACCTCCTGTTCAACCGCGCCTCGCAGAATCTCTCGCCCTTCCAGGCCGCCCAGCTCGCCGCCGCCGCCGCCGAGCTTGCGGGCCGCGGCGGCAACGGGCTGCTGGCGCAGATCCGCGGCTCGCTCGGCTTTGACGACCTCGACATCATCACAAACGATGACGGCGAGGCGGCCCTGAGTGCGGGCCGCTACTTTGGCGAGGACGTCTACGTCGACGTGCAGGCCGCCGCCGACGGCAAGAGCAAGATCGAGCTTGTCTACGAGCTCAACGAGCGCCTGACCGCGCGCGGCTCCGTGGGCAGCGACGGCAACACCACGCTCGGCATCTTCTTCGAGCGCGACTTCTGACGCCGCGCGCCCGGGCGGGGTTCAGAGCCGCCCGATACGCTCCACCAGCAGCGCGAAGAAGGCGTCGTCGTCCACCTCACGGATGAAATGCACGTTGCGCGGCCGGTCGGTGACGCCCCACCAGTCCACGACCGTCTGGCCCATGGTCAGCTCCGAGCCGCACTCGACCTCGACGTTCACGTCGCGGCCCGCGTAGATCTCCGGGGCCAGCAGCCAAGCGATCACGTTCGGGTCGTGCAGCGGCCCGCCGTCAGTGCCGTACTTGCCCTCGTCGAACCGCTCGTAGTACTCCAGCATCAGTGCGGTGGCGTGCCCCACCTGGCTTCCGAGGTCACGGAACCCCTGGACCCGGTGGGCCTTGGTCAGGCACTTGTGGGTGACGTCGAGCGGCATCTGCACCACCGGCACCCCGGCGTGCAGCACCGCCTGCGCGGCGTGCGGATCGACCAGGATGTTGAACTCCGCCGCCGGGGTGGTGTTGCCGCCCTCCGACCAGCCGCCGCCCATGGCGACGATCCGCGCCACCCGCGCGCGGATGTCCGGCGCCCGCGCGAAAGCCAGCGCCACGTTGGTCATCGGCCCCAGCACGCAGAGCGTCACCGTGCCCGCAGGCTCGGCGCGCAGCGTCTCGACGATGAAATCCACCGCGTGGGCGTCGCGCGCGCCCATCGCCGGATTCTGGCAGGTCCGGCCCGTCGAGCCCGCTGCGCCCGTGCACCGCCTCGGCGGTGACCAGCGGCCGCACCAGCGGCCCCTCGGCACCGGCATGCACCGCCACGTCCGGCCGCCCGGCCAGCTCGCAGACCTTCAGCGCGTTCGCCGTGGTCAGCGGCAGGGGCACGTTGCCTGCCACCGTGGTGATGCCCAGCACCTCGATCTCGGGGCTGGCCAGTGCGAGCAGGATCGCGACCGCGTCGTCCTGGCCGGGATCGGTGTCGATGATGATGCGCTGGGGCACGCCGTCAGGCGGCCTTCAAGAGCCCGCGCACCAGCTTCTCGTAGTCCCCGGCGATGCTGCGGGTCAGCGCGCCCACCTCGAAGGTGTAGTCGCCGATCGAGCCCACCGGCGTGACCTCGGCCGCCGACCCGGTGAGCCAGCACTGCTCGAAGCCCTCCATTTCGGCCGGCTCGATATGCCGCTCGATCACCTCGACGCCACGCTCCTTCAGCATCTGGATCACCGTCTGCCGGGTGATGCCGTTGAGGAACGCGTCGGGCTTGGGCGTGTGCACGCGCCCGTCCTGCACGAAGAACACGTTGGCCCCGGTCGCCTCGGCGACATAGCCGCGGTAATCCATCATGATCGCGTCCGAGCACCCCTTGGCCTCGGCCGTGTGCTTGGACATGGTGCAGATCATGTAGAGCCCCGCCGCCTTGGCGAAGCAGGGGATGGTCTCGGGGGAGGGCCGCTTCCACTTGGAGATGTCCAGCTTGGCGCCCTTCATCTTGGCGTCGCCGTAGTAGGCGCCCCATTCCCAGACCGCGATGGCCATATGCACCGGGTTGCGCGCCGAGGCGACGCCCATGTCCGGCCCCGACCCGCGCCAGACGACGGGGCGAACATAGGCATCCGTCAGCCCGCTCGCGGCCAGCGCCGCCTCCTTGGCCGCCTCGATCTCGCCCGCCGTGTAGGGGTGGGGGATGTCCATGTAGTCGCAGGACTTTAGCAGCCGGTCGGTATGCGCGCGGCTCTTGAAGATCACCCCGCCATAGGCGCGCTCGCCCTCGAAGACCGAGCTGGCGTAGTGCAGCGCATGGGTCAGCACATGCACCTTGGCCTCGCGCCAGGGTACGAAGGCGCCGTCCAGCCAGATGACCCCGTCCCGATCGTCATATGCGCCAGCCATGGCGGTTTCCCCTTGCTTTGCCGGACGTTGCGCGTACCCGCCGTCCCGGCGACAGTATCTTTCGCCTCGATGCCCGCCGGACTAGCATTTGGGGCTTGGAATGTCAACATACCTGACATAAACTGTGAGCGAACGAACCCCGGAGCCAGGATGCCCGAGCGCGGCTTCTCCACCAACCCCAACCGCAGCGAACAGCTGCTGTTCCTGACCGACGACCAGCTGCGGCAGGGCATCGAGCTGATGTTCTTCGCCTATCGTGGCTTCACCGCCGACCCCGACCGTATCCTCGGGGCCCGCGGCTATGGCCGCGCCCACCACCGGGCGGTGCATTTCATCAACCGCCGGCCGGGGCTGATGGTGAACGAGCTGCTCGACATCCTCGGCGTCACCAAGCAGAGCCTGAACCGGGTGCTGCGCCAGCTGGTGGAGGACGGGCTGGTTGAGAGCAGGGTAGGGGTCCTCGACCGCCGCCAGCGCAACCTCCACCTCACCGCCGCCGGCCGGGTGCTGGAACGCGAGCTATCCGAGGCCCAGCGCCGGAGGATGCGCGCGGCCTTCTCCGCCGCCGGGCCCGAGGCGGTGGTTGGGTTCCGCAAGGTGCTGGAGCAGATGATCGACCCCGATCTGCGCGAGCGCGTGCTCGGCGCGCTGGACGGGGGCCGCCCGTGACCGAGGCGGCCCGGCCGCATATCCTCGCAGTCGACGACGACGCGCGGATCCGCGCGCTCCTGCAGAAGTTCCTGGCGCGCAACGGCTTTCTCGTCACCCCCGCCCGCGACGCCCGGCACGCCCGCGCGCTGCTCGAGGGGCTGGAGTTCGACCTCATCGTGCTCGACGTGATGATGCCGGGCGAGGACGGCGTGTCGCTGACCGCGTCCTTGCGCGAGACCGTGACCACGCCGATCCTGCTCCTGACCGCCCGCGGCGACGCTGAGGACCGCATCCGTGGCCTCGAGGCCGGGGCCGACGACTACCTGCCCAAGCCCTTCGAGCCGCGCGAGCTTCTGCTGCGCATCAACGCCATCCTGCGCCGGGTGCCCAAGCCGGTGCCCAAGGCCGCTCCTCCGCGCTCGCTGCAGCTCGGCGAGGTGCGCTACGACATGACCCGGGGCGAGCTCTGGCGCGGCCGCGACATGATCCGTCTGACGGCCACCGAGGCGATGCTCATGCGCCTCTTCGCCGCCCGCGCCCACGAGCCCGTCACCCGCCAGCAGCTGGTCGAGGACCTCGGCGGCGGCATCGCCGAGGCGCAGGAGCGCGCCGTGGACGTGCAAATCACCCGCCTGCGCCGCAAGATCGAGACCGACCCCAGGACGCCCCGCTACCTGCAGACGGTGCGCGGCTCGGGCTACATGCTGGCGCCTGACTGAGGCGCCACCGAGCGCAGATGCTCCGGCTGCACACCGATGCCGATCAGCCGCGCCGTCAGCCCCTGCACCCGCGGTACCGTGTCGATCGCCCGCAGCGCCAGCGTCTCGATGCCGGCGCGGCCGAGCAGGTAGCCGAGCATCATGCCCGCCGGTCCACCGCCGACGATGCAGCAGTGGGTGGTCAGGCGGTGCACAACGCTTCCGGTCATCGCCTCATCTGGGTAACCTCCGCTCCCGACACAACGAGGCCTTGCGGCGGTCCCTGCCCCAATCCTGAAGTCAGCCTCCCAGGTTCCGTTCCATCATTTTTTCAGCTATGGAACGGGACAAATCATCATCCCAGGAGTTCTGCAGCCCATGCCAGCGGAGAACGACAACCGCTCGCCTGTTGCACTTGAACAGCGCGGCGTAAGCGCCGACCAGCGCATGTTCGCGCCTTCGGCTGCGCGAAATCGGGAACCGATCCTTTCGGTCCTAAAACGTGTTCTTCCGACCGAGGGCGTGGTGCTGGAGGTTGGCTGCGGGACTGGCGAGCACGCCGTGCATTTTGCGGAAGCGATGCCAAACCTCACTTGGCAACCGAGCGATCCGGATGCCAACGCACGGGCCAGCACCGCCAGCTGGATCAAATTCAAGCGGTTGAGTAATGTTCTCGCGCCGGTCGACATAGATGTGTGCTCAAGAGAATGGGGCGTCGAGCAGAAGGCGCCGTTTGACGCCGTTGTGTCGATCAATATGATTCATGTCGCGCCATGGGAGGCAAGTTTGGGATTGTTTGCAGGCGCTGCACGTTTGCTCTGCGCTGGTGGATCTCTAATTCTCTATGGCCCATTCATTCGCGACGGCGAACACAATGCCCCTTCGAATGCCGCTTTCGACGCGTCTCTAAGGGCGCTCAACCCATCATGGGGCGTTCGTGATATTGCTGATCTTGAACGCGCGGGTGAGGCCTCTCGACTCAGTCTTCGCGAGACAGTTGAGATGCCCGCCAACAATATGTCGCTTATCTTCTCCAGCGTAACGGCTTGATCGACAATCGTCCCAATTTTATTGGCCAATCGAGTTGGACTTTTGTGAGGCGGCCCGGACCGAGTGTAAGAACGAGTACTGCAAGCAGACTTCGGCATCCGGCACCAGACGTCAGATTTTTACCGCCAGGCGAGCAAGGAACGGGAGACGACGATGGCGACGGACGACTGGATGCGCGTGGACGACTACATCGCCGCGACACTGCTGCCCGCCGATCCCGTGCTCGATGCCGCTCTGGCGGCGAACGCGGCCGCCGGGCTGCCGGCGATCGACGTGGCGCCGGCCGAAGGGCGTTTCCTGCACATCCTCGCCCGGATGATGGGCGCGCGGCGCATCCTCGAGATCGGCACGCTCGGCGGCTATTCGACCATCTGGCTCGCCCGCGCGCTGCCCGCGGGCGGCCGGCTGGTGACGCTGGAGGCGAGCCCCGCCCACGCCGCGGTGGCGCGGGCGAACATCGCGCGGGCAGGGCTGGCGGACGTGGTGGACCTGCGGCTCGGCCGCGCCCTCGACACGTTGCCGTCGCTGGCGGGCGAGGCGCCGTTCGATCTGGTGTTCATCGACGCCGACAAGCCCGCGAACCCCGACTATCTCGCCTGGGCGCTGCGGCTGGCGCGGCCGGGCACGGTGATCGTCTGCGACAATGTGGTCCGTGAGGGCCGCGTGGCCGACGCGGCCAGCACCGACCCCGCCATCCTCGGCACCCGGCGCATGTTCGAGGACCTCGCCGCCGAGCCCCGCCTGACCGCCACCGCGGTGCAGACCGTGGGGTCCAAGGGCTGGGACGGCTTCGCCATCGCCATCGTGGATTGAGGCGGGGGGTGGACCGCCGGACTCCCTGCGCGTGAATTCAGCGGGTGCGAGGTGTTGTATTGCTGCGGCGGTGGCAAGGCCAACCGCTCTGGCGGGCGCTGGCGGCGAGGGCGGGGGGGGGGGGGGAAGCGCCGGCCTCGGGGAGCCAAGAGGGCTCCCGCTCGGCCGGCGCTCGGTCCGGCAAGCGGCCGGCCCGAAGGCGCGCCGGTTGGCGCGATCATGAGCGCGCGGGTGCGCGCGAGTCTCTTGAGTGGGCGCACGCGTGTTCGCGCGCGCCGGCGGGGCGCTCGCCGCCCCCGCGCCCCCGGCACCGCTCTTCCAGGTTTCTGGCCGGAAGAAGGAAGCGGGCGGGGCGGCACGCCCAGGAATATTTTTTACTTTCAGAAAGATAGGCACGCTAGCAACGTGCAACACCTTGCGGGGCGCCGCCTCAGTCCCGGATGAAGGTGAGATAATGCCCTCGCCGGCCCGCGCGCAGCGCCTTCGCCTCGTAGCGGGTTCCGGGCCAGCCGGGCCAGGGGGTCCCGTGGTCCGGGCCGTTCCGGTCGTCGTGGCGGAATGCCCCTCCCGCGCCGACCGCCTCCAGCGCATGCGCCACGTATTCGGAGATGTCGGTGGCCAGCCGCAGCTCGGCCCCGGGGGGCATCACCCGCGCCAGCATCGCCAGGTTCTCAGGGTGCATGAAGCGCCGCCGGGCGTGGCGGGCCTTGGGCCAGGGGTCTGGATAGAGCAGGAAGACCCGGGCTACCGAGGCGGGCGGCAGAAGCTCGATCAGGTCGCGTGCATCGCCCGGATGCAGCCGGACATTCCCGACGCCCCCCGTGGCGATCCGTGCCAGCGCCATGGCCACGCCGTTTACAAACGGCTCGCAGCCGATCAGCCCGATCCCGGGGTTCGACCGCGCCTGGTGGACGAGGTGCTCGCCGCCGCCGAAGCCGATCTCGAGCCACAGGAGCCGCCCGTCCGGAAACAGCGCCCGCGGGTCGACCGGCACGCGCGCTGGATCGCCCGGATGCCCGACGCCGGGCACCCGCAGCCGCGGCAGCAGCTCCTCGACCAGCCGCCTCTGGCTGGGCCGCAGCGACTTGCCGCGCCGCCGCCCGTAGAGATTGCGCCACGGGTGGTTCGCCGCCTCGTCGGCCGGGTCAGCCATGCCGGGCCGCGTCACACCGCGGCGCGCAGCGCCCCGGTGAGGTCGGTCTTCTCCCAGGAGAACCCGCCCTCGTTGTCGGGCTCGCGGCCGAAGTGGCCGTATGCCGAGGTACGCTGGTAGATCGGGCGGTTGAGCGACAGATGCGTCCGGATGCCCCGCGGCGTCAGGTCCATCACCTCGGCCACCGCCCGCTCGATATCCGCCTCGGCGACCTCGCCGGTGCCGTGGGTATCGACGTAGATCGACAGCGGCCGCGCCACGCCAATTGCGTAGGCGAGCTGGATCTCGCAGCGCTTGGCGAGGCCGGCCGCCACGATGTTCTTGGCGAGATAGCGCGCGGCATAGGCGGCCGAGCGGTCCACCTTGGTCGGGTCCTTGCCCGAGAAGGCGCCGCCGCCATGCGGGGCCGCCCCGCCATAGGTGTCCACGATGATCTTGCGTCCCGTGAGCCCGGCATCGCCGTCCGGGCCGCCGATGCAGAACTTGCCGGTGGGGTTCACGTGCCAGACGGTGGCATCGGTCAGCCACTCCTCGGGCACCACCTCGCGGATGTAGGGCTCGACCATCGCGCGCACGTCGGCAGAGGTCATGTCCTCGTCCATGTGCTGGGTAGAGAGCACCAGGCTCGCCACCTCCACCGGCACCCCGCCGGCATAGCGCAGCGTCACCTGGCTCTTGGCGTCCGGCCCCAGCCGCGTCTCCCCGCCGCGCTTGCGCGCCTCCGCCAGCCGCCTCAGGATGCCGTGGGCATAGTGGATTGGGGCCGGCATGAAGGCCGGGGTCTCGTCGGTGGCATAGCCGAACATGATCCCCTGGTCGCCCGCGCCTTCTTCCTTGCCCTCGCCGGCATCGACGCCCTGGGCGATGTGCTCGGATTGGCCGTGAATGTAGTTGTGGATGCGCAGATTGGCCCAGTGGAAGCCCTTCTGCTCGTAGCCGATGTCCTTCACGCAATCGCGGACGATCTCCTCGATGCGCTCCAACACGCTGCCGGGGCCCCGCACCTCGCCGCCCACCACCACGCGGTCGGTGGTGGCGAAGGTCTCGCAGGCCACGCGCGCCTCGGGGTCCTCGCTGAGGAAGGCATCGAGCACCGCGTCGGAAATACGGTCGCAGACCTTGTCGGGATGCCCCTCGGACACGGACTCGGATGTGAAAAGGTACTCGCTGCGTTGGGACATTGTCTCGCTCTGGTTAGTTTCTCCGGCTGCCCTCCCTACGCCAGCCGGGGAAACCTGGTCAACGGAGGATTCCGTTCGGCTGCGCGGCACCGGTGAGCGAGCGTACGAGTGCGAGCACCGACTTGCGGGTGTCGGGATCCTCTATCGCCACGAAGGCCTCGGCCAGAGTGCCGAGCTCGTCGCGCACCAGTCCGTTGACCTTGCCGGCCTTTGCGGCGGCCTCTGTCTCGACCGCATCGAAGAAATAGGCCGGGGTCACGCCGAGGAACTCGGCGATCTGGTAGAGCCTTCCGGCCCCGATCCGGTTCGACCCCTTCTCGTATTTCTGCACCTGCGAGAAGGTGAGGCCGAGATGGCGGCCAAGGCGGCCCTGGCTGATCCGGAGCGCCTCGCGACGCTCGCGAAGTCGCTGGCCGACGATTACATCGATTTCATGGGCGGACAAGGACACTGGCACAACCTACAGAAACCACCACTACTCAATCGCGGTCTGTCCCGTCCGGCAGTCGCACAATGCGTGCGATCCTGGACCTGACGGAAGTGCTGCGACTTCTGACTTCGTTATCTGCCTGGCATTCGAAAAAATCTATTGCCGAATTTGAATACAGTTAATCCTGCAAGCATTATTAATGCAATGAAACCAGGAATATCCCCTATGCGCGCATAGACAGGAGCCGGCAGCGCCGAAGGCAGTTCTGCATCGAGACGGCCCGCGGTTTCCAGGCCGAGGCTTGCGAGCACCCGCCCGCGCGGATCGATCATTGCCGAGATGCCGGTATTGGCGGCCCGCGCCAGCGGCAGGCCCTGCTCGATCGCGCGCACCCGCGCCTGGGCGAGATGCTGGTACGGCCCCGAGGCCGTGCCGAACCAGGCGTCGTTGGTCACCTGCACCAGCCAGTCGGCCCGACCTTCGGGTGCGCGCAGCCCCTGCGGAAAGATCGCCTCGTAGCAGATCAGCGGCAGGAAGGGCGGCAGCCCCGGTACCGTCACCAGCCGCGGCCCCGGCCCGGCGGCGAAGCCGGAGCCCGTCGCCAACCCCTGCAAGCCCAGTCCCCCGAGCAGGCCCGCGAGCGGAATGTACTCGCCGAAGGGCACGAGGTGGTGCTTGTCGTAGACCGCCTGCTGCACGCCGCCCGGCTCCAGCACCGCCAGCGAGTTGTACCAGCCCGCGCCGTCGCCGCGCACGATGCCGAGGATCAGCCGCCCCTCCGGCCCGACCGCCGCGGCGGCCTCGGCCTGCTCTCCCGGGGCCTGGCCAAGCACGAAGGGCACCGCTGTCTCGGGCCAGATGGTCACATCGGGCGCCCCCGCCGCGCGCGTGCCCTCCAGCAGCCGGCGCCGGAACTCGGCCTGCCGCTCGGGATCCCACTTCTCGCGCTGCACGGCATTCGGCTGCACGATGCGCACCAGCACGGGCGGGGCGCGCTCGGGCAGCGGCTGCGCCAGCCGCCAGGCGCCCCAGCCCCAGCCGGCGCCGACCAGCAGACCCGCCAGCACCGCCGCCCGCAGCGAGCCGAGCCCCGGCAGCATCGCGGCGACGAGGGTGAGGAAGCCCAGCAGATGCGGCCCCGTGAAGGCCACCGTCTGGATGACCGGCGTCTCGACCCAGGCATAGCCGACCAGAGCCCAAGGAAAGCCGGTCAGCACGTAGGCGCGCGCGAACTCCGCCAGCGTCCAGATCGCAGCGAAGGTTACGATCCGCGCCGGCGACGCCGGCCAGAGGGCACGGGCCAGCGCGAAGGCCACCGCCCAGAAGAGCGCGAGCCCCCCCGCAATGCCGATCAGCGCAAACGGCGCCATCCAGCCGTGGCGCACCGGATCGACGAGGAAGGGCTCGACGATCCAGAAGAGCGTGCCGGCGAAATACCCCGCCCCCGCCAGCCACCCCAGAGCGAAGGCCGCCCGCGGCCCCCGCGTGCCATCCATCAGCAGCAGGAGCACCGGCAATGCCGCGAACAGCGCCAGCGGCCAGTCCACCGGCGCCTGGCCAAGCGCCATGACGCCGCCGGCAGCGAGCGCCAGGCCGGCGCGGCGCAGTCCGGTCAGCGCGCCGATCCGCCGCCCGACAAAGTCCATCCGCCCGCCGGGCTACTCGGCCGCTTCGGCGGCAGTGTCCCGCGGCAGACCGGCCTTCAGCCGCACCCGCAGCCGCTTGATCCGGCGCGCGTCGGCATCGACGATCTCGAACTCGTGGCCGTCGGCATGCACCACGACCTCTCCGCGCGCCGGCACCCGGCCCGCAAGGCGGATGACGAGACCGCCGAGCGTGTCCACCTCCTCGTCGAGATCGCCTTCGGTGAGGGTCTGGCCGATCGCCTCCTCGAAATCGTCCAGATCGATGCGGGCCTGCGCCACGTAGACGCCGGGTGCCTCCTCGAACCAGAGGTCGCTCTCGGCCTCGTCGTGCTCGTCGGCAATGTCGCCGACGATCTGCTCGACGATGTCCTCGATGGTCACCAGCCCGTCCACGCCGCCGTATTCGTCGATGACCAGCGCCATGTGGGTCTGCCCCGCCCGCATCTTCTGCAAGAGCACCCCGACCGGCATGGAGGGCGGTGCATACAGCAGCGGCCGCAGCAGGCTCTTCAGGTCCAGCGGCTTGCCATTGGCCCCAAACCCGTAGTTCAGCGCCAGATCCTTGAGGTGCACGAGGCCGACCGGCTGGTCGAGGGTTTCGCGATAGACCGGCAGCCGCGACAGCGTGCTGCGCTGGAAGGCCGCCACCAGCTCGTCAAGCGTCGCATCCTCGGAAACACCCACGATGTCCGTGCGCGGGATACTGATGTCGTCCACCCGCAGGCGGCGCATATTGCGCAGGTTGACCAGCATCTCGCGCTCGTCACGCTCGGCCCCGGCATGGCCGGCGCCCGCGCCGCTGTCCGCGTCGCTGTCTTGCCCTTCGTCGGATGGGTCGCGTCGGAACAGGCGCGCAAAGAAAGATGCAGGCTTGCCGGGACTGTCCGGGTCGCCGTCTTCGGCGGCTTTGAGCCCTGCCGAAGCGTGCCCGTCGGGATCGTCGCCCATGTCTCCTGACCGGATACCGCGCCCAAGTGGCGCTCCTAACGGGAATATGGGTCCGCGATCCCCAGGGTTGCAAGCGTTTTCGTCTCGATTTTTTCCATGTCCACGGCCTCCTCCTCCCCGATATGGTCGTGGCCGAGCAGGTGCAGGACGCCATGGATCACCAGATGCGCCGCATGATCGCCGAGCGGCACGCCTGTCGCCGCCGCCTCCCGCGCGCAGGTCTCATAGGCCATCGCGATGTCGCCGAGGAAGAGTGGCTCGTCTCCGGCACCCGGCCCGGAACTCGGCCCTGGGCCGGGCTTCGGAGGCTCGCCGGCAAAGGCCGGCCAGGACAGCACGTTGGTCGGAACGGCCTTCCCGCGGAATTCGGCGTTGAGCGCCGCGATGCGCGCGTCGTCGCACATGAGCAGTGCCAGCTCGTACCGCCCCGGATCGCGCCCCACCGCCACCAGCACCGCGGCCGCGGCCCGTTCCGCTACCGCGTCGAGGCCCCCGGCCTCCCAGCGTGCGTCCTCGATGACCAGATCGACCAGGGACGCCCCCCCGGCTTCAGCCATCCACGGGGCGCGCACTCTCGTAGGCGCGGATGATCTTGGCGACAAGCGGGTGGCGCACCACGTCGTCGGCGGTGAAGCGGGCGAAACCCACGCCCTCCACGTCGCGCAGAACCCGCTCTGCCTCGATGAGCCCCGACATCACCCCGCGCGGCAGGTCGATCTGGGTGACGTCGCCGGTCACCGCCATGCGGCTGCCCTCGCCGAGGCGGGTCAGGAACATCTTCATCTGCATGGTGGTGGCGTTCTGCGCCTCGTCGAGCACCACGAAGGCGTTCGCCAGCGTGCGGCCGCGCATGAAGGCGAGGGGCGCGATCTCGATCTGCTTCTCTTCGATCAGCTTCGCCACCTGCTTGGCCGGGAAGAAGTCGTTGAGCGCGTCGTAGAGCGGCTGCATATAGGGATCGACCTTCTCCTTCATGTCGCCGGGCAAAAAGCCCAGCCGCTCGCCCGCCTCCACGGCGGGGCGGGACAGGATGATCCGGTCGACATGACCGTCGAGGAACATCGCGACGGCGGCGGCCACCGCCAGATAGGTCTTGCCGGTGCCCGCCGGCCCCAGCCCGAACACCAGCTCATGCTGGAAGAGGTTGCGCACATAGGCCTTCTGCGCCGGCGTGCGCGGCTCCACCACCTTCTTGCGGGTTCGGATCTCGATCCGGTCGCCCGAAAACATCTCCAGCTGCCCGGGCGAGGCAGTCCGGGCGGGTGCCACACCCGGCACATGCACGGGCGCGTTTCCCGGCACCATGCGGATCGCGGCCTCCACGTCGCCGGGTGTCACGGCACGTCCCTGCTCCAGCCGCGCGTAGAGCGCACGCAGCACCTGTTCGGCCGCCTCGCGGTCCGCGGCCCCGCCGTGCAGCGACAGGTGGTTGCCGCGGCGCTGGATGGCGACGCCGAGGCGCGACTTGACTTGAACCAGGTTGCGGTCGAGTTCACCGCACAGGTCGATCAGGATCCGGTTGTCTGGAAACTCAAGGATGCCGTCGGACGCATCATCGGGGTTCAGGGCGGGGGTAGGGGCGTTGATCGCCAATGGGCCTCCGGCGAGGACGTGGGACTTGGTTCCCGGCCACAGTGCCCCAGCCCCATCCCCCGCGCAAGCCCGGCGCAATCCGCGCAGGGCGAAGTGATCCGTGGTCCCCGCTCCGGGACTCCAACCCGGACGCCCGAAGGCAAGGCATTTTAAGTGCCCAGTGTCTAGCAGTTCCACCAAGCGGGGGCAGGCCGAGATCTACCGCCTTCGGCCCCGCGAGGGAAGCGCCCGGTCCCCGGTGCGGGTAAACCTTCGCCTGCACGAAATGCCTATACAATTGTACAGCTTCCTCTCGCACCTGCTTACCGGGTTAGATCGCGCCAAGTGCTTCCATCGAGGGGGGAGGGTATACTCAGTACCATGGTAAAATCGGCCAGTGAGATCGACGCCCATGTTGGCCGGCGAATGCGGCAGCGCCGTGAAGCTCTCGAGATCAGCCAAGGATTGCTCGGGCGCCAGATCGGCCTTACGTTCAGCCAGGTGCAGAAGTACGAGAAGGGCACAAATCGTATTGGCGCCGGACGGCTATATCTTCTTGCAAATTTTCTCGATGTGCCAATTCAATACTTCTTCGAAGGCCTTGGCGAAGCTCCGGCTACGCGAGTCCCGAACGGACATGCAGGTGCGCATGACAGCGAGCTTGCCGTGCTCGACGATGCTTTCCTGTCCATCGCCGACGGCGACACGCGCCGGTCGCTCGTAGCCCTCGTGTGCTCGCTGGCAGCCGGGTCGGAACCCACGGAGCGGCGCAGTCAAAGGGCGAGTTGACTGGCCCGAACCTGCGTCCCTGACCTGCAATACGAAGCGAGGATCGAACGGACCGGCCGGGTTCAGATATAGTCCTGCCGGCTCAGCCCGTATTTCGCCATCTTCTCGTTCAGCGTGCGCCGCGGCAAGGCCAACTCGGTCATGACCGCGCTCACTGAGCCCTGGTTGCGCCGCAGGGCATGCTCAATCAGCATCTTCTCGAAAGCGTCGACGTGCTCCTTGAGGGGCTTTTCCGCATCGACCGCCATCACCGGTCCCTCGAAGCCGTCGTCGATCAGCAGCGCCGAGATATTGCTGTCGCCGCGCCGCGCCTGCAGCACCGCGCGCTCGGCGAGGTTGATGAGCTGGCGGACGTTGCCGGGCCAGGGCGCCTGCACCAGGTTCGCGGCATCGCCGGCGTTGAGCGCGGGGGGCTCGCAGCCATATTCCTCGGCGAACTGCACGGTGTAGTGCGAGAACAGCGCCAGGATGTCCTCGCCCCTCGCCCGAAGCGGCGGCACCTGCACCACGAGACCTGCGAGGCGGAAATAGAAATCGTCGCGCATCACCTCGGCCGCCGGCGCGGTCGCGCCGAGGCGGCTGGAGACCGAGATGGCGCGCATGTTGTAGGGCCGCGCCGTGCTGCCCGGACCGCCGGCGTTGAGCACCTCCAGAAGCCGCGCCTGGGCGGATGCGGGCAGGCCCTCGACATCCTCCAGGCACAGCGTGCCGCCCTCGGCCAGATCGACCAGCGGCTTCTCCGGCCAGTCGGGGCCGCCGAACAGCATCGGCTCGATCTGGTCGGGCGGCACCGAGGCGCAGTTCAGCACCACGAAGGGCCGGCTTGCATGCGGGCCGCAGGCGTGGATGGCGCTGGCGATCAGGCTCTTGCCGGTGCCGGTCTCGCCGAGGATCAGGACATGCCCGTCGGCCTGTGCCACGTCGAGGATCGTCTCGCGCAGCTTTTCGATGGCCGGCGTGGTGCCCAGCAGCCGGCGCATCACCACGCTGCCGTCAGAAAGCTCGCGGCGCAGCGCGCGGGATTCCAGCGTGCGTGTGCGCGCGTCGCTCGCCCGCAGGCACAGATCGCGCAGCCGGTCGGGATCGAAGGGCTTCTCGACGAAGTCGAAGGCGCCGATCCGCATCGCCTCGACGGCCATCGGCACGTCGCCATGGCCGGTCATCAGGATCACCGGCAGCCCGGGATCCACGGACTGCAACCGGCGCAAGAGCGCCATTCCGTCCATGCCCGGCATGCGGATGTCGCTGACCACCACCCCGCCGAAATCCTGGCTGAGGCTCTTCAGCGCCGGCTCCGCCCCCTCGAAGCTCAAGGGCTCGAACCCGTAGAGCTGCAACCACTGCGCGACGGACTCGCGCAAGTGGGCCTCGTCGTCGATGATCGCAACCGGTCGCTTGTCGTCCATGGTCACTCCGCGGCCCTTTGCTGGCTGGTATCCAGCGGCAGGACGAGCTCGAAGATGGCCCCCCCGTCCGCTGCGTTGCGCGCCACCAGCCGCCCGCCGATCTCGGCAGCGAAACCGGCCGAGATCGCGAGGCCCAGGCCGAGGCCCTCGCCGGCCTTCTTGGTGGTGTAGAACGGCTCGAAAAGCTTGTCGGGATCCCGCAGGCCGGGACCGTTGTCCTCGACCGACAACAGGATCGTCTCGCCCTGCACCAGCAGGATCTTCACCTGACGGTCGGACTGGCCCCGCACTGCATCCAGCGCGTTGCGCAGGAGGTTCACCAGTATCTGCTCGATGCGGATCGGATCGGCGCGCACCAGCACCCGCTCGGAGGGCATGGTGGTGGAGATCGCCACCGGCATCTTGGTCAGCTGCGGCGCCATCAGCGCCAGCGCCGCCCGTACGCTGGCGCGCAGGTCGATCAGTTCCATCTCCAGCTCGCCCTTGTGGGCATATGACTTGAGCTGGCGGGTGATCCCGCCCATCCGGTTGATCAGGTCGTCGATGCGCTGGAACGAGGCCACCGCCTCCTCCGGGCGCTTGCGCTGCAACAACAGCCGCGCCCCCGCCAGATAGGTCTTCATCGCGGCCAGCGGCTGGTTCAGCTCATGGCTGACGGCGGCCGACATCTGTCCCAGCGCCGCCAGCTTCGACGCCTGCTCCAGGCTCTGCTCGGCCTCCTTCAGGTTCCGCTCCAGCCGCTTGCGCGCGGCGATCTCGTCCGACAGCCGCCGGTTAAGCGCCCGCAGCTCGGCCGACTCGCGCTGGAACCGCTGGCTCTCGGCCAGGCTCCGCCGCTGCAGCATGTAGAAGCCGAAGGCCAGGAGCAGCGCCAGGACCATGACGATCATCGCCAGCACGCCGTTCACCCGCGCCCGCACGCCCTCCAGCGTCGAGAAGAAGGTCAGCCGCCAGTTGCGGAAACCTACCGGCACCTCGGCCTGCAGATAAGGCGTGCCGGCGAGGTAGGTATAGGGGGTCTCGCCGATGGTATTGCGCGCGGTCAGCAGCAGGTTGCGCACCATGGAGGCTTCGGGATCCGGCTGCAGAATGTCGGCCAGCGTGTTGCTGCGCCAGCCCGGGTCCGAGGCAAGCAGCACCGCACCGTCCGGAATCCGACACCGCGATACGGATGCCCGACCGCCGCCAGCCCTCCTCGTGGGCGGCCAGGTCCACGGTAACGACCACCACGCCGATGATCTGATCCTCGACCAGGATCTGCCGCGCATAGTGGAAGCTCTGGTTACCGTCGTCATCGACCACCATCGAGAACTCGGTGCCCGCCGAGGCCATGGCGCGGGTGAAATACGCCTTGTCGCCCTGATACTGCTCGCGCGGCCGCTCGTCGCTCGCCGCGACGATCCGGCCCACCGGGTCGAGCAGGAAGATCGACCCCGCTCCGATCTCCTCGCGGAAGCTCGCGAGCCGTTCCTCGGCGGCGGCATACTGGTCCGAGCGCAGCGCGATCCGCAGGATCGGGTCGCGCGCCAGCAAGAGCGGCACGACCGCATGGCGCTGCATCGAACTCTGGATCGCACCGGCATAAAGCGTCGCGCGCCGGACCGCATCGGTCTTGAGGTCCTCGCTGAAGAAGCGCGTGAGATAGATCTGGCTCGCCCAGATGACGAGCACCATCAGCACCATCGAGGCCAGAAGCGCCACGCGCATCCAGGCCTTGCCCAAGGGCCCGCCCGTCCGGGATGCTGTGTCTGGACCCATCATTTGGCACACAAGGTATGCCTTGCGGCCGCACCTCTCAAGCGCGCACTGACTCCGGTGCTGCCGCGAGCGTCAAACCGCCAAGGAGTGCTGCCCCATCGGTGCCCCCGAGGGCCGGGTCCACCGCCCGCTCCGGATGCGGCATCATGCCCAGCACCCGCCGGTTTTCCGACAAGATGCCGGCAATATCGCCGGCCGATCCATTGGGGTTGTCGATGTAGCGGAAGGCCACCCGGTCGCCGTCGGCCAGCGCCGCAAGCGTGCCCGCATCGGCGACGTAGTTGCCGTCATGATGTGCCACCGGCAGGGTGATCCGCTGCCCGGGCGCATAGCCGCCGGTGAAGGCGCTGTCGGTCGTCGCCACCTCCAGCGCCACTGGCCGGCACACGAACTTCAACCCGGCGTTGCGCATCAGCGCACCCGGCAGCAGCCCGGCCTCGATCAGCACCTGAAAGCCGTTGCATATGCCGAGCACGTGCCCGCCACGGTCCGCAAACGCCACCACCGCCCGCATGATCGGGGCGCGCGCCGCGATCGCACCGCAGCGCAGATAGTCGCCGAAGGAGAAACCGCCGGGGATCGCCACCAGATCCAGCCCGCGGGGCAGGGCAGTCTCTTTGTGCCAGACCATGTCGACCTCGGCGCCGGCGCGCCGCAGCCCCACCGCCATGTCCCGATCGCAGTTGGAGCCGGGAAAGACGACGACGCCGGCCTTCAGGCTCATGCGATCTCGACCTCGTAGTTCTCGATCACCGTGTTGGCGAGCAGCTTCTCGCACATCTCGCCCACCCGCTTGCGGGCACTGCCGGCATCACCGTCGGGAATGTCGATCTCGATGACCTTGCCGACGCGCACCTCGCCCACACCCTGAAAGCCCAGCGAACCCAGCGCATGGCGCACCGCCTCGCCCTGCGGGTCGAGCACCCCGGACTTCAGCGTGACATGTACCCGTGCCTTCATCTCCGGCCCTTCATCCCCGCGCGCGCCTCAGTTCACCAGTTTCGGCCCGGTATGGGTGCGCCCGTTGGTGCGCGGCATGACCCCGAGGCGCTTTGCGACTTCGGTATAGGCATCCGACAGCGAGCCCAGATCCTGGCGGAACACGTCCTTGTCGAGCTTGCGCCCGGTCTCGATGTCCCAGAGCCGGCAGCTGTCCGGCGAAATCTCGTCGGCCACGATCAGCCGCTGGAAATCGCCGTCATAGACCCTGCCGATCTCGATCTTGAAATCGACCAGCCGGATGCCGACACCGAGGAACATGCCGCTCAGGAAGTCGTTCACCCTGAGGGCGAGCGCGATCATGTCGTCGATGTCCTGCTGGGCGGCCCAGTTGAAGGCGACGATGTGCTCTTCAGTCACCAGAGGGTCGCCGAGAGCGTCATCCTTGAAGTAGAACTCGATGATCGGCCGCGGCAGCTGCTGGCCCTCGGGGATGCCGAGCCGCTTGGACAGCGAGCCGGCGGCGTAGTTGCGCACCACCACCTCCAGTGGAATCATCTCCACCAGTCGCACCAGCTGTTCGCGCATGTTGAGCCGGCGGATAAAATGCGTCGGCACCCCGATCCCGTTCAGCCCGGCCATGAAATGCTCGCTCAGGCGGTTGTTGAGCACGCCCTTGCCCTCGATCACCGCCTTCTTCTGCGCGTTGAAGGCGGTGGCCTCGTCCTTGAAGTACTGGATGAGGGTATCAGGTTCGGGCCCTTCGTAGAGAATCTTCGCCTTGCCCTCGTAGACCAGTCTCCGCCGGGCCATGCCAGCCTCCAAAAACGACAGGAAAGGCTGCCGACCGGCCGCCTTTCCCTTTCCGGGATATCTATACACTGCCCCGGTCAGGAGCAAGCGCGTATCCCGAAGACCTTGTCCCGACGGGTCGCAGTCGCTATCTCGGTCCCAGGGAACGATCGGCCCGACGATCTGGCAGGAGTGACGCGATGACCACCTTCAAGGACCGCGAAAAGGGCTTCGAGAGCAAGTTCGCCCACGATCAGGAGATGCAGTTCAAGGCCGTGGCGCGCGGCCACCGCCTGCTCGGCCTGTGGGCCGCCGGTCTCCTCGGCAAAACCGGCGAGGATGCGGCGGCCTATTCGATGGAGGTGGTGCGGTCCGACTTCGAGGAAGCCGGCCACGAGGACGTCTTCCGCAAGCTCTCCGGCGACCTCGGCAGCCTCGCCGACGAGGCGACGATCCGCGCGAAGATGGCCGAATCCCTGGTGCTCGCCAAGGAGCAGCTCGCCTCCGAACCGCCCAAGAGCTGACCGGCTGGCGCGTTAACGAAGTTTGTGAGATTCTTGTTAACGCGTACGGGAATGTGTTTTTTGTCAATGCGATAACGATTTGTGCGAGCTCGCACAAATCTATCCGCTGGCTGAAACCCCTGCGGCTGCGGCCCTAACCCTGGGGCAGCAGCGCCTCGATGGCCAGCACCAGCTCCGGCGCATCCGGCTCCACCGACGCCCCGAAGCTGCCGGCGATCGCTCCCTCTCCGTCGAGCAGGATCTTGTGGAAGTTCCACTTGGGCCCCGCGCCCTGCGCCGCCGCCCAGGTGAAGAACGGATGCGCCTCCGGCCCGGTGACCTGCACCAGATCGGTCATCGGGAAGTCGATGGCGAAGTTGACCTCGCAGAACTCCTTCACCTCCGCCGCGGTGCCCAGCTCCTGTCGGAAGCTCTGCGAGGGCACCCCCACCAGTGTCAGCCCGCGGTCGCGATACCGCTCCCACAGCGCCTGCAAGCCCGCGAACTGCGGCGTATACCCGCAGAGCGAGGCCGTGTTGACCACCAGCACTGGACCGCCACGATACGCCGCGAGATCGATCTGACCGCCCTCAAGTGCTCGAAACACCAACTCCTCCCCCGGTGCAGCCGCATATGCGGCCACAGGCAACAGCATCGTCGTCAGAAGAAAACCCCGCCGGTCCATCCCAGCCTCCGCGTCGCTTGAGGTGCCAGCCTACACCATGCGCCGGCCCCGTGGCCTCACGGGTTCGCGAACACCCGCGCGAAGATCGTGTCCACGTGCTTGGTGTGGTAGCCCAGATCGAACTCCGCCTCGATCTCCGCCTCCGACAGCGCCGCGCGCACCTCCAGGTCGGCCTTCAGCTCGGCCATGAAGTCCGCGCCCTGCTCCCAGACCTTCATGGCGTTGCGCTGGACCATTGCATAGGCGGCCTCGCGGCTCACCCCCTTCTGGGTCAGCGCCAGCATCACCCGCTGCGAGTGGATCAGCCCGCGGAACTTGTTCATGTTCCGCACCATGTTCTCCGGATAGACCACCAGCCGGTCGATCACCCCCGTCAGCCGCGCCAGCGCGAAGTCGAGCGTCACCGTCGCGTCCGGCCCGATCGCCCGCTCCACGCTCGAATGGCTGATGTCGCGCTCGTGCCAGAGCGCGACGTTCTCCATCGCCGGCACCACTGCCATGCGCACCAGCCGCGCCAGCCCGGTGAGGTTCTCGGTCAGCGACCGGGTTGCGCTTGTGCGGCATGGCGCTCGAGCCCTTCTGGCCCGGCGCGAAATACTCCTCCGCCTCCAGCACCTCGGTGCGCTGCAGGTGCCGGATCTCGATGGCGATCCGCTCGATGGACGCGGCGATCACCCCCAGCGTGGCGAAGAACATCGCGTGCCGGTCGCGCGGGATCACCTGCGTCGAGACCGGCTCCGACCGTGAGCCCCAGCTTCGCCGCCACATGCGCCTCGACCCGCGGGTCGATGTTGGCAAACGTCCCCACCGCGCCCGAGATCGCGCAGGTCGCCACCTCCGCCCGCGCCGCCACCAGCCGCGCCCGCCCGCGGTCCATCTCGGCATAGGCCTGCGCCAGCTTCAGCCCGAAGGTGGTCGGCTCGGCGTGGATGCCGTGGCTGCGCCCGATCGTCACCGTGTCCTTGTGCTCGTAGGCCCGCCGCTTCAGCGCGGCGAGCAGCGCGTCCATGTCGGCGATCAGGATGTCGGCCGCGCGCGTCAGCTGCACGTTCAGGCAGGTGTCGAGCACGTCCGACGACGTCATCCCCTGATGCACGAACCGCGCCTCCGGGCCTACGATCTCGCCCAGATGCGTGAGGAACGCGATCACGTCGTGCTTTGTCACCGCCTCGATAGCGTCGATGCGGGCCACGTCGAACTCCACGTCCTTGGCCTTCCACACCGCCTCGGCCGCCGCCTTCGGGATCACCCCGAGCTCCGCCATGGCGTCGGCGGCATGCGCCTCGATCTCGAACCAGATGCGGAATCTCGTCTGTGGCGACCAGATCGCGACCATCTCGGGGCGGGAATAGCGCGCAATCATCGGCCGGCCTTTCGCGGTTGAGCGGGTGCGCTCGTCTGATAGACTTCCCCCACCTGCGGCACAAGCGAGGCTACCCGTGCGGCTTGCGGCATTCACCGGCCCCTGGGCGATCGAGCGCGACATCACCGACCTCGCCGCCGGTACCTCCGCCCACCTGACCGGCCACGCCAAATTCGCCCCCGCGCCCGTGGGCCTTCGCTACCACGAGACCGGCACGCTCCGGCTGGGTGAGACAGAAATGACCGCCACCCGCAGCTACCACTGGCGCGAGGCCTCCGGCCGCATCGAGGTCAATTTCGACGACGGCCGCCCCTTCCACGCCTTCCCCACCGACGACCCGACCCCCGAGGCCAGACACGACTGCCCCCCCGACCTCTACCGCGTAAGCTACGACTTCACCGCCTGGCCGTGCTGGCAGGCCGAATGGCTCGTCCGCGGCCCCCGCAAGCACTACCGGATGCTGACCCGCTTCACCCGCCCCCTCGCCGCCGAGGCCTGACATGCGCCTGACCGCCCTCGCCCTCATCGCACTGGCCGCCTGCGCCGCCCCACCACCCGCAGGTCCGCCCGACCATGCCCATGACCGCAACGGCCTCTATCGCCAGATGCAGGCCTGCCTGGCCGAGACGTCCCCCGCGCCGCCCTGCACGGTGGTCGATCCCGCCCGCGGCTTCGTGGTGATCGCCGACGACAGCCCCGCCAAGCCCGACGCCTGGCTGATCGTCCCCGATACCGAGGTGACCGGCATCGAGGACCCCCGCGCCCTGCACCCGCCGGTGCTCAGCTTCTGGCGCATCGGCTGGCACGAGGGTCGGCGCCTGCTCGACCGCCCCCCGGCCGACATCGCGCTGGCGATCAACTCCCGCGGCGGCCGCACCCAGGATCTCCTCCACATCCACATCTCCTGCGTCCTGCCCCAGGTCCGCGACGCGCTCGCCGCCGCCGACATCGGTCCCGACTGGGCGCCCACGCCCTTCGTCACCTTCGCCGGCCACCCCTACAACGCCCGCAAGGTCGCCGCGCTCGAGCCCAGCCCCTTCCTGCGCCTGCGCGAACTGCCCGCCGCCCGCGCCGACATGGCCGGGCAGTCACTCGCGGTGATCGGCAGTGCGGACGGCGGCTTCTACCTCCTCGCCGAGGACATCCCCGACGCCGAGGCCGAGGAACTGCTCGACCAGGACTGCCGCTGATCTGTGGGCCCGTGGCCGCACGGCAGGCGGCAAAGGCCCGCGCTTGACCGGATCCTGCAAGTGCTTCTATGCCTGTGGACAGAAAAAACAGGGAGCTAACCAATGAAGCGCATCCTCGGTACGGCACTCATGGCCGCCGGGCTGGCCGCCGCCGCGCCAGCATTTGCCCTCAACATCTGTGTCGAGGGCGCCTATCCGCCGTTCTCGGAGACCGCCGCGGACGGCTCGATCGTCGGCTTCGACATTGATATCGCGAACGCCCTCTGCGCCGAGATCGGCGAGACCTGCGAGCTGGTCAAGGTCGACTGGGACGGCATCATACCGGCGCTCCTGGAGAAGAAGTGCGATGCCATCGTCGCCTCGATGTCCTCCACCGAGCAGCGCAAGCAGGTCATCGACTTCACCGACAAGTACTACAGCGTGCCCAACCACTTCGTGGCGGCTGAGGGCGCCGGCTTCGTCGATACGCCCGAAGGAATGGCCGGCAAGGTGGTCGGCGTTCAACGCGGCACCATCCACCAGAGCTACCTGGAGGCGGTCTATCCCGATACCGAGCTGCGGCTCTACGGGACCCAGGACGAGGCGGTGCTCGACCTCTCGGCCGGGCGGGTCGATGCGGTGATGGCCGACGAGCTCGCGATCACCGAGGGCTTTCTAGCCACGCCAGCGGGCGCGGGCTTCGCGCTGTTCGGTGAGGCGCACAGCGACCCCGCCTACCACGGCCCGGGTGCGGCGATCGGCGTTCGCAAGGAGGACACCGAGCTTCGCGACCGGCTGTCGGCGGCCATCCACGCCCTTCGCGACTCCGGCTCCTACGACACGATCCAAGGGAAGTACTTCGACATCGACATCTATGGTGATTGACCGTGGATCCGGCGGGCCCGGGTAACCCGGCGATCGCCGGCGGATGGAGAACCTGATCCGATACGCGCCGCTGCTCGCCAGCGGCGCGATGGTGACCATTTCGCTGGCAATCCTGTCGCTGGCGCTGGCCACGGCGCTCGGAGCACTCGGGGCTGCGGCCAAGCTCGGCGGCGGTTGGATCGCGGGTTCGGCCGCCTTCGTCTACACAACGCTGGTGCGGGGCATCCCGGATCTGGTGCTGGTTCTCCTTGTCTACTTCGGTGGCCAGCGGCTCATGAACTTGTTGCTGGGCGCGCTCGGGGCCGGGCCGGGCAACGTCTCGCCGTTCTGGGCGGGGGTGCTGGCCATCGGCTTCATCTACGGCGCCTACCTGACCGAGACCTTCCGCGGCGCCTACATGACCATCCCGCCCGGCCAGGTCGAGGCGGCGAAGGCGCTGGGCATGCGCGGCACTTCCCTGCACTGGACGGTCACCCTGCCGCAGCTCCTGCGGTTTGCGCTGCCGGGCTACGCCAACGTCTGGCAGGTGCTGGTCAAGTCCACCGCCGTGGTCTCGGTGATCGGGCTCGAAGACCTGGTGGGCCTCGCCAACGACGCCGGCAAGACGGTGCGCGAGCCCTTCGTCTTCTTCAGCGCGGTGCTCTTGGTCTATCTCGCGATCACCTGGGCCTCGACCACGGTCTTCGAGCGGCTGGAGGCGCGCCATGCGCGTTGACCTGGTGCTCGACCACTGGGAGATGTTCGCCGCCGGTGTCTGGATGACGCTGCAGCTCACCTTCCTGTCCCTCGCCATCGGCTTCATGATCGCGCTGCCCGCGGGGATGGCGCGGGCGCGTCAGGTGCCGGTGGCCTCGCCGATCATCAACGGCTATGTCTACCTCTTCCGCGGCACGCCGCTCTTGGTGCAGACCTATCTCATCTACTATGGCCTGTCGCAGTTCGAATGGATACGTGACAGCTGGGCCTGGGTCTTCCTTCGTGAACCGTGGTGGTGTGCGTTGATCGCGTTTTCGCTGAACTCCGGCGCCTATGCGACCGAGATCATCCGCGGTGCCGTGCAGACGGTGCCGAGGGGCGAGATCGAGGCGGCGCGCGCCCTCGGCCTGACGCCGTTTCAGGTGGACCGGCTGGTGCTGATCCCTTCGGCGCTGCGCCGTGCGCTGCCGCAATACGGCAACGAGGCGGTGTTCATGCTGCAGGGCTCGGTGGTGGCGAGCGTCATCACGATCCAGGATATCCTGGGGGCGGGGCGCACGCTGAACTCGCGGTACTACCTCGCCTATGAGGGCATCCTCACCGCGGCGGTGCTCTACATGGCGATCACCTTCCTGCTGGTTGCGATCTTCCGCCGGCTGGAGGCCCGCTACCTGGGCTACCTCAAGCCGCGCTCGACGGCGGCGGCATGACCGGCGAGCGACCCCCCGAGCGACCCCCTGTCCGGCTGCGGCCGGGCGTGCCGGCGCAGCCTGTGCAGCGCGGCGACGCGCCCTGGCTCTACTCCGACCAGCTGGTGCTCGACCGGCGCACCCGCGCGATCCCCGCGGGCAGCCTCGTGTCGCTGCAGGACGCCGAGCGCGTGCCGCTGGCGCTCGCCGCCTTCAACCCCGGCTCGAAGATCGCCGCCCGGATACTCGACCTCGATCCCGGCGCGGACGTAGGGCGCGGCTGGTTCTCCGCCCGCCTCGCCCGGGCGCTCAGCCTGCGCGAGGCGCTGTTCGACGCGCCCTTCTACCGGCTCGCGCATGCCGAGGCGGACGGGCTGCCCGGCGTGGTCATCGACCGTTTCGGCGATGCGGCGGTGGTGCAGCCGAACGCCGCCTGGGCCGATGCGCGGCTGGCCGACCTGGTGGCGGCGCTGCGCGAGGTGACCGGGGTGGGCGCGGTGGTGATGAACGGCAGCGGCCGGGCGCGCGGGCTGGAGGGCCTGACCGAGGAGACACGGCTGGTGGCCGGCAGCCTCGACGGGCCGGTGGTGGTGGCGATGAACGGCGCCACCTACTTTGCCGACCTCCTGCACGGGCAGAAGACCGGGCTCTACTTCGACCAGCGGCTCAACCACGCCTTCGCGGCGCGGCTGGGGCACGGGCGGCGAGTGCTCGACGTGTTCTCGCATGTCGGCGGCTTCGGTCTCGCCGCACTGGCGGCGGGCGCGACTTCGGTGCTGGCGGTCGACGGCTCGCAGGCGGCGCTGGACCTGGCGGCGCGCGGGGCGGCAGCGAGCGGCTTCGGCGATCGCCTCGCCACCCGCCGGGCGGATGCCTTCGACGCACTGGCCGCACTCGCCGCCGAGGGCGCGCGCTTCGGCCTCGTGGTCTGTGACCCGCCCGCCTTCGCCCCGAGCAAGCCGGCCCTGGAGGCTGGGCTGCGCGCCTACGAGCGGCTGGCGCGGATGGCGGCCCCGCTGGTCGAGCCGGACGGGTTCCTCGTGCTCTGCTCCTGCAGCCACGCGGCCGATCTGGCGCGGTTCCGCACCGCGAGCCTGCGCGGGATCGGGCGCGCGGGGCGCCACGCGCAGATCCTGCATGTGGGCGGGGCAGGGCCGGACCATCCGGTGCATCCCGCCCTGGCCGAGACCGCCTACCTCAAGGCGCTGTTCCTGCGGCTCGGCGCTTGAGGGTCGCCCTCGACGCCTGCGTGCTTTTTCCCACGGTGATGCGCGAGATGCTGCTGGGCGCCGCCGCCGCCGGGGCATTCGAGCCCGTCTGGTCGGCCCGCATCCTCGAGGAATGGGCCCGCGCCAGCCGCCGGCTGCCCGAAGGCGCCGAGGTGATCGCCAAATCCGAAATCGCCCGGATGCGCCTGGCCTGGCCGGAGGCCGAGGCGGCGCCGCTGCCGGAGTTCGTCGGGACGCTGTCGCTGCCCGACCCTGACGACCGGCATGTGCTGGCGGCGGCCATCGTCGGTGGCGCCGAGGTGCTGATGACCCTCAACCGCGCCGATTTTCCGACGCGGACGCTGGCGCGGCACGGGCTGATCCTGCGCGAGCCGGATGGGTATCTGACCGAGCTTCTCGCCGAGGGGCATGATCTGGCAGGTGTCGCGGCCGAGGTGCGCGCCCGGGGCGAACGCGTCTCCGGGCGGCCGCAGGCGCTCAGGGCGATGCTCAGGCGGGCGGGGTTGCCGCGGCTCGGCAAGGCCCTCGACGGCGGGTGATCCTGAAGATGTGCGGGCGGTTCGGAACCCCTCGGGTACCCGGGCGTTGTTCTGGCACCAACCGCAAACCAAAGGAGCATTTGCGATGAACTGGGACCAGATCGAAGGCAAGTGGAAGGAATACAAGGGCAAGGTCAAGCAGCAGTGGGGCAACCTCACCGACGATGACCTCGACCGTATCGACGGCCGCCGCGACGAGGTGGCGGGCCTGATCCAGCAGCGCTACGGCAAGACCAAGGCCGAGGCCGAGCGGGCGGTCGACGACTGGCTTGCGAGCCGCTAACCTGGCCCGGGCCTGAACCCCGGACAGGCGGATATCTGCGCACCGGCTGGGGTTTCCTAGCCGGTGCCGTCTTGAAGGCCTATGTTGATGGTACAGAGAGACACCCGCAACCGAGCCGGATGGCAACAGGGAGGCAGGGTGGCGAAACGCAACCACCCGGACGTTCCGGAGCGGGCACAAGCACCTCCGGAGGCCGATGGAGACTGGATAGCCGGGAACCTTCGCAGGGTCCGGGATGAGACCCTGCGCGAAGAAACCCCGGAGCGGATGCGCGCGCTGCTCGACCAGCTCGACCAACTCGAGAAACCGGAGGAGGATCCACCGTGAGCACCGGGTTCAAGCAAAGTCTGACTGAAGCAATTCCGATGCTGCGCGCCTTTGCGCGCGCGCTCAGTGGCAACCAGGATCGCGCCGACGACCTCGTTCAGGAGACGCTCGTCAAGGCCATCGCCCATCGCGACAAGTTCCGGGCCGGCACCAATCTGCACGCCTGGCTGGTGACCATTCTTCGCAACCAGTACTATTCCGAGGGCCGTCGCCGCCGGCGCGAGGTGCCCGATCCCGATGGCATCCATGCGGGCCGGCTGACCGATGCACCACGCCATGACGGTGCGATGGCGATGCAGGACTTCCTCTGCGCGCTGCAGTGCCTGCCCTGCGACCACCGCGAAGCGCTGCTTCTGATCGGCGTCAGCGATTTCAGCTATGAAGAGGCGGCCAAGGTGCTGGGCGCACCCGTCGGCACCATCAAGAGCCGAGTCTCGCGCGCCCGCGCCCGGCTCGAGGTGCTGGTCAACGGCAGTCCCGACTTCCGCCGCGACCCCGCCGCCGCCCTGCAATCGCTGGAACAGCTCGACCGGGCGCTGTCGCTCTCGGCCTGAGCAGGATAACCGGCGCGGCTCTGGCGGTGATCCGCCGAGAGCCGGTCGCGGCGGAACCCTCCCCGGAACCCTCGTCGGCCCGGGGCGTTTTTCCCTCACAACCATAGGGCACCTGATGGTCCGCGAGCGCCGGGCGCTTGGACCGGCGAAAGCCGGGTCGGACCGGGTTTGCCCGCTGACCCAAGGAGACCGACATGTTCAAGACCCTTCTCGCCTCGACCGCCCTGGCCGGCGCCCTCTTCGTGGCCGCCACTGCCCAGGACAGGCCGCCGCCCGATCCGGCCACGCCCCTTCCGGAAGCCGGCGCCGAAGCGCCTGCGCCGATCCTGCCCACCCCGGAGGCTGGCGCCGAGGCCCCCAATTCCGTGATGGAGGCTGAGGGACCGCAGGAGACCTGGGAGCCGGTCGCCATTGAGACCGTCATGGCCGAGGAACTGGACGGGGCCGACATCCGCACCAGCGGCGACGACGAGCGGGTCGCCACCGTCGGCGAAACGCTGGTGGGCGCCGACGGCACGGTCGAAGGCGTGGTCGCCCACTTCGGCGGCTTCCTCGGTATCGGCCGCGAGCAGGTGATGCTGCCCGTCGAGGAGATCGACGTCTTCAAGGACCCGGACGGCCGGGTGCTGATCCGCACTTCGCTGACCAGGGACACGCTGGAGGCCATGCCGGAGTACGAAGGCTGACACCGGCGCTGCCCATTGTGCCACGGACCGGCGCGCATGCGCGCCGGTCCCCTTCCGTCTCCGCGGGCAAGCGGCCGCAACAGACGCTTGCGGCCCGCACCACCGCTCCCTTTCCAGGCCCGCTTGCGTCGATGCAGCACCGTGGCGTCTGCGCGAGGGCCCTTCGAGGTCCCCGAATCAGGGCGCCGCATCGAACCGCCCGGCGCAGCCCGCCTCTGCACGAGTTCGGGGTGAGCGGTGCCAGAACTGTCAGTTGCGACACCAGG
The DNA here is from genome assembly GCA_963695425.1 of uncultured Alphaproteobacteria bacterium. GTDB lineage: Bacteria > Pseudomonadota > Alphaproteobacteria > Rhodobacterales > Rhodobacteraceae > Amaricoccus. Next base: position 30,397 of record CAVOGP010000059.1, on the reverse strand, counting down.
GCAACACAAGTAAAATATATGCCTGTGCCAGAATGGCGCTGGAATGGAGGCGGACATGGACAACAACCATCCCGGGAGCCTTAGCCGCAGGACCTTCGGCCAGCTCGCAGCCTGGACGGCGCTCACGGTGGGCTTGGGCGCATCCGGCGCCCGGGCCGCAGTCGAGGAGGATCCGCTGCTCGACTATGTGCCCAATTCGCAGGATCGCGTCTATCTGCTGCGGCGAATCTCCGGCATCAAGATGCGGAACTGGCAGGATCACTTCAGCAACATCTCGCGCGGGGCAATTCTCTCGGACACCAACGATCGCGTGCTGCATTTCTGGGACTCCGACGGTTTCTATCGCGTCTATCCGACCTCGGTCCCGCTCACCGGTGACCTGACCCGGCGCGGCCGCACGACCGTGACGCTGAAACGCCCGAACCCGGACTGGGCGCCAACCGCAAACATGCTGCGCCGCCATCCTGACCTGCCGCGCTATGTCCCGCCGGGGCCGAACAACCCGCTCGGTGTCCGGGCGCTGAACCTCGGGTTCCCCGGCGCCTACCGCATCCACGGCACCAACGACATCCGGAAAATCGGGCGCCAATCATCCAATGGTTGCATTGGCCTGTTCAATGAGCACATCATTGAGGTCTACGACCGCGCGCAGATCGGCACTCCGGTGTTGCTAATTTGACAACAGCTGTGATTTACTCCCTAAGCCGGATCTCGGCGATTGAAAAGGCGAGGGAAACTTGGTTACGCTCCGGCCATTAGCTTGTCCGATCGCAGGTCCGGGCGGGCTAGCAGTTTCGCAGACCCGCACACTCTAGGAGGACAGAATGAAGTATCTTGTTACTACCGCGGCGGCGCTCCTGCTGGCCGGCCAGGCCTCGGCTGGCGCGCTCGTGTTCGACCCCGTCGAGGAGCCGATCATCATTGCCGAGCCGGCCCCGGTCGGTGGCTCGAATGCTGCCTGGCTGATCCCGGTAATCGGTCTCGCCGCCATCGCCTACGCCATCGCCAACGACAATTCCTGATCGTTTGATGATAGCGAGACGCGGGTTGGCGGCCTGACGGCCGCCCTTCCGGCTTGAAATAACATACTGAAGGCAGCGCCTGCGCGCTGCCTTCTTTTTTGTGCAAGGCCGATATCGTTACGCGATTGCACCCTGCATCGGCCGCACGGAAGCATCCAGCCGGAAGGGCCGTCCGGAAGATAATCCGGGGGACCAGGGGGAGGCGCCCGCAAGAACGGGCGTTGCGCTCAGCCTCGGGGGCCAGTGTAGGGAAGGACGATCTGCAGGTCGAGCAGCCCCTGCTGCGGCCCGAGCCACTGGATAGAGCGCCAGACGAATCCGTTGCGCAGGTCGGCAAAATGCAGGTTCTCGAAATTGCCGGTCGGCCCGGAGCAATACTCGGCAATCTCCACGCCGCGGTGGCGTTGCTCGATGATGACGATCTCGCTCGCGGCGCCGATCTCGTAGCGGCAGTCGAAGGTCAGGATCGTGCCGCGGGGCGCCGGTGCCGGCAGCTCGTAGCTGCGCGTCACCCGCGCGGGCCACTGTCCGGGGGGGATGGGGCGGACCAGCGGATCGGGCTGGCTCGATGTCGCCGAGAGCAGGTCGTACCCCAACCCGCGCGAGCCGGTCACCTGCGAGCCGCGCAGCGTCACCGTCTGCCGCAGCGTCGAGGCGAAGGTCACGTAGCCGCCGTTGTCGCTCGCCGCGACCATGAAGGCGCCGCTCTCCTCGCCCACCAGCCGGATGCGGATCATCGCAACATCCGCGCGATCGATCGCGGCCCGAGTAATCGGCTGGGCCGGTGCCGGCGGTGTCTCGACACCGCCGCGCAACGGGTTGATCTCCTGGAACGCCGCGTTGACGATCGGGTTTACGCCTTCGTCGGAGCAGGCGGCGAGCAGGAGTGCCAGGGTGGCGAGCGCGAGTCTCATTGCCAGAACGAGCCCCAGTTCTGCTCCAGCCTGCCCTCGTCGAAGTCGCGGACGATCGGATAGAGGCGGTTGGAAATATCGAGAATGGCACCGCCGTCGCGGGACACAGAAGTCAGTGCGATGGTGTTGGTCGCCCGCGTCTCGAAGGGAACGGTCCACCGGAAGGGGATCTGGATATAGACGCCCTTGTCGAAGCTGCCCTCGCCGAAGTCTTCCTCGGTGACGTCGGTCAGGGTGAAGTAGGCGCCGACCGTCCAGCCGTTCGCGAAGCGCCGCGAAATGTCGAAGGTGCCGCCCCAGTCGCCGGCGAGGTAACGGCCCGCGCTGAAAATGGTCTCCAGGTCGTAGAACCCGGTGTTCCAGTATAGCGAGGCGTGGCCCGTGGCTACGTCGTAGTCGTAGTAGTCGAAGCCGAGGTCGTCGAAATTGCGCTGGGCGACGTAGTTGAGCTCGAGCCCGACGCCCCAGTTCTGTTCGACCGGCTTCCACAGCACCTCGCCGCTGACGCCCGCGAACATCCGCTCAAGATAGCCGGCCGAAGCGCGCGCGTAGGTGTTTTCGTTCAGCTTGAAGAGATAATCGACCGTGAGCCGCGCAAGCTTGGGCGTGTAGCCGGAATAGTAGCGCGGCGCATCGCTGCGCACCGGCGGCAGGTTGGTCTCGGAAGGCCCGTCGTCGTCGGGCACGTTGATCAGGCCCTGGCTGACCCGGCCGCTGACCGAGAAGCCCGGCGAGAAGGTGACGCTCGCCGCGGCGTCGACAAACAGGCTCAGACGGATCTGTTCCTCGGGGTTCAACAGGAACAGGTAGGGTGCCGGCGCGATGCTCCAGTCGTACTCGGGATAGCCTTCGCGCCTCCAGACGTCATCGCTGAGGCTGGGCGTCGCCCCGGCGAGCTCGATGGTCTGCCAGCTGCGCTCCCCGGCGTCGGGCCGGTCCACCTGCGCCTCGTAGTCGCTGCGGTCGATCACGATCGTGGTGGTGCGCAGCCCGCCCAGCATCGGCGTGATCCGGAAGGTCTCGACCGAAGCGGGCATGCCGATGGCGAGCACCCGCGCCGTGCGGCCGATGGCGCGCGGATCCTGGTTGAAGCGGCGATTGGTCACACCGACCTCGACGGTGGTGCCGGTGACCTGCATCTCCTCGAGCTGGATGCCCTCTCCCTTGAGCGCCTCCGCGAGCGCCTCCGCCAGCTGGTCGCGGGCCGCGGTGTTCGTCGCCCAGCTGGTCCCGCGCGGAGCGTCCGCCGCCCGGGCGTTCACCGGAAGCGGGCCGGCGCCGAAGTCCTGCGGCGTCAGCGGCTTCAGCGGGTTGCCGCTCACAGCGACGTTGAACCCGACCTCCGAGCCGTACATGTAGTAGGCCCCCACCGTCACCCCCTCGCGCCAGCGGTATTCGGCGCCGAAGTTGAAGTCGGATTTTCGCTCGAAGTCCGAGGCCGGGCTGCTCTGCTCGCGCTCGTACTGGTCGGGTGAATACTCGACCTTCAGGGTGAACTTGTCGGTCGCCCGCCATTCCACACCGCCGAAGAATCCGACATCCGGGCCGTGGAAGTAGGCGTCCCAGGCGGGCTTGCCGCCCTCGCCGAAATCGATGTCACGCTCGCAGAACGCGCCGTCGACCTCGCAGAACGGGTTCGACGCCATGCCGTTGCCCGAGAGCCGCCCCCAGCCGACGCCTGCGGTCAGCGTGAAGTCCTCGGCGACGGTCTTCGAGGCGACGAGGAACTCGCTCGAATAAAGCCCGGTGCCGAGGAAGTCGCGCAATCCCAGCGCGATCGCCGGCCGCCAGCCGTCGCGGTCCTCGAAGGTGAGCTGGAAGGTCACGTCCAGGCTGCGGTCATAAAGGTCGTAGTTGGGGTCGCCGCCTTGGCCCGCGTTCTCGATCGTGGAGTAGCGCAGCGTGCCGGAGATGCGCGGCAGCACCTGGAAGTTGAAGTTGCGCCGCGAGGTATTGCCGAACTGCGAATAGGACGCCGAGATCTGCCCGTCGGGCTGCGCCTCGGCGCTCGGCATGTCGATCAGGCCGGTGGTGCCATAGAGGTTCAGGCTCGGACGCGGCGGCGCGCGATCCTGCGCCGGGGCGATCTCCCCGACGCCCAGCGCCGTGGCCGAAGCCAAAGCTATGACTGCTGCTCCTGCTCGAAGCCGCCTTTGCGACATCCCACCTACCTCGACGGCGCGGGACCTCCGCGCCATTCATTTTGCAAATCATTGGCCGATAGGGGGAGCGATTACCAGTGCGCAGCGAACCCCGCCGCGATTTTCCGCCGCCTGTTGCCTTCCCGCCGTCACTCTTCTTCCGCGAGAATCGCCCGCAGCCCCGCCCGGTAGTCGGGATAGGCGAGGGTGACCCGCAGCTCCTCCTTCATCCGCCGGTTCGAGACCCGCTTGGAACTCCGCATAGAACGACCGCGCCATCGGCGACAGCCCCGCAATCTCGATCGGCACCTCCGGCGGCACCGCCACCCCCAAAAGCCCCGCGGCGAACGCCACCACGTCCTGCGGCGGAGCGGGCTCGTCGTCGGCGAGGTTATACGCCCGCCCCGGCGCCGGACGCGCAACCGAGGCGGCGAGCGCCGCCGCGATGTCGTCCACATGGATACGGCTGAAGACCTGCCCCGGCTTCACCACCCGCTGCGCCGTCCCCGCCCGCAGCCGCTCGAATACGCTGCGCCCCGGCCCGTAAATTCCCGGCAGCCGGAACAGATGCACCGGCAGCCCGCTCGCCAGCCAGGCGTCTTCCGCCGCCGCCCGCCAGCGTCCCCGCTCGCCCACGGGCTCGCGCGCACTCTCCTCGTCCACCCAGCCGCCCCGCCGGTCTCCATAGACCCCGGTCGTGGAGAGATAGCCCACCCATTCAATCCCCGCTGCCGCCAGATCCCCCGCGTGCCGCGCCAGCACCGGATCGCCCCCGCTGTCCGGCGCCGCCGAGACGAGCACATGGCTCGCCTCGGCAATGGCCGCCGCCACTGCGTCGCGGTCGCCCCAATCGACCGGCTCGACCCCCGCCACGGCCATGGCCGCCGCCTTCTCGGCCGAACGGGTTGCGCCCAGCACGCGCCAGCCGCCGGGCAGGCTTGCCGCGAAGCGCGCCGCCGAGTAGCCATGGCCGAGGTTCAGAAGAACGGGCATCGCCCACCATGCGATGGTTCATTGCCGCCCTGCTCGCCGCAGCACCTGCCAGCGCCGAGATCGCCTCGCCCGAGGCCTGCGAGGCGGCCATCGCCGCCGACCCCGCCTCCGCGCGCGAGGACGCCGCCGTCTGGACGCGCAACGGCGGCGGCGTGCCGGCGCGGCTCTGCGAGGCCGCAGCACTGGAGGCCATGGGCGCCACCGCCACGGCGGCGCGGCTGCTCACGGCGCTGGCCACCAATCCCAACCGGGCGATGAGCCCCGGCCTGCGCGCCGTGACGCTGGTCGATGGTGCGCGGCTGTGGCTGGAGGCCGGCGCCCCCGACCTTGCCACCGCCGCCCTCGACCAGGCGGCGCGGCTGGCGCCGGACGAGCGGGAAATTGCCATCCTGCGCGCCAGCATCGCTGCCGCCGATAGTGACTGGCCGGCGGCAATCGCCGCCCTCGACGCCCGCCTTTCCACCGCCCCCGACGACGCCGCCGCCCGCGCGCTCCGCGCCGCGGCGCTGCGCCGCTCCGGCGACCCGGCGGCGGCGATGGCCGAGGCCGACCGCGCGCTCGCCGATGCGCCCGGCCTGCCCGAGGCCCTCTTCGAAGCCGCCGCCGCCCGCGCCGAGCTTGGCGACGAGACCGGCGCCGAGGCGCTGTGGCTCGAGCTTATCGCGACGCATCCCGACCACTCGCTGGCGACGCCGGCGCGGCGAAATCTCCAGGCGCTGCGCTGAGCCGCGCCGCCGCCCAGTCGCCGGCATCGCGCACCACCGGGTCAGGGTCGCCCGCCAGCCGCCGCGCCGAGGGCAGCAGATCGCGTAGCCCGGAGTTGCCGATCGCATAAGCCACGTTGCGCACGAAGCGGTTGCGCCCGATGCGCTTGATCGCCGAGCCGCTGAACACCTGCCGGAATGCCGCATCGTCGAGCCCCGCCAGATGCTCCAGCTTCGGACATTGCAGTTCGACCCGCGCGAAATGCGCCGCGTCCCGCGCCTCCTGAGCAAACTTGTTCCAGGGGCAGACCGCAAGGCAGTCGTCGCAGCCGTAGATGCGGTTGCCGAACTTGGCCCGCAGCTCCTCCGCCACCGGGCCCGCGTGCTCGATCGTCAGATACGAGATGCAGCGCGTGGCATCGAGCTGGTAGGGGGCGGGAAACGCATCCGTCGGGCAGATGTCGAGGCAGGCCCGGCACGACCCGCAGCGGTCCTCGCCCGGCGCGTCGCGCGGCAGCTCCAGCGTGGTGAAGATGGCGCCGAGGAAGAACCAGTTGCCGAGCTCGCGCCCCAGGAGGTTCGTGTGCTTGCCCTGCCAGCCCAGCCCGGCGGCGGCGGCCAGCGGCTTCTCCATCACCGGTGCGGTGTCGACGAAGACCTTGATCTCGGCGCCGGTCTCGGCCACCAGCCAGCGCCCCAGCCGCTTCAGCCGCGCCTTGACCACGTCGTGATAGTCGCGCCCGCGGGCATAGACGCTGATCGACCCCCGCTCGGGCCGCGCGAGATTGGCCAGCGGATCCTCGCCCGGCGCATACAACTCCGCCAGCATGATGACCGACCGCGCCTCAGGCCAGAGCGCCTCGGGATTCCCGCGCCAGGCCATGCGCTCGGCCATCCAGCGCATGTCCCCGTGCCGTCCGGCGTCGACGAAGGCCGCAAGCCGCCCGGCGGCGGCGGGGATGGCGCCGGGAGCGCAGATGCCGGCGGCGGCAAAACCCTCCCCCAGCGCCCGGGCTTTGATCCGGCCGGCCAGCGAGTCGGTCTCGGCCGGCGTTAACAATTCAATCCCGACTATTTTAGTTGGCATACGGTTTTCATATGCGTTTCATATGCATTCCATATGTGCGGAATCGCCGTTAACCTTTGGAATCGCACGCGTTCTTATCAGAAGTCGAGATCGGCGTAGTGCTGCGGCGGGTTGAAGCCCGGCACTAGGTCAGCGAGGATAGACCGGAACGCCGGGCGCGACTTGATCTTGGCATACCACTGCTGCAGCCCCGCGCTGCGCGTCCAGTCCACGTCGCCGATATAGTCGATGCACGAAAGCTGTGCCGCGGCGGCGAAATCCGCGATGGTCATCTCGTCTCCCGCCAGCCAGCGCCGGTGATCCATCAGCCAGCCGATATAATCGAGGTGGTACTTGATGTTACGCATCCCGGCCTTGATCTTTTCGCTGTCCGGATAGCCCGAGCGCGCCAGCTTCTTGTTTACCCGCTCGTAGAGCAGGTTCGCCGTCACCTCGTTGTGGAACTTGTCGTCGAACCAGGCGGTCAGCCGCCGCGCCTCCGCCCGCCCGGCCGCGCTCTTGGGCAGCAACGGCGGCTCGGGACAGGTCTCCTCCAGGTACTCGAAGATCGCGCCCGAATCCGCCAGCACTAGGTCGTCGATCCTGAGCACCGGAACCTGTCCCGCCGGGTTCATGCGCAGGAAGTCCATCCTCCGCTCCCAGGTCGGTTCCTCGACCAGTTCGACCTCGATCCGCTTCTCCGCCAGCACCAGGCGGATTTTTCGGCGGTAGGGGGATAACGGCTGATGGTAGAGACGGCGCATTCTGCGTTCCTTTTTTTGCTCGATGCCCCATTCATCCTCCTTTGTGCGCGAAATTTCAACCATTTGTCGTTTCAATCGTCACTCAAACTTCGAAACCGGGTACAAGCGGAGCCCGGCGAAGATGACCGGACCGGGTTCGGTCCGCAAGGGCCGGAAACAGGCGCCGTTAACCAACTGCTAACCACGATTATTGTTTTAAAACAACAAGTTAAAAAATCTCCGCATTTGTTATGCCCCTGTGGCCCGCGTCAGAGGAAGCAGGCCGCCCTCCCGTCCTCGCGGATGGTCGCGGCCCCCCGCTGGATGGCGGCCCCCCGCTGGGCGATGAAGCGCGTGCCCGAGACCGGCGAGCGGCGCTGCGGGTCCGGCAGGATCGCCATCAGCCGCGCTGCCCGCTGCGGCCCCAGGTTGGCCGCGTCCGTGCCGAAATACCGCCGTGACGCCGCCTGCACCCCGAAGACCCCCTCGTCGAACTCGGCGACGTTCAGATAGACCTCCAGGATCCGCCGCTTCGGCCACATCGCCTCGATCAGCACCGTGAACCCGGCCTCCAGCCCCTTGCGCAGCCACGACCGCGCCGGCCACAGATAGACGTTCTTCGCCACCTGCTGGCTGATGGTCGATCCGCCCGCGCAGCCGGCTGCTGTCCGCCAGCGCCGCCCGGATTCCCTCGATATCGAACCCCCAGTGCCGGCAGAAGTTCGCGTCCTCCGCCGCCACCGCCGCCAGCGGCAGGTTGGGCGACATGTCCTCCAGCGAGACCCATTCCCGCTCGATCGCCCCCAGCCGCCACCATTCGCTCGCCATCAGCCAGGTGATCGGCGGGTTCACCCATCGAAACAGCAGCACCACGAGCAGCACCAACGCTGCCCCGGCCAGCACCAGGCGCCGGAGGAAGCGCCAAATCCGCCGTCGCCGGAAAGCTCGCACAACCATGGGTGTTTCTGGCGAGAAACAGTCCGCCGCGCAAGTCGCCGGCAGATGGACGCGCGCGACCAGTGGCTGCTAGATGGGGGCAGGAGGCCGGATGATCGCACTACTCTATGAAATCGCCGTCTGGGCCTTCGCCGCCGCGCTCGCGGTCGTCACCCTGCTGCCGCTCTCCGCCTCGCAGGCCTGGTGGGTAAGGATGTGGGACTTCCCCCGTCTCCACCTCGCGGCGGGTTTCGGTCTCGTGGCGCTGGCCAGCCTGGCGCTGCCCGGCACCGCGCGGCTGATCCTGCTCGCGCTGGCGGCCGCAGGGGGAGGCTACCAGCTCTGGCGCATTCGGCCCTACACGCGCCTCGCCCGCCGCGAGATGGAGTTCGCCCCGGACGCGCCCGACGGGATCACGCTCCTCACCGCCAATGTCCTGATGGAGAACGCCGACCACGCCCGGCTCACCACGCTGATCGAGCGCAGCGACCCTGACGTGCTCTTGCTGATGGAGACCGACCTTCGTTGGATCGCGGCCCTGGAGCCGGTGCTGGCGCGCTATCCCACCGTGCTGCGCGAGCCGCGCGACAACCACTACGGGCTAGTTTTCGCGACACGACTGACCACCACCGACGCGCGCGTCGTCTACCTTACCCGCGACGAGACCCCGACGGTTCTGGCTGAGATGATCGGCCAGGACGGACAGGCCTTCCGCTTCGTCGGACTGCATCCCCAGCCACCGATCCCCGGCCAGGACACCGAGGAGCGTGACGCCCAGATCACCTATGCCGCGCGCTTCGCCCGCCGCTCCGGAGTGCCGATCGTCGTCATGGGCGATTTCAACGAGACGGCCTGGTCCGACCGCGCCCAGCACTTCAAGCGGGTCGGCGGCTACGTCGATCCGCGCGTCGGCCGAGGCCTCTACGCCAGCTTCAATGCCAACCATCCGCTGATCCGGTGCCCCATCGACCAGATCTACGTGTCCGCCGAGATCGCAATTGTCTCATTCATGCTGCTGCCGCCGTTCGGCTCCGACCACCTGGCACTGCTCGCCCGCATCCGCGTCGACCCTGCCCTCGCCGGCAGTCTCAACAAGCCGCCCCCGCCGCCCGATCCTGACGAAGAAGCGCGCCTGGATGCAGAGGTCGAGGCGTTTGGCAAGGCGCTCGACGCGTCTCGGACATCTGTTCCCCGGAGCTTCGCACCGCCTGAACTAGCTCAGGCGCCAGAGGCGCGATAGACCGTCGGTGCTGCCTGTTGGATCAGTGGCGGGTGCAGGCAGGGCGCGTATGCGCGCCAGCATGTCCGGTGTCGGTGCCTCGCGGCAGATGTCGGCGCGCTGGCCCGGGGGATAGGCGCCGATCACCAGAAAGTCTCGGCTGGCGGCAATCCGGCAATGCCCGGTGCCGGCCGGCAGCACCAGGAAATCGCCCGAACCGATCTCGACCTCGCGCCCGCCCGGGCCGCCAAGCAGCACGCGGGCGGTGCCGCTTGCACAGCCGAGCGCCTCGTGGCCGAGGGTGTGGTAGTGATGGAAGGGATAGATCCCGTTCCGCCAGGCCGGCGGCCAGCCATTCGCCGCAAACAGCGCCTCGATCGCGACGGCTGCATGCTCGCCGGACCCCGCAACGGCGCCGCGGTAGAGCAGGACCGGAAAAACAGGATGGTTCGGCATGGCGCCCGAAGGCGCCAGCCCGAAGTGTTCAGGCGTCATCAGGCCCGCACCGCCTCCGGCGCGTCGCTGAGCGGATGTTCGAGCCGCGACAGCATCTCTTTCGGCACGATCTGGCGGAAGTGCTGCAATGCGTCGTCCCAGTTGCGCAGAATCTCCGCGGCCCGCGGACTGCCGGTCTCATCGGCGTGGCGCTCGACCAGCCGCCGCAGCTTCGCCTCCCATGCGGCAGACGCCACCGGTGCCACGATAACCGTCTCGGCGTTGAGCCGCAGCCCGATCTCGTCGTCGGGATCATATAGAAATGCCATGCCCCCGGTCATGCCGGCGCCGAAATTGTCTCCGAACCGCCCGAGGATCACCGCTACGCCGCCGGTCATGTATTCGCAGCCGTTCGACCCGCAGCCCTCGATCACCACGCTGGCGCCCGAGTTGCGCACGCAGAACCGCTCGCCGGCGCGGCCCGAGGCAAAGAGATAGCCGTCGGTGGCGCCGTAGAGCACCGTGTTGCCGATGATCGCGTTGTCCTGCGGCACCAGCGGCGAGCCGAGCGGCGGGCGTACCACGATCGTCGCCCCCGACAGGCCCTTGCCGACGTAGTCGTTGGCCTCGCCCAACACTTCGATCTTCAGCCCCGGCGCGCCGAAGGCCCCGAGCGACTGGCCCGCGCTGCCCGCGAGCATTATCGTCAGGTGGTCGGCCTGCAGTCCGTTCTTCATGCCGAAGCGCTGGACGATATGGCTCGATACCCGCGTCCCGATCGAGCGCAGGGTGTTCTGCACGGCGTAGCTGAGCTGCATCTTCTCGCCGTCCTTGAAGAACGGCTCGGCGTCCGCGACGATCTGCGCATCCAGCGTGTCCGGCACCACCTGCCGCGGCCGCCGGCGGTCGTAGTTGACCGGCTGGCCCTCGTCCACGTTGATGAGCAGCGGGTTGAGGTCGAGATCGTCAAGATGCTCGGCGCCGCGGCTGACCTGGGTCAAGAGGTCCGCCCGCCCGATCACCTCGTCAATCGAGCGCGCGCCGACGCTCGCCAGCACCTCGCGCACCTCCTGGGCGTAGAAGCTCATCAGGTTGACAACCTTGTCGGCGGTTCCGGTGAACTTCGCGCGCAGTACCGGATCCTGGGTGCAGACGCCCACCGGGCAGGTGTTCGACTGGCACTGGCGCACCATGATGCAGCCCATTGCCACCAGCGAGGCGGTGCCGATCCCGAACTCCTGCGCCCCGAGCATCGCTGCGATAACAATGTCGCGCCCGGTGCGCAGGCCGCCATCGGTGCGCAGGATCACCCGGTCGCGCAGGTTGTTGACGCTCAGCACCTGGTGCGCCTCGCTCAGCCCCATCTCCCAGGGCAGCCCCGCGAACTTGATCGAGGTCTGCGGCGATGCGCCGGTGCCGCCGTTGTGCCCGGCGATCAGGATCACGTCGGCCTTGGCCTTGGCCACGCCCGCCGCGATGGTGCCCACCCCCGACTGGCTCACCAACTTCACGCAGACCTTGGCCCGCGGGTTGATCTGCTTGAGGTCGTAGATCAGCTGCGCCAGGTCCTCGATCGAGTAGATGTCATGGTGCGGCGGCGGCGAGATCAGCGTCACACCCTGCGTCGAATGCCGCAAGCGAGCGATCAGTTCGGTGACCTTGATCCCCGGCAGCTGGCCGCCCTCGCCGGGCTTCGCACCCTGGGCGATCTTGATCTCCAGCTCCTCGCAGTTGTTGAGGTACTCCGCCGTGACGCCGAAGCGCCCGGAGGCCACCTGCTTGATCTTGGCGCTGGCATTGTCGCCGTTCGGCTCCGGCAGGGAGTGTGCGGGATCCTCACCACCCTCGCCGCTGTCGGATTTCGCCCCGATCCGGTTCATGGCGATGTTGAGCGTCTTGTGCGCCTCTGGCCCCAGCGCGCCGAGGCTCATGCCCGGCGTGACGAAGCGCTTGCGGATCGCGGTGATCGATTCCACCTGGTCGAGCGGAACCGCAGCGCCGGTGGGCTGGAAGTCCAAGAGGTCGCGCAGATGGATGGGCGCGCGCGACTGCATGGCGCGGCTGTACTGCTTCCACAGCTCGTAGGAGCCGCGATCGCAGGCCGCCTGCAGCATGTGCATCGGCTGCGCTTCCCAGCCATGGGCCTCGCCGGAGCGCCGCGCCTTGTAGAAGCCGCCGATCGGCAGCACCGCGTCGCTGGCGCCCCAGGCGCGGGGCATGAACCTTCTCCACCTGACGCTGCAAGCCGGTGACGCCGATGCCCGATATGCGGCTGAGCATGCCGGGGAAGTACTCCGCCACCAGCGCGCGGCTGAGGCCCACCGCCTCGAAATTCAGCCCGCCGCGATAGGACGAGATCACCGAGATCCCCATCTTGGACATGATCTTCAAGAGCCCCCAGTCGATCGCCTCGCGGTAGCGCGCGACCGCCTCGGCAAGCGTGCCGGGGATCAGCCCGCGGGCGATGCGGTCGGCGATGGAATCCTCGGCGAGATAGGGATTGACCGTGGTCGCCCCGCAGCCGACCAGCACGGCGAAGTAATGCGGGTCGATGCACTCGGCCGAGCGCACATTGAGCGAGGTGAAAGTCCTGAGACCCTTGCGGGTCAGCCAGGAATGCACCGCGCTGGTCGCCAGGATCATCGGCATTCCGACGCGGCTCTCGTCCTGCTGGTGGTCGGTGAGCACGACGTGGTTGACGCCCGCGCGCACGGCGTCCTCTGCCTCGGCGCGGATGCGCGCTAGACCCAGCTGCAAGGCGGTCGGGTCGGCATTGACCTCGAAGGTGCAGTCGATCACCACGGCAGCGCTGCCCGCGCGGGCCGCCAGCGTCACGAACCGGCTGTTCGACACGAAGGGACTTTCCAGCGTCAGGATCTCGGTCTGGCTGTTGTCCTGGTCGAGCACGTTCTTGAGATTGCCGAACCGCGTCTTCAGGCTCATCACCCGATGCTCGCGTAAGGAATCGATCGGCGGGTTGGTGACCTGGCTGAAGTTTTGCCGGAAGTAGTGGCTGAGCGGGCGGTACTTCTCGGACAGCACAGCGGGCGGCGTGTCGTCGCCCATCGAGCCGATTGCTTCCTTGCCGTCCTCCGCCATCGGGTGGAGGATCTGCTCCAGCTCCTCGATCGAGTAGCCCGCAGCAATCTGCCGGCGCCGCAGGTCGGCGCCGGTGTGGGCCGGCCCGTCCTCGACCTCGGTGGTCACCGCCTCCAGATCGGTGATCGAGCCGACCCACTCCCCGAAGGGCTGGCTGGCTGCCAGTTCGTCCTTGATCTCGGCGTCGTGGTAGAGCCGCCCCGCGCCCATGTCGATGGCCAGCAGCTGCCCAGGACCCAGCGCGCCCTTCTCGACCACGGTCATCGCATCGGTCGGCACCATGCCGGCCTCGGAACCCGCGATGCAGAGCCCGTCGCCGGTGACGACGTAGCGCATGGGCCTGAGACCGTTGCGGTCGAGCCCCGCGCAGACCCAGCGACCGTCGGTCATCGCCAGCGCCGCCGGCCCGTCCCAGGGCTCCATCACCGCGTTGGCATAGGAATACATGTCCAGCCAGGACTGCGGCATCTTGGTGGCGAGCTTCGACCAGGCCTCGGGCACCAGCATGGTCTTGGCCATTGGCGCGGGGCGGCCGGCGCGCACCAGCACCTCGAAGACGTTGTCGAGGGCGGCGCTGTCGGAGGAACCCGGCAGGACGATCGGCTTGATGTCCTCGGCGAGCTCGCCGAAAAAGTCCGACGACATGCGGATCTCGTGGCTCTTCAGCCAGTTGAGGTTGCCCTTAAGCGTGTTGATCTCGCCGTTGTGGGCAAGCATGCGGAACGGCTGCGCCAGCCACCAGCGGGGGAAGGTGTTGGTGGAATAGCGCTGGTGATAGATCGCGAAGGCGCTCTCGAAACGCGGGTCCTGCAGGTCCGGGTAGAAGACACTCACCGTCTCGGCCAGCATCATCCCCTTGTAGATGATCGACCGGCAGGACATCGAGCAGATGTAGAAGTCGCGGATCGCCGCTCCCGCCTTTTCGATGCGGCGGCGGATGACGTAGAGTTCTCGCTCGAACTTCTCCTCGTCGAGACCCTTGGCGTTGGAGATCAGGATCTGCTCGATTTCCGGCCGCGTGGCGTTGGCCTTGGCGCCGAGCACCGAGATATCGACCGGTACGTGCCGCCAGCCGTAGATGTAGTGGCCCATGCGCAGGACTTCGGTCTCGACGATGGTCCGCGCCGTTTCCTGCGCGCCAAAGTCGCTGCGCGGCAGGAAGATCTGCCCGACCGCCAGCCGCTCGCCGCGCGGCTGGTGACCGGTGCGGCGCACCTGGTCATCGAAAAAGGGGACGGGGATCTGCACATGGATCCCGGCCCCGTCGCCGGTCTTGCCATCGGCATCGACGGCCCCCCGGTGCCAGATCGCGCTCAGAGCCGTGAGGGCGTTCTCCACCACCTGCCGCCGCGGCTTGCCGTCGATGGCGACCACCAGCCCGACGCCGCAGGAGGAATGCTCCTGCTCGGGGTGATACATCCCCTCCGCCTCCAGCCGCGCAAACTCGGCCTCCATGCGGGCGACCCAGGCGTCATCATAAGGGGTCATGGCGTCACTCCTGGCACGGGCGCCGCGGCGCCCTTGACTGGGGGAGGTTTTTATGCATATGTTTACCCGCGCGTAACTCATCGCCTGCCATGTCGGCGCGATGAACTACGCGTTCGAATGGGATGAGCAAAAAAGGACGGCGAACCGGGCGAAGCATCGCATGGACTTCGCCGATGTGGCGCGCTTCGGATGGACGGGGGCCGAGGTGTTGCCCGACAACCGCAAGGACTATGCCGAGCCTCGCTTCATCGGCTATGGCTGCCTCGAGGGCAGGCTTTGCGTGGTCGTTTTCACCGACCGGGGTTCCGTCCGGCGCATCATAAGTTTCAGAAGGGCAAGTCGCCGTGAACAAGCAGCGTATCACTCCCGAACCGGATGACGACGACTTCGAGTTGCCGGAACTCGACGAGGATGATGCTCCCGAACTCACGCCGGAACTCGCCGCAAGGCTCAGGCCGATCGCGGAGGTCCCCGAACTGGCGGAAATGACAGAGTTCATCCGCAAGGGCGGCCGACCGCTGCTCCCCGACGAGGTTCGCAAGCGCCGGGTGACGATCATGCTCGATCCCGACGTCATCGCGCACTTTAAGGCCGGGGGCCGCGGCTGGCAGACGCGCGTCAACGCCGCACTCAGGAAAGCCGCAGGGCTCTGAGCCGACAGGTCAGCACGCCTGACCCACCCCTCGTGCGGTTCCCGAGAAAGACGCATATGGATTTCATACGCTTTGCATATGCTTTTCACATCGCGCAATTCGCTACTCCGCCGCCACCGCCGCCCGGGTTTCGAGCCAGCCGAGGATGCTCTCCGCCGCCTCCCGCCCGTCGCGGATCGCCCAAACCACCAGGCTCGCGCCCCGCACGATGTCGCCGGCGGCATAGACGCCGTCGAGACTGGTCGCATGGCTGCGGAAGTCGGCCTTCACCGTGCCCCAGCGCGTGACCTCCAGCCCCTCGACGCCCCAGAGCCGCGGCAGTTCCTCCGGCTCGAAGCCCAGCGCCTTTATCACCAGCTCCGCCGGCTCGGTATAGTCCGCACCCGGGATTTCCTCGGGCACCTGCCGGCCAGTGGCATCCGGCGCGCCCAGCCGCATCCGCGACACCCGCACGCCCGCCACCGCATCGTCGCCGGTGAAGCCCCGGGGAGCGGTGAGCCAGGCGAAGGCGACGCCCTCCTCCTCGGCGTTGGCCACCTCGCGCTGGCTTCCCGGCATGTTGGCCCGGTCGCGACGGTAGAGGCACGTTACCCGCGCCGCCCCCTGCCGCACCGCGGTGCGCACGCAGTCCATCGCCGTGTCGCCGCCGCCAATTACCACGACCCGTTTGCCTTCGGCATCCAGCTCGCCGAACTCGAACTCGGGCACCTCGTCGCCGAAGCCCTTGCGGTTGGACGCGGTCAGATAGTCGATCGCCCGCACGATCCCCGGCAGCCCGGCCCCCGGCCCGCCCAGATCGCGCGACTTGTAGACGCCGGTGGCGATAAGCACCGCATCATGCGACGCCCGCAGCTCCTCGAAGTTGATGTCCCGGCCCACGTCGCAGTTGAGCCGGAAGGTCACGCCCCCCGCCTCCAGCTGCTCGTTGCGGCGGATGACGATGTCCTTCTCCAGCTTGAAGCCGGGGATGCCGTAGATCATCAGCCCGCCCGAACGGTCGTAGCGATCGTAGACCGTCACCTGCACGCCGGCGCGGCGCAGCACGTCGGCGGCGGCGAGGCCGCCCGGCCCGGCGCCGATGATCCCGACGCTCTCCGCCCGCTCCATCCGCGGCACGATCGGCTGCACCCAGCCTTCTTCCCAGGCGGTGTCGGTGATGTACTTTTCCACCGCGCCAATGGTGACCGTACCGTGCCCTGCCTGCTCGATGACGCAGTTGCCCTCGCAGAGCCGGTCCTGAGGGCAGATGCGGCCGCAGATCTCTGGGAAGGTGTTGGTGAGCTGGCTCAGCTCGTAGGCTTCGCGCAGCCTTCCCTCGGCGGTCAGCTTCAGCCAGTCGGGGATGTTGTTGTGCAGCGGGCAATGGGTCTGGCAATAGGGAACGCCGCATTGCGAGCACCGCCCCGCCTGCTCCGCCGCCTTCTCGGCCGCGAACTCACGATAGATTTCGTCGAAGTCTTCGCGCCGCACCTCGGCGCCGCGCTTGTCGGGCATGGCGCGCGAGATCTTCACGAATTTCAGCATACGCTGTTCGGCCACGCGATCCTCCAGCCCTGCCCCGACCGCACGCACCAAACGACCGGACTCCCCGTTTAAACCAATCGCTCACGGAATAAAAGTCACTGTAGCTGACCTAGTATGCGGCGTCTGACCAAATTTTCATCAAGTGCGCTCGGAAAGTTCGAAAAATAGTTCCGGTGTAATACCAATCTCGCGTTCTTACCCACCTGCGATGATCCCTGTATGGTCCGTGAGGCTCTGATTCGCTCTCTCCGCGAGTACCCATGACGCTGTTCCAGCTTGCGACAATCGCGATCGTTCAGGGCATCACCGAATTCCTTCCGGTTTCCTCGTCGGGGCATCTCGTTCTGGTGCCGATGGTGCTCGGAGTGCCCGACCAGGGGCTTGCCATCGACGTCGCGGTGCATGTCGGCACCCTCGGCGCGGTGCTGCTGTTCTTTCGCGGTGAGGTGGCAGCAGTCGTGCGCGGGATGGGGCATATCCTCTCGGGGCGCGTCTCCACGCCCGAGGCGCGGCTGGCGCTGCTGCTGGCCGTTGCCACGGTGCCGGTGGTGGTGGCCGGTGCTTTCCTGAAGCTCGCGGGGCTGACGGAGGCGCTGCGATCGGTGGCGGTGATCGGCTGGGCGATGCTGGGGTTCGGGCTGTTTCTCTACTGGGCGGACCAGGGCGGCGCGCAGGAGCGGGTGGAATCCGACTGGAACCTGCGCGATGCGGTGGTGATGGGGCTCTGGCAGGCGGTGGCGCTTATTCCGGGCACCTCGCGGTCGGGTATCACCATTACCGCAAGCCGGCTGCTCGGGTACCGGCGCGAGGACGGGGCGCGGATCGCGATGCTGATGTCGATCCCGACGGTGATCGCCTCTGGGGTGCTTCTGGCCGGCGATGCCGCGGCGGCGGCCAATTGGAGCCTGCTGCGCGATGCAGCGATCGGGGCGGTTCTGGCGTTCGGGGCGGCCTATCTGGCGCTGGCGCTGATGTTGCGGCTGCTGCGCAGCCACAGCTATACGCCCTACGTGGTCTATCGGGTGGTCCTGGGGCTGGTGCTTCTGGTCATCGCCTATGGCTGACGGGAGTGTCCTCGCCCAGGATAACCAGTGCGGAGATTTTGCTATCCTGTTGTATTCAAGTGATAATCGTAGTTAATTGTGCGTTAACGGCGCGTGCCGATCAGCCGCCGGTGTGGCTCATGTGGCGGGAGACCTGGCCGGCGACGGTCTGGCGGGAATAGTCGAAATCATGGCCGCGGGGCTTGCGGGTGATGGCCGCGCGGATCGCGGCGTGCAGCGGCGCGTCGTCGGCGGGGTGGGCGCGCAGCGGGGCGCGCAGGTCGGCGTCGTCCTCCTGGCCGAGGCACATGTAGAGCTGGCCGGTGCAGGTCAGCCGCACCCGGTTGCAGCTTTCGCAGAAATTGTGGGTCAGCGGCGTGATGAAGCCGATACGCCCGCCGGTCTGGGCCACGCGGACGTATCGAGCTGGGCCGCCGGTGCGCTCGGCGGTGTCGGTCAGGGTCCAGCGGGTTTCGAGGTCGCGGCGAAGGTCCTTGAGCGACCAGTACTGGCCGAGCCGGTCCTCGTTGCCGAGATCCCCCATCGGCATGACCTCGATGAAGGTCAGATCGAAGCCCGCGCTCGCCGCACCAGGCCACCATGTCGTGCAACTCGCCGTCGTTGACGCCCTTGAGGGCCACGGCGTTGATCTTGACCTTGAGGCCCGCGTCCGCGGCGGCGTCGATCCCGTCCATCACCTGGGCGAAGCGGCCCCAGCGGGTGATGGCGTGGAAGCGGTCGGCGTCCAGCGTGTCGAGCGAGACGTTCACCCGACGCACGCCGCAGTCCGCCAGTTCCTGCGCGAAGCGGCGCAGCTGGCTGCCGTTGGTGGTCAGCGTCAGCTCGCGTAGCGCGCCGCTGCCGAGGTGGCGGGACATGGCGCGGAAGAAGGTCATGATGCCCTTGCGCACCAGGGGTTCCCCGCCGGTGATGCGCAGCTTCTCGACGCCGAGGTCAACGAAGGCCGAGCAGAGGCGGTCAAGCTCCTCGAGCGTCAGGAGCTGCGCCTTGGGCAGGAACTCCATGTGCTCGGACATGCAGTAGACGCAGCGGAAGTCGCAGCGGTCGGTGACCGACACGCGCAAGTAGCTGATCTCCCGCCGGAACGGGTCGATCAGCCTCGGCACCGCGTCGGTGGCGTCTGCTCCCATGGGCCTGATGGTATGCCCCATCGCAAGTGACTTCAAGCGGGGCAGCCTAGCGGCTAAGGTCGCGCGCAGAACGGGGGGCCTGTGCGCGAGCCAGTCAAACCGCTGATATCGCCCGGTCAGGGCTGGAGCGAGCTGCAGGCGCGGTTCCGCTGGCCGCGGCGCGTGCGGTTCAACATCGCGGAGGCGTGTTCCGAGGTCTGGGCGCGACGGGAGCCGGAGCGGCTGGCGCTGCGCGCGGTTGCGCCGGACGGGTCGGTACGCGACTGGCGCCATGGCGAAGTGGCGCGGGCGGCGCGGCGGCTGGCCAATGTCCTCGCGGCGCACGGGATCGGGCGGGGGGACCGGGTGGCGGTGCTGCTGCCGCAGGTGGCGGAGGCGGCGCTGACGCATCTTGCGGCCTATCGGCTGGGGGTGGTGGTGGTGCCGCTCTTCACGCTGTTCGGCGAGGACGGGCTGGCGTACCGGCTGCGCGACAGCGGGGCGAAGGCGGTGGTGACCGACGGGCAGAACCTGCCCAAGGTTGCCGCAATCCGCGAGGGGTTGCCGAAGTTGGGGTTCGTTCTGTCCATCGACGGGCCCGAGGCGGGGGTGCTGGGGTTCTGGCAGGAGCTGGCCCGCGCGCGCGACAGCTGCCCGATGGTGGCGACGCACCCCGACGATCCGGCGTTCATCAGCTATACCTCCGGCACGACCGGACCGCCGAAGGGGGCGCTGCACGGGCACCGGGTGCTGATCGGGCATCTGCCGGGGATCGAACTGGTCCACGACGGGTTGGGGCAGCCGCGGGGATATTCTCTGGACGCCGGCGGACTGGGCCTGGATGGGAGGGCTGACCAACGTGCTGCTGCCGGGCATGTGCCTCGGCGTGCCGGTGGTGGCGTATCGCCAGCCGAAGTTCGACCCGGAGCGGGCGGTGGCGATGATGGCGGCGACCGGGGTGCGCAACACCTTTCTGCCGCCGACCGCGCTGAAACTGATGCGGCAGGCCGGAGTGCGGGCAGTGCCGGGACAGCGGAGCCTGGCCTCGGCGGGCGAGGCGCTCGGGGCGGGGCTGCTGGGCTGGGGGCAGGAGGTGTTCGGGCTGACCATCAACGAGTTCTACGGTCAGACCGAGTGCAATGTGGTATTGGGCAATTCGGCGGTGCTGATGCCGGTGCGGCCCGGATCGGCGGGCCGTGCCGTGCCGGGGCACGAGGTTGCGATCCTGTCGGAGGCGGGCGAGCCGGTGGCGGCGGGCGTGCCGGGGGAGATCGCGGTGCGAGCACCCGATCCGGTGATGTTCTTGCGTTACTGGAACGCGCCGGAGAAGACGGCGGAGAAGTTCGCTGGGCAATGGATGCTGACGGGCGACGAGGCGGTGATGGACGAGGAGGGCTACGTGTATTTCCGGGCGCGGAACGACGACGTGATCACCTCGTCGGGTTACCGGATCGGGCCGGGCGAGGTGGAGGAGTGCCTCGCCGGCCACCCCGACGTGGCGATGGCGGCGGTGGTGGGGATGCCCGACCCGATCCGCACCGAGGCGGTCAAGGCCTTCGTGGTGCTGCGCGACGGAGTTGCGGCGGAGGGGATAGCCGAGGACCTGATCGCGCGGGTGCGTACGCGCCTCTCGCCGCATCTGGCACCACGCGAGGTGGTCTTCGTGCCGGCGCTGCCGATGACGGCCACCGGCAGAATCCGCCGGCGAGCGCTTCGGGAGCCGGGGACATGAGTCCGATGAGCGTCGAGGAATTCGAGGCGCGGGTCGCAGCAGTGCCGACGCCGGCGGCCCTCTGGCATCTCCTGACCGGCTTCTTCCACGGCACCGATGTGACCCGGGTGGTCTATCACCACCTGCCGCCGATGGGTGCGCCGGACGCGGATATCGTAAGCGTTGCCGCACATGGAGTGCCTGACGAGCTGGTCAAGACCTACGTCGACGAGAAGCTCTACCGTGACAATCCGATGCTCCAGCGCGCGCTGGGCAGCGTCGAACCGTTCTATTTCGATTCGGTCGAATTTCCCGATGCGATGACCGAGGTCCAGAGCCGTTTCCTGCGACAGTGGCGCAAGCTGGACTTCCTGCGCGGGCTGGCCGTCCAGGTCTTCGGGCCGTACGGGCGCAACGGCTATTTCGGGCTGGGGTTCCGGGTCGGCGTCACGCGGCTTGATCCGGCGGACGTGCATACCTTCCAGTGGGTCTGCCAGCTCGCGCATCTGCGCTACTGCGTGCTGCTGATACCGACGCTGGGGCCGGCGCCGCAGCTCACCGAGCGCGAGACCGAGGTGCTCGGCTGGGTGGCGCGCGGCAAGAGCAACACCTCGATCGCCGAGATCCTCGGAATTTCAGTGCATACGGTAGACGCGCATCTGCGGAGGGTGTATCTGAAACTCGGCGTCTTTGACCGGATCAGCGCGGCACTCCGCGGAATCGGTATCGGACTGATCCATACGGCACCCTGAATCCTTCCCTCCGGACCCCCCTCCCGTGATCGCGTTAGGGGAGTTGGTCGATTGCCGCCCTGTCGGCCTGCGGATACTCGGCATCCGCATAAGAGATTATGGGTGGAACGATGACCATGACACGGACGCGGCAGCCGCGGCTGGACAATCAGCTGATGCGCGCGCTGCGCGAAGGCTCGGGCGCATTGCCCTTGGATCTGAACAGGTTGCACGACTATCTTCAACTGATTGACGGCCTTCTGTCGGAAAAGGCGCATGAACGCGAGCCCGACTGGGCGGCGGAACTTGCCGCCTCGGCGGAGATCGAGACGCTGCAGGGTCTGGAACATGCGGTGGTCGAGAAGGCCATGGACGTGCCGGCGCGCACGCTCGGCGGCGTGCTGACCAAGCTCGCGATCTGGGCCTCGCTGGAGGCCGGCGAAGAGTGCGGCGCACCGTCGCATCGCGACCGGCTGGTGGACTCGGTGCGCCGGGACATCGAGCGCATCGCGCGCATCAGTGCTGTCCGGGGCGGGCGGATCGGACCCTACTGAACGGTCGGGGTACGAGCGCCCTCGCCGGAGCGCCCATCACTCCACGGTGACGGACTTCGCCAGGTTGCGCGGCTGGTCCACGTCGGTGCCCTTGGCGACGGCCGTGTGGTAGGCGAGGAGCTGCACCGGGACGGCATAGAGGATCGGGGCCATGAAGGGGTCGACCGTCGGGCATGCGCAGGCGCCGCCAGGTGCCGTCGCCCGCCGACGCCGAGCCCCGCCGCATCGCCGATCAGCACCACCTTGCCGTTGCGCGCCATGACCTCCTGCATGTTCGACACGGTCTTGTCGAAGAGGTTGTCGCTCGGGCGCCAGCACGATCACCGGCACGGCGCTGTCGATCAGCGCGATGGGGCCGTGCTTCAGCTCGCCGGATGCATAGCCTTCGGCGTGGATATAGCTGATTTCCTTCAGCTTCAGCGCGCCTTCCAGCGCCATCGGGATACATCGCGCCGCGGCCGAGGAAGAGCACGTCGCGGCGCCTTGGCAGATGTCGTTGGCGATCGTGGCGATCTCGGGTTCGCAGCCCCAGCGCGCGGGCGATCAGGCCCGGCAGCGCTGCGCAGCGCGGCCACGAGCTCGGCCTCGGCCGCAGCGTCAGATTGCCGCGCTGGCGGCCGGCGGCCATGAGCGCCAGCAGTCGCGAGCACGGTCAGCTGGCAGGTGAAGGCCTTGGTGGAGGCGACGCCGATCTCGGGGCCGGCGAGGATCGGCAGCGCGACGTCGCTCTCGCGCGCGATGGTCGAGGTCTCGACGTTGACGATCGACAGCGACCTTCCCGCCGGTGCCCCGCACATAGCGCAGCGCGGCCAGCGTGTCGGCGGTCTCGCCCGACTGGCTGACGAAGATGCCGAGCGTGCCCGGGCCGAAGCGGCGGCTCGCGGTAGCGGAACTCGGAGGCGATGTCGATCTCGACCGGCAGGCCGGCAATGCTGCTCGAACCAGTATTTCGCGACATGGCAGGCATAGTGAGGCGGTGCCGCAGGCGACCAGCGTGAGCCGGTCGGACGCCCGTGAAGTCGATCCCTTCGGGCAGCTCGCACGCGGCTGCCAGTCCGGCGTCGTGTAGCGTGCCAGCGCCTCGCCACCACGGACGGGCTGCTCGTGCGATCTCCTTGGCCATGAAGTGCTTGTAGCCGGCCTTTTCGATCCGCGTAGCGTTCGCCAGCTGGCACGTCGTGGATCGGCGCGGTTCGCCGTCGGCGCCGTCGGCGTCGAAGATCTGCGCGCCGTCGCGCGTGAGGACCGCCCAGTCGCCCTCTTCGAGATAGGTGATGCGGTCGGTCAGCGGCGCCAGCGCGAGGCGTCGGAGCCCACGAACATCTCGCCGTCGCCATGGCCGACGGCGAGCGGCGAGCCCGGCGGGCGGCGATCATCAGGTCGCCCTCGCCGTCGAAGAGGAAGCAGAGCGCGAAGGCGCCGTCGCAGGCGGGCCAGTGTCCTGCGGGCGGCCTCGACCGGCGTGCGGCCGATGCGCAGCTCGCGGTCGCAGAGCTGGACGACGGTCTCGGTGTCGGTCTCGGTCTCGAAGCTGTAGCCTTCGGCCTGCAAGCTCGGCGCGAAGGTCGCGGAAGTTCTCGATGATGCCGTTGTGGACCACGGCGACGGAGCCCGCCCGGTGCGGGTGGGCGTTGCGCTCGGTCGGCGCGCCATGGGTGGCCCAGCGGGTGTGGCCGATGCCCGACTTGCCGCGCGAGCGGCTCGTGGACCAGGAGGTCGGAGAGGTTGATCAGCTTGCCGACCGCGCGGCGGCGGTCGAGGTGGCCGTCGTTCAGCGTGGCGATGCCGGCGCTGTCATAGCCGCGGTATTCGAGCCGTTTCAGCGCCTCGACCAGCATAGGGGCGCCGCCTCGTGACGTCCGAGGACGCCGACAATACCGCACATCAGGCGTCCACCTTCTTCCTTTGCGGCCTTCATGCTCGCGCAGCCGTTCCATGAACCGCGCGCCGAGGCCCGGGCGCACCTGCCTGGCGGCCGCGGCCGATGGCGAGCGCCTCTGCCGGCACGTCCGCGGTGATGACGATCCTGCGCCGATCAGCGCGCCGTCGCCGATCGTGACCGGGGCCACCAGCGCGGTGTTGGAGCCGATGAAGGCGCGCGCTGCCGATCACGGTGCGGTGCTTGAACACGCCGTCGTAGTTGCAGGTGATCGTGCCGGCGCCGATGTTGGTGCCCGCGCCGATGTCGGCGTCGCCGATATAGGTCAGGTGGTTGGCCTTGGCGCCTTCGGCCAGGATCGCGTTCTTGATCTCGACGAAATTGCCGACATGCACGTCCTCGGCCAGTTCGGCGCCGGGGCGCAGCCGGGCGAAGGGGCCGACCACCGCCCCGCGGCTGACGTGGCAGCCTTCGAGGTGGCAGAAGGCCTGGATGATGGCCCCGGATTCCACCGTGACGCCGGGGCCGAAGACGACGTTGGGGTCGATCACCACATCGCGGCCGATGGCGGTGTCGAGCGCGAACCAGACGGTCGCGGGATCGGTGAGCGTGGCGCCGTTCTCCATCGCCGCCGCGCGGGCGGCGGCCTGAAAGGTCGGCCTCGGCGCTGGCGAGGTCGGCGCGGGAGTTGATGCCGAGGGTCTCGGCCTCGGGACAGGTGACGGCGCGGGCGGCGAGGCCGCGGGCGTGGGCCAGCGCGACGATGTCGGTGAGGTAGTATTCGCCCTGGGCGTTGTGGGGTTCGACCGCGTCGAGGAGATCGAAGAGCGTCGCGCAATCGGCCAGGACGACGCCTGAATTGCAGAGGACCTCACCCGGTGGCGGCGGGCCGGCGTCGCGGGATTCGACGATCGCGGTCAGCGCGCCGTCGGGCGTGCGGATGAGGCGGCCGTAGCTGCCGGGGGTCTCGGTCTCGAAGCCGAGCACCACCACGTCGGCGCCTTGCGCGCGGGCGGCGCGCATGCGCTCGAGCGTCTCGGGCTGCACGAAAGGGGTGTCACCGAACAAAACGGCGGCGTCGCCGTCAAAACCGGTGAGGGCGTCGCGGGCCGCCATGACCGCGTGGCCGGTGCCGCGCTGCTCGGCCTGGTGCGCGATGATCGTTGCCTCGTCGATCTCACGCGCCGCGGCGGAGACGGCCTCGATCCCGTGGCCGGCGACGACGACCAGACGCTCGGGCCCGATGCTGGCGGCAGCGCGCATTGCGTGGGCGAGCAGGGGGAAGCCGGCGAGCGGGTGCAGGACCTTGGAGAGGTCCGAGTTCATCCTCGTGCCCTGACCCGCGGCCAGGACGATGACAGCAATCGGCATGCACTTGGGCTCCGTGGCGAGATCCCGTGCTTCTATCAGGGTGCGATCCATGGGAGAAGCCGTGGAGACATCAGAATCTGTTTCAGTTTCTTGCCACGGTTAAGGTGTGGCGGATCGTGGAGAGTGCCTTGCCTGACCCTTTTGCCGCACCGCGGGTGGCGGTCTTCGACCTCGACGGCACGCTGGCCGATACCGCCGCCGACCTGATCGCCGCGGCGAATGCGGCGCTGGCAGCCGGTGGGCTGGCGCCGCGTCTGGATGCGGCGGCCGACCAGCTTGCGGCCTTTGCCGGGGGGCGGGCCATGCTGCGGTTGGGGATCGAGCGGCTGGGGCGCGCGCCGGAGGAAGCGGAGGTGGACCGGCTCTATCCGTGGCTGCTCGACTTTTATGGCGAGGGGATCGCGGTGCACACCGTGCTCTATGACGGGGTGGAGGCGGCGCTGGACCGGCTGGCGGCGGCGGACTGGCGGCTGGCGGTCTGCACCAACAAGCCGGCGGCGCTGGCGGACCGGCTGCTGGCGCGCCTCGGGATCGAGGCGCGCTTCGTGGCGATGCTCGGGGCCGACAGCCTGCCGTTTCGCAAGCCGGACCCGCGGCACCTGACCGAGACTGTGGCGCGGGCCGGGGGCGTGCCGGCGCGGGCGGTGATGGTCGGCGACACGGTCAACGACCGCGAGGCGGCCCGGGCGGCCGGCATTCCCTGCGTGCTGATGGGCTTCGGCCCGCAGGCTGCCGCGGTTCCCGCGCTGGCGCCCGAGGCGGTGCTGGGGCACTACGACGAGCTGCCGGCCCTGCTGGAGCGGATGCTGCCGCGGGGCTGACCGGCTTGCGGCGGGCCGCGGCGGCCACTGACAGTGGCGCGTATCACTGTGATACGCTAGTCATGTATCTGGAAACATTCAGAAAAAAATTTGCATACACAATGTGTAGACACGCGTTGCTAATGCGCGGGATCCAGCGGCACCTCCGCCATTGCCGCGACCAGCCCGGCCCGGTGGCGCGCGACGATGGCCGTGAGTGCGGCGACGCGCTCGGGCGTAAAGTTGCCCTCGGCGTCTAGGATGTTGACCGTCCCGACCACCATGCCCGCGTCGGCGACGGGGATGTTGAGCGCGGCGTGGCAGCCGAGCGAGTTGATCAGGGCGTGGTCGGAGAAGTATTGGGCGAACTCCGCGGTGGTGTTGGCGACGAAGGGCCGGCCCGCCTCGACGACCATGCGCGACCAGTCGTTCACCAGCATCGGTTTGGTTCCCGACACCGGATAGGCTTCGGGGTGCGAGCTGTAGGCGCGCCGGGCGAGCCCGCGGGCGCGGTCCAGCACGGTGACGGTGAAGAGCCGCGCCCCGCAGGCGTCGTCGGCGGCACGGTGCAGGTCCGCAAAGATCGTCTCCGGGACGTCGGCCATTCGATCCCCTCGCTTGTCTGGCCCGGGCCGGCGGTGCCGGCCCGGGACCGGGTGCGGCTCAGTTCTTCTCGACCAGCCGGTAGAAGACGAAGTCCGACGTCGCCCCGTTGACGTAGCCCTGCACGCGCGTCGTCCATCGCCACCTGCTTGACCGCCTGGAACATGATGACGATGGGCGACCTCGGCCTGCATCATCTTCTGAAGCTCGAGATACATCTCCTTGCGCTTCTCCGGATCCTGCTCGGACGAGCGCCGCCATGGTCTTGACGTTCAGCTCCTCCGGCACCGTCCAGGCGTTCCGCCAGGTGGTGGTCGCCGCATAGGCGTCGTCGGAGTTGTCGGCGTTGTAGGCGAAGGCCTTGGCGTTCGAATGCGGGTCCATGAAGTCCGGGCCCCAGTAGAGCAGCATCGCCTGGTGCGTGCGCTCGCGGTACTTGGTGATCACCTGCGCGCCGGTGCCGGGCGATGATCTCGAAGTTGATGCCGGCCTCGGCGAAGGTCGCCTGGATCGACTGCGCCATGTCGGTGAAGGGCGCGCCGTGATCATGTCGAGCGTGACGTGATCGGCAGCTGCACGCCCGCGTCGGTCGAGGATCTGCTTGGCCTTCTCGGGGTCGTAGCTGAACGGCGTGTCGGTCAGCGCGCCGGGGAAGCCCGCCGGCCAGAACGACTGGTGGATCTGCATCTGGCCCTTGAGGAAGCTGTTCGTCATCCCCTCGTAGTCGATGAGATAGCGCGACGCCTCCCAGAGCGCCTCGTTCGTCAGCTCTCGGTACGTTCTGGTTGAAGACGAGGAAGTGGACGGCCGCCTGCGGGAAGACCTCGACGCGGACGTCGGCGTTCCTCGACATCGACGCCACCTGGTCGGGCGTGAGGTTGCGCGCCATGTCGACGTCGCCCTGTTCGAGCAGAAGCTGCTGGGTCGCCGCCTCGACCACGTGGCGGATCACCACCTGCTCGATCTTCGGGCCGTCCTTGAAGTAGCTGTCGGCGGCCTGGAGCCGGACGAGTTCGGACGGGCGGTAGTCGGCCAGAGTGAACGGCCCGCTGCCCGCGCTGTTGGTGGTAGAGCCAGGCGTTGCCCATGTCGCCGTCCGTCTCGTTCGCCATCGCCGTCACTTGTCGACGACGGAGGCCGGGCGGGCGGCGAGCACGTTCATCACGAAGTTAGGGGAGAAGTCGCCCGTATACCTGCATCGTCACCGTGTTGCCGTCGGCCGTCACCATCTCTCGATGTTCTCGGGCGTCCAGCCGAGCTGGGTGAGGATGAAGGCGGGGCCTTGAGGTTCAGCTTCACCACGCGTTCGACGGAGAAGATCACGTCCTCGCCGCGCACCGGGTTGCCGGAATGGAAGGTCGCGTCGCGCAGCTGGAAGGTGATCGTCCTGTTCGCCGCGTCGATCTCCCAGCTTTCGGCGAGGCCGGGCGCGAGCACCGTCGGTGTCCTCGGCGTCGTACTGCACCGAGCCGGTCGTAGATGTTCGTGAGTAGTTCGCCGGCCGTGAACTCGTAGGCCGGCGCGGGGTCGAGCGAATGATGTCGTCGATGTTCTGCGCGACGACGAGCATGTCGTCGGGCGTCGCGGCCGGGACCGGCGTGGTGGCGAGCACCACGAAGCTCGCCGCGAGCATTGATCTGATAAGGCGCATCTTTCTCTCCTGTCGAATTTTGGGCCGAGGATTCCGCTCTGCGGCCCGTCGTTGGGAATGCCGAAGGCATGCGGCAAGGTTCCGGTCCACCCTGGGGGAGCCGCGGCCAGAGTATTAAACGACTTTTGCCCCGTCAAAGATATCTCGATAAGATAGCCTGCGTACCGACCCGCCGCACCCAGCACATCGAAGGACCCGAATGGCCCAGGCTGCCCGCGCGCTTCCGCCGCTCGCCGCCCGCGCGGCACCGGTCCTGTGGTTCTCGTGACCGTGGCGCTCTGGCCTCCTCGGCCTGCTCGCCATCACCTTCGTGATCGGCCGCGTCGTGCCGATCGACCCGGTGCTGGCGGTGGTCGGTGACCGCGCGCCGCGCGAGACATACGAGGCGGCGCGGCGGCGATGGGCCTCGACGATCCCATGATCGTGCAGTTCGCCCGCTACGTCGGCAACGTACTGCGGGGCGATCTCGGCATGTCGGTCGGCACCGGCCGGTCGCCGACGACCTCGCGCGGGTGCTTCCCGCCACCTGGAGATGGCGACGCTCGGCATCCTGATCGGGTCGGCATCGGCGTGCCGATGGGTGTGCTCGCCGCCGCCGGCAAGGCAGCCTGGGTCGATCAGGTGATCCGGGTGGTCGGGCTTGCCGGCTACGCGATACCGGCCTTCTGGCTGGGGCTTGTCGGGCTTGTGATCTTCTACGCCAAGCTCCGGTTGGTCGGCGGCCCTGGGCGGATCGACATCTTCATGGACGGCATGGTGCCGGTGCGCACCGGGCTGCTGCTCGTCGACAGCCTCATCGCGGGCGATCTCGACGCCTTCCGCTCGGCCTGGTCGCATATCGTGCTGCCCGCCAGCATCCTCGGCTTCTTCTCGCTCGCTTATATCGCACGGATGACCCGCGCCTTCATGCTCGAGCAACTCGGGCAGGAGTTCATCACCGCCGCGCGCGTGAAGGGCGTGCCCGAGCGCTATGTGATCTGGCGCCACGCCTTCCGCCCGATCCGGGTGCCGCTCATCACCGTCATCGGGCTGAGCTACGCGGGCCTGCTCGAGGGATCGGTGATGATCGAGACGGTGTTCAGCTGGCCCGGCATCGGCAACTACCTGACCAGTGCGCTGCTCAACGCCGACATGAACGCGGTCCTCGGGGCGACGCTGGTGATCGGGGCGGTGTTCATCGGCATCAACAAGCTCTCGGACCTGTCCTACCGCCTGCTCGACCCGAGGGCGCGGGCATGATCACCCGCGCCTGGCTGCTGGCCGAGGACCCCGAGACCCGCGCGCAGGCGAGGCTCGGCCAGCACTACCGCACGCTTCGGCTGCTCGCGGGCAATTCGCTGGCCATGGTCGGGCTGGCGATCATCATCGGGCTGCTGGTCGTCGCCGCCTTCGCTCCCTGGCTCGCACCCTATTCGCCGTTCGACGGCTCGCTTGCCGACCGGCTTGCGCCGCCGTCGGCAGCGCACTGGATGGGCACCGACGAACTCGGCCGCGACATCCTGTCGCGGGTGATCTACGGGGCGCGCATCACGCTCTTCATCGTGCTCCTGGTGGCGGTGATCGCCGCGCCGCTGGGGCTCTTGATCGGTACGGTCTCGGGCTATTTCGGCGGCTGGGTCGACCGGGTGCTGATGGGGCTCACCGACGTCTTCCTGTCGATGCCGCGGCTGATCCTCGCACTCGCGTTCGTCGCCGCCCTTGGCCCCGGCATCGAGAACGCGGTGATCGCCATCGCCATCACCGCCTGGCCGGTTTACGCCCGCATCGCGCGGGCCGAGACGCTCACCTTCCGCAATTCCGAGTTCATCGCGGCGGTGCAGATGCAGGGGGCGAGCCATGCGCGCGTCATCGGCCTGCACATCGTGCCGCTCTGCATGTCCTCGACCATCGTGCGGGTGACCCTCGATATGGCCGGCATCATCCTGACCGCGGCGGGTCTCGGGTTTCTCGGCCTGGGTGCGCAGCCGCCGCTGCCGGAATGGGGGGC
>CAVOGP010000058.1:0-12724 GCA_963695425.1 uncultured Alphaproteobacteria bacterium | reverse complement strand
AGCTCGCCGCGGAGCAGCGTCGGGCCATGCAGAAGCTGACGGAAGCGCTGCAGGCACAGCAGCGAGGTCGCGTTGGAGGCGCACGAGCGGCGCTTTGCTCATCGTGGCTGGCCTTGGCTTCCTGTGGGCGCCGCTACGCGAGGTGATGCAGAACGGCGGCGACAGCGTGGCCGTGACCATGGGGGTTGCCGCCACGGTGCTCGGCTCGTTGCTGGTGGGACGGACATGAACGACTTGATTGAAGAGCTCACCGAGGTCCTGCGAGCGCGCCGCGGCGCGGATCCTTCCGCGTCGTACGTGGCGGGCCTCTATTCGAAGGGATTGAACGCGATTCTCGAGAAGATCGGCGAAGAGGCGATCATGGCGATCACGTCGCGCAGGTGCTTCTCCAGGTAGTTGGCCGGGTTCACCGAGAGGCGTCGAATTGTCCACCGGTGCGCCGTCCGAGATCGCCATCAGCACCCTGCGCGACTTCAGGCCGCTGCAGCAGCCGCCGGTGCGCCCATTCCAGCGCCTCGCCGTCGATGTTCTCCTTTAGGAGCCCCTCCTTCATCATCAGCCCGAGGTTGGTGCGGGCGCGCCGCCACGGGGCGTCGGCGGACTTGTAGATGATGTGGCGCAGGTCGTTCAGCCGCCCGGGAAGCGGCGGGCGGGCGGCGGCGAGCCAGGCCTCGCGGCTCTGGCCGCCCTTCCAGGCGCGGGTGGTGAAGCCGAGGATCTCGACCTTGACCTGGCTGCGCTCCAGGGTGCGGGCAAGCACATCCGCCGAGATCGCCGCGATCGAGATCGGCCGGCCGCGCATTGAGCCGGAGTTGTCGAGAAGCCAGGGTGACGATCGTATCGCGAAACTCCGTATCGCGCTCGCGCTTGAACGACAGCGGCGTCATCGGGTTCGAAACCACGCGGGCCAGCCGCCCGGCGTCGAGCGTGCCCTCCTCGAGGTCGAATTCCCAGGCGCGGTTCTGCTGCGCCTGCAGGCGGCGCTGCAGGCGGTTGGCGAGGCGGGCGACCGCGCCCTTCAGCGGCTTCCAGCTGCTGGTCGAGATAGGCGCGCAGGCGCTCCAGTTCGACGGGATCGGCCGAGATCTCGGCGGCGATCTCCTCGTCAAACCGGGGTGGCATAGACCTTGTATCCGGGATCGGCATCGGAATGCGGCGGCGGGCGGTAGTCCTGAGGCTCGCCCTCGTCCATCTCGGCCGCATCCGCCAGCTCGGCGTCCTCGTTCGTCTCGGTCGCGGCCTGCAGCTGCTGTGGGTCGGTGCTCGGCTCGGAGCTGCTGTCGTCCTCGGCGCGCTCCTGCTCGGTGCTGTCGTCGGCGTCGCCGCCGGCGTTGTCCTGATCGGGCGTCTCGTCGCCGCCCTCGGCCGCGTTGTCGTCCTCCTCGCCTGCGTCCGGTCGGGGTCGTCGCCCAGCTGGTCGGCATAGCCGAGATCGGCGATCACCCGGCGGGCGATCCGGGCAAAGGCCTGCTGGTCGTCCAGGGCGTCGTCTAGCCCCTCGATGGACGCTCCCGCCTGCGCCTCGAGCTGGCCGCGGCGCAGGTCGAGCACGTGCTGCGCACCAGCGGGCAGCGGCCGGCCGGTGGCGCGCTGGCGCACAAGATAGCCCGCCGCCTGGGCGAGCGGCGCGCGCTCGGCGTCGCGGATCTCGCCGAAGCCCTGGCGGCGCGCCTCCTCGGCGATCTTGGCGTCGATGTTGCCGGCGGTGCCGGGCATGGCGCGCGCCCCCACCGCCTCGCAGCGCGCCGTCTCCATCGCCTCGAAGAGCGCGGAGGCGACCTCGCCCGGCGGCGCATAGCGGCGGTGCGTGGCGTCGTCGTGAAAGCGGATGCGCAGCGCGAAGGCATCGGCATTGCCGCGCGCCAGCAGCACCTCGTCACGGGTCATCCGCCGCGTCACCTGCGGCAGCCGCATGGTGCCCGCCGAACAGCCCGGCGGGTCGACCGAGAAGGCCACCGTCAGCTCAGGCTCGCCTGCCATTGCGCGGGTGGCCTCGGCCAGCGCCTTCTTGAACGGATCGGCCGGGTTGTCAGCCGGCTTGGACATGGAAGCAAAGCATCAGGGGCCACGACCAGGGTGCGATGGGGTGCAGACAGGCGATACAGCGGACGCAGCCCGGGCGCAATCGCGGCCGCTCCGGCGGCCGCTCAAAGCGCGTGCATCCCCGCGCGGGGCTGTAATATCCGAGGCCGTCCAGGGCAGGGGAGCGAGTGTCGACGAGTCGATGCCGGTCTCTCCGGACAATGACCGCCGGCTTTCGGTGCTGTACGGAGCAATAGGGCACGGCAACAACATGGCTCTCGGCCCGTGGCTGCTCGAGCACGGCGCCAATCCGAACGACAACGAGTCGCTCTATCATGCGACCGAACCGGGCCATCACGCCGGGCTAGGGATGCTGCTCGCGCATGGCGCCGACCCGCGCGGCACCAATGCGTTGCTGAGGGCACCGGCGCTGCGCCACCTCGAAAGCTCCGCACCGCCGCCCGTTGCTACCGCCGCGCCAACGCGCAATTCTCAACCCACGATTCCAGTCGCAAGTGGATGAGCGACAGGTGTCACGTCACGTCATGACCACCCTCCCGGCTGGCTGTTCCGCGCGCCCGCAGGGCGGGCTCTCTCCGGGAAGGTCAGACCACCAACCGCAGCACGTTCCATGAGGCTGGGGGCAGCGCAGCCTGGATGCGCTCGCCGTTCACGCTTACGCCGGTCAGCGCGGCCGGCTTGACACGATCGGGCGCGCTGCCGGTGTTGACGGCAGCAAGATCTCTGTCGCTGAGGGTTGTAGCTGCTTCGAGCGAGAGGCCGGGGAAGCCCTGGGCCATGACGTCCAGCGGCATTGCCTCGGTGAGGTTGCGATTGAGGGCGAAAAGGGTCAGTCCGCCGTCGTCGCGATGGACCGCCGACAGCTTCAGGTAGGGGACCTTGGGCAGGGAGTACCACTGATCGACCTGGCCGCGTGGATCGTAGTACCGCGCGGCATAGGTCGGCGAGTCGATCTGTGCCCGCAGAACGCGGCCGCGGCCGAAGTTGCTGAAGTCGGCGAAGGGGAAGAAGATGGTCTGCCGCCAGGCGGGCCCACCGGTCTCGGTCATGATCGGGGCGATGGCGTTGACGAGCTGGGCGAGACAGGCGGTCTTGACGCGGTCGGCGTGGTTCAGGAGCGAGATGCAGGCGCCTCCGAAGGCCAGCGCATCCTTCACGTCGTAGACCTCTTCGAGGATATGCGGGGCCACCGGCCAGCCGGGGAGCAGCCGCGATCCGCCGCGGCGCGTGCGATACCAGACGTTCCACTCGTCGAAGCTGAGCATGATGCGCTTGGAGGAGCGGCGGCGCGCCGCCACGGCATCGGCGATTGCCACCACCTCCTCGATGAATGCGTCCATGAGGTCGGGGCTGGCGAGGAAGGCTGGCGTGTCGCCGGCATAGTCGTTGAGATAGGTGTGCAGCGAGATGAACTCGACCTGGTCGAACGTGTGCTCCAGCACCTCCCGCTCCCAGTCGCCATAAGTATCCATGGTTCGGCCCGAGGAGCCGCAGGCCGCCAGTACGATACTCGGGTCGATGAGACGCATCAGCTTGGCGGCTTCCACAGCGATGCGACCGTACTCCTGAGCCGTCTTGCTGCCCATCTGCCAGGCACCGTCCATCTCGTTGCCGAGGCACCAGAAGTTTACGGCGTGCGGCTCCTCACAGCCGTGCTCGCGGCGCAGGTCGGAAAGCGCGGTTCCCGAGGGATGGTTGCAGTACTCGAGAAGGCGCCGGGCGTCGTCCGGGCCGCGAGTGCCGAGATTAACCGCCAGCATCGGCTCGATTTCCGCACGCCTGCACCAGTCGATGAACTCGTTGGTTCCGAAAGTGTTCGGCTCGGTCGACTTCCAGGCGAGGTCGAGCCGGGTCGGCCGCTGATCGACCGGGCCGACTCCGTCCTCCCAGTTGTAGCCCGAAACGAAGTTTCCGCCCGGGTAGCGCAGGATGGTCGGGGCAAGTTCGCGCACCAGATCGAGCACGTCGCCGCGGAAGCCACTAGCGTCCGCCGTGGGGTGGCCCGGCTCGTACATGCCATCGTAGACGCAGCGGCCGAGATGCTCGACGAAGGCGCCGAACAGGCGACGGTCGGTCGAGCCGATGGACAGGTCGCGATCCAGAAGCACCTTCACTTCACGCATCCGGTAGGTTCTCCATGCTGGTATTAGGTTCATTGCCCGTAGCGGGCGCGGTGAGTTCCTGCCGGACTGTCAGGACCGATCCCTCCTCTGTGACATCGGGCGAGAGGACGGCTGACTTGAGCAAGATCGAATACGGATGCTGCGGATTGTCGAGCACCGACCGGGCGTCTCCACCCTCCACCACCTTGCCCTTCTGCATGATAATGATGCGGTCGGAAATGTAATAGGCGGTAGCGAGGTCGTGGGTGATGTAGATGATCGAGATGCCCAGATCGTCGCGCAGCGTGCGGAACAGGTTCACGATCGACATGCGCAGCGAGGCGTCGACCATGGAGACCGGCTCATCCGCCACGATCAGGGCCGGTCCGGGGATCAGCGCGCGGGCCACCGCCACGCGCTGGAGCTGGCCGCCCGAAAGCTCGTGTGGGAACCGCCCCCTCACTTCGGCGAAGGAAAGCCCGACCTTGCGCAGCGCCTCGTCGGCAAGAGCCTCGGCCTCCGCCCCGCGGCGGGCGCCGCAGAAGCGACGGGCGGTGGTCAGGAGGTATCGGTCGAGGCGCTTCAGCGGGTTGAAAGCCTCGAACGGATTCTGGAAGATCGGCTGCATCGCCGCCATGAAGGCCGTGCGCGCGCGCCCGGTGCCGATCTTCGCGACATCCTCGCCGCGGAAGCGGATGACCCCGGCCGAGGGTGCCACCAGGCCGAGCACCATGCGGGCCAGCGTCGTCTTGCCGCTGCCCGACTCGCCGATGATGGTGAAAATCTCCGGACGGTCGGCCTCCAGTGCGAAGCTCACGTCATCCACTGCCTGGAAAGAACTGAGGCCGAAAAGGCCGCCCATGGCATAGGTGCGCGTCACGTTCTCCACAGCGAGGAGCGCGCCACTCACGTCAGGCTCTCCGCTTGCTGAGGCCGCGCGGCGAAGCAGGCGGCGCGATGGCCAGGTGCGAGTATCGCCATGGCCGGGTTCTCGCGCCTGCAGATGTCCATGACGAGCGGACAGCGCGGGTGGAAGCGGCATCCCGCCGGGTGGTTCGGCGAGGTTGGGCGGCGTGCCCCCCAAGGCCTTCCGGGGGGTGACGTCGCCGATCCTGGGCAAGCTGGCGATGAGATGCGCCGTGTAGGGATGCCGTGGCGTGCGGAAGACGTCCGCCGTGCGGCCCTCCTCCACCAGCCGGCCCGCGTACATGATCCCCAGCCGGTCGGTCATGTTGGCGTGGACCGCCATGTCGTGGGTCACGAAGATCATCGACGAACCGATCTCGCGCTGTACCTGGCGGATCATCGTCAGCACGTCCTTCTGCACCACCACGTCGAGCGCGGTGGTCGGCTCGTCGGCGATGATGAACTCCGGGCGGCAGATGGTCGCGAGCGCGATGGTTATTCGCTGCCGCATTCCCCCCGAAAGCTCGTGGGGGAAGGCGTCGAGCACGCTCGGCGCCAGGCGCAGCCGTTCGAGGTGCGTCTCGACCCGGCCGATGAACTCACGCTTCGTTCCGCCCATGTGGCGGAAAGCGAAATCGACGAATGACTCGCGAACCCGGCGCACCGGGTTCAGGACGTTCATCGAGCCCTGCATGATGTAGCTGAGGTGTTTCCAGCGAACCGCCCCCAGGGCTTCCTCGTTCAACCGGAAGATATCGTCGGCGAGGAAGCGGTAGCGCACCGAGCCACCGAGCACGTTCAGCGGCGGCCGGTTGGCGCCGGCGATGGTCTTGATGAAGCTGGTCTTGCCGGAACTCAACTCGCCGGCAAGGCCGTAGATCTCGTTGCGCCCGACATCGAGCGAAACGTCATCCACCGCCCGCACCTCGCGGCTGACGCCGAAGTAGTGCATCTGGTAGTAGGCGCGAAGGTCCCGGACGCGCAGCATCGGTTCGGTGTCTGCGGGGCCGTTCGCCATCAACCGCTGCCTCCGCCCATGCGGTTCAGCCGGCTGCGCGGGTCGATGTATTCGTTCAGCGACACGGCGAGCAGGAAGAGCCCGATGAAGGTCAGGGTGATGACGAGGGTCGGGAAGGCAATCCACCACCAGACGCCGGAAACCATGGCGCTGTGCTGATTGGCCCAGAAGATCATGGTGCCAATCGTCGGCGTGTTGATGTCGGTAAAGCCGAGCACGGAAAGGGTGATCTCGAGCCCGATCGACCAGTTGATGTTGTTGAGCGTGGTCGAGAACACGATCGGCAGCACGTAGGGCAGATGCTCCTTGACCAGCACCTCCCAGGTCCGCATGCCGGAGAAGACGCTGGTTCGGGTGAACTCGCGCGTACGCAGGCTCATCACCACCGAGCGGATCAACCGCGCGTCATAGGCCCAGCCGAGCAGACCCATGATCAGGGCCAAGAGCGCCCAGGTCATGTACTCGCGCAGCACGAAGTAGGCGAGGATCAGCAGCGGAAAGAGCGGGATGACGATGAAGGTGTCGTTGATCGACATCAGCACCCGGTCGATCCAGCCGCCCTTGTACCCGGAGACGAGCCCGATCACGAGCGACAGCACCCGGCTGATCAGTGCAACTGCGAAGCCGAAGAGCAGGGTGTTGCGCAGCGCGAAGGTCAGTTGCCAGAACGTGTCCTGGCCGCGCGAGGTGGTGCCGAAGGGATGTGACCAAGACAGCGGCATATCCGGCGGCACCACATAGATGTCTATCGGCGAGTAGGGCGATAGAGCGGACAACGCCGCCAGCCCGATCACGAGGCCGGTCAGCACGGCACCAACGGCGAACTCGCGGTTGTAGCGGAAAAGGTCGCGGATGATCCTGAACATGGCTCAGCCCAGTTGAACCCGGGGGTCTAGGACCGGGTAGAGGACATCGATCAGGAACACCGCCGCCGAGACCGCGATGATCGAGATGGCGGTGACGCCGAGCACCAGGCTGTAGTCGGCAGAATAGACAGCCCCGATCAGCAGCCGCCCCAGACCCGGATAGCTGAAGACGTACTCGACGATGATGGCGCCGTTGAAGATCGCGCCGAGCGACATGGCGAGGCCGGTCATCTGCGGCACCAGCGCGTTGCGCATGACGTAGAATGGCAGGATGCGGCGGCGCGAGACGCCGCCGAGCTCGGCATAGGTCACGTAGTCCTCGGTCACGATGTTCGAAACCAGCGCCCGCATTCCGAGGAACCATGACCCGATGCCGACCAGGATGATCGAGAGCGCCGGCAGGATCGAGTGCCGCACCACGCTGATCGCGAACTCGGCGGTGAATGCCTGCGGCACGTTCGGCGCCGCGCCGCCACTGATTGGAAGGATCGGCCAGAGGTAGCCAAAGACGATCAGCAGCATGAAGGCGATGATGTAGTATGGCACCGGGTGCAGGCCCATGGCAACTATGCCGAAGACTTTCAGCGACCGGCTCTTCTGGTTGTAGCCAGCGAGAGCGCCGAACAGATTGCCAAGCGCCCAGGCGATCATCGTGCAAGTCAGGAGCAGCCCGACAGTCCAGGGCAGCGCTCGGCCAATGAGAACTGAGACAGGCGTCGGAAAGGCGGAGAGCGAGGGTCCGAAGTCGAGAACCAGAAGGCGCCGCCAGTATACGACGAACTGCTCAAGCAGCGGCCCTTCGGTGCCGTAGAGTTCTCGCAGCGCCTCGCGCATCATCAGCACCGCCTCGGGGCTTGTCTCGCTGA
Source organism: uncultured Alphaproteobacteria bacterium (assembly GCA_963695425.1). Lineage (GTDB taxonomy): Bacteria > Pseudomonadota > Alphaproteobacteria > Rhodobacterales > Rhodobacteraceae > Amaricoccus. The sequence goes on along the minus strand of CAVOGP010000058.1, from coordinate 4,923 downwards.
AAGCGGTGAGCGAGCCGATCATCTGCTCGACGGGATCGACTGGCGAGAGATGGGTAATGAAGAAGGTGAGCGAGATGCCGATGAAGACGACGATGACGAACTGGGCGAAACGCCTCAGCAGATAGTAGCCATAGCTGCGCATGGACAAGAATTCCTGTAGTCGGCGCCCCGCGGGGGAAGCTGGCCGGAGGCGCTGCCGCCTCCGGCTCGCTGGATTTCGTCCGCGGCGCGGCTACTGCTGGGTCGGCTGGAGCCGCACCATCATGTAGCGTGAGTTCGACCAGTTCGGCACCGGATTTGCGTAGGGATCCTTGGCGGTCGGGTATCCGGTCCAGTATGTCTGATCCATTACTGTGAACACGTTGTAGGACATGATCGGGATGACCGGCATCTCGCGGACCGCGAGCTTGGCGAATTCGCGCCCGAGCTCAATTCCCCTCGGATCGTCGAACGAGATGCCGCGAATCTCCTCGATGATCGCGTCGAGTTCGGGATTGGACCAGCGCGACCAGTTGCGCGGGGTCTGGACCTGTCCGGCGGGCTGCACGAACTGCGAGTGCCAGCTGTCGAGGAAGAATGACAAGTCTGGATGTCCGCCCCAGGTCTCCACGCTCCAGCTGATGACCGTCTCGAAGTCGCCGCCGTTCCGGCGCGTCAGGAATTCGGCCTGGGCCGATTCCGCCGTCGCGTCGATGCCGAACTGACGCCACTGCTGAGCGATCATCGTGCCCGCCCGCGTGGTCACCGGACGCGCGTCGCCTTCGACCACGACCTGCACCGCGAAGCGCTCGCCGTTCGGCATGTACCAGTCATTGCCGCGGCGGGTGAAGCCCGCGCGCTCTAGCAGCTCTGCTGCCGCCGTAAGGTCCTGCTTCCACCAGCCCGCGCCGAAGGAAGCGGAGATCTCCTCCGGATCGGTCGGGATCATGTCGCCCATGGTCGGACGCAGCATGTCGGCGATCTGCTGTCCGACCGTGGGGTCGTAAGGCCGGATCACCTGCTTGCCGGTATCGATCTCGAACTCCGACAGCCATTCCTGAAGCGGGTTGTGGTAGAAGTCCGGGTGCGTTCCCGTCGGCGGGACGGCAATCGCCGAGATCGTCGCGGCACCCCGATACGATGCCATTGACACCGCCTTGATGTCGATGGCGAGCGCCAGCGCCCAGCGCACGTCGGCGTCCTGGAACTTGGGGTTCTGGTGGTTGAAGATGACCTGCGGCAGCGTCGGGTCCGGATGGGCATAGGGGAAGCCCTCGAACCAGCCGATCGACGAGGGCGAGTTGGCCGCAAGCGTGAACATGCCTTCGGGCGAGACGTCGTGGATGATGTCAAGCTCGTGGTTCATCTGTGCGATGACGCGACGGTCGGGCGGGCCCGGATCCATGTAGGTCACGTAGCGCGGCCCCGGTTCGCCGAAGCGGCCTAGCGAGGTGCGCGCCCAGTCCTCGCGCCTCTCCCAGGTGAACCAACCGCCGTTGGGGTCATAGCTGTGCAGCGTATAGGCGCCGATCGAGACCGGCGGGTTGAAGTCGAACGTGAGCGGATCCTGCCCCTCGAAGATGTGCTTGGGCATCATCCAGGCCGCATTCCAGCGGACCGTGAACAGGGCATGGAAGCGCGAGTTCGGCCGCTTCAGGTTGAACACCACCGTATAGGGATCCGGCGCCTCGACGCTCTCGACATTGAGCTGATACTGGGCGCTGCGGACAAGGCCATTGGTGTTGAGATGGGTTTCCGTGGTGAAGACCACGTCGTCGGCGGTGAACTCGACGCCGTCGCTCCAGAAGAGGCCGGGGCGCAGCTTCACCGTCATCTGGGTGAAGTCGTCGTTGTAGATGGGCGGCTCTGAGGCCAGCGAGTTGTCCCAGACGCCGTCGATGCCGTAGTCCGGGTCGATGTACCAGAACGTGTCCATCGCGAGCTGGTGCAGCCCGGTGGACTGGCCCCCGGCGTTGGTCGCCCAGATGTTGAACCAGCCGGCGTTGCGGATCGTTCCTTCCGGGTTCTCGACGATCAGCGTCTCGTTCCGCGGCAGACTGGACGCGGTTCCTTGTGCGAATACGGGAGCGCTTGCCAGCATTGCTCCGAACACGCATGCGAAAGTTCCGAATAGTCGCATCACCTTTGTCCTCCCAGACAGTATGCGGCCTTTATTGGGCACGCCTGTTCGTTCAGGCTTGATCTGGTGCCCTGAGCGAGCCTAGCCCGCCAAGACCAGCAACTCAATCCCAATGTGATATGCACCCGATCCTGCGATATGAAACGCAAGCTCCGCCGGGACGTTCGCCCCCGGCACGATGCCTCATCCCTTGCCGCCGTTACGGTCGAGATAGAGGCGCATGACGATATCCTGGTCGTAGTTGCCGAAGCCCTTACCGAAGATGTTCACACCCCCCGGGTGCTCGGCCCTGCGGTCGATTCCGATACGCATCCTGATGGAATGGTGCTTCTCGAGGGCGACATCCTCGATGGCCACGTCCGAGATGCGCACGCCGTCGATGAAGGTGCCGCTCTTGGCAATTCGCCAGGTCTTCAGCTTGCCGTACTGCGAGCCCTCGAGCTTCCACCAGGGGGGCGTGTAGACGCCACGCTTGTCGCCGTAGTCGCCCGGCGAGGTCCAGGTCCCCGCGGCCACGCCATTGACCCAGAGCGTGATGTCGGACGGCCAGTTGAGATTGGTCCCCGGCACTTCCGAGGAGAGCTCCATGGAGAATTCCACGCTCTCAACCGGCGTGTTCAACAGCTTGGCATTGTTCGGGAACTTGTACTCGACATGGCCGCGCCCGAACCATGCCAGCGCCGCCTGGACGCGGCTTGGGTCTAGGAACGAATCAGGCAGGTCGAGCAGGCCGATGATGCCTTCGGTCGAGCAGAGTCCGCAGGGCGCGCTGACATCGGCGTCCGTGAAGAGACCGAGCGGCATTGACACCTCGACGAGATTGCTGTCGCGCTTGCGTAGCTCGGACTCGAAGCGGATCACGATCTCGCTGTAGCGCGCCGAGCAGACCTTCTGCTGCCCTTTCCTCGCCCTCACCGTCCGGGTCACGATCAGACCCGCCTCCTCCAGGACCTGCACATTGGTTGCGACCGTCGACTGCGGCAGCCCCAGCGCATGGCTGATCTCGTTGACGTTGAGAACTCTCGCGCTGGTGCAGCAGCTTGAGGATGCGGACACGGATGGGCGAGGCGAGCCCCTTCAGGACCCCCATGCCGTCTCCCGGGTCGATCGTCAGGAAGTTGGGCTTCATCGTCGCTCGGCGTCCTGAATGGCACCACAGTGTATCAGAACAGCTGATAGCATATGAAGCTACCGGCCGCACAGATGGAGTCGGCAGACCGCGCGGACGGCGTGGTCGGGGTGGAAAGGCGCGAAAGTCACGGGGCCCGGCGAATGCGGACAAGGCCACTGAAAAAGGTTCGCTTTCGGTGGCTGGAATCCGGCTGGAATCAGGCTTGCCACTTTTTAAGATTTTGGAAGCTTCTGGGCACGAGTTGAGCCATGGAAACCTCCGGGGGAAATTCACGTGCCGCCTTGACGTGTCGTCTGGAGATCAAGATTTGCTGCCCTGATCGCACCTCCGGTCGTGCCCGAGCCGGCTCGAAATGGCGCCATGTGCGCACAAGGTCGCCGTTCGAGTGATCGGGGCGTCGGATCGTCACAGACGGGCCAGGAGCTCGGCCTTCTTCGCGGCGTATTCATCCTCGGTGAGGATGTCCTTGCGCCGCAGGTCGGCAAGACGTTCGATCTTGGCAAAAATGTCATCCTCTGTCCCGCCGCCGGGCGGCACCGAGGGTGCCTGAGGACGTTCGCGGCCTGCCGCAGCCGGAGCGGGCACGCCGCGAGCTTCTGCCGGCAACCCCGAACTCCGGTCGGCAGGAGCCGCATCGCCATTGCCTTCAGGCACGAGCGGCAAATCGGCGACACGCACGAGGCCGAACTGGCTGGTGAAGGAGATGGACTGATCGGAACCCTGCTGTTGCGACACCCCGGATATCTGGTGCTGTCCGGTGTCGTACACGCTGGTCCGGCCGCCGAGTTCGATGGCTAGCCGCCGGGTGGCGGGGAAGAAGGCGTAGCGCAGATTGTTCTGCGCGCCGACCGAGGCTGGGGTGCCGAGATGGCCCGGCCACCAGGCGGTCGACCAGCCCGGGACAGACAGGCTAACGCCGATCCTCCCCTGCGACTGGAGCTGCGATTGCGCGGGGGCGGCGAAGGGCGTCGCGGTTTCGAGTAGGTCGGAGAGCTCGGTGCACAGCGCGTCGACGCGGGCCTTGAGGGCGGCGTTGAACATGTCTCCGACCATGATCATTCCGCCGCGCGACCACTGGCCCATGCCGCCTAGGTCCGGATGGCTGAACTGGGCCTGCATTCCGTTGCCGGCGGCGAGCGCGGAAAGCAGAGTCACCGCCGCGTCGGCACTGACTCCGTGCCGCGAGGCAATCTCCCCTACGACACGCTGCCCCTCTGCGGTGAGTTGTGGCACGGTTCCGCCAGCCTCCTGCTCGAGCGGCCCCCAAGAATCTGTTCGTCCCTAGCACAGGAACGAAGCGGGGCAAAGTGCGCCGCCACGGATTCCTCATCGATCACCTGGCGGGGTGAGGTCTCCCCCGAACAATGCGGAGAAGGGGCTCGACAATACCAGCTCGCGCATGCGGCCTGACAGGTAGCTTCTCAACCCGACATATCGGGGCTCGGTGTGTTGTCCGGCCGGCGGAGCGGTCGCCGTCACCCCGCGATCACGGCCGGTCACGGCTTCGATCACCGTGATCCCGTAGTCGCTGGCAGCCCGGCGGCCGCCTCGAAGATCGCCTCTACCCGGCGTAACGCCAGGCACACCTATTGGGACGCAGTCCTACCCCCTGCCCTATCGGGTGCCGCGGCTAACCGTGCCGGAATGAGCCCGCGCAGCGCGTTGCCCACAA
>CAVOGP010000057.1:0-45235 GCA_963695425.1 uncultured Alphaproteobacteria bacterium | reverse complement strand
ATGTCTGGCTAGACTCGTATTGCTGTGGTACTTTCGGCATGTTTCTTCTTGACCTTCCTGAAAAACACTCGTTTGGATCGGCTGGGTCGGTGCCTGACGGATGTCCTGTGTGCGCATCAACACTGCCTCCTTCTCTGTACAGCCTTCGTTTTCAATCGACAAGGTGATTGCCCGGCTTTACGACCTCCCTTGATATTAATCTGCACAGGCCGACACGGCAATCATCTTCAGATACCGACTGTATCCACTATAACGAATACTCCCGAAAAATCCACATATTATTGGTCGGAAGAGTACGAAATTGGCATTCATGACACATACAAAACAAACCACTGATAAGCACTAGGAGAAAAGATACAGTGAAACCACTAATCGACACTCATCTTCACTAATTGGTTAAGTCACGAAACACACGAATGGTGCAGTACATATGGGTTGTTCTTTGGGCCTGGTTCAATTTTAGGTAACACTCGATTCTTCTCTTTTGAATATCGAACACCGAACACCGATTAACGAATGACGAAGTGGAAATGGTGAATACACGGCTATTCGGCCATCCTGTATCTTTCCTTCTACCATACTTCTGAAATCATGATTCGTTAATCGGTGTTCGATATTCAAGGAAATGCTCTACAGAGTGTTACCCAATAACCGGTGTTTCTGAACCAGGCCGTTCTTTGACTTTTTTAGTGTGTTTAGTGTGTTTCGTGGTTCTGAACAGGCTGTTCTCATTAGTGTCGATTAGTGAGGATCAGTGGTTATAAAAAAAGGGCCCATGCAGATAGTCGCACAGGCCCTCTTGAATGCTACCGTTACTACTGCTAAGCGGTGTTCACTACTGAATCGGTGTACCTATACGCAGGTCGTCGATGTACAGGACACCCTCACCACCTGCCTGAGAACCGTTCTTGTAACCCACACCAATGGTGATCGCCTTGATGTTGTTCTTTTTAAGCGAGTCGAACTCGGTCACGGGGATCAACCAACTCTGCCAGGTGGCTAACCTGTACGGCAGCACGGCATCCGGATGGGTGAGAGTGACCGTCTTGCCGGCACTGTCCTCGACGATGAGGTAGAGCGGATCGGTACTCTCATTGGTAGGCATCTCCTCGGCACCGATGACCTCTGCCTTAAAGGCGCCCGTCACATTCCCGGTGGTAGTCACATCAGAGAATACGGCCGTGGTCGGGACACCGGAGAGGTGACTGGTGACGGCCAGGCCGATGTAAATCGTTGCCCCCATATTGATATTCCGAGGATTACTGATGGATGGACTCCAGTTGGAGCCGTTCAGGGACCGATCGGCACTGAAGTCATTGCCTTTACGATCCACGCGCACCCAAACCGGTTCGTCGTCCTGATTTGCTTGTGCAGCAGCCCGAGTGGTATCATCAGCCGCGGCATCGGAAGCACCCAGGGTCCGGTACTGGAAGGTGACACCGTTGGTACCGGTGGCCACCATCATGGCAAAGGCAGAACTCGCATCCAGCGTATCCCGATAATGACACGGCCTTGGCCGACTCCTGCACGGTGGCCAGGCTCCGAACCTGGGCAGTAATCGACCCGTCGCCGGTGAGGCTCTTGTAGGCAAAACGGAATTCATCCGCACCGGACAGAACGCATGGCAAACCTAGGTCAGTGAAGGGAAAACCCAATGAAGCATCGCCTAACCTATGCCTCGCTCGCGGGCCTTGCCGCCAGCCTCGCCGCCACGGCGGCGCTGGCGCAGGGCAATGTCGTGAACGTCTACAACTGGTCGGACTACATCGCCGAGGACACGATCGCCAAGTTCACCGCCGAGACCGGCATCGAGGTGGTCTACGACGTCTACGATTCCAACGAGACGCTGGAGGCCAAGCTGCTGACCGGCAGCTCGGGCTACGACATCGTGGTGCCGACCTCGCAGTATCTGCAGCGGCAGATCAAGGCGGGGGTCTTCCAGCCGCTCAACCGCGACCTCTTGCCCAACCTCGCCAACATGGACGCCGAGCTGATGGCGCAGGCGGCGCAGTACGACGAGGGCAACGCCCATTCCGTGATCTACATGTGGGGCACCACCGGCATCGGCTACAACGTGGCCAAGGTCGAGGAGAGGCTCGGCGCGGACGCGCCCACCGACAGCTGGGCGATGGTCTTCGATCCCGAGTACGCCGCAAAGCTCGCCGACTGCGGCATCGCCGTGCTCAACTCATCCTCGGACATGCTGCCGAGCGCGTTGGCTTGGCTCGGCCGCGACCCGACCAGCGCCACCCGGGAGGACATGGAGGCCGCAGCCGAGGTGCTCGCCTCGGTCAGGCCCTACATCCGCTACTTCCACTCCTCGCAGTACATCTCCGACCTCGCCAACGGCGAGATCTGCGTGGCGGTCGGCTTCTCCGGCGACGTCTTCATCGCCGCCGCCCGCGCCGAGGAGGCGGGCACCGGGCAGGAGATCGCCTATACCGTGCCGAAGGAAGGCGCGCAGCAGTGGTTCGACATGATGGCAATCCCGGCTGACGCTCCGAACCCCGAGGCGGCGCATGCGTTCATCAACTTCATCATGGACCCGCAGATCACCGCCGACATCACCAACTACGTCTGGTACGCCAGCGCCAACGCCGCGGCGATGCCGCTGGTCGACCCGGAGATTGCCGGCGACCCGGCGATCTTCCCGCCGCCCGACGTAGTCGCCAAGCTCTTCCCCACGGTGACCCACGACGCGCGCACCGACCGGATGATCACACAGCTCTGGACCCGGGTGAAGACAGGGCAATAGCGATGGCGGCGGCGGGGCCGGACGCGCGCTCCGCCGCCTGCTTCTGGAGCCTGCAGGTTGCCGGGCGCGGGGCAGATGCCTAGATCGGGACAGGCGAAGCCGCGAGGTCCGTCCCCATGATCCCCTATTCCGTTCTCGACCTCTCCCCGGTGGGCGAGGGTTCATCCCCGGCTGAGGCGCTGGGTAACAGTCTCGACCTCGCGCGCCATGCCGAGCGTTGGGGCTACAAGCGCTTCTGGCTGGCCGAGCACCACAACATGCCCGGCATCGCCAGTGCGGCGACCGCGGTGGTGATCGGGGCGGTGGCGGCTGCCACCACGACGATCCGGGTGGGCTCGGGCGGGATCATGCTGCCGAACCACGCGCCGCTGATGGTGGCCGAGGCCTTCGGGACGCTGGCGAGCCTCTATCCCGGGCGGATCGACCTCGGCCTCGGCCGCGCGCCGGGCACCGACATGGCCACGGCGCGGGCGCTGCGGCGGGGCATGGGGATGGGCGACAGCTTTCCGCAGGACGTGGTGGAGCTGATCGACTATCTCGGCGATCCGCGCCCCGAACAGGCGGTGCGGGCCTTTCCCGGTGCGGGCACGCGGGTGCCGGTGTGGATCCTCGGGTCCAGCCTCTACGGGGCGCAGCTCGCGGCGCATCTGGGGCTGCCCTACGCTTTCGCCTCGCATTTTGCCCCGGCGATGGTCGAGGAGGCGCTTGCCGTCTACCGGGCCAGCTTCCGGCCTTCGGAGCAGCTCGACCGGCCGCATGCCATGCTGGCGATCAACGTCTTCGGGGCGGACAGCGACGCTGAGGGGCGGCGGCTGATGACCACCATGCAGCAGGCCTTCGCCAACCTGCGGCTCGGCCGGCCCGGGCCTCTGCCGCGCCCGGTGGACGACATCGACGCGCGGCTGGATGCGGGAACGCTCGCCTCGGTCGAGGCTGCCCTGGCCTTCTCGGCGACCGGCACGCCCGCCTCGGTGCGCCGCGCGCTGGGCGAGCTGATCGCCCGCCACGCGCCCGACGAGGTGATCCTGACCGGGCAGATTCACGACCACGCGGCCCGCTTGCGCTCCTTCAAGATCGCCGCAGGGGCGATGGCCGACCTCACGCCGGTGAGCAGCAGGGCCTGAGCGGGCGGGGAATGCCTGCCTTCACCGCGGCCCTCGTCACGGCCTCGCGACGGGCGGCGCGAGCCGTGTCCGGGGCGATCTGGCCATGAGGCCGACAAGCCAGTCGCGCAGGGACCGGATTCGCTCGGCGTCGGCCTCTTCGGGCGAGGTGACGAGCCAGTAGGCGACTTCCGTGCGGACCGGCTCGCCGACCGGAACGAGAAGGCCCCCGGCGACATCGTCGTCGATGAGCACCGAGCGGCCGAGCGCGACCCCGAGGCCACTGATTGCCGCGACGAGCATGAGGTCGGATCGGTCGAAGTCCTGGCGCGGCGTTCCTTCCGGAAGCGGCCGCCCGCGGCGGCGGCCGTATTCCTCCCAGGACACGAGCGTCCGGTTGCGGCCCCGGCCGAGGTCGCCGAGGAGCGGCGGGCCATGAAGGTCGAGCGGATCGATGCCGCGGCCGAACCGGGCCTCCAGACCGGTACCCATCACCGGCTGCAGCACGCAGGGCGCGAGGCGGGTGCTGTGCAGGCCGGGATAGGGGCCGATGCCGAAGCGGATCGCCGCATCGGCGCCGCCGGGGCCGAGGTCGGTGAAGTCCTCGCTGACGTCGAGCGCGAGATCGATGCCGGCCTCGCGGGCGAGCGGCAGGCGCGGCACGAGCCACTTCATCGCCAGCGACGACATGACCGACAGCCGGACCGCCGCGTCGCGCCGCGCCTCGCGTGCCGCGGCAAGGGTCCGGTCGAGATCGGCCGTCGTGCGCCTGGCCGCCTCGCAGAGCAGCGCGCCCGCCCGGGTCGGGCGGACGCGGCGGGTGGTTCGGTCGAAGAGCCTTAGGCCGAGGATGCGTTCGAGACCGCGAACCCGGTGGCTCACGGCGCTCGGGTCGAGTTCGAGGCGGCCCGCAGCGCCGGCGAAACTCCCGGCCTCCGCAACGGCGACGAGGAGCGGCACGCAGGCGATCAGGCGCTCCGCAGGCGCCTGGGTCGGGTCCGTATTCATGAGGTCACCTCATCTTCTCATGAGCGGGCTGGTCTGGTTCCAACCTATCAGGACGGGCATTTTGGGGAAAGAACGGAGACCTGCCATGCCGATACCTGAATTCACAACCCTTACCGACGTCGAAGTGCGGATGGTTCGCGCCCTTGCCGTCGGCACCGGCCGGGGGCGACGTCGCCCCCGAAGCCCGAGATCACTTCCGTCTGAATCGCCACCAAGAAAGGACACAGCCATGACCGGATTCCCTCGCCCTTCAACGCCCCTCGCACTGCTTCGCCGCGTCGCCGCCGGGGCCCTGTTCCGCCAACAGGTTCACCACCTTGAATCCCTCGACGACCACCTGCTCCGCGACATCGGCGTCGAACGCAGCGGCATTCGCCGCGCCGTCCGCGGGCTCGACTGACTTCCCTTGGACACGAAGGAGACACCCATGTCCGCCATTGACCGCAACAAGGCCACCGTCGCCCGCTTCCTCGCGGGCACGCACTCGCACGACATCGCCGACGTCGAGGTGATCGACGAGACCGTCGTGCCGCACATCCGCTGCCACGGCTTCCCCGGCTTTCCGGGTGAGGAGTTCGGCGACCGCGAGAGCTACAAGACCTTCTTCCGCGTGTTCCGCCAGTCGTTCAGCGACATGAGCTTCCAGACGCTCGCGACCATCGCGACGGACGATTTCGTCTCGGCGCACTGGAAGATCCACGCCACCCACTCCGGCGAGTTCCGGGGCATCGCCCCCGACGGCGCCCGCGTCGTCTTCGACGGCGTCGCGCTCTACCGGATGGAGGACGGGCTGATCGCCGAGACCTGGCTCCGGATCAACGAGCCGCTCCTGATCTCGCAGCTGGGACGCGGCGCGAGCCGCGCCGCCTGAGGTGGGAGGGTCGAGCGCCTTCGAAGCGGAGCGGGCCCGCGCCCGCTCCGCCCCTCACCGCCGCGCCGGCGAAGGAGACGGGACGGACCTGACGGCCGTCACCGTCGCCTACCGGCTCCGCGTGCCGGTTTCCGCCTTTCGGGATCGTGCCCGCGACGTCGCAGCGCGGATCGCGGAGACACCCGGTCTCGTCTGGAAGATCTGGGGTCTCGATGACGCGACCGGCGAGGGCACCAGTCTCTACCTTTTCCGCGATGCGGCGTCGGCGGCCGCCTTCGCGGGGGGCCCGGGGCTGGCAGCGCTCCGCGACGGGCCAGCGGACCGCGTGGAGGTCCGCCTAGCGCCGGTCGTCCGCGACCTTTCGGAGGTCACCCGCGCGGCTGCCGCCCTCGCCTGAGGGCGGGCCGGGCTTCCAGGCATCATCGTTCGCTCGGGCTCGCCGTGCGCGTCGTGGTCGTCGACATGCGGCGCGGCGCGCCGGCAAACCGCCCGCAGTTCCACGTCATGCCGTGCCGCCCCCTGGGTCACGCGGCGCTGGACAGGCGTGCGGCGGGGGCCATAAGCTTGCCCGCGGGCAAGCGCGCAGCACCGGCTTGCCGACCCTCGCCTGCGGAGCCTCCATGACCGACACCGTGCCCGCTGCCGCGGCCAAGCCCTGGAGATCGGGCGAGGCCAGGCCCTTCGTGCGTATCGAGCGGATCACCAAGAAGTTCGGCGACTTCACCGCGGTCAGCGACGTGAGCCTCGATATCTACAAGGGCGAGCTCTTCTGCCTGCTTGGGCGGGTCGGGCTGCGGCAAGTCGACGCTCCTGCGCATGCTGGCGGGTTTCGAGATGCCGACCTCGGGCCGCATCGAGATCGACGGGCAGGACATGACCGGCATCCCGCCCTACGAGCGGCCGACCAACATGATGTTCCAGTCCTACGCGCTCTTCCCGCACATGACCGTGGAGAAGAACGTGGCCTACGGGCTCTTGCGCGACGGCATGGGGCGCGAGCAGGCGATGGAGAAGGTGGGCGAGATGCTGCGGATGGTGCAGCTTGGCGGCTTCGCCGCGCGCAAGCCGCACCAGCTCTCGGGCGGCCAGCGGCAGCGGGTGGCGCTGGCGCGCAGCCTGGTGAAGCAGCCGAAACTCTTGCTGCTGGACGAGCCGCTGGGCGCGCTCGACAAGAAGCTGCGCGAGGAGACCCAGTTCGAGCTGGTGCGCATCCAGGAGACGCTGGGCGTCACCTTCATCGTCGTCACCCACGACCAGGAGGAGGCGATGACGCTCTCCACCCGCATCGGGGTAATGGACGCCGGCGAGATCGTGCAGGTGGGCGAGCCGAGCGAGATATACGAGCATCCGTCCTCGCGCTTCGTTGCCGACTTCATCGGCTCGGTGAACCTCTTCGAGGGAAGGGTGACTGAGGACGAGCCCGACTTCATCCGCATCGACGCGCCAGCGGTGGGCGGCGAGGTCTACGTTGGCCACGGGGTGAGCTGCACCCCCGGCCAGCTCGTCTGGTTCGCCGTGCGGCCCGAGAAGGTGCACCTGACCCGCGAGCGCCCCGACCAGCCGGACAACGCCTTTGCCGGCACGGTCGAGGACGTGGCCTACATGGGCAACCTCTCGATCTACCGGGTCCGGCTCGACACCGGCACGCTGGTGAAGGTGACCCGCGCCAACCTCAGCCGCTACGCCGAGGACGCGATCACCTGGGACGAGCGGGTCTGGGTGTCCTGGGAGGACACGTCCGGCGTGGTGCTGACCCAATGAGCAGCATGATCGAACGCGTCCCGCCACTGCGCTGGACTGCGGCGCTGCTCGGGCGGCTGGGGGTCACCGGGCGAGCGCTGGTGGTGGCGGTGCCGCTCCTGTGGCTCCTGGTCTTCTTCCTGATCCCCTTCCTGGTCGTGGCCAAGATCTCGCTCAGCGAGGCGGCCATCGCCATGCCGCCCTATCTGCCGCTCATCGAGTGGGACGGCGATATCGCCAACCTCTCGCTCAACTTCGGCAATTTCCGCTATCTCTTCGACGATCCCTTGTACCTCAACGCCTACATCTCCTCGATCCGCATCGCCTTCGTCTCGGCGACGCTGGCACTCTTCGTCGGCTATCCGATGGCCTACTACATCGCCCGCAGCCCCGAGCCGCGGCGCTCGACGCTCTTGATGCTGGTGATCCTGCCGTTCTGGACCTCGTTCCTCTTGCGCGTCTACGCCTGGCAGGGGTTCCTGCGCTCGAACGGGGTGGTGAACAACTTCCTCATGTGGACCGGCATCATCGACCAGCCGCTGGTGATGCTGCAGACCGACTTCGCGGTCTACCTCGGCATCGTCTACACCTACCTTCCGTTCATGATCCTGCCGCTCTACGCCACGCTGGTGAAGCTCGACGAGAGCCTGCTGGAGGCCTCGGCCGATCTCGGCGGGCGGCCGATGGTGACCTTCCTGCATGTCACCCTGCCGCTCTCGATGCCGGGCGTCATCGCCGGCTTCATGCTGGTCTTCGTGCCGGCGATCGGCGAGTTCGTGATCCCGGAACTGCTGGGAGGGCCGAACACGCTGATGATCGGCCGCGTGCTCTGGAACGAGTTCTTCTCCAACCGCGACTGGCCGGTGGCCTCGGCGGTGGCGATTGCCATGCTGGTGGTGCTGGTGGTCCCGATCATGATCCTGCGCACCGTGCAGGCGCGGACGGAGGAGAAGTGATGCGCGCCGGCACCGTCCTGCTGATCGCCTGCATCCTCGGCTTCGTTTTCCTTTACGCGCCAATCCTTTCGCTGATTGTCTTCAGCTTCAACGACAGCCAGCTCGTCACTGTCTGGGGTGGCTTCTCCACCCGCTGGTACGGCGAGCTGCTGCGCAACCCGCAGATCCTAAGCGCAGCCTGGGTGAGCTTCCGGGTGGCCTTCGTCTCGGCAACGCTGGCCGTGGTGCTCGGCACGCTCGCGGCCTATGTGCTCACCCGCTTCGGCCGCTTCCGCTCGCGCGCGCTGCTGACCGGCATGACCACGGCGCCGCTGGTGATGCCCGAGGTGATCACCGGCCTGTCGCTCCTGCTGCTTTTCGTGTCGATGGAGCAGATCTTCGGCTGGCCGCGCGGCCGCGGCATGACCACGATCATCATCGCGCACGTCACCTTCGGGCTGGCGTATGTCGCGGTCGTCGTGCAGTCGCGCCTCGCCGGCATGGAGCGCGACCTCGAGGAGGCGGCGATGGACCTCGGCGCCCGGCCGGTGCGGGTGTTCTTCGACGTGACCATCCCGGTGATCGCGCCCGCACTGGTGGCGGGCTGGCTGCTGGCCTTCACCCTCTCGCTCGACGATCTGGTGGTGGCGAGCTTCGTCACCGGGCCGGGCGCCTCGACCCTGCCGATGGTGATCTTCTCGAAGGTGCGCCTCGGCGTCAGCCCCGACATCAACGCGCTCGCGACACTCATCATCGTGGTGGTGGCGGTCGGTGTCGGCTTTGCCACCTGGTACATGCGGCGGACCGCGCGCCGTGACTGAGGGCGACAGCGCATTCCGGGCCGAGGGCAACCGCGAGCACCGGCCCGAGATGACCTATGGCGGCGCGCTCTCCTTCCTGCGCCGCCGCTACACGCGCGACCTCGCGGGCGTGGACGTGGCCGTGCTGGGCGTGCCCTACGACGGCGCGGTGACCTACCGGCCCGGCTGCCGGCTGGGACCGCGGGCGATCCGCGCGGCCTCGGTGCAGCTGGCCGAACTCCGCGCCTTCCCCTTCGGCTTCGACCTGATGCAGGCTCTGGCGGTCGTGGACTACGGCGACTGCTGGCTCGACCCGCATCATCCCGGGACCATCGCGCCCGCCATCGAGGCGCAGGCGGGCGGGATCATTGCCACGGGGGCGAAGCTGCTGACGTTGGGCGGAGACCATTTCATCGCCTGGCCGCTCCTCAGCGCCCATGCCGCGAAACACGGCCCGCTGGCGCTGATCCAGGTGGATGCACATGGCGACCTCTGGCCCGACGATCCGGGCCGCATCGACCACGGCACCATGATGGGCCGGGCGATCCGCGAGGGGCTGGTGGACGCCGCCCGCTCTACCCAGATCGGCATCCGCACCTTCCATGACACCACCGAGGGGCTGGAGGTGCTGACCGCGCCCTGGGTGCACCGCAACGGCATTGCCTCGGCCATCGAGATCGCAGTCGCCCGAGCCGGCGATGCGCCGGTCTACCTGTCCTTCGACATCGACGCGCTCGACCCGGCCTTCGCCCCCGGCACCGGTACGCCGGTCCCCGGCGGGCTCGCGAGCTGGCAGGCGCTGGAGCTGATCCGCGGGCTCGCGCCCCTGAACCTCGTCGGCATGGATATCGTCGAGGTCTCGCCGCCCTTCGACCACGCCGAGATCACCGCACTCGCCGCCGCCCATCTTGCCCATGACTGGCTCTGCGTGCTGGCCGCCAAGGCCGGGGCGCGGGCCGTGCCGGTCGGGCGCCTTTAGGAGCTATCCATGCCACCCGACCCGACGCCCCGCGACAGCATCGGCCGCCTTCCCGAGCACTTCCGCAACTGGCTGGGCGACCGCCGGGTCGAGGAGGTCGAGTGCATCGTGGCGGATGTGGCCGGCATCTCGCGCGGCAAGGCGATGCCCTTCGCCAAGTTCGCCCGCGAGGACCGGATGTACCTGCCGACCTCGATCTTCCACCAGACGATCTCGGGCGAATACGTCGACATGCACGAGGTGAACCAGTGGACCGAGAGCGACATGGTCCTGAAGCCCGACTACGACACGGCGACGGCCGCGCCCTGGGCGGACGACGTGACCCTGCAGGTCATCCACAACGTCGAGGATTCGGCGGGCAATCCGGTCGGAGTATCGCCGCGCAACGTGCTGAAGCGGGTGGTGGCGCTCTACGACGCCGAGGGCTGGTCGCCGGTGGTTGCACCCGAGATGGAGTTCTATCTCATCAAGCCGAACCTCAATCCCAACGAGCCGATCGAGCCGCCGCTCGGCCGCACGGGACGGCAGATGGTCTCGCGGCAGGCCTATTCGATGAGCGCCGTGGACGACTACGGCAAGGTGATCGACGACATCTACGATTTTGCCGAGGCGCAGGGGTTCGAGCTCGACACAATCATCCAGGAGGGCGGGGCAGGGCAGGTGGAGATCAACTTCCTGCACGACGACCCGATCAAGCTGGCCGACCAGGTGTTCTTCTTCAAGCGCACCATCCGCGAGGCGGCGCTGCGCAACAACTGCTTCGCCACCTTCATGGCAAAGCCCATGCAGGACGAGCCTGGCTCGGCCATGCACATCCACCATTCGGTGGTGGACAAGGCCACCGGGCGCAACGTGTTCAACGGACCCAGTAACGAGGCGACCGAACTTTTCCACGGCTTCATCGGTGGGTTGCAGCACCACATGCCCACCGTGGTCTGCGTGTTCGCTCCTTACGTGAACAGCTATCGCCGTTTCGTGCCCGGCGGGGCGGCGCCGATCAACCTGGAGTGGGGGCCGGACAACCGCACCACGGGCTTGCGCGTGCCGATCTCGTCGCCGGCGTCGCGGCGGGTGGAGAACCGGGTGGTGGGGATGGACTGCAACCCCTATCTGGCGCTGGCCGCCTCGCTCGCTTGCGGCTATCTCGGCATGAAGGCCGGGATGAAGCCGCGGGAACAGGTCACCGGCGAGGCCTATCACCGGCCACGCGCCTTGCCGCGCGATCTCTTGCACGCGCTCGACCTCTTCGACCAGGGTCCGGAGGTGGTCGACGTTCTGGGGGTGGACTTCTGCAACGTCTACAAGGCGATAAAGCGTGAGGAGGTCGAGACCTTCCTGCGCGTCATCAGCCCCTGGGAACGCGACCACCTGCTGCTGAACGTATGACGGAGAAAACCGATGCTGTTGGAGAGCCTTGACCTCGCGCCGGGTGCAGGCCACATGGCCGGGCGGCTGCCGCATCTCGCGACCCTCTGCTGAGGGAGACCAATGACCATCGACGAACGCACCCTCGGCGGGGTCCAGGCCCGCCGCCGCCAGGTGGTGATCCTTGCCATCCTGACCGTGGCGGCGGCCCTCTTCGTAGTCGCCCCGCGCGAGAACGGCGACAGCGACTATCATGTCTGGATCGAGTTCGGCGGCTTCGTCGCCATCCTCGCCGCCATCGGCCTGCGGCTCTGGTGCACCCTCTACATCGGCCATCGCAAGAGCGACGAGCTCGTCACCACCGGCCCCTACAGCGTCTGCCGCAACCCTCTCTATCTTGGCTCCATGCTCGGCGCTGTCGGCGTCGGCATGCAGACCGGAATGGCGAGCTTCGCCCTCCTCTGCGGCCTGATCTGCTGGGCGATCTTCGCCGTGGTGGTGCGCCGTGAGGAAGCCTTCCTCCACGGCCGCTTCGGCCCGGCCTATGCGCGCTACTGCGCCCGCACCCCGCGCTTCTGGCCCCGCTTCGACCGCTACGACGACGGCGCCGGGGCCGGGGTCTTCACCACGCGCAGCCTGAAGAAGACGCTGCGCGACGGCGCGGTCTTTCTGCTCGCGCTCCCGCTCACCGAGGTGATCGAGAATCTGCACGAGGCCGGCCTGCTGCCGGTGCTCGTCTCGCTCTACTGAGGATGGCCCTCTGAGGGTGGGCCTCGATCTCCTCACCGCCAACGACCGCCCCGGCGTCCATGCCGCGAGTTGGTACGCCGAGAGCGCCGCGCCGCTGGCCGACTTCCCGCCGCTCAAGGGAGAGGAGACGGCCGACGTCGCCGTGATCGGCGGCGGCTACACCGGCCTATCCGCCGCGCTGCACCTGGCCGAGGCGGGCCTCGACGTGCTGCTGCTGGAGGCCAACCGGGTCGGCTGGGGCGCCTCGGGGCGCAATGGCGGGCAGGTCGGCTCCGGGCAGCGGCAGGACCAGGACTGGCTGGAGCGCGCCGTGGGGCTCGACCGCGCCCGCGCCCTCTGGGAGATGGGCGAGGACGCCAAGGCGCTGGTCCGCGAACTGGTCCACCGCCACGCCATCGCCTGCGACCTCGCGCCCGGCATCGTCTACGCCGCCCACAAGCCCGGATACGCGGTTCCGTACCAAGCCTATGCCGAGAAGCTGGCGCGCGACTACGGCTACGCTGAAGCCGAGCCGCTCGACCGGGCCGGGATCACCGCCCTTCTCGGCACGGAGGCCTACCACGGCGGTTATCTCGACCGCGGCGCCGCGCACCTGCACCCGCTGGCCTACGCGCTGGGACTGGCGAAGGCCGCCGTCGCTGCAGGCGTACGCATTCACGAGACCAGCCGCGTCACCCGCATCACCCCCGGCGATCCCGCTCGGGTCGAGACCGGGGCAGGGGCGGTGCGCGCCGGCTTCGTCCTCCTCGCCACCAACGGCTATCTGGGCGACCTGGTGCCCGCAGTGGCGGCGCGGGTGATGCCGATCAACAACTTCATCGTCGCCACCGAGCCCCTCGGCGCCGACACGGCGCAAGCGCTCATCCGCGACAACCTCGCGGTGGCCGACTCGCGCTTCGTGGTGAACTACTTCCGGCTCACCTCCGACCACCGGCTGCTCTTCGGCGGCGGCGAGAGCTACGGCTGGCGCTTCCCTCCCGACATCCCGGCGGTGGTGCGGCCGCGGATGCTGGCGATCTTCCCGCAGCTCGCCGAGGCGCGGATCACCCACGCCTGGGGCGGCACGCTGGCGATCACCGTGAACCGCATGCCCGCCTTCCAGCGCCTCGCCACCAACATGCTCTCCGCCGCGGGCTACTCCGGTCACGGCGTCGCGCTGGCCACCCTCGCGGGGCGGATGATGGCCGAGGTTGTGCAGGGCGCGGCCGGGTGCTTCGACCTCATGGCTTCGGTGCGTCAGCCCCGCTTCCCGGGCGGCACGGCGCTGCGCAGGCCGCTCCTGGTGCTCGCGATGCGCTGGTACGCGCTGCGCGATCGGCTGTAGGACACGCCAGACGGTTGCCTCGCGCCCGCCGACGCGATACCGACACCGGGCAACCTTCTGCACTGCGAGGACGGACTTGGCGAACCATCTCTACAGGGGCGACCTGCCGGACGGGCTCGACCTGGGGCCGGTGGTGGCGATCGACAGCGAGACCATGGGGCTGGTCCCGCGCCGCGACCGGCTCTGCGTGGTGCAGCTCTCGGGCGGCGACGGCAACGCGCATCTGGTGCAGATCGCCGCCGGCCAGCAGACGGCGCCGAACCTCGAGCGCGCTGCTCGCCGACCCGGACCGGCTCAAGCTGTTCCACTTCGGCCGTTTCGACATCGCGGTGCTGCTCAACCGCTTCGGCGTGCTGACGGCGCCGGTCTACTGCACCAAGATCGCCTCGAAGCTGGTGCGGACCTACACCGACCGCCACGGGCTGAAGGATCTCCTGCGCGAGATGCTCGACGTCGACGTCTCCAAGCAGCAGCAGTCGAGCGACTGGGGGGCCGAGACGCTGAGCGAGGCGCAGGTCGAGTACGCGGCATCCGACGTGCTGCACCTGCACGCGCTGCAAGGCCGCCCTCGACCTGCGCCTCGCCCGCGAGGGGCGGACGGCGCTGGCGCTGGCCTGCTTCGACTTCCTGCCGCACCGGGCCGCGCTCGACGTCGCGGGCTGGGGCGAGCAGGACATCTTCGCGCACAGCTGATCGCCGACATGCCCGGAAACCCCGCATCCGTGAAGCCCGATCCCGCCCGGCTGATCGCCACCGGCCGGCGGGTGATCGCCACCGAGGCGGCCGCACTCGATACGCTGGCGGCCAGCCTGGGCGACACCTTTGCCACCGCGGTCGAAGTGATGCTGGCGGCGCGGGGGCGGGTGATCGTCTCGGGCATCGGCAAGTCGGGGCATGTGGCGCGCAAGGTGGCGGCGACGCTGGCCTCCACCGGCACCCCGGCGCATTTCGTGCATCCCGCCGAGGCCAGCCACGGCGATCTCGGCATGATCACCCGCGACGACGTCGTGATGCTGCTGTCGAACTCGGGCGAGACCACCGAGCTTTCCGACCTTATCGCCCATACCCGCCGCTTTGCCATCCCGCTGATCGGGGTCGCCGGCCGGGCGGAGAGCACGCTGATCCGCCAGAGCGACATCGGGCTGGTTCTGCCGCAAGCGCCGGAGGCCTGCGTGGTCGGGCTCGCCCCAACCACCTCGACCACGATGACCATGGCGCTCGGCGACGCGCTGGCCGTGGCGTTGATGGAGCAGCGCGACTTCACGCCCGAGGATTTCCGCGGTCTGCATCCCGGCGGCCGGCTCGGGGCACGGCTGGCGACGGTGGCGAGCCTGATGCATTCGGGCGAGGAAATGCCACTTACCTTGCCGGACAGGCCGATGCCCGAGGCGCTGATCACCATGACGCAGCGCGGCTTCGGGGTGATCGGCGTCGTGGACGCAACCGGGGCGCTGGTCGGCATCGTCACCGACGGCGACCTGCGGCGCCACATGGCGGGGCTTCTGGAGAAGCGGGTGGAGGAAGTGATGACGCGCCGGCCGCGCACCATCGGGTCGACGGCGCTGGCCTCCGAGGCGCTGGGGCTGATGAACGCGAGCAAGATCACCACCGTCTTTGTCACTTCGCCCGAGGCGCCGGACCGCCCGGCCGGCATCCTGCATGTGCACGACTGCCTGCGCGCCGGCGTGACCTGAGCCCCATGCCGATCGGGCCGGGGCTCTATTCGCGGATCGTGGCGGTCCTCAAGGTTGCACTTCCGCTGGTGGCGCTCGGCATGCTCTCTGCGATCTTCCTGATCCAGCCCGACGACCGTTTGGGCGGCGAACTGGTCTTCTCGCGGGGCGATCTGGTGGCACTTGGCAGCGGCCTGCGGATCAGTGACGCGACCTTCAGCGGGACCACCGGCAGCGATGACAGCTTCAGCTTTCTCGCGGCCGTGGTGGTGCCCGACGCCGCCCCGCCCACCCATGCCGAGATCACCGACCTGACCGGCGCGATCGACCTGGCCGACGGGCCCTCCGTTGAGGTCCGCGCCGCGCGGGGGGGGCTCGACATCAAAGCACAGCGGCTGGAGCTTGCCGGCGACGTGGCGATCGAGACCTCCGACGGCTACGGCATGTACGCCGAGACTGTCACATTCGACCTTCGCGCCGGCACCATGACCGCGGGCGACCCGGTGCTGACCGAGGGCCCGCTCGGCCGGATCGAGGCGCGCACGCTCACCGTGACCCCCGCCGCGGCGGCTGACGGGGGTGAGGGCGCGGGCGGGACCGCTGGCGAGGCGCGGCGGTTTTCATTCGGCAATGGCGTGCGGGTGCTATACCATCCGCCACAACCTGCCGAATGAGTGCCCGGATGCTCCGTCTCGCCTGTGTGTTGACCACCCTCGTCCTGCCTGTCCCGGCCCTGGCGCAGGGCACCGCGGTGCCCTTCGGCGGACTGAGCCACGATTCCACCTTGCCCGTGGAGATCACCGCTGATGCGCTGGAGCTCGACCAGGCCGCCGGCACGGCCATCTTCATCGGCACGGTCAGGGTCGCGCAGGGCGAAATGCGCATGGCTGCCGACCGCATCGAGGTCTTCTATGTCGATCAGGGAGGCTCGGGCGCGGTGGACCGGATGATAGCCACCGGCAATGTCACGCTCTCCAACGGCACCGAGGCGGCGGAGGCCGAACGCGCCACCTATGTGGTGGCGGGCGGGGTCATCCAGATGGAGGGCTCGGTGCTGCTGACCCAGGGCCGAAATGCGCTGTCGAGCGAGCGGCTCAGCATCGACCTCGCCAGCGGCACCGGCCGGCTGGAGGGACGGGTACAGACGATCTTCGTGCCCCAGGCCGCCGGCGCCGGGCAATGAGCCCCCCAAAATGAGCCCCCCGCCCGACCTGCGGGTGACCGAAGGGGGATCGGGTCTCCAGGTGCGCGACCTCGCCAAGAGCTACCGCAAGCGCCCGGTGCTGCGCGGCGTGTCGCTGACCCTGCGGCGCAGCGAGGTGGCGGCACTTCTCGGGCCGAACGGTGCCGGCAAGACCACCTGTTTCTATGCCATCGCGGGTCTCGTGCCCCCCGATGCCGGCACGATCACCATCGACGGGCAGGACGTGACCTGGCTGCCGATGTACCGCCGCGCCAAGCTCGGTATCGGCTATCTGCCGCAGGAGGCCTCGGTCTTCCGCGGCCTGACCGTGGCCGACAATATCCGCGCGATCCTGGAGATCTCGGTCCCCGATCCGGAGAAGCGCCGCGAGATGCTCGACGAACTGCTTGGCCGAGTTCTCGATCACCCACCTGCGCCGCACCCCGGCCATAGCCCTTTCCGGCGGCGAGCGGCGGCGGGTGGAAATCGCGCGCTGCCTCGCGAGCCAGCCCAAGTACGTGCTGCTCGACGAGCCCTTCGCCGGGGTCGATCCGCTGGCGGTCGCCGATATCCGCGCGCTGGTGCGGCACCTGAAGGACCGCGGCATCGGGGTGCTGATCACCGACCACAACGTGCGGGAGACCTTGGAGATCGTCGATCGCGCCTATATCCTTCATGGTGGAACGGTCCTGATGAGCGGTACCCCCGACGAGGTGGTGCGCGATGACAACGTGCGGCGGGTCTATCTTGGCGAGAGCTTCCGCATCTGAGTTACGAGACGCCAGCGGAGACGGCCCATGGCGCTGACGCCACGGCTGGAGGTCCGGCAACGGCAGTCGCTGGTGATGACGCCGCAGATGCGGCTGTCGGTGAAGCTGTTGCAGATGTCGAACCTCGAGCTCACCGACTTCGTCGCCGAGCAGGTCGAGCGCAACCCGCTGCTCGACTTCAGCCCCCGCACCGCGTCGCCGCCGCCGGCGGCCGGCCGTTCGGGGGGAGCCGTCCCCGACGCGGGCGACGCGTTGCTGGCGATCGCCGCCGTCGAGACCTTCTGGCAGCACCTGCATGTCCAGATCGGCGCGATGCGGCTGACGCCCGAGGCGGCCGAGGCAGCGATGCTCGTCGCCGACGAGCTGGACGACGACGGCTACCTGCGGGTGCCGCTGGAGGAGGTCGCGGCGCGGCACCGGCTGACGCTCGCCCAGGCAATGCGGGCGCTGTCGGTGGTGCAGTCCTGCGAGCCGGCGGGGGTTGGGGCGCGCAGCCTTGCCGAGTGCCTGGCATTGCAGCTGCGCGACCGCGACCGGCTCGACCCGGCAATGCAGGCGCTCTTGGCCAACCTGCCGCTCGTGGCGGCAGGGCGCGCGGCCGAGCTGCAGGCGCGCTGCGGGGTCGATGCCGCGGATCTCGCCGACATGCTGGCGGAGCTGCGCGACCTCGACCCGCGCCCGGGGGCTCGGTTTACCGCGGCACCGGTGCAGGTGGCCGTGCCCGACGTCTACGTCAGCCGCAGCCGGGACGGTGCGCTGACCGTGGAGCTGAATGCCGAGACCCTGCCGCGGGTGCTGGTCAACAACATCTATGCCGCCGGCATTCCGCCGGGCAAGCGCGCCGAGGCGCGGGCGTTCATCTCGGAATGCCGCGCAACCGCCGGCTGGCTGGTGCGCAGCCTCGAACAGCGGGCGCGGACCATCCTGAAGGTCGCGACCGCCATCACCGGCCACCAGGAGCGGTTCTTCGAACACGGGCCAGGCCAGCTGCGCCCGCTCACCCAGCGCATGGTGGCCGAGCGGGTGAAGATGCACGAATCCACCATCAGCCGGGTGGCGGCGGGCAAGTACCTGTCGTGCGACCAGGGTGTGTTCGAACTGAGGCACTTCTTCAGCGCCGCCCTGCACTCGCTCTCGGGCGGCGAGGACCTGTCGGCGACTGCGGTGCAGGAGCGCATCCGCCAGGTGATCGGTGCCGAGGGCCGTGGCCGCTCGCTGTCGGACGACCAGATCGTCACCGTGCTCAACACCGAGGGGATCGATATTGCGCGACGCACTGTGGCGAAATATCGTGAAGCCATGGGCATCCCGTCGTCCGTGCAACGCCGCCGCCAGCGCACAGCCGCGGGCGGAGTTCTGAGGTGTTACCACCAGTACCCCACAGCGTTGACAAGGCGGGCGGGGCCGTCCATAGGGTCCGCCCGCGGGCGGATCTGTCCCAGAGCGAGTGTATAGGGGCACCAAATGCGCATCCAGATCAGCGGCAAGCAGATCGATATCGGCGAGGCCCTGCGCGGCCATGTCGAGGAACGTCTCACCGACAGCGTCGGCAAGTACTTCGAGCGGCCGGTCGAGGCGGTCGTGACCTTCTCCAAGGACCGCCACGAGTTCGTGGCCGATTCCTCGGTGCATCTGCCTACCGGCCTCACCGTGCAGGCGACGTCTCGCGCCGATGAGGTCTATGCCGCCTTCGAGGGGGCGGTGGACCGCATGGAGAAGCAGCTTCGCCGCTACAAGCGCCGGCTCAAGGATCATCACCGCGATCGCGCGCCGATCGAATCCGACGAGGCGCAGACCTATGTCATCGCCGGCGGGAAGGATGTGGCCGAGGCCGACGAGCCCGCGTCCCTGCAGCCGGTGATCGTCGCCGAAATGGAGACGCGGGTGCTGAACCTCTCGGTGGGCGAGGCGGTCATGCACATGGAGCTGGCCGGCGCGCCGCTTCTGGTCTTCCGCAACGAGGCCCATGGCGGGGTGAATGTCGTCTACATGCGCGACGACGGGAACATCGGCTGGATCGACCCGCGCAACACGCGCTGAGGTCGCGAAACGTGAAGAGGGAGTCTCCGTGATGGAGCTGTCGGAGATCATCGACGTCGAAGGCATCCGGGCGCCCCTGAAGGCCACGACGAAGAAGCGCCTGCTGCAGGATCTCGCCGAGCTTGCCGACAGCGTGTACGGCCTGCCGTCCGAGGCGGTCTGCAAGGCGCTGATGGAGCGCGAGGCGCTTGGCCCGACCGGGGTCGGGCGCGGTGTCGCCATTCCGCACGCACGCCTTCCCGAAGTGGACAGGGTGATCGGTCTCTTCGTGCGCCTGGAAAAGCCGGTGGACTTCGAATTGATCGACCGGCAGCCGGTGGACCTCGTCTTCGCGCTCTTTGCCCCGGAGGCCGCGGGTGCCGAGCATCTCAAGGCCCTGGCGCGCGTGTCGCGCACCCTGCGCAGCGAGGCGGTCTGCTCCAAGTTGCGCTCCACCTTCGACCCCTCGGCGATCTATTCGATCCTGACCGAGGGCAAGGCCGAAGAAGCCGCCTGACCTGGGCTCACACCGGGCCAGTCCATGGCGGCAGCGGTGGGCGGTTTGGGGCTTGCACGTTGCAGCAATTAGCAAGTCATTGATATTGAACGAAAATCGTGAATCCGGCGTTCAATGCTGGACGGCGCGTACCGCCGGCGCGGGCGGCGTGTCTTCTGCGGTGAGTTCGCGCAGATAGGCCATGAACTCGTCGCGCAGCTCGGCGCGGGCGAGACCGAACGCTACTGTCGCCTGAAGGAAACCCGCCTTCGACCCGCAATCGAAGCGGCGTCCGTGGAAGCGGAATGCGTGTACGTCGTCGCGCGCACCGATCTGCGCGGCGATGGCATCGGTAAGCTGGATTTCGCCGCCGGCGCCGGCCCGGATCGTGTCCAGGCTCTCCAGCACCGCGGGCGACAGGATGTAGCGCCCGATCACCGCCATGCGCGACGGTGCCGCCTCGAGGCTGGGCTTCTCGACCATGCCGCGGACCTTCATGGTGGCGCCGGGGCTGCCGGCCGCCACGTCGAGGATGCCGTAGGAGGAGACGGTGGCTGCCGGAACCTCCATCGCGGCGACCATGTTGCCTCCGGTACGGGCATAGGCCTCGGCCATCTGCTGCAGGCAGGGCACCTCGGCATCGATCACGTCGTCGGGCAGGATCACCGCGAAGGGCTCGTCGCCGATCAGCCGCCGCGCGCACCAGACCGCGTGGCCGAGGCCGCGGCGTTCGCGCTGGCGCACATAGGCCACCGCACCGCTGTCCATGTCGGTGCGCCGGAGCTGGTCCAAGAGGTCCTGCTTGCCGCCGCCGTGGAGCGCCGCTTCCAGTTCGGGTGCGCTGTCGAAATAGTCCTCCAGCGCGCTCTTGCCGCGCGAGGTCACGAAGATGAACTCCGTGATCCCCGCCGCCCGCGCCTCGTCGATGGCGTACTGAATTAGCGGCCGGTCGACCAAGGGCAGGATCTCCTTGGGGACCGACTTCGTCGCCGGCAGGAAGCGTGTCCCCAGTCCCGCCACGGGAAGCACGGCCTTCGTGACCCGGTTCACCATGTCCACTCCATCTGCATCGGTCGCGCGTCGCCGCGGCTCGTCGGGGTTATTGCAGATGCCCCGCCCGCGGCCAAAGGGATTCGACCGTCATTTCGCCAGTGCAGCAAATTTTTGCCCGTGAGATGGTTGCCGGTGTCAGTCGAGGCCAAGCTCGGCCAGGATCGCTTCGATCCGCTCAACGTCCGAGGGGTTGTTCAGTTCCCAGAACGCCCGGCCCCGACCCTCGACCTCGACGCAGTGCACGGCGGTGCCGTTCTCCATGAAGCGCAGCTGTTCCAGCCCCTCCCAGGTCTCCAGCATCCCCTGCGGCCAGCCGATGTAGGCGCGCAGCGCCGCCGGCCGGTAGGCGTAGACGCCCACATGGTGGAAGACGGGGATCTCCTTCTTCGGGGCCAAGCGGGCGGCCGGTGTAGGGAAGCACCTCCTTGGAAAAATAGAGCGCGCGCCCCGAGCGGTCGAAGACGGCGGTGGTGGCGCCGACGCGGCCCTGGCGGCGGTCCTCGAGGAAGCCGGCGAGGGCCGCCGCGTCGCAGCGCAGCACCGGCGTGGCCACCGGCCGCGCCGGTTCGGCCTGCATGGCGCCGACCAGCGCCTCGACGAACCAGGGCGGCGTCAGCGGCGCGTCGCCTTGCAGGTTCACCACGATGTCGTCTTCTGCCAGCCCCTCGGCGACCACGGCGCAGCGCTCGGTGCCGTTGCGGCAGGTCGAGGGCGTCATCGCCACCTCGGCGCCGAAGCCGCGCGCCGCGTCCGCGATGCGGTCGTCGTCGGTGGCGACAACGACCCGGTCCACCCCCGTCGCCGTCATGGCCGCGTCCCAGCTGCGGCGGATCAGGCTGCGCGCCTTCCCGTCGGCGCCGCGCAACTCCACCAGCGGCTTGCCGGGGTAGCGGGTCGAGGCGAAGCGCGCAGGGATGATGATGACGACGGCCATCGCTCAGTCTCCGATCAGGGTCACGCCCGGGGCATGGGCGATGAAATGCGGGTTCTCGTAGCCGCCCTTGCCATAGGTGAGCGGCCGGTGGTCGTCGCAGCGCACCACGCAGCCGCCGGCGCCGCGCAGCACCGCGTGCCCGGCGGCGGTGTCCCATTCCATCGTGCGCCCGAGCCGCGGGTAGAGGTCGGCCTCGCCGGCGGCCACCAGGCAGAACTTGAGCGACGAGCCCGCGGAGGTGAAGGCCGCCACCGGATAGCGGGCGATGTAGGCGTCCGTCGCTGCGTCGCGATGCGACTTGGAGGCGACCACCACCAGCCCCTTCGGATCGGGATCGGACACGCGCAGCCGGGTGAGGGCACCCGCCCGGTCCGGCCCGTGCGGCCCGGCCTCCTCCAGCGCCTGCCCGGAGGCGTCGGTATAGAAGAGCCGGCCCCGCGCCGGCGCATAGACCACGCCGCGGGTGGGCACACCTTGCTCGATGAGGGCGATGTTGACGGTGAAGTCGCCGCGGCGCTGCACGAACTCCTTGGTCCCGTCGAGCGGATCGACCAGGAAGAACACCTCGGCCGCCGTGCCATGCGTCGCCTGCTGTTCCTCGGTCACAAGCGCGATTTCCGGGAAGGCGGCGGCGAGCCCCTCGGCGATGATCGCGTCGGCCCGCATGTCCGCCTCGGTCACCGGCGAGGCGTCGTCCTTGCGCCGCACCTCGAAGTCGTCGCGGCCGTAGACGTCCATGATGGCGGCGCCGGCCAGAAGTGCGAGGCGGCGCATCTCGGTGGCTATGGCCTCGTGGTTCATGCGCGGCGTCCGGGCTGCGCCGATCCGACGTGTCCGGTCTCCACGGTTGCATTCGTTCGATTGGCCGGGTGCGCGTCGCGCCAGTCCGTCACCGGATCGAGCGGGTATACGGGCCGGGGGATTCGCTTCCACGGCAGGGTGAACACATCCGACTGCCCTGGCCCGCGCGTGTCTGCCCGGATCACCTGCGACGTGATCGGCGCGAAATACTGAAAATTCGACGCGGTCTTGAGCACGGCGATCCTGTAGTCGCGCGGTTCGATCCCGAACGCGCGGTAGGCGTCCGGCAAGTTGCCTGCGACGCCGGCCAGCTCACTGATCATCAGCGTGACGGGTCCCGCATCGAAGATCACCACACGGCCCATATCGACCTGATCCTGGTGGTTGTAGTCTACCTTGACCGCGCTGCCGTCGGCGATCTTGCGGACCGTGCCGGTCACCTCCAGTGGTGTGAAGAACGCGGGCGCGGCATCGCCACCCAGTGGAAGCGTCACTTCGGCGCCCTCGCCCGCCGCCACCAGAGCGGCGACCGCCTTGCGGGAAATCAGCGGGATCAGCGCCCGGCCTTTCAGCCCCAGGCGCAGCATCGCCTCCAGGATTAAATTGCTGTCGCCCGCCGCCCCGCCAAACACGGTGTCGCCGGTGTCACTGATGACGACCACGCCGTCGGGTGCTGCGTCAGCCATGCGAACGGCTTCGTCCACGCTGATCGCCTCACGGACCTGGAAGTCGTCGCGCATCGACCAGGCGAGTTCGGCCATCTCGTCGGCGATCGTCTCTGCCAGCCTCCGGTCGCCGTCCGTCACGACGATCGTGGACCAGCCCCCTTCGGCCACATCGAGCCAGGGCTGCATCGGATAATTGGAGACCTGCAGGACCCGCGGATCAGCTTCGAAAGCGCGGGCATGGTCGAACCACTTCTTCATCGGCCCCCTGGACGTCAGGAACTGCTCCTGATGCGACAGGAGCGGGATTTTGCGCCAGGCGGTGACGGGCCGGACCTCACCGGCGGCAACGCGCAGCATCAGGTCTCCGCCGATCCGACCGGTATCGAAGACATCGTGCGGCTGCGTCCGGTGGCCGACGACGGCGTCGCAGCTCTCGACCAGCCTGGTCGTGATGTTTGCGTGGTGATCGAGGGCCAGAACGATCGGGACCCCGTCCCCCAGCACACGCCGGCAGAGCGCTGCCTGCTCACCTTCCACGTCGTCGACGCCGTCGGCTGCGCACGCGCCGTGGAGTTGCAGCATCAGGCCGTCGATCGGTCCGGCGGCCTTTAGGCCGGCGCAAATCCTGTCGTTGAAATAGTCGAATGCCTCACGGTCGATCCGCCCTCCGGCGACCGCCCAGGCCCGCAGGATCGGGACCGTCTCGACGTCTCGGCCGGAGTCGTGCACGGCCGCCATCCAGCCCGCCACTTCGCTCTGCGCACTCGCCCGGCGCAGCATCTGCTCGCCCTCCTCGATGCCGAACGCCCGGTAGTCGTCCAGCGTCGTCGGGACCGGATTGAAATCATTGGTCTCCTGGGCAATGTGTATCAGCGCTATCCGCATGGTCGTCTCCTGTCCCGCGTTCAGAAGCATGTCCGGGCCGCGCCGGTGACGGTCTGCGTCCGCTGTCTGTTCTCATTGTGCAACGTGGCGCTGTCAGAGGAAACCGGCTTGATTGGCGGGGCAGTTGCCGGGCCGTCCGGATACACCGGCGCCGGCACGGGTCCGGTGACGGTTTCCGCCGACCCGCACTCGGGCAGGGCGATCTGGACCTGTACGGGTACGGACCTGCCGCCGGTTTCTTGCAGCGGAGACGCGACCAGCCGGAACTAGACGGCTATCCCAGAGAGCCGAGGAATGTGCTGGCGGACTGGCCAGGATTTCGAACCCGGGACCCCTTAATTCGTAGTCAAGTACTCTATCCAACTGAGCTACCAGTCCGCGGGCGGACGGATACCCCTATGCCGGTGGCAATGCAAGGTCAAATCCCCGGCCGCAGGTGGCCCGCCGGAATGCCTCACCGGGGCTTACATCCGGGCGGCCCGTCGGGCTAAGAGGGGCCGAAAGACGGGCGGGGTAGGGAGGCCCCGGGGAACATGAGCGATTTCCTTGACGAGACGGCCCGCGGCGGCACACTGCTCGGGCGGGTCTGGAACCCCGGCGCTGGCGGCCCGGCCGTGGTGACCCTGCGCGACGGCCAGGTCATCGACATCACCGCCCGTGCGGCGCCAACGTCACGCGACGTCTGCGAGATGGACGATCCGGCCGGATACGTGTCCACGGCCGCGGGCCCGGCCCTCGGCCTGCTCGCGGAGATTGCGGCGGCGCAGGTGGGTGATCGGCATGCGATCCATTTCCTAGCCCCCAGCGACCTCCAGCCGGTCAAGGCCTGCGGTGTGACCTTCGCCCGCTCCATGGTCGAGCGGGTGATCGAGGAGCGCGCCGCCGGCGACCCGGCCAAGGCCGAGGCCGTGCGCGCCCGCATCGGGGCGGCCATCGGCGACAGCCTGCGCAGCATCCGCCCCGGCTCGGAGGAAGCGGCCCGCGTGAAGTCCGCGCTGATCGCCGAGGGCCTGTGGTCGCAGTATCTGGAGGTGGGCATCGGCCCTGACGCCGAGGTCTTCTCCAAGGCCCAGCCGCTCGCCGCCGTCGGCCCGGGGGCGGAGGTCGGGTTGCATCCGGTCTCGAAGTGGAACAATCCCGAGCCCGAGATCGTGCTGGCGGTTTCCTCGCAGGGGCGCATCGTCGGCGCGGCACTCGGCAACGACGTGAACCTGCGCGACGTCGAGGGGCGCTCGGCACTGCTGCTCGGCAAGGCCAAGGACAACAACGCCTCCTGCGCCATCGGCCCGATGATCCGGCTCTTCGACGCGGGCTTCGGTATCGACGACGTGCGCCGGGCCGAGCTGACCCTTACAGTCGAGGGGCCGGAGGGTTATGTCCTGAACGGCCGTTCGTCGATGAAGGAGATCAGCCGCGACCCCGAGGATCTGGTGGCCCAGACCATCGGCCGCCACCACCAGTACCCCGACGGCTTCATGCTGTTCCTCGGCACGCTCTTCGCGCCCACCGAGGACCGCGACCATCCCGGCGAGGGCTTCACCCACAAGATCGGCGACCGGGTGAGCATCGCCGCCCCCGGCTTCGGCCGGCTGACCAATACCGTGCGCCTTGCGACCGAATGTCCGCCCTGGACCTTCGGCACCGCGGCGCTGATGCGAAACCTGAGCGCGAGGAGCCTCCTGTGACCGACACTGCCACGATCGACCTCACCCTGCACGGCAAGCACCTGATTGACGGCCGCTGGACCGGCGCCGAGCGGACCTTCACCTCCTCCCCCGCACATGGCCCGGCGCATGACTTCGCCGTCGGCACGCCAGCGGATGTCGATGCGGCCTGCCGCGCCGCCGAGGAGGCGTTCCTCAGCTACGGCCAGTCCAGCCGCGCCGACCGCGCCGCCTTCCTCGAGCGCATCGCCGACGAGATCGAGGCGCGCGGCGCCGAGATCACCGCCATCGGCACCCAGGAGACCGGACTGCCGGCCGCCCGGCTCGACGGCGAGCGCGGGCGCACCACCGGCCAGCTTCGCCTCTTCGCGCGGCACATACTCGCGGGCGACTATCTCGACCGCCGCCACGATGAGGCGCTGCCCGACCGCAAGCCGGCGCCGCGCCCGGATCTGAAGATGGTCCAGCGGCCCATCGGGCCGGTGGCGGTGTTTGGCGCCTCGAACTTCCCGCTCGCCTTCTCCACCGCCGGCGGTGACACGGCGGCGGCGCTGGCCGCCGGTTGCCCGGTGGTGGTCAAGGGGCACTCGGCGCACCCCGGCACCGGCGAGATCGTCGCCCAAGCGATCGAGGCGGCGATCCGCGCCTGCGGCATGGCGGCGGGGGTGTTCTCGCTGATCCAGGGCGGCAACCGTGCGGTGGGCGAGGCGCTGGTGCAGCACCCGGCGATCCGCGCCGTGGGCTTCACTGGCTCGCTGGGCGGGGGCAGGGCGCTCTACGACCTCTGCGCCGCGCGGCCCGAGCCAATCCCGTTCTTCGGCGAGCTCGGCTCGGTCAATCCGGTGTTCCTGCTGCCCGCCGCCGCCGCCGCCCGCGGCGCGGCGATTGCCGAGGGCTGGGCGGGGTCGCTGACCATGGGGGCGGGCCAGTTCTGCACCAACCCCGGCATCGTCGTGGCGATCGCCGGCCCCGAAACCGACGCCTTCGCCGCCGCGGCGCGCACGGCGCTGGAGAAGGTGGCACCGCAGACCATGCTGACCGACGGTATCGCCGCCGCCTTCCGCGCCGGCCGCGACCGCGTCGCCACCGCGCCCGGGGTGGAGACGCTGGTGAACGAGCCGGCCGGCACGCGCACTGCCGGCCCCGGCCTCTTCGCCACGACCGCCCGGGCGTGGCTCGCCAACGAGGCGCTTTCCGAGGAAGTCTTCGGCCCACTCGGCCTGGTCGTCGCCTGCGCCGACGCGGACGAGATGCAGGCGGTCGCGGGTGCGCTGCACGGCCAGCTCACCTGCACACTGCAGCTCGACGCCGCGGACACCGAGCTGGGGCGCGCGCTGATGCCGGTGCTGGAGCGCAAAGCCGGGCGCATCCTCGCCAACGGCTTCCCGACCGGCGTGGAGGTCGCCGACGCCATGGTCCACGGCGGCCCCTATCCCGCCTCGACCAACTTCGGCGCCACCTCGGTGGGCACGCTCTCGATCCGCCGCTTCCTGCGGCCGGTCTGCTACCAGAACCTGCCCGACGCGCTGTTGCCGGTCGACCTCGCCTGAGCGACGGGCAGAGCGGGGGCCAAGGGGGGGTACGCGTGGCTCTCCGCACGCGCCCCTTGCCCGCCCCGGTGAGACGGTGTACGGCCTCACCGGCTCTGGCGACGTGGCGGAGTGGTTACGCAGCGGATTGCAAATCCGTGCACACCGGTTCGATTCCGGTCGTCGCCTCCACCGCCCGGCCCCGTCCGGTGGCAGATTGATCGACAGGGCAGCGCAGGGGTTGCACTTGGCGGCGCCGAGGGATAGGTACGAGCCTTTCCGAACGCCCGGAGCCCTGGAGGTCCGCAATGGCCCGAGTAACCGTTGAAGACTGCGTCGACAAGGTGCCGAACCGCTTCGAGCTGGTGATGCTCGCGGCGCATCGCGCGCGCTCGCTTGCCTCGGGCTCGCCGCTCAGCGTGGAGCGCGACAACGACAAGAACCCGGTGGTGGCGCTGCGCGAGATCGCCGAGGAGACCATGACCGCCGATCAGCTGCGCGAGGCCGCCATCGAGAGCTTCCAGCGCCAGATCGAGGTCGACGAGCCCGAGGACGACGTGATGACGCTGCTGGTCGCCAACGACGCGCCGGTCGAGGACGACATGTCCGAAGAGCGGCTGCTGCGCGCCCTGATGGAGGCCCAGGGCGAGAAGTGAGCCAACCGAGTTGAGGCGCGAGAGCTGACAGCCAGCGAGGCCATCCCCCCCGTCCGCTCCGGGAGCGACGGTGTCATCCCCGTCGAGGCCCTGATCGACCTTGTCCGGTCCTACAACCCCAACTGCGACGCCGGCCTGATCCGGGGGGCGTACGACTACGGCCGCCGCATGCATGAGGGCCAATTCCGCACCTCGGGCGAACCCTACTTCAGCCACCCGGTCGCCGTCGCAATGCTGCTGGCCGAGCAGAAGCTCGACGACGCCACCATCGTCACCGCGCTTCTGCACGACACGATCGAGGACACCGGCTCGACCTACGGCGAGATCGAGCGGCGCTTCGGCGAGGAAGTGGCGCAGCTGGTCGACGGGGTGACGAAGCTTACCAACCTCGAGCTTTCCTCGGTCGAGAACGCCCAGGCCGAGAACTTCCGCAAGCTCCTGATGGCCATGTCCAAGGACCTGCGGGTGCTCCTGGTCAAGCTCGCCGACCGGCTGCACAACATGCGCACCATCCGCCACCTGCCATCCGAAAAGCAGGTGCGCAAGGCGCGCGAGACCATGGACATATTTGCGCCGCTCGCTGGCCGCATGGGCATGCAGTGGATGCGCGACGAGCTGGAGGACATCGGCTTCCGCATCCTCAACCCCGAGGGGCGCAACTCGATCATTCGCCGCTTCCTCACCCTTCGCAGCGAGAGCGGCGATGCCATCCCCAAGATCACCGAGGACATCCGCACCGTGCTCGCCCAGGCCCGCGTCAGCGCCGAGGTGATCGGCCGCGAGAAGAAGCCCTATTCGATCTGGCGCAAGATGGAGGAGAAGAAGGAGGGCTTCTCGCGCCTCTCAGACATCTACGGGTTCCGCATCGTCACCCGCTCGGTCGAGGACTGCTACGTGGCACTCGGCGCCGTGCACCAGCGCTGGCGGGCGGTGCCGGGGCGGTTCAAGGACTACATCAGCCAGCCGAAGTCGAACGGCTACCGCTCGATCCACACCACCGTCTCGGGTCGCGACGGCAAGCGGGTGGAGGTGCAGATCCGCACCCACGAGATGCACGCTGTCGCCGAGACCGGCGTGGCGGCGCACTGGTCCTACCGCGACGGCGAGCGCTTCGAGAACCCCTTCGCGGTCGATCCGTTCCAGTGGCTGCACTCACTGACCGAGCGCTTCGAGACGGCCGAGGACAGCGACGACTTCCTCGAGCACGTCAAGCTTGAGATGTTCACCGACCAGGTCTTCTGCTTCACGCCGAAGGGCGAGGTGGTGAAGCTGCCGCGCGGGGCCACCCCCATCGACTTCGCCTACGCGATCCACACCCGCATCGGCGACAGCACCGTGGGCGCCAAGGTCGACGGCCAGCGGGTGCCGCTCTGGACCAAGCTGCGCAACGGCCAGTCGGTGACCATCATCCGCGCCGAAGGCCAGCGCCCGCAGCCCTCCTGGGAGGACATGGTGGTCACCGGCCGCGCCAAGGCCGCGATCCGCCGATCGCTGCGCGGCGAGCAGCGCGCCACCCAGGTGCGCCTGGGCCGCGAGATCGCCCGCGTCGCCCTCGAACGCGTGGGCAAGAAGGCCTCCGACAAGGCGCTGGAGACCGCGGCCAAGCGCATGGGCCTCGACGAGGGCGAGGACGTGCTGGCCAGGCTCGGCGCCGCCGAGATCACCGGCAAGGACCTGATCGCCACCCTCTACCCCGAACTGCAGCGCACTGCCGCCCCCGCCACGACCGACAGTACGGCCCCGGTTGTGATCGGCCTCGGCACCGGCCAGCAGGCCAGCCCCGCGCCCTGCTGCAACCCGATTCCCGGCGAGCGCATCATCGGCATCGCGGTGCGCGGCAAGGGTGTGATGATCCACGCGATCGACTGCGCCGAGCTCGTCCAGTACGAGGACACGCCCGATCGCTGGATCGACCTGCGCTGGTCCGACGACCATACCCGCGCGGACCATGGGGTGCGCATCGAGGTGGCGCTCGCCAACGACGCGGGTGTGCTCGGGCGCATCTGCACCCTGATCGGCGAGCAGCGCGCCAATATCACCGGCATCGACTTCACCGAGCGCAAGCCCGACTTCTACCGCATGGTCATAGACATCGAGGTGCGGGACATGGAACACCTGACCCATGTGCTGACCGCTATCGACGCCGATTCGGATGTCGCCGAGGTCCAGCGCTACCGCGGGACGGCCAAAGCGGTGCCAGCCAGGGCGTAGGCGCGGCCGCGGCGGTCGGAGTTCATGGTCTTCAAGCGACGCGACAGACCGTCCATTGCCGGCCAGGTCCGCGAGGCAATCCTCCCCCGCGGCGGCTGGCGGCGGGCGATCGAGTATATCGGACACCGAATTCGGCGCCTGCCCGACACCCCGCACCGCATCGCCCTCGGCTTTTCCTGCGGGGTGATGGCATCCTTTACCCCCTTCTTCGGCCTGCACTTCGGTCTGGCGGTGCTGCTCGCCTGGGCGCTGCGCGGCAACGTCATCGCCGCGCTGATCGGGACCTCGGTGGGAAACCCGATCACGCTGCCGATAATCGCCTGGATATCCATGGCGCTGGGGCGCCGCATCCTCGGCACCGGCCTTACGGGGCGCGATTTCGAGCGGGTGGCCGAAGCCCTCTACCTGGGCGTCGAAGGGCTCTGGGAGACCTTTCTCAGCCTCTTCGGCATGGGCGAGAGCCAGTGGGCCAAGGTCACGCTGGTCTGGAGCGAGGTGATGCTTCCCTACCTGGTCGGCGGGCTCCTGCCCGGCATCACCGCCTCGGTCGCCTTCTACTACCTCGTCCGCCCGCTGGTCGCCGCGTACCAGGCCGCCCGGCGCAAGCGGCTCGCCCGGCGCGCGCAGGCGGCGAACTCGAAGACTGGTGCCGCGCCCTGACCGCCCTATGATTGCCGCAGTTGCCGGAGACCCAGCCCATGACCCTCGACAAGTCCCTCAGGCTCGGCGTGAACATCGATCACGTCGCTACCGTACGCAACGCGCGCGGCGGCAGCTACCCCGACCCGGTGCGTGCGGCCGTGCTCGCTGCCGCCGCCGGCGCTGACGGCATCACCGCGCACCTGCGCGAAGACCGCCGCCACATCACCGACGCCGACATCGAGGCGCTGATGGAGACCCTCGACCTGCCGCTGAACCTGGAGATGGCCGCGACCCCCGAGATGCAGGCCATAGCGCTCCGCCACCGCCCCCACGCCGTCTGCATCGTGCCCGAGAAGCGCGAGGAGCGCACCACCGAGGGCGGGCTCGACGTCCTGCGCGACGAGGCCGGCCTCGCCCGCTTCATCGCCCCCCTGCGCGCGGCGGGCAGCCGCGTCTCGATCTTCATCGCGGCCGACCGCCGCCAGATCGAGGCCGCCCATCGCATCGGCGCGCCGGTCATCGAGCTCCACACCGGCGGCTGGTGCGACGCCACCGACAAGGCCACGCGCGACGCCGAGCTCGCCGCCCTGACCGACATGGCCGCCTTCGCCCAGGACCTCGGCCTCGAGGTCCACGCCGGCCACGGCCTCACCTTCGACAACGTCGCCCCCATCGCCGCCATCCCGCAGCTGCGCGAGCTCAACATCGGCCATTTCCTGATCGGCGAGGCGATCCTCACCGGCCTCGAGCCCGCCATCCGCCGCATGCGCGCGATCATGGACGACGCGCGGCGGGCGGCGCTCGGCGAGGGGGCGGCGTGACGCCGGCGGCTCAAGACCGGGGCTACTCCCCCTCGATCCGGTCCGCGAAATCCAGCGCCGCGAAGTTGCGGCGCTCGTGGATCACCGCGACGACCACCGCCCGCTCCGCCTCGATCAGGTAGAAGACTGCATACCCCCGATAGCGGACCGAGCGCAGTCCCGGCAGGAACGCGCTCCGCGACCGTCCCATCTGCGGAAACTCCGCCAGCCGCTCGATGGCCTCGATCAGCCCTTCCAGGAAGTCCCGTGACCGCTCCGACCCCCAGCGCTGCTCGCCCCACGCCCGGATCGCGAGCAGGTCCGTGCGAGCCTGGGGCTTGATCGGGACGCGCACGCGGACTCAGGCCGGCGGATCGAGGAGCAGGCCCCGCAGGTCGACCTCTTCGGTCGGCTTCGCGGCGGCCGAGGCCAGATCGCGTCGCAAAAGATAGAAGGCCGTGGCGCCATCCTCGTCCATCAGCTTGCGCAGGCCGGCGCGCACCACCTCCGAGAGGTTTGCATAGACTCCCGCCTCCACTTGCCGCTCAGCGTAGTCCTGCATGGCGTCCGGAAGCGAGATGTTGGGCACGCCGGGTCTCCTTTGCATCTATTGTGGCATAATATGGCGAAGCTCGCCATCCCGCAACCGGCATTGCGGGACAGGCCTGGCCTCAGAACCCAAAGGAAGTTTGTGCCGGAGCCGGGGGCGCGAGCCGCACCCCTTCCAGCTCCAGCATGCGCAGCTTCGCCGTCGCCCCGCCCGGCGCGGAGAAGCCGCCGACCTTGCCGCCCGCCGCCAGCACGCGGTGGCAGGGGACGATCAGCGCCACCGGGTTGCACGCCATGGCCCGGCCGACGTCGCGCGCGCCCTCGGGGCCTGTGCCCAGCGCCTTCGCCAGCGCGCCATAGGTGGTCGTCTCACCCCACCCGAGCCGGCGCACGGCCTCATAGATCCGCGCGAAGAGCGCCTCCTGATCCGCGAGGTCGAGCGCAAGGTGCGAAAAGTCCGTCCGCTCGCCCGCGAAATAGCGGCAGACCGCCGCCACCGCGTCCGCGGCCTGCTGGCCGGGCGGCGCGCGCTCGGCGCCGGGCGCCCGACGCCGCAGCAGACGCTCAGTTGCTTCTGCGCTCCGTGTCGGCAACTGGAAGCGCGTGATCCCCGCCGCGCTCCAGGAGATGCCGCAGAACCCGGCCGCCGTTTCGAACACGTGGAAATGCTGCGCGACCCGGTCCATCCCATTCCCTCGCTTCATCCCATGGGCAAGATCGCGGTGGCAGGGCCGCACTTCAACCCGAATCCTGCGCGAAAGGACGTGAGCCGACTGTCTGGACTTCGCCGGTCGAGAGGGCAAGATCGGGACGCTGGTCTATCGGAGTGGCCGATGCCTGGGCCGGAAGGGGGAAGGCAATTGGACACTCAGTCGGCGATCGGGTGCGTGCCCGCCGCGATGGACCGCGCACGGCGCGCCAAAGGCGGCGCGGCCTGATGCCGGAACCGCGGTTCCGCATTGCGCAGGCGCGCTCGGACGAAGACCTGGCGGCCTGTGCGTCGCTGTTCCGGACCTACGCCGCCTCGCTGGGGATTGATCTTTCCTACCAGAACTTCGACGCCGAGCTTGCAGGCCTGCCCGGCAAGTATGCCCCGCCGACGGGCGCGCTTCTGCTCGCCCGTGACGACGCCGCGACCCCGCTCGGTTGCGTCGGCCTGCGCCCGCTGGACCCCGATGGTAGTTGCGAGATGAAGCGCCTCCACGTCGCGCCCGCCGCGCGTGGCTTCGGCCTCGGCCGCGCGCTCGTCACGGCGGTGATCGCCGAGGCCCGGCGGCTCGGATACCGGGAGATGCGGCTCGACACCCTGCCCACAATGGGCGTGGCGCTCGCGCTCTACCGGGCCGAGGGCTTCGTGCCCATCGCGCCCTATTACGACACCCCGGTCCGGGGAACGGTGTTTCTCTGGCGGCGTCTGTGACACCGGGCATCTGAGGCCGGGCGCGCCAATCGCCGGGATGGCAAGCGCGCGGCAATTGCGCTAACCGGGTCGCTGTCGGCACCAGTGCGGAGAGGGTCAGTGCAAGACGACGCGGATACGGCCGAGTGCGCCATATGCGGCAAGCGGTACCCGCTGGCAAAGCTCCGCCCACTCGGCGTCATGACGCACGGGACCGTTGCGGCGCTGCATGTGGAGCACCCGAGCCTGACGCCCGATGCGCTCATCTGCCGCGATGACCGCGCGCGCTATCGCCGGCGGGCGCTCGAGGACCTGCTGGAACGCGAGCGCGGGGCGCTGAGCACGCTCGACCATGAGGTCCTCGACAGCCTGCAGAGCGGCATGCCGATCACCGAGCCGCCCGACGAGACCTGGAGCGAGACCCGCACCATCGGCGCCCGGGCCTCCGACGCGATTGCGAGGTTCGGCGGCTCCTGGACCTTCATCCTCAGCTTCGTCTTCGTGCTCACGGTCTGGATGGCGATCAATGCCACAGGGCTGCTGTTCGGGATCTTCGATCCCTATCCGTTCATCCTGCTGAACCTGGCACTCTCGACCGTGGCCGCACTGCAGGCGCCGGTCATCATGATGAGCCAGGGCCGGCAGGCGGAAAAGGATCGCCTGCACGCCGAGAACGATTACAAGGTCAACCTCAAGGCCGAGATCGAAATCCGCCATCTCCACGACAAGATCGACACCCAGCTGATGCGCCAGTGGGAGCGGCTGACGGCGATCCAGCGGCTGCAACTGGAACTGCTGGAAGAAACGACGCGCGGCGCGCAGGAAGAGGGTCAGGGGTGATCCTCGGCATCGGTTCCGACCTCGCCAGCATCGAGCGCATCGGCCGCACCATCGAGCGCTTCGGGGCGCGCTTCCTCGATCGGGTCTACACCGACATCGAGAAGGCCACCGCCGAGCGCCGGGCCGAGCGCATCGCCACCTATGCCAAGCGCTGGGCGGCCAAGGAGGCCTGCTCCAAGGCGCTCGGCACCGGACTGCGCATGGGGATCAAGTGGCGCGACATGGGCGTGGTCAACCTGCGCAGCGGCCAGCCCACCATGGTGCTCACCGGCTGGGCCGCCGAGCGCATGGCCGCGATGACCCCTGCCGGCCAC
This sequence comes from uncultured Alphaproteobacteria bacterium, assembly GCA_963695425.1. Taxonomy (GTDB): domain Bacteria; phylum Pseudomonadota; class Alphaproteobacteria; order Rhodobacterales; family Rhodobacteraceae; genus Amaricoccus. Next base: position 10,519 of record CAVOGP010000057.1, on the reverse strand, counting down.
CGGCCACGCGTGCACGTGACCCTCACCGACGATCATCCCTGGGCCATGGCCGTCGTGGTGATCGAGGCGCTGCCCGAGGCGTGACGGCCCGTTCCCGGTGACACAGTGCCACCATGCGTAACAAGCTGTTATATAACAATAAAATGGTTAACGGCTTCCAAGGCGCGCGAAAGCTGGCCCCGCTTAGAGCGTCGCGCGCGCCTGCACCGCGGCACCCAGCGCCCGGAAGAGCGGTCGCGACACCGGATCGTTGGCCGCGTTCCACTCGGGATGCCACTGCACTGCCATGGCGAACCCGGGCGCTCCCTCGATGACGATCGCCTCCGGCGTGTCGTCCGGCGCATAGCCCTCGATCACCACCCGTGCGCCCCGATCGAGAATACCCTGCCCGTGCAGCGAGTTGACCATCACCTGGTCGCTGCCGAGCACACGGTGGAACTGCCCCCCCGGCGCCAGCCGCACCATGTGCCGGTGCTCGAACTTCTCCTCCAGCGTGCCGTCGGGCGGCATCCGGTGGTTCATCCGGCCGGGTATCTCGCGGATCTCGGGATGCAGCGTACCCCCGAAGGCCACGTTGAACTCCTGGAACCCCCGGCATATCCCGAACACCGGCACCCCGCGCGCCACGCATTCCCGGATCAGCGGCAGCGTCACCGCGTCGCGGTCGGGGTCGAAGGCGCCATGCTTCTCGGTCGGCTCCACCCCGTAGTGGCTGGGATGCACGTTCGGCCGCCCTCCGGTCAGCACGAACCCGTCGCAGGCTGCCAAGAGGTCCGCGATCGACCCCACGCCGGGCATTGAGGGCACCATCAGCGGCAGCGCCCCGGTCAGCGCCGCCACCGCCTCGATATTCGACACCCCCACCGACTGCACGGGGTACTCGTCGTTGATCAGATGCGCGTTGCCGATGATGCCGATCACGGGCCGTGGCATGGGCGGATCGTCCTGCTTTCGAAGGTTTAGCGCAGTTTACGAGCCTTTCCGCACCTAGTCGAGATGTCACCGCATCCCTGCGGCCGATCGCGATACCCCTGACGCACACTTGTGCAGCCCGCCAGCGATCTGCCGACCCAGGCGGCACGCGCCGGGCTTGACCGCGCCTGCACCCGCGTGTGAGTTACCGCAGCAAGAGCGGCAGGAGGACCACCCATGGCGCGCACCGAGACCGAAGCGCCGGTGGTCCGGCTCGCGGACTACCGCCCGCCCGCCTGGCTGATCGAGCGGGTGGAACTGACCTTCCGCCTCGCCCCCGCCGCCACCCGCGTCACCGCGCGCCTCGCCGTTCGCCCCAACCCCGCCCGAGCCACCGACACCCCCCACGACCTGGTGCTCGACGGCGGCGGGCTCACCCTCGCCTCGGCCCGCATCGACGGTGCCGAGGTCCCCGCCAACGCGCTCACCATCGAAGGCGAAACCCTCACGGTCCCTGCCGACCTGGTCCCGCAGTCGGGCTTTGCCTGGGAGGCCGAGACCGAGATCGTCCCCGAGGCGAACACCGCGCTGGAAGGCCTTTACATGTCGCGCGGCATGTACTGCACCCAGTGCGAGGCCGAGGGCTTCCGCCGCATCACCTTCTACCCCGACCGCCCCGACGTCATGGCGCCGTTCCGCGTCCGCATCGAAGGTGACGCGCCGGTGCTGCTTTCCAACGGCAACCTCGTCGCGCAAGGCCCCGGCTGGGCCGAGTGGGAGGACCCCTTTCCCAAGCCCGCCTACCTCTTCGCGCTGGTCGCGGGCGATCTCGTCGCTGTCGAGGATCGCTTCACCACCGCCTCGGGCCGCGAGGTCAAGCTGCAGATCTGGGTGCGCGCCGGCGACGAGCCGCGCTGCGCCTATGCCATGGACGCGCTGAAACGCGCCATGGCCTGGGACGAGACCGAATACGGCCGCGAATACGACCTCGACCGCTTCATGATCGTCGCCGTGGACGACTTCAACATGGGCGCCATGGAGAACAAGGGTCTCAACATCTTCAACTCGAAGCTGGTGCTGGCGAGCCCGCAGACCGCCACCGACGGCGACTACAAGCTGATCGAGGGCGTGATCGCGCACGAGTATTTCCACAACTGGACCGGCAACCGCATCACCTGCCGCGACTGGTTCCAGCTGTCGCTGAAGGAGGGGCTGACCGTCTTCCGCGACCAGCAGTTCTCCGGCGACATGCGCTCGCGCGGGGTCAAGCGCATCGAGGACGTGATGCGCCTGCGCGCCGCCCAGTTCCGCGAGGACGCGGGGCCGCTGGCGCATCCGGTGCGGCCCGACAACTACATCGAGATCAACAACTTCTACACCGCCACCGTCTACGAGAAGGGCGCCGAGCTGATCGGCATGCTGCACCGGCTGGTCGGCCACGAGACCTACGCGCGCGCGCTCGACCTCTATTTCGAGCGCCACGACGGCCAGGCCTGCACTATCGAGGACTGGCTCAAGGTCTTCGAGGACACCTCGGGACGCGACCTCAGCCGCTTCGCCCGCTGGTACGCCCAGTCCGGCACCCCGCGCCTCGCTGCCCGCGAGACCTGGGACGCCGGCCGCTACAGCCTGACGCTGACCCAGGTCACGCCGCCCACGGATGACCAGCCGACCAAGCTGCCCCTGGTCATCCCCGTCGCCTACGGCCTCATCGGCCGTGACGGCGCAGCCCTCGCCGAAGGCCTGATCGAGCTTGACGAGCCCGAGGCGACCCTGACCTGGGACCTCCCCGAGCGCCCCGTGGCCTCGCTCCTGCGCGACTTCTCGGCCCCGGTGATCCTCGACCAGCCCCTGACCGCCGCCGACCGCGCCTTCCTGGTCGCCCATGACCGCGACCCGTTCAACCGCTGGGAGGCCGGCCGCACGCAAGCCATGGCGATCCTCGCCCGCCTCGCCGCAACCCCGGACGCCGCGATCGACCCGGAGTACCTCGCGGCCCTCGCCGCCGCCGCGGACGACCCCGCCATCGATCCGGCGTTCAAGGCGCTGGTGCTCGCCCTGCCATCGGTTGACGAGGTGATCGCCGATATCGCCGACGCCGGGCAGACCCCCGACCCGCTGGCCGTCTTCGCGGCGCGCGAGCACCTCACCCGCGAGATCGCCCGCGCGCTCGGCGCCCGGCTCCGGGCGCTCTACCGCGACAATGCCGTGCCCGGTCCCTACAGCCCCGATGCCACCGCTGCCGGCCACCGCGCGCTGCGCGGCCGCGCTCTGGCGCTGATGACCTCGCTCGACCCGCAGGCCGCGGCCGCCACGGCCCAGTACGATGCCGCCGACAACATGACCGAACGCCTGCATGCGCTGGCCCTCCTCGTCAGCCGCGAGCGCGGGGCCCCGGCGCTCGCGGGCTTTTATTCCGAGTGGCAGGGAACCGCGCTGGTGATCGACAAGTGGTTCACCGTCCAGGCCTCCGCCACCCCGCCGCACATGGCCGTGGCCGCGGTCGAGGCGCTGACCCGCCACCCGGACTTCGACTGGAAGAACCCCAACCGCGTCCGCGCCCTGCTCGGCGCCTTCTCCATCGGTAACCCCGCGGGTTTTCATGCCGCCGACGGCAGCGGCTACCGGCTGCTGGTTGACTGGCTGATCCGTCTCGACCCCCGCAACCCGCAGACCACCGCGCGGCTGGTGGCGGCCTTCGGCACCTGGCGCAATTTCGACGCCACCCGCCAGGCGCTGATCCGCACCGAGCTGGAGCGCCTCGCTTCCGTCCCCGATCTCTCCCGCGACACCGGCGAGATGGTCGCGCGGCTGCTGCGGGCGGAATCCGGCTGATCCGCGTTCGCACAACCGTCTCGCTTGCCACGTATTCTCCGACCTGTCACCATGGAGCCAGCCATGCGGGAGATCGTTGACGAGTTGATCTATGAGCGCGCGCCGTGGCTTCGCCGGGGCGGCATCGGTGTCTCTTTGGCCCGTCGCGTCCTGAACCTCGTGCTGCACTACGAGCGCACCATCAAGATCGGCGAGACCCTGCGGCCGATGCCCGGCCCGGATCTGATGCAGTCGCTCGCGGACATGATAGCCCTGCACGTCGAGGTGACCGGGCTCGAGAACCTCCCCGCAGAAGGGCCGGTGCTGGTGGTCTGCAACCATCCCACCGGCATCGCCGACGGGGTCGTGCTCTACGGCGCGCTGGCGCAGCGGCGGCCAGACTTCTTCATCTTCGCCAATGCCGACGCGCTCAGGGTTATGCCGCAGCTTGAAAGCCTGCTCGCTCCGGTGGAATGGCGCCCCGAGAAGCGCAGCCACAAGCAGAACCGCGAGACGCTTGCCTATGCCCACCGCGCCTTCGAGGCCGGGCGGGCCGCGGTGCTCTTTCCCTCGGGGCGGCTGGCCAAGCGCCGCTGGCTTTCGCTGCACGAGCGGCCGTGGATGGCCTCGGGTGCCATGATGGCGCGCCGCTTCAACCTGCCGATCGTGCCGCTGCACATCACCGCGCGCAACTCGGCGATATTCTACCTCTTCGACCGCATCCATCCGACCCTGCGCGACATCACCCTGTTCCACGAACTGCTGAACAAGGCCCGCCAGCCTTACCGGCTGACCGTCGGCCAGCCTATCGACCCCGCCACCTTGCCCGCCGACAGCGCCGCCGCCACCGAGATCATGCGCGCCCGCACGCTGGAACTGGGCGGCGTGAAGCCGCAGACCCTGCTCACCGCGCCGCGCTATGCCTGGCCCCGCCGGCTCCGCCCCGCCCGCCTCATGGTTTGACCCGTGGTCGCGCTCGCCGGAGGCTGCCTCTGCGGCGCGCACCGCTACCGGATCACCGCGCCGCCGCTCCACGCGGTCATCTGCCACTGCGCCACCTGCCGCCGCGCCGCCGGCGCCCAGAGCGTCGGCTGGCTCACCGTGGCTTCCGACGGCTTTGCCTGGGAGACCGGCGCGCCCGCGGCCTTCGCGTCTTCGCCCGGCATCGTCCGGACCCATTGTGCGGCCTGCGGCACCAGCCTCACCTACCGCTGCGAGCCCGACAGCATCGACGTGACCCTCGCCAGCCTCGACGACCCCGAGGCCGTCCCGCCCGCCCGCGAAGTCTGGCTCTCCCACAAGCTCGGCTGGGAACCTTCCGCGCCCGACCTGCCGGGCTTTCCTGAACGCGGCAGCGGCGCGTGATCGGCCGGGATTTGCCAAGGTTTCCCTCGGGTTAACGCATTTCGAAATGCCCGCAATTTCAATGGGATCCCGATTTGTCCGCGCGCGGACAACCCGCGCGGTTTGCGAGCCGCGACACCCGATCCGCATCCCGGGCCTTGCCGCGGATACGGCGCGCGGATATGCCTCGCCCCAACCTGCCACGAAGGAAGCGCATGGCCGAGCTTGCCTATACCGAGCCCGCACCGAAGGTCATCTCCGGCGCCAGGGGCGACTGGGAGATGGTGATCGGGCTGGAGGTGCACGCCCAGGTCACCTCCAACGCCAAGCTGTTCTCCGGCGCCTCGACCGCCTTCGGCGCCGAGCCCAACACCAACGTCAGCCTGGTGGATGCCGCCATGCCCGGGATGCTGCCGGTGCTGAACGGCTACTGCGTCGAGCAGGCGGTGCGCACCGGGCTGGGGTTGAAGGCCGCGATCAACCTCTTCTCGCGCTTCGACCGGAAGAACTACTTCTACCCCGACCTGCCGCAGGGTTATCAGATCAGCCAGCTCTACCACCCCATCGTCGGCGAGGGCGAGGTGCTGGTCGACATCGCCCCCGGCGTCGCCCGCCGCGTCCGCATCGAGCGAATCCACCTCGAACAGGACGCCGGTAAGTCGGTGCATGACCTCGATCCGGCTTTATCCTACGTCGACCTCAACCGCACCGGCGTTGCGCTCATGGAGATCGTCTCGCGCCCCGACATCCGCGGCCCCGAGGAGGCGGCGGAATACGTCCGCAAGCTGCGCCAGATCCTGCGCTATCTCGGCACCTGCGACGGCAACATGCAGGAGGGCAGCCTGCGGGCGGACGTGAACGTGAGCGTGCGGCCCAAGGGCTCGACCGATCTCGGCACGCGCTGCGAGATCAAGAACATGAACTCGATGCGCTTCATCACCCAGGCGATCGAGTACGAGGCGCGCCGCCAGATCGCGATCCTGGAGGATGGCGGCAGCATCGACCAGGAGACGCGGCTCTATGACCCGAACAAGGGCGAGACCCGTTCGATGCGCTCCAAGGAGGAGGCGCACGACTATCGCTATTTCCCCGACCCCGACCTATTGCCGCTGGAACTGGAACAGGCCTGGGTGGACGAGATCGGGGCCGGCCTGCCGGAACTGCCCGACGCCAAGAAGGCGCGCTTCGTGCTCGACTTCGGCATGACCGAATACGACGCCGGCGTGTTGACCGCAGAGGTCGCCAGTGCCGATTATTTCGAGGCGGTGGCGGCGGGGAGGGACGGCAAGCAGGCGGCGAACTGGGTGATAAACGAGCTCTTCGGCCGGCTGAACAAGGAAGGCCGCGGCATCGAGGCAAGTCCGATCAGCCCCGCGCAGCTCGGCGGGCTGATCGACCTGGTGAGCTCGGGCGACATCTCCGGCAAGATCGCCAAGGACGTCTTCGAGATCCTCTGGACCGAAGGCGGCGATCCGGCGACAATCGTCGAGACGCGCGGGATGCGCCAGGTCACCGATCTGGGCGCCATCGCGGCGGCGGTGGACGACGTGGTGGCAGCGAATCCGGACAAGGCGGCGCAGGCGCTGGAGAAACCGGCAATGGCGGGATGGTTCGTCGGGCAGGTGCTGAAGGCGACCGGTGGCAAGGCCAATCCCCAGGCGGTGCAGGAGGCGGTGCGCCGCCGGCTGGGGCTGGAGTGACAGCCCGCGCAGGGGTGGAGGATGCGATGACCTACTACGACTACAAGGCCGTGCCGGCGCCGCGCCGCATGAAGAAGGTCAAGGGCGTGAAGTCGGCGGAGGAGCTGTTTGCGCTGACGCTGACCGAGGCGATCAACGAGCACGCCCGCCAGGGCTGGGAATACGTCCGCAGCGAGAGCCTGACCGTCGAGGCGCCGGGCGGCTGGTTCCGGCGCGGGTCATCCGATACCCAGACCGTGCTGGTCTTCCGCCAGGAACGCGGCACTCTGGGGCCACGGCTTGCCGCCGCGGGCCAGATGGGGGCCGCCGCCGACTGGAAGGCAGAGGCGCGGCGAGAGCCCGCCCTCGACGTCACCCCGGCGCCAGCGCCGCGACAGGCGCCGGACGTGGAGCCGTCTTTCGCCGAAGTTGCGGCCGGAATAGACGAGCACGCCACCCAGACACCGCTGCGCTCCGGCCCTCGGCTCGGCCCGGCCGAACGAAGCTGAGCCGGCCGTCGCCGCGAAGGCGGGCGAGATGACGGATTGTCCGCGCGCGGACAAATCGGTAACTTGCTGATTCCAAAAGGAAATGTTTGCCAGATTAACGATTGAGCAACTTTGTCGGATCGCCCGCCCGGCCCGCATCCGGCGGTCGTGAAAAGGCGTCAGCTCGCGGAGAGGTCCAGGGCGAGCGCGTGAACGCGGTCGGCCAGCTCCTCGCGCAGGACGGCATGCACGGCACGGCTGCGCTCCACCCGGCTCATGCCCGCCAGCGCAGGGCTGCGCATGACCACGCGGAAATGCGTCTCGCCGCCCTCGCGCCAGCCGCCATGGCCGCGGTGCTGCTCGCTTTCGTCCACAACCTCCAGGTGGTCCGGCGCAAAGGCCGCGTCGAGCTTGGCCTGAAGGGTCGCGGCAACGCTTGTCGCTGTCTCGGTCAAATCTGTATACCTCCTGCGCTCGTCGGGGCTTGGCCCGCCTCTGTAAAACATTAAACTCACCGCTTCGAGTCGCCCAGATGAAAGGCCGGGCCGTCCATGAACCGCCGATCGCCCTTCGAGTTCGACATCTCGGTCGCCGCCGACAAGAAGCGGCGGGCGCGCTCACGCGGACTTTCCGGCGCTGTAGAAACCTCGGGCCGGCCTTGCGCCAAGCCGAATTGCGGGCGGCGCGGCGTGTATCGGGCGCCGAAATCGCCCGACCAGCTCGACGAGTTCCTGTGGTTCTGCCTCGACCATGTGCGCGAGTACAATCTGAAGTGGAATTTCTTCGAATCGCAGTCGGATGACGAGCTGGAGCGCCAGTTCGCCGCCGACAGGGTCTGGGAGCGGCCGACCCGGCCTTTCAGCGAGACGGTGCAACGCAACCGCACCGAACCCCATGCCGAAGGCCGGGCCTGGGAGCGATTCGGTTTCGACGACCCGATGGCGCTGCTCGGCGACAAGGCGACGCTGAACCCCGGCGGCAGCCGGCCGACCGCGCGCCAGCAGCAACGGCGGCTGCCGCCCACCGAGCGGCGGGCGCTCGAGATCCTCGACGCTCTGGACAGCCAGTCGAAGTCCGAAATCCGCCGCCAGTACAAGGCGCTGGTCAAGGACCTGCACCCCGACCTGAACGGCGGCCGCCGCGACGACGAGGCGCGCCTCGCCGAGGTGGTCTGGGCCTGGGAGCAGATCAAGGCAAGCCGCAGCTTCCGCGACTGAGCCCGCTCAGCCAGCCAGCCGGTGCGACAGCGCCAAGTCGCGCAGCGTGTCGCGCTCCAGCTCCACCTCATCGAGCCGGTCCCGCACGATGTCGCCGATGCTGATGACGCCAGCGATCAGGCCGTCGTCCAGCACCGGCAGATGCCGCGCCCGGTGCAGCGTCATCATCCGCGCCACCTTGGCCACACTGTCCTCCGAGCCGCAGGTGACGGGGTGGTTGTTCATGAACTCGGAGACCGGGCGCTTCAGCGCGCCCGGGCCGTGGTCGACCAAGGCGCGCACCACGTCCTTCTCCGAGACGAGGCCCGCCAGTCGATCCCCCTCGCCGCTGACCACGAGCGCGCCGATACGCTCCAGCCGCATCACGGCGGCTGCCACTTCCAGCGACTGATCGGGCCCGACGCGCTTCACGTCGCGGCCCTTTCGCGCCATGATTTCCCTGACGAACATTGCCGCACCTCCCCGAAGACCAAGCCTTCTCCGGACACGCCGTCGGCGGAAGAACCGTTTCGCCCGTCCGGCGCGGCCCATCCTGTGGACGATAGCACACATCCCCCAAGATCGCGACTCGAACCCGCGTCCGTTCTCGGCCGCCGCCTTGCATCGAGGGGGGATTTGCGACACATACCGCACTGCGCGCTATCACTGGGAAGGTCGACATGGCGGACGGCGGTTTGGAGATGCTGGCGGAACCGACGGTGGATCTCAGCGTGCGCGATCTCTTCGGGATCGACACCGACATGACCGTGAAGGGCTTCGCCGAGCGCACCGACCGCGTGCCCGACATCGACGACACCTACCGCTTCGACCGCGACACCACGCTCGCCATCCTCGCGGGCTTCGCGCACAACCGGCGGGTGATGATCCAAGGCTACCACGGTACGGGAAAATCCACCCATATCGAGCAGGTTGCCGCCCGGCTGAACTGGGCCTGCGTGCGGGTGAACCTCAATTCCCACATCAGTCGGATCGACCTGATCGGCAAGGACGCGATCCGCATCCGCGACGGTTTGCAGGTGACCGAGTTCCAGGAGGGCATCCTTCCCTGGTGCCTGCGCAACCCGGTGGCTATCTGCTTTGACGAATACGATGCCGGGCGGCCGGACGTGATGTTCGTCATCCAGCGGGTGCTCGAGGTCGACGGTAAGCTGACGCTTCTCGACCAGAACAAGGTCATCAAGCCCCACCCCTACTTCCGGCTGTTTTCCACCGCGAACACCGTGGGGCTTGGCGACACGACCGGGCTCTACCACGGCACCCAGCAGATCAACCAGGGCCAGATGGACCGCTGGAGCATGGTGGTCACGCTCAACTACCTGGGGCACGACGCCGAGGCCGAGATCGTGCTGGCGAAATACCCGCACTACGACACGCCAGAGGGCCGCAAGACCGTCAGCCGCATGGTGACGGTGGCGGACCTGACGCGCGCGGCCTTCATGAACGGCGATCTCTCGACGGTCATGTCGCCCCGCACCGTGCTGTCCTGGGCGGAGAATGCGCGGATCTTCGGGGACCTGGGGTTCGCCTTCCGGCTGACATTCCTCAACAAGTGCGACGAGCTGGAGCGCCAGACCGTCGCCGAGTTCTACCAGCGCGCCTTCGACAAGGAACTGCCCGAGAGTGCTGTGAGCGTTAGCCTCGGCTGATATGGATCGCAGCCTAGCCAGGTCAGCCTGAAGATCCCGAAGCTGCGGCAGCAAACATTTGAGACGGCGATCATCGAGCGCTACCGACGGCGAGAGCTTCCGGCTCTACGTCGAGAAGGTGCTCGTGCCCCCGCTGCGCGCGGGCGACATCGTGATCATGGACAACCTCGGCTCCCACAAGAGCAAGGCCGTGCGCCAGGCCATCCGCGCCTCCGGCGCGCGGCTCTTCTTCCTGCCCAAGTACTCCCCCGACCTGAAGCCCATCGAGATGCTCTTCGCCAAAGCCGCCGCCCGAACCCCGGACGCCGTCTGCGACGCCATCGGCCAGATCCTCGACACCGTCACCGCAAGCGGGTGCAGCAACTATCTTATCGAGACAGGCTATGCGCCGGCCTAAACTCATCCCGCTCCAGAGGGTT
>CAVOGP010000056.1:0-11900 GCA_963695425.1 uncultured Alphaproteobacteria bacterium | reverse complement strand
ACGAGGAGCGCGCGCTGGTCTTCGCCAGGGCGATCGCCCGGCGGGCCGTCTCCGACTGGGAGGGCGTCGGCGACGACGACGGCGCACCCGGCTCCTGTCACGCCCGCGGGCATCGACGCGCTGCTCGAGGTCTGGCCGATCTTCGAAGCCTTCCAGGCGATCTACGTACCTCGAAGCGGCCTGCTGCTGGACGCGGAAAAAAACGTCTCCGCGCCCTCGCCGACTGGCACTTCGGCGGGGGCGACCGCTACTGCGCGGCCTGCGCGCAAGCGTGCCCGGACTGCCCGGCGCGGCTGAACCGCCCGAGACCTGCGACGGCTGGCAGGTCTGGGACCTGGTCGGCCGTCTCGGCGGCCAGCTCCGGGTGATCCCCGGCGCGGTGATCGGCTGGGACATGGGCGCGGCGCTGGCGCTCGCCGAGGCGCTCGGCATCGACCGCGCCATGCTCGCCGCCGGAGCTGCTGCCGGAGATCGAGGCGGTGATGGTGCGCCGGCTCAACGAGGCGATCGGAGATTGAGATGGCCGAGAAGCGCGTCAGCGTCCGGCTCGCGGTCGTCGGCGGCCGCGAGGTCCGTGCCGAGCTCGAGGGCGTCGGCGAGGCCGGCAACCGCGGCTTCGGCCGGCTCGGCCGCGAGATGGAGGCGGCGAACGCCCGGCTCGCCGCCTTCTCGCGCCGGGTGAAGATCGCGACCGCGGCTGCGATCGCCGCGGCGGCCGCGCCTCGGCGTCGCGATGATCCGCTCCGGCCTCGCCACGGTCGACGCGCAGGCGAAGCTCGCGCAGTCGCTCGGCACCACCGTCGCCTCGATCCAGGTGCTGGAGCGCGCGGGCGAGCTCGCCGGCGTGGCGATGTCGGGCATCGAGCAGGCGACCAAGGACCTGACCCGCCGGCTGAGCCAGGCCGCCTCCGGCGCCGGCCCCGCGGCCGACGCGCTCGGCCGGCTCGGGCTCTCGGCCTCCGAGTTGCTGGCGCTGCCGCTCGACGAGCGGGTCGGCCGCATCAACGCGGCGATCGCCGACTTCGTGCCCGCCGCCGAGCGCGCCGCGGTCGCCGGCCAGCTCTTCGGCGAGGAAGGCTCGATCGCCATGTCGCGCATCGACACCGCGACGCTGCGCCAGGCGACGCAGGACGTCCGCGACTTCGGCGTCGTGGTCTCCGAGGCCGACGCCGACCGCATCGAGCGCACCAACGACGCGATCTCGCGGCTCGGGCTGATCTGGCGCGGGCTCTCGAACCAGCTCGCGGTCGCCGCGGCGCCGGCGCTCGAGGCGGTGGCGAACGCCATGGCGGCGGTCGCCCGCACCACCGGTCCGCTCGGCATCGCGATCCGCGGGCTCTTCGACAACCTCGGCCGGCTCGCGGCCTACGCCGCCACCTTCGCCGGCATCATGGCCGGGCGCTGGGTCGCCGGGCTGGTCGCGGCCGCGGTCTCGGTGCGCGGGCTCGCCACCGCGCTCGTGGTGCTGCGCGGCGCGCTGATCCGCACCGGCATCGGGGCGCTGATCGTCGCCGCCGGCGAGATGGTCTACCAGTTCGGCCGGCTGGTCGCCGGTGCCGGCGGCTTCGGCGAGGCGCTGTCGCTGCTCGGCGACGTCGCAGCCGAGGTCTGGGAGCGGATCAAGCTCGGCGGCCGGTCGCTGGCGCTGTCGCTGCAGTCGGTCTGGGCGACGATCGAGGCCGGCTGGCTGACCGCGCTCTCCGGCATCCAGCGCAGCTGGGCCGACTTCCTGCATGCCGCGACCCGCAGTCTCGACGGCGTGCCCGGCATGGAGAGCACCATGCTGACCTTGAGCGAAGCGGCGATCCGGGCCGGCTCGGCCTTCTACGAGACGTCGGCCGCCGCCGGCGAGGCCAGCGCCCGTGCCGACGGGCTCGCGGCATCGGCCGGCCGCCGCGTCCGGCCGCCACCGCGCCGCTCGCCTCGCTGCAGGCGCTGCGCGACGCGGTGAAGGGCTCGGCCGAGGAGGCGGAGACCGCGCTCGGCGGGGCGACGGTCGCGGCCGAGGAGTTCGGCGAGAGCCGTGGGCAAGGCCGGCGGCGCCAGCGCCGCCGCGGCGCCGGAGGTGGCGGAGGCGCCCGAGGCGGCGAAGTCCGGCTGGCAGCTCGCGACCGAGGCGGTGCGCGACTACGCCGACAAGGCGAAGGAGACCGGCCAGGGCATCGGCGACGCGCTGGTCAGCGGCTTCCGCGGCGCCGAGGACGCGGTGGGCGAGTTCGTGAAGACCGGCAAGCTCGGCATGCGCGACCTCGTCACCTCGATCCTCGCCGACCTCGCGAAGGTCTCGGTGCGGCGCTTCGTGCTGGCGCCGATCGCCAACGCGCTCGGCGGCGTGCTCGGCAGCCTCGGGCCGGCCTTCGCCAGCGTGCTGCACGCCGGCGGCATGGCGGGCGGCTCGGCGCCGCAGCGGCTCGTCCCGGCGCTCGCCTTCGCCGGCGCGCCGCGGCTGCATGGCGGTGGCGTCGCCGGCCTGCGCCCGGACGAGGTGCCGGCGATCCTGCAGCGCGGCGAGCGGGTGCTGAGCCGGGCCGAGACCCGCGCCTTCGACCGGCGCCGGGTCCGGCGGCGGCATCACCGTCAACATCATGACCAACGACGCCGAGAGCTTCCGTCGCTCGCGCACCCAGGTCGCGAGCGACATCGCCCGGGCGGTGGCCTTCGGACGAAGAGGGATGTGAGCCATGGCCTTCCACGAGGTCCGGTTTCCGGACGACATCAGCCGCGGCGCCCGCGGCGGCCCGGAGCGGCGCACGCAGGTGGTCGAGCTCGCCTCCGGCGACGAGGAGCGCAACGCCTCCTGGGCGGACTCGCGGCGGCGCTACGACGCCGCCTACGGCATCCGCCGCGCCGACGACCTCGCCGCCGTCATCGCCTTCTTCGAGGCGCGCAACGGCCGGCTGCACGGCTTCCGCTGGAAGGACTGGGGCGACTACAGGTCCGGCCTGCCGTCGGCGCCGGTCACGCCGATCGACCAGGCGCTCGGCACCGGCGACGGCGACACCGAGACGTTCCAGCTGGTGAAGCGCTACGAGAGCGGGGCGCAGAGCTGGGTGCGGCGGATCGTCAAGCCGGTCGCCGGCACGGTGCGAGTCGCGCTCGCCGGCGTCGAGCCGGTCTCCGGCTGGTCGGTGAATACGACCACCGGGATCGTCACCTTCGACACCGCGCCCGGCGCCGGCGTGCTCGTCACCGCCGGCTTCGAGTTCGACGTGCCGGTCCGCTTCGACACCGACCGGCTCGACGTCACCTGGGACCTCGACCGGCTCGGCTCGATCGCCTCGATCCCGCTGGTGGAGGTGCGGCGATGAACGAGGAGCCGGGCTTCGTCGTCACGGCGCTCGCGCGACCTCGCCGCCTCGACCGCCGCCATCCTCGCCGCCTGGGGCGCGCTCGGCGGCGCGACCAACGCGCTCACCACCCGCATGCGGCTGCGCGACGCGCATCCGCCACATCCTGCTCGGCGGCCTCATCGCCGCCGGCATGGGCAGCTTCTCGATGGCGCTCGTCACTCGCTGGCTCGGCCTGCCGCCCGAGGCGGTGCCGGCCGGCGGCGCGGCGGGATCCGCCGCCTATCTCGTCGGCGTGTTCGGCCCGGCGGTGATCGAGGTGACGCTCGTCCGCATCCGCAAGCTCCGCTCCGGGCCGGGGGACGATCCCGATGCATGAGTTCCTCCGCCTCGTCGCCCGCCTGCGCTGCGACGACGCCGATCCCTGCCGCGCCTTCCGCCACCGCCTGCGGGTCGGCCTCGCCGTCGCCGCGCTGATCTTCCTGCTGTCGCTCCTGCGGTGACATCCACGTCCGGGCCCTGACCGATGAAGACGCTCTCCCCCGCCCTGCAGGCGCATCTCGACAGCGGCACGACGACGCTCGCCTGGTGCTGGCGCATCGAGCGTGCCGACGGCGTCGTCTTCGGCTTCACCGACCACGACCGGCCGCTCGCGTTCGGTGGCGTCACCTACGAGCCCGAGTCCGGCTTCGCGGCGTCGGAGATCCGCAGCGGCACCGACCTCGCGGTCGACGCCCAGGAGGCCGAGGGCGTGCTGACCTCGGACACCATCACCGAGACCGACATCCTCGACGGCCGCTGGGACAACGCCGCCGTCGAGGTCTGGCGGGTGAACTGGGCGGCGGTCTCCCAGCGCGTGCTGATGCGCCGCGGCGCCATCGGCCAGGTCCGCCGCGGCCGGCTCGCCTTCGTCGCCGAGGTGCGCTCGCTCGCGCACGTGCTGAACCAGACCGTCGGGCGCACCTTCCAGCATGCCTGCGACGCCGAGCTCGGCGACGCCCGCTGCGGCGTCGACCTCGAGGATCCGGCGTACAAGGGCGACCGGCTCGGTGACCGCGCTGACCGGCGACCGCAGCTTCACCGCCTCCGGGCTCGCAGGCTTCGCGGCCGGCTGGTTCACCCTCGGCCGGCTGACCTGGACCAGCGGCGCCGAACGCCGGCCGCATCGCCGAGGTCGCGAGCCACGACGTCGTCGCCGGCGCGCGCCGGCTCACGCTGCTCGAGGCGCCGGTGCGGCCGATCGCCGCGGGCGACGACTTCGTCGTCCGCGCCGGCTGCGACAAGCGGCTGGAGACCTGCCGCGACCGCTTCGCCAACGTGGTGAACTTCCGCGGCTTCCCGCACATCCCCGGCCAGGACACGGTGATCCGCTACCCGAACCGCGGCGACGCCAACAGCGGGAGAGGTGCTGTGACTCCGGCAGACCCTGAGCAGGTGATCGCCGCCGCGCGCGGCTGGCTCGGCACGCCCTACCACGACCAGGCGAGCGTCAAGGGCGTCGGCTGCGACTGCCTCGGGCTGGTGCGCGGTGTCTGGCGCGAGCTCAATGGCCCCGAGCCGATGCCGATCCCGCCCTACAGCCGCGACTGGGGCGAGACCGGCATCCGCGAGCCACTGGCCGAGGCGGCGCGGCAGGTGATGATCGAGATTGCCGCCGACTGGCTTGGCCCCCGGCGCGCTGATCCTGTTCCGGATGCGCACGGGCGCCGTCGCCAAGCACTGCGGCATCGTCACTGCCCCCGATCGCTTCATCCACGCCTACGAGCGCACCGGAGTCGTCGAGGTGCCGTTCGACCACGCCTGGCGCCGGCGCCTCGCCTTCGCGTTCCTGTTCCCGCGGACGAGTGGCTTGGTCAACGGACGGGGGAGTTGGCGCCCGCGGCAGTGAGGTCCATCTTCTCGATCGATCCGCAGCCTGCCACCTCCCGATCGAACTCAACTGCCTCGCCAGATACCCATTGCCACGCCTCCCCGAGGCTCGCCGCTCCGCAGAGCGCAACCACGCATTCTACGTACCGGATTGGGGCGCAGTCGCTTAGCTCTCACGAACGTGTTACCCTACCGCCGGGGTGGCGCGAGCCGATCGGCCCGCATGGGGCGGCCGGCGGGCCCGTGCGGGAACACTCTTGAGGGAGTATCGAACGATGCCGAGATTCATCGTCACCGGCTGCTACACTGCAGCCGCCATGAAGGGCATGGTTGCCAGTCCGAGCAACCGCGAGGCGGCGTCGGCGGCCATCGTAGAGGCGGCCGGCGGCAAGCAGGAAGCCTTCTACATGACCACCGGCGAGACCGACTTCATGATCGTGGTCAACATCGACGACGTCAGCGACCTGATCGCCGGCCTGATCGCAGTCGGCGGCTCGGGCGCCGTCAGCGACCTCAAGACCGTGCGCGCCTTCTCGTCCGACGAGTTCACCGCGATGCAGAAGCGCGCCGGCGAAATCGCCGGTTCCTACAAGCCGCCGGCCTGACCGCGACTTCGGGCAACCACGACAAAGGGTGCGCTTCCGCATCCTGCAATCAGGTCGCGTCATCCAGATTGCAATTCGCGGGGGGCGGTTTGCGTTCGTCTCGATACAGATCTCCACCGCCTCCCGCTCCTCCGGCCCTGCTCACGGGCAACATTCCAAGCGTTTTCCGGCGGTTACATGACCCTTCCTTTGGGCAAGGCGCCCAACGGGTAGTTCTGCGCCTCGATCCTACAACCCTCGGACACGATCATGGCCTCCATCATCCTCGCCGCCGCCGGCACCGCCCTCGGCGGCTCGATCGGTGGCAGCATCCTCGGCGTCAGCGCCGCGACCATCGGCGGCGCGATCGGCTCGATCGCAGGTGCCGCCATCGACTCCTGGCTGGTCGCCTCGATGGCGCCGACCCAGAAGATCGCCGGCCAGCGGCTCGACACCCTGCAGATCACCGCCTCGACCGAGGGCGCGGTGATCCCGCGCGTCTACGGGCGCATGCGGGTGGGCGGCAACATCATCTGGGCCACCGACTTCCGCGAGGAGACCGAGACCACCCGCCATGGCGGCGGCGGCAAGGGCGGCGGCGGTGGCGGCGGCACGGAGGTCACCGAGTACTTCTACTTCGCCTCGCTCGCAGTCGCGCTGTGCGAGGGTCCGATCATCGGCATCGGGCGCATCTGGGCCGACGGCAAGCTCATGAACCTCGACGGGGTGACCATGCGCGTCCATCTCGGAGGCGAGGATCAGGAACCAGATCCCTTCATCGCGGCGAAGACGGGCGTGGCGAACACGCCGGCGTACCGCGGAACTGCTTATGTCGTCTTCGAAGACCTGCCGCTCGCGCGCTTTGGCAACCGGCTGCCGCAGCTTTCCTTCGAGGTGTTCCGCCCGATCGTTGACGGCGAGAGCGCCGAGAGCCTGGTGCGCGCCGTCACCCTGATCCCGGCCTCGGGAGAGTTCGCGTATGCGACCGACGTGGTGCGCCGCGAGATCGGCGACGCCACCAGCCCCGAGAACGTCAACGCCGAGGCCCATGCCGCCGACATCATGGTGGCCCTCGACCGGCTCGCGGCCTGCGCGCCAAACGTGGAGTCGGTCTCGCTTGTGGTCGCCTGGTTCGGTGACGACCTGCGTGCCGGGTCCTGCCGCATCCGGCCGGGCGTCGAGGTCAGCGCCAAGAGCACGACGCCGGAAAACTGGTCCGTCGACGGCGTGGGCCGGGGCTCGGCGCATCTGGTCAGCCGTGACGCGCAGAACCGCCCGGCCTACGGCGGCACGCCGGCCGACAGCGCGGTGGCGCAGGCGATCCGGGAGTTGAAGGCCCGCGGCTACCGCGTCACCTTCTATCCCTTCATCCTGATGGACGTGCCGGCCGACAACACGCTGCCGGCCCCGTATTCGGACGGCGCCACGTCGACCGGCCAGCCGGCCTATCCCTGGCGGGGGCGCATTACGTGCTCGCCGGCCGCCGGGTACGCCGGCAGTCCCGACAAGACCGCTGCCGCGGGCACGCAGGTCGCGGCGTTCTTCGGCTCGGCCCAGCCGTCCGACTTCGGCGTCGACGCCGAGCGGGTCGCGTGGGACGGCGATCCCGACGACTGGGGCCTGCGCCGGATGATCCTGCACTACGCGCATCTCTGCGCCGCGGCCGGTGGGGTCGATACCTTCCTGATCGGCTCGGAGTTGCGCGGGATCACGCAGGTGCGCTCCAGCGCCGCGATCTATCCGGCGGTCGCGGAGCTCATCGACCTCGCGGCAGACGTGCGGTCGATCCTCGGGTCCGGGACGGATCTCAGCTACGCCGCCGACTGGTCGGAGTACTTCGGCCATCATCCGCAGGACGGCTCTGCGGATGTCTTCTTCCATCTCGACCCGCTCTGGGCCCACGACGAGATCGACTTCGTCGGCATCGACAACTACATGCCGCTCGCCGATTGGCGCGACGGCCTCGGCCATCTCGACGCCGCGGGCGCCGACGCGATCACCGACCTCGACTACCTGCGTGGCAACGTCGAGGGCGGCGAGGGCTTCGACTGGTTCTACGCCAGCGCCGCCGACCGCGAGGCGCAGGTCCGCACCCCGATCACCGACGGCGCGCACGGTCGTCCATGGGTCTTCCGATACAAGGACGTCCGCAGCTGGTGGTCGAACCCGCACCGTAACCGCCCGGGCGGGGTCGAGAGCGGCAGCACGACGGCATGGGTTCCGGAGAGCAAGCCGATCCGCTTCACCGAGATCGGCTGCCCGGCGGTCGACCGCGGACCGAACCAACCGAACGTCTTCTACGACCCGAAGTCGGCCGAGAGCTTCCTGCCGTACTTCTCCCGCGGATGGCGCGACGACGCGGTGCAGCGGCGCGTCCTCGAGGCGGCGCTCGGCTACTGGGCGGAGCCAGCGAACAACCCGATGTCGGGCGTCTACTCGGGCCGGATGATCACCACCGCCGAGACCGCGGCCTGGACCTGGGACGCGCGTCCCTATCCGGCGTTCCCGGCGCGCAGCGACGTCTGGACCGACGCCGACAACTGGCGGCTCGGCCATTGGCTGAACGGAAGGCTCGGCTCTGTGTCGCTCGGGAGCCTCGTCCGCGAGCTCTGCCGCCGCGCCGGACTGCCCGACGACCAGATCGATGCCACAGCCCTCGCAGATATCGTGCACGGCTACCTGATCTCTGCGCTCGAAAGCCCGCGCGCGTCGATCGCACCGCTCGCCCGGCAGTTCGGCTTCGACGCGGTGGAGAGCGAGGGCGTCATCCGTTTCCAGCCGCGCGACCGGCGACCGGCGGCGACCTTCGAGCTGGACGATCTGGCGGTCGGCGAGCGCCCCGACGGCGAGGTGATCGAGCTGATCCGCGCTCAGGAGACCGAGCTGCCACAGGCGCTGAAGTGGCAGGTGCTGAACGCGGAAGGGGACTACGACGCGATGACCGTCGAGGCACGCCGCACGACCGGCGAGGCGTTGCGCGTCACATCCGAGAGCTTCGCGATCGCCACGATCGCCAGCGACGCCGACCGGCGTTGCCGCCGGGCGCTGCTCGAGGAATGGGTCGGTCGCGAGACCGCATCGTTCCGGCTTCCGCCGTCACGCTTGGCGCTCGACCCCGGCGATGTCGTGCAGCTTGACCACGACGGCCGGCTGACCTCCCTGCGGCTCACCTCGACCGCCGACGCCGGCGCGCGGCTCGTCGAGGCGATGCGAGCCGATGCCGCAGCCTTCGGGCTGGCGCCCGGGCCCGAGCGGGATCCGCGCGCTCCGAAGCCTGTGGTCTACGGGCCGCCGACGGTGGCGTTCCTCGACCTGCCGCAGCTCCGCGAGAGCGTCCCGGCGCACCAGCCGCTCGCGGCCGTCTACACGGTGCCGTGGCCGGGCCGGGTGGCGGTCTGGCGGAGTCCCGGCGAGGACGGATTCGAGCTTGTCACCACGCTCGGCCGGCCGGCGCGCATCGGGACGCTCGTTGCCGACCTCCATCCGGGGCCGACGTCGCGCTTCGATCTCGGCAACGTCGCCATCGTTGATCTCGCCTTGGGCTCGCTCGCCAGCGTCACCGACGTGGCGCTCTTCAGCGGCGCCAACGCGCTGGCCGTCGAGGCGGCGCCGGGCGTCTGGGAAGTGCTGCAGTTCGGCGTCGCCGAGCTGATCGCGCCGGGGCGCTACCGGCTCACGCGGCTGCTGCGCGGTCAGCGCGGCACCGAGAGCGCCATGGGCGCGCCGACGCCGGCGGGCGCACGGGTTGTCATGCTCGATGAGACGCTGGCGCCGCTGCCGGTCTCCGAGGCAGGGCTCGGGCTGGAGGCCAACTGGCGCGTCGGGCCCGCGTCCAAGCCGGTCAGCGACCGCTCGTACCGAGCGCTGAGTTTCACGCCCGAGGGCGTCGGCCTGCGGCCGTTCTCGGTCAGCCATGTCGAGCAGCCCTGGCGCACCGCGCGCACGCCCAGCGATCTCGTGATCCGGTGGACACGGCGCTCGCGGGCGTTGGCGGCCGACAGCTGGAATGCGCCCGAGGTGCCGCTCGCCGAGGAGGCAGAGGCCTACGACGTCGAGATCCTCGACGGCGCCTCCGTGAAGCGGACACTGAGCACCACCACGACAAGCGCGGTCTACACGGCCGCCGAGCAGATCGCCGATCGGGGTGCGCTGCTCGGGCCCGGGGATGCGCTAGACATCCGCATCTTCCAGCTCTCCGCCCGCGTCGGGCGGGGAGACGCTCGGATCACCACCCTCATGTTCTGAGGCGCGCATGGCCTGAAGTGCGCCTGTCCCACCGATGAACGTCGGGCCAGGCCGGAAGCGTCAGGCCGCAGCCCGCGCCCGCGCCCGCTTCGGCTTCGCCTTCGGCGCGGGGGCGGGCTCGGCCTCGACGACGCGCCGCTTGCGTCCCAGCCCGATCTTCACGGCGAGCTCCTTGCGCGTCCGGGCATAGGCTGGCGCCACCATCGGGTAGTCCGCCTTCAGGCCCCAGCGCGTGCGGTATTCCTCCGGCGTCAGGCCGTAGGCGGTCATCAGGTGCCGCTTCAGCAGCTTCATTTTCTTTCCGTCTTCCAGGCAGACGATGTAGTCGTCGGTCACCGACCTCCTGATCGGCACGGCCGGGGTCAGTTCGGTCGGAGCCGGTTCGTCGCTCGCCAGGGCGGCGAGCTTGTCGAACACCGTCTGGATGAGCTCCGGCAGGGTCTCCTGCGCCGTCGAGTTGCTGGAGACCTGCGCCGAGACGATCGCGGAGGTGAGCGCGAGGATCTCCGCGCGGTTGATGGCCTGCTCTTCGGACATGGGCTTCTTTCGCTTGAGGGTGTCTTGCAACGACTGTCGCTGGACTGCGGCGTGTCGGATGACGATCGCATTTGGCGTATACACCTGCTTGCGCAACCCGACAACCTAAGGGGCGGCCTCCAAAGGCTGATCCGGTGTTGATCGCGTACGACCGCGGCTGGCGGAAGGGCCCGGGCCGCTGCTTGCGAGCGCGAGCAGCCGATCCCGAGATCTTCCGCCGCCAACGGCTCACCCCGGCCGCCCGCACTTCAGCACCGAACGCGCCGAAGCCTCCGGATTGACGGTGGCGGGCGGCGGGTCACCGCATCCAGAGGAAAGCCATGGACACCACCAACCTGAAGCTGCCGTACCTGCTCGCCAGCCAGGCCCAGAAGCACGTCACCCACAACGAGGCGCTGCGGCTGCTTGATGGACTCGTGCAGCTCGCCGTGCTCGACCGCGACCTTACCGCGCCACCCGCCAGCCCCGCCGATGGTGACCGCTACATCGTCGCCTCGGGCGCGACCGGCGAGTGGGCGGGCTGGGACGGCAGCGTGGCCTATTGGGTCGATGGCGCCTGGATGCGCCTGGTGCCTCGGCCCGGATGGCGGGCCTGGGTCGAGGACGAGGGCCTGCTTCTGGTCTTCGACGGGTCGGAATGGACCGCGCCGCTGCCGACGGCGCTGCAGAACATGGCGTTGCTCGGCATCGGCACCACGGCGGACGCGGGCAACCCGTTCTCGGCAAAGCTGAACGCGGCGCTCTGGACGGCGTTGACCGCGGCCGAGGGCGGGACCGGCGATCTCTTCTACACCATGAACAAGGAGACCGCCGGCGATGATCTCGGGCTGACCCTGCAGACCGGGTTCGTGACCAAGGCGCTGCTCGGCCTCTTCGGCTCGGACAAGTTCCGCCTCGCGGTCTCGGCCGACGGCTCGAGCTTCTTCGACGGGCTGATCGTCGACAACACGAACGGCATCGTCGACCAGCCGCGACTGCCGCGGTTCAAGGCCTACACCAACTTCGACAACTACGTGCCGCTGACCACCTGGACGAAGATCGCCATCAACAACACCGAGTACAACGACCAGGGCGCCTTCGATGCCGCCAACAACCGGTTCGTGGCGCCGGTCGCCGGCACATACCTCTTCGGCGCATCGCTGCTCTATAAGATCAACGCCAGCACCACGGCTCGGATGAACGGCCGCCTGGTGCTGAACGGATCGACCGAGATCAAGGGCGGCAAGGGCGAGATCTCCGCGACGCACGTGTCCCTCGCGACCACGCTCATGCTCCAGACCCTGGTGCCGCTGGCGCCGGGCGACACCGTCGAGCTGCAGGGATACTTCCGCGTCGCCGACGGCTACTTCGCCGGCGACCACACCACCTTCTGGGGCTG
>CAVOGP010000055.1:0-45328 GCA_963695425.1 uncultured Alphaproteobacteria bacterium | reverse complement strand
AGGGCGAGACCTATGACTACCGGATTATCGGCCGGTTTCGACGCCGCGATGCCGAAGAGCGGCTGTTCGGCCTGCACGACCTCCCGGTTGGTACGGCCCTGCCACCCACCTTCCACCTCGGCCCCGTCCTTTTCCGCCCGCCGCCCGGCGCGGTCGTTGACTTCGGACCCTCAAGCAGCAATGGCGTTCTACGGCGTCTCGGGCGGAAGGGCCTGCGGCTCGGCGCGGCGAGCGGCTCGGACGAGCTCACGATCGCTTTCGATCAGCCGGTCAAGCGGCTGGCGCTGGAGATCGATCCCGAAGGCGGGCAGACGCTGACCTACGAGGCGCGGCCAAGCGAGTTCATCCTCGGCCTGAGCAACACCGTCTTTGCGGCCGCCCTGCCGATGCAGCCGCGCGTCGACATCGTGTTTCCCGAGCCGGTGGACCGGTTGCGCCTGAGGGGGGCAGGCTTCTTCGTCGGCGTTCGCCTGCCCGATCATCCGCCAGGCACCGGGCCTGAGGAGATCGTCACCAGCAGCGCCTACGTTCTGGGCGTCCTGTTCGAGAACACCGCGCCGCCGCCTGAGCCGCTGCTCGTCGAGACCGACAACCTGCAGCAGCCCCTGACCGGCGGCGACCCGGCGGAGGCGACGGGACAAGGCCTCAAGGAGATCGGCTTCCGGGTGCAGTGGGCGCCGCCCGAGGAGTCCAACCCCGGCCCGACGCCGCTGCCCTGGCCAGGCGACGCCACGTCGCTGCCGCCCACCGCAGCGGCCGGCTTCCACATCGAGCGGCGGCGCGTCGACACCGGCGAGCCCTTCCGCGACGTGGACGACGAGCCGACGATGTTCGTCGGCAATCGCAACCCGCCTGGCGCGCCCGCGACCTTGCGCATGGGCGGGGATTGGCGGCTCTCTATGGCGAGAAGGTCGGGCTGGAGCCGCCGGACCGGTTGATGTCCGTCGAAGACGTGCTCGTGCGGACCGACGAAATTCGCGCCCCACCGGGCAGCCTGCACCAGTACCGTGTGTTCAGCCTCGACGCGATCGGACGACGCTCGGCCTCGGCGCGCCTGGGGCCCCAATCCGTCTCGAGAAGCACCGTCCGCCGCCGCAGCCGGTCGGGCCAACCGGCGAGAAGCCGCCCTTCGCGACGGTCGGCGTGCGTGCCCGCCTTCTCCAGTCCAGCGATCCCGACCTGCTGGACGATGACCGGGCCCTGCTCGGCGACAGCAGCAACGCCATCGTCGTCGAGTGGGGCTGGACCGATCCGCAGCGCGCCCATGACCCGTTCGCGCGCGAGTTCCGCGTCTACTTCCACGCGGCTCCGCCGGACATGATCAACGGCGTCTTCACCGGCAATTCCATGGCCAGCGGTGGCGGCTTCACCATGGAGGCGAGCCTCGACCAGCCGTTGGCGCCCGACGCCATGAAGGGCGCTTACCTCAGCGCGGGGGGTTACCCGTTCAAGGTCGCCGCCCACGGCGCCGGGGCCGCCGTCACCGTGCAGTTGGACGCCGCGCTGCTTGAGCCGGCCGCGGTGCCGGCCCAGGGAACCTTTCAGCTGCTCTCGGCACTCGACGGCCTGGAACTGCGGCCCGCGCGATGGGACTCGCGACTAGCGGTCGTCCCGATCACCGCGGAGGCAGACTACCGCTTCATCATCCGCGACGGCGTCCAGCTGAACGCCGAGACGCCCCGGATGCGGGTGTGGGTCGGGGTCGCGACGGCCGACGCCGAGGACTACGTCGCCGACGAGCGTGATGCCGCCACACCCAACGGCGGCCGCGTGGGCAACGAGAGCAGCATCGTCGCGGTTGCCGTCGCCGGCCGATATCTGGGCCGGCCAGACTACACGCCGCCGCCGCCGCTGGCCGTTGTCCCGGAACTCGTCACCAACGAGCCCGGCGGTACGACCGTCCAGGCGGTGCTGGACCTCGACGCGCTGCTGTCGGCGATCCCCGTTCCCGCCGGGAGCCGCGTCGCCCTGGAGCGCGTCGCGGTCGATGACCTGGCCCCGCTGCTGCGGGCCAGGGCGGACAACCTCATCGGCGTCACCTTCCCGAAGGGCGGGGCGTCCAGCTACGCCCTCGCCAACGCCGCCGACCAGGCGGCCTTCCTGGCCCAGATCCGGTCGAGCAATCCCGCCCTGGTGGCGGGACGCTTCTTCCTCGACCTCCTGCACCGCTTCCCCGCCGAACTCGCCAGCCTCTGGCAGGGACTCGGCGGGCCCATCGCGCCGACTGGGCCTTTCGTCGACACCCTTTCGGCGAAGCCCGAACGCTACTTCCACCGGATCCGCATCGCCGACGCCGCCGACCGGCTGTCCCTCGCCGGCGCGATCCTGCCCCAGGTCGTCCGCACGCCGTCCCTGCGCGTGCCGGGATCGCCGGAAGTGACACTGGCGGACAGCGACAGCGACGTGCTGGAGGTCGGCGCTCGGGTGCGCGCGGCCTACGACCTGACGCAGGTAGCCGTCTTCTCCCTGGTCTCCGAACAACCGCTGGATCCGGCCGCTCTTGCCGCGGCGCTGGTGCGCCTCCCGAACCGGCGCGACCTGCCGGCAGACGATGGTCTTCGCCTCCGCCTCGAGTTCAGGCGCGATCCTGGCCCCGGTGCTGCTGGCGGAGGTGGCCGACGCCGCGATCGAGCCCCCCGACGCGCTGCTGACCATCCCCCTGCCCGTCGCGCTCGACCGACACGCGGCCGTTCTGGTGCGTGTCGCTGACGCGTGACCGAATTCCCTCGCCGCCGTCAGGCCCGCACCTGGCCCGCAGCGGCGCTGCGCCCCTGGTCGTGCCCAGCCTGGTGGTGACGCGGGCGGGAGATTTGGACACAGCCGCCTGGCCGAGCCCCGGTGCAGGGATCCAGACCGCGCTCGAACGCAGCCCTGACGGCGGAGCCTCCTGGGATCAGGTCTCACCCTGGTTGCCGTCGACGGTGACCGCGCGCGACATGGCGACGCCCGCCGGTGCGCGGCTCTACCGACTGGTGCTGCGCGGCCCGCGGAGCGCGCCCGTGTCCGGCCCTGCCGTGGTCCCGGGCCCATGACCGGCTTCGTCTCACCGCTCGCCGACCTCGGCGGCTGGACGCTCACGCCGGTCCCCAAAGTGTCGATCCCGAAGGGCCTGCGCTACGACGGGATGGTCTGCCGCGGGCTGCGCGCCGAGCGCGCCGCGCCCGCCGACGTGCTGATGCCGGCGCCCGGCGTGCTGCGAAAGGTCGCCGTGCCCGCCGGGCCAACGATGGTCGAGATCCAGGTCAACCCGTTCCGGATGCGCGATGTGGCCGGCGTCCTGCCGTTCGGCTTGCCGACATTCTACGTCCTGTTCGACATGGTCCCCTCATTGGTCTTCGAAGACGGCGAGAGCGCGATAGAGGGAGCAGCGCTCGCCGCTGCCGGCGCGGTCACCCTCGTCCTGGTCGGACAGGACCGGATCGTGCGCGACCCCGTCGAATGGGCCCGCGAGATCGCCGCTGCCATTCCCAACCCCGACACCGGCTCAACCTCGTGGCAAGCCTTCGCGGGCGCGATCGACGCCGCACTCGCCGCCACACGACCAATCCTCATCCTGGACCATCGGGGACAGCTTGCCGAGACGACGGCGCTGCGCCTGGTCGTCGGCGGGGCGGCGCAGGATGTCGACCTAGCGCCGGCGGACGCCGGCGACCTGCGCGCGGCGCTGCGCCGGCTGGGGCTGCCCGACGATCCGTTCGCCAGCGGCACGCCGGTCCACCTGCGCCAGCGAGGTGGCGACGTCCAGTTCGCCCGCATCGAGGATCGCATCGCCGCGGCTGGCGAGATCCCGCTCACGCCAATCGCCCGGCACGTGCAGGTGAACGACCTCGAAGCGTGGTTCGCCCCGCAGTTCGCCGTTCCCCAGAACGCGCAGGCATCGCCCCTGCAGCGCTTCACGCGCGGCAACCGCCTGACGCCCTTCGTCAACGGGCGGTCCTTCTACCGCACCTTCTTCGACCTGCTGGACAACGTCGACGGCGTGGGCCAGGGCGTCCACCTCTCCGGCGGCTTCCGGTTGGACGCCGAATCCGCGCTGCGGGAGCTAGGCCCCGAGGACGACCGACCGAACTCGCTCAAGGCGTCGCTGGAGCGGATCGCCACCGTCATTCCCGACGTCGACAGCGGCGGCGGCCGCTTCCTGGCGGCGAAGTTCATCCAGATCGAACCGCAGGAGACCCTCTCCCAGAAGGAGATCGCGGCCTTCTATTTCCTCATCGGGATCATCGGCGTCGCCAACATGGCCAAGATCGGTCTGGACGGACTGAAGACCGACGGGTCGGGCTTCGCGATCCTGGTTCTGCTGGGCCTGCTGCACCACGACCTGGTCAACGAGTTCATCGACCAGAACGGCGTCCCGCTCGAACTCATGCGCGACGCGGTGGAATTGCTCGACGATCCCGATGCGCTGCGCTCGTTCTGCAAGTTCTCGTCGGTGCCCTCGACCGTCGCCGACAACCCGCTGGCGCCGAGCGGCTTCCCGTTCGACACTCTGTTCCCGTTCATCCGGCACTTCGGGCTCTTTCACCAAAAGATCGCCGTCATCCGCAATCGCGACGGTGCCTTCGGCTTCTGTGGCGGCATCGACCTGAGCACCAGCCGTCTGGACGACGCCGACCACAACGTCGGGGGCCCCTACCACGACGTCCATGCCATGGTGGAGGGTCAGGCCGTCGTCGACGTGGCGACGACGTTCGCGCAGCGCTGGGCCCGCGACGGCCGCGACACGAACGACGCGCCGCTGCCACCCGCCTTCACCCCCGAGAGCACCACCCCCGCCCAGCCCGTGACCGGCGATGACGTTGTGCAGGTGGCCCGCACCTATCCGATGGTGCTCGATCCTGCGACGCGCCTGGACTTCGCCCCCTTCGGTGACCGCACGATCAGCGACACCACGCTGAAGGCGATCGCCCAGGCGAAGGAATACATCCACATCGAGGACCAGTATTTCACGCCGCCGCCGGCCTACGTGGCGGCGATCTCGGATCGCATCAGGAACGGCCTGCGCCGGCTGGTCATCACCCTGCCGACCTCGGGCGACCAGCCCTATGGCGAGCACTCCCAGACCCAAGCCATCGCCGCCTTCAAAACTGCCGAGGCGGACGCGGGCGCGGCCCCCGGAGAGATCGTCAAGATCGGCATCCTGCGCCGGCACTTCACCGTCCCCTCGAACACGCTCCGTGCGGCGTCCGGCAAGCTCATCGTGGGCGAGGAGATGCTCCTGCAGCCCGCCGACCCCGGTTTTGACGACACGATCGTCCTGGGTCCCAAGGTCCGCGTGCCGCCGCCGCCGTTCTGGGTAGCGGTCGAAGGCGAGCTGATGTGGGTCTTCGACGAGGCCCCCGTTGTCATCCATGGAGAGCCGCCGGAGGGGACGCGCCGCTATCTCGTAAACCGCGGCCAGCGTACGAATCTCTTCGGCCTCGGCGCCGGCGCCCGCCCGCGGAACCATGGTGAGGGTGCCGCCGCCACAGTCGTCGATCTCAAGGGCATCTTCGTCCACGCCAAGCTGATCCTCATCGACGACGTGTTCGCCGGCATAGGGTCGGCGAACGTCAACCGGCGCGGCTTCTACTCCGACGGCGAAGGCCACTTCTTCTGGACGCCGGAACTCCTGAAGGCGAAGCCGCCGCCGGGCTCGCCCCGCACGCATAATCCCGTCGCCCGGCTCCGCCACGAACTCTGGGCGGAACTGCTCAACCTCCCGCACCCGGCGGCCGCGCCCCTGCTCGACGATCCGATCGCCGCCTCGGCGCTGTTTGACCGGCTGCCCATTCACGGCAATCGCTTCACGCCCCGGGAGGCCATTCCGCAGAACCTGTCGCTCGGAACCCTGAACGGCGGCGACTCGATCATCGCGCTCGTGCTGCAGGCCCTGTTCTCGACGATCGTGAACATGGACCACCAGGCGATCTTCGACGGCGTCGTCGACCCACTACCCAACTCGAACCGCTGGCGTGAGGAGCGATCCGTGAGCGAGCGCGGCACCACCCTGTTCGAGCTCTTCGGGAATTTCACGACGCTCTGGCCGGTGGACGTGATCCAGGAGACGACCGGGGTCGTGGTCGGCGACCCGCCGGAGGTGATCACCTGGCCGGCGGGGCTGAACGCCGCAGTAAGCCTCAAGAACGTGCGGATTGGCGCGATCGACGGCCACGCTGCGCTCGAGGCCGACGTCTCGATCGACAACATGCTGTCGGGCTACCCGGACGGGTTACCGATGGTGCTCGTCAGCATGCCGGACGTGGAGTTCCGGCTGCTGGGGACCGGCACCGCCAAATCGAAGCTGTTCGTCAGCGTCGACGCCGCCGGCCTTTCAGAAGTGGTAGTGGAGGGTATGCCTGTTGAAATCCGCCTGCCCGCGGGACTGGTCGAGCCGCATCCCGGCCCTGCGGATCATCCCTCCGGCATCAACACCCTCAAGACCGGCAGCTTCTCGCCGGGCGCCGCCGACGACCTGGAGATCACCTACAACACCGCGGATGCAACCAGAATCCGGGTGCATGCACGGATCCACCTGACGCCGGACGGGCAGGTCGAGATCAGGCCCGCCGTGCCGATCAGCTTCGGCCCCTGCCTGTTCTCCGGCATGCCGTGCAAGGCCGTCCACGACTTCAGCCTGATCCCGTCGCCCGGCCTGATCCCGCGTACCGTCGACTGGATCCGGTTCAAGAACCTAGCGAAGACGGCGTCCGGCGCCCCCGATATAGGCACGGACGGCGGCGCCTTCGGCGTTCGCTCGATCCACCTCGACATGACGGCCGAGCCCCTCAAGGGCGCCGCGGACTGGCTGAAGGGCCACGCCGACGAGAAGCTGCCGGCTGAGGTGGTCCTCGACGATTTCGTCGTTCCCTTCCTCGGCATTCCGCGCCACCTGACCGCCGGCATCCGCCGCGGCGTCGTCGATCCGAAGGACCCCAAGCAGACCTATTTCTTCGACAAGGCGCCGGTGCAGGTCTTCTTCAGTCGGGACCCGTCGTTCGGCATGACGGTGGAGTCCCTCTTCGTCCAGATACCGGAGGTCGAGGACGGGGTAGGCGAGGACGATCCGACCCTCAAGGGCATCACCCTCGCCGCCTCGCTCTTCTACGCCGGCGAGTCGACGACCGATCCCGCGCCGGGCGAAGAACCGAAGCCCATCAGTCCGCAGGCCCTGGAGCTCTCGCTGGGCGAGAACCTCACGCCGCGGCTCACCTATCGCCGCGCCTTCGACGGTGTCACCGGTCTGCCCGCGGCGGGCGAAGGCGCCGGGCGGCTGGTCAACGCCCTGCTCCACCACGAGATCGTCGGCATCTTCATCGACGTCATGGCGCTGCGCCTCGGCCTGTCGATGGGGAAGCTGCTCGGCGACGACGCCTCGTTCCTGGACAGCGCCGAGGCGACGTTCGACGTCTTCGTCTCCTCGCCGCCAACCGGCGACGATGACGCCTTCTTCAAGCTGCGCGGACTGGATGGGGAGAAGATCGCCTTCGCTATAGAGGGGCTCGGCTGCGCCAGGGTTCGCCGTCGATCGGCACGGGTTTGCCGAGCTTGCCTAACGGCGTCGCCGTGTTCTTCGGGCCGGTGAAGATCATCATCCAGGAGATCGGGCTGCTCGCCGAGCAGGGCGCGACCTACCTCTCCATCACCGCTGGCGTGGACACGCCGCTCCCGGCGAAGCTCCACGGCTCCATCGTGCTGAAGCGGGCGCGATTCGAGACCTCAGGCGTAGCGGAAGCTCCGGCCTTCCTGCTCGACGGCTTCTTCATGCGGCTGCAGCGGAACGCGTTCCTGATCGAGGCCGGCGGCTTCTACAGCCAGCGAACCGAGGGCGACGTGAAGGTCCGCGAGTTCGGCCTGAGCGGCAGTGTCCAGTTCCAGGTCGGTGAGACGGACTATGGCCTGACCCTCGACCTGCTGGTGGGCTCGATACGTTCACCGACCGAGCATTTCCGCTACTTCATGGCCCAGGCGATCTACCGCTCGGTCATCCTGGGCAGCTTCGAAATCCGCAACGTGCGGTTGCTGTTCGCGAACAACCTTCAGCCGAATCTGGGGCCGGCCGACGCAGCGGCCGGCACGCTGCGCTATTACAACTGGCACAAGCAGACCAATCCCCTGAGCGTGCCCGGCGACCGCCGCCTCTCCGGCTGGAAGCCGCAGGAAAGCGCCTGGACGATCGGCGTCGGCTGCGGGGCCTCGCTGCCGGCGCTCGGCAAGATCTGTGAGCTGAACGCTTTCATTCTCGTCGTCGACGGGCCGGACGAGTCGGGAGGCCTGTTCACCGGCGAGTTGACCGCGTTGTCAAATCCGAAGCCTCTCGGCTTCTTCGCCTTCGAAGGCGACAACAAGACCGACCGAGTCAGCCTGCTGATCGGCGTCGATGTCAAGCTGGCGGAGTTCCTGAAGAATCCACCGGAGTGGAGCCGCAACATCGCCGAGCTGACCGGCTCGCTGTTCATCGGGAACAGGCCGGGGACCTTCGCGCTCGGCCGGCTGGCCGACCAGCGCTCTTGGCTCACGCTGAGTTTCGACGTCGACTTCTTCCTGAAGTCCACGGTCAAGTTCGCCTTCTGCCTGGAGATAACGAAGGACGCCTCCGGCTTCGGCTTCATCGTCAGTGTCGAGGGCGGCATCAAGGCCGGCTCCAAGTTCCAGCTTACCTACCTCGCGCGCTTCGCCATTTCGGCGGGCTGCTTCTCCACCGGGTCCAGCGATGGCGCCGCGACGATATCAATCGAGCTGGCCGGCCGCGTGGTGCTATTCCGCGTCATCCGCCTCGGCCTCAGCCTGCTGGCCGAGCTGCGCTACATCGGATCGCGCCCGGCGCGCACCGAGGCGCTGCTGCGCCTACGTTTCGAAACTCCGTGGTTCCTGCCGGACGTCACCTGGACGTTGGACATGACGTTCGGCGAGACCGACCCCGGCGCGCTTTCGACAGCGGTTTCCCCGCTGCGCCTCGCAACGGCGATCGAAGGACCGGGCCGCAACAACGCCCCGCTGCATCTGGAGCGCTTCGCACCCGACGATCCGGACTTCGATCCCAACTGGAACGGCTCGGGGGCGGCGCCGACGTTCTCCGTGCGCCAGTTCGGGGGCCCGCCGACGCAGGAGGCCGACCGCATCGCCCGCTTCGAGGCCGACACGAGCGTGCGCCCCGTCGCCATCGACGCAACGATCGCCATCGACTGGAACGTCGCGATCAACGACCACTTTCGCTCAGCGCGGCGACCGCCAGCGGCCTGGGCGCCCAGAAGTCCGGCGAGCTAGACCTCACCTACGACCTGGTCGGGATCAAGGTCCGGCGCCGGGCGCGGTTCGGCCTGGACCGCAGCTGGCGCGACCTTCGAGGAGATCCAAGAGCTCGTGCCCGACTTCTCCGACCCGAACGGCGTGGCCCTGGACGGCGAATACGGGCCCCAGACGCTGGCGAAGGCGTGGGACCACGACCTGCGCATCGGCGCCGAGACCGCGCCGAAGCGGCTGCTGATCAACGGCTCGACGCCGTTCTCCTTCACCACTGGCGACAACGAGGTCGACGAGGAGACCGTCTTCAACAACCCGAACTGGCCCTGCTGCCCGCCGCCGGACAAGGGTGGCGTCGGCTATCCTATCCACTTCTTCGAATTCCGCGGCGAGCCGCCCGGACGGCGCATCGTCGGCGAACGGATCTTCAGCGAGAGCGAGAGCCGGCTCGCCCTGCTCCGCCCCGCCATTGTACGGCCCTCGCAGGCAAACCAGCTGACGCCGCCCAACGCCATCGTCGCATTCCTCACAACCGCCGTCCCCGGCCCGTTCCTGCGCGCGGAGTTTGACGAGGCGGCCGCCTTCTGCACGCTGCGCATGGCCTGGGGCCGCACGATCGGCGTCCTCGACCTGGCTGGATTCGATGCCGAGGGCGAGATCGTGGCGCGCAAGCAATCCAGCTCGGCGCCGCCTCCGGCTACCAGGACGTCGTCCTCACCGCCCAGGGCGCCATGCATCGCATGGAGGCCCGGCTGCTGTTGCCGCTGGACGCCGGCGCCGCTCCGGGGTCGACCATCAATATCCCGGCGCCGAGCCCAAGATCGCGCTGGAGATCGACCGCATCTCCTACGTCGGCCTGCGCCCCTACCTGGACGACCTGCGCTTCCATTTGGCCTGCCTTGGCGCCGAGGCGGACGGGGCGAACGGCTACTCCGGGCACGGGAAGCTCTTCCTGCTGCCGAACCACGACTACGAGGTCGCCGTCACCACGCGCCTGACGATCGCCCATCCGAGCAAGCCGCCGAAATCGTCCGACGTCACCGAGCACGTCTATCTCCGGACCAAGGGGCTCCCTGGCCTGAACTCGGCCGGCCGCGTCGGCGAGGAGGTCGAGGCCTACGTCGCTGCGGCTTATGGCGGCGGCAAGGGACTGCTCTACCGGGAAGAACCCGCGGCGCTGGCGTTCACCGAGAGCTTCCTGGTGGCCGTGCCGCTGGCGGACCGCCCGGCCGGGACGTCCGAGGAGCGCGCGACCCTGCATCAGCTGCAGCTGCTCGTGGAGCCGAACACCGCGGCGACCCCGGAGACGGTGCTGACGGCGACATCCGTTGACTGGATCGTCGACCATCGAACCAGCTTGCCGCCGCCGATCCGTGGCCACTGGGTCAATGTGCTCTCGAAGTCGGACCTGGAACCTGCGCCGATGCAGAGCCGGGACCCGTTCCGTCGCCGCCTCGCCCGGATGACGCAGCGGAGCCAGGCCGACTGCAACCTGGCCAATCCGCTCGACGTCACCGGGTGCGTGCTCCTGGCGCCGCCGCAGGGCGACCCGCACCCGAGCCTGCCGGACCAGGAGATCTGGCCTGCGGCCACGGGCATGACGGCCACAGCGCGCGCCAAGGGCGCCGCCTTCATCGACCGCCGGCCCTTCGTCGCTGCCGATCGTACCGCCTTCCGCTTCGCCAGCATGGCCGGGCCGGACACCGGCGCCGGTTGGGCGGTCGACGACGACGGGTGCATGAAGCTCACCGGCGCGACGGCGCGGTCGTTCGCCCTGTTCGGCGAAACGAGCTGGAACCACGTAACAGTTCAGGTCGAGGTCCGCCTCGACCAGTCGGCCGGCATCGGCGTGGGCCTGCCTCAATTGGCGCCAACGGAGGGCCTGTTCGTCGCGCTCGAGCGCAACGGCGCGACCGTCGAGCTGGCGATCTACAGCCGCGCCGCCGGTGGCGCGTTCGCCGAACTCGCCCGCAGCGCGGTGGTCGGCGCGCCCGGACCCGACGGCGCTCTGGCGCTGACGGTCGACGCCTTCGACGACCGGCTGCGCGCCACGGCGCTGGACACCGTCGTCGAGGCCGACCGCGGACCGCTGCGCGATGGCCGGCTCGCGCTGTTCGGCGAGGGCGAGGGGAGCTTCGCCTCGCTGGTGGTCCGCGGGCTGGACATCTTCCGCTTCCCCTTCACCACCAGCCGCTTCGTCTCGTTCGCCGGCCACATCGGCACGTTCCCGGGGACGGTGGCCGTCGCAAGCCCCGACGACCTGGGCGCCGGTTCGACGGTCACTACCGTGGCAGGCCTTTGGTCCACCACCCAGGCGGAGATCGCCGTGGCCATGCAGCCGGCCGCCGCACCGGCTCGCCAGGAGCTGTTCGACCGGTGGATCACCGGCCTCGGACTGCCGATCCGACCGGAGGTTCAGAAGCTCTCGCTGACGCGCTTCGTGAAGTCGGCCCAGGCAGGCCTGATCCTCGTCGAGTTCGCCGGAGCCGATCGACTTCACCGAAGACGTCACGGTCGCACTGGCCCGCGTGCTCGACCAGCCACAGGCGCGCGCCGTCCCGGTCGCGCAGGGGGCCGCGCCCTCTCCGGGCCGGATCAACTCGGACGCTGGCGCCGGGCCTGCGGCGCGCGATATCCCCGTCCAGATCGCCAATCGAGGCCCGCTCGGGCCCGGACGGCCGCCGCGACCTCCCAGCATCATTCTGTCGGCCACCTCGACCCGGCGCGGCTACAGGATCGAGCTCGACCTCACTGCCTTGGCGGCCGTCGGCGGCGCGGGGGATCCGGTCGTCGTCGGGGCGCGCACCGACGAGGGCGTCGTGTTCTATCGCGGCCGGCTAGAGCAACCGCGCCAGCGCACCAGCGCCTTCGTCGACGTGCTCAGAACTCGTTCATGCCGGACCACGGCCCCACGCCGCCGATCCCCATTCTGAAGGCGCTGGCGCAGCTGACGCCCGGGTCGCTCGCGCTGCTCGACGCCGATCTCACCTCGATCGTCGATGTCTTCCTGCCGCCCCGGCCGGAACCACCGCTCGAGTTGACGGTGCTGCAGGATGGCCCGGGGCTGCGCGCGCTGCTGATCCCGCACCGCGGCCCCGCGAATTCCGCGTTCGAGCACGGCGCCTACGAGCTGCGGTTCGCGATTGACCGTCGGCGCTGGCCGACGTCCGCGGCACCGGACCCCGGCAATCGCTACCAAGCGGATGCGACGCTGAGGATCACGCTTTGACTTGGAGCAGTCACACCTGGGCGCGGCCCAATGTGAAGCTAGAAAATCCCTACGACGAAGTCCGCAGTGCGCCAACTGGGTCTGCTGACCGGCCGCAATCACCACAAATGCGGGGTGTGGTGCCTGGCAGAGTGGGCCACTGGCTTCCCCAGCTACAATAACATGATCCCCGCAGCACGGCGACCGTAGCCAGCGTACTAATGGGAAATGGTTACGCCACCTCGTGGTTCGGCAAGAACGAACCGTGGATGTGGTCGCGCCACTGGCCGCTCAGCCAACCCCTCGATATGCGCGTCCCACGCCCATGCCGATACGTGAGGTTGCGGGCGACTGCCGCAGACCGGCGGAAGTATTTCCGCCCTTTTTACCAAATAATTCAAAGGGCGCGTAGCAACTCTAACTCCGTTAGTCCTGGTTCGAATTCAGGTTCCCCAGCCAGCCTAACATACTGATATAACGAATAAAATTTGGGGCGCGTTTCGCACCTCCCGGCATTTTCTGCCCTTTTTCTGCCCTTTTTCTGCCCTCGCCGTTCTTGCCCCGTTCTGGTGGAGTTCCAGGGGCATCGGGGCGAGCCCGGATTCGCGATCCTGGTTAGGCCTTGAGGGGCAGGCTAAGCCGATCCGACCCCTCTGAACTGCGCCCGGCGGTGCCCGGCGGGTTTCACAGCGCCAAACCCGCAGTTCGATACGTGTTCTTGTCCGGCCTCCGCCACGTACAATGGTCGAGGTCAGCCTACACTTGTCCAAGCGCTGTCGTTTGAGGATGACCCTACGCAGGCGTCGATAAATCTCACCCCGTCAACACCGTCACCTACCGTGGGGTAGAGCACGTCCGCAGGCATTTGGTTCGAGTTGCGGCGGGCGCGGATTGCGAAAGCGGCCTCGCGGTAGACGTTTGCGAATGCTTCTAGGTAGCCTTCGGGATGTCCCGCCGGAAGTCGGGTAACGCGAGCAGCCTCCGGAGAAGCTGCCGCACTTCCCCGGGTGATGATCTGCGTTGGATTGCCGAAGGGGCTATAGCAAAGGCTGTCGGGAGCCGACTGCCTCCATTCAAGGCCGCCACGCGATCCGAAGACCCGCAGCGTGAGCGCATTTGCGTTGCCCGGTGCAATCTGGCTCACCCAGAGCATACCCTTGGCCCCGTTCCTAAATCGCAGGAGCACGTGGGCGTTGTCATCGAGGATGCGTCCGGGCACGAAGGCCCCAAGGTCGGCAGAGACGGATGCCACCTCGAGGCCGGCGACAAATCGAGCGAGATTGTAGGCATGAGTGCCGATGTCACCGATCGCGCCCCCTTTGCCCGACTGTGAAGGATTAGTGCGCCACGCCGCCTGCTTCTGGCCCGACAATTCGATCGGCTCGGTCATCCAGTCCTGGAGGTACTCCACGTGCACGAGCCTAATATCGCCGAGGCGGCCGTCGGCGATCATTTCACGTGCCTGCCGCACCATGGCGTAGCCGGTGTAATTGTGCGTCAGAATGAACAGGCGGTCCGATCGCGCTGCGATGTGCTCAAGCTCGATGGCGTCTTCGAGACTTGACGTCAGCGGCTTGTCGCAGATCACGTGAATGCCGGCCTCCAGGAATGCCTTCGCCGGCCCGAAATGCATGTGGTTTGGCGTGACGACCGCGACGGCCTCGATCCCGTCCGGGCGCATGGCCTCGCGTTCGGCCATCTCTGCGAAGCAGGCGTAACTGCGATCCGCTGCGATCCCGAGTTCGGCGGCCGACTCCAGAGCCTTGTCAGGAGAGGACGACAGCGCTCCGGCAACAAGCTGGTATTCTCCGTCGAGGCGTGCCGCATGCCTGTGGATCGCGCCGATGAACGAGCCGTGTCCGCCGCCGACCATTCCAAGTCTGATCGGGTCCCGGTCCGAGGTCAGAGCCATTGCCGCGTCTCCTGGTAGAGGGATGGCGGGCGCGGCCCCGAAGGGGCCGCGGCCGATCAGGCAGGGTCGCTGAGCATCACCAGGTGGCGGATGTCGACCGGGCGGGCGAGCAGCTCGTCCTGGCGGTCCATCAGCGGCCTCAGGTGCGGCAGCGTCAGGTGCAGGTCGAGGTCCTCCTTCGAACGCCAAGTCTCGTAGAACACGAAGACGCAGGGATTGCTGGCGTCGACGTGGAACTCGTAGGAGATGCAGCCCTCCTCGGCGCGGGTCGGGGCGACGAAGCTCGCGAGGATTTCCTCCAGTTCTTTCCGCGTCTCGGGCCGGGCGACGACGGTTCCGATGATAGTGTAGCCGGGCTTCATGGCGATCACCTCCGCGACTGGCTGAGGGCGACGGCGAGGATGATGATCGCGCCGCGGGCGATCAGCTGCTGGCTGAACTCGAGGCCCATCAGGATGAGCCCGTTGTTGATCAGCCCGATCATCAGCGCGCCGACTATGGTGCCGACTACTGTACCCTTGCCGCCGAAGAGGCTGGTGCCGCCGAGGACACAGGCCGCGATCACCGAGAGTTCGTCACCCTGTCCGAGCTGGAATCGCCCCGACTGCAGGCGCCCGGCGTAAAGCATGCCGGCGAGCGCGGCGGCGAGCGAGGAGAGCATCAGAACGCGGAACTTGATCGCCCGAGTATCGATGCCGGAGAAGCGCGCCGCGGTCTCCCCGCCGCCGGTCGCGAGCACCCGCCGGCCGAAGCTCGTGCGCTTGAGCGCAACCTGGCCGACCGCGCCAAGGATCAGCATCCAGAACAGGAGCACAGGGACCGGGCCGATGCTGCCGCCGCCGAAGAGCCAGGCATAGGTCTGGTTGATGATCGGGACGGCCGCGGTGTCGCTGATCCACATCGCTACTCCTGTGGCGATCCCCATCATGGCGAGCGTTGTCAGGAAGGACGGTATCCCGATCCGCGTGGTCAGTGCGCCGTTGAACGCGCCAACCGCGAGGCCGGTCGCAATGCCGGCGACGATCCCGAGAGGCAGGCCTCCGACCGTGATCGCCATCGCGGTGGTGACCGAGGCGAGGCCGGCGACCGCTCCGACCGAAAGGTCGATCTCGCCGGCCGAGAGCACGAAGGTCATCGCGATCGCCATGACCGCGATCATCGCGGTCTGTCGCACGATGTTGAGCAGGTTGTTCGGGTTCAGGAACCCCTTGTCGTAGAGCGTCACCGCGAAGACGAGGAAGATCACGACGAAGCCGATGTAGATGATGTTCTGCCGCCAGTTCGTGAGGCCGAGGCGGCCCGCGATCGTGGAAGACTGGCTGGTCTCACTAATGGACATGGGTTCCTCCCGGAGCAGGCGACTGGCTTGCAGTCAGTGCGCGTTGGATGGCGATCTGGAGATTGCGTTCGGCGGCCTGGAGCTGGGCCACCGGGTCGTCGGCGGGCGCCGACGGGTCGTCGAGCGCCGCGCGCGGCAGGTCCTCCATGACCCGCCCGTCGGACATCACCACGATGCGGTCACAAGCGGACAGGATCTCGGAAAGCTCCGATGAGATCATGATGACCGCCTTGCCAGCCTTGGCGAGCTCGCGGACCAGCGTGAGGATCTCGGACTTCGAGCCGATGTCGATGCCCGACGTCGGCTCGTCGAGCACCAGGATCTCGGGCTCGGCCGAGAGCCACTTGGCGATAACCACCTTCTGCTGGTTGCCGCCAGAGAGCGTGCGTACCGCGTGATCGCGCGAGGCGGTCTTGATCTTGAGGCGAGCGATCTGCCGGTCAGTCAGCGCGCGCACCTCGTCGGCCTTCACGAACCCGCCGCTGCCGCTGAGCCGGTCGAGCACCGCGAGCGAGGTGTTGAAGGCCACCGAATGCTCGGCGATTACGCCTTGGCGGATTCGGTCCTCCGGGATCAGCACCAAGCCGGCGTCGATCGCGTCCCTCGGCCGGGTGATCGCGACGGGCTTACCGGCGATGCGGATCTCGCCCTCCACCATACGGCTCATGCCGCACATGGTGCGCGCGAGCGACGACCGGCCGGACCCGAGAAGTCCGGCGATGCCGACGACCTCGCCGCGATGCACCGTCAGGTCGACGTTCCGGGGAATGTGCTCGCCGGACACGTTGCGCAGCTCGAGGAGAGTGTCGCCGATCGCGTGGGCCTCCCGCCTTACGTCCGACAACCCCCTCGAGCGCTTGCCGACGATGTGCTCGATCATCGTCTCGATCGGCAGCTCCGAGAGCGGCGCGGTGATCACATGCCGGCCGTCGCGCAGGATGGTGGCGCGGTCGGCGATGCGGGCGATCTCGTCCATGCGGTGCGAGACGTAGATGATCGCGTGCCCCTCGGCCCTTAGCTTGCGCAGGAAGGTGAACAGCCGGTCGACGTCGTGCACAGACAGTGCGGTCGAGGGCTCGTCGAGCACCAGGATCTTGGCGTCCTGCGAGATCGCCTTGACGATCTCGGTCAGCTGCCGCTGGCCCGCCCCGAGATCGCCGACCAGCGCCGCGGAGTCGACGGAGACATCCAGGATGTTGAAGAGCTCCCGGGCGCGTCGCTCGGCGGTCCGGTCGTCGATCAGGCCGAAGCCGCTCTTGGCCTCGCGGGTCAGGAAGACGTTCTGCGCCACGGTAAGGGTCGGAATCAGGCTCATCTCCTGGAAGATCATGGCGATCCCGGCCCGGCGGGCGGCTTCGGGCGAGACCTCGGCGAGGGGCTGGCCGTCGACCAGGATCGTGCCGGAGTCGGGGACATGGACGCCGTTGAGGACCTTGAGGATCGTCGACTTCCCGGCGCCGTTGCCGCCTAGAAGGGCGTGGATTTCGCCCTTCTCCACCTGGAAATCGACGTCGATCAGCGCCTTGACGCCCCCGAAGTGCTTGGAGACGCCGCGCATTTCGACAGCATGCACGGGCGTTGCCGCGGTCATGACCGCACCCGGGTCCAGGTGCCGCTGTCGCCCAACTCGATCAGCGCGTCGGCGACGAGCTCGGTCAGGTAGCCGTCCTCGAAGCTCGGCGACGGCTGCTTGCCGGTGACGATGGCGTTGAAGAAGTCGTAGCACTCGACGATCTTGGTCTCCGAGTAGCCAATGCCGAGCGCCGGGATCGGCCAGAGGCCGCCCCCGTAGGGGTGCGCCGGCCCGGTGTAGACAGTACGGAAGCCGCGCGCGTCGCCGGGATCGTCGGCGAACATCACCTGCAGTTCGTCACGCCGCTCGTAATTAAAGGCGATCGAGCCCTTGGTGCCGTGGATCTCGAAGGTGATGTAGTTGTTGCGGCCGTAGGCGTTGCGGGTGGCCTCCAGCGAGCCGATGGCCCCGTCAGCGAACTTCAGCAGCGTCACGACCTCGTCGTCCACGTCGACCTCGCCACGCTCGGCGTCGGCGGACTTCTCAGCCGCGCCCAGCTTGTCGACGCCCCCCTGCTGCAGGGGGCGCGTCTTGTTGTAGGTCCGCGTCAGCGCGCTCACCTCGGCGATCTCGCCGACAAGGTAACGGGCGAGGTCGACCACATGCGTGCCGATGTCGCCAATCGAGCCGGAGCCGGCGATCTTCTTCTGGAAGCGCCAGGAGAGCGGCGAGTCCGGATCGGCCGACCAGTCCTGCAGATAGGTGCCGCGGAAGTTCAGGATCGTGCCAATTCGCCCGTCCTCGATGTACTTCTTCGCGAGGGCCACGGCGGGTGTGCGGCGGTAGTTGAAGGCCACCATGTGGATGACGCCGGCCTTCTTCACCGCATCGAGCATCGTCTTGGCCTCGTCGCCGCCGCGGGCGAGCGGCTTCTCGCAGATGATGTGCTTGCCCGCCTCGGCGGCAGCGATGGCGATGGCGGCGTGGCTGTCGTTGGGCGTGCAGATGTCCACCACGTCGATGTCGGGTCGCTGTACGACCGCGCGCCAGTCCGACGAGCTCTCCTCGAAGCCGTAGCGCCTGCGGCCCTCCTCGGCCTGCCCGTCGGTGACGTCGACCACCACTTTGCGAACGGGTATCGCGGGGGCGGGCCAGAAGAACATGGGCATCGCGGCGTAGGCGAGCGCGTGGGCCTTGCCCATGAAGCCGCCGCCGATCATCGCGACATTGAGGGTCTTGGTCATCGTCGGTCTCCGTCGGGAGGGAAAGGGGCGCGGCCGGCGTTCGAAGCCAGCCGCGGAGAGCTAGGGCTCAGTTCATGCTGCCGCTGACATTGGCCGGCGCCTCGGCGCGATAGACGGTCTGCCAGGCCTCGAGCAGGTTCTCCTTGGTGACCGGAAGCGCCGGCAGCGCCACAAAGGCAGGCGCCTCCTTGCCGAGAAGGCCGTAGCCGGCGAGGATGGCCTCGGTGACGCCCTGGTCGAACGGCCGCTGCGCGCCCAGACCCTTCACGAAACCGCCTTGGGCCATGTTGATCGCCACGTTCTCGCCCAGGTCGATCGTGGTGATGATCAGGTCGTCGCGTCCGGCCACCCGGGCCGCCGAGATCACACCTTCTGCGGGCACGTCCCAGACCGCCCAGATGCCGTCGAGGTTCGGATTCGAGGTCAGCATCGCCGAAGCCACCTTCTCGGCGTCGCCCGTGAAGTCCGGCCCGCCAATGCCCTGCTCAGCGACGATCTCGATCCCGGGATAGTTTTCGGCGATCGTCGCTTTGAAGGCGTCGTACCGCTGGCGTGTCACGAAGAAATCGGCGGCATGGAAGACGAGGCCGATCTTGCCCTCGCCCTCGAGCGCCTTGGCCATCAGGTGCGCCGAGGCCACGCCGTTGCCATAGTTGTCGGCGGAGACCACGCTGACATAGTCCTGACCGGCTGTCATGCCGGGGGGCACATTCTCCATGAAGACTATCTTGGCGCCCTGGGAGGCGGCGGCCTTGTAGGCCCCGGCGGTGGCGGCCGGATCGCTCGGAACCGAGACGATGATGTCCGGGCTCTGCGCCATCACGGTCTCGATGTCCGCGACCTGCTTCTCAGGCTTGAACCCAGCATCGGTTACGGCGATTACCTCGATGCCCATCTTGGCGAACTGGTCCTGCAACCCCTCCACCTGGGCGCGCGACCAGTCGTTGCCGCCGTAATGCATCACGATCGCAGCGGTGGCGCCCATCTCCTTGATCTTGGCCAGCTCCTCATCGCTGAGAGATAGGTCGCTAGCAGGCGTCGGGTCCTCGCCGCCCGGGCCCTTCGAAAGCACTGAGTTCTGCAGTTCGGCGAGGGCCGCGTCCGCGTCCGCGAAGGCCGGAGCGAAGGCGCTCGTTGCCAGCAGCACGGCGAGCGCGCCGGTGAGCCTCGACAG
This sequence comes from uncultured Alphaproteobacteria bacterium, assembly GCA_963695425.1. Lineage (GTDB taxonomy): Bacteria > Pseudomonadota > Alphaproteobacteria > Rhodobacterales > Rhodobacteraceae > Amaricoccus. The sequence goes on along the minus strand of CAVOGP010000055.1, from coordinate 25,716 downwards.
TTTTGTCATTTGGTCTTCCTCCAAAGAAGGGACGGCTGTCCCGGGTTCAGCGCCGGTTCGCGGCGTCGTTTAGGAAACTTCGGTTGGTCAGGCTGCGGCCTTGTTCACGCCCAACTCGTGCATCCTCGCTTCGAGGAAGGCGGCGCTGGCCTGCGCGGCCCCCTTCGGATCGGGATGGGAGTTGAGCTCGACGGCGACCCAGCCGTCGAAGTTCAGATCGGCCAGCGTCCGGATGATGCCCGCCATGTCGAGATCGCCTTGTCCGAGCGGCAGGAAGGCAAAGGGATCGGCCTGAAAATCCTTGAGGTGCACGAGGGTGATCCGGTCGATGTAGCGGCGGATCAGGGCGGCGGGGTCGCTGCCCCCGGCCGCAAGATGTGCGGTGTCGGGGCAGAAGTTGATGCGTGTGTTCGCGAAGGCGCGCTCGACCCCTTCCGGGGTTTCCGAGATGGTGGTCAGGTGCGGATGATAGTGCGCCGTGAGGCCGTGCCGTTCGGCGATCTCACAAACCCGGTCGAGCGCGGCGCCGAGACGCTCGAAGTCGCCATCGCGGGGGCCGCCCGCGCGCTTGGCACCGCCGCCGACGACCAGGTGCTCGCCGCCCGCGGCGGCAGTGACCTTCGCGGACTGCTCCACCCGCCAGAGCTCGTCGTCGAGTACATCGGGATAGATGAAGTTGCCACCGGAGTAGGCGCCGATCAGCCGGACGCGAGCCTTTTCGAGCAGCGCCTTCAGGGCGGGAATATCATCGGCGAAGTCTACGAGGTTGCCGTCGAAGAACTCCACGCCCTGGAAGCCAGCCTCGCCGATTTCTGCCGCGGCGGTCGCGGCGTCTCCGAAGGTGCGGTAGAACAGGTCCTTGATCGAGGTCACGCCGCGGCCGTCGCCACCCAGCGCGCCCCAGCAGTTTGCCTCGTATCCGAGCTTCCACGTTGGCATTCGTCTTCCTCCGAAAGAATGCAGGTCGCTTCCGTCGGCGCGTTGGCGCCGGCGCTTGTCGTTCAGGATCGAAAGGGGTTGGGTCAGGCCCGCGTGACGGGGATCCGGGCGTGGGCGTCGAGCACTGAAGATGCGTGATTTCCCGAGTGTGGTCCCATGGCTTCCTCCCCAATCGCGCTTTTATCGCGTTTCAGATTGTTTATGCCGTAAATCAGCAAAAGTCAATCGGTATGCAGCAGAACGCAGTGGTGGCCATCTCCGACATGCGAGACATTGTGTTTATTAGGTATTTTCAGTCATATGGCAGTTTTTGAGCCTGGCGCAGGGACCGTGCACGACCCCGAAGGAGGCCAATCGAGGGCCATTGTGAGCGAATCGGGCATCTTCTGTTGCAAATCCGCAGAAAGGCGCTAGCCTGCCCCGGGAAGCTACGTAGATGGAGGCGAGACTGGTACGCGGCAGGCTGCAACGCGATCCCAAGGGATCTCGGCCCGAGGACGAGGCGAGAGCACCGCGGCGCCTGGAAGCGGGGCGGCAGGGGCTGGTGACGATCCTCCGCGCGATCCGATCCGGCGAGGTCACGACCCGGCAGGAGATCGAGCGGTTCACCGGAATGGGCCGGGCCGTAGTCGTCGACCGGCTCAACGCGCTAGAGGAACTTGGACTGATCGACGAGGGTGCGCTGGGCGAATCCACCGGCGGCCGCGCGCCCAGGCTGGTCCGCCCCCGTGGCCGGGCGGGCCTGATCCTCACCGCCTTCATTGACCGCGCGGCGATCGGCGTCGGCCTCGCCGACCTGTCTGGCAAGCTAATCACCGAGCACTTCGAGCCCAGTGACCTGGCGAACGGCGCCGAGGCGACACTGAACCGGCTCTGCACGCTCTTCGACTGGCTTCTTGAGCAGCACCAGGGGTCCAAGACGGTCTGGGGGGCTGGGATCGCCGTGCCCGGGCCGGTGGAGACCCGACCTAGCGACGCGCGTGCTCCGGCGACGCTGCCGCACATCCCGAACTGGGCTGACTATCCCGTGACCGACCGGCTGCTCGCCCGCTACGGCGCAGAGGTCTGGATCCTCAGTAATGTCGAAGCGATGACCCTCGGGGAGATGAGCGTCGGCAGCGCGGTCGGCATCTCAGACCTCGTCTATCTGAAGCTCGGCAAGGGACTCAGTGCTGGCCTCGTCTGCGACGGCCGCCTTTATCGCGGGGCTCAGGGCGGGGCAGGCCAGATCGGGCACGTGATCGTGGACCCAGGCTCCACCGAGGTCTGCACCTGCGGCAACACCGGCTGCCTTGACGTGGTGGCCGGCGGCGACGCCATTGCCCGCGAAGGCGCCCGGGCCGCCCGCGACGGCCGCAGTCCGGCTCTCGCCGAGACCCTCGCGGCTCAGGGCGAGATCACCCTGAGCGACGTGGCATTCGCCGCGCAGCAGGAGGATGCCTTCAGCGCCGAGCTGTTGACGGCCTCCGGACGCGTCATTGGGCGCTCGCTCGCCGCCGGTATAAATCTGCTCAATCCGGCGCTGATCGTTATCGGTGGCAGCCACGCGCAAACCGGTGACTGGCTGCTGTCCGGCATCCGCGAGGTGGTCTATCGCCAGTCGCATCCGCTGGTTTCGCGCGAGCTTCGCATCGTCTCGTCTCGAATGGCCAATTCGGGCGGCCTAGTCGGGATGGCGCGCGTGGTCGTCGACGACCTGTTTTCGGAGGAAATGCTGGGCGCATGGATCATGCATGGCGCGCCACTACGCGAGCCCGGGCACGCGGAACGTGTCGACCAAGCGCGTGCGCTCCTGAACGCGGGGAGACTTCGGTCGAGCCCGCCGGCCGCGAGGGCTCTCCCGTGACCCGACTGGGTGGCGTCACGCATGGGGGCGAAGACTGCCCCCTACCGAGGGGTCGGCAATGCTAGTTGTTGGTCTCGGCCCCCACGGCGAATACGCGGCTCCTCTCCAGCGTCTCCGCATGACGGCGGCAGACGCCGAGGCGGTGCGGGCCCGGCAGTTTAACGTCGCGCTAGTACTGCACACGACAGGCAGCGACTGGGCGCGGCAGCATCTGGCAGGCGTCGTAGCGCAACTGGGCGAGTGTCAGTCGTCGCTCGTCGAGGTCGTCGACTGCGCCTTCAGCAGCGAGGCTCAAGCGAGCGCCCTGCGGCGGCTGGCCAACGAACAGCTCGACGCGATCATAAGCCTGCCTATTGGCAACGAGGCAGTGGCCGAGCCCCATTCCGAGGTCGCGCGATCTGGAAAAAAGCTGATCCTGGTCGACAACGCACCGACGGGGCTGCTGCCGGGCCGAGACTATGAGTGCCTGGTCTCGGCCGACAACTTCGGCCTCGGGACGATTGGCGCCCAGCTGCTCTCACCGCACATCGCCGACGGAGGCACCGTAGGCCTGCTCGGCTATGACGTCGACTTCTTCGCGACCAACCAGCGCGAGATCGCATTCCGCAAGTGGATGGGCAGCGAACGCCCGGACCTAACGGTGGTTGTCAGCAAGTTTCGCAGCCTCGACCTCGTAGAGGAGGCGGCCCACCAACTCTGCGACCGAACGCCCGACCTCGGCGGCCTCTACGTGGTATGGGACGAGCCGGCGATCCGGGCCCTAGCGGCCCTCCGCGTGCGTCGCCTCGAGCTGCCGGTCACCACCACCGATCTTGGGAACCGGGTCGCTGTCGATCTTGCCCGCGGCGGTTTCGTCAAAGGAATTGCTGCACAGAAGCCCTACGACCAAGGGATGGCTGCGGCCGCGGCCGCCATGCTTGCGCTGCTCGGAAAGCAACCGCCACCGTGGATAGCGCTGCCTGGCCTCGCAGTGACTGCTCGCAACGTCGTCGCCAGCTATCAGTCGGTTTGGCACTCTGCGGCGCCCACCGAGTTGCTGCGCCATTGGCGCGCCACAAGCGCCAAGCATGATGAGCGCTAGATTTGATTGCAGGGTTTGCCAGCGACTCGAGTTTCTGGGGCTGCTTCTACGCCGGGCGGCCGCTCGAGGTGTTCGCCGACGGCCAGAAGAACGCCTTGTCAATGATCGCCTCGGCGGCGGGCGTGAGCGGCTCGGCGATCACCTCGACGTGGTCGACCATTCTCTTGCGTGTTGCCGAGCGTGGTGACGAAAACTACCAGGGAAGCTCGTAGCCTTCGGCATGCCAGAAGCTGCCGCTCATTTCCATGTCCAAAGCGTCAATGCGTTCGATCAGGCCGCGCGCAGCTACTGTCGGGGAGATGCCCCGTCCGCCGGTCATCTCCGTTCCAACCATTCCGGGATGGAGCAGAACGACGCCGACGCCGCGCGGCATCAGCTCATGTTTCAGGTTCATGCCAATCTGATTGACGGCAGCCTTGGAGGCTCGGTAGCCGAAATTGCCGCCCGAACTGTTGTCTTCGATCGAGCCAACCCTGCTGCTGACGATCGCGACCTTGGACCCCTCCTTAAGGTTGTCGACGAGCGCTTCGGTGACCCTGAGCGGGCCCAAGGCGTTTACGCGGTACTGCTCCAGCATCTCTTCGTAGTCGAGGGCGCCGAACGAGTTGCTCCTCAGAATGCCGGCGTTGTTGATCAGGATGTCCAAGTTCTGTCCGGCAAGTTCCGTCTTCAGCCGGTTGACTGACTCCGCATCGCTGACGTCGACGCCATCGATGACGCGCACGCCCAGCGCGGAGAGTTTGGGGCTGGTCGTCCTGCAGACGGCGATAGCGTCATCGCCCCGCGCCTTTAGCTGAGCGCAGACTTCCAGGCCGATGCCCCTGCTCGCGCCCGTAACCAGGGTGATTGCCATTTGTGATCCTGTCGATCGGAGCGGAAGAGCCCTCAAGTATCCGGAGACGCAGTCTCGGTCGATCCCAGCCTGTCCCGCAGCGGATAAAGGCTGCCAACAGATTCCCGCTCTCAGCCCAGCACGTCGTCCTGCCTCAGCTGCGCGGGTAGCGTCACCACCATGGCCCGGCCCGGGTTCAATGCGGCGTAGACGCCGAGCATCTTCGCGGCGGTCTCGATCTTCCAGCCGATGCGGATTGCGAGGTCGGGCACGCCGATCCCAGACCAGACCATCTCGGTCACCTTCGTGCCGCGCAGGTCGTTGAACCGAAGCTCCCGGCGGATGTCGAACTCGGTGGCATATTCTCGGACCTCGCGAGAGAGCCGGGCGGGGTCCCATGCCTCGGCGCGCATCGGCTTGAGGATCAGTCGCCGCGAGAGCGGCGCCTTGTCAATGATCGCCTCGGCGGCGGGCGTGAGCGGCATGTTGACGATGCGCCGCCGCCGCTTGTTCGGGCGGAGGATGATCGCACGGCTGCCGTCCGGGGCCCTCTTGATCTCGCTGCGCTCGAGCTCGACGAGGTCGCCGATGCGCAGCCCGGTCTCCCGCGCCAGCCGAACCGCATCCGCGTGCTGCTCGGGCGCGCGTTGGCAGAAGAGGTCGACCTCATCGTCCTCCCAGATGATCTCCGCGCGGTCGGCGCCTTCGTAGAAGCGCGGAATGCCGTGCAGGTAATTCACCGGCACCCGCTCGGGGTGGCGCCCGGTCGCCCAGCTGAGCGCGAACTTGAACGGGTCAAGCCGTTTGTCGGCGCCCTTGCCGGCCCAGCGCATTTCGATCCAGTCAAGCACGTTGCCTTTGAGCGCAACGCTGTTGATGATGCCGAGCGGTGCGCTGCCGTACCTCGCGCGCACGTCGGCCAGCCCCTTCAGGTAGTCGGACCGGGTCCGCGGGGCGAGGCGGCAGAACTCCCGGGAGCGCTCGTAGGCGTCGAACAGGTCGTCCACCGTGTCCCAGCTGTGCCCAGTGGTCAGCGGCGCGAGCGCCGCCTGCAGGCCCGTCGCCCTGTCATAAGCGGCCTGGTAGCCCGGCGTTCCCGGCGGGTTCGGCTCGCCGGTGCGCCAGATGCTCGGACCTTTTCGGCCGACGGTGTGGTACTCGACCACCTCGCCCCGGGCGTTCCGTTTCCGGACGACGATGATGGTGTCGTAACGCGCCGGCATGGGTTTCTAGCCCTCCGTTCCCCAACGGACACGGACGCTCTGTTTCCGCAGACTATCAAGAGAATAGACGCCTGCTTTCATTGCTTTTTCCGCGTCGAACGATGCTCTGCGCCGTCCGCGGCCGCATTGTCGCGGAACCAGCGCTCGGCGTGGTCCGCCCCGGTCTGAGGCGCCGTTGACCCGGCTTCGCGCGGATGCGTGAGCACGGTCACATCGCGCCCACGGACCTCGAAGCCGTGGACAGGCAGCTCAAGCCGCTGCGCCAGGCGAACGAAGCGCTCGACCCGCGCCTCGGTGGTGTTCCAGCGGACCCGCGGCGGCTTCATTGCGCCATCGCCGACCGGCCCGCCACGGTCACCGCCGTCACAGCCACTCCGCGGCTTCCTCGAGCGCCGGCCAGAGCTGCAGAACCTGCCGGGCGATCCTCTCGCGGCAGGCCTCGAGCATCGTGCCCCGCGCCTCCAGAGCGACCAAGCCGTCTGGGAGGCTCCAGCACGCGCGGAGTTTGAACACCGTCCCGTCACGCTCGGCAACCAGCGCCGGCGCGATCCCGGCGAGTGGGCCGTGCCCGAACGCCAATGCCAATGCGCCGGCAAGCGACGAAGTGTCGGCGCTCACCCGGCGCGCTCCACCATGTGCGGCGGCAGGTCGGCCGAGGCTTCGACCCGGTAGTCGCGTTCGATGCGGGTGATGTAGACCCGCTCGTTGGTGGTGCTCAGGCCGACGTAGACTTCCTCGCCGCCAGGCAGCTGCGCGTAGAGGCTCTCGCGTTTGGGCTCGAAGCGCAGCAGGCCCCTGGTTCCGGCGAGCAGTTGCGCGCCGGTGGCCATTCCCCGCGGCGCCCAGCAGGCGGCGCGACGCAGCGCGCTCTCCAGGTTCCCCTCCATCACTGTGCCTCCTTCGCGTCGTGCGGGAAGACGCCGTCAACGGATGCGGCCTCGGCGGGACAGGGCATGCTCATGTGTTTCCCTCGGGAAGGTTCGGGTGCGGTCGGCGCCCCGACAGGGGCCAACTCTGTTCGAAATCAGTGATCCCATTTTTTCGTATCGTCAATATCTCGAATTGGAGAAGTTCGGAATTTCCCATTCAGGTTCACTCGCAACCCGTGTATGTCGGCCACCCATCACGGAATCACCGCCATCGACAGGCTCCCATGAACTCGCTACATCCGATCGGTCGACATCATTGACCGCACCCTTCCGGCCCTCGCGCCCCTGTTCGACGAGATGCGCGATTGCCTGCGCGCCGAACACGGCGTCACCAAGGCGCGGTATTGCCACGCCGTGCCATTGGCCGACGGCGCACGCCTCGCGGTATCCGCAAGTCCGCCGATCAGCGCGCTCGCCGAGGACTACGTCCGCAACCGGCGCCACGAACTCGACTTCGCCCTGCTCCCGAGAATGCGCCGCGCTGAGCCGACCCGGTGGGCGGACGACCCGAGGGACGAGGACTGCCCGCGCAGCGTCCTTTCGCGGCGCGAGGCGTGGAGAGCCGTGGTGCGCAAGACGATCGGGGAAAACTGGCAGCACGGCTTCGACGTCCCGGTCTACGGTCCGGGGAGCAGGCGAGGTCTGTTCAAGATCAACGCGCCGTTCGAGCAGCCGCTGAGCAATCGCTACATGCGCGGCGTGCGGCATGTGGTGCAGGACTTCCACCTCGCCTACTGCGGGGTCCAGCTGGCGGCCGCGCCGCGGATCAGGCTGTCGCCGGGAGATCAGGAGGCGCTCGCCGGCGTCGCCGCCGGCCTGAAGGCCGAGGCGGTCGGCTACGACCTCGGGATCACCGGCAGGGCGGTCGAGGAGCGCCTGGCGCGGGCGCGCAGGGCGCTCGACTGCAAGACCACCTCCGAGGCCGTTGCCAAGGCGGTGACGCTGGGGCTGATCCTCTAGGCTGTGGGATTTCCCATCCGATGTGGAATTTCCCGGATTGGCGGATCAATCACAGGTTGTTTTATCTCCCCTCCCGATACTCGGAGGGGAACAACTCCACATGCAGCGCCGCGTGCGAATTGCCATCGCGATCCGGAAGGTGATCCCGCTCAGCCTGAACCTTCTGCTCGACCCCTTCGGGCCGCTATGTCGCGCATGGCGGCAAAGACGTTCTCGGCCGTCTCCACCGGCAGGCGCCGGAAATCTCCATAAATCACAAAGTCGAAGCTGATGTCATGCTCGCGGCGGAAATGGCGCATGACGTCGATCGACGGGTACGCCTTGGCGGTCTCGTAGCTTGCGTAGCTCGAGCTCGGCATGTCGAGGGCAGCGGCCATTGTCTTCTGGTCAACGCCGAGCGCCATCCGGGCGGCACGCAGCCGGAACGAGGCCGCCTCGGTCGAGGTGTCGCCGAAGCGCGCCAGCGCCTGCCTGTCGTCCTGGTGCATCCGAGCCTGCCTTCCTGTCCTCTGATCGGCAGCACTATCCGAGTTTTTCGGAGAAAATGCGAGACCGGGTTTTTCGCATCTTGATGATTGCAGAATCTTGGATAATGATTCCTCATCATGACGGCTCAATCCCGCAAGTTCATCATCTCGTTGGGCGGCTACCGGAAGGTGGCCGAGCGGCTCGGCAAGCCCCCCACCACGGTGCACCATTGGTCGTCCGCCGAGGACGGCCGCTTCCCGAGCCACCTCTATCGCGCATTCTGTGACCTCGCTGACGAGGCCGGCATCCCACGCCCCAAGCCCGACCTGTTCCGGTTCCTCCCGCTCCCGCCCAAGGAGCGCGCGGCAGCGTGATCACGTTCAACGCAGCATAACCTCGAGAGCGACATCAACATGGCGAAGACCCCGGTAATCCGGATTCCAGGACCCCGGCTCAGCGAGATCGAACTCTGCGCCTGGATCGCCCAGGCCGAGCCGGGCGCGATCCTCGAATACCATCGCGGCTTCCTCGCTCTGGACCGCACGGCCTTCGGCCGCTTCGCCGAGACGCCGGCCCGTGCAGCACTGTCGATGCTCGGCAACCGCGCCCACGATCTTGCCGAGCGCGGCCTCGTCCACCTCGTGCAGCACCGTCACGGGCCCGAGGACTACAGCTACCTCGCCATCGCCCGACCGCGCCGCAAAGGCGCGCTCCCCGATTTCGCAACCCAGACCCTCACCGAGGAGGCCGCATGATGAACGCCCCGACCAACCGTCCCCAACTGGGGGACATCCGAACCATGCCGATCGGCGAGATCGCCGCATTGCCTGCGGCCGTGCTTGCCCTGCTGCAGGACGAGTCCGAGGAGGCCGCGAAGGCCGCGCGCACGCTGGCCGACTGGCTACACGGCGCCATCGCGCTGCGGTACGGCGATCGCGCTGCGACGATGCGGCGGGCGACGGCAAGGACACCGGCACCGTCCGCTTCACGACGGCGAGGTCACGGTCGTCGCCGACCTGCCGAAGCGGGTCGACTGGGACCAGGACGAGCTCGCCACCCTGGTGGCGCGGATCCGCGTCGACGGCGAGGACCCGGCCGAGTACGTCGACATCGTCTACCAGGTCGCCGAGCGCAAATACGCCGCCTGGCCGCGAGAGCATCCGCGAAGCGCTTCGACCCGGCCCGCACGGTGCATGCCGGCAAAGCCGAGCTTCCGGCTGATCTGCGACGGGGAGGCGCGCTGATGGCGATCTCGCTTGCCTCCCTCAAGCGCGCCTCGGCACCGGCGCGCCGCGCATCCTGATCCACGGCGTCGCCGGTGTCGGCAAGACCACCTTCGCCGCCGGCGCCGAGCGCCCGGTGATCGTCCCGACCGAGGACGGGCTCGGCACGCTCGAGGTGCGCACTTCCCGCTGGCGAGGAGCTTCGACGACGTCATGCAGGCGCTCGCCGCGCTCTACAGCGAGCCGCACGACTTCCGCACCGTCGTCGTCGACAGCGTCGACTGGCTCGAGCCGCTGATCTGGAAGCGGGCCTGCGAGGACAACAGCTGGGGCTCGATCGAGGAGCCGGGCTACGGCAAGGGCTATGTCGCCGGCGCTCGATCTCTGGCGCCAGTATCTCGATGGGCTGAACGCGCTCCGCGACGAGCGCGGCATGACCGTCGATCCAGATCGCGCACACCGACATCAAGCGCTTCGACAGCCCCGAGCACGAGCCCTACGACCGCTACGTCATCAAGCTGCATGCCCGCGCCTCGGCGCTGCTGCAGGAGCACTCCGACGTCGTGCTGTTCGCCAACTACCGGATCAGCACGGTGAAGTCCGATGTCGGCTTCAACAAGAAGGTGACCCGGGCCCTCGGGAGCGGCGAGCGCGTGATCCACACCGACGAGCGCCCGGCCTTCCTCGCCAAGAACCGCTACGGCCTGCCCGACATGCTGCCGCTCGACTGGCCGGCCTTCGCCGCGGCGATGCCGCAGCGCTGATCCCGCTCCCCCATCCCAGATCTCAGGAGACCTCACCCATGGCCAATCTCGGCGCCACATTCGATGCCAGCACCGTCGATCCCACCAACCGTTCGAGCTCTTCCCCGCGGGCAATACGTCGCCCAGATCGTCGTGAGCGAGATGCGCCCGACCAAGAACGGCGACGGCCAGCTTCTCTGGCTCGAGCTCGACGTGCTCGAAGGTGCGCTCGCCGGGCCGCAAGCTGTTCGACCGGCTGAACCTGGTCAACGCCAATGCCCAGACGGTCGAGATCGCGCAGCGCACGCTCTCGGCGATCTGCCATGCCACCGGACGGCTGCAGGTCCAGGACAGCGAGGACCTGCACCTGATCCCGATGCTCGCCGACGTGACGGTGAAGCCGCCGAAGAACGGCTACGGCGAGAGCAACAAGCTCCGCTACCGGCCGCTCGAGCGCGGCCCATGCGACCCCGCCGCGATCGGGCGCACCGGCCGCCGCGACTGCGCCAGCGCGTCCCGCCGCGCCGGCCGCCGGTTTCGCCACCGCTCCCTGGAAGCGTTCAGCCTGATCCCGAACCACGCTGCCAACCGCCCGGGCGGCATCGCCCGGGCCAACCCGACGCAACCAATTAACTGACCTGAGGCACCCCATGATTGACCTGAACGCGTTGACCCCACGCTCGCGCGCCCCGCGCCTTCCAGCGCCCGCCACCCGCGCCGAGGCCCGCGCCCGGCTGATCGCGATCGACGACGGTATCGCCGCGATCCGCACCCAGATCGCCGCCGCCGACCTGAAGCGGCAGGCCGGCCGCAGGCCCATCGACCCCGACTGGTTCCACCGCGCGAAGACGGCGCTGCGCCATCTCGAGCGCGAGCGGGCCGAGGTCCGCGCGCATATCGTGGCGCTGCCCGGACGCCGGGACCGGCTCAAGGACCGCATCATCGCCGTGGTGCGCGCCGACTACGACGATACCGACTGGGCGATGGTGCTCGAGGTGGCGCACCGCGCGCAGGACGCCGAGGACCGGCGATGACCGCGCTTCCCGAAGCCCCGTCGCCGACGCGCGACGCGATCTTCGCCGGCTACGAGGCCGATCCCGACGACGGCTTTCGCCCGCATCTCGGCGCCTCGCAGATCGGCAAATCCTGCGAGCGCGCGCTCTGGTACGACTTCCGCTGGGCGACGCCGGCGCAGTTCCCGGGGCGCATCCTGCGGCTCTTCGAGACCGGTCAGCTCGAGGAGGCGCGGCTCGTGCGCAACCTCCGCCGCACCGGCGCCACCGTGCTCGAAGTCGATCCCGAGACCGGCCGCCAGTGGCGCGTCGAGGCGCATGGCGGCCACTTCGGCGGCTCGCTCGATGCTGTCGCGCTCGGCCTCCTCGAGGCTCCGAAGACCTGGCACGTGGTCGAGTTCAAGACGCACGGGCTGAAGAGCTTCCGCGAGCTCGTCGCCAAGGGCGTCGCGGATGCCAAGCCGCAGCACTGCGGCGCAGATGCAGATCTACATGGAGCTGACCGGGCTCACTCGGGCGATCTATGTCGCGGTCTGCAAGGACACCGACGACCTGCACATCGAGCGGATCCGGGCCGATGGCGATGCCGCCGAGCGGCTGCTCGCCAAGGCCGGGCGCGTGATCGACGCGCGCCCGACCACCGATGCGCATCTCCGAGGATCCGGTCTGGTGGGAGTGCCGGTTCTGCGACCACCACGCGGTCTGCCACGACGGACGACGCCGCCGCCGATCACCTGCCGGTCCTGCCTGCATGCGACGCCGGTCGAGGGCGGCTGGCACTGCGCCCGCTGGGACCGGCATGCTGCGACCATGACAGATCAGCGCCACGCCTGTGCCGAGCACCTCTTCATCCCCGATCTCGTGCCCGGCGAGGTCGTCGACGCCGGCGACGACTATGTCGTCTACCGCATGCGGACGGCGCCACCTGGGTGAACGACGCCCGGGAGGCGGCGGCATGCTGACGCTGCGTCCCTACCAGCAGGCCGCCATCGACGCGATCTACGGCTACTTCGCGGACAACGCCGGCCATCCGCTGGTCGTGATTCCGACCGCCGGCGGCAAGAGCCTTGTCATGGCCGCCTTCATCGAGGGCGTGCTGCGCGCCTGGCCCGACCAGCGCATCCTGGTCGTGACCCACGTCCGCGAGCTGATCGCGCAGAACTTCGCCGAGCTGATCGGCCTCTGGCGCGACGCGCCGGCGGGCATCTATTCCGCCGGGCTCGGACGGCGCGATCTCGGTGCCCGCATTCTCTTCGCCGGCATCCAGTCGATCCACCGCCGCGCCTACGACGTGCAGCAGTGCGACCTGGTGCTGATCGACGAGGCGCACCTGATCCCGGCGGCGTCGGACACCATGTATCGCCGCTTCCTCGACACGCTCGCGCGGATCAACCCGCAGCTCAAGGTCATCGGCTTCACCGCCACGCCCTACCGTCTCGACAGCGGCATGCTGCACGAGGGCAAGGGCGCGCTCTTCACCGACATCGCCTTCGAGGTCTCGGTGCGGCACCTGATCGACGACGGCTAGCTCTGCCCGCTGGTCAGCAAGGCGGCCGAGACCCGGCTCGACGTCTCCACCGTCGGCAGCCGCGGCGGCGAGTTCATCGCCGGCCAGCTGCAGGCGGCGGTCGATCTGCCGGAGGTCACCGAGGCGGCGATCGACGAGGTGGTGCGGCTCGGATCCGACCGGAGGAGCCTGGCTCGCCTTCTGTGCCGGGGTCGAGCATGCGACCCACGTCGCCGAGGCGATCCGCGCCCGCGGGATCAGCGCCGCAACCATCTTCGGCGACACGCCCAAGCCCGAGCGCGACCGCTCCATCGCCGCCTTCAAGCGCGGCGAGATCAGGGCGCTGGCCTCGATGGGCGTGCTTACCACCGGCTTCAACGCGCCCGGCGTCGATCTGATCGCGATGCTGCGGCCGACCAAGTCGACCGGGCTCTACGTGCAGATGGCCGGACGCGGCACTCGGCTCGCGCCCGGCAAGGCCGACTGCCTGGTGCTCGACTTCGCCGGCAATGTCGCGCGGCACGGGCCGATCGATGCGGTGAAGCCGAAGCGCCCCGGCAGCGGCGAGGGCAATGCGCCGGTCAAGGTCTGCCCCGACTGCCAGAGCATCCTAGCGACGGCGGTGCGCATCTGCCCCGATTGCGGCCACGCCTTCCCGCCGCCGAGGGTCCAGGTCGAGGCGGAGGCATCGACGCTGGCGATCCTGACCACCGGCAAGCCGCAGTGGCTGCACGTCGATCGCGTCAGCTACCGCGCCCATGAGAAGCCCGGCGGGCGGACGACGCTGCAGGTCGACTATCAATGCGGGTTCACCCGCCATCGCGAATGGGTCTGCTTCGAACACACCGGCTACGCCCGCCAGAAGGCCGTCGCCTGGTGGCGGCAACGCGGCCGCGGACTGCCGGTGCCCGCCGACGTTACCGAGGCGCTCGCCCGCTCTGGCCAGCTCGCGGCACCCACCGAGATCGCCGTGCGGCCCCAGGGCCGCTTCACCGAAATCGTCAGCGTGAGGTTTGCCCCATGTACCCCGGCCTCTGCGCCGTCTGCCGCCGCGAACCGCGGGGCTTCGGCTGGTTCGACGCGACCTTCCGTGTCGCCGATCCCCGCCGCGACACCACCCGGCGCCGGCTTTGCAGCCGCGCCTGTCAGGACCTCTGCCACAGGAGCCGCGGCATGATCGACCCCACCCCCAACGAGCAGACCGCGATGGCGGCGGGAGGAGACGCCGCTGGCGAATACCTCGAGAGCCTTGGGCAAATCCGACCTTGCAACGCTCAGCCCGGCCGAGTGGCGGCAGCTGATCGAGATCGTGGTCACCGGCTATTGCGACACGCTGCGCGAGCTCGCCGGCCAGGACCGCGGCCGGCTCGACGCCATGGCGGAAAGGATCCCGTACTGATGTCCGGGCAGAGCTTCATGCAGCGCTTCGGCCCGCGGCTCGTCGCCAACGGCTATCCGATTTTGCCGATCATGCCCGGAACGAAGAAGCCCGGGCGGTTCCGCAACGGCGCCTGGTCGGACTATCCCGACTGGACCCGCCATGCCGCAGCGCCCGTCGACCGAGAACGAGCTGGAGGTCTGGCAGGGCTGGCCGGACGCCGGCGTCGGCGTGGTTTGCGGGCCGGTCGTCGCGGTCGACATCGACGTCATGGATCCCGCGCTGGCGCTGGAGATCGAGCGGTTGGCGCGCGCTCGCCTCGGCGACACCACCGCCCTGCGCATCGGCCGCGCGCCGAAACGGCTGCTGGTCTATCGGGCGGCCGAGCCCTTCGCCGGCATCCGGCGCGCGCCGCTCGAGGTGCTGGGCCTCGGGCAGCAGTTCGTCGCGCATGCGATCCATCCGGACACCGGCCGGCCCTACGACTGGCCCGAGGAGAGCCTGGCCGATCTCGACATCGGCGACCTGCCGCGGTCGACGAGCCACGGCTGCGGCGTTCCTGGACGAAGCGCTGGCGCTCGTGCCCGGACCGTTTGAGGCCGGCACGGCTCGTCGCCGGAGCAATCGGGCGGCGCGCACCCCGCCCACGCGCAGGCCGGCACGTTCGCGGCGATCCGCGAGGCGCTGGCGTGGATCCCGAACGCCGATCTCGACTACGACAGCTGGGTGCGCATCGGGCTGGCGCTGAAGGGCGCGCTCGGCGACGGCGGCGGCGATCTCTTCGCCGCCTGGTCGGCGCAATCGGGCAAGGACGACGCCGCGTTCACGGCGAAAACGTGGGCCGGTCTGAGGGCCGAGCGCATCGGTGCCGGCACGATCTACCACCTCGCCATGGAGCGCGGCTGGAAGCCCGATCCGGCGCTGGTGCTCGATGGCGACGCGCCGACCGACGCGGTGCATCCTGCGGCGGGGCTGCTGGCGAAGGTGCAGGTGTCCGGCCCCGGGCCCAGGCCTCCGGCCCCACAGCCGTCCTTCGACTTGCGCGTTCCCGATGGCATTCTGGCCGAGATGGTCGACTACATGGTGTCGACCGCGCGCCGGCCGCAGCCGCTCCTGTCCCTCGGCGCTAGCCTCTGCGCGCTGGGCGCTCTGATGGGACGGAAATACCGGACGGAGAGCAACCTGCGCTCAAACCTATACATCGTCGGCATCGCCGACAGCGGCTCGGGCAAGAACCACGCCCGCGAGATCATCAACGAGCTCTTCTTCGAGGCGGGTCTCGCGGCGCACCTCGGCGGCAACAAGATAGCGTCCGGCGCCGGTCTGCTGACCGCCCTGCATCGCCAGCCGGCGCTTCTCCTGCAGATCGACGAGTTCGGCATGTTCCTTGCGGCGGCGGCCGACCGGCGGCGCAGCCCGCGGCACATCACCGAGATCCTTGACAACATGACCGAGCTCTACACCGCTGCCGGCAGCGTGTTTCTCGGAGCGGAATACGCCAACCACGACGGGCGCAACGACCGGCGCGACATCGCCCAGCCCTGCCTCTGCGTCTACGGCACCACCACGCCGCTGCACTTCTGGAACGCGCTGCAGTCGGCCAACGTGGTCGACGGCTCGCTTGCGCGCTTCATCATCCTGCCAACCGAGGACGACTACCCCGAGGAGGCAATGGGTCGCGGCATCCGCACCGCGCCGCCCGGGCTCGTCGAGCAACTCCGCCTCGTCGCCGCTGGCGGTGGCCATGTCCCGGCCGGCAACCTTTCGGGACTTGGCGCAGGCACGACCACCGCGGTCGAGCCGATGACTGTGGCGATGACCGCTGAGGCCAGCGAGGTTTTCGCCGAACTCGGCTCGGACATCACCAGCGCGCTCCGGAAGGCGCGGGGCACCGCCCATACGGCGCTGCTGGCCCGCGTCAGCGAGAACGCCCAGAAGCTCGCGCTCATCGCGTCCGTCAGCCGCGATCCGATCGCTCCGGTGATCACGCTCGGGGACGTCGTGTGGGCTATCGAGCTCATTCGGCACTTTGTCGGTCGAACCATGCGAGCGGTCGAACACCATGTCGCCGACAACGAAATCGAGCGCAATCACAAGAGGGTGCTGGAGTTCATTCGCAAAGCAGGTCAGGCCGGTCTCACGAAGACCGAGCTGACGAAGAGGACACAGTTCCTGGAGCGCAGGACCCGAGACGAGGCGATCCTCACCCTGACGGAGGCCGGCCTGCTTACGACCCGGATCCGGCCCTCGGCAACGAAGCACACGGTGGTGCTCGTCACGACCGAGGTCGACGCATGCTGAGATTGTTCAAGCCGCGGGAAATCATTCATCCGGATCTGCTTTCTCAACCGGCTGATTTGCTTGAGAAAATTCGAATCTTTCAAAACTTCAATCTTTCGCGCGGGCGCATACACACCACACACGTGCGCATCGCTGGACCTATCCCTATTGAAAGAATGAATTATTTGAAGAATTCATATTACCGTAAAGAGATCAGAGGGTTGGCCTCTATCGGCCGCCCTGAAATATCCTTGAACCCGTTGAAGGATTTCCGCGCCCGGCGAACGCCATCGGCGCGTGCCCAAATCTCACCTGACCCATCCCGGGTTCGGGCGATCGCCGCGGTCCTGACCGGACGCCGCCATTGCCCCGGCCGCTCGGACCAGGAGGTCATGATGACCCACGCATTGGCGCTGGAAGGCGCCGTCCCCACCATCCCCGCGGCGCCAGCCCGCAACGCCCCCGGCGGCACGATCTTGGCCCTCGACCTCGGCACCACCACCGGCTGGGCGTTGCGGACGCAGGACGGGCTGATCACCAGCGGCACGGCGTCGTTCCGCCCCAGCCGCTACGACGGCGGCGACATGCGCTACCTGCGCTTCACGAACTGGCTCACCGAGCTCGACCGGCTGAGCGGGCCGATCGCGGCGATCTGGTACGAAGAAGTACGCGCCCATGCGGGCACGGACGCGGCGCACATCTTTGGCGGTCTGATGGCCACGCTCACGTCGTGGGGCGAGCTCAGGGGCGTTCCGTACGCCGGAGTGCCGGTCGGAACCATCAAGCGCCATTGGGCCGGCAAGGGGAACGCGCCGAAGCAGGCGATGATCGCCGCAGCCCGCGCCCGCGGCTTCGCGCCCGCCGATGACAACGAGGCCGATGCCCTCGCCATCCTGCATTGGGCGCTGGAAACCCGCGGAGGCGTCCGGTGACCGCGCGCCAGATCCTCGAGCACACGGCCGAGGTCGTCGACCAGCGCCGCAGGGCCTATGAGCCTGCCCGAAAAGAAGTTGAGCGATATCAGGCTTTTGTGATTCTCCTTCTTTGTCGAGAAGATGGAGGGACCAGATGCCGTGGAATGATACCGCTCGCCGTGAGCATAGACGGGACAGCCAGCGCTATCCAAGCGATTTGACCGCGCGCGAATGGGCCTTGATCTCGCCGATGCTGCCGGCGGCCAAACGGGGAGGCCGTCCCCGAACCACCGACCTTCGCGCGGTGACGGATGCGATCCTGTACATCGCTTCGAGCGGCTGCCAGTGGCGCATGCTGCCGAAGGACTTCCCGCCGGTCTCCACGGTTCAAGGCTATTTCTACGCGTGGCGCGACACCGGCCTGTGGCAGGGCATCAACCACCTGCTGGTCATGAGCGCGCGGGAACTCGAAGGCCGCGAGGCCAGCCCATCGGCGGGCGTCATCGACAGCCAGAGCGTGAAAACCACTGAAAGCGGCGGGGTTTGCGGCTATGACGCCGGCAAGAAGATCAAGGGGCGCAAGCGCCACATCATGACCGATACGCTGGGCCTGCTGCTGTTCGCCGTCATCCATTCCGCCGGGGTCCAGGATCGCGACGGCGCCCCGGACGTCTTCCGCGCCGTCCGCCATCGCTTCCCCTGGCTGCGTCACGTCTTCGCCGATGGTGGCTATGCGGGTGACAAACTCAAAGCCGCGCTCCGAGGCCATGGCGACTGGACCATCGAGATCATCAAACGATCCGACACCGCCAAGGGCTTCGAAGTGCTGCCGCGTCGATGGGTCGTCGAGCGGACCTTCGCCTGGCTGGGCCGTTGCCGAAGGCTGGCGAAGGACTGGGAGCAGACCTTGGAGAGCGCCACTGCTTGGATCTTGATCGCAAGCATCAGGCTAATGACGCGACGTCTCGCAAGATACTGCCACGTCTCATGAACTTTTGAATCAGGCTCTATGGCCCGCCCGACGCCATCATGGCGGCGATCGCGGCCCGCTGGTCGCTCACCCTCGGCCGCCCGGTCACGCCGGCGCAGGTCACGCTGTGCATGATCGACCTGAAGCTGGCGCGGCTCTGCCACGACCCGGCGTATCGCGACGGCGTCATCGACGTGATCGGCTACGCCGCCCTGTTGCCGGAGGTGCTGGCATGAGGGGCATGCGGTTCACGCCCAAGGGCTATGGCGGCTCCCGCCGACCTCCGGAGCGCGTCAAACAGGACGGCTGGCTCGAGCAGGGTCTGCTGGCCGTCGCAGTCGATGATGAGCGGCTCACCTGGCCGGAGCGGGAGCTGGTGCGCCAGCTAGGCGACAAGCTCTACGGCAAGCGCGCGGAGGCCGCCCATGGCTGAGTGGACCCGCGACATGGTCGAAGAGCGGATCACCGAGGCGGCGGCGGTGCTCAAGCAGCTGCCGGGCCTGCCATCTCAGGGCTACTTCAGCACTTGGCCGGACATCGTGCTCAGCGCGCGTGAGATCGCCGCCCAGGAGCCGAGGCCGATGCGCGTGCTGCCGTCGCCGCAGGCGATCAGCCGAATGGAGGAGGCGATCACCTGGAACCAGTTCCTCCAGCGCGAAGAGGTCGAGCTGATGGGGGTCCGCGCCGAGGGCATGCCGTGGAAGGGCATCTGTTACCGCTTCGGCGTGAGCCGTCCCACGGCGCACCGGCGGTACGACTATGCGCTGAGCGTCATCGCGTGGCGTCTCAACGGGCGGCAGGTGCATCACAGGCGTGGGCGGCGGTTCGTCGTCGCGCGGGCCGGGTGAAGGGTGCATGCCGGAGATCAGCGAGACGGTCGTCTGGTCTTCGGCCAGGCTTCTGCTTTTGGTCAGTTGTTCTACCGCTCGCACGCGCCTGGGAACTCCGTCTGTCGGAGCTGCGGTGCAACATCGAGCGACGAACCGGATGGCGGCTGACTCGCTTTTGGTCGCTATCGCAATATTTGCCAAATCACTCGCTTTGGTTTTCTGGAGCCCGAAATGATCTTGCGTGCAGCCAAGACCGTCGCCGCCTTCGCCGGTCTCTTGACCATTGCCGCCTGCTCGGTCTTCGGGAGCAAGGCGGCACCCGAGCCTGGATACAGCGTTGTGATCGCGGAGGGACCCTTCGAGGTCCGCGACTACGGTGAACTTGTCGTTGTCAAGACACCGATGTCGGACGGCTCGAGTGCCGCCTTCCGGCGACTCTTCAATTACATCTCGGGCGAGAATAAGGGTGCCCGCAAGATTGCCATGACCGCGCCCGTCCTGAGCACTGACGCCGCCACAGGAACCAAAATTGCTATGACCGCTCCAGTCCTTCAAAGCGGCGAGGGCAACCGCGAAATGGTCTTTGTCCTGACCGACGAGTTCACACCGGAAACCGCACCTGTGCCGTCTGATCCAGACGTCACACTGGCCACGATCCCTCCACGCCGCGTCGCGGTGGTACGCTATTCCGGTTCGCTGGACAGAAGAGCGCCTGCTGAGGAAGCCCGGCTGCGGGAGTGGCTCGAAACCAGGGGCTTGCAGCCTGGTGGCCCACCCGAGATCGCGGGGTACAACCCACCGTGGACCTTGCCTGTCTACCGCCGAAACGAGATTCTAATCCCAATCGCAGACGAATAGTGACCCGCAGCCTGCAAGGCGATGAACAGACAATATCTTGGCTTTCACCGTGCAGCAAATTCCGCCCCGCTTTCTTGACCGCGATGGGGCGCACCTGATGTGGACGCGGACTGAGGGCATGCCGCGGAAGGGCATCTGCTACCGGATAGGCATCAGCCGACCTACAGCGCACCGCCGCTATGGCTACGCGCTCAGTGTTATCGCCTGGCGGCTGAACGGCCGGCAGGTGCATCACCGGCGCGGACGGCGGTTCGTCGTTGCCCGCGCTGGTTGAACTACACGGCCGGAGGTCCGGAGATGAGCTCGCAGATCTCCGGCCGGATCGCATCGGCGGCGCGGGCCGTTCGCAATGATCAGCAGATTTAGCTAGGCATGCGCCATGACAAAGCTGCGCTCCTTATGGTCAGGCGAGTTGCCCCTCGGCGAGGCATTCTGGACTTGGGCGATCGGCATCGGTCTCTTGGTCAATCTGACCTCCAGCGTCGCATTCCTAGCACTCATTGCTGCCGGCCGGCCGTGGGCGGCGCTCTTCGTGGGCTACGTCCTGTCGGTGCCCTACAACATTCTGGCCGGCGTCGGGGTCTGGCGCTCGGCAGCGCACTACGACGGTCCCGCCGCCCACGCCGAGCTTGCCCGCATCGTCGTGGTGGTCGTGATGGTACTGTTGTCCGTGACGTGAGAAGCCGGTGCACAGCCCTCTGAGAGGGCCGCGGACCGATCAACCGAGCTGGTGGAGTTCCGGCCGGATGGCGTCGTCGCTGAGGTCGAGGGTTGCCAGCGTGATCGGAAGTCTGAACCGGCGAGGTCCCGCACTGCCCGGGTTGAGATTGAGCACGCCGTCGATGGTCTCCACGCGTGGTCGATGTGAGTGCCCCGATATCACGATGTCAAAGCCGGCCGTCACGGGATCGAGGTTCAGATCGCCGACGTCGTGCAGCACGTAGATCGACCGACCCGCAAGCGTCAGGGCTTCCCAATCGGGAAACTCGCGCGCCCATTCCTGTGTGTCGACGTTGCCGCGGATGACGGTGGTCGGTGCGATCGCACGAAGCCGTGGCACGATCTCGGGGCTTCCGATGTCACCGGCGTGGACGATGTGGTCGACACCGGTCAGGCGCTCCTCCGCTTCAGGCCGTAGCAGTCCGTGGGTGTCCGAGATGACGCCGATGATCATGGCTGATCCGCGTGCAATACATCGAGCGGCTGTCAAGAGAAATCGGCTTCGTGAGACATCATGAGTTGAGACACCGAGAGGGATTCACTTTTCCGGCGAGGCGTGCGAGAAATTCCTACGCTGAAGAATTGCACGACGACGGGAACGACACAGGACAAGGTCTGGCGAACGGTTTTTTCGTAGGCTCTGCCTGCCAACGGAGCAAAGCAAAACACGAGCGTCACCCGATAACACACTGATTTCACGGGTCCCTCCTGGCGGGAAACGTATGCGGGAGCGCTAAGCGCGAGGCTTTCCCAGTGACACCCGCAAAACAAGCCGTTTCGTTTCGCTTCGCGCATCCGGCCAACGAACACAGGTATCTGAGCCCGCCAGCCCTCCGCTCGAACCGAAATGGGGTCGGCAGGCCATTTCGCTTCGCGGGCTGCGGCCACTTCGCAGGTCTGGTCCATGCAAGGCGGACGTGCTCATCTCGGGCACGATGCATGAGCACCCGCGCCTTGACGAGTTGCTGGACGGGCCGATGCGACCGGGAACCGTTGTCTGGATCGGCCTTCGGCCGGCCCGAGGCGAGCCGGTGGTTCCGGTGCCTTCGGCCCACGCCGAGGCCGGCCAAGGCCTCGTGGGCGACCGCTACCGCACCAGCCGAGACGGGCCACGCCAGGTCACGCTCATCCAGGCGGAGCACCTCGGCGTCATCGCAGGCTTCCTTGGACGGGACGAGATCGAGCCGGGACAGCTGCGTCGGAACCTGGTGGTCCGCGGCATCAACCTGCTCGCGCTCAAGGGGCGCCGGTTCCGGGTTGGCGGAGCCCTGTTCGAGCCCACCGGCGCCTGCCACCCCTGCTCGCGCATGGAGGAAGCCCTAGGCCCGGGCGGCTTCAACGCGATGCGCGGCCACGGCGGCATCACGGCGCGCATCCTGGCCAGCGGCGAGATCAGCGTCGGCAACGCAGTCCTTCGCGCGGACTGATCCGGGAATCGTCGAGACGCCACGGACCCGGCTGGCCCGAAGCCGCGACGACGGTAGCCAGCTTCATCGAACTCAGCCGCTGACAATAGCAGGCAGTCAAGCATCGCCAGGACCATCCGATGGACGTTGTCGAACTGCCGCTCGAGCGGCTGATCCCCTATGCCCGCAACCCGCGGAAGAACGCGGCCGCGGTGGCGACGGTGGCGGCCTCGCTGAAGGAGTTCGGCTGGCGTCAGCCGATCGTGCTCGACGAGGCGATGGTGATTCTCGCCGGGCACACCCGGCTCGAGGCGGCGCGGCAGCTGGGGCTCGCGACGGCGCCGGTGCAACATCGCCCGCGGGCTGACGCCAGCGCAGGCGCGGGCATACCGCCTGATGGACAACCGGGCGAGCGAGAACGCCGAGTGGGACGAGGCGCTGCTCGGGCTCGAGCTTGGCGACCTGCAGGGCAACGGCTTCGATCTCGCGCTCACGGGCTTCGACGACGCGGAGCTGAACCGGCTGCTGGCCGCCCTCGGCGAAGAGGAC
Source organism: uncultured Alphaproteobacteria bacterium (assembly GCA_963695425.1). GTDB lineage: Bacteria > Pseudomonadota > Alphaproteobacteria > Rhodobacterales > Rhodobacteraceae > Amaricoccus. The sequence continues at coordinate 3,047 of CAVOGP010000055.1, read as the reverse complement.
GGGGCGCGCGAGGGCGAGGACGATGTGCCGGAAACGCCGGCCGATCCAGTCACCCGGCCGGGCGACCTCTGGCTGCTCGGGCCGCACCGGCTGCTCTGCGGCGACAGCACCGTCGCGACCGACGTCGAACGCGTGCTCGACGGCGTGACCCCGCTGCTGATGGTGAGCGATCCACCGTATGGGGTCGAGTACGACCCCGGCTGGCGCAACCAGGCGGGAGCCGCCCGCACCCGGCGCACCGGCAAGGTGCTGAACGACGACCGCGCCGACTGGCGCGAAGCGTGGGCTCTCTTCCCCGGCGACGTCGCCTATGTCTGGCACGGCGCTCTGCATGCGACGACCGTCGCCGAGAGCCTGGAGACCGCAGGCTTCGGCATCCGGTCGCAGATCATCTGGGCGAAGGAGCGGCTGGTGCTCAGCCGCGGCGACTACCACTGGCAACATGAGCCGTGCCAACCCGCGGGCACGATGGTGCAGATGGTCGTCGAGCGTGGCGCCGGTTCACAGCCCGCTCAGATCGCAGAGGTTCCAATCGAGACCCTCCGCGCCGGCGACTTCGTCGTGTCCTACAATCCCTACGAGAGCGTCGTTCGCCGCCGCGGCCGCGAGATCACCCGGTTCGCCGAGCGGCAGTTCGACGGCTTCATGCACACGATCTCCGCCTCGGGGCGAGTTACGCGCGCCACCCCGGAGCATCGCTTCTCCGTTCGCCTGAACCCCGACGCCGCCGGCAAGCAGGTGGTCTACCTGATGCGCCGCGGCGACTGGTGGCGCGTTGGGCGGGTGAGCCTGTTCAACACGCGCGGCTTCGGTCTTGCGACGCGCCTCGCCGACAACAAGGCGGAGGAGGCGTGGATCGTCTCGGTCCATGCCTCCGCCCGCGAGGCGCAATGCGCGGAGCAGGTCCTGTCGTGCCGCTACGGCATCCCGACGACGCACTGGGAAGTGGACGGCTGGATCAGGGCGCCGGAGCGCCAGCGGTCGCCCGAGTTGATCGCCTCGATCTACGCCGGCCTCAATCTGAGCGCGCTCCAGGCCCGCGCCACGTTGCTGCTTCGCGACAATCGGCTGGAGCGGAATCATCCGCTGATCACGGGCGGCGAGGGCCTCAACTTCTCGCGGAGGGTCACGCGGCTCGTGAGGGCCTGCAACGTGTTCGCGGAGATCATGCAGGTGCCGACGCCAGCCGACGGCGACGAGTTCACGTGGGCCACGATCACCGGAAACGACGCCTCGCCGTTCAGCGGACCTGTCTTCTCGATGGATGTAGACAAGGACCTTCACTACGTCGCGGACGGTCTCGTCACCCACAACTGCTGGTACGCGGTAAAGAGGACCGGCAAAGGCCACTGGGCCGGCGACCGCAAGCAGACCACGCTCTGGCAGATCTCCAGCCGCGACCAGGACGCCGAGACCGTGCACGGCACGCAGAAGCCGGTCGAGTGCATGCGCCGGCCGATTGTCAACAACAGCTCGCCCGGCCAGGCGGTCTACGAGCCGTTCATGGGCTCGGGCACGACGCTGATCGCGGCTGAGACCACGGGCCGGGTCTGCCTCGGGATCGAACTCAACCCCGCCTACGTCGATGTCGCGGTCGAGCGCTGGCAGCGGTTCGCCGGGAAAATCAGCGGTGCTCGACGGTTCGGGCGACAGTTTCGATGCGTCGAGGGCCAGTCAGCCAGCCGCGAGGCCCGTGGCCGGTCAAGAACACATTTGAACGGCGCACTCGTTCGCCCGACTGCGCCGCCGCCCTGGCGTGGCGGCCCTCGCACTGGCTGGCATGCGGGCGGCGGATCATGTACCTTGAAGGGCCGCGCCGCCATGACCTGACCGTTGGATCGTACTGCTTTTTCCCGCTCAGATCGAACGCTGGCAGGCATGCGGGCGCATGGCGATTGGGGGGAAACATGGGACACAACGTTCTGCGGGACCGCAACGGCAACGCGATCGCGGAAGACAAGATCCGCGAACTGGCGGAGAAGGTTCGAGGCGACCTGATCAGGCCGGACGATCCCGACTATGATGACGCGCGCCGCATCTGGAACGCGCTCGTCGACAAGCGTCCGGGCGCGATCTTGCGGTGCGGCGGCGTCGCAGATGTCGTCGCGGCGGTGACCTTCGCCCGGGCTAACGACCTTCTCGTCGCGGTGCGGGGCGGCGGTCACAACGTTGGCGGTCGGGCCGTGTGTGACGACGGGCTCGTGATCGATCTGTCGCGGATGCGTGGAGTTTTTGTCGATCCGAAAGCCAGAACCGTTCGCGTTCAGGGCGGGGCCACTCTGGGAGATGTCGACCGCGAGACGCACCTGCACGGACTGGCGGTGCCGTTCGGCGTGATTTCCAAGACGGGCGTCGCCGGTCTTACGTTGGGCGGCGGCGTCGGCTGGCTGGTCCGCAAGTATGGACCGACGTGCGACAACGTCATCGAAATGGAGGTGGTGACCGCGGACGGTGAAGTGAGGACCGTGAGCGGATCGCAGAACGCCGACCTCTACTGGGCCATGCGCGGGGGCGGCGGCAACTTTGGCATCGTGACGTCGTTCCTGTATCAGGCTTACCCGGTCGCGACGGTCTTCGGCGGACTGATCGTCTACCCGCGCGACGCAGCCGGCAAGGTGCTTCGCGGCTACCGCGAGTTCATGGAAACCGCCCCGGAGGACCTGACCGTCTACGCCGGGATGATCTGGACACCCGACGGCACACCGGCAACAGCGGTGATCCCGTGTTGGAGCGGCGCAGACCCGGAGGCGGGCGAGAAAGCTGTCGCCCCCCTCAAGGAGCTGGCAGAGCCGCTGATGGTGGCCGTCCAGGCGATGCCGTTTCCGGCGATGCAGTCGATTCTCGACGACGCCTTCCCGTCCGGCACCCGGAACTACTGGAAGTCGGCGTTCGTGAAGGGTCTGCCAGACGCGGCGATCGACGTCCTGGTGGAGCAAGCCAAGGGCATGACTTCGCCGATGTCGGGACTCCTGGTGGAATACTATGGCGGGGCTGGCGGCCGGAGCCCGGCGACGAAAACGCGTTCGCCCAGAGGAGCTCGGACTATT
>CAVOGP010000054.1:0-5639 GCA_963695425.1 uncultured Alphaproteobacteria bacterium | reverse complement strand
AGACCCCGCCCTCCCACCGGATTTTGTGTCACTCCCTTACGCCAATCCCGACGCCCCTAAGGGCGGGACTATCGTATTCGGCGAGGTAGGCGGTTTCGACTCGCTCAACCCCTACATACTCCGGGGCCGCGCGCCATGGGGAATTCAGACCCATGTCTTCGAGACGCTCATGGCCCGCAACTGGGACGAACCCTTCGCGCTCTACGGCCTGCTCGCCGAATTGATCGACACCGGCCCCGAGCGCGAGTGGGTCGAGTTCACGCTGCGGCCGGAGGCGCGATTCTCCGACGGCAGCCCGGTCACCGTCGAGGACGTGATCTGGTCGATGGAGGTCCTGGCGGAGAAGGGCCTGCCAAGATACCGGAATGCCTGGGAAAAGGTGGCCAGCGTCGAGCAGACCGGCGAACGTTCCGTCCGCTTTACCTTCGGCGAGGCCGACAGCGAGCTGCCGCTGATCATCGGGTTGCGGCCGATCCTGCGGAAAGCCGACTGGGAGGGACTCGCCTTCGACGAGAGCAGCCTGCGCGTGCCCGTCGGCTCCGGCCCCTACACGATCGGCGCCTTCGAGGCCGGGCGCTATATCAACTTCCAGCGCAGCCCCGACTACTGGGGCCGCGATCTCGCGTACAACCGCGGTCTCCACAACTTCGACACGATCCGCTATGACTACTACCTCGACGGCGCCGTGCTGTTCCAAGCCTTCACGGCGGGCGAGTTGTCGATCTACCGCGAGCTGAGCCCGGCGCGCTGGGCATCGGACTATTCCTTCCCCGCCGTGACCTCGGGCGCGATCGTGAAGTCCGAGATCCCGCACGGCCGTCCCTCGGGCATGGAGGGCTTCGTCTTCAACACCCGCAGGCCCGTCTTCCAGGACTGGCGGGTGCGGGATGCGCTGCTGCATGCGTTCAACTTCGAGTTCATCAATCAGACGTTGAACGCCGATGCCTTTCCGCGGCGGGCGAGCTATTTTGCCAACTCCGGTCTCGGCATGGGCGATGGACCTGCCGAGGGGCGGGTGCGCGAACTGCTTGAGCCTTACGCCGACGCGCTGGTCCCGGGTGCGCTCGATGTCTATGTGCTGCCGACATCGGACGGCTCGCCACGCAACCGGGCCAACATGCGGCGCGCGGCGCAGCAGTTGGAGGCGGCGGGCTGGACGGTGCAGGACGGTGCCCTGCGCAACGCGGCGGGTGAGGCCTTCGCCTTCACCATCCTGCTCCAGCAGGGGCAGAACGAGGCGGTGACCAATGTCTTTGTGGACGCGTTGCGCCAGCTTGGCATCGACGTGGCAGTACAGCTGGTCGACGCTGCCCAATACAACGAGCGGCGCAGCGTCTATGACTACGACATGATCATTAACACCTGGAATATGTCGCTCTCGCCGGGCAACGAGCAGATGCTCTACTGGGGCAGCGCGGGCGTGACCGAGCCCGGCACCCGCAACTACATGGGCATGGCCAGCCCTGCTGCCGAGGCGATGATCGCCACGATGCTCGCCACCCGCGACCCGGCGGAGTTCACCGCCGCGGTGCAGGCGCTGGACCGGGTGCTGACCACCGGGCGCTATGCCATCCCCTTCTGGTTTTCCGACGTGAGCCTGCTGGCCTACAAGGCCGACCTGCGGCACCCCGAGGCGTTGCCGGTCTACGGCGACTGGATCGGTTGGCTGCCGGAGGTCTGGTGGCAAGGCGAAAATTGAGCCGCCGGACAAATGCGGAGCAAACTCCTGAAAGGGCTTCGTTTTTGGAGGCTGGAATCAGGCTGGAATCCGGCTGGAATCCGGCTTGCCACTATTTAAGGTTCGGGAAACGCTTGGCACGACCAAGGCACCTGGGCCGCTGGTTTCAATCCATTGTTTTTGCTACGCAAAATGCCAAAAGTTCACTGAATTTCAGAGAATTTCAACCGTGTAGCCGCATCCGCAAGCAAGGTCGCCAGACGGTCGTTGCCGCCCGGCTGCCAGCCGACGGCCCGGAGGCGATCGGTGGCCATGACCGCCGGAGGCGGTCCCTCGGCACGCGGTGGTGGCGGGTGGGGGCAGGCGGTCAGCGCCTGGAGGTGGGCCAGCAGGTCGTGGCGGTCGAGCAGGATGTCGGAGACGTTGAAGGCGCCGGTGGCGGCGCTGTCGAGCATGAGCAGGACGGCGGCGGCCACGTCGGCGCCGTGCACCTCGGTGGCGATGCGGGGCGGGATGGGGTCGCCGCGTAGGTAGGCGGCGAAGAGGCCTTCCCATTTGTGCGGGTCGCCACCGTAGACGCCGGTAGGGCGCAGCGCCACGCCGCGGCCGGCGAGGGCCATCTCACCAGCCAGCTTCACCTCGCCGTAGAGCGAGTCGGGGGCGGGTTCGTCCTCCTCGCGCAGGATCTCGCCGCGGCGGTGATCGCCGTAGACGGCGCGGCTGGAGACAAAGACGATGCGCATGTCTCCGGCCGCGTCGAAGAGTGCGCGGGTGCCGTCGAGGTTCAGCCTGCGGAAGCGCGCCGGATCGTCACCCTCACCGCCGCGGTAGGCGCCGGGGGCGTGGGCCAGCGCGGCGTGGACCAAGGCGACGGCAGAGGGCAGGCGCGGCGCGGGGTCTGCGAGATCCCAGGGGGTGTCGCCGGGGTGGCGGCCGAGGCTGGTGACGCGGTGGCCGGCGGCGCGGGCCGCCTCCACGATAAAGCGGCCGACGTAGCCGGCGCCGCCGGTCACCAGCAAGTGCATCGGAGCGCGCGCTTGCCGGAGGCTCAGCCCGGGGGCGTGTACCAGATCGGCGAGGAGTAGGCGCGTTCCTGCCCCTTGAGCGGGATCTCGGCGGGCAGGTCGAGGCCGAACTTCACCGCGTCGTAGGCGGTCCAGCGCGGCGTCGGAATCTCGATCGCGCGGGCGTAGTAGAAGGCGCGCAAGGCCGGGTCGAAGTCAGGATCGCGCCAGGCGGCGCCGAGTTCGGATGCGCCGATGGTGTTGGTCCAGCTCGGGACCGAGAGATCCACCGTGTCCCCGACGGCGGGAAGCCTGCCGTCGGTGCCGGGCGCGCGGCCGTCCGACCAGGCGACGTCGTAGACTCTTTCCTGCGGGTTGCCCTCGGCGTCGAGCCAGCCCTTGACGATCTGCAGCCGGTCGAGGTTGGCGCCGGTCGCATCGCGCAGCGCGTAAGCGAGGAAGGTCGGGGCCGTGGCAACACCGGGTGCCGGCGGCAGGTCGGCGCCCATCGGCACGCCCTTGCCGTAGCCGATCACCGCGAGGTCGCGTCGCCCGACGTCTTCGGGCGCGAACTCCCAGCCGCCGAAGAAGCGCAGGCGGATGCGCGGGCCGGTGGTCGCGTACACCTCGCGGCGGTCCATGGCGTCGAAGATCGCCCCGCGCGTGTTCTCGGTGGCCCAGACCGCGGTGACGCCGCCGGTGATGTACTGCCAGCTCGCGAGCGTGATGCCGTCCGCGCCGCCCTTCGATTGGTGGACGCTGCCGTCCTCGTTGAGGATGCGGTGCGGCGACGGCTCGTAGGTGGTGAACTTGTGGAAGTAGTTGTCGTTGTCCGGGCTCGAGATCGCCACGTGGGTGTCGGAGCCGCCGGCCATGCCGAACTTGAACGGGTTGACCCCGAGCCCGGCCTCGAGCTGCAGGCCGCGCAACAGGCCCGAGCGGGCGTATTCGCCGGGCAGCATGTCCGGGGTCTTGGTCTGGCTCATGTCGAGGTTGCCGAAGTCCCAGGTCTCGAAGTCGGCGAACGCGTCCTCGGGGGAGAGCACCGGGTGGGTCTCGCCGTCGCCCTTCATCTGGGTCGCCTCGTAGAGGCGTTCCCACTTCTGGCGGGTCGCGGCGTAGTCGGCGTCGAACGGCCTGCCGCCGTCGAAGTCGTCCGACATCGAGAAGATCATGCCGTTCGAGAGGTTGCCGTTGTGCGGGATGGCGATCGCGTCGCCGCCGGTCACATCCTCGTAGTTCTGCAGGTAGGCCCAGAGGTCGCGCGGGTTCGGGCTGCCGACCGGGGGGGTGGTGGTGTAGGGCAGCACCTGGCCGGCGCGCTCCGGCCCGTCGCGGAAGATGACGTTGCGGTGCAGGTTGTCGCCCGAGACCAGCGAGGTCCACTCGAAGGCGATGAAGGTCGTGAAGGCGCCGGGGTCGTTGAATTCCTCGGCGGCGCGCATGATGTCGTCCCAGACCCGCTCGTAGGCCGGGTTGCCGGGCTGGTAGTTCAGCACCGGCGAGATGTCGCCCTGGGCGAACTGGCCGATCAGCCGGAACATCGCCTGGGCGGCGGTTTCGCCGCCGGCGTTGAAGTCGTCGTGGAACCGGCGGCCATCCGGGTCGGCCATGATGTTCGGCGCGCCGGCGATGATGTCAGTGATCGCGCCCATCGCATCGGAATGGTCGGTGATCATGAAGAAGTCGAAGGGCACGCGCATCTTCAGCGGCTGGCCGGTGTTGGAAACGATCTGCTCGCCCCGGGCGAGGCGATAGGCGTCGCGCGGCATCAGCGTGGTGCCGGAGCCGCCGGCGTCGGCGGAAAGGCCGGTGTGGACGTGGGTGTCACCGAAGTAGACGTTGGTCGGAAACGCGCGGTCGGCGTAGGGGGAATAGGGACGGCCCCTGAAGACGTTGGGCGTGACCCCGCCGGTGTCCTGGGCGACGCCCTCCGCCGGAAATGCAAGGCACCCGGCGACGAGCCCCGCGCGCGTAAGCATCGCAAGGCCGGCGGAATGTCCGCGGATCGCAGTTGTCCTCATAACTATCCCTCCCAGGTCGCGGACGCTGCGGCAACGACCGCAGAACAAGCGGGCGCCAGCCGGATACGGACACGTTAGCAGGGCGGAGGCAGGGCGGAAAGGTCGGCGGGGATGCCGATCCCGTCGTGGAAGGCGCGCCAGAGCTCGATCAGCGGCGCGAGGCGCTCGGCCTTGGGGTTCGCAGGGTCCCAGGGCTTCTCGTACTGGAAGTGCAGCACGCGGATCAGCGACCAGTCCCAGAGATCGGGCAGGTTGAACCAGACGTATTGCAGCAGGTTGTCGTAGATGGGCAGGCCCTGCCAGTCGGGAAAGAACGTCTGCAGGAAGGTCTGGTCGGTGCGCTTCCAGAACGCGCCGGGGGTGTCGAGGCGGGCAAGCATGGCGGCGAAGGTCGTTTGCGCGGGACGGGCGGTGAAGACACCGGAGTTGAGGCGGCGGAAATCCGTGAGGCTCTCGTAGACGTTCGGTGCCGCGGAAAACTCGGGGTAATCGAACAGTCGGTCGATCGGGCGCAGGACCAGCGCATCGGCGTCGATGAAGACCACGCGCTCGTAGGGGAGCTGCCAGAGGCGGAGCTTGACGAAATTGTCGAGCGGCGTGTGGAAGGCGGGCTTCTCGCCGCGGGTGAAGGGCGCGCGGTCGTGTTGCGCCTTGCGGGAATGGGCGGCATTGAAGATGCCCGACAGGGGCAGCAGGTCGCAGGAGGCAAGTCGCGCACCGAGCGCGGTCAGCGCGGAGAGATCGCCGGCCGGGGCGGTATGCAGGACCACGATGTCGGCGCGCGTGCCTGTCAGAACCAGCGAGCGGACGAGCGCCAAAGCGCCCGGCAGGTAGTCCGCGTTGGTGACCAGCGTCACGAAGGCACACGTGCCGCCTGCGAGGCGGTCGAGCCGCGGGGCGCCGCCGGTCAGGAGACTGATTTCAGCCCCCGAT
>CAVOGP010000053.1:0-55710 GCA_963695425.1 uncultured Alphaproteobacteria bacterium | reverse complement strand
CCGTGCTCGACCAGGAGGGCGAAGAGCGGCGCTGCGAGGAAATTGAAGATCGGACGCGCAAGGCTGAACGAGATGACCATCGCCACCAGGAAGGCGAGCAGCGACCAGATCAGCCGGTTCCTCAGCTCCGCCAGGTGCTCGATCAGCGGCGCCGTGCTGTCGTCGATGTCAGTGTCCTTCATGACGTCCGCTCGGGGGCTTCCTTCGGCGCCGGGGTTCGCCTGGGTGCCCGGGCCCGTGCCGGAGGCTTCGCAGCAGCCCTCGCCGCCGCCGGCTCAGCGCCTGCCGGCTTGGCACTCGCCGATCTGGCGGACGCAGACTTCGCACGCGGCGCCTTGGCAGTAGCGGCCGCTACCGGCGCCGGCTCCGCTGGTGGAGGTGCCACGGGCGCAGCAACGGGCGCGGCTGTCGCCGAGGTCGGCGCCGCTGGCGGCGGGGTTTTGCCAGCTGGCGAGCTCGCGCCCGCAGCGGGCTTGCCGTCGCCGTCCTTGATAAGGTTCTCGGCATAGCGCCGTGCCGAATTGGTGGCAGAGGTCAGGTTCAGCTTGGTGTTCAGGGTGGAGCTGAGCGTATTGAGCTGCTTGGCGCTCTCGCTGAGGCCGGACTCCTTGGCGGCGTCCTCCATGGAACGCTGGAACTCACGCGCCATGCCGCGCGCCTTGCCCATGAACTGCCCGGCGGCGCGGAACATCACGGGCAAATCCTTGGGCCCCACCACGATCAGGGCGATGACCCCGATCACCAGAAGCTCCATCCAGCCGATGTCGAGCATCGTCCTGCCCCGCTCCGCCTTGAGGCCGGATCAGACCTTGTCCTTCTCCGGGGTGATGTCGCGCGCGCTCTCGGCGGCGCGGCCGGCATTCTCGATCTCGTCGTTGCCTTCCTTGATACCGCGCTTGAAGCTGGTGATGCCCTTGCCGAGCTCACCCATCAGCGACGCGATCTTGCCGCGGCCGAAGAGCACCAGGACGATGATGGCGATTATCAGAAGGCCCGGCAGCCCAATGTTGTTCAACATGTCTCATCTCCGTTGCCGGACGTGGGCGCGCGCAGCGCGCCGACGTCCTGTGCTGTTACATATGGCGTAGATCGTGGCCAATCAAACCCCAAACGGCGCGGGTGCCTGGTTTATTCGGCCCTCACGCCAGATGGGGATCGCGCAGCACGCGCTGCTCCCGGCAAGGAAACACGAAGCAGCGGTCGCGGCGCAGCGAAAGCCAGAGCGGCGTGCCGGGTCTGGGCAGGAAGACCCCGGGGACCGTCGCCGTCAGCATCGAGCCGTCGTGGTCCATGGCGAGATCGACGATCGACTGGTGGCCGACGAAGCGCGCCCGCTCGACGATGCCGCGTGCCGGCACCCCGTCGCGGGCGGTGGGCAGCGGGCCGGAGCCCTTGCGGTCGAAGTCGATCTTCAGGTGCTGCGGGCGGATGATGATCTCGACATCCGCCCGGTCCGAGAGGCCGGGGGTCAGGAACTGGCCGAAGGGCGTGTCGGTCGCCGCGTTCTCCACCACGCCGTGGATGACGTTGAGGTCCGAGAAAAACAGCGCCGCCTCCTTGTCCACGGGGTTGTTATAGATGTTGTAGGGCGCGCCCTGCTGCACGATCCGCCCTGCCCGCATCAGCGCAATGCTGTCGGCCGCCCGCATCGCCTCGCCCGGCTCGTGGGTGACGAGCATCACCGCCGTGCCCTCCTCCTTGAGGATCGCCAGCGTCTCGTCGCGGATGCCGTCGCGCAGCCGGTCGTCAAGGCCCGAGAAAGGCTCGTCCATCAGGAGGATCGGCGGCCGCGGCGCCAGCGCTCGCGCCAGCGCTACCCGCTGCTGCTCGCCGCCCGAAAGCTGGTTGGGGTATTTGTCCGCATGCCGGGCAAGCCCCACCCGATCGAGGAGCCGCATCGCCCGCTCCAACCGGGCGGCCCGCGGCCCGCCAAGGCCGAAAGCGACGTTATGCACCACGCTGAGGTGGGGGAAGAGCGCGAAGTCCTGAAACATCAGGCCGATGCCGCGGCGCTCCGGCGGCATGTGGCGCCGCCCGTCGGAGACCACCTCGCCGCCCATCGCCACGGTGCCGCGGTCCTGCCGCTCCACCCCGGCAGCAATGCGCAGCAGCGTCGACTTGCCGCAGCCCGAGGGGCCGAGCAGGCAGGTCACCTCACCGGCCGCGAGCTCCAGCGCTACGTCGTCGAGCACCGGAACACCTTCGTAGGCATGCCCGATCCCAGCAAGCGCGAGCCGCGGCGACGCCGGATCGGGCAGAACATCCTTCATCGCCCGCCCCCGTACCCGACAGAAATCATCGGGTTCCGGTCAGATAGCAACGCCGCTCCGCCGGCACAACCCGCGCATCCATGGATCCCGCCCGCCCGGTCACCGTCAGCAGGGCTCCTCAGCCGTTGCCGCCGGTCCGTCGTAGCCGATGGCGAGATCGGCCTGATGCGCCATGATGAAGCCGATCGAGCGCAGCAACTCCTCGTAGAGATGCGCCACCAGCCCTGCGGTGCGGGCGAGAAGCGGGATCCCCTTCATCGCCTCGAGCGGCCAGCCCGCATCGAGCATAAGCGCCGGGATGGCCCCGGAGACGTTGATCGGCAACGCCCGCTCCATGATCACCGGCGCCTGCGCGCCGATCTCTCGCAGACAACGGACGTGGTTGCCCGCAACGCCCAATTCGTCGGAAAGCGCCAGCAACAGGTCCGCGCGGGGATCCCCGCCGCTGTGCTGCGGATGCCCGAGGCCGGGCACCTTCGACCGCGACACCTTTAGCTCTTCGAGGCTCCTGCGCACCGCGGTCTCGAGATCCGCGCCCGGCTTGATGCTTTCGGCCAGGACCCCGGCGACATACCGCCCTGCGGTCTCCGAACTGCCCGCCACCACCGAACCCATGCCCAGGAGCCCGGCGGCCATGGCGCCCTGCCACGCCTCGGGTCCTGCGGCCAGCGTCATGCGCGCGGCCTGTACGCTCGGCACCAGCCCATGCTCGGCGATGGCCACCATGCATGCGTCGGTGACCTGCCGCTGCACCTCACTGGGACGCACGCCCGTCACCAGCAGCCAGAAATAGTCGGTGAAGCCGATCCTGCCGATCAGATCGCCGCACAGATCCTGCCCACGCACCGTAATGCTGTCTGCATCGGACGTGGCGATTGCCGTGAACGCATCGCTCTGCTTGCCGATCCGCATCGAACCCCCGGCATTTTATAAATGAGACGGATTTTTTCTTGGTCGAAACTACGGCGAGATTTGCCGCCCTGTCAAGCCGGAGGGCGCCGTCAGACGATCGAATAGCCCCCGTCGATGGTCAGGATCGCCCCGGTGACAAAGGCCGCCGCCGGCGAGCACAGGAAGAGCACGCCCCCCACCAGATCCTCCGGCTTGCCCCAGCGCTTCAGCGCGGTGCGCTCGGTGATCGCCCGGCTGCGCTCGGGATCGGCGCGCAGCGCGCCGGTCAGCGGCGTCTCGATCCATCCCGGCGCAATCGCGTTCACCCGGATCCCGTCCGCTGCATAGGCAATGGCGAGCGACTTCGTCAGCTGCGCGATCCCGCCCTTGCTCGCCGCATACCCCGGCACCAGCCCGCCGCCGAAGAAGGACAGCATCGACGCCAGATTGACGATCGCGCCGCCCCCCGCCGCCAGCAGCGGCCGCGCCGCCGCCGAGACCCGCATCGCCCCGGTCAGGTTCACGTCGACCACCATGGCGAAGACCTCCGGGTCGAGCTCCTCCCCCCGCCGGATCACCCCCGCGCAATTCACCACCACATCGAGCCCCGGCAGCCCAGCCACCAGCGCAGACACCGCCGCGGCGTCGCGAACGTCGAGAAGCCGGACATCGGCGCCGTCCAGGTCCGCCCGCGCCGCCTCGACCTCGGCCACCGCGACACCGGTCGCGACCACATCGGCGCCGGCCTCCCGGAACCCCCTGGCGATCGCGGCGCCGATCCCGGAGGTGCCGCCGGTCACCAGCACCCGCCGCCCGGCGAAGAACTCCATCGCCCATTTACCGGAAACGGCCGTCATACCCGCGGCACCTCCCCAATCGCCCCGTCGCGGGCCGTTAACTAATTTGTCGTTATAAATCAGTATTTTGACCGTGGTGGCACTGTTCGCCGGATGAACTGGTCGACATAGTCCGCCCCCAGCCCCACTTCCGTGTAGTGCTTGCGGCACATGTCGATCTTGGTGAAGACGTCCTCGTAGCCCACCTGCCGGTTGCCCTCGTCCATGTAGACCATGCAGCCGGTGATGTTGAAGAAGGTGATCATCTCCTCGACATCCTCGGGCACCGTCAGGCGTATGGATCTCTCCCGGCGGCTCGAAGACATACGACCCCGTCTCCGCCACCCAGTCGTGCTCCAGGTAGTACCACCGGCCCCTGATCACGTAGCCATGCACCGGGTTCGGGTGCAGGTGCCGCGACAGCACCCCGGACTTGCGCACCCTCAGCAGGTTGCACCACTGCCCCTGCAGCGTGTTCAGCATCAGCGGCCGGAACCAGACATCCTTTGCCTGCGGCACCCAGACCCGCTCGTCCTGCGGCATCGCGACCACCGCGATCTCGGTCGGTGCCCTCTCATGGGCGGAGTTCTTCATCGCGGCATACATGGCCATCCTCCCTGGCAGGCGGGCGTTCGTCGGTCCCGGCAAACTATGCACGCGCACCGGCCCGCCGCAACCGCCGCCCGCCCTTCCGGTCCGCGCCGCCTGGCGCCATAGTGCCGCCACGCATGACCACCCCGGGGAGACGCATGGCCACCATTTCCTACCTCACGCGCATCGAGTTCGACCATGGGGCGCTCGCCGGCCTCCAGAGCCTGGTCCGCGGCCTCGGGATTCTCGCGCCCCTCGTGGTCGCCGACCGCGGCATCATCGCCGCAGGCCTCATGGACCGGGTCCGCGCCGCCCTCCCCGACCACCCCGACCCCGCGATGTTCACAGACACCCCCTCCAACCCCACCGAGGCCGCGACGCTCGAAGCCCTCGACCTCTACCGCTCCGCAGGCTGCGACGGTCTCATCGCCATCGGCGGCGGCTCGCCCATCGACCTCGCCAAGGGCGTCGCCCTCCTCGCCACCCATCCCGGCCCGCTGGCGCAATACGCCCTCATCGAAGGCGGCCTCGACCGCATCGGCCAGACCGCCCCGCTGGTCGCCGTGCCCACCACTGCCGGCACCGGCAGCGAGGTCGGCCGCGCGGCGCTGATCACGCTCGCCGATGGCCGCAAGCTCGGCCTCGTCTCGCCGCATCTCATCCCGCGCATCGCCCTCTGCGACCCGCAGCTGACCCTCGGCCTGCCGCCCGCCCTGACCGCCGCCACCGGCCTCGATGCGATCTCGCATTGCGTCGAGACCTACCTCAGCCCGCGCATCAACCCGGTGGCCGAAGCCATCGCACTCGACGGGCTGGAGCGGGGCGTCACCCACCTCGGCCGGGCGGTCGCAGACGGCGCCGACCGCGATGCCCGCTGGCAGATGATGATGGCGGCACTGGAAGGTGGTCTCACCTTCCAGAAGGGCCTCGGGGCCATCCATGCGCTTTCGCACCCGTTGGGAGGGCTCAAGCGCATCTCGCTTCATCACGGCACGCTGAACGCGATCCTGCTGCCACATGTGCTCCACTGGAACGAGCCCGCCTGCGTCGAGAAGTACGCAACCATCCGCCACCGCCTCGGCGTCGCTCCCGATGCCTCGCTCGCGGCATTCTTCGCCGAGTTCAACGCGGGGCTCGGCCTGCCGCGCTCGCTCGCCGCGGTCGGCGTCCTGCCCGGGGACCTGCCCCCCTTGGCCGAGGCGGCGACGAAGGACCATTCCTCGGCGACTAACCCGCGGGCCTGCACGGCGGCCGACTACCTGGCGCTCCTCGAGGCGGCGATGAACTGACCTGAGGGCACAGGTTCGTCATTGGACCCGGGCAACAGTCTCGCGCACACTCCGGGCGTCATGCGCCCGCCCGCCATCTCCCGCCCGCTGCACGCGCTCCTGTGCGTGCTGCTGCTGGCCGCCCCGCCACTCGCGCCGGCCTTCGCCCAGCCTGCGACGGTTGCGGAGGCGCCGGCGCGCTCCCGACTGCCGGAGGCCGCGGTCAGCCGGCACGAGATTGCCTTCGGCGACCGCATCCTGCGCTTCACCGCCACCGCCGGGTCACTGGAGTTGACCACGCCGCAGGGCGAGGCGGAAGCGGAGATCGCCTGTGTCGCCTATGTGCTGGAGACCGACGATCCCGCCAGCCGGCCCGTCACCTTCGCGGTGAACGGCGGGCCGGGGGCTGCCTCGGCCTATCTGCACATCGGAGCGCTCGGACCCTGGCGGCTGCCGCTGGGCGGCGAGGGGATCGTGCCGTCGCAGGCGGTCGATCTCGTCGCCAATGCCGAGACGTGGCTCGACTTCACCGATCTCGTGTTCATCGACCCGGTCGGCACCGGCTTCAGCCGGCTGGTGGACCCCGATGACCGGCTGCGCGAGCGCTATCTGTCAATCGACGGCGACATCGACGCGCTGGCCGGCTTCATCCTTCGCTGGCTCACCGAGAACGGGCGGATGACATCGCCGAGGTTTTTCGTCGGCGAGAGCTACGGCGGCTTCCGCGCGCCGCTTCTCGCCGAGACGTTGCAGACCGACCACGGCGTGGGGCTTTCCGGAATGGTGCTGCTCTCGCCGGTGCTCGACTTCGGATGGTGGCGCCAGCCCGACCATGCACCGCTGCCGCGGGTCTCGCTGCTGCCCTCGCTGGCGGCCGCCGCGATGGAGAAGCGCGGCGAGTTCTCGCCGGAGGTGCTGCAAGCGGCTGAGGACTATGCGGCCGGCGACTACGTCACCGACCTCCTGCGCGGGCTGCAGGACGAGGCGGCGGTGGCGCGGATGGTCGCGCGGGTCGCCGAGATCACCGGGCTGGACCCGGGCTTGCTGGCCCGCACCGCCGGGCGCATCGACACCGACGAATTTGCACGGGAGCTCTTCGGTGACCAGGGCCGCATCGCCAGCCTCTATGACGCGGCGGTGGCGGGCGACACCCCGGTGCCCGAGCGCCGTTCGGGGCGCGCCGCCGATCCGGTACTCGACGCGATGACCGCGCCCCTGACCAGCGCAATGCTCGCCCTCTACCGCGACACGCTGGGCTGGATGCCGGACCGGCGCTACGTCCTGCTCGCCGGAGGCGTCTCGCGCGGCTGGCGCTGGGGCGGCGGGACCGGCCAGCCGGAAGCGGTGGGCGCGCTGCGCCGGGTGCTGGCGCTCGACCCGGAGTTCCAGGTGCTGGTCGTCCACGGCTACACGGACCTCGTCACGCCGTATTTCGGCAGCGAGCTGATCCTGCGCCAGGTCCCCGCCTCGCTTGCCGGTGCGCGGCTGAGGCAGGAGACCTACCGGGGCGGGCACATGTTCTACACCCGCGACGACTCCCGCCGAATGTTCCGGGCCGATGCGGCGTGGATCTACGGGGACTGATGCGGAGGGTTACGCGGATGCCGAACGCCCGGAGGTCGGAGCCTGCTTCGGCGCGGGCATCCTGTGCGAACTCGCACAAACGGCTATCGCATTAAAATAAAAAGATTAAGTTTCTGGCGTTAACCCGGCGGAAACTTCCGACAACGCGCCCGCCGCGAGCCATTCAACCGGACGGCGGATCAGTCAGGGGCTTGCGAACTCGGCCCGGCTCTTGCCGGCCACCTGCTGAGCGAGGGCCGCCGCCATGAAGCCGTCCAGGTCGCCGTCTAGCACGCCCTGGGTGTCGGAGGTTTCGAAATTGGTGCGCAGGTCCTTCACCATCTGGTAGGGCTGCAGGACGTAGGAGCGGATCTGGTTACCCCAGCCGGCATCGCCCTTGGCCTCGTGAGCCGCGGTGATCGCCTCGTTGCGCTTGCGCAGCTCCAGCTCGTATAGCCGAGACTTCAGCGCCGCCATGGCGTTGGCGCGGTTCTGGTGCTGCGACTTCTCCGACGAGGTCACCACGATGTTGGTCGGCAGATGGGTGATTCGCACCGCCGAGTTGGTGGTGTTGACGTGCTGCCCGCCGGCGCCGGACGAGCGATAAGTGTCGATGCGGATGTCGTTCGGCTGGATGTCGATCTCGATGTTGTCGTCGACCACCGGATAGACCCAGACCGACGAAAAGCTCGTATGCCGCCGCGCCGCACTGTCGTAGGGCGAGATACGCACCAACCGGTGCACCCCGCTCTCGCTCTTCAGCCAGCCGTAGGCGTTCGGCCCGCTGATCCGGTAGGTGGCCGACCGGATGCCGGCCTCCTCGCCCGGGCTTTCGGACATGAGATCGACCTTGTAGCCCTTGGCCTCGGCCCAGCGAACGTACATGCGGGCGAGCATCGCCGCCCAGTCGCAGCTCTCAGTGCCGCCCGCACCGGCGTTGACCTCGAGGAAGGTGTCGTTGCCGTCGGCCTCCTGGTCGAGCAGCGCCTCAATCTCGCGCTGGGCCGCCCGGTCGCGCAGGACCCGCAGCGCCGCCTCGGCCTCGGCTACCACGCCTGCATCGCCCTCGGCCTCGCCGAGGTCGATCAGCTCACGGTTGTCCTGAAGGTCGCGCGCCAGCCCCGAGTAGGCGTCGATGGCATCCACCAGCGCCTGGCGGTCGCGCATCAGATTCTGCGCCCGGGCCGGATCGTTCCAGAGGTCCGGATCCTCCGACATTGCGTTGAACTCTTCTAGCCGGTGCGCGGCGGTCTCCCAGCCGAGGCGCTGGCGCAGCAGCGCCAGCGACTTCTCGATTTCGGCGACCATATGTTCGGTCTCGGCTCGCATCCGTCATCCTGAGAATTCCGCCGCGAGAACCGGGGGCGGCCGCGGCGCGCCCGCTTCTAGCGGTGGCGCGGCAGTGGGTAAAGGCTCTAGTGCAGCCCGCCGCTGGAGATCGAGCCGAGGGTCGGTCTGGACGGCAGCACCCGGGTGCGGCCGCCCACCTGCACCCGCTCCACCGCCGCGGCGCTGACCCCCTCGTAGAGCGGCACGTCGGCGCCGATCTTCCAGCCGCCGTCCACCGTCTGGCCATATCCGCCGACCACCGTCTGCTGGCCTTCCCGGATATACTCGATCTGCACGTTGCCACCGGAGGCGTTGTCGGAGAGGCGCTGACCGCTACCCCGGTCAATTCGGATGAAGTAACCACCCGGCGGCGGCGACCAGCTCACCGGCCCCTGCCCTTCCATCGCGGCCTTCATGAACTCGGCAAAGACCGGCGCGCAGAGTGTGCCGCCGAAGGCCGAGCGCCCGAGCGGCCGCGGCGTGTCGTAGCCCATGTAGCATCCCGCCGCGATCCGCGGCGAATAGCCGACGAACCACACGTCCTTGGACTCGTTGGTGGTACCGGTCTTGCCGGCTAAGTTCAGCCCCAGGGCGCCGACGGTGCGCGCGCCGGTGCCGCGGCTGGCGGCACCCTGCAGCATCGAGGTGATCTGGTAGGCGGTGATCGCATCCATGATGCGGTCGGCGTTCGGGCGCACCACCGGCGCCTGGCCCGCGCCGCCCTCCCCGTCGCAGCCCTCGCAGCGCCGCTGGTCGTGGCGGTAGATGGTGTTGCCGTATCGGTCCTGCACCCGGTCGACCAGCGTCGGCCGCACCCTGAGCCCGCCGTTGGCGAACATCGCATAGGCTGCGACCATGTTGTAGAGCGTCGTCTCGCCGGCGCCGAGTGAATAGGAGAGCAGGTTCGGCATGTTCTCGTAGACGCCGAAGCGCTCGGCATACTGGCCGACGATGTCCATGCCGACGTCCTGGGCGATGCGCACGGTCATCAGGTTGCGCGACTGCTCCAGCCCGGTGCGGATCGGCGCGGGGCCGTAGTAGCGTTCGCTGGAGTTTTGTGGCCGCCAGACCCCGGCGCCGGTCGCCACCTCGATGGGGCCGTCCACCACGATCGTCGCCGGCGAATAGCCGTTGTCCAGCGCCGCGGCGTAGACGAAGGGCTTGAACGACGAGCCCGGCTGGCGCAGCGCCTGGGTGGCGCGGTTGAACACGCTCGACTGGTAGGAGAAGCCGCCCTGCATGGCGAGCACCCGGCCGGTCTGGGTGTCCATCGCCATGAAGCCGCCCTGAATGGTCGGGATCTGCCGGTAGCTCCAGCGTTGTTCCCCCTCGCCATCGCGCGCCGTCACCAGGATGACGTCGCCGACATCGAAGGTGTCGTCGGGCCCCGAGGAGGCGCGCAGCCGGCTGCCGTCGCGCAGCCGCGCCCAGCTCACGTCGTCGAAGCTCAGGAAGTGCCCGTCGGCATCCTCATCGACGCCCTCGATTCCGATGCGAACCGCGCTGTCCCCGACCTCCAGCACCACCGCGGGATACCAGCCCTCGATGTCCCGCGGCACCTGCGCATCGGCCAGCGCCTGGCGCCAGCCCGCCTCGTCCGCCGGATCGAGCGGCGCCTCGATCCTGGAGATGGCGCCGTTGAAGATGCGCAAGGCCCGGTCGTATTCCTCCAGCCCGTCGCGCAGCGCGCGCGCCGCGACCGCCTGCAGGTCGGGCTCGAGGGTGGCGCGGATGCTCAGGCCGCCGGTGAACAGTTCCTCGTCGCCGAGGCTGGCGGAAAGCTGGCGCCGGATCTCGTCGGTGAAGTAGTCGCGCGGCGGCATGGAGGTGCGCGCCGAGGGGATGTCGCCGCTCTGGACCGTCACCAGGTCCTCGGCTTCCGCCTCCGTGGCCTCGGCAGCGGTGATGTAGCCGTTGTCGCGCATCTCGCCGATCACGTAGTTGCGCCGGGCGATCGCGCGCGGCTTCTCGCGCACCGGATGCAGCACCGAGGGCGCCTGCGGCAGGGCCGCGAGATAGGCGATCTCGGCGACGGTCAGTTCCTCGAGCGACTTGGCGAAATAGACCTGCGCTGCCGCGGTCACGCCGTAGGAGTTCTGGCCAAGGAAGATCTCGTTGAGGTAGAGTTCGAGGATCTGGTCCTTGGAGAGGGTACTCTCCAGCCTCGTGGCGAGGATGATCTCCTTGATCTTGCGCTCGCCCGAACGGTCGCCGGTCAGGAGGAAGTTCTTCATCACCTGCTGGGTGATGGTCGAGGCGCCGCGCAGCCGCGCGCCTCCGGCCGCGTCGCGGATCGCCGCGGCCATGCCGATCGGGTCGAAGCCCGCGTGCGTGTAGAAGTGCTTGTCCTCGGCGGAGATGAAGGCCTGCTTGATCCGGTCGGGGATCTCGTCGATGGGCGTGAATATCCGCCGCTCGTGAGCAAACTCGTCCATGAGCTCGCCCTCGCCGGAGTAGATGCGGCTGAGGGTCGGCGGCTCGTAGCGGGCGAGCTGCGCGTGGTCGGGCAGATCCTTGCCGTAGATCGAGAAGACCGCGACCAGGCCCACGAGCGCCATGAGCGACCCGATCGCGGCCCAGCTGAAGAGGAACCCGAAAAATCTCAGAACGATGCGCAACACTGCTCGAGCCCTGCCCTTGGACTTTGTCGCGGGACCTTATCCGAACCCCGCGCAAAGGTCAAAAGCACAGGCGGCGCAAGTTGTCGCGGCGAAACTCGTTGCAAAGGGACGACGGGGCATGAAATGGCCCATTAATTGCTGGCTGCGACCGCCGTCGACGACGAACAGGCTGGTCGCGTGGCATTGAATTCACGGGGAAGTGACGGGGAGGCCACAACCGCGCCGCGCTTTCGTGACAGGCCTACCCGGGTGTGCCGCAGCAAGTCGAGGATGCGCAGGCGCCCCGAGCGCGGCTCCCGCATCGGGAGCTGGCGCGTTCAATCCAAAGTTGATTGCGCGCATTATCAGGGGTTTGCAGTGGCCGATCCGCGCAAGGCAGGCTCGCTGCACGCCGGCTTGCGATGAAATAGCCATTGTAATTGCCGATGCAGCATGCATATGGTCAGGGTGTCGTCCGGATGCACTGCGCCCGTTACGGCACTCGTATTCGTCGCATGCCCGTGGCATTGCCAGCGCGTTTCAGACGTATTGGATGATCCCGGCAGAGGGCGACCGGCGTTCGCGCCAACCTATTGGACATCCGGGCCGCAAGCCCGGGCTCAACGTGGCGCCGGCGCGCAATGCCCGGCGCCGGAGAGAAACCGCGGTGAAACGCGCAGGGATCGCAGAGACGGCAGGACTGGCCCCGGACCGGGCCGCACCGCCGTCGGCGCCCCCTCGTCCCGCCAACCAGACAGCCCTGGCCGGCGCCCTGCCCTTGCGGCGGGCGCGTGCGCAGGGCGTTTTCGAAAGACATCATGACAAAGAAGATGCTGATCGACGCCACCCATGCGGAAGAAACCCGCGTGGTCGTGGTCGATGGAAACAAGGTCGATGAGTTCGACTTCGAATCCCTGAACCGCCGGCAGCTGGCCGGCAATATTTACCTCGCCAAGGTCACCCGGGTCGAGCCCTCGCTGCAGGCCGCCTTCATCGAGTACGGCGGCAATCGGCACGGCTTCCTCGCCTTCTCTGAAATCCATCCGGACTATTACCAGATCCCCAAAGCCGACCGCGAGGCGCTGCTGGCCGAGGAGGCCGAGTTCGCCCGCCAGGCCGATGAGGAGGCTCCGGCGGAGAAGCCGAAGCCCCGCGGCCGGTCGCGCAGCCGCAGCCGCACGAGGACCGCGGCCGAGAGCGTTTCCACCGATGCCGACGGCGTGGTCGCCTCCGATCCGCTGCCGGTCACCGAGATCGGCCCCGAGTTCGACGACGCCCCGCCCCCGTCGGCGGCGGCCGGTGACATCGACATCGACGTGCCGGACGAGCCTGCGGCTGCGGCGGACGCCGGCGAGTACGAGGCGGTCGGCGGCGACGATCTCGCAGAGGAGCGCGCCGCCCCGCGCCGCACCCAGCGTGCGCGCCGCTACAAGATCCAGGAAGTCATCAAGGTCCGCCAGATCCTGCTGGTGCAGGTCGTCAAGGAGGAGCGTGGCAACAAGGGTGCCGCGCTGACCACCTATCTGTCGCTCGCCGGGCGCTACTGCGTGCTGATGCCCAACACGGCGCGGGGCGGCGGCATATCGCGCAAGATCACAAACGCGGTCGATCGCAAGAAGCTCAAGGAGATTTCCTCCTCGATCACCGTGCCGGACGGCGCCGGGCTGATCATCCGCACCGCCGGGGCCAACCGCACCAAGACCGAGATCAAGCGCGACTACGAGTACCTGTTGCGCCAGTGGGAGCAGATCCGCGACCTCACCCTCAAGTCGATCGCGCCGGCGCTGATCTATGAGGAAGGCAGCCTCATCAAGCGGGTAATCCGCGACCTCTATAGCCGCGACATCGACGAGATCCTGGTCGATGGCGAGCGCGGCTATCGCGAGGCCAAGGACTACATGAAGATGCTCATGCCTTCGCATGCGAAGAACGTGCAGCACTACGCCGACGTCCTGCCGCTCTTCTCGCGCTTCCAGGTCGAGAGCTATCTGGCCGGCATGTTCAACCCGGTCGTGCAGCTGAAATCCGGCGGCTACATCGTCATCGACGTGACCGAGGCGCTGGTCGCCATCGACGTCAACTCGGGGCGTGCCACCCGCGAGGCGTCTATCGAGGACACCGCGCTCAAGACCAACATGGAGGCCGCCGAGGAGGCTGCGCGCCAGATGCGGCTGCGCGATCTCGCCGGGCTGATCGTCATCGACTTCATCGACATGGAGGAGCGGCGCAACAACGCCTCGGTTGAGAAGAAGTTGAAGGACAAGCTGAAGTCCGACCGCGCGCGCATCCAGGTCGGGCGCATCTCGGGCTTCGGCCTCTTGGAGATGTCACGCCAGCGGCTGCGGCCGGGCATGATCGAGGCGACCACCAAGGGCTGCCCGCACTGCCACGGCACCGGCCGTGTGCGCTCGGACGACTCGATCGCGCTGGCGCTGCTGCGCGAGGTCGAGGAGGAAGGCGTCCGCCAGCGCTCCAAGGAGGTGCTGATCGCCTGCCCGGTGGAGATCGCCAATTACCTCCTCAACCAGAAGCGCGAGCATATCGCCATGATTGAGGGCCGGTTCGGCCTGTCGGTGCGGGTCGAGGGCGACGCGTCGCTGATCAGCCCCGACTACCGGCTCGAGCGGTTCAAGACCGCCTCGCGTATCGTGCACGTCCAGGAGGGCATGGCGCCGGTTTCAGTAGCATACCCTGACGAGGACGAGGTGGAGGAGGCCGAAGAGGTCGAGGAGCGCGAGGCTCTTCCCGCCGCCGCGACCGCCGCGGCCGAGGCGAACGGCACGGCGGCCGAGAAGGCCTCCGGCAAGCGCAAGCGCCGCCGGCGCCGGCGCGGCGGCGCCGGCCGGAACGGTGGCACCGAGGCGCAATTCTCCGACGGCGAGAACGCGGGGGATTTGAGCGGAGCCGATGCCGGCGACGCGGGCGAGACGGACCTCGACGACGAGGCCGATGCGCCCGTCGCCGCCGAGGAGGCGTCCGGGGCTGCGCCCGAGGCCGCGAGCGAGACTGTTGCCGAGGCCGATCCGGAGGCAACGCCCGATCCCGCCCCCGAGGCAGCGGCGGAACGGCCGAAGTCGCGGCGGAGGACGCGAGCAGCGAAACCTGCCGCGGCCGCAGATGAAGCCGGGGAGCCCGCCCCTGCGAAAGCCTCACCCCTCGGCGAGGTGATCGACGTCGGCGGTGAGGAGCCGAGTTCCGAGATCGTCGCCGTTCCCGAGGGCAAAGCCCCGCCGCCGCGGCGCCGCGAGCGGGTGCGCAAGCCGGCCACCGCGGCCGTCGCCGAGGCCGCCCCGCCGGCACTGGCGCCCGCTCTCGCCGAAGCTGGTCGGGATTCCGGCCGCCCGATACGCCCGGAAGCCGAGCGCATGCCGGAACCGGTGACCGACGACGGCGCGCCGAAGCGGCGCGGCTGGTGGTCGCGGGCGCTCAGCGGCTCCTGATGCGATCCGGCAGCGCCGTGGGCCAACCGCCCGAAGCGCTGCCGCTTTCCGCCCCGACAGGAGAGCCGATTGGCGTCGGCAAGGAAGCCGAGGTCTTCGCGACGCCCCGCGGGGTCCTCAAGCTCTATCGGCGCGCCGCCGCGAAGGCCGCGGCGTTCCGCGAAGCAGCGACGCTTGCCGTTGTCGAGGCGTCCGGGCTCCCGGCGCCTTCGGTTCTCTCGGTCGGGCGCTACGGCGGCCGCTGGGGGATCGAGATGACCCGCGCTGAAGGTCCGAGCTTCGGCGCCGCAATGGTGGCGAGACCAGCGCTGAACCCGCGCTATCTCGACGCGATGGCCGGCCTCCAGAACTGCATCCACGGGGCGCCGGGCACCGGGCTCCCGGCACTGAAAACCCGACTGGCGGAGGCGATTGCGCGTGCCCCCGGACTGCCACCGCCCCTGCGCGGACACCTCCTGGCGGAGTTGGCCGCATTGCCCGACGGCGACCGCCTGTGCCACGGCGACTTCCATCCCCTGAACGTCCTCGGCACGCCATCGGCTGCGATCGTCGTCGACTGGCTGGACGCCAGTGCCGGCAGCCCCCACGCCGATCTCTGCCGCTCCTGGCTGCTGATGCACTTCGCTCTACCGGAAATCGCCGATGGCTACCTCGCCGCCTGCGAGCGGGTCGCGGGGATAACGCGGCGGGACGCTCTGGCCTGGCTGCCGGTCGTGGCCGGCGCGAGGTTGGCCGAGGGCGTGGACGAGGAAGCGCCCGCCCTGCTCGCCATGGCCGCGGTGCATGTCTCCTAGCCCCGGCGCCTCGGGGGCGCGGCGCCGGTCCAGGCCGCCAGCCGCCGCAGCCCCTCGGCCATGTCCTCCGTGGTGCCGGCGTAGGAGAAGCGCAGCGTCGAGCCACCCCGGACGGGATCGAAGTCTAGGCCCGGCGTAACCGCGACGCCGGCCTCGCGCAGGATCCGCGCCGCCAGCAAGCGGCTGTCCTCGCCCATCGCCGACACGTCGGCATAGGCGTAGAACGCACCGTCCGGCGGCGCGATGCGTTCGAACCCGGCCCGAGGCAACCCCTCCAGCAGCAGCGCACGGTTGGCCCCGTAGACGGCGAGGTTCGCCCGCAGTTCGTGGCTCGCATCGAGGGCCGCCAGTGCCGCCACCTGGCTCGCGTGCGGGGCGCAGATGAAGAAGTTCTGTACCAGCCGCTCAATCCTTCGCACATGCGCGGCCGGCACCACCATCCAGCCGATCCGCCACCCGGTCATCGAGAAATACTTGGAGAACGAGTTGATCACATAGACATCGTCGGTGATCTCCAGCGCCGAGACCGCGCGCCCCCCGTACTGGATGCCGTGATAGATCTCGTCCGAGATGAAGGCGATACCGCGCTCCGCCGCAGCACCGATCAGCGCCGCCAGATTGTCGCGGTCGAGCATCGTACCGGTCGGATTGGCGGGGCTGGCCACCAGCACCCCCGCGAGCCCCTCGCCGATATCTCCCGGGACGGGCTGGAAGCGGTTCTCGGGCCGCGTCTGGATGCCCACGGGCTCGAGGCTCAAGGCCTTGAGGATGTTGCGATAGCTCGGATAACCCGGCTCGCCGATCGCTACCCGGTCGCCGGCGTCGAAGAGGCTGGAGAAGGCGAGGATGAACCCCGCCGACGATCCCGCCGTTACCACCACCCGGCCCGGGTCGAGATCGACCCCGTACCACTTGCCATAGAGCCGCGCGATCCGCGCGCGCAGCTCCGGCAGGCCCAGCGCCACCGTATAGCCTAGCGACCCCGCGGCCATCGCCTCGGCAAGCGCGGCGCGCGCCCGCGCCGGTGCGGGCGTGCCGGGCTGGCCCACCTCCATGTGGATCACGTCCCGGCCGAGGGCCTCTTCGGCCCGCGCGGCTTCCATGACGTCCATCACAATGAAGGGATCGACCTCGCCCCGGCTTGATGTCCGCACCTTGCGTCTCCTAGGGTCCGCCCTGCCCGCCGGCCTCCTTGAGACACGATTCCGCGCCGGGCGCAACCAAGGGAGGCGAGGGTGCTTAGGCTGCTGGGTTTACTTCTCGCACTGGCTGCCGCCGCCTCCCTGCCAATGCCGGCAGCGGCGATCTCGCTGGTCCGCGACGCCGAGATCGAGCAAACGATCGACCGCATCGCGAACCCGCTCATCCGCGCCGCCGGGCTCAATCCTGCGACGGTCAACATCTACATCGTCAACGACCGCGAGCTGAATGCCTTCGTTGCCGGCGGGCAGAACATCTTCGTCAACTCGGGCATGCTGATGCGGCTCGAGACCATCGACCAGCTGCGCGCGGTGCTCGCCCACGAGATCGGCCATATCACCGGCGGCCACCTTGCCCGGCGCGACCAGGCGCTGAAGGGTGCGCGCGGCATTGCGGTGATCGGCATGCTCGGCGGCGCCATTGCCGCGGCGAGCGGCGTCCCGGGCGCGGGTGCGGCCATCGCCGCAACCAGCCAGCAGGCGGCGATGCGCAGTGCGCTCGCCCACAGCCGCGCCGAGGAGGCCGCCGCCGATCAGGCGGGCCTGCGCTACATGGCCGCCTCCGGCAGCGATCCCGCCGCGGTCCTGGAGGTGCTGCGCACCTTTCAGGGCCAGGAGGTGTTGTCGAGCTCGCGCATGGACAGCTATGCCCGCACCCACCCGCTCTGGCACGACCGCATCGCGCTGATCGAGGAGCGCGTCGCCCGGCTGCCGAAGGGCGAGGGGCCGTCGAGCGCCGATGTCTACTGGCACGCGCGGATGGTCGCGAAATTCAAGGGATTTCTCGACAACCCTGCGCAGGTGCTGCGGAACCATCCAGCCAGCGACACCTCGGAATATGCCACCCTCGCCCGCGCGGTGGCCTATCACCGCCGCCCCGAGCTGGCCCGCGCCTTCGCCGCGGCCGATGCGCTGATCGCCGCGCGCCCGGAGGATCCCTATTACCACGAACTCAAGGGCCAGTTCCTGCTGGAGGCCGGGCAGGCGGCGCCCGCCGCCCAGTCCTACCGCCGGGCGGTGGCGCTGGCGCCCGACGAGGCGCTGATCCTCGGCGGGTTGGGCCGCGCACTCCTCAACATGAACGACCCCGCCGTCGACGCCGAGGCCCGGCAGGTGCTGGCGCGCTCGGCGCAGCTCGACAAGGCCAATTCCGGCGTGCTGCGCGACCTCGCCCTCGCCGAGGCGCGGCTCGGCAACCAGGGTGCCGCGGCGCTGGCCACCGCCGAGCGGCACCTGCTCGAAGGCAGCTTCTCCGATGCAGCCCGGCAGGCGACCCGCGCGGCGGATTCTGCTGCCCAACGGCTCGCCGGGCTGGCGGCAGGCGCAGGACGTGCTAACTGTGGCCCGACGCGCCCTGAACTGAGAGGCCACATGCGCACCGCTCTAGCCTTCATCGCCCTCGTGGCCGCGGCGTTCATCGCCCTCGTGGAGACGCCGGGGCGCGTCGTCGCCGAACCGCTCGGCGAGATCGAACGCGCCGAGCTGCACGCCGAGATCCGGTCCTACCTCCTGGAGAACCCCGAGATCCTGCGCGAGATGATCGCGCTGCTCGAAGAGCAGGGCCAGGCGGATGCGGAACTCCGTGACCGCGAGCTGGTGGCCACCCATGCCGAGGCGATCTTCGAGGACGGCTTCTCCTACGTCGGCGGCAACCCCGAGGGCAGCCTGACGGTGGTCGAGTTCCTCGACTACCAGTGCGGCTTCTGCCGCCGGGCGCATCCCGATGTGGCGGACCTGCTCGCCGAGGACGGTGACATCCGGTGGGTCGTCAAGGAGATGCCGATCCTCGGCCCGGGCTCCGAGCTTGCCGCCCGCGCCGCCATTTCCACGCTGCTCACTGAGGGCACCGAGACCTATGCCCTGCTCAATAACGAGTTGATGAGCACCCAGGGCCAGATCGACGACGCGGTGCTCGACGACGCCCTGCGCGCGGTCGGCGCCGACCCCGTGACGGTCCGCGCGGGAATGCACGACCCGGAGGTGACCCGCCGGCTGGCCGAGACCCGCGCGCTCGCCGATACGCTGGCGATCTCCGGCACCCCCACCTTCGTCATCGGCGACCGGATGGTGCGCGGCTACCTGCCGCTCGCGCAGATGCAGGCGCTCGTGGCCGAGCTTCGCGCCGACTGACGCTGGGTGGCAGCACCTGCCGCCGATTTACGCACTTTCAAGTTACGCCGCCGCCGCATATACGGGTGCGCATCCAGCCACGGGCCGGCAGAGCCCGCCGAACGAGCAATGAGCGCGACATGAGCAAGCGACCCCAGGAGTCCGACGTCGAATTCATACAGGCGCTCGCCGAACTCCTCCGAGCCAATGACCTCACCGAGATCGAGGTGAACCGCGAGTTCGGATCTGACAACTCGCTGACCGTCCGGGTCGCGCGCCAGATCACCTACGCGGCCCCGTCCGCGCCGGTGGTGCTGCCCGCGGTGCCCGCTTTGCCTGCCCACGGGGCAAGTCCCGCTCCGACCGCCACCACCCCCTTGCCTGCCGCGACGGACCCGCTCGACGATCCGGGCGTGGTGGCCTCGCCGATGGTGGGAACAGCCTATCTCGCTGCCGAGCCGGACGCTGCCCCCTTCATCAAGATCGGCGACACGCTGGAAGAGGGGCAGACCTTCCTGATCATCGAGGCGATGAAGACCATGAACCAGATCCCGGCGCCGCGCGCCGGCCGGGTAAAGCGGATTCTCGTCGAGGACGGCTCACCGGTCGAGTTCGGCGCGCCGCTCATCATCCTGGAATGACGCCCCGGCGGGCCGGGAGGCGCGGATGTTCAAGAAAATCCTGATCGCCAACCGCGGCGAGATCGCGCTGCGCATCCATCGTGCCTGCAAGGAAATGGGCATCCAGACTGTCGCGGTGCATTCCACCGCCGACGCCAACGCCATGCATGTGCGCATGGCCGACGAGAGCGTCTGCATCGGCCCGCCGCCGGCGGCGTTGAGCTACCTGTCGATGCCTTCGATCATCTCGGCCTGCGAGATCACCGGCGCCGAGGCGATCCACCCCGGCTACGGCTTTCTCTCGGAGAACGCGACCTTCGTGCAGATCGTCGAGGACCACGGGCTGAAGTTCATCGGCCCCACAGCCGAGCACATCCGCCTCATGGGCGACAAGATCACCGCCAAGGACACCATGCTCAAGCTCGGCGTGCCCTGCGTGCCGGGCTCCGCCGGCGGCGTGCCGACGCTCGACGCCGCGCGCAGGGTCGCCGCCGAGATCGGCTATCCGGTCATCGTCAAGGCCACCGCCGGCGGCGGCGGCCGCGGCATGAAGCTCGCCCGCACCGCCGCCGAGATCGAGACCGCCTTCCAGACCGCCCGCACCGAGGCCAAGGCCGCCTTCGGGAACGACGAGGTCTATCTGGAGAAATACCTCGGCAAGCCGCGCCACATCGAGATCCAGGTCTTCGGCGACGGCAAGGGCAACGCGGTGCATCTCGGCGAGCGGGACTGCTCGCTGCAGCGCCGCCACCAGAAGGTGCTTGAGGAGGCCCCCTCCCCCGTCATCGACGCCGCCACCCGCGCCCGCATCGGGCAGACCTGCGCCGAAGCGGTGGCGAAGATCGACTACGCCGGTGCTGGCACGATCGAGTTCCTCTTCGAGGACGGCGAGTTCTACTTCATCGAGATGAACACCCGCCTGCAGGTCGAGCACCCGGTCACCGAGGCGATCTACGACGTCGACCTCGTCCACGAGCAGATCCGCGTCGCCGCCGGCCTGCCGATGTCCTTCTCGCAGGCGGACATCGTCCCCAACGGCCACGCCATCGAATGCCGGATCAACGCCGAGCGCCTGCCGCAGTTCACCCCCAGCCCGGGGCGCATCAAGACCTACCACGCGCCGGGTGGGCTCGGGGTGCGCATGGACAGCGCCATCTACGACGGCTACGTGATCCAGCCCTACTACGATAGCCTGATCGGCAAGCTCATCGTGCACGCCCGCACCCGCGAGCTGGCGCTGGCCCGCCTCGGCCGGGCGCTGTCGGAACTGATCGTCGACGGGGTGGACACCACCACGCCGCTCTTCAACGCGCTCCTCGACGAGCCCGACATCCAGGCCGGGCGCTACGACATCCACTGGCTCGAGAAGTGGCTCGAGCGCGGCGCCTGAGCGCAAGACCATGGGCGGCCACGACGAGCCGAAGATCTCGGCACCGCTGCTCCTCCAGGCCTACGCCGCCGGCGTCTTCCCCATGGCCGAGGGGGCAGGCAGCGACACGATCTTCTGGGTCGATCCCCGGCGCCGGGGCATCCTGCCGCTCGACGCGCTGCACGTCCCGCGCAGGCTCGCCCGCAGCTTCCGCACCGCTCCCTTCGATATCCGCATCAACGGCGACTTCGCGCGCGTGGTGGCCGCCTGCGCCACCCGGCCGGAAACCTGGATCAACCCGACGATCATGGCGCTCTACCGCGACCTCCACCGGATCGGCCATGCACATTCGGTGGAGATCTGGACCGAGGGCCAGCTTACCGGCGGCCTCTATGGTGTCACCCTCGGCGCTGCCTTCTTCGGCGAGAGCATGTTCAGCACCAGCCGCGACGCCTCGAAATTCGCGCTGATCGCCCTCGTGGCGCGGCTGCGCGCCGGCGGGTTCCGGCTGCTCGACACCCAGTTCGTCACCGACCACCTTGTCGGGCTCGGCGCCATCGAGATCGGCCGCGCCGCCTATCACCGCCGCCTGGAGGCCGCCCTCGCGGCGCCGGCCGACTTCTTCGCGCTGCCCGCCGACGCCTCGCGTCAGCGGCTGCTGCAGCTCAGCACCCAGACGTCGTAGCGCGGGTGATCCAGCGCCGAGAGCGCGGGCGAGGAGGCGAACATCCAGCCGGCGAAGCGCAGCTCGGTCTCGCGGATATCGCGGATGCGCAGCAGGGCGTAGGCGTCGCCGCCGTCCTCCCCGGACAGCCGGCAGGCCTCGGCGGTGATCTCCAGGTGCCCGAAGCGGATGGTCTGCCCGACGCCCACGTCGATGTCCTCGGCCGTGCCGTTCAACGTGTCGAGGCCGCGCAGGTAGACCAACCCGGCCGCCTGCCGGCCGCCCGGGGTCCCCCCTGCAGTTCCCATCGCCGCGCGGCTGCGCGGCATGGGCTGTGCGGCCGCCTCGACCTGTACCGAGGGCTGTACCGCGGCGAGGAGCATCGCAATGACCACGGCCCGTATCATTCGCTGGTTCCGAACTTCATCAGGAGGTTGAGCAGGCTTACCGAGCTCTGGGTGTTCAGCACCTCGCCACCATCGGCCAGCATGAACTCCGAGGCCCCCGGCACCAGCTCCAGGAACGACCCGCCCAGCAAGCCCTCGGAGGCGATGCTCACATCGGAATCCTCCGGTATCTCCAGGTCGCGGCGTACGGTGAAGCGCACCTTCGCCTGATAGGTGGCCGGGTCGAGCACCAGATCGCTCACCGTGCCGATCTTGATCCCCGCCATCCGCACGTCGGTCCCCAAGGCTATCCCCTCGACGCTGCGGAAGGCAGCCGACAATGTATAGCTGTCGCCACCGACCTGCCGCCCGCTCGACTGCGCGGCATAAACGACGAAGCCGGCCGCAACGGCGACGACCGCCGCCCCGATCAGCGTCTCGGCAACGGTGTTGGTCATGCGCTATCCCTGTTCCGGCGACCAGGCCTCGTAGTCGCGCACCGGCACCGGGCGCGCGGCCCGGATGCTCCCCGGGGGATGATATGCGAGGTCCGTCCCGGTCAGGTTCGGGATATGCGGCAGTTCCCAAGGCTTGCGCGGCAAGGGTGCCAGGGTGGGCGGCTCTTGCCATGTATGGTGCAGCCAGCCGTGCCACTCGGGCGCCACCCGGCTCGCCTCGGCCTCGCCGTTGTAGATCACCCAGCGCCGCTTTCCGTCCGCCGACTGGTAGTAGACGTTTCCCTCGGCATCCTCGCCGACCCTGCGGCCACGGCGCCAGGTGTAGAACTGCGTGCCCAGGGTCTGGCCGTTCCACCAGGTGAAGACCTTCGTCAGAAAGTCCATGCCGTCCTCGCCATCGCTTCGTCCCGCTCGTTATGCCGCAACCGGCGCGGGCGGTCCAGCGCGCTCGGGCGAATTCCCGCGCGACCTGCCGCGGCGACCCTCCGCCGAGCCGCTCGCGTCTGCGTGCGGCCCCTTGAGGGCCACCGGACCGGGGACTAACTGTCTGGCGCAATCTCGAACGGGAGAACGGAAAAGCGATGGACCGGCGCACGTTGATCAAATCCGCCATGGCGGGCCTTCTCGGCGCCGGAATTCCGTTGTCGAGGGCGCCTGCCTTCGCCCAGGTGGCCGACGGTGGCTTCGATTTCGAGAAGGTGATGGCACTTGCCCGCGCCGCGGCAGCCGAACCATTCCATCGGCCGGCGCTCGAACTGGTCGAGCCCTTCGCCGGGCTTCGTTACGACCAATTCCGCGCCATTCGCTTCCGTGACGACGAGCAGCTGTTCACCGACGAAGACCGCGGCTTCCGCATGGATCTGCTGCCGCCGGGCTTCTACTACGGCGACCGGATCGAGGTGAACATCGTCGAGGGCGGCGAGGCACGGCCCCTGCCCTTCTCCACCAGCTACTTCGACTTCCACCCCGACTATTTCCCCTGGCCCGACGGCCGCCCGCCCGCCGATCTCGCCTCCGGCATGAGCTTCAGCGGAATCCGCTTCCGCCACCCGATCAACCGTCCCGGGGTCTGGGACGAGGTCGCGGTGTTCCAGGGGGCGAGCTACTTCCGGGCGGTGGCGCGCGACACTTTCTACGGCCTTTCGGCGCGCGGCCTTGCCATCGGCACCGGCGGGTCGGGGCCCGAAGAATTCCCGCTCTTCACCGCCTTCTGGGTCCACGAGCCGCAGCCCGGTGACAGGGCGCTGCACCTCGCAGCACTTCTCGAAAGCGACTCGGTCGCCGGTGCCTTCGACTTCACCATCGCGCCCGGCCCCGAGACGGTGATGGAGGTGCGCGCGGTGCTCTTCCCGCGGGTCGAGATCGCGACTCTGGGCATGGCACCCCTGACCTCGATGTACTATTTCGGTCCCGACCGGCGCACGCATGTGGACGACTTCCGCGACGCGGTCCACGACAGCTCGGGCCTCAGGATCGTCAACGGGGCGGGTGAGCGGATCTGGCGCCCCCTGCGCAACCCCGCCGGGGTGGAAACCTCGGCCTTCGCCGACACCAACCCCCGGGGTTTCGGCCTGCTGCAGCGGCCGCGCGACTTCACTCATTTCCGCGATGCCGAGGCGCACTACGAGCAGCGACCGAGCGCCTGGGTCGAGCCGGTCGGCGACTGGGGACCGGGGGCAGTGATGCTGGTCGAGCTGCCCTCCACCGAAGAGATCATGGACAATATCGTCGCCTTCTGGCGCCCCGAGGCGCCGCTGGCTGCGGGGTCCGAGCACGGTTTCGCCTATCGCCTCACCTGGTGCCAGGAACCGGACGAGCTTCTGCCGCTGGCGCGCGTCATCGACACCCGCGGCGGCCAGGCGCATCTGGAAGAGCGCCGGCCGGAGCGGCACATGGTGGTGGACTTCGACCTCGGCATGATCAACTTCGCCACCGTCACCCCGAAGGTCGAGGCCAGCGGTGGCGAGGTGACCGGGCTCGGCATGACGCCGCTGCCGGGCGGCAACATCGCCCGCGTCGGCTTCCACTTCCTGCCCGGCGAGCACCACGAAATCGAGTTCCGCCTCGTGCTGGTCAGCGAAGACGAGGTGGCCTCCGAGGTCTGGATCTACCGCTGGAGCGCCTGAACCGGCCGCCGGCCGATGCGCCCGCCCAGCGCCAAAAGCCTTCCAGAAGGTAAAAAAGTGGCAAGCCGAATTCCAGCCGGATTCCAGCCTCAGAAAACGAAGCCCTTTCAGGTGCTTGCCCCGCTTTGCGATTCCGCTGCAAGAAGGAGCCCCGGGTCAGGGACCACGGCCGGTGGAATGACGCCGTAATGGTGGCGACCCCGGCAGGAATTGAACCTGCGACCTACCGCTTAGGAGGCGGTCGCTCTATCCGCTGAGCTACGGGGCCGTCGCCTTCTCTCTACCGTCCGGCGGCGGCAAGGGTCAATCGCGCGGGCGTGATTACGCTCCAACGCTCTATTGATATTCTTAGATATGAATATAATTGCAGAACATTGGCACCTCCGAAGGGGAGAAACGAAATGGTCAAGTTCAGAAAAGTGGCGGCCGTCGCGGCGGTCTTAGGACTTGCGGCGCTGTCGGGCACGGCCGTGGCACAGGGCTGGGGAATGCCGGGCTACGGCATGGGCCCGGGCTACGGCCCAGGGCAGGGCTACGGCCAGGGGCCGGGCTTCGGTCAGGGGCCGGGCTATGGGGCGGGACCGGGCCACGGCCAGGGGCCGGGCTACGATGGAGGACCAGGGCGCTGGATGATGCCGCCAGGCTTTGGCGGAGGCCCCGGCTACGGCATGGGTCCGGGTGAAAGCATGGGCCAGGGCATGATGCAGGGCACGGGTCCTGGCTACGGCATGGGTCCGGGGATGATGTCCGGCATGAGGGGCCGTTTCGGGCCGATCGATTCCGACCAGGATGGCGCGGTCAGCGCCGAGGAAGCCGCCGGTGTGGCCGAACTGCGCTTCGCGGCCTTCGATGTCGATGACGACGGCGCGCTGGTCCTCGACGAATTCCGCGTCTTCCGAGTGGCTCCTCCGCAGGGCGTTGACCCCGCACGCATCGAAGCGATGCAGGCCCGCCGCGCGGCCCGGTTCGGCGAACTCGATGCCGACGGCGACGGCAGCGTGACCAAGGCCGAGTTCCTCGCTGCCGCCGAGGCCCACCACGCCGCGGCCGACGAAGACGGCGACGGCAGCGTATCCCCGTGGGAACATCGCCGCCGCAACTGGGACTGAACTCCGGCAGACGATCCCGCCCGCGGCGCACTCAGCCGCGGGCCGCCAGGATCGCCGCGACGGCGAGCCCGAAGCTCAGGACCGCCGCCGCGAGGCCCGCCCCGAGGTCGAGCCGGATGGCAAGCGTCTTGCGCCCAGCCTCGTGCAGGTGGTGCACTATGAGAGAGACCACCAGCGCCGAAATGATGGCGCCGAAGACGATCAGCGACAGCTGGTCCACCAGCCCGAAGCCGCTCTCCGCACCCAGGGCTGCGTCGAGTCCATAACGGTTGCCGACCGCGGCAAAGACCGCGCTCGTCACCATGCCGATGCGCACACCGAGCTGCCCCGGCGGCACCAGGTAGATCAGCGCCGCAATCAGCAGCGCAGCTGTGTAGCCAATGAACTTGTCGATCACCAGCGGCGAGCGCTGTCGCTCGATGTCAATCAGCAGCGTGAGCCGCGTGAAGCTCGGCCGGACCCCCTGCCCGAAGCCCGCGTCGTGATCCGCGGTCCGCGTCTCGAACCGGAGGTTCGACACGTTCCAGCCGTTCAGCACCAGGAAATCCGCGATCCGGCTGTCCTCGGGACCGGTAACCGGCTGCAGCCGGGATGGGGGGATCTCGGTCTCGACCGGCATGCGCAGGGTCTGCCGGTCGAAGGGATAGCGGCGCAGGTCGAAATCCTGATCGACCGTCGCCTCGATCCGGTATGCGGTATAGGTGGCTCCGTCCGCCATGGCCGCGCGCTCGACCTCCGCGATGGTCGCGTGCCGCGCGAGGATCTGCAGGTCCCGCTCGCCATCGAAGCTGCCGGTCGGGTCGATCGCCCAGGCGTAAGCCGTCATCTCGAAGCTGCCCGCCGCGGGCGAAATGTTCGCCAGTGAGGTCACCACGACCCCGAACCGCGCCTCCGCCGGCTCGGACTGGGCGCGGGCCTGCGGCACCAGGGCCATCAGCACGAACACCAGGCTCGCCCGGACGAGGCCGGCACTCACAGCAATGACCCCATCGCCACCAACGCCGCCCCCAGCACGGTGCCGCCGATGCCCCAGGCCCAGGCAGGGACCGCCGGGCGGGGCGGCGGCGGCGGCGGGGAGCTCGCGCGGATCAGCGCCGCCTCGGCCATCTGCGGTAGGCGGGGGCCGAACCGGGAGAGGACGCGCAGCGTCTCGGACAGGTCGCGCAGCATTGCCTTCGGGCCGAGGGTCGAGGCTATGTAGTCGGTGACGACGGGGCGCGCCGTCTCCCACATGTTCATCGTAGGGTTGAGACTGCGGGCCACACCCTCTACCACCACCATAGTGCGCTGCAAGAGGATAAGCTCGGTGCGGGTCTCCATGCCGAAGCGCTCGGTCACCTCGAAGAGATGCGCGAGCAGCCGCGCCATGGAGATGCGCGTCGCGTCCTGGCCGAATATCGGCTCGCCCACCGCCCGCAGCGCCTGGGCAAAGGCGTCGATGTCGCGGTCGGCCGGCACATAGCCCGCCTCGAAATGCACCTTGGCCACGGCGGTGTAGTCGCGGCGCAGAAAGCCGATCAGGATCTCGGCATAGACCCGCCGGGTATAGGGGTCGATCCGCCCCATGATCCCGAAGTCGAGCGCCACCAGTGCGCCGTCGGGCCCGAGCCGCAGGTTTCCCTGGTGCATGTCGGCGTGGAAGAAGCCGTCCCGCAGCGCATGGCGCAGGAATGACTGGATCACCAGCTCCGAGAGCCGCACGAGGTCGGTGCCGGAGGCGCGGAGCGCGGCAAGGTCGCCGAGGCTGATCCCCGTGACCCACTCAAGTGTCAGCACCCGCTTGCCGGTGGCTTGCCAGATGACCGCCGGGACGCGGAAGGCGGGGTCGCTGGCGGTGACGGCGCGGAACTCCGAGGCGGCGGCCGCCTCCATGCGCAGGTCCAGCTCGCCCTGCACTACGCCCTCGAAGTGCTGGATGACGGCGCGGGGCTTCAGCCGGCGGGCGAAGGGCGCGAGCGTCTCGATCAGCCAGGCGGCGAGGTAGAAGGCGTCCACGTCGCGCAGGAACGCCCGCTCGATGCCAGGGCGCAGCACCTTCACCGCTACCACCTGACCGGTGTCGGCGAGCCGCGCGCGATGGACCTGCGCGAGCGAGGCGGCCGCCACGGGCTCGCTGAACTCGACGAAGACCGCGTCCACCGGCCGGCCGAGTTCGTGCGCGACGGCGGTGCGGGCCTCTGCCAGCGGGAAGGGCGGCAGCTTGTCCTGAAGCACGGTCAGCTCGCCCGCCAGCTCCGGGCCGACGATGTCGGGGCGGGTAGAGAGGAGCTGGCCGAACTTGATGTAGGCCGGCCCCAATGCGGTCAGCGCCCGCAGGATCGGCGGCTGGGCGGGATCGCCCGCCAGCCCCAGCCACTGGAACGGCCAGCCGAGCACCCGCGCCGCGATCCTGAGCGAACGCGGTGCATCCGCCGCCTCCAGCACCAGACGCATGGCACCGGTGCGCTCGAAAGTGGCGCCGGTACGGATCAGCCGCCAGATGTTGTGCGGCCCGCGCATCAGAGCTTCCAGGCCGAATGCAGCGCCGCGATGCCCATGGAGAGATTGCGATACGCCACCCGCTCGAACCCGGCCGCTCGGATCATTTCCGCGAAGGCCTCCTGGTCGGGGAAGCGGCGGATCGACTCGACGAGGTACTGGTAGCTCGCCCGGTCCCCAGCGAGCGCCTGGCCCATCGGCGGGATCAGGTTGAAGGAATAGCGGTCGTAGGCCCAGCGCAGCAGGTCGTTCGGGACGTGCGAAAACTCCAGCACCACCAGCCGCCCGCCGGGCTGGAGCACCCGAAACGCCTCGGCAAGCGCGTCCTCGATGCGGGTCACGTTGCGGATGCCGAAGGAGATCGTGTAGGCGTCGAACGCGCCGGCCGGCAGCGGCAGCGCCATGGCGTTGCCTACAACCCAGTCGAGCGCCCCACCGAAGTCGGTGGCCTCGGCGCGCTTGCGGCCCTCGGCCAGCATGTCGGCGGTCATGTCCACGACGGTGGCGTGTCCCCTGCCCTTCACGCGCCGGAGGAAGCGGAATGCGATGTCGCCGGTGCCGCCGGCCACGTCGACGAGCCGCATTCCCGGCCAGGGCGCCAGCCAGTCTATGGCCGCGTCCTTCCACAGCCGGTGGATACCGAGGCTCATGGCGTCGTTCATCAGGTCATAGCGCGCAGCCACCGAGGTAAAGACCCCGTGCACGCGGCCGGCCTTCTCCGATTCCGGGACCTGATCGAAGCCGAAATGGGTTGTTCTTTCGGGATCGCCGGACATGACGGCCTCTCTCAGCGGTTCGCCCCTGCTTATAGGGCGGGGTCGCGGGTGACAATCAGGTCCGCCGGGGCTCCGGCGCGGCGGTAACACTGTGATACGCTGGGTTTGGCATTGAAAACAAACGGAAATCTCGTTGTCTACACATTGTGTAGACAACGTCACGATCCGCTGCACGCGGGGTGGGTCGCGGTGGTGCCCGTTGGCGCCGTGTGGAGCGCGCGGTGCGCTCGTGTCTCTTGAGTGGCGCGCGCGTGTTCGCGCGCGCGCCTTCTCTCCAGGTTAACAAGCCTGTATGAAATCAGCAGGATATCCATGACAGGAGACGCCACTTCCAGTGCCGGTGGGCGGCGCGGCGGGAGGTTCAAGGACGCCGCGGGCCACCGCGCGCCTTGCCTTCGACGGGCGGCCCTGCGATCAGGGCGGCATGCCCGAACTGCCCGAGGTCGAGACGGTGCGGCGAGGCCTCGAGCCGGTGCTCGCGGGCCGGCGCATCGCGCGCGCCGAGGTGCGGCGGCCGGACCTGCGCTGGCCGTTCCCGCCGCACATGGCCGAGCGGCTGGAGGGGGCGACGGTCACGGGCCTGCGGCGGCGGTCGAAGTACCTGCTGGCCGATCTCGACCGTGGCGAGACGCTGATCGTGCACCTCGGCATGTCGGGGCGGATGCTGGTCTCCGGTGCGATGCTGGGCGCGTTCTTTCACGACCACGCGGCCCCGCAGAAGCACGACCACGTGGTTCTGGAGGTCGAGGGCGGCGCGCGCGTCACCTTCAACGACCCCCGCCGCTTCGGGGCGATGGACCTGTGGCCGACCGAGGGCCTTGCCGCCCATCGCCTGCTGGCGGAGCTCGGGCCGGAGCCGCTGGGGAACGGGTTCAACGCGGACTACCTCGCCGGCCGGCTGGCGGGCCGGCTGGCGCCGGTCAAGGCGATCCTCGGCGATCAGCGGGTGGTTGCAGGCCTTGGCAACATCTACGTCTGCGAGGGGCTCTGGCGGGCGGGAATCTCACCCCTCCGCCTTGGGCGTGACGTGACCGCGGCCGAGACCGAGGCGCTGGTCGCCGCCGCGCGCGCGGTACTGATCGATGCGATCGCGGCGGGGGGATCGTCGCTCAAGGACTACCGGCAGGCGGACGGCGAGCTTGGCTACTTCCAGCACTCCTTTGCCGTCTACGGTCGCGAGGGCGGGCCCTGCATCCGGCCGGGCTGCACCGGGACGGTCGCACGCGACGTGCAGTCCGGCCGGTCGAGCTTCCACTGCCCGACCTGCCAGGGCTGAACCCCGGTTGAACCCCAGTTGAACCCCCCGGGATGGGTGATAAAGCTGGCCGCCGGAACGCGGCAGCGGAGTGAGCACCCATGGCATTCGAGACCATCATCGTCGAGATCGAGGAGCATGTCGGGCTCGTCCGCCTCAACCGTCCGGAGGCGCTGAACGCGCTGAACAGCCAGATCCTCACCGAGCTTGGGGAGGCCCTGAGTGCGATGGACGCCTCCGACGATGTGCGGGCCATGATCGTGACAGGCTCGGAGAAGGCCTTTGCCGCCGGGGCCGACATCAAGGAGATGGCCTCCAAAGGCTTTTCCGAGATGTTCGTGGAGGACTATTTCGCCGACGCCTGCGAGTCGATCATGCGGATCCGCAAGCCGGTGATCGCGGCGGTGGCGGGCTACTGCCTCGGCGGCGGATGCGAGCTGGCCATGATGTGCGACTTCATCATCGCCGCTGACAGCGCAAAGTTCGGCCAGCCGGAGATCAACCTCGGCGTCATCCCCGGCCTCGGAGGCAGCCAGCGGCTGACACGGCTGGTCGGCAAGTCCAAGGCGATGGAGATGTGCCTCACCGGGCGCATGATGGACGCGGCCGAGGCCGAGCGCTCCGGCCTCGTGACCCGCGTGGTGCCGGCGGCGGACCTCTTGCGCGACGCGCGCGAGACCGCGGGCAAGATCGCCGCCAAGTCCCCGCTGACCACGCGGGCGATGAAGGAGGCCGTCAACCGCAGCTACGAGACCACGCTGCGCGAGGGCCTGCTGTTCGAGCGGCGGCTCTTCGATGCGGTCTTCTCCACCGAGGACAAAGCGGAGGGGATGGCCGCTTTCATCGAGAAGCGGCCGCCCAATTTCCGGGGACGCTAGGCGCCTTTCACGCCTCGCTCCGCCCGTGCCGGACACCGGCTTCTATGTCGCCGCGGGACAGGCCGATGTCCCGCAGAAGGTAGTCGTCGAAGTTGTGCAGCGCCCGGATGGCGGCGCGCTCTGCGGCCGCGCGGCGCCGCCGCTCCAGCCAGGCGCGGGCATGGACGGCAAGTGCTGCGGCGATGCCGGGCCGCGGGGTGATGACAGTGATGACAGACATGGGATTCTCCTTGGATGCTCCGGTTTCCGGCGCGGAGATTCGTGACCGCGCCGCCTGAGTGACCTACATAGGGACAGGCCCCTGACAGCATTGTGTCAGGAGGATCGAGCGTTCCTGACAGCGTGGTGTCAGCAGCGCTGCGACAGCGCCGCCGGAGCGTAAAGGAGAAGCCATGCGCCGCGCCGACCGCCTGTTCGAGATCATCCAGCTCCTGCGCCGCAAGCCCACGGTGCGGGCGCGCGATCTCTGCGAGGTGCTGGAGGTCTCCGAGCGGACCATCTACCGCGACATCCGCGACCTGATGGCCAGCGGCGTTCCCATCGAGGGCGAGGCCGGGGTCGGCTACGTGCTGAAGGCGGGGTTCGACCTGCCGCCACTGATGTTCAAGGAGACCGAGATCGAGGCGCTGGTGCTTGGGGCGCGCATCGTCGAATCCTGGGCCGACAGCGAGCTTGCCGACGCCGCCACCGACGCCATCGCCAAGATCGAGGCGGTGATCCCCGAACGGCTTCGCGGCTTCATGGCCAGCACGGCGCTGCTGGCGCCCGGCACGCATTTCGTGGAGCCGATACCCTTCGATCTCGCCGAGCTGCGCCGGGCGGTGCGCGGGCAGTCCAAGGTGCGCTTCCGCTATACCGACGTGCAGCAGCAGCTGAGCGAGCGCACGGTCTGGCCGCTGTCGCTGGCCTATTTCGGCCCCGTCTGGGTGCTGGCGGCCTGGTGCGAACTGCGCGAGGACTTCCGAACCTTCCGGCTCGACCGGATGGAGGCCTTCGCAGTCACCTCCGAGCGCTTCCGCGCGGTCCCAGGGCGGACGCTGCACGATTTCCTGAAGCGTTCGCAGACCTGGACCCGCAGCTCGCTCAGCGCGGCGGGGCAGGAAAACCACTAGGTGCCGATGCGCGGTTGACACTGCCGGGGACCGCCGCTAGAGACGCGGCTTCAGATTCCCGACGACCGAGATACGGATCCGACAAACATGGCAAATTCGCCGTCGTCCAAGAAGCGCGCCCGCCAGAACGAGCGGCGCGCTGACGTGAACAAGGCGCGCCGCTCGCGCATGCGTACCTTCATCCGCAAGGTGGAAGAGGCGATCGCAACCGGCGACCACGACGCCGCCGCCACCGCGCTGCGCCTCGCGCAGCCCGAGATCATGCGCAGCGTCAGCCGTGGCGTTGTTCACCGCAACACCGCCAGCCGCAAGATCTCCCGTCTGTCGGGCCGGGTGAAGGCGCTCCAGGCCTGAGCCCTCCGCTGACCGAATGAAGGGCGCGCCCGGCGGGCGCGCCCTTCGGCATTTCGAGGGTCGTTCGCCGATGTTCCGGCTTCGGTCCAGTTGTCCGCTTGGGGGCGCTCCGGTATCATTAATTTTAAGGAACCGAATCCCGCCGACAGACATTCCCGAGTAATACCAAGTCATAATTCGCGTAACATCAGTAGCTTCCGTTGCACGGCTGTCACGTCCGAAACACAAATGGTGTCGAGAATCGTGATGGGCCTGTAGAGCTTGCGGGAATCGGGATCAGGAAGCGGGCGCAACAATTCAGCTAGTCCCGAGCCGGGAAGTTTTCGGCCGGAAGGACTGGCGAGATACGGGGAGGACGTCGATGTGGCGGCAGGCTTGGTGGGCACGCACAGTGTCAATGCACCATCCTTCCCGGCGGACGGCAGCCGATGGCACCAGCCGATCGCGGGAGGTGTGATGAGCCCGACCGCCGCGATGCGCGACATGGAATCGCCCTCCGACGCCTGGATCCGTTTGCGCAGCGCGCTCCAGACGGAGGTCGGCAAGGATGCCTACCAGAACTGGATCGATCCGCTGGTCTTCCTCGGCCCCGACCAAGGGGTCGGCCGTTTTGCAGCGCCGACCAGCTTCGTCGGCACCTGGGTGTCGCGGAACTATGGCGATGCGATCTGCCGGCTCCTGCTCAACGACGGGATGCCGGTCAGCCGGCTGGCCTTTACCGTGCAGTCCGCCGGGCCGGCCGTCGCCGCCTACACGACGCCAGCCCGGGAGCCGGAACCGGAGGTCAGCGACGACCTTCCGGCCTCGCCACTCGATGCCCGCTTCACCTTCGACGCCTTCGTGGTCGGAAAGCCGAACGAGTTGGCGCATGCCGCCGCCCGCCGGGTGGCCGAAGGCGGGCCGGTGACCTTCAACCCGCTGTTCCTCTATGGCGGTGTCGGCCTCGGCAAGACGCACCTGATGCACGCCATCGCCCATGAGGTCCGCCAGACAAGACCGGACGCGCGGGTGCTCTACCTCTCGGCAGAGCAGTTCATGTACCGCTTCGTCGCGGCGCTGCGGCAGAAGGACATGCAGGGCTTCAAGGAGATGTTCCGCTCGGTCGACATGCTGATGGTCGACGACGTGCAGTTCATCGCCGGCAAGGATACCACCCAGGACGAGTTCTTCCACACCTTCAACGCGCTGATCGACCAGCAGAAGCAGATCGTCATCTCCGCCGATCGCGCGCCTGGCGAGATCGACGGACTCGAGGAGCGCATCAAGTCGCGGCTGCAGTGGGGCCTGGTCGTCGACCTGCATCCGACGGACTACGAGCTCCGCCTCGGCATCCTGCAGTCCAAGGCCGAGGCCTACCAGCGCTCCAACCCCGGCGTGCAGGTGGGGCCGGCGGTGCTGGAGTTCCTCGCCCATCGGATCAGCTCGAACGTCCGGGTGCTGGAGGGGGCGCTGACCCGGCTCTTCGCCCATGCGAGCCTGATCGGGCGCGAGATCAATCTCGACATGACGCAGGAATGTCTTGCCGACATCCTGCGCGCCTCCGAGCGCAAGGTGACGATTGACGAGATCATCCGCAAGGTGGCCGACCACTACACGCTGCGTATCTCGGACCTCTTGTCGGCGCGCCGCGCGCGGCAGGTGGCGCGGCCGCGGCAGGTGGCGATGTATCTGGCCAAGATGCTGACGACCCGCTCGCTTCCCGAGATCGGACGCAAGTTCGGCGGCCGCGACCACACCACAGTGATCCACGCCGTGCGCAAGATCGAGGAACTGCGGCAGTCCGACAGCCAGATCGCCGAGGACGTGGAATTGCTGCGCCGCATGCTGGAGGCCTGAGCGGCGGGGGGTATTGCACGTTGCAATACCAGTCAACTAATTGATTGAAAAGATTTTTCCTGGATCCCGTAAGTCGGTGAAGGCGTTCGAATAGAGGGCCTCGCATGGAGCAGCAGGCGGCGACCGGGCGGCATTACATGGCCGGAGGCGGCATCGCGGGCCTTGCTGCGGCTGTGCTGCTGGTCCGCGACGGTGCCACGCGAGGTGATCGGATCACGATCCTGGAGCACCGCGGCACGGCAGGCGGCAGCCTTGATGGCTCGGTCGATGCGGAGTTCGGGTATCTGACCCGCGGGGGCCGCATGTTCGAGCCGCAGTTCGTCTGCACCCTCGATCTGCTTTCGGCGATCCCGGCCCCCGACGATCCCTCCGTCTCGATCGGGGACGACATCGTGGCCTTCAACCGCATGGTGCCGAGCCGGTCGGAGTGCCGCCTCGTGCGCGACGGCAACAAGGCCGAGGACCGGTACAAGCTGGGGCTCGGGCCGGCCGAGATCGTGGCGCTCAACCGCCTGCTCCTGACCCCCGAGGGGCGGCTCGAGGGGCTGACCATCGAGGACTGGTTCGCTCCGGCCTTCTTCGGCAGCAATTTCTGGATCATGTGGTCTACTATGTTCTCGTTCCAGCCTTGGCACTCACTGGTCGAGACGCGACGCTACATGCGGCGCTTCCTTCACCTGTTCCCCGGCCTGGCGCGCGTCGAAGGCATCCTGCGCACGCGCTACAACCAGTACGACTCCATCGTCGCGCCGATCTTGAGCTGGCTGTCCGAACGCGGCGTGGAGATGCGCTTCGACAGCAGCGTGTACGACGCGACAATCGTGGGGGATGGGAACGGCCGGCGGCTCACCGAACTGCATCTGTCAACGGGAGAGGTCGTCGCGATCGGTCCCGAGGACCGGGTCTACCTGACGCTCGGCTCGATGACCGACGGCACCGTCACCGGCCACCGTGGCGCACCGCCCCCGGCGGAGGATGGACCGGCCCCGAGCTTCGGCCTTTGGCGGAGACTCGCGGCCCGCCATGAGGGGCTGGGACGACCAGAGGTCTTTGCCGGACATCCGGATCGAACCTCCTGGACATCGTTCACCGTCACGCTCGCCTCACAGGCGTTCGTCACCTTCATGGAGGACTTCAGCGGCAACCGCACCGGCACCGGCGGCCTCGTCACCTTCGCGGACTCCGGATGGCTGGTGTCCATCGTGGTATTCCACCAGCCGCATTTCCGCGATCAACCCGCCGGTCGGCCGGTGTTCTGGGGCTACGGCCTGCGCGGCGACAGGCTGGGTGACGCGGTGCGCAAACCGATGGCCCAGTCGACCGGGGCCGAGATCCTTGAGGAACTCTCTCAACAACTCCGGCTGACTCCTCATCAGCGCGCCGAGTTCTTCGACGGCGCGCAGGTGATCCCCTGCCGGATGCCCTTCATCACCAGCCAGTTCATGCCGCGGCGGGCGGGCGACCGACCACCCGTGACACCGAAAGGCACCGAGAACTTCGCCGTGGTCGGCCAGTTCTGCGAACTCCCTCGCGACTGCGTGTTCACGGTCGAGTATTCGGTCCGCTCGGCCTGGATGGCGGTGCATGCCCTTACCGGACGGGTGCCTCCCCCGCCGCACGTGGTCCGTAGCGACCGCGATCCGCGCGCGTTGCTGAGGGCGGCGAAGGTGCTTCTGTCAGGATAGCTCGTCCGGCCAGAGCGCGGAGAGCGGGAAGGCGAGCGCGTCGAAGGGCGGAACGCGCGCATCGACTGCAACCTTGAGGGCGGCTATCAGCGCCCAGGCACTGGTACGGCACGCGAAGGCATCAAGGGTCCGCGCCACCGGGTCGATGAACAAGGGGGGGGACGGCGGCGGGTGCAGGTGCA
This sequence comes from uncultured Alphaproteobacteria bacterium, assembly GCA_963695425.1. Lineage (GTDB taxonomy): Bacteria > Pseudomonadota > Alphaproteobacteria > Rhodobacterales > Rhodobacteraceae > Amaricoccus. Next base: position 19,532 of record CAVOGP010000053.1, on the reverse strand, counting down.
GCGCGCCGCGGATGAGCTCGCCACCATGTTGGGCGGCGCATCGAGGATATCCTGATATGTGGCGGACTGCGGGTTGCGCGTGACTTGCCTGTTCGTCATGACAGAATAGTTCGCGGCGGCCGCGCCGTCATCCGCCCATCCCGAAGCGGCCGCCTCGGGGCGGCTCCACCCGAGGCTCGTCGCGCACTGCGGTGACGCGGACCCGAATGGGCGCCTCGCCGATGCCGAGCGCATCGGCGGCCGCGGCGGACAGCTCGGCCGCGGCATCGCCCACGGGGCGGCCGGAGAAGAGCGCCACGGTCACCTCGGACCCGGTGGCGAGGTTCCGCACAACGGCGCTTTCAGGCCGCCGCAGACCCTGGACCACCGCCCAGTATCCCCCCGTGTCGCGCCCGCTCCGCCGGGCTGGCCCCTCGCGCTCGAAGACCTCGGGTGCAGCACTTGCCTCGATGGTCAGGGTGAACGCCGGTTGCGCGTCCCCCGCTGGCTCGCCAGCTACGCAGGCGGCGAGCGCCATAAGCGCGAGCACCGCAGCGTGCCGGCGAAACCGCCCGGCCAGCGGCGCGGGCCTGGGTACGGGCGGCGATGGCGGGACGATAGCGAAGCACCCCCGGGGCTGGCGGACAGCTTTGCGAGTGTCGGTATTTTCACACGCCGCGGCAAGGGCGCTAGGACGCCTCGGGCCGCAGGCTTGTGGTGACGTAGTTCACCGACAGGTCGCGGTCGGAGATGTGCCAGGTCCAGGCGAGCGGGTTGAAGACGAAGCCCTTGCGGTCGACGGGCTCCAGCCCGGCCCCGGCGAGCAATGCGAAAAGCTCGTCGGGCGTGATGAACTTCGACCAGGTGTGGGTGCCCCTGGGCAGCCAGCGCATGACGTGCTCGGCGCCGACGATGGCGAGCGCGAAGCTGCGGGCGGTGCGGTTCAGGGTCGAGCAGACCATGAGCCCGCCGGGTTTCAGCAAGGACGCACAGGCGGCGAGATAGGCCGCGGGGTCGGGGACGTGCTCGACCACCTCCATGTTGAGCACCACGTCGAAGCGCTCGCCGGCCGCGGCCAGCGCTTCGGCCGTGGTGTGGCGGTAGTCGATGGCCAAGCCCGACTGCTCGGCGTGCAGGCGCGCCACCGGGATGTTCCTCGCCGCCGCATCGGCGCCGACCACCTCGGCGCCGAGCCGCGCCATCGGCTCGGACAGCAGCCCGCCGCCGCAACCGATGTCGAGCAGCCTGAGGCCCTGGAAAGGGCGGTCGGCCCTGGGGTCGCGACCGAACTCGGCGGCGATCTGGTCCACGATGTAGTCGAGCCGGCAGGGGTTCAGCATGTGCAGCGGCTTGAACTTGCCGCTGGGGTCCCACCACTCCGCCGCCATGGCCTCGAAGCGGGCGATCTCACCCGCGTCAACCGTACTGGCGTTCTGCGTTGCACTCATTTGGCCAACCTGCGATTGTTCCATGGTCTCGACGGGATACCGGGATACATAGTACACCAATGAAGGAAAATCTAAGCCAAGGCGCCGGTGCCCGGACCGGGCTCTATCCTCCAATCGAACCCTTCCGCCAGCAGATACTCGAAATGCCCGGCGGCCACCGGATCTATGTCGAGCAATGCGGCCATCCCCAGGGCGAACCGGTGGTGGTGCTGCACGGCGGGCCGGGCGGCGGCTGCAGTCCCGGGATGCGGCGGTTCTTCGATCCCGCGCACTACCGGGCCGTGCTCTTCGACCAGCGTGGCTGCGGGCGGTCGGGGCCGCATGCCTCGGTGGAGAACAACACGACCTGGGATCTGGTGGCGGATATCGAGCGCATACGCACGGAGTTGGGCATCGAGCGCTGGAAGGTCTTCGGTGGCTCCTGGGGCGCCTGCCTTGCGCTGCTCTATGCGCAGTCCTATCCCGAGCGGGTGGCGGCCCTCGTCCTTCGCGGGGTCTTCACCATGACGAAGGCGGAACTGACCTGGTTCTATGGCGGCGGCGCCGGGTCGTTCTGGCCGGACCAGTGGAGGGCCTTTGCCCATATGGTCCCCGCCTCCGAGCGCCACGACCTGATCGGCGCCTATCACCAGCGGCTGTTCGGCGCGGACCCCGCCGAGCAGGCGCGCTTCGCCCGTGCCTGGGCAGGTTGGGAGAGCGCGCTCGCCGTACTGGAGCCCGGCGAGGGGCGCAGCGGGCCGACGGGGCCCTATGCGCTGGCCTTCGCGCGGCTGGAGAATCACTATTTCATCAACGACGGCTTCCTCGATGGCGACGGCCATGTGCTGCGCGAGATGCCGCGCATCGCCGAGGTGCCGGGCTACATCGTGCAGGGCCGCTACGACATGATCTGCCCGCCGCACACCGCCCACGCGGTGCATGCCGCGTGGCCGCGGTCCGAGCTGCACATGGTCGGCAACGCCGGCCATGCCCTGTCGGAGCCGGGGATCAGCGCTGAGCTGGCGTCGGTCATGGACCGGCTGAGGGGCTGACGGGGGAAGAGCTACTCGGCTCGATGAATGTCTGCAATTCCAGAGGTTAACGGGGATTCGCTGCGTATGGAACGCATATGGAAAGCATATGGAATCCATATGGCACCTAAAATAGTCGGGATTAAATCGTTAAGCCAGATCGAGGCGGACCCTGCTGCCGGGGCTTCCCCCGCGCGAGCGACGCGGTGCTTGCCAATCCAGCCACCGCAACCCTAGGATGACGGCGTTTCGGGTAGGATTGCCTCCACCGGAACGGACTTGTGAATGCCGCTCCGAACCCAGGTTGGCCGACTATAGGAGAGGGTGAAATGGTGAAGTTCTGCTCGATGAGCGCACCGGAGATCGGAAACTACATTGCCGACAACCTGACGGTCGCAGCGGGCGGTGCCGGAGGCCGTAAGGTTGCCTTCACAAAGGCGGCACACAAAGTCAAGGAGCCGATCTACGAAATCGCTTCGAACCTGCTGCCACATTCCATGTTTCTGTTCATCCACTCGATCAAGAACCAGCAGAAGGTGGTCGATGGGCGCAAGTTGCATGTGAAGATGGACTTCTACCAGGAGACCTACAGTTCTGTCCCCATCATTTCACCGGGAGAAATTAAGAACGACGTGAAAGCTTCTCGCAATACTTGGATAGACAGTAACATGCGGGCGCTAGGAAGGGTAGACGCAAATAAAAACCTTACTGAGAAAGAACGTAAGGCGCTCATGTATCAGTTGTACAAGCAAAAACAGGATGATTTATATTGCATGCGCTCGGTTCACCTGGACAAGGACGGTTGGCTCCCGAAGGTTGCGGTCCCCATCGCACTGACCGCAAAACAGAGCGCCTTCAAAGACTACATAACCGACTACACCGAACTGCCATCGAACATTCAGTCCAAGGCAAACGTCAAATCCGATCAGATGTCTGCATATGTCGAGTACACGGCAGGAAACAAAAGCGCGACGGAGGAATTCTCCGAGCCGCGCTGGCGTGTCGTTTACGACTGGGTGAATGATCACTTTTTCCTGACCTGGCACTATCAACCGGATTTCTTCGTCACCACGAACAGGACGTTCACAGTCAAGAGCCCGTGGGTGCATATCGAACACGTGGGTGCCAGCGGACTGGCCGGGCCGGCGGTCCAGCCGACGACTGTCGTTCCTGACTTCAAGTCTGCCCTCATCAAGGGGCGCAATCTCGATACGGCCGACTGGGGCTGACGGCGGCTCGCTGCTTCGGCTCAAGCCGCCAGCAGGTTCCGCATCGGCCCGCCAAGCTCGCAGGCGCCGAGGATGCGGCGCAGCTTGGCGGGGACGCCGCGGTTGCCGACGACGTGGCAATGGCACTGGCGCAGCCAGAGGAAGAGCTTGCGCCGCAGCGAGAGGTCGCCCATCTCGCGCATGGGGAAGTAGAAGGAGCGGTCGGCCGTGAACTCGTAGGGGTGCAGGTAGAGCATCGGGACGAGACCCGCCTCGGCGGCAAGGCGCACGCCCTTGAGGGTGACAGAGGCCGGGAAGAGCTTGATGTAGGCGCCGCCCAGGCGGAGCGGGGGCAGGCCGGGGGCCAGCTTCTGGCGCACGACGGGAAAGAGGGCGAGGCCCTCGAGGCCGCCTGCTGCCGCGCGGAAGGCGTCGAGTTCCGCACGGCTCTCCACGGTAACGCTCAAATCGTAGGCGAAGAGCTTCGCCAGCACCCGGAAATGCGCCACGTCGTCCTGCCGCAGCGAAAACCGCGGGGCGCGGAAGCCGAGCACCTTCTGGCCGCCCGCATCTTCCAGCGCGCCAATCGCGCGGCGCAGGTTGAAGTCGAAGGCCTCCGGCGCGTCGCCGCTGGCGATGTCGTGGTAGTAGTAGTGGCAGCCGATCTCGTGGCCGTCGCTCGCGATGCGCGCAACGATCTCGGGGCATCTGGCCGCGAGGACGCCCGTGGTGAAGAAGGTCAGCCGCGCGCCGCCGGCCTCGGTCTGGCAGAAGCTCTCGATCGCCTCGTAGGCGCGCCAGAGGGCGTCGACGCGCAAGGTCCCGTCCTGCGGGATATCGAACTCGCGCTTGAAGTCGTACGCGATATCCTCGAAGTCGATGGAAAGATAGGCCTTTGGCATGTTCGCCCTCATCCGGCGGCTTTGGCCTGCGCGCGCCATTCACGATCACAGAGATGGCCGCCGATCGCAAGCAGGTCCATGCCCGAAGCCAGATATGTGCGGATCGCCGCCTCCGGCGTGTTCACGATCGGCTCCTGGATGTTGAAGGAGGTGTTCAGCAGCACCGGCACCCCGGTCCGTTCGCCGAAGGCGGTGATCAGCCGGTGGTAGAGCGGGTTCGCCTCGACCGATACCGTATGCACCCGCGCCGTTCCGTCCACATGCGTCACTGCGGGGATCTGCGCGCGCCGCTCGGGGCGGACGGCGGCGAGGATGTTCATGTAGGGGCTTTCCTGGTCGAGCTCGAAGAAGTCCGGCCCAGCCTCGCGCGTGGTCGAGGGCGCGAAGGGGCGGAAGAGCTCGCGCTTCTTGATCTTGGCGTTGATCTCCTCACGGATTGTGTCGTCGCGGGGATCGGCGAGGATCGAGCGCGCGCCCAGCGCGCGCGGGCCGAACTCGGTGCGGCCCTGGAACCAGCCGACGATGCCGCGTGCGGCAAGGGTGTCGACCACGCGGGCGATCACTTCTTCCTCGCTCACCCGGGGCGGCACGGGCAGGCCGAGACGGTCGAAGGCGGCGGCGATCTCGGCGTCGGTGAAGGCGGGGCCGAGGTATGGGCTGGCGACGCTGCGCACCGCTGCGCCGTGCCCGGCCAGGCAGGCGAGCCCCGCGCCGATGGCGCAGCCGGCGTCGTGGGGGGCGGGGGGGACGATGATCTCGCGAAAGAGGCCGGCCTGGAGCACGCGGCCGTTGGCGGTGACGTTCAGCGCGCAGCCGCCGGAGATGACCAGCCGGTCGATGTCGGGCGCCTGCGCCCTAGCCCAGCCGAGCAGGTGCTGCTGTGCGGCCTCGAAGGCGGCCTGCACGCTGGCGGCGAGGCTAAGGTGGCCCTCGGTCGGGGGCTCGTCCTGCCCGCGGGGCGGGCCGACGAGGGCGGCCATCGCCGCGGGAAAATCGCCGGTCAGCGCGCGGTGGTAGTCGCAGAGCGCGGTGTCGAGGCGGTAGCCGCCGTCGGGCTCCAGCCGCAGGATGCGCTCGAGGATGAGGTTGCGGAGCGTGGGCGTGCCGTAAGGGGCGAGGCCCATCATCTTGTACTCGCCCTCGAGCATGCGGAAGCCGAGGTAGCCGGTGAAAAAGCTGTAGAAATGCCCCAGCGAGTTCGGCCAGCGCACCCGCTTCAGGTCGGTGCGCCGGCCGCCGCGGAGCACCGACAGTACGGTCGCGTCGGCCTCGCCGCCGCCGTCGTAGGAGAGCGAGAGGCAGTCGGGCCAGTCGCGCAGCGCCTCGCCGTAGAGCTGGTGGGTCAGGTGGTGGTCGTAGAAGCGGATGGGGCCGCGGTACGGCCCGAAGGCCTGCGACAGGATCCGGCGGATGAGGAACAGGTCCGCCCAGCGGCCGCCGGTTTCGGGGTGGCTGCCGGTGGCCTCGGTCGAGACCAGTGCCGAGGTCGCGCGGCTGCGGATCGCCCGCCGCGCCTCGGACGATTGCCACGCCTTGGCGACGGTGCCCGCGATCCGCGCGCCCACCCGCCAGCGCTTCCAGTAGACCGCGACCGCGTCCACATCGGCGATCCCGACGCCGCCGATCGCCAGGCATTCGGCGATGGCGGCGAGCGGGAAGGCGCCGTCGTTCTTGATGCGGCTGAGGCGTTCCTCCTCGATCGCCGCCAGCAGCTCGCCGTCGCGGAACAGGCAGGCCGCGCTCGCGCCCATGGTGCAGAGGCCGAGGACGATCACGGGTGTGGGCGCTCCGGGGAGGGCGAGGCCATGCTACAAGCCACGGGGATTGGAACGCGCCGGTGGAGCCATCTTGCCCGGGCTTCTTGGCCCGGGCAGCGGCCGCCCGCCCCCCCGGGGCGGCCGCTTCGCGGCCCCCCCGGCGGGCGCCCGCTGCCCTAATCGCACGTGGCAGCGCGGCTGGGCGGGACAGCAGAATCGCCCGCAAGGGGGCCACGGCCGTCGCTGCCGCGTGGTGTTCCCGGGGTTCACGCCCGCGCCTGTATCCAGCGGGCGGCCTTCTCGGCCATCATCAGCACCGGGGCGGCGGTGTTGCCGCTTGGGATCATGGGCATGGCGCCGGCATCGACCACCCGCAGCCCCGCCACCCGGCCGCCGCGGCCGTCGCGCAGCCGCATGTGGGGGTCGAGAACCGCGGCGGGGTCGCCGTCGCTGCCCATGGCGGTGGTGCCGACGGGGTGGAAGATGGTGGTGCCGATGTCGCCGGCGGCGCGGATCAGATCCTCGTCGGAGGTGATCTGCGGGCCGGGCTTCCACTCCACCGGGGCGTAGCGGGCGAGCGCGGGCTGGGCCGAGATGCGGCGGGTGACATGCAGGCTTTCGACCGCCACCCGGCGGTCCTCGTCGGTGGAGAGATAGCTGGGGCGGATATGGGGCGCGTCCTCGGGCCGCGGGCTGGCGATGGCGATGGTGCCGCGGCTGGTGGGGTTGAGGTTGCAGACGCTGGCGGTGATCGCCGGGAAGGGGTGTAGGCCCTCGCCGAAGGCCTCCAAGCTGAGGGGCTGGACGTGGTACTCGATGTTGGCGTGGTTGAGGCCGGGCCGCGAGCGGGTGAAGACGCCGAGCTGGCTTGGGGCGGCGCTCATCGGGCCGGTGCGCTTCAGCGCGTATTCGAGCGCGATACCGGCCTTGCCGAGCAGGGTCTGCGACATAGTGTTGAGGGTCTTCGCGCCGGTGACTTTCCAGACGGTGCGCAATTGCAGGTGGTCCTGCAGGTTGGCGCCCACGCCGGGCAGGTCGGCCACGACCTCGATGCCGTGCGCGCGCAGGAGGTCCGCCGGGCCGATGCCGGAGAGTTGCAGGAGCTTCGGCGAGTTGACGGCCCCGGCGGCGAGGATCACCTCGCGGGTGGCGCGGACCGTTTCGATGGCGCCGTAGTCCCCGCGCAGCTCCAACCCGGTGCAGGCGAGGCCGCCGTCGTCGCGGGGCGAGGTCAGGAGCCGCAGCGCCTCGGCGCTCGTGCGAACCGTCAGGTTCGGACGGGATGCGATTGGCCGCAGGAAGGCCTTGGTCGCGTTCCAGCGCCAGCCGCCGCGCTGGTTCACTTCAAAGAGCCCGACGCCCTCATTGTCGCCGTCGTTGAAGTCGGCGCGGTCGGGGACGCCGGCTTGGCGCGCGGCCTCGGCGTAGGCCTCGAGGATGTCCCAGCGCAGTCGCTGCTTTTCCACCCGCCACTCGCCCTTGCCGCCGTGAAGCCGCGCGAAGGCGGGGTCGTCGCCGGCGTCCATGCGCCAGTGGCTCTCGTGGGCGATGAAGTCGGGGAGCGCGTTTGCCCAGGACCAGTCCGGCTCGCCGGTCAGCTCGGCCCAGAGGTCGTAATCCCGCGCCTGGCCGCGCATGTAGATCATGCCGTTGATCGAGGTGCAGCCGCCCAGCACCTTGCCGCGCGGATAGCGCAGACGGCGGCCGCTCAGCCCCGGATCGGGCTCGGTCATGTACATCCAGTCGGTGCGCGGATTGCCGATGCAGTAGAGATAGCCGACGGGGATGTGGATCCAGTGGTAACTGTCGCGCCCGCCGGCCTCGACGAGCAGCACACTCCGGTCGCCCGAGGCGGTCAGGCGGTTGGCGAGCAGGCATCCGGCGGTGCCGGCGCCGATGATGACGTAGTCGAACTCCACGCGCGCGCCCCATCCCGTCCTCAGCGGTACCTCTATGGGATACAAAGCGGGCCGGCTCAAGCGCCTGTGGGACCGTTTCCACCGCGCCGGGGGCTGGCTGGCGCGATCAGCCTGGCGGCGCGAAGGTCGGCGTAGAGCGCCGCGACATCGGCGGCGATGCGGGCGGGGTCGGTCCCGGGGTAAGCCCCGGAAAGTGCCGCGGCCGCCTCGGCCTCGCTCGCCCCGTCCGCGGCCAGCAGCGACCAGATTGCGGCGCCGATCGCGTTGAGGTGCAGGATCGCCTTTTCGGCGGGGTCGCTGAGGAAGGCCTCGCCCCCGACCTCCCGCAGGCCGATGCCGGGCCGCGTCCGGTAGCGGCGCCGCGACAGCGCCGCCGTGCCGCGGGCCGCCGGCCTGGCCAGGCGGGAGGGGCGCGCGGGGGCGAGCGCGGGAGGCGCGGCGCCGGCGGCGAAGGCGGTGCGGACCAGCGCCGCGGCCTCGTCGATGCCGGCATATTCCAGCCAGCAGACCTCGGCGCGGTCCACCAGCGCCTCGAGCCGGGCGATGAGCGGAGCCGGGTCATGGCCGGATGCAAGGTTGCGCAGCACCAGGAGCCGCAGCGCGTCGGCCCTGGTGGCGGCGCGCAGGCGCGCGCGGGTCCGCGGCCGGCGGTCGAGGAGCAGGATCACCCCGATCGGCGCCTCCGACCCGCGCGGCGCGAGATCGGGGGGCATCACGTAGCCGTACCGGTCGTCCATGGCGGCCACATGCGCCGCCACATGGGCGCGAAAGGCCGGGCACGCCTGGCGCGGCAGCGGCAGGCGCAGCCGCGGGGCGATGCCGAGCGCCACGCCGGTGACATCGCCCGGCCCCAGCGGCAGGATGTCGTCGGCATAGACCCGGACCCCGTCCGCGCCGAGCCGAGAGACCAGCGTGCTCTTGCCGGCCCGCCGCGGCCCGGCCAGCACGACCAGCCGGCCGCCGATCTCCACCGCACCGCAGTGCAGGCCGATGCCCTGCCCATCCGCATCGATGCTGGCGAGCCCGAGGTCGCAGGCGATGGAGCAGGCGGCGCCGACGGCGCTCAGCCCAATCATCGGCGCGCCCAGCCATGCAGAGTCCACCACATAGCCGTCACCGGCCCAGCCCACGCGGATCGACGCCAGCTCGGCCGCGTCGGTGCCGGCAGGCACGGGCTGCCACGCCCAGCCGCGGGTGATGCCCGCGAGACTTTCCGCCACCTCGGAAGCGTCGGACATCAGGATCGGCCGGTCGAGTCCGGGCGCGTGGAGCAGAAACTCGCCCGGCCACTCCAGCGTCCCGCGTTCGCGACCGGCCATGGTGCCTGCCTAGTTTCCGCCGACGATGTTAGAGAGCCAGCGGGGCAGCCTCGGCTCGACGGTTCCGTCCGGACGGATTCGCAGCTCGCGCCCGCCAAATTCCACGCGGCTGGGCAGGCTGCTGCGCCCACCGGTGTTCTGGCTGCCACCGCTCCTGTTCTGGCTGCCACCGCCACCGCGGCTCGGGCCACTTGCCCGGCTGGGGGCGCTTGTCCGGCTCGGGGCGCTTGCTCGGCTCGGAGCGCTCACCCGGCTGGGGGCGCTTGTCCGGCTTGGGGCACTCACCCGGCTCGGAGCACTGACACGGCTCGGGGCACTGACACGGCTCGGAGCGCTGACACGGCTCGGGGCGCTGACACGGCTCGGGGCGCTGGCCGCGCTTGGGGCGCTGGCCCCGCTCTGCGCCGCGGCCGTGCTGAGCACGGTTAGGGCCGGGGCGACATAGACGCCCGCGGCCGCGGCGCCTATGCGCAGCAGTGTCTGTCGGCGGGTCCTGCCGTTTCGGGCTTCGGGGGTCTTCGGCATCGGTCACTCCAGTTCCTGACGCGAGATTGCGTCGTGGAGTGCAACACTGTGCGGGTCCGGATTATTCTCCAGTCACAGGAACGTGATACGCGAAGCGCCGCCGGGCGAACGGCCGCAGGTAGACAGGCGCGGGGCTCCGCGGGGCGAGGAGCCTGCAGAACCGCGGGCCGGGGCGCGCCGCTCAGCTTCCCGACGAGAACACCAGGATCAAGACGGCCAGACCGACCAGCACCCCGACCCCTGCACCGACGGCGATCTGGGCCGATCCCCCGGGTGGGGCGCTTTCCTCCACGATGATCGGCTCGGGCTCGGGGACGGGGGCAGCGGTCTGGGCGGCTGCGGGACTGGCCGCGAAGGCGATGGCGAGTGCAAGGGCTGGTGCGAGGCGGATCATCTTGCTCTTCTCCATCAGTTCGCACAGGCGATGCCGCAGGCGATCAGCAGGCCGATGCCGATTACGATGATCGCGCCCGCGGTGCCGGCGGCCATCGACCCTGGTGTCGACGATCCGACCGGGGTCTCGCTGGTGACCGGGATGGGCTCCTCGATGATGACGGGTGTGGCGGTGGTCGTGGCGGTCTGTGGGAATGCAGGCACGGCAAAAGAGCCAGCCACGAGGGCGGCCAGTATCACGCGCTTCATCCTGATGTGTCCCTTGTTCCGGCCTCCTGGGGGGCCTTGTCTGCTGTCAAGCGGGACAGCCTACCACGAATCGGGACGGAAGTACTGGAATCGCGTGCGGGCGGGCGCGGCCCCCTGCGGGGTCAGTCCTCGTCCTCGCCGCCCTCGGTCGGCGCCAGCTTGAACAGGCTCTCGGCATCGGCCTTGGCGCCCTCGCGCGACGACGGGCGCTCATCGCGGCCCCCACCGAGCGTGAACTTCTCCAGCCCCGCCATGTTCGCCGGCCGCCGCGTCTCGGGCTCCATGGAGAGCGACTGGACGGTTGAGACAAGCTTCATGCGCTCGGTGTCGCTCATCACAGTGCCATCGGCGGCCTGCTTGCGCACCGCCTTGGCCACGGCGGCGTCGAGCTCGGACTGGCGGCACATGCCGAGCGCCACCGGATCGACCGGCTGGATGCTGGCCATGTTCCAGTGCGAGCGGTCGCGGATCGACTGGATCGTCGGCTTGGTGGTGCCCACCAGCTTGGCGATCTGGCCATCGGTCAGCTCGGGGTGGAACTTCACCAGCCAGGCAATGGCGGCCGGGCGCTCCTGGCGCTTGGAGAGCGGCGTGTAGCGCGGTCCCTTGCGCTTGGTCTCGCCCTCGGCGGCCGGGTTGTTGTAGAGCCGCATCCGGTACTTCGGGTCGCCCTCGGCGCGGCGGATTTCCTCGGGGGTGAGCTGGCGGTTGACGATCGGATCGAAGCCCTTGATGCCTTGCGCCACTTCGCCGTCGGCGATGCCGTTCACCTCCAGTTCGTGCAGGCCGCAGAAATCCGCGATCTGCGCGAAGCTCAGCGTGGTGTTGTCGATCAGCCAGACGGCCGTCGCCTTCTGCATCAGGGGAAGCGCCATCACTTGGCTCCTTTCGTCGAACATGCTTGCGCCCGGGTCCGGAAACTCGGCGGCGCGGGGCGCGCGCTGAACTCGGTTTTCGCGGTGGAATTGCCCGGCTATATAGGCGCGATGCGGCAAATGATAAAGACCTATCTGACCACGCTGGCGCTCTTCGCGGCTCCGTTCCCGGCGGCGGCGCAGGATTTCGACTACTACCTGCTGTCGCTGACCTGGACGCCGAGCTTCTGCGCCGCTGAAGGCGATGCGGAGAACCGCGAGCAATGCGACCCCGGCCGCGATCTCGGCTTCACCGTGCACGGACTCTGGCCGCAGTACGAGGAGGGCTGGCCTGAGTTCTGCGAGGCCACCGTCCGCGACCCCTCGCGGCGCGAGACCGGCGAGATGGCCGACATCATGGGGTCCGGCGGGCTCGCCTGGTACCAGTGGCGCAAGCACGGCCGCTGCACCGGCCTGCCCGCGGCCGAGTATTTCCGCGACACGCGCGCGGCCTTCGCCGGGCTGCGCGTGCCGCGGATCCGCGACGAGCGGCTCACCGAGACCGAGGTGGAGGCGGCGTTTCTCGCCGCCAATCCCGCGCTGCGGCCCGACGGGGTGATCGTCACCTGCCGCGACGGGCTGGTGCGCGAGGTGCGGGTCTGCCTGACCCCCGGCCTCGCGCCCAGGGCCTGCGGCGCGGATGTGCTCCGCGCCGCCTGCCGTTTCCGCGGGGATCTCAGCGTGCCGCCGGTCCCCTGAGCCTGGCACCCATAAAGATCGCCGGCGGGTGCAGGTCCGGTTTCCGGCGTGCTTGGGTTTGCAATGCCGGGCCCGCGGGATTAAATCGGGCCGATGACGTCCGGAAAACCCGCCTTGGACCAGTTTAACTCCGGCCGCCTGAACAAGGACGGCATCCGCATCCACGCGGCCGAAGATTTCGCCGGCATGCGCGCCGCCGGTCGCGTGGCGGCGGACATCCTCGACCGCATCGCCGCGGAGGTGATTCCCGGCGCGACCACGGCGGAGCTGGACGCGCGGGTGCATGCGATGATCGGCGAGGCCGGGGCGATCTCGGCCACCGTCGGCTACAAGGGCTACAAGCACGCCACCTGCATCTCGATCAACCATGTGGTCTGCCACGGCATTCCGTCCGACAAGCGGCTGAAGGAAGGCGACATCCTGAACATCGACGTCACCGTGATCGTCGATGGCTGGTACGGCGACAACAGCCGGATGTACGTGGCCGGCACGCCTGCGCGCAAGGCGGAGCGGCTGATCGACATCACACACGACGCACTGATGGAGGGGATCGCGCAGGTCCGGCCCGGCAATACCTTCGGCGACATAGGGGCTGCGATCCAGCGCTACGCCGAGGCGAATCGCTGCTCGGTGGTCCGCGACTTCTGCGGGCACGGGCTGGGCCGGGTGTTCCATTCCGCGCCCAACGTGCTTCACTACGGGCGCTGGGGGACGGGGCCGGTGCTGGAGCCGGGGATGTTCTTCACGATCGAGCCGATGATCAACCTCGGCCGCCCCGAGACCCGCATCCTGGAGGACGACTGGACCGCCGTGACCCGCGATCGCTCGCTCTCCGCACAGTTCGAGCATTCGGTGGGCGTGACAGAGCAGGGCTGCGAAATCTTCACCCTCTCGCCGGCGGGCCTGTTCCACCCGACATGGCGCCGCCCGGTCGCCGCCTGACACGCCGAACAGACGGCCGTCCAGTAATAATTGATTAAACAAGCTTTGAGAAATCTTCTTGGTTAATTCCCGGATTTGAATTCCTATAGTTCAGTCTCCACAATGGGGGCTGCGATGATTTTGAAGAGTGTACGCAAGTTTGTAAAAAACTCGAGCGGGGCGACCGCGGTGCTCTTTGCGGTCACCTTACCGGTCGCGATCGGAGGTCTCGGCTTCGGCGCCGAGGTCGGCATGTGGTACTTCAACCAGCGCAAGCTCCAGAACGCCGCCGACGTTGCGGCCTACTCAGCCGCGACCGAGCTGCGTGCGGGCCGGCCGCTGCAGAATATGGAAACGGCCGCCGCCGACGCGGCGACAGAGACCGGCTTCGTCCCGAACCGCGGCTCGCTCGTTACGACGTGGCCGCCCGACGACGGCGCCTTCGCGGCGAACAACCGCGCGGTCGAGATCGAGATCGAGGAGAGTTTGCCGCGCACGTTCAGCTCGATCTTCGATGCGGGGACCGTGCTCACGGCGGGGCGCGCCGTCGCGCTGATCTCCGAAGGCGTGCCGACCTGCGTGCTTGCGCTGCATCCCTCCGCCTCGGGCGCGGTGACCTTCACCGGTTCGACCGGGACCATCCTCGTCGGATGCAACGTCCATTCGAACTCGCTTGCCGGCGGCTCGGCGATCGTCAACGGCGCCGCCAGCGTCCAGGCCGACTGCCTGTCTGCTTCCGGCACCGTCTCGGTGAACAACGGATTGACCCTGACGAGCTGCACCGCCCCCTATGAGCACGCCGACATCGTGCCCGATCCCTACGCGGCGATGGCCATACCGGCGATCCCGGCCGGGTGCACGAACAGCCCGAACAACACTCCCCAATCGGTAATCACCGTTTCGCCAGGGACGTTCTGCAGCCTCGACTTCAAGGGCGACGTGACCCTCCAGCCCGGGGTCTACGTGATCAAGGGCGACCTGACGATCAACGCCCAGGCGACGGTGCGGGGCAATGGGGTGACCCTCTACTTTGACGGCACCGGCACGACCAAGTTCAATGGTGGCGCGACAATCCAGCTCTCGGCGCCGACCACCGGTCCGTTTGCGGGCATGCTGATGTTCGGCGACCGCAACGCCGAGGTCACTCACACGATCAACGGCAACTCGAGTTCGTTCTTCAACGGAGCGCTCTACGCCCGGCGGGCCGGGATCCAGATGCTCGGCGGCGGTTCGGCCGCCGGCGGCTGCACGCAGGTCGTTGCCCAGACCATTCTGTTCTCGGGCAATTCCCAGGTCGGCATGGATTGCACCGGTTGGGGGGTCCAAGACATCCGTACTGCGCGCCTGATCACAATCGTAGAGTGAGAGCCATGGCAAGTTCCCTGTTCCGAAATCTGTTCCGCGACAGCAGCGGGGTCAGCGCGGTCGAGTTCGCGCTGGTCGCCCCGATCCTGGTGCTCGGCCTGCTCGGCATGGTCGATGTTGGCATCGCCACGGGTGCCCGGATGGAGCTCGACCGTAACGTGCGGGCGGGCGCCCAGGCGGCGATGTCGCTCAACAACAACGCGGGCGCCATCCAGTCGATTGTGTTCGCCTCGGCCGCGGACGCGCAAGGGATGCAGGCGACGGTCAACCAGACCTGTCTGTGCGCCGAGCTTGCGGCCTCGTGCACAAGCGTCTGCCCCGACGGCGCGGCGCCGTCCGTCTTTTTCGAGATCGCCGCAGCGCGCCCGGTCTCGGGCCCGCTCTTCGGCGAGCGCGACGTGGTCGCGGCGACCCGTGTCCAGATCCGCTGATCGCCGCCGGCGCACGTTGCGCGGGTGCGAGGACGGCGCGGTCGCGCTAGAGTTCGCGCTGATCCTCGGCATGTTCCTGACGCTGCTCTTCGGCATCTTCCATGTTGGGCAAGCGCTGATGGCCCGCAACGAAATGAGTGAGGCGCTCGGTCAGGCTGTGCGCATCGTGCACCTCGCCCCGGAGACCGACGCGAACACCATCGAGACCACCCTGCAGGGTATCCTATCCAACTACCAGGCCCTCGCGCTCGACGTGGAAGTCACCGAGATTGTCGGCACGAGCTTCATGCGGATCGCGGTGGCGTTTCCCTTCGACATCGAGATTCCGTTCCTGCCGCCACGGCAGGTGGAACTGCGCGTCGAAACGCTCGCCCCGATGGTCAGCCCTGTTCAGCAGCCCTGACGCGGGTTCGGCTCCCCACGGCACCAGCGACCGCCCCGCACTGCCATCAGGCCTGAACCGCGTCGTCCGCGGCCTCCTCGTCCTCGGCGGGGTGTCCGGGGAGCTGCGCTTCGTGGAAGCCCTCGATGTAGCCCTGCCCCTTGCGCAGGTGACGCAGCATGCGGAGCTCGGCGTTCATTCCGCGCAGATGCGCATCCATCGCCTCAAGCGACATTCGCCCCGCCGCCGCCCGCGCCAGCAGGCGCGCCTTCAGCCCATCGCGATCGGCCTTGAGTTGCCGCTCCAGCGCCTTGGCCATGGTCTCGGGGCGGGCGATCGCCGCGGCGATCTCGGCCGCGAATCCGCGCCGCTCCGGCGGCACGGCCGGGCTTTCGACTATCGTGGCCGCGGCGCGTTGGGCGTCGTAGACCGCGGCGCGGTAGTGCTGCAGCGTCCGCAGCAGCAGCTGCACCCGCGCCACCTCGTCGGGCGTCAGCGGGGCGGCAGCGAGCTGTGACAAGAAGGCGGCGATCCCGTCGGCGAGCCCGCGCACCTCGTCCGCCGCGCGCGCGAGCGAAGTGCCCGCCGCGGGCTCGGCGAGCCAGCCGAGGATCGCCGCGGTGGCGAGGTCACGCAGCCTTGCGGCCTCGCGCAGGCCCGCCTCGAGCGCCAGCGCCGGCACCTGGAGCACGTTGCGGTCGAGGTACTGCGGGCGCACCGCCACGCCCTCGCCGGCGGTGAAGCGGGTCTCGAGGTATCGGGTGAGCGCCGGGGTCAGCGGCCAGATCGCGGCCACGCCGATGAGCTTGACCGCGGTGAAGAAGAGCACCAGCACCAGAGTCGGCTCCGGCGTCGCGCCGAGCGCCGCCACCGCTCGTTCGATGCCGCCGAGCAGCGGGCGGAGCAGCGCGAAGCCGGTCAGGGCGGCGAGGCAGGCGAAGATCACATGCGCACTCGCCACCCGCTTCGCCGTCGCCGTCGCGCCGATCGCGGCAAGGACCGCCGTCGTCGTTGTGCCGACCGCGGCGCCGAGCACCATCGCCGCCGCCAGTGGCAGAGTGACGACGCCCGAGGCCAGCGCCGACATGGCGATGACCAGCAGCGCGCTCGAGGACTGCATCAGCGTGGTCAGCACGATCCCGAGCCCGAGGTAGAGCAGCAGGTCGCCCGGCGCCCCGCCGTCGGCCTCGGGCAGCGCCCCGGTGGTCGCCAGCCCCTCGAAGCCGCTCTTCAGGGTGGCGATGCCGAGAAAGAGCAGGCCCAAACCAGCCAGCGCCTGCCCCCAGGCGGCGCGCCGGCTGTCGCCGCCGGTCAGCCGCAGCGCCATGCCGAGGCCGACGAACGGCATGGCATAGAGGCCGACATCGACACGGAAGCCGAGGAACTGCACGATCCACCCGGTCAGCGTGGTGCCGACATTGGCGCCATAGATCACCCAGATCGCCTGTCCGAGCGTCAGCAGCCCGGCATTGGCGAAGCCGATCGTCGCCATGCTCACCGCCGACGACGACTGCACCAGCCCGGTGAGACCGAGCCCGGTGAGAAAGCCGCGCCCCGGGCTCGAGGTCCAGCGCGCTAGGATCGCGTGCAGCGTGTCGCCGGCCGCGAGCTTCAACCCCTCGCTCATCAGCCACATGCCGAGCAGGAACAGCCCGAGCCCGCCGATGACCATGCTCACCATGGTGCGGCCCCGCGGGCGCAGGCTGTCCCAGGCATGACCCCACCTCCCTGCCGTCCGGGGGCATCCGCCCCGGCCGCCACGAGGATAGCACGCCGTCCGCGCCTGTCGCGCGCCGCCAATGGCTTCATACTGGCAAAGCCAGGAGAGCGGTGCGCAGGAATCCCACGCAACAGCGCAGGGAGAAAGGGACACAGCGGCCGAAGGGCTGCTACGCCTCCTCCGGGCTCCCCGACGACGGCGCTTCCGCTCCCTCAGCCAGCCGTTCATTCGCCGTTAACAGAGGTTGCAGCGACGATCACGTCCCCGGTGGTGGTGTAGCTGACATTGTGTCAGCGGGCGTTTCCGGCGGGGCCGGAGCTGACCAGCTCGCGTGAGAAAGCGCGGCCGGCGCGCCGATGATCGCCGATCGCGGCGTCGGTATCCAGCGTCATGTAGCGCCGGCCGGGCGCGGCCCAGTCGTTGTGCTGTTCCATGAGCACGGCGCCGACGAGAACAGATGCCTACGAAGTAGACGACAGAACCAGGAACATTACGTAATTGCTGAGGCCTGCCAGGCCATTCTGGAGCAGGCCGTGCTCCAGCCGCGAGATCGAGCCGCGCGTGGTTCATCATCGTGAACATGCAGGAGAGGCCTTCGTTCGCCTTGCCGACCAACCAGCCCTTCGAGTCGTTGAAATGCATGACGCAGGTGGGCGACGCGTGGATACCCATCTTGTGCTCGATCGAACCACATCCTGACGCTGTTGGCGGCGCCGATCTCGCCATCGTCGCCCGGCAGGAACTTCGGCACGATGAACAGGCTGATCCCCTTGGTGCCCTGGGCGCATCCGGCAGGCGCGCGAGCACCAGGTGGACGATGTTCTCGGTCAGGTCGTGCTCGCCGGTGCTCGACGATGAAGATCTTGGTGCTCGGTGACCGCGTAGGATCCGTCGCCGAGCGGCTCGGCCTTGGTACGCAGGACGCCGAGATTGGTGCCGGAGTGCGCCTCGGTCAGGCACATCGTGCCGCGGATGATTTGCCGGAGACCATCTTCGGCAGGTAGCGCTCGTTCCAGCTCCTCCGAGGCGTGGGCCTCGATGGTCGAGACGGCGTCGGCCAGCTCGAAGAACATTTTCCAGGCCATGTTGCCGGATACCAGCATCTCGCTGAGCGAGAAAACCGCCCGGCAGGCCCTGCCCCATTGCGGATCCGCGGTCATCGTGATCGAGCTGTCGGCAATAGCGCTGGAGGCCTCCTTGAAGCCCGGCGGTGCGCGCCGGGACCGCGCCTGTCCTCGAACTGCAACCCGGGCCTGGAGCGCACCCATCCGGTTCGTGGTGCCGACGGTCCCCGGCGAAACCGCGTCCCTCCTCCGAGGATGCCCTCCAGCAGGTCCCGATTCAGCTCCGCGGCCGAAAGTGCAAATGCTGCTCCAAATCGAGGACTTCATGGACGACGAAAACGGATGTCACGGAGCGTGTGTGTGTGTAGGAGTACACAGTCCGCGCTTTTCCTGTTCGTTACCTTGATAGGATTTTACGCGAGGGACGGCCGGACTACCGTAAGGTGTGTTCCCGTTGCCTGCCGTCGGGAGCGGACCGTAGAACCTGTTGCACGCCGATTCAGCGAGAGTTCCTCAATTCCCGCCGAGGACCCCCGCGTGAACCCTGTACGACGACCCGGAGAAGGGCCAACTGTACGAGGACCTGGACCGCGAGGAGCTGTTCAAAGTCCTCAGCGTGGATCCCGACGAGATCCTCGTCCGCATCGAATGGCGCCGATGGCGAGATCGAGGACATCGACGTGGACGCGTGGAACGTACTCGACCTCGAACTCGCCACCGAGCCCGAGCTGGGTGGACGACGAGGATGAGGACGAGGACTAGGATGAGGACGAAGACGACGACTACGACCTCGACGAGGACGACGACTGGGACGATGAGGATGAGGATGAGGACGAGGACGACGACTACGACGACGACGACGACGAATACCGTGACCGAGAGTGAACGACGCCCCCACCGGCCAGCACCCGCCGCAGCCGCCCCGGGCTATCCCACTGAGCTCGAGCGGGACTGGCAGGCCGCGGACGACCTAGTCGTCCGGATTCGTCCGCTGCGCCCCATCTACCTCGAAAGCGAACTCAAGTTCTATCCTGGCGGGTCTTCCGAACAGACTCTGTACCTGGCGCTGCAAAACTCCATCGCGTGAAGTCAGCCGTGCCGACGCCGAACAACGACTCGCCGCGGTCGACTACCACGACACGATGGCCATCGGCGCGCTCGTCGAGGGACCGCAGGGCGACGAGATCGTCGGCGTGAGCCTGTTACGCACGGAATCCATGGTCGGCAACCGCGCGGAGTGCGCGATCGTCGTCATGCACGCCTGGCACGGGCGCGGGGGCTGGTACTGAGTTGACGCCAGCCTCGGGATCGCGGCCCGTGCCTGGTA
>CAVOGP010000052.1:0-20990 GCA_963695425.1 uncultured Alphaproteobacteria bacterium | reverse complement strand
TACCGATGGAGGCGGGCCGGGCCGCGCAGGTCCGCCGATGACCGAGGCGCGGCTCGACGACATTCTCGACAATACCTGCGGCTTCGACGGGCGCTGGTATGCTGAGACCCATCCTGACGTGGCGCTGAGCGGGCTGCCGCCGCGGCTACATTTCCTGCGCTACGGCCACCATATGGGCCGGGGCGTCTCGGCCGGGCATCCGCATCTCGCCAGCCTGCCCGACCTCGCCACCGCCCTCGCCCGCCAGCCGGTGATCTCCTATTGCATCCCAGTGATGAACCGCGGCGACGACCTGCGCGGCACGCTGGGCCAGAACCTCGAGGAGAACGCCGCCTTCCGCGCCGAGATCGAGTTCATCGTGATGTTCTATGACGACGACCGCACCACCCATGACTGGATCCGCACGGATTTCGCCGATGCGCTGGCCGACGGGTATCTGCGGATGATCGTCGCGGGCCCGCTCGACGGCTGGCATTTCGGCAAGGCCAAGAACGGCTTTCGCGACCATCTCCGCGGCGCGGTCTATTCCAGCCTCGACGGCGACAACTTCGTCACCACCGAGGAAACTCGGCAATTGCGCGACACCCATGCCGCCCATCCCGAGGGCTTCGTGTTCCACCATTTCACCGGCACCTGGGGCGACGGCTCGAGCGGCCGGGTCAGCCTGCCGCGCCGGCTCTATCGCCGCGTGGGCTATGACGGACGCATGCTGCCGCGCCAGTTCGACGAGATCGACCTGATGCTGTCGAGCCTGCTCGCGGCGCCGCAGGCGCCGCTCGTGCATTACGCTGCGGGCGATACGGGCACCCACGGGCTGAGCTCGAAGCGGACCGCCGGCTTCATGGCCGAGGCCGGCATCGCCAACCGCACCCTGAGCGTCGCGCCGGTGCGCCGGATGGTGCCGCTCAATCCCAAGGAGGCAAGCTATGTCAGCGACGATGCGGAGCTGCTGGCGATGCAGACCTTCAACCAGGCGCTCTCGTTCCACCGAAACGCGCCCTCGGCGAAGCTGCGCCGCAAATATCTCGACATGGTGTTCGAGGCCCGACACGCGCTGGTCGACACCCTGCCCCCCGACCGGCTGCTGTCGATGCTGTTTCACGGCGCGGACATCCCCGGCGGGCTAGAGATCGGCGCCGAGGAGGTCTGCCTCTTCGCCTGCGTGAAGGACGACGACGCCTATCTCGACGCCTTCCACGCCCATTACGCGCGCCTGGGCGTCACCCGCTTCTTCCTAGTGGACGACGAATCCGCACAGCCGGTGGCCGAAAGGCTCCGGCACCCGGGCGTGCATGTGCTGCGGCCCAAGACCGGGCGCTTCGCCACCGCCAAGGGGCTCTGGCTCGGCGCGCTGATCGCGGCGGTCCTGCGCCCGGGCATGTGGGCGCTGACCGTCGATGCCGACGAGTTCCTCGACCTGCCCGACGGCGTGGAGAGCCTGCCGGCCCTGACGGCCCGGAGTGCGGCGGCGGGCGCCGAATTCGTGCCCGGGGTGCTGGTGGACATGCTGCCGCGGGCCGATCTGCCGCTCGACGCCCCCGACCGGGTCGCGGCCGAGTTCGCCACGCTGTTTCCCGATCATTGCGCCATGCCGCCGCCACCCTCGGCGGATTATGCCGCCCATCACGCCGTCGCCTGGGGCTTCGGCGCCCATGCGGAGATATCCTGGCGCGTGGATGCCCGGTTTCACGCCTTCGGCACCGTGGACAGCCTGCGCAAGCTGCCCCTGCTGCGCCACCGGCCGGGGCGGCACCTCAACCAGGGCTTCCACAATTTCCACACCACCGACGGCTCGCCCCAGCCCGACCCCGAGGCGCTCTGGACCGCGCCGCACATCCTGCCGGTCCGCCACTACAAGCTCGCCAAGATCTTCACCGGCGCCGGCGCGGGGGCCGCAGCCCAGGCCGGCGCCTATCACGCCCGCACCGCCGGCAACATCGCGCGGATCTTCGGCCTGGCGCCCGCCGAGGCGCTGGAGCGGCTGGCGGGGCTGCCGTCGCTTGCCTATGCCGAGGGCCATCTGACCCGCCCGGAAGCCGGTTTCCTGCGCTCGCCGGTCTCCGCCCCCGCCTGAGGCCCCTTCCGCGGCCCGGCCCGCCGCCTGTTCCTGCCACCTGACCCCACCGCCCAGGATCCATGATGCCGCCACAGGACACGCCCGCTCCCGACGGTTCCCCAGCCCCCACCGCCCCACGCCGGGGTGACCCCGATGACCGGCCCTTCATCATCTGCACCCTGCAGCGCACGGGCGGCACCAACCTCACCCGGCATCTCGCCGGGCGCTCGCCGTTCCGCATGGCCCAGCACGAGCCGTTCAACTTCCCCCGGGTGCACGGGGCGGTGAGCCGCACCTTCCGCGACACCGGGGATGCGGACGCGCTGCGGGCGGCGATCCGCGAGATCGTCCCCCGCGACGAGAACATGAAGCATTGCGTCGAGATGGTGCCCTGGCCGGTCAGCCAGGTCCTGATCGAGGAGGCCCTCGCGGCCGGATACCGCTTCCTGTTCCTGATCCGCCGCGACCGCACCGGCCGGCTGCTGTCGATGGAATACGCGCACCGCACCAAGGTCTGGGGCCCGAGCCACGTCGACAAGGTCGCCCAGGATGCCGAAGCCTTCCGCACCCCGCTCGACATCCCGGCGATGATCGCCCACGAGACCCGCTGCGTGCGGCGCCTGAACCGGGCCTGGGCGCTGCTCGAAAGCCGCGGCGCCGCGCCGGCCCGGATCGCCTTCGAGGACATCTACGGCCCGGATGCCGACCTGGCGGCGGCCCGGATCGGCATGGTGCTCGCCGCGCTGGGGCTGGGCCGCGGCGCGGAAGCCGATGCGGCGATGCTGGCGGATCTGCGCGGCCAGGGCGACCAGAACACCCGCGACCGCTATGCGCGGTTCAAGGGCGTGGCGAAGCTGCGCACCGCCGTGGCGGCCATGGACGATTTCGCCTTCGACATCGCGGCGCCGTAAGCCGCCATACCATCGCGATGTTGTCAGATCATGTGGATATCCGATGGCGGAGTACGCGCATAACGACGAATCGCGTGAGATGTGTTAACATTTGTACATAAGTGATTTCGAATTCATTTTTCAGAATTTATGGAGCAAGACCATGACCACGTTCACCGTCACCACCTTATTCGACGAACTCGATCCCGGCGCCACAGTGGCGGCTCCCAGCGGATTTCGGCCTGAGCCTGCGCGAAGCGATAGAACTTGCCGGCCCGGACGACACGATCACTTTCGCCCCGTTCCTATCGGGGGGCACGCTGAATCTGACCCTGGGCGAGATCGGCATCGAGAAGCCCTTCGCCTTCGGCCCGCCGCTGGTGATCGATGGCGATCTGAACGACGACAATATCCCCGACATCACCATCGATGCACAGGGGGCAAGCCGGGTCATCGAGATCGCACCGGATCTCAATACCGGATCAAACGATCCCAATATCGCCGTGACCATCGACGGGCTGATCATAACCGGCGGCGATGCCAGCCAGGATGCCGGCATTCAGGTGCGCTCCTCGCAGTTCATTCTTAAGAACAGCGTCATCACCGGCAACAATGCTGATGGTCCAGGGGGCGGGGTTGGCATCAATAATGTCTTCGGCGGCCCGATCATCACCGAAAACGCCATCATCAACACCATGATCAGCAATAATACTGCCGAGGATTCGGCAGGACTGATCTTCCGCCGCGCCGAGGTCACGATCGTCAATTCCGATATCAGCGACAACACCGCGACCGGCGCCTTTGTCGGCGGCATTCGCGGATTCGATGCACGCCAGTTGCACATCGTCAACTCGACGATCAGCGGCAACACGGTTGCAGGCCCAGACGGTGATACCGGCGGAATCAGAGTGGATTCGCTTGTAGCCGATTCGCCGGTGATCCTCGAGCACGTCACGATCACCGGCAACAGCACCGGCGGCACCTCACCCACCACCGGTGGGATTTTCTCCGAAGATGATCTGACCATCCGTAACTCGATCATCGCCGGCAACGCCGCCAATGGCGTGATCGATGACATCGCGAGTCCGATCGACGAAAGCAACGGGGCCAATCTGTTCAGCCAGGCCTTCGTGATCGGCACCGTCGCCGGGGACCTGACCGGCGTCGATCCCGGCGATATCTTCGAGAACGTCTCCCCGGTCGGCGGAGGCGGGGGCATCGTCCTGCCGGGCGCGGTCTTCGGCGGGCTGCTCGCCGACAATGGCGGCTTCTCCAAGACCGTCGCCATCGACCCCGACGGCCCTGCCCTCGACGGTGGGCTGTTTCTGCCGATCTTCGATCCCGGTCCCGACCGGGTAATCGGCACGGCCGATGACGTGCAAATCTTCACCGACCAGCGCGGGGACGGGTTCGCCCGCGCGGTCACGCTCGACGGGGGCGCGTTCCTCACCCCTGATATCGGTGCCTTCGAGCTGCAATCGCTGCCAGTCCAGGAGGTGTTCACCGAAGGGCCGGATATCGTCGATCTCAACGAAGTCGATATCCTGTTTCTCGAGAATTCAACTGATGCGCTTGGCGGCGACGATGTGGTCAAGCTGTCCGACGAGTTCAATATCTTCACCGACTTCTTCGGCGGGGCAGGAAATGACACGATCACCGGGACGGCCCTCGAGGACATCATTCGCGGCGAAAGCGGCGATGACGAGTTGATCGGACTGAGTGGAGGAGACAGGCTGTCGGGCGGGTCAGGCAACGACATCATCCGCGGCGGCTTCGGTTTTGACCAGATCGCCGGCAACGACGGTGACGACGTTCTCCGCGGTGGCGGCGGCAACGACACCATCTTCGGCAACAACGGCAAGGACACATTGTTTGGCGGTAATCTCGACGACGAACTGTTTGGCGGAAAGCGCGCCGATATCCTCTTCGGCGGTAGCGGGGACGACATGCTGTTTGGAAACCGGGGGCTCGACACGCTTATCGGTGGCACGGGCCGGGACATCCTGACCGGTGGCGAAGGTCGCGATACCTTCGAGTTCAACAGCATCGCGGAGACGGGGCTCGGCGCCGCGCGGGACCGGATCAACGGGTTCGATGGCGTGGGGAATGCCGCAGGCGATCTTATCGACCTCTCGGGCATTGACGCGCGCATTGGTGGCGGCGACAACGCCTTCACCTTCATTGGCACAAGCGGCTTCACGGCCCGGGGTCAGATCAAGGTTTTCAACCTTTCAGGCGAGACAATCATTGCCGGAAATACCAAGGGCGGGCTGGCCGCCGATTTTCAGATCGAGGTCGATGCCGGTGTGGCAGCATCCGCCTGGAGCGCGGCAGACTTCGTTCTCTGAGCTAAACGCCCGCCAACCCATGAGCGGGCAGCCATGAGCCGCCCGGTCTTCCTGCTCGGGGTCGGGGCGCACAAGGCCGGGACCAGCTTTCTCTACCGCGCCCTCGACCCGCATCCGCAGGTGGCATTCAGCCGGCCCAAGGAGATGCATGTCTTCGACGCGCATTTCCTGCCCGGCATGTGCGGCCAGTTCCACCGCCGGCGCTGCGCGGCGCTGGCCGACCGGCTGGCCGGCGAGACCCCTGCCCCGGACCAGGCCGGACGCCATGGCGCGCTGATCACAGCCCTGCGCGCTGAGGCCGACGGCGCGGCCGGGGCCGCGCGCGACCTGCTTGCCGCCGAGGCCGCCGATCCCGACCCGGCCCGCAAGCCCCGGGTGGCCGCGATGCTGGCCCATGTGCGCATGCACGATGATCTTGGCCTCTATGCGGCGATGTTTCGCGACCGGGTCCGGGATCATGCGCTCACCGGCGACATCACGCCGGCCTACCAGATGCTCGAGGCTGCGCATTTCGGCGCGATCCGCGCCCTGCTGGCCCCGGATTTCGACCTGCGCGTGGTGTTCCTGATGCGCGACCCGGTGGACCGGATCTTCTCGGCGATGCGCATGGATGATCGCAACGGGAACCGCACCGAGAACCTCGCCCATGAACGCTTCACGGGAACCTTCGCCGCCGAGAAGCACCGCCGGCGCACCGAATATCACCGGCTGATCGGCGCGCTCGAAAGCGTCTTCGCCCCCGAAGAGCTGCATTACGCCTTCTACGAGAGCCTGTTCGGCCCGGAGGAATTCGGCCGGCTGGCGGATTTTCTCGGCCTCGACGGCCTCGCGCCCGATTTCGGTACCCGGGTGAACGCCTCGCCGACCTTGGGCGCACTGCCGCCCGAGGCGATCGCCGCCGCGCGGGATTTCTATGCACCCGTCTACGATTTCTGCATGGCCCGCTTCGGCGCGGAGCATGTGCGCGCGCTCTGGCCCCACGCCTGAGCCGGCACCCCGGCGCAACGGCTTTACAAGCTCCTGCCCGGGCGACCAGAGTGCGCGGCGCCGCTCCGTCCGTTCCCAAGCCGAGGCTTCCGTCATGCTCGTCTCCCTCCGGCACGATTTCGCGTTCCTGTGCATGCCCAAGACCGGCACCACGTCGATCGAGAAGGCGCTGCGGCGCCATGCGGAACTGGTCTGCACCGGCCCTGCCGCCCTCAAGCACACCGATTACCCGACCTTCGAGGCGCATTTCCTGCCCTTCCTGCGGGCCCAGGGCCAACTCTTCGATGCCGGGCGCTTCGAGGTGATCTCGGCCATGCGCGAGCCGCTCGCCTGGCGCTACAGCTGGTACCGCTACCGCCAGCGCGGCACGGGGATGCGCAACCCGGCCCACAGCACCGAAGGCATGAGCTTCGAGGCGTTTCTCGAGGAGCATTTCTCGGACCAACCGCGCCCCTTCGCCCGGCTGCGCGACCCGGTGGCCTTTCTCAGCGACGCCGCCGGCCGGCCGGCGCCGATCCGGCTGTTCCGCTACGAGGCACTTGACGGGCTGATCGGCTTTCTCGCCGCGCGCATCGGCAGGCCGCTCGAGGTGCCGCGGCTCAATGTCTCGCCCGTGGCCGCCGACCCCGAGGACCTCGCGGCGGCCCGGGCCCGCTTCGCGCCGCGGCTCGCCGAGGAATACCGCCTCTATGCGGGCATCGCCGCCTGACGCGGGGACCGCGGATATGACCTTTTCCCCCTCGGACCGATGGGCTATCCCGCAGCCCAGCGGATGCAGCGCGCAGAACGAGGACCAGCCGTGACCAGCCCCGAGAAGCCCACGATCGCCCGCGCCAACAACCGGATGGACGGGTTCCTGCGCGATCTGGAACCGTTCTTCCACAAGGCGCTGGTGATCTATGTGGATGTGGGCGCCCATGACGGCGACACCTTTCGCGAGGTCTTCGGCTCGGGGCTCAACATCAACCGCGCCCATCTGATCGAGCCCAATCCCCGGAGTTTCGCCGCATTGTCCGCCGCGGTGGCCGAGAGTGGCGCGGGCGCCAAGGCGGTGTGCTACAACATGGCCGCCGGGGCTGCCGCCGGCACGGTCCGGCTGCACGA
This sequence comes from uncultured Alphaproteobacteria bacterium, assembly GCA_963695425.1. Taxonomy (GTDB): domain Bacteria; phylum Pseudomonadota; class Alphaproteobacteria; order Rhodobacterales; family Rhodobacteraceae; genus Amaricoccus. The sequence continues at coordinate 13,605 of CAVOGP010000052.1, read as the reverse complement.
CGCCGACACCATGAGCCGGGTGCTCACCGGGACGGAGGCCGGGCTGCCTGCGGCCGCCCAGGGCGCGGTGTTCGAGGTTGAGGCCACCACGCTCGACGCGCTGGCCGAGGCCGGCACGCTCGAACATGTCTCGCTGCTGAAGATCGACGTGGAAGGCTTCGAGATGCAGGTGCTCGAGGGCGCGCGCGGCCTGCTCGCGGCCCAGGCCATCGACGTGATCTACATCGAGGCCGGCGCCGATCCCGAGAGCCGCCAGCAGACCTATTACCGCGAGATCGAGGATCATCTGCGCGGCCACGACTACCGGCTGTTCCGCATCTACGAGCAGATGCACGAATGGATGGAGGACAGCCCGCTCCTGCGCCGGGTCAACCTCGCCTTCATGAGCCGCAAATTCGCCGATCGCCATCCGTTCCGGCTGATCAACGAGTTGCAGAGCCTGCGCACCGGCCTGAGCCGCCAGCGCAGGGAGGCCGCCCAGCAGCTGCGCGCAGCCGAGACCGAGATCTCCCGCCTGAAGGCCGCGCGGTTCGAGGAGATCGCGGCCCTGACCGGCCTGCTCGAAACCGCCCGGAAGACCGCGCTCGAGCAGGACCGCGCGCAGGAGGCGCTGGCCGACACGCTGGCCGCGGCACAGCGCGAGACCCAGCAGGCGCAGGCACGGATCGCCCAGCTCGAGAAGGACCTGGCGCACCAGCAGGACGCCACCCTCCAGGCCGAAGAGACCGGACGCGAGACGGAGCAACGGGCCGCGGCGCGGGCGCGCGGGGCCGAAAAACGGGCCGGGGACCTCGAGACCGAGCTGCGCAAGGCCCGCATCGAGGCCGGCGGGCTGCGGGCCTATGCCGGCGAGATCGAGAAGAAATACGCCGCAATCCTGCAGAGCCGGAGCTGGCGCAGCCTCGAGCCGGTGCGCGGCGTCTCGCGCGCACTCACGGGCCGCCGGCGCCCGACCGCCTTCGTGCCGCGCTTCGCCGCCGGCGAAGGCCATGTCCCGGACACCCCCGTCCCCGCGACCGCCGACACGACCACCCCGTCGGGCCAGCCGGTCGCGGATCTGATCGCCAAGCTCTGGGGCGGCTTCTCCGGCCCGGCGCAGGAGGATCTGCGCGCGCTCGCCGACAGCGCCCCCGCACCGAAGGGCGACCGGGTCCAGGCGGCCTGGAACCTGGCGCGCTGGGAAGCGGCTTCGGGCAACTGGGATCTCGCCCTAGGCTATCTCGGCACCATCGCCCATCTCGACAAGACCTTCTTCCGCAGCCACCGCTGCCGGGCCATGGTGATCGAGGCGCATCTGCGGACCGGGGATCCCGCCAAGGCGATCGACTATGCCGAGCAGGCCTTGGCCCGGGGCGCCGACGGCACCTTCCTGTGCGGCCTGTGCAACGGGCTGATGGCCCGCGACGGGGCAGCGAAATCCGCCCCCGCCCGGCTCGACGCCCTCAACCGCGCCTTCACCGCCGCCGGTCTGGTGCCGATCCGCCTGCGCGATCCGGGCCGGGGCCTGGTCTTCGGCAATCTCGACGCCACCGCCCCGGCGCGGGAGGCCGGCCCGAAGATCAGCGTGCTGGTGCCGGTCTGGAACGCCGCCGCATTCCTCGAGACCGCGATCGGCTCGCTGCTCGCGCAGAGCTGGCGCAACCTCGAGATCCTCGCTGTCGACGATGCCTCCACCGACGACAGCGGCGCGATCCTCGAGCGGATGGCCGCCGCCGATCCGCGGCTGCGCGTCTTCCGCAACCCGGAGAATTCGGCGCCTATCCCACCCGCAACCGCGCGCTGGCCGAGGCTACCGGCGAGATCGTCACCGTCCATGACAGCGACGACTGGTCCCATCCGCAGATGCTCGAGGCCCAGGCCGAGGCGCTCCTCGCCGGGGACGGGCTGAAGGCCACCTTCTCGATGATGACCCGGGTGCTGCCGGACATGACCTTCACCCTGCGCCCCGAGCGCAACAATCTCGAATATGTCCACCGCTCCTATCCGTCGCTGATGATGCGCCGCACCGATCTCGCGCTCCTGGGGCAATGGGACGGGGTCTCGGCCAATGCCGATGACGAACTGGTCCAGCGCATCCGCGCCGCCTGGGGCGAGGCGGCCCTCGAGGACGTGCATGCGGGGGTGCCGCTGTCGTTCTTCCTGCGCCACGACGCCTCACTCACCGAGCAGGCCGGCACGCATCTGAAGTCGCTCACCTTCGGCATACGGCAGGAATACGGCCAGCAGGCGGCGTTCTGGCGCCGCAACCAGGACCCGGCCCGGCTGGCCGCCGGCGCGGCCCCGGCGCGCACCGGGCTCAAGACCCCCTTCCCGATCCCCGCCGGGCTGGCCCCGAAGACCTGGCCGCGCGACCCGCGCTACGACCTCGTCATCGTCTCCGATCTCGGCCTCCTGGGCGGCACCCGGCGCTGCAACGAGGGCTACATCGCCGCGGCGAGTGCGCTGGGGATGCGGGTGGGGCTGTTCCACTGGCCGCGCTACGATCTGGCACTCACCTCCATCGCCGACGATTACCGGCAGCTGAGCTACCAGCCCAATGTGGACATCCTCGTGCGCGAGGACGTCATCGAGGCCGATACGGTGCTGATCCACCACCCGCCGATCCTGAAATACCCGATCGACGCCGTGCCGCAGATCACCAGCCGCCAGGCCGCGATCCTCGTCAACCAGCTGCCCATGCAGCGCCGGTCGCGCGCGCCGCATTACTACGACCCGGCCGAGGCCGCGGCACTGGTGGAGCGGCTCTTCGGCCATGTGCCGCTCTGGCTGCCGATCTCGCCGCTCACCCGGCGCCTGATGACCGAGACCGGCGGCTTCGGGCGCATCGCCGGCACCGACTGGCTGCCGCCGCTGGGCCGGGCCCTGCCCGCCGAGCCGCCGCGCGGCGTGCCGCCCCCGGCCGGCCGGGCCCTGGTGCTGGGCCGGCATTCGCGCGACCACGCCACCAAATGGCCCGAGGATGCCGGCGACCTGCGCGCCGCCTATTGCGCCGATGCAGCCGATATCGAGGTGCGGCTGATGGGCGGGGTGCGCACGCCCCAGAAGATGCTGGGCACGCTTCCGGCCAACTGGACGACGGTGGCCTTCGACGCGGTACCGGTGGGCGACTTCCTCGCAGGTCTCGACGCCTTCGTGCACTACCCCTCCGACGACTACATCGAGGAGTTCGGCCGCAATGTGATGGAGGCGATGGCCGCCGGCCTGCCGGTGCTGCTGCCGGAGGTGTTCCGCGAGACCTTCGGCGACGCAGCACTCTACTGCCCCCCCGCCGAGGTCGCCCCCACCCTGCGCCGGCTGCGCGCCGACCCCGACGCCTGGGGCGCCCAGGCGGCCCTGGGCTACGCCTGGGTACGCAGCCATTGCGCCGAGCAGCCGGTAATCGACCGGCTGGGAGGGTTCGTAAAACAGAAGGCCGGGATCAGCACATGAGTTTCGACAATCGGGCCGCAAGACACACGTCTCCCGGATTGCATCTGGGCTTCGAGGCCGGTGGCCGGAAGATCCTCTACTGCTACACCCGCAAGAATGCCTGCTCGTCGTTCAAGCGGCTGATCATAACGGGATCGCCGCACAGGGCGCAGCTCGCGCAGAGCCCGTCACGCATCCATTTCCTGCGCCAGCACCACAGGGTCCGGGAGATCCGGCCGCGGGATTTCGACCATTCGATCTTTGTCTTCCGCAATCCCGCCGACCGGCTGGTCTCGGTCTTTCGCAACAAGTTCATCCAGCGCGAGGGCAACAAGGGCGTCTTTGGCAGCTATGCCCGCCTCACCGGCGGGGATCCGGGCACCGCCAGCTTCGCGATGTTCATGCGCGACTACATGACCCGAGGCTTCGACGACATGGATATCCACATGCGCGCCCAGCACCGCGACCTCGCCCCGGTACGCTACTCGGACCCGATCCTGCTCGAGGACCTGCATCCCGCCATGTCCCGGATCCTCGGCAAGCGGCTCGCCGACCGCACCTTCTTGCGGCGCATGAACAGCACCTCGCAGAACCCGGCCGCCGAGATCGACAGGGCCTGGGAGCGCCCAGCGGACGAGCTGCACGATCTGTGGCAGCGGACCGGAACCATGCCCGCTGCCGAAGCCCTGCTGACGGCGGAGTTTCATGACCAGATCCGCGACATCTACAGCGAGGATTACCGCATCCTCGACGCCCTGAAGACCCGCCCCCGCCTCAAGGCCGCCAGCGCCCGCGCCGCAAGGACCGCGGCCGCGGCCCCCGCCACAGCACCCGCTCCGGCATCGGCGTCCATGCCGCGGCCCCAGACCGCGGATGCCGCACCACGGCCGAAGATCTTCCTGATCGGCTTCAACAAATGCGGCACGTCCTCCTTCCACTTCATGTTCAACAAGAGTGGCCTGAACTCGGTGCATTTCGGCGGTGCGGATCAGGACAGCAACATTGCCCTGAAGCTGCACCGCAACTTCATGCTGGGCCGGCCGATCCTGTCGGGACTGGAGGATTTCGACGCCTACAGCGACATCTCCTACTGTGATGGCACCGTACATATCGAGGGCAACCGGTTCTTCCGCACCCTGCACGCGGAATATCCCGACGCCTTCTTCATCCTCAACACGCGCAACCGCGACAACTGGCTGCGCTCACGCATCTCGCAGGGCTCCGGCAGCTATCTGCGCCGCTCGGCCTCGGCCTATCGCTGCGACGAGACCGAGATCATCGACCTCTGGAAAGAGCAGTTCGCCACGCACGAAGCTGAGGTGCTGCGCTTCTTCGCCGAACGCCCCGGGAGCCGCTTCCTCGAATTCGATATCGAGGAGGGCGACATCGACCGGGTCGTCCGCTTCCTGCAGCCGGCCCATGAGATCCTGCCCCGCTGGTGGCAGAAGAAGAAGGAAACGCCCGACAGCTGGAAAAAACGCATGTCCGGTCTGATTCGAAAGGTCTGACCGGCTCAGGCATCGGGACGCCCCATGACCCAGAGCAGCCGCGACCTGCGGCGGGGGCGCGGGATCACCGTGCTGTTGGCCGAGCGCGGCAGCAGCAAGCGCTGGGAAAATACCGTCTCCAGGTCACGCTGCGCGTCATCAACGAATATGTCCGTGCTCCTGCCCCGCAGCGCCGCCGCCCAGCAGATGGGAAGCGCCCGGCCCGGATGGTGCGCCTTGTGGCCGCGCGGCCCGTCGATCAGGATCACATCCCAGGCCCGTTTGCGCAGCTCCGCCGGCGGAACGGCCTGTGCGATGACCGTGTCGGGGTCGGCCAGGGCCGAGGCGACCGTGACATCGCCGTAATCCACTTTCATGCCATCCAGTCCGGGGGTCTGCTTGCGCGCCAGGGCCAGCCAGCGCGCGTCATCCTCAAGAAACAGCGTATGACCCCGCCGGTTGATGTCCGTCCACAGCCCGCTGTCATTGCCGAGCCCGAACACCAGCAGGTTGCAGCCCTCTTCGCGGCAGCGGATTGCCCCGGCGATCGCCGCGATCTGGGTGGGGTGAAACTGGATGTCGGGGTTATACTTGTTCAGGATGCCCATGGGATATGCCCTTTCTGCCAACCCACCCTTGCCATCGACGCCACTACCCCCCTCTCAGACGTCGGCAAGGCGGTTCGCCAGCGCCTCGATGATCGCCTGCCGATGCCGGAAACCGCCCGTGATGTGATAAATGTGCGCCGGAGCGATCTCATCCGGCAGCTCCCGTGCCTCGACAAGAAAGTTTCCCGCCATGTCCCGGGGCATGGCGTTGAACTGCCCCGGCAGCCGCTTCATCTTCACCTGCCGGGCGGCCAGAAGATAGTAGAGCAGGGTCTGGTGCGGATACTTGGCATAGAGCAGTTCCCGCGCCGCGATGATGTTCTTGCGGTTGAAGGCTCCGATGAACCGGCGGTCATAGAGCACCACCCCGCTGTTCATGTACTTGCCAGGATCGAGGCTCACTCTGGCAAGCCCATGTTCGGAAACGAACTTCTCGATGGCCGCAAAGGAAATCGCCGCGTGGTCCTTGTTCGTCTTGGTGTAGCCGCACCGGTTCGGGGCGACCGTCGCGAAGATATCCGGCGCGTCCGGACTGACGATGCAGGAATCGTCCAGCATCAGCACACGGTCATAGCCCTGCTGCCGCACCAGCCACCACGGCACATAGGATTTCGCCGCATAGACCCGCTTGTGCGGGCGGCCCGGGCTGTCGGGCATGTCCGGAAACGGGAACTCCTCCGGCGACGGCAGGCTGGTGACGAGGTGAAAGTCGGCGCCGCAGCGTTCGGCATAGCGGCGCATCGTCGGCAGGTTCCGCGGGAGCCACGGCCGGCGTCCCACCGAGATCACCGCGACAGCCCGCCGCTCCGGGCCCGCACTCAAGTCCGATACGCTCATGCGTGACCTATCCCGCCGGTGCGGCCAGGCCATGGCAGCAGGCGGGCATCCTGAAGCGCTTGCCGGATGTCATTTGCCGTTGGCTCCCCCTGCGCGTCGTCGTAACCAGCCTGTATGAAATGGACGATACAGCCGGCCCGACGCTATCTTTTCATCCCCATGGGGACAATCCCTCCCCGACCGGGATCGCGCCCCGCAAGGAATGCCGGGAATCCGCGCGCGGGGACCGGATACCGCCATCCGGCCGAGCCAGGAGCCAATGATCCGGCCGCGCGCATGCAGCAGCCGGGCTCTGCGTGAGGCGGTGGCTGCGTGCGGGTGCTGCCGGCCTGCGCGGCCTGCCTGCGCGGATACGGAAGCGGCGCCCACGTCCCAAACCTCCGCGCCCCGACCCCGCGGCCCTGCGCGCCGCCTGGGAGGCGGATCCGCGGAGCGCCGGGCCCGACAGCTTCGTGCTCACCCGGATTATAGGCAACGATCTCGCGCCGCGCCACCGGCCCGGCCAGTCGCGGGAGAACCTCGCCTTCATCCTCGCCCATGAGCCCGATCTCGCGGCCTGCGAGAAGCGCTGGGTGGTCAACCGCATCCTCGACCCAGGGGAAGAGGCCCGCATCCTCGATCTGCTCGAAGCCCACGGCCAGCCGGTGCTGCACCTGCCCTTCGAGCCGGAGGCCTTCACCCAGGCGGGCTGGTCCACCCATGTGCTGCCCGATCCCGCCCTGCTCGCCGGCCCGGAGCTGGACGGGCTCGATGCCGCGGCCCGCGAACGCCTCGGCCTCGCCCTGCGGCGCGACCGCAACACCGCACTGATGCACAACAATGGCGGGCGCAACGCCGCCCTCGCAGACGGCCGGGGCCGGGCGCGCTGGCTGCTGCCCTGGGACGGCAACTGCTTCGTCACCGCCGGGGCCTGGGCCGCGATCACCGCCGCCGTCGCCGCCGAGCCTTGGCGCCCGGCCTTCGCGGTGCCGATGGCGCGGATCACCGACAATGCCCGGCTTCTCGATCCGGACTTCGTCCCCGAGGCCGCCGAGGAGCCGCAGATCCTCCTGCGCGGCGATGTGGATCTCGCCTTCGATCCCGCCTTCGTCTACGGCCGCCGCCCCAAGGTCGAGCTGTTCTGGCGTCTCGGCATTCCCGGCCCCTGGGATCGCTGGTCCGATGATCCCTGGGACCCGCCCCGCGCGCCCTTCGCCCCCGAGGCCGGGGCGGCGGGCCATGCGGGCTGGGTCGCGCGCCTCGCCTCGGGCCGCGACGATCTCGAGACCCCCGACAAGGCGGGGTTTCTCGACCGCGGCGCCGAGCGGCGCGCCGCGATCCGCAGCACGATCGACACCGCGCTCGACCGGCTCGCCCCGCCCGAGCCGGACGCGCTGGGGCTCACCTGCTATGCCAGCGCCGCCCTCGACGCGCTCGCCCCCGACACGCCGCTGGCGCGCGCGCTGCTGGCCGAGGCCGAGACCGCGCTGGGACGCGAAAAACTCTCGGTCACCGCCAAGACCACCCTGCCGCCCTCGGGCAACGTCCATGATTACTGGCATCCCGCCCCCTATTGGTGGCCGAACCGGATCACCCCCTCGGGCCGGCCCTACCGCCGGCGCGACGGCCAGCGGGTGCCCGGCACGCGCCTGTACGAGCCCCAGAGCGACAAGTACGACCGCACCCGGCTGCAATATCTCTTCGACGACACCACCGCCCTCGCCCTGGCCGCCCGGCTGACCGGCCGGGCCGATTTCGCCGCCCGCGCGGTGGCCAACCTGGAAAGCTGGTTCCTCGATCCGGCCACCGCCATGACCCCGCATCTGCGCTACGCCCAGGTCCGGCCCGGCTGGAACCGCAACGAGGGCGTGGGCACCGGCATCATCGAGTTCAAGGACATCCATTACCTGCTCGATGCGGTGCGGCTTCTGGAGGCCACCGGCACCCTGCCCGCTTCGGTGAAGGCCGAGCTCGCCGCCTGGCTCGGGCGCTATCTCGACTGGCTGCTGACCAGCCGCGCCGGGGCACGCGAGCGCGCCGCCCGCAACAACCACGCGACCTATTACGACCTGCAGGTCGGGGCGATCGCCGGCTGGCTGGGCCGCCGCGACACCCTGCGCGAGACGCTGATCCGCGCCCAGTCCCGCCTCACGCTCCAGATCACCCCCGACGGCGACCAGCCCCACGAGATGGCCCGCGCCGACACCGCGCATTACTGCCTCTACAACCTCGCGGGCTGGGCGGCACTGATGCGGCTCGGGCGGCGCTCGGGGCTTCTGCACCCCGCCCCCGACATCGCCCCCTTCGACCGGCTGGCGGCAGCCCTCGAGACCACGCTGGGCCACGACCTCGCCGCCTGGCCGCACCGCCAGGCCGGCGCCTTCGACCCCGAACGGGGGGCCGCCCTGGCACTGCAGGGCTGGCAGGCCGGGCTGATCGGCCCCGAGGCCCTGGCGCGGCACGGCTCCGACAAGCCGCGCTTCGATCCCCATGACGGCATTCCGCCCTGGTGGCGGCTGACGGGCCCCGCGCCATGAGCCCACCCGACAGCCCGGTGCCCGAGATCACCGTCCCCGAGATCACCGTCATCGTCCCGGTCTACCGCCACTGGGAGCTGATCCCGGGGCTGCTCGAGAGCCTGCGCGCCCAGAGCCTCGCCGCCGACCGTTTCGAGGTGCTGCTGGTCGACAACGACCCCGCCACCCCGCCACCGCCGCTCGACCTGCCCGGCAATGCCCGCATCCTGCCCTGCCCGCGCGCCGGCTCCTACGCGGCGCGCAATGCCGGGGCCGCCGCGGCGCGCGGCGCGCTGCTGGCCTTCACCGACGCCGATTGCCGCCCCGAGCCGGGCTGGCTCACCGCCCTCGCCGCCACCGATGACGGCGCCACCCTGCTCGCCGGGCCGGTGGCGGTCGATGCCGGCCCGGACCCGAGCCGCTACGCGCTCTACGACAGCATCCGCGGCATCCCCCAGGCCCGCTATGTCCGGCTCGGCTATGCCGCCACCGCCAATCTCGCGATCCCCGCCGTCCTCCTGCAGGCGGTCGGCGGCTTCGACCATCGCCGCTTCTCGGGGGGCGACGCGGCGCTCTGCCGCGCGGCCGGCGCCCGCGGCCACGGCATAAGGCTGGTCGATGCGGCGGTGGTCCACCATCCGCCCCGCGACAGCTGGACCGAGCTCGCCACCAAGGCCCGCCGGGTGAAGGGCGGCCAGATCCTGTCGGGTACGCCGAGATCCCGGGCGATCTGGCTCATGCGCACCCTCACGCCGCCGCTGCGCGCCACCTCGCGTTTCCTGCGCGCCGACCGCCCGCTGCCTGAACGGCTCGCGGCGATCCGGGTGCTCTACGCGCTCTGGGGGGTGGAACTCGCGGAAACCGCCCGCCTGCTCACCGGGCGGGGATCGCCGGAACGGCGCTAGAGCACCCGATGCTCAGGTCGCGGCAACCGGCCAGCGCCTGCCCAGATCCTCGAGCCCCGCCCGGACCAGCACGCGCAACACCCCGGTGCCCACATCCGCCAGCCGGGTGATGTAGAGACAGGCCTTGCCGCGCCTGTGCTTGCCCAGCCGGCTCACGAGATCGCTGAACTCCGCGTATCCGGGCATGATGTAGAGCGACAGCGCCGCCTTGCGCGCCGCGAAGCCGGTGGCCAGGAAATCCCCCGCGCGCCCGCTGGCATAGGTGTAGTGGTACTGCCCGTAACCGATGATGCGGTCGCCCCAGAGGCGCGGGTGAAACCCGGTCACCTCCCGAAAGAGCCGGTCCAGCGCCTGCGCGTCCGCCGCCCGGGGGTCACGGCGGCGAGCACGTCCGCCACACCCGCATCACTGATCTGCGTCCTGTTCTGCGCCATGGATGTCAGCCTAAGGCGCATCCGGGCTCCCGGGCAATTGCGGCCCCGGTGCACAAGCCTCTTGATGAGCACTCCTCATGCGCATAATCTCGTGCCGAAAGGAGCCTGCACATGCCCTCTGCCGCTTCCGCCGCCTCCCCGTCCCGCAAGGCCACCAATCTCTCGCTCGACCCCACCCTGCTCGCCGAGGCCCGCAAACTCGGCATCAATGTGAGCCGCGCCGCCGAGGCCGGGCTGGCTCAGGCCGTGCGCGCCGCCCGCGCCGAGGCCTGGCGGCAGGAGAACGCCGCCGCCCTGGCCAGTTCGAACGCCTGGGTCGAGACCCACGGCCTGCCGCTCGAAGCCCACCGGCCGTTCTGATGGCCCGATACGATGTCTACCCGATGCCCGAGGGACCGGGCTTCCTGCTCGACGTGCAGAGCGACCTCCTTGGCGCACTCAACACCCGGGTCGTGGTGCCGCTGCTGCCCGCGGCCGATTTGCCGGCGCCGGCGCGCATCCTCAACCCGATCGTCGAGATCGACGGGGTGCGCCACGTGATGACCACCCAGTTCCTCTCGGCGGTGCCGGCCGCCCTGCTGCGCACCCCGATCGGCAATCTCGCCCCGCGCAGCGACGACATCACCCGCGCGCTCGACGTGGTGTTCCAGGGGTTCTGAGGCCCCTCAGCCCTGCAGCATCTCCGCCACCCAGCGCCGCCGCGGCGGGTCCGCGCGCACCCACTTCGTCTTGGCCAGCGCGCTCAGAAGCGCGCGCTGCACCGCGCGGTCGATCACCACGATCTCCGCCAGGTCGCGCTCGCGACGGTCGAGCCGGGCGAGGCCAGGCAGCCGGAACCGGCCGCGCCGGGCGAGGGCGGCATAGTCGAATTCGGGAAACGTGATCCCCCAGCAGTCGCGCAGCACCAGCGGGTCGGGCCGGGAGAGATCGAGTCGTGCGGCCACGCCGGGATGCAGGAGCGCCCGCCCGACACCCGCCTTCGCCTCGAGCCGACGCAGCAGGCTTACCAGCTTGACGCTGTCGGGGGCGATGACGTTGTCGGTGGCCCGGTGGAAGGCCAGCCGGTAGCGGCGCAGGATGTCCATGGATTCCGCGCCGACACTGATGTTGTCGTTGGTGCCGCGCGCCAGCGCAGCGGCGTCGAGCCCGGCCTCCGGCAGCCAGGCGGCGAGGAAATCCGCCACGATGTCACCATCCCGCAGCGCGCCGCGGGCAAAGAGCCGCGGCCGCACCGCGTCGCGCCCGAAGATATCAGCATAGCCCGCGAGGATCCCCGCCATCGGCGGCACCCAGAGCGGGCCGATCCGCCAGGAATTGCGCAGGCGCTGCTGCAGGTTCGACAGATACTGCTCCGAGGGCCGCCGCAGATAGGCCGCCACGTCCACCGTCTCCGTGCCCGGCGGCAGCACGGCGCGCAGGGCGGCCCGCGCCCGGCGCGAGGGGGTGCGGAACAGCGATTCCGAGGACAGGATCACCACCTCGGGCGCCACCGCGTGCGCCTGGTCGGCGATATGGTCCCGGAAGGCCGCGTATCGTTCCGCCATGTTGGCGGCGGTATAGTCCGGGTCGCGCCGGATGTGCCGCGGCAGCCGCGCGAAGGGCGTGTAGCCGGCGACCAGCAGCCGGTGATTGTTGAACCGGCAGCCGGGCGGATTGTCGGGATAGAGCACGCCGGCGGCCAGAAGCTGCGCCTGCGAGGCCAGCAGGCAGGTCTGCAGCGCCGTCGAGCCGGTCTTGGGCATGCCGATATGCAGGATGGTGCGCATCGCCCCTCAGAGCCGTCGCAAGGTGGCGCGGCCGAGATTCTGCGCCAGATACCACGCCGCGCGCGCGCGCCCCATGCCCTCGACCCGGCGATAGACCTCCCAGGTGCCCAGAGCGGCGCGCCGCTTGTCCCAGGACAGCGAACCCGGGCGCATGCGCCACTGGGCCAGCACCCGGTCGATCCCGTGCGCCGCGCCCCCCTGCCGCAGGAGCGTGAGCCACAGCCCGTAATCCTGCCGCCGCCACAAGGGCGGCATCTCGACAGCGCCGAAATGGCTGCGGTCATAGACCGCCGTCTGGCAGGGAATGACATTGCCGCGCAGCAGGCCCGCATGATCGACGCGCGCGGGAACCGCCGAGGCCCCAAGCGGGCGGCCCTGCTCGTCGATCCGCTCGACGGCGGCGAAGGTGAAGGGCACCCCCGTGCGCTCCATGTAGCCGATCTGCACGCCGAGCTTGTCGGCGAACCACAGATCGTCCGCATCGAGGAAGGCGATGTAGCGCCCGCGCGCCGCCCGGATCCCGGCATTGCGCGCCGCCGCCGCCCCGTGGTTCTCCGCCCAGCCGAGGCAGCGCAGCCGCGGATCGGCCCGGGCGAGATCCGCCGCAAGCGCCGCCGAGCCGTCGGTCGAGCCGTCGTCGATTAGGATCATCTCCCAGTCGCCCCGGCTCTGGGCCTGCACCGAGGCCACGGTCTCGGCAAGGGTGGCAGCGGCATCGCGCACCGGGGTGATCACCGTCACGAGGGGGGATGCCGCGCTCACTGCTCGATCAGGAAGCCAGCATGGCGCCGCGCCAGCCAGGCGCCGACGACGAAGAGCCCGCCGGAGATCCCGAAGACATAGGGCAGCGAGATGAACTGCGGGTCGTAGGTGCCGAAGATGCCGGCGCGCATCACGGCGATCGCATGGGTGATCGGGTTGAACCACAGCACCTCCTGGAACGCCTTGGGTGCACTCTCGAAGGTGAAGAAGATGCCCGAGATGATGAAGAGCGGCCGGGTCAGCACCGCCCAGACGTTCTTCCAGGTCGGGAAGAACCCGAACAGCACGCAGTTGACCGACCCCACGCCCAGGCCGATCGCCGAGGCCATCACCGTGCCGAGCACCAGCATGGCCGGATCGAGGGTCACGTGCAGGCCCTGGAAGGTGATGATGCCCCAGAACAGCAGGATCCCCACCAGCGTCACGGTCATGAAGTTGAGCACGAACTTGGCGAAGATCGCATCGAGCACCGAGACCACCGGGTAGTTCAAGAGCCCCTTGTTGGACTTGATCGCCGCCGCCACCCCATTGGCCATGGAATTGTACATGGTGAAGGGCACGATGCCGGTGGCGTAGAACAACAGGAAGCTCGAGCCGATCGGCGGGGCGCGCAGCGCGAGCCTGAAGGCAATCGCCAGGAGCACGATGCCGCCCAGGGGCTCGGCGATGGCCCAGAAATAGCCCCCCGCCGAGCGGCCGAACCGGGTGCCCATCTCGCGCACCACCAGCGCGAACAGCACCCGCAGCCGCTGGAAGCTCGGGCGGCCCGGAACCGGCGGTACCGCCGCCGCCGGCGCCGGCCCGGACAGGCCGCCGGGGCCCGGAGACCCCGGAGTGCCGGCTGTGGAAGTCGGAACGGACGCGGTGGTCATCGGGCCCTCGCCATCGGCGGAAATCGCGCCG
>CAVOGP010000051.1:65000-100459 GCA_963695425.1 uncultured Alphaproteobacteria bacterium | reverse complement strand
AATAGTCCAATTCTTTGCTCCATCCATGTAAAAAAAGTCGTATATCGGCTCGCAGCGATAGCTCTTTGTATGTTCTTCGATCACTTTCTTGAGAAACCATGTGTACGATAGTTGCTCCCTCACTACTTTGACATACTTTCCCAGGCCTGTCCTCTCCAACAACTCCTCGATTGAGGGCTTCTGCCATTCGTGCCCGCGCACTAAGTCGACGGCAGTAATGTGCCCTGCACCAATCTCGTCCAGAGCCGCAGCTGCATAGCAGACGGAAACTCCGTGAGCGAATCCGAGCTCAACACAGTTCCGAGGTCTGTTCTCAATAATAAAATCATATAGAGACTTCCCCTTTTTTGGAGGTGTACGGGATTCCCTCCAACAATGAGTAGACTGCGTCAAATTTCATGCTTGCCTCCCTGTTTCTATATTTCTGCAACATACTACGACCGGCAGCCGCCGGCCATTGACGGGCTGGTCGGAATCAGCCTGCGCGGCTCAAACCAAGGTGTCGTCAATCCAAATGAAATCATCGCTAGCGAGTTGCAACCCGTAAACGTCGTTGACGACACCGATCAGTTCGTTTGGCCCACTTGCCTCGAACGCGTAAATGCTCGTACCGCTCGGCAGGGAGCCGGAGGTCGTGCCAAGCACGTAATCGGCGGGGGAGCCGGCAAGCTGCATCTGGTCGGCGCCGCTTTGGAAATCCCAAACGAGTGCGTAGTCGTCGAGGCCGGCGGTGGTGCTGTCACCGTCGTCATAGAACCGTCCGTCCTCATCACCGAGCAAGAATACGTCGGCAACGGCGGCTCCTCTGAGTACGTCGATCTCGCCCCGCCCGGGGTTCGCGGCGCCCCGATCGACCGCCCAGAGCGGGCCTCCCGCCGCCGTTGCGATGACTATGTCGTTGCCGACGATCTCCGCCACTGCGATGTCGTGGAAGGTCACGTCCCAATGATGGGCAATCAGCGCGAAGGAACCGTTCAGAGGCTCCGTCATCACGTCGGTGCCGCTCAGGAGCCAATTGCTTGGCTCGCTCGCACCGGCCTGCCATATCTTGAATGAGTAGATGCGGTCGATGACGTTCGTCTGTTCAACCCAAATCTTTACATTGTAGGTTGTGTCCTCGCTGAAGTTGAACGCCGCGGATCCGATAGTGGAGCCCCAGTTTGGATAGTCATGAAGAACAAACGTGTTGTTCTTTACATTGTAAAACGGCGACACGATGGGGTTGTAGCCGGTTAGCGGCTGCCAGCCCGAGATGGGGTCGTTCGAGTGGCCGCCCCAGAGCATCCCGAAGCCGAGCCCAGCTCCGTCGCGCGGCGTACCCGCGGTGATCTCATTGACGGTGAATGAGAGAGCTACCTCATAGTTGTCCCAGGACTGATCGCCGAGCGCGAGGATGCGGTCGTAGCCGAGTTCGGCCGGCCGGACGCCGTTTCCATCGATGGTCCACAGGCCGTCAACGACCTGCACCACATCCTGAATGTCGGTTACCGTTGACCAGTCGATGCTGTAATTGCTGGCCCACTGGCTGCCGCTCTCATACTGAACGACGACGTTCTTGGTGACCACGTTTCCGTCACTCAGCGTGGCCCTGATTGTCACGATGTCGGGGGTGGCGGAGCCGTTCAGCTCCGCAAAGGCGAGATCGATATTGAAGTCCCCGGGCCCCTCCAGTCGGCGCGTGTCAGGGCCGATGGACAACGTCCGAAAGGCGCCCCCGTTCAGAGAATAGGCTAGGCCCGTGACCTGTGAGACATCCACGGTACCGAGAATGTTGACCCAGCGCTGCGCTGCGCCCAACTCGCCGAAGCTCTGTTCGTCGCCGTACCAGAGGTCAATGACCGGCGGGACGCCATCGTCGTTGGCAATCGTGACAGAGGCGGCCGCGGTGATGATGCGCCCGTTGCCCGCATTGAACAATGTGACGGTGAATTGCTCGTTCGGTTCTGGCGTTGTGTCGCCTGCCCCCAAGATCGTGATAGTGTGGGAGGTCTGTCCGGGAAGGAATGTCACCTGGCCACTGGGAAGGACCCCGCCCGCGAAGTCTGAAGCGTTGGCCGGGAACGCGTCGCTGCCCGTCACCGCGTAATGCACCGTGGTCTCGCCCCCGAGGCCCTCGCCGCTGCGCGTGATCGTGAACATAAAGGGGGTCGTCCCGCTGTCGCCCTCGCTCAGGATCGGGGCATCGGCTACGATCGACAGCTCCGGCACGACCGGTATTGTGCCGTCCTCGTCGAGGATCGGGTCGGCCGTGTTCTCGAAGTAGTCCACGCGGGCAATATAGGGGGAATTGACCCCGCCGGCGAAGGGGCCGACGGCGCTCACCTCGAGCGCCTGGTTGAAGGAGCCGGCGGTGGTCCAGCTGACGCCGTCGGTCGACCAGGCGAAGCTCCAGGTGTTGCCGGTGTGGGTCACCCGCAGGTAGGGCGCGGTGCCGCCCGGGATCACGACATGGATCTTGTTGCTGGTGACGCCGTTCAGCGTCACCGCCGCGAAGGCCCGCAGGTTGGAACCGTCGTAGTAGGTGTCGAAGCGGATCCAGCTGTCGGCGTCCTCCTCCACCAGGATGCCCTGCGTCTGGTTCTGGACCGTGGGGGTGGTGAGGTAGCGCGCCTCGACCTGGAAGTCGCCGTCCGGCGCCTCCTGCATCAGCCGCAGCGCGTTCTTGGTCTGCCTGTAAAGGTTGAAATCCCCGTTCGGAACCGCAAACTCAAGATAGGCCTCGCCCCCGCCGACCCCGAGCGTCGCCCCGGTGCCCGACGGGCCCGCGAACGACCAAGCGTCCGACAGGGCCAATCCGCTGAAATCGTCCGAGACGATGTCCCCGGGCGGCGGCGGTGCGGCCCCGACCGAGATGACCACGCTGGCGCTGTCGGTCAGCCCGCCGTCCGACACCGTGTAGGTGAAGCCGTCCGGTCCGGCATAGCCGGCCGCCGGCGTATAGGTCAGGGTGCCGTCGCCGTTGTCGACCAGCGTGCCGTTGGCCGGCTGGGTGAAGCCCGCGAGGCTCAGCGGGTTGCCCTCGGCGTCGCTGTCGTTGGCGAGCAGGGCCGCGACCGCAACGGTCAGCGGCGTGCCTTCGGTTGCCGAAAGCGCATCGTCGCCGGCGACCGGAGCGGTGTTCGCCGGCGGGCTTATGGTGCCATCCTCGTCAAGGATGGGGGCCGCGGTGTTCTCGAAGTAGTCGACCCGGGCGGTGTAGGGGGAGTTGAGCCCCCCCGCGAAGGGGCCGACGAAGTTGACGTCGAGCGCCTGGTTGAAGGAGCCGGCGGTGGTCCAGCTGACGCCGTCGGTCGACCAGGCGAAGCTCCAGGTGCTGCCGGTGTGGGTCACCCGCAGGTAGGGCGCGGTGCCGCCCGGGATCACGACATGGATCTTGTTGCTGGTGACGCCGTTCAGCGTCACCGCCGCGAAGGCCCGCAGGTTGGAACCGTCGTAGTAGGTGTCGAAGCGGATCCAGCTGTCGGCGTCCTCCTCCACCAGGATGCCCTGCATCTGGTTCTTGACCGTGGGGGTGGTGAGGTAGCGCGCCTCGACCTGGAAGTCGCCGTCCGGCGCCTCCTGCATCAGCCGCAGCGCGTTCTTGGTCTGCCTGTAAAGGTTGAAATCCCCGTTCGGAACCGCAAACTCAAGATAGGCCTCGCCCCCGCCGACCCCGAGCGTCGCCCCGGTGCCCGACGGGCCCGCGAACGACCAAGCGTCCGACAGGGCCAATCCGCTGAAATCGTCCGAGACGATGTCCCCGGGCGGCGGCGGTGCGGCCCCCACCGACGATGACCACGCTGGCGCTGTCGGTCAGCCCGCCGTCCGACACCGTGTAGGTGAAGCCGTCCGGTCCGGCATAGCCGGCCGCCGGCGTATAGGTCAGGGTGCCGTCGCCGTTGTCGACCAGCGTGCCGTTGGCCGGCTGGGTGAAGCCCGCGAGGCTCAGCGGATTGCCCTCGGCGTCGCTGTCGTTGGCGAGCAGGGCCGCGACCGCAACGGTCAGCGGCGTGCCTTCGGTTGCCGAAAGCGCATCGTCGCCGGCGACCGGAGCGGTGTTCGCCGGCGGCGCGGCGGCCACCACGACGCTCACCGTGCCCTCATCGGTCAGCCCGCCGTCCGACACCGTGTAGGTGAAGCCGTCCGGTCCGGCATAGCCGGCCGCCGGCGTATAGGTCAGGGTGCCGTCGCCGTTGTCGACCAGCGTGCCGTTGGCCGGCTGGGTGAAGCCCGCGAGGCTCAGCGGGTTGCCCTCGGCGTCGCTGTCGTTGGCGAGCAGGGCCGCGACCGCAACGGTCAGCGGCGTGCCTTCGGTTGCCGAAAGCGCATCGTCGCCGGCGACCGGAGCGGTGTTCGCCGGCGGCGCGGCGGCCACCACGACGCTCACCGTGCCCTCATCGGTCAGCCCGCCGTCCGACACCGTGTAGGTGAAGCCGTCCGGTCCGGTATAGCCGGCCGCCGGCGTATAGGTCAGGGTGCCGTCGCCGTTGTCGACCAGCGTGCCGTTGGCCGGCTGGGTGAAGCCCGCGAGGCTCAGCGGATTGCCCTCGGCGTCGCTGTCGTTGGCAAGCAGGGCCGCGACCGCAACGGTCAGCGGCGTGCCTTCGGTTGCCGAAAGCGCATCGTCGCCGGCGACCGGAGCGGTGTTCGCCGGCGGCGCGGCGGCCACCACGACGCTCACCGTGCCCTCATCGGTCAGCCCGCCGTCCGACACCGTGTAGGTGAAGCCGTCCGGTCCGGCATAGCCGGCCGCCGGCGTATAGGTCAGGGTGCCGTCGCCGTTGTCGACCAGCGTGCCGTTGGCCGGCTGGGTGAAGCCCGCGAGGCTCAGCGGGTTGCCCTCGGCGTCGCTGTCGTTGGCGAGCAGGGCCGCGACCGCAACGGTCAGCGGCGTGCCTTCGGTTGCCGAAAGCGCATCGTCGCCGGCGACCGGAGCGGTGTTCGCCGGCGGGCTTATGGTGCCATCCTCGTCAAGGATGGGGGCCGCGGTGTTCTCGAAGTAGTCGACCCGGGCGGTGTAGGGGGAGTTGAGCCCCCCCGCGAAGGGGCCGACGAAGTTGACGTCGAGCGCCTGGTTGAAGGAGCCGGCGGTGGTCCAGCTGACGCCGTCGGTCGACCAGGCGAAGCTCCAGGTGCTGCCGGTGTGGGTCACCCGCAGGTAGGGCGCGGTGCCGCCCGGGATCACGACATGGATCTTGTTGCTGGTGACGCCGTTCAGCGTCACCGCCGCGAAGGCCCGCAGGTTGGAACCGTCGTAGTAGGTGTCGAAGCGGATCCAGCTGTCGGCGTCCTCCTCCACCAGGATGCCCTGCATCTGGTTCTTGACCGTGGGGGTGGTGAGGTAGCGCGCCTCGACCTGGAAGTCGCCGTCCGGCGCCTCCTGCATCAGCCGCAGCGCGTTCTTGGTCTGCCTGTAAAGGTTGAAATCCCCGTTCGGAACCGCAAACTCAAGATAGGCCTCGCCCCCGCCGACCCCGAGCGTCGCCCCGGTGCCCGACGGGCCCGCGAACGACCAAGCGTCCGACAGGGCCAATCCGCTGAAATCGTCCGAGACGATGTCCCCGGGCGGCGGCGGTGCGGCCCCGACCGAGATGACCACGCTGGCGCTGTCGGTCAGCCCGCCGTCCGACACCGTGTAGGTGAAGCCGTCCGGTCCGGCATAGCCGGCCGCCGGCGTATAGGTCAGGGTGCCGTCGCCGTTGTCGACCAGCGTGCCGTTGGCCGGCTGGGTGAAGCCCGCGAGGCTCAGCGGATTGCCCTCGGCGTCGCTGTCGTTGGCAAGCAGGGCCGCGACCGCAACGGTCAGCGGCGTGCCTTCGGTTGCCGAAAGCGCATCGTCGCCGGCGACCGGAGCGGTGTTCGCCGGCGGCGCGGCGGCCACCACGACGCTCACCGTGCCCTCATCGGTCAGCCCGCCGTCCGACACCGTGTAGGTGAAGCCGTCCGGTCCGGCATAGCCGGCCGCCGGCGTATAGGTCAGGGTGCCGTCGCCGTTGTCGACCAGCGTGCCGTTGGCCGGCTGGGTGAAGCCCGCGAGGCTCAGCGGGTTGCCCTCGGCGTCGCTGTCGTTGGCGAGCAGGGCCGCGACCGCAACGGTCAGCGGCGTGCCTTCGGTTGCCGAAAGCGCATCGTCGCCGGCGACCGGAGCGGTGTTCGCCGGCGGCGCGGCGGCCACCACGACGCTCACCGTGCCCTCATCGGTCAGCCCGCCGTCCGACACCGTGTAGGTGAAGCCGTCCGGTCCGGTATAGCCGGCCGCCGGCGTATAGGTCAGGGTGCCGTCGCCGTTGTCGACCAGCGTGCCGTTGGCCGGCTGGGTGAAGCCCGCGAGGCTCAGCGGATTGCCCTCGGCGTCGCTGTCGTTGGCAAGCAGGGCCGCGACCGCAACGGTCAGCGGCGTGCCTTCGGTTGCCGAAAGCGCATCGTCGCCGGCGACCGGAGCGGTGTTCGCCGGCGGCGCGGCGGCCACCACGACGCTCACCGTGCCCTCATCGGTCAGCCCGCCGTCCGACACCGTGTAGGTGAAGCCGTCCGGTCCGGCATAGCCGGCCGCCGGCGTATAGGTCAGGGTGCCGTCGCCGTTGTCGACCAGCGTGCCGTTGGCCGGCTGGGTGAAGCCCGCGAGGCTCAGCGGGTTGCCCTCGGCGTCGCTGTCGTTGGCGAGCAGGGCCGCGACCGCAACGGTCAGCGGCGTGCCTTCGGTTGCCGAAAGCGCATCGTCGCCGGCGACCGGAGCGGTGTTCGCCGGCGGGCTTATGGTGCCATCCTCGTCAAGGATGGGGGCCGCGGTGTTCTCGAAGTAGTCGACCCGGGCGGTGTAGGGGGAGTTGAGCCCCCCCGCGAAGGGGCCGACGAAGTTGACGTCGAGCGCCTGGTTGAAGGAGCCGGCGGTGGTCCAGCTGACGCCGTCGGTCGACCAGGCGAAGCTCCAGGTGCTGCCGGTGTGGGTCACCCGCAGGTAGGGCGCGGTGCCGCCCGGGATCACGACATGGATCTTGTTGCTGGTGACGCCGTTCAGCGTCACCGCCGCGAAGGCCCGCAGGTTGGAACCGTCGTAGTAGGTGTCGAAGCGGATCCAGCTGTCGGCGTCCTCCTCCACCAGGATGCCCTGCATCTGGTTCTTGACCGTGGGGGTGGTGAGGTAGCGCGCCTCGACCTGGAAGTCGCCGTCCGGCGCCTCCTGCATCAGCCGCAGCGCGTTCTTGGTCTGCCTGTAAAGGTTGAAATCCCCGTTCGGAACCGCAAACTCAAGATAGGCCTCGCCCCCGCCGACCCCGAGCGTCGCCCCGGTGCCCGACGGGCCCGCGAACGACCAAGCGTCCGACAGGGCCAATCCGCTGAAATCGTCCGAGACAACCGTCATCACTCACCAGCCCACAACGCTCGGGGCGCACGCGCCAGTCTGTCCAGCCGAATCTACGGGCCCGCCCCTACCAACGATAAGCATACAAGCATATCACGAGAAATTATAGGATAAAGCGCAGTTGTTAACCGTGATGTTGCTCAGTACATGCTGCGGCGCCCGGGATGGAGGCGTTTAGTGACCTTCTGGAGGTCACTTCGTTCATCCGAACTCAGGCAGAAGGCCAGGAGCACGGCCAGATAGACGAGGCCACCCGCCATCGCTTCGAGGCCAAGCAGTAGCCAGCTTGCCGGAGGCAGAAGTAGCTTGAGGCCGAACCAGACCACCGCTCCCGCGGCTGCCGGTGCGAGGCCGGGAACGAGCACCGCTCGCACGAATTTCTCGAACAAGTCTTCGGTCAGGCGCAACTGCAGCGGCCAGAAATATAGGAGCTGGGACCCGATCGTGATGCCCGAGAGCGAGAGGGTGACGCCGACTGCGCCGAGATTGTGATAGATCGTGAAGTAGAGCATAAGGCCAAGGCCCGCGAGCAGGAAGAGAAACGCCGGCAGGAAAAACTCCCGCACCCGGGCGGTGGCTATGGCAGCCTTGGAGAGAAGCGCGTTCGGCTGGGTGAAGGGAAACATGACCATGAAGAAGATGATCACGGTTGCGGCGTCGGGATATCGGTCCCCGAGGTAGAGCGTGATGAACTCGCGCGCATAGATCGCCAGCGGGACCGCGACCGCGAGCGACACCCAGAGCGCGTAGCGCCCGCCCCGGTGCATGGTATTGCGGAACCGGCGGTGATCATCGAGCGCGTGCATCGCGGTCAGCGCCGGCTGCAGCGGCCGCGCGGCAAGATGGATCGTCCCGAGGAGCTGGCGGAAGACGGTCGCGCCCAGGTGGTAGCTGGTGACGTCGACGGCCGTCCCGTAGAGGTTCAGGATGATGGTGGCGGCGTTGGTATACATGATGGTGCCGAGCTGGCCGAGCGTGGTCCACAGGCCGAAGGACATGAGCGCGCGGGCCTGCCCCAAATCGAACAGGCGCCACCTGAAGCTGAGACCCGGGAGCATGCGGCGCGAGCGGAGCACGACCGCGGCAAGATAGACGGCATTCGCGATCACCGTCGCCACCACCACCCAGACCACCTGCGGCCCGATGCCGAGCAAGAGCACGAACAGCAGCGCCGAGCGAAGGACGTCGCGAAGGACCTCGAGGAGGTTGAGCTCGACATAGCGCTGACGCACGTCGAAACCCAGGGTGAAGGGGAGCGCCAGCATCTGAAGCGCGAATCCCACGATGAGCAGCCCCATCATGATGCGGGCAGGTCCGACCATCTGCGGCGCGATGGACAGGATACGCTCGATGTTGAGAACGAACAGCGCGCCGGCTGCGAGGAATACCGCGGACGCGGCCGCGAGAAGTGGGAAGATCGAGGACACGATCCGGGTGACCCGCTCGAACTCCCCCTTGGCGTAGGACTCGATCACGTAGCGACTTATGCCGCTCGAGAACAGCGAGAAGAAGAGCGGCGCGAAAACCATTATCGCCGCCACCACCGGATAGACCGCGAACTCCTCGGGCGGGACCCGCCTGAGCAGGTACTGGTACATCCAGAGCAGCACCGTCAAGTTGAGCAGCTTGGCCGCGACCGAGCTGGCCGAGTTCAGCGCAACGAGGCGCTTGCTGACGGCGATGTTCTCGTGGTGGGTCAAGATGAGAGCCTAATATGAAGCATTCGCACGGCCCGATCGACGGCCAACAGCGTCGGAGGCCGCGGACGATCTATGCCTGCCTATGAAAGAACTCGCGGCGCCACCGGCCAATCGCGATGCGAGGGTCAATCACGACAAGGCGTGCAAGAACCGACCCCGCACAGGTCACACGGTCGAACAACCCCACTCCTCCCAGACGTGCCGCTGATCGGACGCACTCCAAGTATAAGTTGTGTCTCTCAGAAAGCCGAATGTTTTTGGCTTCCGGGTCAAACCATTTCACCACATCTTCGGTGCTCCTATTGGCCTGGCGAGACATGTCACCATGTATACGTCTAAATAGCAGAACTTCGTCAATATGAGCAATTTTCCCCAGCATTGCAACTTCAAATAGAAAAGCAAAATCTGAAATCGGGAACAGCACGAGTCAATTAGGCGCGTTCTCCTAGCAGCCTCCTTGCGCATTAAACCAAGGATGGAGGTCACCAATCCGATAGCGCGTAAGACACGGAAGGTTCGCCGCGCGGCGAATCTGGAATTCGACTGCATTTCGTGCAGGCGAAGAGGATATGAGATAACGCCTCCGGATTCATCTATAAATTTGGATTGTGGATACACTATTATTGTGGACGGATCGCACGCATCAAAGCCGTCCAAGCATTTTCTGAGGAATTTTGGCGCTATTAAGTCATCATGGGGCGCCCATTTGAAATACGTTCCAGTTGACTGATTAAAGACACGATTGTAATTCTTGGCTGCACCTATATTTTTTTTTAATCTAATATACCTTATTCTATCATCGACCCTAGCGAACTCGCTGGCGATGTCCGGTGTATCATCCGTCGATCCGTTGTCAGATATAATTAGCTCGAAGTCCTCGAAACTCTGAGCAAGTATGGATTCGATGGATTCTCTCATGAACTTGGCGCCATTGAATACCGGCATTCCAATACTGATCAAAGGCACGTCACGCCCCTTGCGCATCTGATTAATCTCACGTTCGACCCCGGACTTCCCCGAAGCGCCGTATGCCCACACTACGCGACAGGAGCGACCAACGCGCCCTTTCGGGTTGCGGAACACGACTGCCCCCCAACCGCAGCAGCATGCCACCAAACACCCCGCATAGCTCCAGCCAATCATCCGACATAGGGCGCCCTCGGAGCGGGTCGATGGGCGGCTTTGACAGCGTTAAAGATTTTATCATTTAAGAACAGATAGTTCAGCACTGTTGCACATTGCAAGCCTGCACGGAAAGCTCAGTCACGGTTGCACTCGCCAGGCCGGACACCCGGGCAGGATCGCTGAACCGTTGTGACCGGGAAGGCAGTGGGTGTAGCGTGCCGCATGGCCTCATCCCAGCCGGATCTTGCGAGCGTAGAATGCCTCAGCGAAACGCTCCGGTGCATTGCATTCGAGGCCGCGCAGGCGCATGAGCCCGCGGAAGGTCAGGTCCTCGAACCATTGCTTGGACCGCTGTGAGGCGAAGCACTCGAGCAGGAGCGCGATCTTGGCATCCGCATCCGCCCGTAAAGCGGGCACGAAGACGTTAGGCGAGCCAAGGCCGCCGTCCCATTTCGGGATCTCGTACTCCAGGATCGCGTGGTCGCGGAAGGTGTTCCAGGTCAGTTCCGCGATGACGCGGTGATCCTGGTGGAGGTCCGCCCCGTGATGGGTCAGGATGAGGTCGGGCGCGACGGGCTTTAGTGTCTCCAGGAAGGCTTTGATCTCCGCCCAGTCCTGCGGGAAGTGGCCGTCGCGGAACTCCATCAGCACGATCTCCGCCGCCCCCGCCCCATCGAGGAAGCGCTCCGCGCTCGCGCGCGCCTCTGCACCGCGGGGGCCGGTCGCCGAGAGCACCACCCAGACGACGCGCAGGCCAGGATGCTCGCGCACGAGCTTCAGCACGGTCGCCCCGGCGCCGATCTCGATATCGTCGCTGTGCGCACCGAGGCAGAGCACCGTGCCGAGGTCACTGAAGCTCACGGACCGCATCGCCGCGCCACCTAGTCCAACTGCCAGATCTGCCAGGGCGTGTCGCCCCTCGCGACCCGGTCGTCGAGCGCCTGCTTCTCCTTGAAGGTGTCCATGCAGGTCCAGAATCGCTCGTGTTGATGGGCAAAGAGCCTGTTCTGGCTGACCAGTCGGTCGAAGCCCTCGATCACCAGTTCCTCGCCCTCGCGGAGATTGTCGAACACACCCTGGCGCAGCACGAAGTAGCCGCCATTCATCCACGTCCCCGATTCCTTGATGTCGGAGATCCGGGTTACCTTGTTCGCGCCGTCGAAGTCGACCAGGTGGAAGGAATAGGGGGGCCGGACGCAGCAGAAGCCCGCCACCGCATCAGAAGCGCGGAAGCTATCGATCATGGCGTTGAGATCGAGATCGGTCAGAGTGTCGGCATAGTTGGCAAGGAACATCTCCTCGCCCTCGAGGTGCTTGCGTACGCGAAGGAGCCGTCCGCCGATGCTGGTGTTCTGTCCGGTGTCAACGAAGGTAATGCGCCAATCTTGTATGTCGCGTTTAAGGACGTCGAGCTTGGCGCCACCCTGCTCGAAGACAAAGTCGTTGGTCGCGCATTCGTCGTAGTCGAGGAAGTAGCGTTTGATAGCCTCCCCCATGTATCCGAGGCAGAGGATGAAGTCCTTGTGGCCGAACGCCGCGTAGTACTTCATGATGTGCCACAGTATCGGACGACCGCCCACTGGCACCAATGGCTTCGGGATCTGGTCGGAGTAGTCGCGGAGCCGCGTCCCCTGACCCCCACAGAACAGCACGACTTTCACGCGATTGCTCCCAAGGCTTCAGGCGCTAGCACGCAGCGCTTCGGGGGTGATCACCGCTACCTCCGGCACGAATACCACCAGGTGCGCACCCCAATCCCCGACATACTGAAGCTGCTTCACGATCTCGTCGCGGAAGTTCCATGGCAGGATCACGATTAAATCAGGCCGCGTCTCGGCGATCCGGTCGGGGTGGTAGATTGGAATGCGCGAACCCGGCAGGTAGCGGCCCTGCTTGTAGGGATTTCGGTCGACCGTATAGGCGATGAGGTCGGTCTTGATCCCGCAGTAGTTAAGGAAGGTGTTGCCCTTGCCCGGCGCGCCGTAGGCGGCAACCGACTTGCCGGCGCGCGCCGCTCCGATCAGGAACTCAAGCGCCGCTCGCTTTGTCTCGCGCACCTTCGCTGCGAAGGCCGCGTAGGTCTCCATGCGATCTAGCCCCGCGGCCAGTTCGCGCGCGCGGAAGGCGACCAGCCGGTCGGTCGCTGGGCGGCCCGTTTCCTCCGCGTGTTCGCCGAATATGCGCAGCGAGCCACCGTGGGTCGGCAACTCCTCCACGTCAAAGAGCCGTATGTTATGATGGGCAAAGATGCGTTCGGCTGCAAGAAGCGAGAAATAGCAGTAATGCTCGTGATAGACCTGATCGAACTGGTTGCCCTCCATGGTCGCGAGCAGATGCGGAAACTCGATGGTCATCACCGAGTCGGGTTTCATCATGATCTTGAGACCGGCGACGAAGTCGTTGAGGTCGGGAACCTGCGCCAGTACATTCTTTCCGAGGATCAGGTCGGCCCGGCGGCCCTCCGCAGCCAAGCGACGCGCACTTTCCACCCCGAAGAACTCGATCTCGGTCGGCACACCCTTCGCGACCGCGACCTTGGCGGTATTCGCCGCCGGCTCGATCCCGTAGCAAGGAATGCCGAGTGCAACGAAATGCTGCAGAAGATAGCCGTCGTTGCTGGCGACCTCGACAACCTGGCTCGCTGGCCCGAGCCCCAGCCGCTCCGTCATCTCTAGGCAATAGCGGCGCGCATGCTCTACCCAGCTGTCGGCATAGGAGGAAAAATAGGCGTATTCGGTGAAGATTTCCTCGGCCGGTACAAATTCATCAAGCTGGGCGAGATGGCATTCGTGGCAGACGAAGGCATGAAGCGGGTAGAAGGGCTCCATCTTCGAGTAGTTCTCCGCCGCCACGTAGCTCTCGCAGAGCGGCGACATGCCGAGGTCGACCAGCGTGTGCTTCAGCGCGGTGCCGCAGAACCGACAAGGGAAGGATCCAGTTACGTAGGGCATTCAGGTGGTCTCCCTGAGGCAGGCGAATATTCAGGCGGCGACGAGCTCGGGTTCCAAGCCAAATCCCCTGAGCGTCGCGGCGATCTCATCGCGATAGATCGGGTTCATCAGCACCACCACGTCGGGCGGGTCGTCCCGGAGCGCCACGGGTGCGACGATACGCTGTCCGGTTCCGGCTAGGTATCGGCCGTGCTTGTGGGGGTTGACGTCAACGACACGCGCGATGGTGTGGGTGAGCTGCAGCATATTGAGAAATCCCACAGCCTTGGCCCCTGCTCCCCAAGCGACGACGCGGGTCCCCTGTTTCCGCCACTCGGCAATCTGCGCGTGCCAATTCGCCAGTTTGGTCGCATGGCCGTTGCTGAAGGCAGCGACATCGGCGCGCAGGCGCGAGAGGTCCCCGGCTTCTGCACCAGGATCACCCCGCACGCCGTCAGCGGCGCGCGCGTCGATGGCGAGATACTGCCCGCCGAAGGTCTCCGCCACCCTGAGAACGTCGAAACCGCACTCGGCGAAGGAGCGGGTGAGAGACTCAATGCTGAAGAAAGAGCAATGTTCGTAAATGATGTCCCAGATCGACGACTGGCGGATGATGAGATCTACGTCTGGCACCTCGAAATAGACGCGGGTGCGGGCGGGATCGGCGATGTTTCGGCGGATCATGCGCAGGAAGTCGTGCGGCGCGGGGATGTGCTCGTAGACAAAGCGCGACGCGATGAGATCGGCCTGGATGCGCGAGTGGCGCTCGTCGTAGTAGTCGTTCGACCAGGTAATGCGCGCCGCCGCAGGGGTCTCAACCCGGGCGCCCTCGTAAGATGGATCGAAGCCCCAGCCGCAGTTCTCGCCCTCCTCGCATAGCAAGGCCAGAAAATCGCCCTTGCCACAACCGATGTCGACGATCCGCTTGCGCCGCAGCCCGTAGGTCCGCACCAGCCGATCCACCAGTTCCCGGGTATAGGTCTGGAACGTGGGCGAGAAATGCAGCGAGTTGTCGTACCGCTGGTCGTAGTCGATGCGGGAGGGGTCGAATGCGACATTCCAGATGAAGCCGCAATCGGGACAGAAGGCGAGATCGATGTCGCCCCGCGGGCAGCGCCGCGCCAGTTCCGCACTGGCCCAGAGCACGCCGATCAGCACCGGCTGCCCGGCGAGCCGGAAGAAGACCTCGCCGCGGGCGCCGCCGCAGACCGGGCAAGCGGGTTCGGCACTCATCGGCACACCTCGTGCCGCGCCGGAGGGGCGTCGGCGGAACAGATTTCGGGCGCGAGGCGCATGGCATCGAGTTCGGCGGTTATTTCGTCCCGATACAGCGGATTCATGACGATAACAATGTCGGGACGGTGCGCGGGGAGGTCCGCTGGGGCGACGATCGGCATGGCGCAGCCCGGCATGTAACGCCCCTGGCGCCGGGGATTTATGTCAACCACGCAGGACACGATCCCATGATCGCCCACAGCGGTGAGAAACCCGACGGCTTTCGATCCCGAGCCCCAGAGGGCGATCCGTCGCCCCTCGGCGCACCACTGCGCAATACGCGCGCGCCAAGCGTCGATCCGGGCGAGCCCCCCGCTCCGGAAATTGTCGACGAGCACCGCAGTCTCGGCCAGGTCGTCTGCCTGCGGCGGCAAATCTGCCCGCCCCGCCGTCGGAGCCGCCTCAAGCACGAGGTACTGATCGCCGTAGACCCGACGGATGTCGAGCACCTCGAAACCTGCCCGGACAAAAGCGCGAGCGAGCGAGCCGATCGTGAAATAACTTGCGTGTTCGTAGTAGAAGTCCCAAAATGCGCCTTCGACTAGGATACGCCGAAGGTCGGGGACCTCGAAACCGAGGCGGATCCGCGGGTGCACACCGCAGGCTCGTCGCATCAGCCTCAGGAAGGTCTCCACGTCGCCGACATGCTCCAGCGTATGTCGGCAGATCAGGAAGTCCGCCTCGATGGGTACGTGCGCCTCCGAGAAGGCCTCGGCGTAGAAGGTCAGCCCGGGCTCCTCCGTCGCGCGTCCCGGCACGAAGGCCGGGTCGAAGCCCGTACCGCTGCACCCGCCCTCCGCGCAGATCAGCCGCAGGAATTCACCCTTGCCGCAACCGACCTCCACCAGGTGCCGGCCCGCAAGCCCGTAGCGATCGATCCAGCCGCGGGCAAGATCGGTCGCGAAGCGCAGGAAGGTGGGCGAACCACCCTGCGCATCCTCGTAGCCGACACCGTATGCCACACGGCTGGGATCGAAGCGGGCATTGAACACCAGACCACAGCTGGAGCACCAGAGGAGCTCCAGATCGCCGCGCGGAAAGGCAAGGGCCTCCTCCCGGCTACCGACGAGCAGCGTGCTCTGAACCGGAATGCTGCTCTCTTCGTAGAGCCGCGCAAGGCCGTTTCCGCCACAGGCGGGACAGAAAGCCCCCCGCAGCCTTGACATACTCGCCGCTCGGGCGGCACGCGTCGCTGCCATGGTCATTCACTCAGCCCGCCGTGGCAACAGCGGGCATCCAGAACAGGTTGGCGTCGAGCTCGCAGCGTGCCATGCGCTCCTTGAGCGTCTTTAGCCGGATAAACCGGCTGCCCTCGAAGTCTGTGAGATGAAGCCCGTTCGCCCGGTAGGCAGCGAGCAGTTCTTCGATCCCCTGCGGCACGGTCCATTGCGGGTCGTAGCCGGGCAGCTCCCGCTCGATCCTGGAGAAGTCCACGCGGTAGCAACGCTTGTCGGGACCTCCACCCTCCGCGTAGACGATCCGGCTGCCGGGCACCAGTCTCTCAACGTGCTCAGCCACCTCGCGCACCTGATAGTTCTCGCTGGAGCGGCCGACGTTGAAGGCGACGTCATGGACAAGCTCCCGCGGCGCCTCGAGAACCGCGAGAAAGGCGCGGCTGATGTCCTCGACATGCACGAGCGGTCGCCAGGGCGTCCCGTCGCTCTTGATCAGTACCTCGCCATTCAGAAAGGCGTAGCCGACCAGACTGTTGACCATAAGGTCCGCTCGCAGCTTCGGCGAGGCGCCGTAGGCGGTGGCGTTGCGCAGATAGGTCGGCGAGAACCGTTCATCGGCGAGGCCGGCGAGGATCGCCTCGCTGCGCACCTTCGATTCGCCGTAAGGGGTGACAGGATTGAAGGCGACGCTCTCGTCGAGCACGTCCTCGGGACTTGCCGCCCCGTAGATCGAGCAGGAAGACGAAAAGGCGAAACGCGGCACTCCGGCCGCCTTGGCGGCGCGCGCAAGCGTCAGCGTGGCGTCCGCGTTGATGTCGTAGGTACACTGCGGATTGAGATCGCCCATTGGGTCGTTGGAGAGCCCGGCCAGATGCACTACCGCATCAAATCCCTCCATGTCTCTGGGCTCGACCCGGCGGATGTCCTTTCGGATCACCGCATCAGCCTCTGGCGCCTCCGCCATGTCGCAATGCTCGAAATAGTAGGTGTCGAGCCCGGTAACGTCATGTCCGCGCGCCCTCAGGAAAGGGACGAGGACGGCGCCGATATATCCGTTGTGGCCCGTTACCAACACCCGCAAAGCCATCTATACCCTCACGAATCAAGCCGCTATCCTAGCGTTCCCAAACAGCCCTGCACAACGCCCGGTAGTGGCAGGCTTAATGCGGAAGGCGTCGCCATGCTACAGGTTAGTTGCCGCGGAGTTAACATGCCTCTTGCCCGGAGGCGATCGGCCTTGAGGGAGTCCGATTGCATTTCCGCCCGCGGCCGGTTGCATACAAGCTTGGTGCTAGTAGGCAGTTCGGATAGAGTCCCCCGCATTGATATAGCTGCGTGCGCGTCCCTGCGGCATTCGAATCAATACTTGGAGAATATGATTGCATCCTACCTGGCGCGTGCTAGTGAAACGGCGGAGTTTTAGTATGTTGGAAATTCGTTTGGTACTGTCGCGGGCTTCTCTGGCCGATGCGACGGCCACTGCGTGGTGAGCGAACCCGTGACCGCCCCAATGTACGGTCGGGAAGACTTCGTGCGCGGAGCCTGCGAGGATATTCCGAGCCAGTCGGTCTCGCACTTGGAAGATCGCCTGACGGCATCCCTGCCCGAGGTTCGGATTGGTCTGCTTTGGCACTCGATGACGTCGGATAACCTAGGGGTCGGGGCGCTTACGCTGGCCAACATCGCTCTCGTCAAGAACGCGGCGCGTACGGCCTGTGTGCGTCCACACTTTTTCGTTTTGGGCTGGGCCGACACCAACCCGCCCTATGCCGTCGCCGAGAAACTAGAGATCGTCGGCTTGAGACTGAAGGACTTCGTGAAGCCCTCCGGTCTGTTTGCAAGCGCTCGCCGCTGCGATCTGGTGCTCGACATCGGTGCGGGCGATAGCTTCACTGACATCTACGGCCTCAAGCGCTTCGGCACCCTACTGGCGTCCAAGCTGCTGGTGCTCATGGCCGGCCGACCGCTCGTGTTCAGTCCCCAGACGATTGGCCCGTTCCGTCGCGCATGGGTCCGCCGCGCGGCGCTCGCGACCATGAACCGCGCGACGGCTGTGGCCACTCGAGACGATCTTTCGACGGCGTTCCTGCGAGAGATCGGCTTCTGCCGACCGATAGTTGAAGCGAGCGATGTTGCGCTCCACCTACCATTCATGCCAACGGAACGCCCCGCCGGAGATGCCGTGAGGGTCGGGGTCAACGTCTCGGGACTGCTTTTCAACGGCGGCTACTCGCGAGACAACATGTTCGGACTGCGCGCATCCTATCCTGAGCTAACCCGAGCGATGCTGCGCTACTTCCTCGACCGGCGCTGCAAGGTCCATCTGGTTCCGCATGTCATCTCCGACGGAATCGAAGTCGAGGACGACTATCGCATCAACGCCCTGCTGGCGAAGGAGTTCGATGGTGTGACTCTCGCGCCGAAGTTCCACGACCCGATCGCCGCCAAATCCTATATTGCCGGGATGGATTTCTTCGTCGGGGCACGCATGCACGCCTGCATTGCCGCTTTCTCCAGCGGTGTGCCGGTTTTGCCCGTCGCCTACAGTCGCAAGTTCGCGGGGCTGTTCGGCACGCTTGGCTACAACACGCTGGTCGATTGCCTTGTCGATACCCCCGAAGAGGCCATGTCCAAGCTTGATTCGGCCTTCCGGGACCGCTCGACCCTGCGCCAGAGCATGTCCGCGAGTCTCACCCACGGACTAGACCGCCTGCAGGTCTACGAGGCGCTGTTGGCGGCGCAGCTCCAGATCGCCGCCCGACGCGCCGGATGATGACGACAGACCCTCCCTCGCCGGTCCTCGCCAGGGTGCAGAGGGGTGGGCTTTGCAGTGGTTGCGGAGCCTGCGCGGCCATCGCGCCAAATGCTATCGAGATGCGGCTCGCGGCCCCCGGCTATCTTCGGCCGCGGCAGACGCGACCAATCGGCGCCGAGGCGGACGCAATGATCCGGCAGGTCTGCCCCGGCCTCCGGCTTACCCAGCAGCCGGCGGGGCGCATGGACCATCCGTTGTGGGGACCGGTGATCGCGATGCGTGCCGGCCATGCGACCGACCCGGATTTGCGGCGAAACGCGTCCTCGGGCGGGGTACTGTCAGCCATCCTTGTGCATCTGTTGGAGACAGGTGCCGTCGATGGCGTGCTGCAGACGGCGGCCGACCCGGACCTGCCGGTCGGCAACCGCACGGTCGTCTGCGTAACGCCGCGTGATGTCTTCGCAGCGGCCGGGTCGCGCTACGCCCCCTCGGCGCCACTCGCCGACCTCTCGACCCACCTCTCCTCCGGCAGGCGGCTCGCCTTCGTGGGCAAACCCTGTGACGTGGCCGCGCTGCAGGTGATGAAGCGCTACGAGCCGCGCATCGCCGAGCGCTTCCCCTACATCCTTTCTTTTTTCTGTGCCGGGGTACCAAGCCTGTCGGGCGCACGTGCAATCCTAGCCCAACTCGGCCTGGCAGAGCGCGAAGTCACCGCGTTCCGCTATCGCGGAGATGGCTGGCCGGGATTCGCAACCGCGACGCTCGCCGATGGAACGATGCGCCGGATGAGCTATGCTGACAGCTGGGGAGGAGTGCTGTCCAAGCATGTCCAGCTCCGATGCAAGATCTGCCCCGACGGCACCGGCGGATTTGCCGACGTCGTCTGCGCCGACGCCTGGGAGACCGGCGTGAAAGGCTATCCGGTGTTTACGGAGCGCGAGGGCGTGAGCCTGGTGGTGAGCCGCACCGAGTGCGGCGAAGCGCTGGTGCAGGCGGCGCTCGCCGCCGGTGCGATCTCGGCCGCTCCGTTCGACATAGCCGCCCTCAAAGCAATCCAGCCTGGCCAGACCGGCCGCCGCCGCCTGACCCTGGCACGCCTTGTGGCTCTCCGGCTGTGCGGACGCCCGATACCGGTATTCCGCGGGTTCCATCTTCTGCGAAACGCGGTTCGGGCAGGGCTGTTCGCCAACGCGCGAAACCTACTCGGGACGCTGCGCCGAACGATGCAGGGACGGCTGTGACAAGGATTCCGGCAAGACACCGTGCGGCAACCGAGACAGCATCCGCTGATGGTCAAAGTCTCCGTCATTCTGCCAACCTACAATCGAGCCGACAGCCTGCGCATGTCCTGCGAGAGTGTGCTTAACCAGTCCTTCCGAGATCTGGAGCTCCTGGTCGTCGACGATGCCTCGAGCGAGGACATCTTGACAAGGATCCGGGAAATCAGCGACGACAGGCTGCGCTATATCCGCCGCGAGCGGAACGGTGGCGCCTCCGCCGCCCGCAACACCGGGCTCGCGGCGGCGCAGGGCGAATACATCGCCTTCCAGGACAGCGACGACCTCTGGCTCCCTGGAAAGCTTGAGAGACAGGTGGCACAACTCGAGGCCTTGCCGCCGGAGGTCGGCGTCGTAACCGGCGCGAAAGTCCTCTATGGAGCCGATCAGGCTCGGAACTACGGACCCGGCAAGGTGACTTATGCCCCGACCGCCGGGCGTTGGCTGCGACTGGACGAGGACCAGATCAAGCGCTCGCTGACCGAGAACCGGATCAGCCTGCAGAATGCTCTGTTCCGGCGCGACTGCTACCCCGACCCTCTGTGGTTCGATCCCCGCGCCAAGGCAAACGCAGACTGGGAGTTCACCATCCGCCTGGTCCAGCACGCCAAGATCTACGAGGATATCGAACCTGTGGTCTTTTCCTATATCTCCGGCGACAGCATCTCGCGAAGCCGTCGGAAACGGGTGCACGGTCTGCTCACCATCCTTCGGAAGAATTGCGGCCTGTTCGACGCCAATCCGAAAGCACTCTCCACCAACCTCATCGCGCTCGGGCGGGACCTGGTTAAGATCGGCAAGACGCGCCGCGGCTGGCGATTTATCATGCACGGCTTCCGACTCGATCCGTACAACAGCATGAACCGATTGTCGCGATCCCTCGTCCAGCGACTAATTCAGGTATCGAGGGTTGGCGTCCCGCGAGGCGCCGACCGGCTGTCCGGCGGCGAAGGCAATCGCCCATAGCCGCATCGCCAGCATGCGCGAGCCCCGAAATGTAACGACAGGCCCGACAGTATGACCGTGTCCAGCAGATACCACTCCCAGAGCAGGCCCGCGGAACTCGCCTCTCCCAAGGCTGGCGCTGCCCGTGACCGCGTTCATGGTCGGGTTGGTCATCCCGTTCATCTTCATGGTCGGCGACCTGCGCCTCTCGGTCTACCGGATCGTTCTCCTCGTCATGGTCGTGCCGCTCCTGTTCCTCTGGCTGAGCGGTCGGGCCGGCCGCATCCGGGTGGCCGACATTGCGCTCCTGCTTCTGTGCGCATGGACCGTGCTCAGCCTCGCCGTCGTTCATGGGTCTGCCACGGCAATCAAAACCGGGGGAAGCTTCTTCTACGAAACCATGGGCGCTTACCTGCTCGCACGTTGCTATATTCGTACGGCTGATGATTTTTTTAGAATGTCTCGATTACTATTTTTCATAGTAATATCATTTACTCCATTTGCTATTATAGAGGCATTTACCGAGCGAAATATTTTGCTTCAATTTTATAACAGTATTTGGCCATCATATTACATTTTTTCAAAGGATCCCCGCTGGGGATTGCAGCGTGTGCAAGCGGTATTCGAGCATCAGATCCTCTTCGGTGT
Organism: uncultured Alphaproteobacteria bacterium; assembly: GCA_963695425.1. Classification (GTDB taxonomy): domain Bacteria; phylum Pseudomonadota; class Alphaproteobacteria; order Rhodobacterales; family Rhodobacteraceae; genus Amaricoccus. Next base: position 79,287 of record CAVOGP010000051.1, on the reverse strand, counting down.
CTTCTGCGGAAGCGCTCTGGCTCTGACCTATATGGTCCTGGGGCACGGAAAGTCGTGGCTGCGCCGGATTCTAAGTACATCGCTGGTATTCATCACGGCCGGACTTTCGCTTTCCTCAGGTCCGCTAACGGGAATGGTTGTCCAGATTCCTTCTCATTTCTTGGAATTCGGTCTTTCGGGCGGTCAAACTGCGCTGGGAAATCCTGGCCGGCCTTGCGGCGAGCGCGTTCGCCCTTGTTGAAGCGGTCGCCAATCGCTCGGTATTTCAAGTTTTGATCGCTTATTTTGCATTCAGTCACTCTACTGGTTACTATAGAATTCATATCTGGAACTACACAACCGCATCGATCATAAAACACCCGATTATTGGAATTGGTCTCGGATGAATGGGAACGTCCGGCTTGGATGTCCACTAGCATCGACATGTTCTGGGTCGTCTACGGCGTGCGCCATGGAGTTCCCGCGATGCTCCTTATTTTTCTGGCCTTCTTCGCGGTGTTCGTGCCGCTGACGTTCCGCCGGGGGCTGGACGAAAGGCAATCCGACTATCGCCTCGGCATCCTGTTCTGCCTGGCGGGCTTCTTCCTGACCGGATGGACCGTTCACTACTGGAACGCCACTTATGCTCTGTTTGTCTTCCTTCTGGGCAGCGGAGTCTGGCTCCTGGACGCGACCCCGGGTCCCGCCCGCACGCCGACATCGGGGGGGCGCCGGCGGCAATGGGCCGCAGCCCCGAGATATGGATGGGCGCTACCGTCAGACACCGTGTCGAGGCATCGTGGGACCCGGGCGTCCGGTCCTTCCGATTCCAACTGGAAACCTCGAAAAACCTCGCGCATTCAGGGCAGATCTGATCCCAGTTCCGCAAAGGCTTAAGGAGAGGTTCCGATGGCGGTGTCGCTCGGTTTTCGACCTGGATCAGCGGTATGCGGCGCAATTGGCAGCGATGGATCCGCTGTCGCGGCTCGAGGTTTTCCACTCGCCGGTTCTTCGGGCGCTTTGGCGCTCGGATCGTTCCAAGGGAGGCCGTCCGCCCGCAGAGTCCTGGTGCTGCAGGCGCTCTACAACCTGTCGGACGAACAGGACGAAGGTCCGGATCCGCGACCGCCTGGAGACCTCTATTTTCCGGGCGTTTCGGCGGGAAAGTCCGGAGCGGTGCAAAAATCTGAGTTGAGGTGCCTGTGGCGGGCTCGCGCTCGGCTCGGTCTCATGCGGGCGTGGCCCGGTGCTCGAGGAAGAGGCAGCGGCAAGGATTGTTGGCGAGGTTGGCAACCCGCATCAGGATAACGGCCGTAAGGCCAAGAAGAGGCCAAGACCGCTCGCGATGACGATGAAACTACCCAGGAATCAACAGACGGCTCCTCCGCCACGGCCAAATCCTACTCACAACGTAAGCGGAAATGCCGTCTTCGAGGTGTCCGGCAGGCTCGTCGACTGCCGGTTGCGCTGGTAAATGAAGGTCCCCGATACGTCGAAAGGCAGGTATGTCAAGGAATCCCAGAGGCGGAGTGCGCCCGTCAGATCGCTGCAGAGCAGGTCGGATCCTCATCGTGGTCGAGAACTTGCCCGTGCCCTTCGACCGCCGGGTCTGGGCTGAGGCGACGACGCTGGCAGCCGCAGGCCACACCGTCTCGGTGATCTGCCCGAAGGGCAGGGGCTCCGAGGCCTCCTACGAGCTCCTCGAAGGCGTACACATCTATCGCCACCCAATGCCGCCCGACGGCAACGGCGCGCTCGGCTATCTGCGGGAGTACGGCGCCGCGCTCTGGCACGAGCTGCGGCTGGCGCTGCGGGTGCGCCGCGAGCGCGGCGTGGACATCCTGCACGGCTGCAATCCGCCCGACCTGATCTTTCTCGTCGCCTGGGTGTTGCGCCCCCTCGGCGTGCGTTTCCTCTTCGACCACCACGACATCTGCCCTGAACTCTACGAGACCAAGTTCGGCCGCCGCGGGTTGCTCTGGCACGTAATGGTCCTCGTCGAACGGCTAACCTTCAGGACGGCTGTCGTCTCGATCGCGACCAACGAATCCTATGCCGAAATCGCCCGCAGCCGCGGCGGTATGGCGGCCGAGGACGTATTCGTGGTGCGCTCAGGGCCGAAGATCGAGAGGCTTGAGCTGCGCCCGCCGCGGCTCGAGCTGAAACAGGGCGCAGCGCACTTGATCGGTTATGTCGGCGTTATCGGCCAGCAGGAGGGGCTCGATCTACTGGTGCAGGCTGCCGAGCACCTGATCCGCACCATGGGGCGCACCGACGTGCACTTCGGCATCGTCGGCGACGGACCAGCGCGGCCAGCGGTCGAGGCGGACGTTGCGGCGCGCGGGCTCGGTTCGTTCTTCACCTTCGCGGGCCGAGCGCCGGATGATTTCTTGCTCGACATGCTCAACACGGCGGACATCTGCGTGAACCCAGACCGGGCGACACCGATGAACGATCTTTCCACCATGAACAAGATCCTCGAATACATGACGCTGCGGAAGCCGATCGTGCAGTTCGACCTTAAGGAGGGTCGGGCAAGTGCCGGCGAGGCCTCGCTCTATGCGGCGGCGAACGACCCTGTTGACTTCGCCGAGAAGATTGCGTCGCTGCTCGACGACCCCGAGCGACGCGCGCGTATGGGGGCGATCGGCCGGGCTCGGGTTGAGGGAGGGCTCTCCTGGTCGCATTCCGCGCCGCAACTGCTCGCGGCGTACGAACGCGCATTTGCCAAGCGCGCCGGGCAGCATCCGAGGTCCGGTCCAGCTCAGGGCGAAAGGCCGGCGCTCTAGATGGCGCGCCGGGCCCAGACTTTGGACCACATCCAACATGCGGCAGCAATTTCGGGCTTCGTGGAGACGAAGCTGGCAACCCTAGTCGCAATGAGGCGGCAAAGCGGACTGAGGCGAAGGAGCGCGATACAGAAAGGGCGCGCTGGCTTCACATTCCAGGTGGACACTTCTATCTTCCATTGAGCAAGGTTCATTGACTGGCTCATCGGCGGCCTGCGAGTGGGCCGTCTCTCTTGCGGGTGCGCTTCACGATGGAACTCACCATCCTCTACCTAGCCCATCCAGTAGCTGAAGCAAATCACCAATTAATGCCGTCATATCGGTCCCCCAGCGCCTCCCTTAGTCCCGGCACGCGCACGAGGTCGAGCACGCGCTGCTCGGGACGCATCAGCGCGGCGAGCCCCTTGAACTCGGGCGCAGGGTTGCCAATCAGGATGAGATCGCCATGCGCCACCGTGCCGGCCAGGTCGTCCGAGAGAAGATCGCCGATATGGGGAATGACCTGCTCGATATATGCGCGGTTGGTGCCGACCAGCCGCGCGAGGTGAACGTTCTTGTCGTAGATCTTAAGAATATAGCCTTTGCCAATCAGCCGCTCGACCAGCGCGATTTGCGGGCTCTCTCGCAGATCGTCTGTCCCGGCCTTAAAGCTGATGCCGAGCACGGCAATACGGCGAAGCCCCAGGGTTTCGATCATCTCCAGCGCCCGATCGATCTGGCGGACGTTCGCGGGCATGAGCGCGTTCAAGAGAGGTAACTCCAAGTCGAGATCGCGACCCTTGTAGCTCAGCGCTCGCACGTCCTTGGGCAGGCAGGAGCCACCAAAAGCGAAGCCGGGCCTGAGGTAAGTGGCCGAGATATTGAGCTTCAGGTCCTGGCAGAAAATGTCCATCACCTCCCAGCTGTCGATACCGATCGCCTTGGCAAAGTTGCCAATCTCGTTGCCGAATGCGACCTTGACAGCATGCCAACTATTGTCGGCGTATTTCACCATCTCGGCGACTTCAAGGCTGGTGGAGATCTTGGGTCCCGGTAAAGCCTCATAGAGCGCAAGCACCGTCTCGGCCACGGCTGGGTCCGCGGCCCCGACCACGGTCTTCGGTGGGTTGTCGTAGTCGTAGACGGCAGTCGATTCGCGTAAGAACTCGGGGTTGTTCGCCACCCGCAGAAGCTCCCCCGCCGCCCGGCCCGCAGCCCGCTCGAGTGTAGGAATCACAAGGCTGCGCATGGTGCCAGGCAGGATCGTCGAACGGATAACCACCAGATGCGGCTGGCCCTTGTCCCGAATCGCAGTGCCAATCTCCTCGCAGACCCGCTCAACCGCCACCGTATCGAGCGAGCCGTTCCTTCGCGAGGGCGTGCCGACGCACACCACGCTCATGTCGCTGGCCGCGACCGCTTCCGACGGCGACCCCGTGGCGCCCAGACGCCCCCGCAACACCGCCTCGGCGACCAGTTCGCCCACGTATTGCTCGACAATGGGCGTGCGACCCTCGTTCACCAAGTCTACCTTAGCGGGCTGGGGGTCGACACCAATAACCGCGTGGCCGTCGCGCGCGAGGCAGGCTGCCGAAACGATGCCTACGTAACCCAGGCCAAAGACCGAAATCCTCACAGTACACCTCTTGCTGAAGGCAAATCCGGTGCTTGCCTAATGCATGCAGAACCGCCTGCACAGCCCTCCCGTCCCCCCTATCGGATTCACACATTTTCGGGTGTGGCGATTTTGGCTCCGTGCTTGGCGGCATGGAGGTAGAGCCAGCCTTGGAGCAAGACCGCCGGGCCCCCCGAGCCGAGCGCAGACCAAGCTGGCATAGGCGAGCGAGCCGCGGGGATGGGGGTTCTTCTGGCGCAGGGTCCTGCCCTGCAGTCGCGCGCAGAAGGCCTCGATCAAGGGGGGCGTCCTCGGCGGCGAAAGCGTCGGTCAGCGGTCGCAGCGACCCTGGTACTTCAGGGGTCACCGCGGTGCTCGCCCCGTCCCGGGCGTGGACGAGTTGCTGGACATGTACGGCCGCGATCGGGCTGGCCATCACCAACTTGCTCAGCGGCGCCTTGGCTTCGACGCGCAGGCCCTCGATGTCGAAGCCCTTGCTCTTGAGGCTGCGCTACACCTGCTCGATCGCCCAGCGGCGCCGGTAGAGATCGGCGATGGCGAAGGCGTCCTTCGTGTCCGCGATCGCATGGGTGGTGAGCAGCCTCAAGTGCAGCGGCTCCACGCCCGCGGGGCCGCCACCTCGCGCAGTTCGATGCAGGTCACGGGGCCGCTCGGCGCTCAGGTCCGGAAAGCATACTGTGTGTTCGGCCTTTTCAGACGCCGGCTCATCGTGGAGAAAGTGGAACCGAACGATCGCCCCCCAATTCCCGCAGGCCGCGCAGCGCGGGGCACGCCGAATTCGCAAGGAGCCGCTCATGACCGCCCCCATCACCCCCGTCATTCTTTGCGGTGGCTCCGGCGCGCGCCTCTGGCCGCTGTCGCGCCGAAGCTATCCCAAGCAGTTCGCGCGGCTGATCGGCGAGACGAGCCTCTTCCAGGCGGCAGTCGCGCGCCTCCCCTGCCCGCCCTTCTCGCCCCCGATCGTCGTAACTGGCGCCGAGTTCCGCTTCATCGTCACCGAGCAGCTCACCGGAATCGGCCGCGCTTCCGGCGCGGTACTGATCGAGCCCGAGGGGCGCAACACTGCCCCGGCGGTGCTCGCCGCGGCCCTCCACGTCGCGCAGACGTCCCCGGATGCCCTCCTGTTGGTCTGCCCCTCTGATCATGCCATCGCCAATCCGGGTGCCTTCCAGGAGGCAGTACGAGCCGGGGCCGGGGCGGCGGCGGCGGGCTGCCTCGTGACCTTCGGCATCCCACCGACCCGGCCTGCGACCGGCTACGGCTACCTTGAACTCGACGAATCCGCAAAGTTGGCCTCAGCGCCGGGCGTCCTGCCACTCCGCCGTTTCCTCGAGAAGCCCGATGCCGCCAGCGCCGCCGCGATGCTAGTAGGCGGCCGCCACTTGTGGAACAGCGGGATCTTCCTCTTCAGTGTCTCAACGATCTTGGCGGCCTTTGAGCGGTTGATGCCTGAGCTTCTCGACGCCGTCCGCCGTGCCGTTGCCGGCGCGGTCCCGGACCTCGCGTTCCTGCGACTTGAGCCCAACGCCTGGGCCAAAGCCGAGCGCATCTCGATCGACTACGCGGTCATGGAGCGCTTAGACAACCTTGTGGTTGTGCCCTTGCGCAGCGGCTGGTCCGATCTTGGTAGCTGGAACGCGGTGGCGCACGAGATGGGCCCGGACGCGGACGGGGTAGCATGTTCGGGTCCGGTCCTTTCCATCGATTGCCGGGATACTCTGCTCCGCGCCGAAAGCCCCGATCAGGTTCTGGTCGGTATCGGGCTGCATAATGTCGTTGTGGTAGCTATGCGCGACGCTGTGCTGGTGGCGGACCTGACCGATGGCCAGCGGGTCAAGGAGGCCGTGGAAATCCTGACGTCCCGCGGCGAACCCCAAGCCACCGACTTTCCGCGCTTCCACCGGCCCTGGGGCTGGTACGAGACGCTGTCGCTCGGACCGCGCTTCCAGGTCAAGCGCATCATGGTGCACCCGGGCGGGATCCTCTCGCTGCAATCCCACGTGCACCGCGCCGAGCACTGGGTGGTGGTCGAGGGCACCGCGCGCGTCACCGTGGGCGAGGAGGTGCGGCTGGTGGCAGAGAACGAGTCGGTCTATATCCCGCTCGGCGCAGTGCACCGACTGGAGAACCCCGGCAAGGTCAATCTACATCTGATCGAGGTGCAATCCGGCCCCTATCTCGGCGAGGACGACATCACGCGCTACGAAGACGTGTACGCCCGCGGCTGAGTGGGGGCTGACTGACGTGACCCCTTGTTTCTCCTCCACGGTTAGCTGGTATCCGGACCACAGGAGAGGGATCGGGGATGAAGCGAAGCAGGTTCGCCGAAGAGCAGATCATCGGGGTGCTGCGGGAGCAGGAGGCCGGCGCGGTTGTCGCCGAACTCTGCCGCAAGCACGGGGTGTCGTCTGCGACGCTTTTACGCCTGGAAGGCGGAGTTTGGGGGAATGGACGTGTCGGACGCCAAGCGGCTGAAGGCGCTCGAGGGCGAGAACGCGAAGCTGATCCGAGGCCACAGACCCGGCGACGGGACTGTCAGCTCAGGAAATGGCGGCCTGTGTTGCCCGAACCTTGGCCCTCCCCGACATTGCGGCAATAAGAGGAGGGCTTTTGGCCGAGTTTCCGGTCTATGCCGCACAGGTGTCTGATGGCGTGGAGACCGCAAGGGCTGGGATTGCCGACGCCTTGACTATTGACGAGGATGGCAGGCCGGTCGTGGTTATCGACTGGAAAAGCGACGTGAGCCCTGAGGTTCAAACGCTCGATCACTATCGGGCTCAGATCCGCGCCAATCTCGACATGACCGGCGCCGAGCGCGGACTGATCTTGCTGATGACTTCTGGCATCGTTATTCCCGTTCTGCCGACGAAGTCGACAGAGAGCCAGACGGCCTGAGTATATGTCGTCTCTAGCTTGGATTGATTTCGATGAAGCCGAGCGTCAGAGGGCGCAGCGCATCATGGCGCTATTCCGAGAGCGCGAGACCCGCGATGAGCTGGGGCTTGGCGCGATCCGGGATTCCATCGCCGATCATCTTTTTCCCGGCACGAGCACGATCCAGATGCGCCTGCGGTACATGTTGTTCATTCCCTGGCTATATCGGGATCTGGAAAGGCGCGACAGCACCGAGGCGCAGCTCCGCGCTCTGGCGCGCGAAGCAGAGTGTCAATCGGCACGGAATCTTGCCCCCTGATCGGCGTCGAATTTTGCCCCCCCGATTGGGCGAGGAGCGGGACCCGGCCCGGCGCAGCGGTGCGGGTGGCGGAGACGGGCCGGGTCCTGCTCCGGTAAGGCGCTGAGGGATCAGGCGCGGTTTTTGAAGCGCCAGCTTTCGTTGCCTGTCTCGACGATGTCGCAGTGGTGGGTGAGGCGGTCGAGGAGCGCGGTGGTCATCTTTGGGTCGCCGAAGACGGCGGGCCATTCGCCGAAGGCGAGGTTGGTGGTGACGACGACCGAGGTCTGCTCGTAAAGCCGGCTGACGAGATGGAAGAGCAGCTGGCCGCCGGCTTGGGCGAAGGGCAGATAGCCGAGTTCATCGAGGACGACGAGGTCCATGCGGCAGAGTTGGTCGGCGAGGCGGCCCTGTCGGCCGGCGCGGGCCTCGGCCTCGAGCCTGTTGACGAGGTCGACGACGTTGAAGAAGCGGCCACGTGCGCCGCCGCGGATGCAGGCGCGGGCGATGCCGACGGCGAGATGGGTTTTGCCGGTGCCGGTGTCGCCGACCAGCACCAGATTACGCTGCAGCGCGAGGAAGCCGCCGCCGGCGAGGTCGCGGACCAGGGTGTCGTTGATCGGGGTGCCGTCGAAGGCGAACTCGTCGATCTTCTTGGCCATCGGCAGCTTGGCGATGGCGATCTGGTATTTGATCGAACGGGCCTGCTTCTCGGAGAGCTCCGCCGTCAGAAGATCGCTCACCACCCTCTGGGGTTCGTGCTGCCGCTTCACGGCGGTGGCGACGACCTCGTCGTAGGCCGCGCGCATGCCGAAGAGCTTCAGCCCGCCCATCGTCGTCATGATCTCGCTCCGCTCCATCATCCGCTCGCCCTCCTCAGGCTGTCGTAGCGGGCGCAGTCGGCAGCAGGCTCATGCCGCAGCCGCAGCGCCTCCGGGGTGGTGATCGTCGCCGGCGGTCCGGGATCGCGCCGCCGGGCGAGGATGTTGAGAATGACGTCGGCCGAGTAGACGCCTTCCCTCAGCGCCTCGGCGCAGGCGGCTTCCACCGCCGGCAGGCCGTCAGTCAGCACCGCGCCGAGCACCTCGACCATCTGCCGGTCGCCGTCGGACGCCGTCTTCAACTTGCGCCGCACCCGCTCGAGCGCTCCCGGCAGCACCCAGTCCTGGAAGGGCGCGCCGTTGCGAAGCGCACCCGGCTTGCGAGCCAGCACCGGGACATAATGCCAGGGGTCGTAGACGGTCTGGCCGCGGCCGAAGGCGCGCCGATGCCGCCCGACCACGCGGCCGTCCTGACGAAGCTCGATCCGGTCGGCATAGGCGCGGACCTCGACCGGCCGGCCGACCGCGCTCGCCATCACCGAGTACTTGTTGTTGTCGAAGCGCACGAGGCAGGTCTTCGACGGCGAGACCGGCGTCGAGCGGAAGCCGTCGAAAGGCCCGGTGTAGGGCACCAGGCTCGGCCGCTCGGCCTCGAACATCTGCCAGATCGTCCGGTCGCGGACGTCCGGATGCGGCTGGGCCTTCGCCCAGGATGCAGCGATCCAGGAGCCAGGCGTTCAGCTCGTCATAGCTCTTCACTCGGACCCGCGGCGAGAAGAACCGCTGCCGCACCGTCCCGACCTGGTTCTCGACCTGGCCTTTCTCCCACCCGGCCGCCGGCGTGCATGGCCGCCATTGTTGCGCCATTGGTCCGAGCGACAATGGCGGCGGCTCCACCAGGTAGTGCCCGCACATCTGCTGGAAGCGACGGTTGTAGTCCCGCTCCTTGCCCACGAGGATCGCGTCCACCGCGGTCTTCATGTTGTCGTAGATGCCCCGCGTGCAGGCCCCCTTGAAGAAGGCGAACGCCCGGTCGTGGGCGTCGAACACCATCTCCTGGCTCTCGCGCGGATACGCCCGCACGAACAGCATCCGGCTGTGGCAGAGCCGGACCTGCGCCACCTTCACCGTCACCGTCACCCCGGCGATCAGCACGATCTCGTGGCTCCAGTCGAACTGGTATGCCTCGCCCGGCGCGAAGCTCAGCGGCACGAAGGCCGCCGCCGTCGCCGCGGTGCGCTCTCGCTGCCACGCCGCCGCATACCGCCGGACCGCGTCGTGGCCGCCTTCGTAGCCAAGCCCGCGCAACTCCTCGAAGAGGCGGATCAGCGTCAGCCGCTCCCGGCTCGACCGGGCCGCGTTCACCGCCAGCAGACGGTCGAGTTCTCCCCGCCACGGCCCGATCTTCGGTTGCGGCTGCACGCTTCGCTCGTACTCGAACGCCGTCGCCCCGCTCCGCAGGATCCTCCGCACCGTGTTGCGCGAGACGTGGAGCTCCCGGCAGATCTCCTTGATCGACCGACCGCGCACGTAAAACTCGCGACGCACCCGCGCGATCGTGTCCACACCCTTCATCCTCTGCCACCCGTCAATAACCACCGGACAGGCACTGCCGCATCACAGAGGACAGGGGGTCAATTCTGGACGCCGATCCCGGACCTCACGGGGTCAACATTCCACGCCGATCCACAGCAGAGATCCGGCTCGCCGACGCCTTGAAAGCCGGCGGCGAGTACAACGGCATCATCGGCCGCGATGCCGGGCCGCGTCTCCAACGGCTTCCGAGTTCGGTTTATTGGGCCGGGCTCGGCGCGTGGGGCATTCGGGTATTTCCCGGTTCCCTCGACAGCCTGTTCGTGGCGTTGCGCGGCCGAGGCCGTTCGCGCGTCGCGTCCAGCGGCGAAGACGCGTTGGCCGGCGCCCAAGTGCCCGCCGTCTGGAACCCAGGCTTGCCGCAGATGCCAAGCGACCTGCTCGAGCACGCCATCTTCCACCTGACCGCTGAGGAGGCGCAGTTCCTCATCGATCGGCTGGTCGCCAGTCAGCCGAACTCGCCGCTCACGATGCTCGCGCGCGAAGGCATCGACGCGGACTGCGACCAGATCTGGACGCATCCTCATCTGGCGGCGTTTCCGGCCGCCGCTCGGCGCCTCGTCCAACATGGGGAAATCTTCTCCCATCTGATGCACGGTGCGGCTCTGCTCTACAACCTCGCGCTCAGCGAGCTGCGCCAGCGAGATGATTGGATCGACACCTATCGCGAGCGGCTTGAAGCCTGGAGCGACGAACTCGATCTCGGCGCCGTCCGTGCGTGGTCGCTCGATGATTTCTGGAACGTGGTGGAGCATCCAGCGCACGCCGTCCGACCAGCCGCCAAGCGCTTCGTGACCGAGTGGCGCGAACTGGTTCTGGCCGGGCCGGAGCAAGTGTTTTCGGCACCCGCTGGGCGGCAGCTTGTCGAGGAGCGTGAGCGCCGGCTCAAGACGGCAAGGAGCGGGACTACAACCGTCGCTTCCAGCAGATGTGCGGGCACTACCTGGTGGAGCCGGTGGCATGCACGAGACGCGCGGGCGGCGCTCCGTCACGGCCGCCACAGACGGCGTCGCAATCTCCACCGGCACAAATGACGGCGCAGCAGTCTCGGGCCACAGCCCCTTGCGCCGCATCTCTCCCCGCCACTGGTAAATGTGCTGGCGCGTCAGATCATGCCGCCGAGCGACATCAGCCACCGTCCAGCTGTTCACCCCGACCTCGGCGAGGATCGCCAGCTTGTCCTCATCCGTCCAGCGTCGCCGACGCTCGACCCCGAGCACCAGTCCATCCCGCATGATAACCTGCGCCGCATACGACGTCGGTAACGACGTCAATAACGACGCACTCTACGGAACCCACGTCAGATCCAGCAGGTGGCCAGAACCGGGCGGTTACATCGCAGGCACCCATTTACGCAGCGATATGGAGGACTTCGGCCCCTCTTGCTTCCACAGTGCTTCCACGGATGTTGGAAACGCGAACGCCGCCCCGGAGGGCGGCGTTCAAGCGTTTGATAACGCGGGATAATTTGGTTGCGGGGGTAGGATTTGAACCTACGACCTTCAGGTTATGAGCCTGACGAGCTACCGGGCTGCTCCACCCCGCGACAGGGCTGGATCGCAAAGAGAGCAATACACGGTGCCATGCGCTCATCAGGTTTGGCGGTAACCTACTCTCCCACGTCTTGAGACGCAGTACCATCGGCGCCGCGGCGCTTAACGGCCGAGTTCGGGATGGGATCGGGTGTTTCGCTCGCGGCTGTCGCCACCAAACCTGTAAAGCGCACGGCAAAGCCGAACCCCGAAGGGCCGCTTGCCGCGCAACACGAGACAGCCTTTCCTGACAATGACCATGGTCACTAGACTTCCGCCAGAAACAGGGTCCGCCTGCTTCCGGATCGGATCTAAGCCTATCGGGCGATTAGTACCGGTCAACTGAACGCATTACTGCGCTTACATCTCCGGCCTATCGACGTGGTGGTCTTCCACGGCCCTCAAGGGAGACCTGGTTTTGAGGGGGGCTTCCCGCTTAGATGCCTTCAGCGGTTATCCTGTCCGCACATAGCTACCCTGCACTGCCGTTGGCACGACAACAGGTCCACCAGTGGTGCGTTCACCCCGGTCCTCTCGTACTAGGGGCAACTCCTCTCAAGTCTCCGACACCCACGGCAGATAGGGACCGAACTGTCTCACGACGTTCTAAACCCAGCTCACGTACCACTTTAAACGGCGAACAGCCGTACCCTTGGGACCTTCTCCAGCCCCAGGATGTGATGAGCCGACATCGAGGTGCCAAACACTGCCGTCGATATGGACTCTTGGGCAGTATCAGCCTGTTATCCCCGGCGTACCTTTTATCCGTTGAGCGATGGCCCTTCCACTCGGGACCACCGGATCACTATGGCCGTCTTTCGACTCTGCTCGACTTGTCAGTCTCGCAGTCAGGCGGGCTTATGCCATTGCACTCGACGGTTGATTTCCGACCAACCTGAGCCCACCATCGCGCGCCTCCGTTACGTTTTGGGAGGCGACCGCCCCAGTCAAACTACCCGCCACACAGGGTCCCGGAACCGGATGACGGTCCGCGGTTAGACATCAGGCAAGGCAAGGGTGGTATCTCAAGGGAGGCTCCCCGGGAACTGGCGTCCCCGCTTCGATGCCTACCACCTATCCTGCACATACCTGACCTGATGCCAGTGTGAAGCTGTAGTAAAGGTGCACGGGGTCTTTCCGTCTGACCGCGGGAACCCCGCATCTTCACGGGGAGTTCAATTTCGCTGAGTCTGCATTGGAGACAGCGGGGAAGTCGTTACGCCATTCGTGCAGGTCGGAACTTACCCGACAAGGAATTTCGCTACCTTAGGACCGTTATAGTTACGGCCGCCGTTTACCGGGGCTTCAATTCAAGGCTTGCACCTCTCCTTTTAACCTTCCGGCACCGGGCAGGCGTCAGTCCCTATACGTCGCCTTACGGCTTCGCAGAGACCTGTGTTTTTAGTAAACAGTCGCCACCCCCTGGTCTGTGCCCCCCGCCCACGGTTGCCCGCAGACGGGGCCTCCTTCTCCCGAAGTTACGGAGGTATTTTGCCGAGTTCCTTCAATGCAGTTCTCTCAAGCGCCTTGGTATGCTCTACCAGTCCACCTGTGTCGGTTTAGGGTACGATCTGATGGAGGGCTATTTCCAGGAACCGCTTCGAGGCCCGCCCAATCCGATAAGGGCGAACAACAGCTACGATCCGTCACTTCCTCCTGGCCCAGGAATATTAACCTGGTTCCCATCGACTACGCCTTTCGGCCTCGCCTTAGGGGTCGGCTCACCCTGCTCAGATTAGCTTTAAGCAGGAACCCTTGGACTTTCGGCGAGCGGGTCTCTCACCCGCTTTATCGCTACTCATGTCAACATTCTCGCTTCCGATCACTCCACCGGATGCCTCACGGCCCGGCTTCACAGTAAACTCCATGCCTCCGCAATATCCGAGGATACTGAAGAGGCGCGGAATTATATCACGGAACGCTCCGCTACCGCACACCCCGAAGGGTGCACCCTGAGCTTCGGCTCGTGGCTTGAGCCCCGTTACATCTTCGCCGCAGGACAGCTTATCTAGACCAGTGAGCTGTTACGCTTTCTTTAAATGATGGCTGCTTCTAAGCCAACATCCTGGTTGTTTTGGCCGTCCCACATGCTTTCCCACTTAGCCACGAATTAGGGGCCTTAGCTGCAGGTCAGGGTTGTTTCCCTCTTGACGACGGACGTTAGCACCCGCCGTCTGTCTGCCAGATATTACTCGCCGGTATTCGGAGTTTGGTTAGGATCAGTAAGACTGTGGGTCCCCATTACCCATCCAGTGCTCTACCCCCGGCGGTATTCGTCTGACGCGCTACCTAAATAGCTTTCGCGGAGAACCAGCTATCTCCGAGTTTGATTGGCCTTTCACCCCTAGGCACACCTCATCCCGACCTTTTTCAACAGGTGTGGGTTCGGACCTCCAGTGCGTGTTACCGCACCTTCATCCTGGACATGCCTAGATCACTCGGTTTCGGGTCTGATCCCACATACTCAATCGCCCTATTCAAACTCGCTTTCGCTGCGCCTACACCTATCGGCTTAAGCTTGCATGTGAGACCAAGTCGTTGACCCATTATACAAAAGGTACGCCGTCACCAATCGTACGATCCGAAGATCGCCCGTAGGCTCCGACTGTTTGTAGGCGTCCGGTTTCAGGGACTGTTTCACTCCCCTTGTCGGGGTGCTTTTCACCTTTCCCTCACGGTACTGGTTCGCTATCGGTCAGCAAGGAGTACTTAGCCTTCGAGGGTGGTCCCCCGATCTTCAGACAGGATTTCACGTGTCCCGCCCTACTTAATGCGTCCCATCGAAC
>CAVOGP010000051.1:0-60000 GCA_963695425.1 uncultured Alphaproteobacteria bacterium | reverse complement strand
CCGGCACCACCGAGCCGTCCAGCACCTCGCCCGCCAGCAGCTTCTCAGCCAGCGGATCCTGCACCGCCTTCTGGATCACCCGCTTCAGCGGCCGCGCGCCGTAGACCGGGTCATAGCCGCGATCGGCCAACCAGGTCCGAGCCGCCTCATCCACCTCCAGCGTGACGCCCCGCGCGGCTAGCCGCTTGGCAAGGATTCCGAGCTGGATGTCCACGATCCCGTCCATGTTCGCCCGGCTCAACCGGTCGAAGAGCACGATCTCGTCCAGCCGGTTCAGGAACTCCGGCCGGAAGTGCGCCCGCACCGCCGCCATCACCTGGTCACGCGCGGCTTCCGCGTTCGCCCCGTCCGGCAGCGTCGACAGCGCCTGGCTGCCGAGGTTCGACGTCAGCACGATCAGCGTGTTCTTGAAGTCGACCACACGTCCCTGCCCGTCGGTCAGCCGCCCGTCGTCGAGCACCTGCAACAGCACATTGAACACGTCCGGATGCGCCTTCTCGACCTCGTCGAACAGCAGCACCTGATACGGCCGCCGCCGCACCGCCTCGGTCAGCACCCCGCCCTCGTCATAGCCGACATAGCCCGGGGGCGCGCCGATCAGCCGCGCGACGCTGTGCTTCTCCATGAACTCGCTCATGTCGATGCGCACCATCGCCTGGTCGTCGTCGAAGAGGAACGCCGCCAGTGCCTTGGTCAGCTCGGTCTTGCCCACGCCGGTCGGCCCGAGGAACAGGAAGCTGCCCAGCGGCCGGTTCGGGTCGTTCAGCCCCGCCCGCGCGCGCCGCACGGCATTTGACACGGCCTCGACCGCCTCGCGCTGGCCGATGACACGCTTGCCGAGCGCCTCCTCCATGCGCAATAGCTTCTCGCGCTCGCCCTCCAGCATCCGGTCTACAGGGATGCCGGTCCAGCGCTCGACCACCTGGGCGACGTGCTCGGGCGCCACCGCCTCCTCGACCATCACGTCTGTGCCAGCGCGCTCGGCCTCCTCCAACCGCTTCTCCAGCCCGGGGATGATGCCATAGGCAAGCTCCCCCGCCCGCTGCAGATTACCCTGCCGCTTGGCGTTCTCCAGCTCCACCCGCGCATGGTCGAGCTGCTCCTTGATGTCGGCCGCACCCTTCAGCTTGTCGCGCTCTGCCTGCCACCGGGCGGTCATCTCGGCCGACTGCTCCTCGAGCCCGCTCAGCTCCTTCACGAGCTTCGCGAGACGGTCCTGGGACGCGGGATCGGTCTCCCGCTTCAGCGCCTCGCGCTCGATCTGCTTCTGCAGGATCTCGCGGTCCAGCGCGTCCAGCTCCTCGGGCTTCGAATCCACCTCCATGCGCAGCCGGCTGGCGGCCTCGTCCATCAGGTCGATGGCCTTGTCCGGCAGGAACCGGTCGGCGATGTAGCGATGTGACAGCGTCGCGGCGGCCACCAGCGCGGAATCCATGATCCGCACCCCGTGGTGGACCTCGTACTTCTCCTTGATGCCGCGCAGGATCGAGATCGTGTCCTCGACCGTCGGCTCGCTGACGAAGACCGGCTGGAACCGCCGCGCCAGCGCTGCGTCCTTCTCCACGTGCTTGCGGTACTCGTCGAGCGTCGTGGCACCGATGCAGTGCAACTCGCCCCGCGCCAGCGCCGGCTTCAGCAGGTTCGAGGCGTCCATCGCGCCCTCGGCCTTGCCCGCGCCGACCAGCGTGTGCATCTCGTCGATGAACAGGATGATCTCGCCGGCCGCGGCGGTCACCTCGCTCAGCACCGCCTTCAGCCGCTCCTCGAACTCGCCGCGATACTTCGCCCCGGCGATCAACGCGCCCATGTCGAGCGCCAGCAGCTGCTTGTCCTGGATGCTCTCCGGCACGTCGCCGTTGACGATCCGTAGCGCCAGCCCCTCGGCGATCGCCGTCTTGCCGACGCCAGGCTCGCCGATCAGCACCGGGTTGTTCTTGGTGCGCCGGCTGAGCACCTGCATGGTGCGCCGGATCTCATCGTCCCGGCCGATGATCGGGTCGATCTTGCCCTCGGCCGCCGCCTCGGTCAGGTCGCGCGCGTACTTCTTCAGCGCGTCGTACTGCTGCTCGGCGCTGGCGCTGTCGGCCGTGCGCCCCTTGCGGATGTCGTTGATCGCCGCGTTCAGCGACTGCGCCGTGACGCCTGCGCCCTTCAGCGCATCGGCGGCCGGCGACTTCACCACTGCGAGCGCCGTCAGCAGCCGCTCGACGGTGACGAAGCTGTCGCCCGCCTTCTCGGCCAGCTTCTCCGCCTCGGCGAGAACCTTGCCGGCAGTCGTATCTATATAGAGCTGGTCGCCGCCCTCGACGCGCGGCACCTTGGCCAGTGCCGCCTCGACCCCCGCCTTCGCCGCCCGCGCATCACCGCCGGCCCGCGCAATCAGGTTGGTCGCGAACCCCTGGTCATCGTCGAGCAGCGCCTTCAGCAGGTGCTCGGGCAGCACCCGCTGGTGGTTGTCGCGCAACGCGATCGTCTGCGCCGCCTGCACGAACCCTCGCGCGCGCTCGCTGAACTTCTCGAAATTCATGAACTGTCTCCCTCTGTCGGCACCCGTTCCGGTCGCCCGCTTGGCGGCGCGTTCCTCTTGGGCCACGCCGAACAGGTAGGGAGCCCCAGGGTGAGTTGCAAGAATGCAACAACGCACGGGCATGCCGTTATTTTCCGGCCGGCAGCCTTCCCGGCCGATCCGCGGGCGCGCGGGGTCAGTTGCCCGAGAGAATTGCCTCGAGCGCCTGCATTGTTGCCGGGTCCAGCCGCGCCTGCAGGTCTTCCTGCACCCGGTTGCGCAGCGCATAGAGCGCTTGCAGTCGGGGGGTGAACTCCTCCTTCAGCTCCTCCGAGGATTCAAGCTCGGCCGCATGTCCTGCAAGCGCCTGCCCGGCGGTCTCCGCCTCGCCGAGTGCTGCATCCAGAGCAGGGCGCGCCTGCTCCAGTCCAGCCGTACCTTGGATCGTGTCGAGAAGCTCAAGCACGGCCTCCTGGGCGGAAATCATCCGCGCCATTGCCTCGGCCGCCTCGTCGGAAGCGAGCAGCGGAGCCATGGGGCTCGCCACCATCACGAGCGCGCAGCACACCGTGCGAAAGCAGGATCGTATCGGCATAGGCAACCTCGGGGTCCGGGAAAAGAGGCGAACCGTAGGCTGGCCCCCCTCCCTGCGCAAGGCGCCCGCACACCGTTGTAGGCGTCCCCGCCGACGGCGCATTCAGTCGGTTCCTTGGCATTGCGGCGACCTTCCATGTCGAAACAATCGCAAGGGCGACCGTCTTCTACAACGCATCAGCCGGGCCGCACGCGTTTCCCGGGTCCGGCCCATCCCCTTGCGTCGGCGCGGGAACGGCCGTATCTGAGGCGCGCATGCCGGCCCCTAGGGGTGTAGCTCAGTTGGTAGAGCATCGGTCTCCAAAACCGAGGGTCGTAGGTTCGAGTCCTATCGCCCCTGCCAGCATGCGGGACTTGAGGAGCGGCGAATGGCGACCAGGACGAATCCGTTTCAGTTCATCCAGCAGGTCCGGGCGGAGGCCGCCAAGATTGTCTGGCCGACCCGCCGGGAGACCATGCTGACCACGGTGATGGTCCTGATCATGGCCACGCTCTTTGCCACCTTCTTTTTCCTGGTGGACATGCTGATCCGCTTCGCGCTGGAGATAATCCTTAACATCGCCTCTTGAACCCTGCCGCCGGCGGGGGTAATCGGACGCACTTCGAAACGGTCGGGGCGCGCAGCGATTCGGTTGCGCGCTGTTTTTGTTTCGCCCACGGGCGACACAAGGCGTGGACCGCTGGCGGGCAGGCGGGCGGGATGAAACCTGCCGCGATACTGAGGTGGCGAGACGAAAATGGCGATGCGCTGGTACTCGGTGAGCGTGCTCTCGAACTTCGAGAAGAAGGTCGCCGAGGCGATCAAGGAAGCAGTGGCGCAGCAGGGCCTCGAGGAGGAAATTTCCGAGGTCATGGTCCCCACTGAAGAGGTCATCGAGATCCGCCGGGGCAAGAAGGTGCAGTCCGAGAAGCGCTTTATGCCCGGCTACGTGCTCGTGAAGATGGAGATGACCGACCGCGCCTATCACCTGATCAACGCGATCAACCGCGTCACCGGCTTCCTCGGCCCCAAGGGCCGGCCTTTGCCGATGCGCGATGACGAGGTGGCGCGGATCCTCAACCAGGTCGTCGAGGGGCAGGAGCGGCCGCGGTCGATCATCACCTTCCAGACCGGCGAGCAGGTCAACGTCACCGACGGGCCGTTCGAGGGCTTCTCCGGCATGGTCGAGGAGGTCGATCAAGGATCGAACCGCCTCAAGGTGTCGGTCTCGATCTTCGGCCGGGCGACGCCGGTCGAGCTGGAATTCGCGCAGGTCGCCAAGGCCTCGTGATCACCGCGTGGGAGGTGAGGGCGGCGCGCCGCCCGGACCGGACCACGTTCCATTGACGCCGCGGGGGACGCGCCCCGGCGGCAGGAAACAAGGAGGCCATCGTGGCCAAGAAAGTTATCGGGCAGCTGAAGCTGCAGGTGCCCGCGGGCAAGGCGAACCCCTCGCCCCCCGTCGGCCCGGCGCTGGGTCAGCGCGGCATCAACATCATGGAATTCTGCAAGGCGTTCAACGCCCGCACCCAGGAGATGGAGGTCGGCACCCCGACCCCGGTGGTCATCACCTATTTCTCCGACAAGTCGTTCCAGATGGAGCTCAAGACGCCGCCGGCGTCCTATCTCCTGAAGCAGGCGGCGGGGCTGAAGTCGGCCTCCAAGCTTCCGGGCAAGGAGAACGCGGGCTCGGTCACTGTGGCGCAGCTGCGCGAAATCGCCGAGGTCAAGATGAAGGACCTCAATGCCAACGACGTCGAGGCGGCGATGCTGATCATCGCGGGTTCGGCCCGGTCTATGGGCCTCGAGGTAAAGGGTTAGGGCAATGGCAAAGGTAGCAAAGCGCACGGCCGCAGCCCGCAAGCAATTCGAAGGCAAGGCCAATCTGTCGATCGACGAGGCGGTGAAGCTGGTGAAGTCGGCCGCCACCGCCAAGTTCGACGAGACGCTGGAGATCGCCATGAACCTCGGCGTCGATCCGCGTCACGCCGACCAGATGGTCCGCGGCGTGGTCAGCCTGCCGAACGGCACCGGCAAGACGGTGCGCGTGGCGGTATTCGCCCGTGGCGCGAAGGCCGACGAGGCGACCGCGGCCGGCGCCGACATCGTGGGCGCCGAGGACCTGATGGAGGCGATCCAGGGCGGCAAGATCGACTTCGACCGCTGCATCGCCACGCCGGACATGATGCCGATCGTCGGGCGGCTGGGCAAGATCCTCGGCCCGCGCAACCTGATGCCCAACCCCAAGGTCGGTACGGTGACAATGGACGTGGCCCAGGCGGTGAAGAACGCCAAGGGCGGCGAGGTGCAGTTCCGCGCGGAGAAGGCCGGCATCATCCATGGCGGCGTCGGCAAGGTGTCCTTCGACGAGGGCAAGCTCGTGGAGAACGTGCGTGCCTTCGTCTCGGCCGTGAACCGCGCAAAGCCCACCGGGGCGAAGGGCACGTATCTGCGGAAGATCGCGCTCTCCTCGACCATGGGGCCGGGCGTGAGCGTCGACATCGCCACTGCGGTCGCCGGCGACTGAACCGAATTCCCTCCGGGCGACCGGGGGGTGCCACGGGCGGAGCGATCCGCCCGACTTGTCCGAGACGGTGGGTAGGCGAAAGCCGGAAATCCTGCCCGAGGCGGGGAACGATCAGGGCAGAGCGGGGGTGACCCCGGGGCGCTCTTGGCGGGACCCGGAAACGGACCCGAGACGCCGGGCAACCGGCGAAACTGAGCCGGCGGGGAGGGCATGGTGCCCCGACCGCCAAACTTGGAGCAACATAGTGGATAGAGCCCAGAAAGAAGCTGTGGTCGCCGAACTCGGCCAGATCTTCGCGGACTCTGGTGTCGTCGTGGTTGCGCACTACGAGGGCCTCTCGGTTGCCGAGATGACGGACTTCCGCCTGCGGATGAAGAACGCAGGCGGCGCGGTCCGCGTCGCCAAGAACAAGCTCGCCAAGATCGCCCTGCAGGGGACCCCGTCGGAGAAGATGGGAAGCCTCCTCACGGGCATGACGGTGCTCGCCTACTCGCAGGATCCGGTGGCCGCGGCGAAAGTCGTGGACGCCTTCGTCAAGGACAATAAGAAGCTGGTTGTCCTCGGCGGTGCGATGGGGGCGACGCCGCTGGACGAAGCCGGCGTCAAAGCCGTGGCTTCGATGCCGTCACGCGAGGAGCTCATCGCTTCCGTCGTGGCGACCATCGGTGCCCCGGGTGCGGGTCTGGCTGCGGCCATCGGTGCACCGGCCGCGAATATCGCGGCGATCTTGACCACGCTCGAAGAGCGCGAGGCGGCTTGAGGCAACCAGGGGTCCGCGCAGGCGGGCCTTGCACACCGGACAAACCACCTTATCTGAATGGAACCTGACAAATGGCTGACCTGAAGAAACTCGCCGAGGAGATCGTGGGGCTGACCCTGCTCGAAGCGGCGGAACTGAAGAAGATCCTCAAGGACGACTACGGCATCGAGCCCGCCGCGGGCGCTGTTGCGGTTGCCGCAGGTCCCGCCGCCGCTGCGGGGCCGGTCGAGGCTGCCGAGGAGCAGACCGAGTTCGACGTGATCCTCAAGAGCTTCGGCGAGAAGAAGATCGACGTGATCAAGGAAGTGCGCGCCATCACCGGCCTGGGCCTCAAGGAAGCCAAGGATCTGGTCGAGGCGGGCGGCAAGACCGTCAAGGAAGCCGTCTCCAAGACCGAGGCCGAGGCGATCAAGAAGAAACTCACCGATGCTGGCGCCGACGTTGAGCTGAAGTGATTGTGCGCAACTTGAGGTTGCGCTAACGAACATGAACTGGGCCCGCTTCGGCGCGGGCCCAGTTCGATGTGTCTCTTGCAGGGCCTGCGTGCGGGCGTTGCGACGGACGCATACTGGATCCGGGCGCGCGGCGTGGGAAGTCGCGCGAGCATGGGATCCGAGCGTCAAGCGCGGCTGTTGCAACCGTTCCCCGCCGGTTGCACGGCATGCAAGCTAGGGTAGAGAGAGCATGGCTCAGACGCATTCAGGTCACAAGCGCATTCGCAAGTTCTATGGCAAGATCCGCGAGGTCGCGGAGATGCCGAACCTCATCGAGGTGCAGAAGTCGAGCTATGACCTGTTCCTGGACTTCGGCGACGGCCCCGTGCCGCAGGATGGCGAGGGGCTGAAGGGCACCTTCCAGTCGGTCTTTCCGATCAAGGACTTCAACGAGACCGCGGTGCTGGAGTTCGTCAAGTACGAGCTCGAGCCGCCGAAGTACGACGTCGAGGAGTGCATGCAGCGCGACATGACCTATGCAGCGCCGCTGAAGGTCACCCTGCGCCTGATCGTCTTCGAAGTCGACGAGGAGACCGGTGCGCGCTCCGTCAAGGACATCAAGGAGCAGGACGTCTACATGGGCGACATGCCCCTGATGACGCCGAACGGCACCTTCATCGTCAACGGCACCGAGCGGGTCATCGTCTCCCAGATGCACCGCTCGCCCGGCGTGTTCTTCGACCACGACCGTGGCAAGACCCATTCCTCGGGCAAGCTCCTGTTCACCTCCCGCGTGATCCCCTATCGCGGCTCGTGGCTCGACTTCGAGTTCGACGCCAAGGACATCGTCTTCGCGCGCATCGACCGGCGCCGGAAGCTGCCGGTGACGACGCTGCTCTATGCCCTCGGCATGGACCAGGACGCGATCATGGAGGCGTATTACGACACCGTCACCTATCGCCGCGAGGGCGACGGCTGGGCTACCCGCTTCTTCCCCGAGCGCATCCGCGGCTCCAAGCCGTCCTTCGACATCGTGGACGCGGCCACCGGCGAGGTCATCGCGCCCGCCGGCAAGAAGGTCACGCCGCGCATGGTCAAGGAATGGCAGGAGAAGGGGACCGTCTCCGACATCCTGGTGCCGTTTGACGCCATCGTCGGGCGTTTCGCAGCGCGCGACATCATCAATGAAGACACCGGCATGATCTGGGCCGAGGCCGGCGACGAGCTTACCTGGGAGATCGACGGCAAGACCGGCGACGTGACCGGCGGCACCCTCAAGGTGCTGCTCGACAATGGCGTCACCGAGATCCCCACGCTCGACATCGATAACATCATCGTCGGCGCCTACATCCGCAACACGATGGCGGCCGACAAGAACATGAGCCGCGACCAGGCGCTTATGGACATCTACCGCGTCATGCGACCGGGCGAGCCACCCACCGTCGATGCGGCCGAGTCCATGTTCCAGTCGCTGTTCTTCGACAGCGAGCGCTACGACCTCTCGGCCGTCGGCCGGGTCAAGATGAACATGCGCCTCGACCTCGACGCCCCGGACACCATGCGTACGCTGCGCCGCGAGGACATCATCGCCTGCGTCAAGGCGCTGGTGGAGCTGCGAGACGGCCGCGGCGACATCGACGACATCGACCACCTCGGCAACCGCCGGGTGCGCTCGGTGGGCGAGCTGATGGAGAACCAGTACCGCATCGGCCTCCTGCGCATGGAGCGCGCGATCCGCGAGCGCATGTCGAGCGTCGAGATCGACACGGTCATGCCGCAGGACCTGATCAACGCCAAGCCGGCGGCGGCGGCGGTGCGCGAGTTCTTCGGCTCGTCGCAGCTCTCGCAATTCATGGACCAGACCAACCCGCTCTCCGAGGTCACCCACAAGCGGCGCCTCTCGGCCCTCGGGCCGGGCGGTCTGACCCGCGAGCGCGCCGGCTTCGAGGTCCGCGACGTCCACCCGACCCACTACGGCCGCATGTGCCCGATCGAGACGCCGGAAGGCCCGAACATCGGTCTCATCAACTCGCTCGCGAGCTTTGCGCGGGTGAACAAGTACGGCTTCATCGAGACCCCGTATCGCCGGGTGAAGGACAGCCAGGTGACCGACGAGGTCGTCTACATGTCCGCCACCGAGGAGATGCGCCACACCGTCGCGCAGGCGAACGCCCAGCTCGACGAGGATGGCCGGTTCAAGAACGATCTGGTTTCGACCCGCAAGGCCGGCGACTTCATGCTGAACCCGCCGTGCGAACGTCGACCTGATCGACGTTTCGCCGAAGCAGCTCGTGTCCGTGGCCGCCTCGCTGATCCCGTTCCTCGAGAACGACGACGCCAACCGCGCGCTCATGGGCTCGAACATGCAGCGCCAGGCAGTGCCGCTGCTGCGTGCCGAGGCGCCGTTCGTCGGCACCGGCATCGAGGAGATCGTGGCCCGCGACAGCGGTGCCGCGATCACCGCGCGCCGCGCCGGCATCGTCGACCAGGTGGACGCGATGCGTATCGTCGTGCGCGCGACCGAGGACGTCGGTCCGGGCGACCCGGGTGTCGACATCTACCGGCTGCGCAAGTTCCAGCGCTCGAACCAGAACACCTGCATCAACCAGCGTCCGCTGGTGAAGGTGGGCGACACGGTGGCCAAGGGCGAGTTCATCGCCGACGGCCCCTCGACCGACCTGGGTGAGCTGGCGCTGGGCAAGAACGTCCTCGTCGCGTTCATGCCGTGGAACGGCTACAACTACGAGGACTCCATCCTCATCTCCGAGCGGATCGTGAAGGACGACGTCTTCACCTCGATCCACATCGAGGAGTTCGAGGTCGCCGCCCGCGACACCAAGCTCGGGCCGGAAGAGATCACCCGCGACATCCCGAACGTCGGCGAGGAAGCGCTGCGCAACCTCGACGAGGCGGGCATCGTCTACATCGGCGCCGAGGTCGGCCCGGCCGACATCCTCGTGGGCAAGATCACCCCCAAGGGCGAAAGCCCGATGACGCCCGAGGAGAAACTGCTCCGCGCCATCTTCGGCGAGAAGGCCTCGGACGTGCGCGACACCTCGATGCGGCTGCCGCCGGGCGACTACGGCACGGTTGTCGAGGTGCGGGTCTTCAACCGCCACGGCGTCGACAAGGACGAGCGCGCGCTGC
Source organism: uncultured Alphaproteobacteria bacterium (assembly GCA_963695425.1). GTDB lineage: Bacteria > Pseudomonadota > Alphaproteobacteria > Rhodobacterales > Rhodobacteraceae > Amaricoccus. The sequence continues at coordinate 50,052 of CAVOGP010000051.1, read as the reverse complement.
AGATCGAGCGCGAGGAAGTGGAACGTCTCAGCCGCGACCGCGACGACGAGCTCGCCATCCTCGAGCGCAACATCTACTCCCGGCTCAAGGACCTCGTCCTCGGCAAGACCGTCGTGAAGGGTCCCAAGGGTATCAAGGGCGGCGCGGTTGTCGACGAGGAACTGCTCGCCACGCTGTCGCGCGGCCTGTGGTGGCAGCTCGCCCTCGGCGAGGAAGAGGACGCGAAGGCCCAGGAGGCGCTGCACGCCCAGTTCGAGCTGCAGAAGCGCACGCTCGAGCGCCGCTTCGAGGACAAGGTGGAGAAAGTGCGCCGCGGCGACGACCTGCCGCCGGGCGTGATGAAGATGGTCAAGGTCTTCATCGCGGTGAAGCGCAAGCTTCAGCCGGGCGACAAGATGGCCGGGCGTCACGGCAACAAGGGCGTGATTTCCAAGGTGGTGCCGGACGAGGACATGCCGTTCCTCGCCGACGGCACGCCGGTCGATTTCGTGCTGAACCCGTTGGGCGTGCCAAGCCGCATGAACGTCGGGCCAGATCCTCGAGACCCACATGGGCTGGGCTGCGCGCGGCCTGGGCAGGGCGATCGACCTCGGCCTGCAAGAATACCGCCGCTCGGGTGACATGACCCCGGTCAAGGAAGCGATGAAGGTCGCCTACGGCGAGAACCTCTACAACGAGGTCATCTCCGATATGGACCAGGACGGCTTCCTGGAGGCCGCCGGCAACGTCACCGCCGGCGTGCCGATCGCGACCCCGGTCTTCGACGGTGCCAAGGAGGCAGACGTGAACGACGCGCTGGAGCGCGCCGGTTTCGACACTTCGGGCCAGTCGATCGTCTATAACGGCCGCTCGGGCGAGCGCTTCACCCGGCCGGTGACGGTCGGCGTGAAGTACCTGCTGAAGCTGCACCATCTGGTGGACGACAAGATCCACGCCCGCAGCACCGGCCCCTACAGCCTCGTGACCCAGCAGCCGCTGGGCGGCAAGGCGCAGTTCGGCGGCCAGCGCTTCGGCGAGATGGAGGTCTGGGCGCTCGAGGCCTACGGCGCCGCCTACACGCTGCAGGAGATGCTGACGGTGAAGTCGGACGACGTGGCCGGCCGCACCAAGGTCTACGAGTTCGATCGTCAAGGGCGAGGACAACTTCGAGGCCGGCGTGCCGGAATCGTTCAACGTCCTCGTCAAGGAGATCCGCTCGCTCGGCCTCAACATCGAGCTTCTGGACTCGGAAGCGGAGTGAGGGGCGCGACGGCGCCCTTCCCCATTCCCCGAATTAGGATTCAAGCATGAACCAGGAACTCACAAACCCGTTCGCCCCCGTGGCCCCGGTGCGCGCCTTCGACGAGATCCGCATCTCGCTGGCGAGCCCGGAGCGGATCCTCAGCTGGTCCTACGGCGAGATCAAGAAACCCGAGACCATCAACTACCGCACGTTCAAGCCCGAGCGTGACGGCCTGTTCTGCGCGCGCATCTTCGGTCCGATCAAGGACTACGAGTGCCTGTGCGGCAAGTACAAGCGCATGAAGTACCGCGGCGTCGTCTGCGAGAAGTGCGGCGTCGAGGTGACGCTGCAGAAGGTCCGGCGCGAGCGCATGGGCCATATCGAGCTCGCCTCGCCGGTCGCCCACATCTGGTTCCTGCGCTCGCTGCCCTCGCGCATCGGCCTCATGCTCGACATGACGCTGCGCGACCTCGAGCGCATCCTCTATTTCGAGCAGTACGTGGTCATCGAGCCCGGCCTGACCGACCTCAAGCAGGGCCAGCTCCTCGGCGAGGAGGAATTCCTCGACGCCCAGGACCAGTGGGGCGAGGACGCCTTCCGCGCCGGCATCGGTGCCGAGGCCATCCGCGAGATGCTGGCCGCCATCGACCTCGACGCCGAGGCCACCACGCTCCGCGAGGAGCTGGCGGTCGCCACCGGCGAGCTGAAGCCCAAGAAGATCATCAAGCGGCTCAAGCTGGTCGAGTCCTTCCGCGAGTCCGGCAACCGCCCCGAGTGGATGGTGCTCACGGTGATCCCCGTGATCCCGCCCGAGCTGCGCCCGCTGGTGCCGCTCGACGGCGGCCGGTTCGCCACGTCCGACCTCAACGACCTCTACCGCCGGGTCATCAACCGCAACAACCGCCTGAAGCGGCTGATCGAGCTGCGCGCGCCCGACATCATCATCCGCAACGAGAAGCGGATGCTGCAGGAGTCGGTCGACGCGCTCTTCGACAACGGCCGCCGCGGCCGGGTCATCACCGGCACCAACAAGCGCCCGCTGAAGTCGCTCTCCGACATGCTCAAGGGCAAGCAGGGCCGCTTCCGCCAGAACCTGCTCGGCAAGCGCGTGGACTTCTCCGGCCGCTCGGTGATCGTGACCGGCCCGGAGCTGAAGCTGCACCAGTGCGGCCTGCCGAAGAAGATGGCGCTCGAGCTCTTCAAGCCGTTCATCTACTCGCGGCTCGACGCCAAGGGCCTGAGCTCGACCGTCAAGCAGGCGAAGAAGCTGGTGGAGAAGGAGCGTCCCGGAGGTCTGGGACATCCTCGACGAGGTGATCCGCGAGCATCCCGGTGCTGCTGAACCGCGCGCCGACGCTGCACCGCCTCGGCATCCAGGCGTTCGAGCCGGTCCTCATCGAGGGCAAGGCGATCCAGCTGCACCCGCTGGTCTGCGCCGCGTTCAACGCCGACTTCGACGGCGACCAGATGGCCGTGCACGTCCCCCTGAGCCTCGAGGCCCAGCTGGAAGCGCGCGTCCTGATGATGTCGACCAACAACGTGCTCAGTCCCCGCCAACGGCAAGCCGATCATCGTGCCGTCGCAGGACATGATCCTCGGCCTCTACTACCTCTCGATCATGCGCGAGGGGCAGCCCGGCGAGGGCATGGCCTTCGCCTCGATCGAGGAGGTCGACCACGCGCTGCACGCGGGGCTGGTGAACCTGCACACCAAGATCATCGCGCGCATCGAGCAGATCGACGAGACCGGCAATTCGGTCATGCGTCGCTTCGAGACCACGCCTGGCCGCCTGCGGCTCGGGCACGCTCCTGCCGAAGAACTTCAAGACGCCGTTCGACATCGTCAACCGCCTCCTGCGCAAGAAGGAGGTCGGAGAGGTCATCGACACCGTCTACCGCCACTGCGGGCAGAAGGAGAGCGTGATCTTCTGCGACCAGATCATGGGCCTCGGCTTCACCGAGGCGTTCCGGGCGGGCATCTCGTTCGGCAAGGACGATATGGTCATCCCGGACGCCAAATGGCCGATCGTGAACCGCACCCGCGACCAGGTGAAGGAATTCGAGCAGCAGTACATGGACGGCCTGATCACTCAGGGCGAGAAGTACAACAAGGTGGTCGACGCCTGGTCCAAGTGCTCGGACGACGTCGCGGCAGCGATGATGGACGAGATCTCGGCGGTCCGTAAGGACGATGCCGGCCAGGAGCTGGAGCCGAACTCGGTCTACATGATGTCGCACTCCGGTGCGCGCGGCTCGCCGGCACAGATGAAGCAGCTCGGCGGCATGCGCGGCCTGATGGCCAAGCCCTCGGGCGAGATCATCGAGACGCCGATCGTGTCGAACTTCAAGGAAGGCCTCACCGTGCTCGAGTACTTCAACTCGACCCATGGTGCGCGCAAGGGCCTCGCCGACACCGCGCTCAAGACCGCGAACTCGGGCTACCTGACCCGTCGCCTCGTGGACGTGGCGCAGGACTGCATCGTCAAGCTCGACGACTGCGGTACCGACCGCTCGATCACCGCGCGTGCGGCAATCAGCGACGGCGAGGTCGTGGCATCGCTCTCCGAGCGCATCCTCGGCCGCGTGGCCGCGGAGGACGTGCGGGATCCGAAGACCGGCGAGGTGATCTTCCGTCAGGGCGACCTGATCGAGGAGCGCGACGCCGACCTGATCGAGGCGGCCGGCGTGCTCGACATGCAGATCCGCTCGCCGCTGACCTGCGAGGCCGAGGACGGCATCTGCGCCCAGTGCTACGGGCGCGATCTGGCCCGCGGCACCAAGGTCAACCCCGGCGAGGCGGTGGGCATCATCGCCGCCCAGTCGATCGGCGAGCCCGGCACGCAGCTGACGATGCGGACCTTCCACATCGGCGGCATCGCGCAGGGCGGGTCGCAGTCGTTCCTCGAGGCCAGCCAGGAGGGCCTGCTCTCCACCCGCAACGGCACCACGATCACCAACGCCGACGGCGAGGCGATCGTCATGGCGCGTAACATGGAGCTGGTCATCACCGACGAGGCCGGCATCGAGCGCGCGGTGCACAAGCTGGCCTACGGCTCGAAACTGCTCACCCGCGAGGGGGCGCAGATCAAGCGCGGCGACAAGCTGGCCGAGTGGGACCCGTACACCCTGCCGATCATCGCCGAAAAGGCGGGCGTGGCGAAATTCGTCGACCTCACCGCGGGCATCTCCGTCCGTGACGAGACCGACGACGCCACCGGCATCAGCCAGAAGATCGTCACCGACTGGCGGGCGGCCCCGCGCGGCAACGACCTCAAGCCCGAGATCATCGTCATGGACCCCGCCACCGGCGAGCCCGTGCGGCTGGCCAACGGCAACCCCGAGGTCCATGCCATGTCGGTGGATGCCATCCTCTCGGTCGAGGACGGCCAGGAGGTCCGCGCCGGCGACGTCATCGCGCGCATCCCGCGCGAGGGCGCCAAGACCAAGGACATCACCGGCGGTCTGCCGCGGGTGGCCGAGCTCTTCGAGGCGCGGCGGCCCAAGGACCATGCGATCATCGCCGAGATCTCCGGCCATGTGCACTTCGGCAAGGACTTCAAGAACAAGCGGCGGATCAGCATCCAGCCCGTGGACGATGGCCTTGAAGCGATCGAGTACATGGTGCCGAAGGGCAAGCACATCCCGGTGCAGGAAGGCGACTTCATCCAGAAGGGCGAGTACATCATGGACGGCAATCCTGCCCCCCATGACATCCTCGCCATCATGGGCATCGAGGCGCTCGCCGACTACCTGATCGACGAGGTGCAGGAGGTCTATCGGCTGCAGGGCGTGAAGATCAACGACAAGCACATCGAGGTGATCGTCCGCCAGATGCTGCAAAAGTGGGAGATCTCCGAATCCGGCGGCACCACACTCCTCAAGGGCGAGCAGGTCGACAAGATCGAGTTCGACGAGGAGAACGAGAAGGCGACGGCCGCCGGCCGCGATCCGGCCAAGGGCGCTCCGATCCTGCTCGGCATCACCAAGGCGAGCCTGCAGACCCGCTCGTTCATCTCGGCAGCCTCCTTCCAGGAGACCACGCGGGTGCTGACCGAGGCAGCGACGCAAGGCAAGCGCGACCGGCTGGTCGGCCTGAAGGAGAACGTCATCGTCGGCCGGCTGATCCCGGCCGGCACCGGCGGGGCGACCCACATGATCAAGAAGATCGCGGCCGACCGCGACGCAAGCATCATCGCCCAGCGCCGCGAAGAGGCCACTGCCGCCCTGGAGGCGGAGGGCCTCGACGAGGACATGGTCGGCAGCTCCGAGCCGGTGGGCTTCGGCGCCGACTGATCGTCGCAGCCGCTGCGGACGGTTTTGAACGGGGCGCCCTGAGGGGCGCCCCGTTTCGTTTTCGGCGGTCACCTGAGGGTCAATGTCGGACGGATTTCAGTCGCCAGACCCGTGGCAAGTGGTTTCCAGAATCCTAAAAAGTGGCAAGCCGGATTCCAGCCGGCCGCGCCACCGAAAATGACGGCGTCTCAGGAATGACGTGACCCCTTGTCAGCCCCCTGCCCCGCCGCCATAGCCGGACCATGGAAACGGATGGGCCGAAGCGTGGTGACGGAAGGCGCCGGCTCGACCAGGCACTGGTGGCCGCGGGGTTTGCGGCCAGCCGGACCCGGGCGCGCGCATTGGTCGAGGCCGGCGTGGTGCTCGTGGACGGGCAGGTCGCAGCAAAGCCGGGGGTGGCGCTCGCCCCGGGTGCGCGGCTGGAAGTGACCGGCGAGCCGAACCCCTATGTCTCGCGCGGGGCGCTCAAGCTCTTGCATGCGCTGGGGATTTTCGGGCTGGACCCCGCAGGCGCGACCGCGCTCGATCTCGGGGCCTCCACCGGCGGGTTCAGCCAGGTTCTGTTGCGCGCAGGTGCCGCCGAGGTCTGGGCGGTGGACGTCGGCCGCGGCCAGCTCAGCCCTGCCCTGCGCGCCGAACCGCGGCTGCGGCTGATCGAAGCGCTGAACGCGCGGGATTCCACCGCCGCCCACGTCCCGCCGCCCGACTGGATCGTGGCCGACCTGTCGTTCATCCCCCTCGCCACCGCCCTGCCCCCAGCACTGGCCCTCGCCCAGCCCGGCACGGTTTTGGTAGCGCTGATCAAGCCGCAGTTCGAGGTCGGGCCGGCGTTCGTCGGCAAGGGCGGGATCGTACGCGATGCCGAGGCGATCGAGCGGGCGCGGGCGGGGGTGAGGGAGTTCTTGACGGGGGCGGGCTGGAAGGTCACCGGCGAGACGGCGAGCCCGATAGCGGGGGGCGACGGGAACGCCGAGTTCCTGATCGCGGCACGCAAGGTGTGAACCGGGGCGTTGCACGCTTGCACGCGTGCAATTCCGGATAGTTCGTTGTAATCGCTTGCATTAATCTTCAATAATTCTTCGTGAAAACCTCAGCCACCTCCATCCCCGATCCGGGATGAGGCGGACCGGTCACGGCATTGTGCGTGTGGCTCGGGCGCTTCTGACCCATGCTGCGGGTGTAGGAAAGGGCGTGAGACTCGCGCTGTCCGCTTCTCAGCGACGGGCGCCGCAGATCGGGAAGGAGTGCGCACATGGAGATCCCCTTCTACAGCCGCCGCAGGTTCCTGGTGGCCGCCGGCTTCACCGGGGCCGCCCTGATGGTGGACCCGATGGGCCGTTTCTCGCCTGCCCTGGCGCAGGGCCTGGCGCCGACCCGGACGATGCGCGGCGGCGCCAACAACTACATGCCCAATGCCCCGTTCGTGGAGCGTCTGGGGTCGGGGTTCTGGGTTTCGGGCACGGTTCGCCGGGCTGGCGATGGCGCGACGCTGCGGGGCGTCCGCATCCAGATCTGGGCCGCAACGACGCTGGGCGGCGAGCGCGAGCCGCGCAACCACGGCAGCGTGCTGACCGCGCGCGACGGGAGCTTCCGGCTCGAGATGGAGCAGATCGTGCCGAACTTCGGTCAGCCCCATGCGCATCTGGCCTATGACGACGGCGCCTTCGAGACGGTGTTTCTGCGGCCGGTCATGCCGAGCCCGCACGACACCTCGGTCAGCGCCGATTTCGTGCTCGAGGCGGCCTGACGGCGTCGCGACCCGGGCATGGCATCGCCGAAGCGGCGCATCCCCGGCCTGCTGATCTGGGCCGGGCTTGCCATGGTCATGGCGGTGCCGGTCCTGCTCGCGGCAACCAGCCCCTATCTCGCGTACCGGAACCTGCCCTACATCGTCGGCGGGTTCGCGGGGATTTTCTGCCTGTCGCTGTTCGTTATCCAGCCGCTTCTGGCGGCGGCATACCTGCCCGGGCCGGGTCGCGCCAGCGAGCGCCGATGGCACCGCCGGGTCGGGGCGGCGATCGTCGTCGCGGTGCTGGTGCACGTGGGCGGGCTCTACGTGGCCAGCCCATCGGACGCGCTGGACGCGCTGCTGCTCGTCGCCCCGACGCCGTTCTCGGTCTACGGCGTGCTGGCGATGTGGGGGGTCGTGGCGACGGCGGTCCTGGTGGCGCTGCGGCGCCGGGTGGGGCTGCGCTATGCGACGTGGTATGTCGTCCACAACGCGCTGGCGCTGGTCGTCGTGGTCGCCACAGTGATCCATGCCGTGCAGATCGAAGGCGCGATGGAAATCGTATCCAAGTGGCTGCTCTGCCTCGCCGCGCTGACGGCGACCGGCGCGACGTTGCTGGACCTGCGCGTGATCAGGCCGCTGATGCGGTTTCGCAGGACGCCCGCGAAGCCGACCTCGGAGTGACTCCGCCGGGCGCTATGCCTCGGCGAGCAGCGACTTCAGGTCCAGCCGTTCGGTGACCATGGCGAGGCTGCCGTCGGGCAGGCGGGGCCATTCCGCCTCGGGGCGGTCGCGGTAGAGCTCCACCCCGTTGCCGTCCGGGTCGCGCAGGTAGAGCGCCTCGCTCACCCCGTGATCGAGGCGCCATCGAGCGGAACCCCGGCCGCGATCAGGCGGCGCAGGGCGTCGGCGAGGTCGCGGCGCGTGGGGTAGAGGATCGCGGTATGGAAGAGCCCTGTATGGCCGGGAGGCGGCGGGGTGCCGCCGAGGCTCTCCCAGGTGTTGAGCCCGATGTGGTGGTGGTAGCCGCCGGCAGAGAGGAACGCGGCCTGGGTTCCATATTTCTGCTGCAGCTCGAAGCCGAGCACGCCGGAATAGAACGCGATCGCCCGGTCGAGATCCGCGACCTTCAGGTGCACATGCCCGATCCTGGTGCCGGGCGCGACGGGGTCCGCCATGGTCTGGTTACCTCGGTTGTTGACGCCCAGAGGATAGTGCCCCGCCGGCGCTCCGAAAAGGTGTGCCCACGGAAACCGCCGGTTTCGCGAATCGCCTCAGCCGAGCTGGTCGGCGAGGTCGTGCAGGTCGTCGGCGACCAGATCCCAGGCGCCCCTCGGCCGCACCGTGCCCGGCCGGCCGGGGCCGTACTCGTCAGGGCGCGGGATGAAGGCGGTCGCGAGGCCCTGGGCGCGGGCGACGGCGAGGTCGTCCTCGTGGGCGGCAACCATCATAACCTGCTCGGGCTTGAGCCGCAGCGCGGCGCAGGAGGCCAGGTAGACCGCGGGCCGGGGCTTGTAGTCGCGCGCGATGTCGGCGCCAAGGATGCAGTCCCAGGGCAGGCGCCCGTGGCGTGCCAGCCGCGTCATCAGCGCGATCGAGCCGTTGGAGCAGGGCGCCACGATTGCCCGGTCCCTTAGGCGCAGCAGCCCGGCCGGCACGTCCTCCCAGGGATCGAGGCGCTCCCAGGCGCGGGCGAGCGCGATGATCTCGTCTGGCTCGATTGTCCCGGCATGCCCGCGCGCCGCCAGCACCCGCATCAGGTTCTCGCGGTGCAGATCGTCGAGCGGCACGTAGCCGCGCCCGCCGCCGCGGATGCGCTCCATCGCCGGCTGGTACTCGCCGCGCCAGGCGTCTGCGAAGGCCTCGCCGTCGACCTCGAACCCCTTCGCGGCGAAGGCCGCGGTCACATGCAGCGCGATCGAGGTGCGCCAGTCGACTAGCGTGCCGAAGACGTCGAAGATCAGGGCATCCGGGGTCACGTCGCGGCCTCGCGCTGGCAATCACCGATCGGGCCGCGGGCGCCGCCGGTCTGGGCCCGATCGAGCAGCAGGTGGTCGAGGATCACGCAGGCGAGCATCGCCTCGCCGACCGGGACCGCGCGGATGCCGACGCAGGGGTCGTGGCGGCCCTTGGTGACGATCTCGGTCTCCTCGCCGGCGGTGGTGATTGTGCGGCGGGGGGTGAGGATCGAGGAGGTGGGCTTGACGGAGAAGCGGGCGACGACGTCCTGCCCCGTCGAGATGCCGCCGAGGATGCCGCCGGCGTGGTTCGAGGAGAAGCGGGGGCCGTCGTTGCCCATGAAGATCTCGTCGGCGTTCTCGGTGCCGGTGAGCGTGGCGGCGGCCATGCCGGCGCCGATCTCCACGCCCTTGACGGCGTTGATCGACATGAGGGCGCTCGCGATGTCGGCGTCGAGCTTGGCGTAGACGGGGGCGCCGAGGCCGGCAGGGACGCCGGAGGCGTGGAGTTCCACGATGGCGCCCACGGAGTTGCCGGACTTGCGCAGGGTGTCGAGGTAGTCGGCCCAGGTGGCGGCGGCGGTGGGGTCGGGGGACCAGAATGGGTTGCGGGGGAGCTCGTCCCAGTCCCAGGCGGCGCGGTCGATGGGGTGGGCGCCGATCTGGACGAGGGCGCCGCGGATGGTGAGGGCGGGGGCGAGCGCGGCGAGGACGGCGCGGGCGACGCCGCCGGCGGCGACGCGGGCGGCGGTCTCGCGGGCCGACGAGCGGCCGCCGCCGCGGTAGTCGCGCAGGCCGTATTTCAGGTGGTAGGTGATGTCGGCGTGGCCGGGGCGGAATTTCGAGGCGATGTCGCCGTAGTCCTTCGAGCGCTGGTCAGTGTTGCGGATCTGCAGGGCGATGGGGGTGCCGGTGGTGACGCCCTCGAAGGTACCCGAGAGGATCTCGACGGCGTCCTCCTCGCGGCGCTGGGTGGTGAAGCGGGACTGGCCGGGGCGGCGGGCGTCGAGCCAGGGCTGGATGTCGGGCTCGGTGAGGGGGATGCCGGGGGGGCAGCCGTCGACCACGCAGCCGAGCGCCGGGCCGTGGCTCTCGCCCCAGGTGGTGACGCGGAAGATGTGGCCGAAGCTGTTCATGGACATGGGCGGCGCCTCCCTGGCCGGGGCCTTAGCCGAGGCGGGGGCGGAAGAAAAGCGGGCAACGGCCGGGGGCATTCTGTCCGCGCGCGGACAAATCGGCAAGCGACTGAAAAGAAATGATTTTCTCTTGCGCGTTTACCGTGCATTAACCCGGCCGAGCGCTTTCATTGCGCGGGCTCGGGCCAGATCGTCGCCCAGTCCTCCTTCATGTCGATCAGCACCCAGCCCATCTCGGGCGCGAGGTCGAGGGCCTTGTCGAGCTTGCCGATGTGGCTGTCGCGGTCGTAGGCCCATTCGCGCTCGGCGTCGGTGTGGTGGACGATGACGCCGAGCTTGGCGCCGCAGCAGGCGGTGCCCCACTGCAGCATCTCGAGGTCGCCGTCGGAATTGCCGGCGACGAAGACCGGGCGCTGGCCGATGTGGCGGGCGATTCCGACCGGCTTGCCGGCGCCGTCGTCGATGAAGGCAATGCCGCCCTCGCGCATCACCTGTGGCTCGCCGTCGACCATCTGGAACTCGATGGTGGCCTCGGAGCCGACAACCTGCGGCGGCGGGATGCCGTATTTCTCGTCCGCGAAGGCGCGGATGAACTCGGTGCCGCCGCCCGAGACGATGAAGGTCCGGTAGTCGTTGGCGCGCAGCAGTTCCAGGAGCTCGATCATCGGCTGGTAGACCATGTCGACCAGGAGCCGGTCCTTCTCGGGGTGGCGGGCCGTCGCCAGCCACTCGGCGGCGTCGTTCCGGAAGGTCTCGACGGTCATGCCGCCGCCGGTGGCGCCGAGGAGTTCCACCAGCCCCTCCTTGCCGCCGGCGATGAGCGCAGGCACGTCGCGTTCGGCAGCAGCCTTGAGCACCGGGGTCGAGGCCCAGGCGGGATCGGCCGCCGCGAGTTCCCCGGCGCGGTCGAGGATGTAGAAGAACTGGAAGTAGAGCGGCTGCTCGGACCAGAGCGTGCCGTCGTTGTCGAAGGTGGCGATCCGGTCGGCCGGCTCGACGAATTTGGACGAGGCGGGATCGGTGGTCGCCTCGACGAAGCCGAGGATCGCGGTCTTGGTGTCGCCGTCGTTCCACGAGGGGAGCGGGTCGGTCTGGGCGGCGAGCGGGGTTGCGGCGATCAAGAGCGCGGTAGTCAGGCGAAGCATGACGCCTCCTGTTTCTGGCAATTGGAACGGGCGTCCCTATCGGGCGCAGACGTACCGAGCAGCGTCAAGCCCGGTGCGCCGGCGCAGCGGTCTCTACTGATTTCCCTGCGAGCCCGCGGTCACGGCCTCCATAACCTGCTCAAGGTTGAAGCTGCCCGGCTTCTGCCTCGGCGGGAATTCGCTGAAGCTCTGCAGCCACCCGCCGACATAGCTGGCGGCCGGGGCCATGAGGAACATCCGGTCGAGATACCAGCGCTGGTAGCCCATGGCGTCCTCCTGCTGCGCGCGCTCGAACGGATCCATGCGCAGGTTGGTCAGCGTCGGCGCGCGCAGCACCTCGAACGGCGTCTGCCAGACGCCGAGTCCCTCGGCGTTCTGCCGCAGGAACGTGACCTTCCAGTCGTCGTAGCGCAGCGCGGCCATGTCGCCGTCGTCGGTCCAGTACAGGAACTCGTGGCGTGGCCACTCCGCCTCGCCCTTCAGCGCGGGCAAAAGATTGTAGCCGTCGAGATGCACGCGGTAGTCCCGGTCTCCGATCGTCTTGCCCTGCAGCAACTCGTCCTTGACGTCGGGCTCGCCCGCCGCGGCCAGCAGGGTCGTCAACATGTCCTCGTGCGCGGCCACTTCGTTGATGATAGTGCCGGGCTCGATCACGCCGGGCCAGCGGATCAGCGTCGGCACACGATAGCCGCCTTCCCACTGTGTATTCTTCTCGCCGCGGAACATCGTCGTTCCGCCGTCAGGCCAGGTGAAGGTCTCGGCGCCGTTGTCGGTCGAGTACATCACGATGGTGTTGTCGGCGATTCCGAGTTCGTCGAGCATGTCCAAGAGCTCGCCCACCATGCCGTCATGCTCGACCATGCCGTCGGCATAGACCCCCTGCCCCGTCACCCCTTGCGAGGCGGGCTTCAGGTGGGTGAAAATGTGCATACGCGTGGAGTTCCACCACAAAAAGAACGGCTTCCCGTCCGCGTGGGCCTGCTCCATGAAGGCGAGTGCTTCTGTAGTGACCTCCTCGTCGACGGTCTCCATCCGCTTGCGGGTCAGGGGACCGGTGTCCGTGATCTGCTGCCCGCCGTCCGGCAACGCCGACGAGCGGATAACCCCGCGCGGACCGAAGGCTTCCTTGAAGGTGCGTCCGTCCGGCATCACCAGTTCGGTCGGATAATCCGGGTTCTCGGGCTCTTCCTCGGCGTTGAGGTGATAGAGGTTGCCGAAGAACTGGTCGAAGCCGTGGTTGGTCGGCAGCATCTCGTCGCGGTCACCGAGGTGATTCTTGCCGAACTGGCCTGTGGCGTAGCCGAGCGGGCGCAGGAGACCGGCGATGGTCGGGTCCTCGATCATCATGCCCTCGGGCTTGCCGGGCAGGCCGACCTTGGTCAGGCCGGTGCGGATCGGGGACTGGCCGGTGATGAAGGCGGCGCGGCCGGCGGTGCAGCTCTGCTGGCCGTACCAGTCGGTGAAGAGCGCGCCCTCCGCCGCGATGCGGTCGATGTTGGGCGTGCGGTAGCCCATCATGCCGTGGTTGTAGGCGCTGATGTTGAACTGGCCAATGTCGTCACCCCAGATGACGAGGATGTTCGGCTGCTGCTGCGCGGCGGCGGCGCCGACCGTGAGCGCGAGGGCCGCCGCCGCGAGGGCCAGGCGGCCTGAGGTTCTGGCGGGCATGGCAGGGCTCCACTGGGGAAGATCGAGGGATGAGGGGGGTGAGCGCCCCGGTCGGGGCGCCCACCTTTCTTCGGCGCGGCTCAGTTGCCGAGGCCGGCTTCGATCTTCGCCTCGATGCCGCTGAGGTTGAACGAGCCCGGGGCCTGGCTCGGCGGGTACTCCTGCCATGGTCTGCAGGAACCGCGCCGGCCAGCGCCTGGATCGGCACGATCACGAAGGCGCGGTCGAGGAACCAGTCGTTGTAGGTGTTGGAGTTGTGCTGGGCCTTCTCGAACGGGTCGCGGCGCAGGTTGAACAGCAGCGGCACGCGCAGCTCGACGAAGGGCTCGCGCCAGACGCCGAAGGCCTCGCCGCGGTTCTCGAGGAACACCACCTTCCAGTCGTCGTAGCGGGCCGCGACGACCTGGCCGTCGTCGTTGACGTACCAGAACTCGTTGCGCGGCGACTCGTCGGTCTCGCCCGTCAGGTAGTCGAGCATGGTTGTAGCCGTCGATGTAGTTGCGGTAGCTGCGGCCGTTGAGCTCGACGCCCTCGCGCAGCTGCTCCTTGATGTCGGGGTTGCCGGCGATGGCGGCGAAGGTCGGCAGCCAGTCCTCGTGGGCGACGATGCCGTTCAGCGTCACGCCGGCCGGGAACTGCCCGGGCCAGCGCACGAAGGCCGGGCACGCGGTAGGCGCCTTCCCAGTTCGAGTTCTTCTCGCTGCGGAACGGCGTGGTGCCGGCGTCGGGCCAGGTGTTGTAGTGCGGCCCGTTGTCGGTCGAGTACATCACCACCGTGTTGTCGGCGATGCCGAGCTCGTCGAGCAGGGCCAGCAGCTCGCCGACGTGCATGTCGTGCTCGACCATGCCGTCGTGGTACTCGTCGCCGCTCGGGCCGGAGATGCCGACGTGCTCCTCCCTGACGATGGGTGCGGAAGTGCATGCGGGTGCCGTTCCACCAGACGAAGAACGGCGTGCCGGCCTCGACCGCGTCGGTGATGAAGCGCTTGGCCTCGGCCAGCGTCTCGTCGTCGATCGTCTCCATGCGCTCCTTGGTCAGCGGCCCGGTGTCCTCGATGCGCTGGGTGCCGTCGGCGTTGGCCCAGCTGTGGATCACGCCGCGCGGGCCGAACTGTCTCGAGGAAGGTCTGGCCGTTGGCCAGCACCATGTCGCGCGGGATAGTCGCGGTTCTCGGGCTCTTCCTCGGCGTTCAGGTGGTAGAGGTTGCCGAAGAACTCGTCGAAGCCGTGCATGGTCGGCAGGTGCTCGTCGCGGTCGCCCTGGTGGTTCTTGCCGAACTGGCCGGTGGCGTAGCCGAGCGACTTCAGCACCGTCGCCATGGTGACGTCGGTCTTCTGCCAGCCCTGCTCGGCGCCGGGCAGGCCGACCTTGGTCATGCCCGTGCGCACCGGCACGTTGCCGCCGATGAAGGCGGCGCGGCCGGCGGTGCAGCTCTGCTGGGCGTAGTAGTCGGTGAAGGCGCACGCCCTCGGCGGCGATGCGGTCGATGTTGGGCGTCATGTAGCCCATCATGCCGCGGTTGTTGTGGCTGATGTTCCAGGTGCCGATGTCGTCGCCCCAGATCACGAGGATGTTCGGCTGCTCGGCGTCCTGCGCCCAGGCCGGCGCGATGGCCGCCGCGCCTGCCGCCAGCGCGAGCAGCGTCGCGGCGGCGAAGTTGAACCGTGTTGGTAAAGCCATGAGCATTCCTCCAGAGATATCCCGTACCGCGCAGGGAGACGAATACACGAGTGACCGCGCGGCCCGGCGCGTTGCGGCCCCTGCCGGACCAACGTAGTCTGCCGTCGCCCTGCTACCGCCCGATTCCGGTCATTTCGTGAAAACCGAATACTATCTCTCCGCTCGATCAGCGCGGCTGGCTCGCCGCCCAGTCGGCGGAATTCCGCGCATGGATCGCCGACAACGGACGCTGGAACCACTATGCCGCGGGGCAGGTGCTCTATGACGCCGAAGACGAGCCGGACGCGGCCTACGGGCTGGGCTGCGGCGCGCTGGAGGTCACGCTGCCGCTGGTCGGCGAAGAGCCGGTCGTCGTCCACCGCGCCGAGCCGGGGTTCTGGATCGGGGAATCGGCGCTGCTTGCGCGCACCCGTCGGGGAATCTCGGTGGCTGCCGCAACCGAGGCGCGGGTGTTCCGCGTGCCTGCGGGTGCGGTGCGGAGGCTCGTGGCGGAGCAGCCGGGTGCCTGGGAGGCGTTCTACCAGCTCAGCCACATCAACGCGATGACCGCGGTGACGCTGCTGGCCGAGGTGCTGGCGCTGACCCCGCGCGCGCGGCTGGCGCGCATGGTGCTGAGGCTGGCCGACGAGGACGGGCGGGTGGCGGTGCGGCAGGACGATCTGGCGCGGCTGCTGGGGATGACCCGGTCGAGCCTGCAGCGGGCGCTGGCGAGCCTGGTCGAGGTGGGCGCCATCGCGCCCGGCTACGGGCGTCTGGACATGCTGGATCGCGAGCGGCTGGAGGAAATCGCCCACGAGAGCTGAGCGCGCGGGATCAGCGGCGGAAGGGTTCGTCCACCTCGTAGAAGCGCAGATCGCGGCCGTGGATGCCGAGACCGGCCCCCTCGGCACGCCAGGCGGCCATGTGCTCCGTCGCTCCGTGCCGCTCGAGCGCGGCGGCGTCGCGCCAGAGTTCGGAGATGTGGATCAGGCCCGGCTCGAGCACGTCCTCGGCGAAGGCATATTGCAGGCAGCCATCCTCGGCGCGGGTGGCCGTGACCATCCGCGCCATGACGGGGCGGGCGGCGGGCATGTGCTCCGCGGGGAAGCGGACGGTTCCGGCGATCAGGATCATGGCGGCACCATAGGGGGGCAGGCGCGGGGCGCAAGGGGCGCGGGCGCATTTGGCTTGCGCCCGTCCGGCGCGCGCCTATTGTGACCCCCGCCTCGGGGGGTCCGGCTTGCTGCCGGGCTGAGATGCGCGACGCGCGACCCGTTGAACCTGAACCGGCTCATACCGGCGGAGGGAAGGCTCGGTCGCGGGACACGTGATCACCTCCTTTCGCCGCAGAAGGAGGAAGCCATGCTGAAATGCCTGCCTCTCGCTGCGGCCCTGGTCCTGGGAGCGCCTGTCTGGGCGCAGGACCGGCCGGAGCTCGTCATCTACACCTACGAGAGCTTCGTGGCGGAGTGGGGGCCCGGCCCGGTCATCGCCGCGAACTTCGAGGAGATCTGCGGCTGCGACGTGCGCTTCGTGGGCGCCGGCGACGGGGCGGGTCTGCTCGGGCGGCTGCGGCTGGAGGGCGCGCGCACCGAGGCCGACATCGTGCTGGGGCTCGACACCAACCTGACGGCGGAGGCCACGGCCACGGGGCTCCTGGCGCCGCACGGGCTGGAGCTGCCGGCGCTCGATCTGCCGATCGAATGGGAGGACGCGGTGTTCCTGCCCTACGACTGGAGCCATTTCGCCTTCGTCTACGACACGACGAAGCTGGCGGAGGCGCCGGCCAGCTTCGAGGAGCTGATCGCCTCGGACATCGACATCGTCATCACCGATCCGCGCAGCTCCACCCCCGGGCTCGGGCTCGTCATGTGGGTGAAGGCGGCCTACGGCGAGCGCGCGCCGGAGATCTGGGCGGGGCTGGCGCCGCGGGTGGTGACGGTGACGCCGGGATGGTCGGAGGGCTACGGGCTGTTTCTCGACGGCGAGGTGGACATGGCGCTCGCCTACACGACCTCGCCCGCCTACCACCTGATCGGCGAGGACGACCCGGATAAGGCGGCGGCGATCTTCGAGGAAGGCCACTACATCCAGGTCGAGGTGGCCGCGATGACCGCGGCCACGGACCAGCCGGAGCTGGCGCGCGCGTTCCTCGCCTTCATGCTGACGGACGGGTTTCAGGGGGTGATTCCGACGACCAACTGGATGTTCCCGGCAAAGGCGCCCGCGGACGGCCTGCCCGAGGGCTACGCCGGTCTGGCGATGCCGGCGAAGGCGCTGCTGTTCCCGCCCGAGGAGGCGGCGGCGCTGCGCGAGGCGGCGATCGGCGAATGGCTGGCAGCCCTCAGCCGGTAGGCATCCTGCGCGCGGCGGGCGGGGGCGTCGCGCTCGCGCTCGTCGCGGCGCTGACTCTCGGCACGGTGGCGGTGCTGGCGCTGCGGGCCGAGCCTGGCCGCGGCCTGGGCCCTGCCGAGTGGTCGGCGCTGCGCTTCACCGTGGTACAGGCGCTGATCTCGGCGGCCCTCAGCGTGGCGCTGGCGGTGCCGGCGGCGCGGGCGCTGGCGCGGCGGCGGTTTCCGGGACGCCGGGCGCTGGTGGCGCTGCTGGGGGCGCCGTTCCTGTTGCCCTCGGTGGTGGCGGTATTCGGGATCATCGCGATCTGGGGGCGGTCGGGGGTCGTCAGCCGCGGGCTGGAGGGTGCGGGCCTGCCGGGGCTCGACATCTACGGGCTGACGGGCGTGGTGCTGGCGCATGTGTTCTTCAACCTGCCGCTGGTGACGCGGCTGGTGCTGCAGGGCTGGGTGGCGATCCCGGCCGAGCAGTTCCGGCTGGCGGCACAGCTCGGCTTTCGGCCTGCGGACGTGTTCCGGCGGATCGAGGCGCCGATGCTGCGCGGCGTGCTGCCCGGCGCCTTCGTGCTGGTGTTCCTGCTCTGCATGACCTCGTTCGCGGTGGCACTGATCCTCGGCGGGGGCCCAAGGGCGACGACGGTGGAGCTGGCGATCTACCAGGCGATCCGCTTCGACTTCGACCTCGGGCGGGCGGCGTGGCTGGCGCTGATCCAGTTCGGTGCTCTGCGGGTCGGTGGCGGTGGTGGCGCTTCGGCTGGCCGCCGATGCCGGGTTCGGCAGCGGGATACGCGGCGGTGTGCGGCGCTGGGATGCCGACCGGGCGGGGATGCGGGCGCTGGATGCGGTGGTGATCCTGGCGCTCGTCCTCTTCGTCGGGCTGCCGCTGGCGGCCGTGCTGGCGCGCGGGTTAGCCGGGCTGGCCGCGGGGCTGCCCGCCGGCATCTGGCCGGCGGCGGCGCGCAGCCTCGGTCGTGGCGCTGGCCTCGGCGGTGGTGACGCTGGCGCTGGGGCTGGCGCTGGCCGGGCTGATCGACGCGCGCAAGGCCATCGGGCGCGGGCGAGGGATGGAGGCGTTTGCGCTCCTGTCGCTGGCCGCCTCGCCCTTCGTGATCGGGACGGGGCTTTTCATCGTGATCCATCCGCTGGCCGATCCGTTCGCGCTGGCGCTGCCGGTGACGGCGGCGGTCAATGCGGCCATGGCACTGCCCTTCGTGCTGCGCGCGCTCTTGCCCGCACTGGCCGAGGCGCGGGTGGTCGACGGGCGGCTGGCGGACAGCCTGGGGATGCAGGGTCTCGCGCGGTTCCGGCTGGTGACCTGGGCGCGGCTGCGCCGGCCCATGGGGTTCGCGGCGGGGCTGGCGGCGGCGCTGTCGATGGGCGATCTCGGCGTGATCGCGCTCTTTGCGCCGCCGGAGGTGGCGACGCTGCCGCTCCTGATGCAGCGGCTGATGGCGGCCTACCGGATGGAGGCGGCGGCTGGGGTGGCGCTGGTGCTGGTGGGGCTGACCTTCGCGCTCTTCTGGGTGCTCGACCGTGGAGGGCGGCTCGATGCTCGCACTTGAGGGCGTGGTCATCGCCTATGAGGACTGGCGCCTGACCGCGGATTTCACGATTGCCGCCGGCAGCTCCACCGCCATCATCGGGCCTTCGGGCGCGGGCAAGAGCACGCTGCTCGACACGATCGCGGGGTTCATCGAGCCCGCCGAGGGGCGGGTGCTGTGGGAGGGGCGGGACCTGACCCCCCTGCCCCCGGCGGCGCGGCCGGTGACGCTGCTGTTCCAGGACCACAACCTCTTCGCGCATCTGAGCGTCGCGCAGAATGTCGGGCTGGGGCTGCGACCGGACCTGCGGCTCGACGCGGGCGAGCGGGCGCGGGTGGCAGCGGCGCTGGCCGAGACCGGGCTGGCGGGCAAGGAGGGCCGGCGGCCGGGGGAGCTGTCGGGGGGCGAGCGCAGCCGGGTGGCGCTGGCCCGCGCGCTGCTGCAGGAACCGGCCGCTCCTGCTGCTCGACGAGCCGTTTGCGGCGCTGGGGCCGGCACTTCGGGCGGAGATGCTCGACCTCGTGGCGCGCATCCGGGCCGAGCAGGGGGCGACGCTCTTGATGGTCAGCCACGCGCCGGAGGATGCCCGGCGGATTGCCGATCAGGTGGTGCTGGTGGACGAGGGGCAGGCCGCGGCGCCGGTGGAGACGGAGGCGCTCTTCGCCGACCCGCCGCCGGGGCTCAGGGCCTATCTGGGTGTATCACGATGATACACTTGCTATCGTGCTGATTTATAACAATTATCAGGGCGCCCGTTCCGCAGCAACCGTCGCTGGACAGTTCCGGCGTTGCGCGCGATCCTTTGCGGAACGGGCCAGCGGGGGTGCGATGACGGACGATCTGCCGGAGGAGACGAAGCTCACCCGCAGCAAGCGGCGCTGGGCGGCGGAGGGGAAGTTCCTGACCGGGCGGGTGGCGCGCCCCGATAGCGAGCGGCTGCCTCCGGGCCAGCACCTGGTGCGCGACTGGCCGGTGCTCGACCTCGGCACCGAGCCGGCGGTGACGACGGCGCGGTGGCGGCTGGCGGTGAACGGGCTGGTGGAGGCGCCGGTCACGCTCGACTGGGCGGGGTTCATGGCGATGCCACAGTCGGTGAAGCGGTCGGACATCCACTGCGTCACCACCTGGTCACGATATGACAACGACTGGCAGGGGGTGGCGGTGCGCGACCTGCTCGACCTGGTCATGCCGACCGAGGCGGCGCGGGCGGTGCTGCTGACCAGCTTCGACGGCTACACCACCAACCTGGTGCTGGAGGACTTCGCCTCGGAGGACGCGATCCTCGCCACTCACTGGCAGGGTGCGCCGCTGAGCCAGTCGCACGGCGGGCCGATGCGGCTGGTGCTGCCGCACCTCTATTTCTGGAAGAGCGCCAAGTGGCTGCGGGAAATCCGATTCCGCGCAGAGGACGGCCCCGGCTACTGGGAGCGCTACGGGTATCACCTGCGCGGCGACCCCTGGACGGAGCAGCGCTACTCGGTGGATTGAGGGCGGGCGCGTCACCCGAATTGCGCCGACCACGCGGCGTAGTCGCGGGAGAGCGCGGCGGCCAGGGTGGCGGGGTCGGTGCCGGCCGATGCGATCCAGTCGGGTGGGGTGGTCGCGACGAGCGCACCGAAGTCGATGGCGGGAAGGTCCGCCGCCACCAGCGCGATCGCCTGCCCGACCAGCAGGTGGCCGGGCGGCAGGCCGGATGCCGGCGGGCGGGGCCGGCCGAGGGCGCGGGAGAGGTAGAGGCAGGCGCCGTAGTCGATGGTCCAGACCCGGCCGCCGGAGCGCAGCAGGTTGGGGTTGCGGGCGGTGCGGTCGACGTTCTGCAGGAAGCAGTCGGCAAGGGCGATCGCCTCGAGCACCGCGGGGTCGATGCCTGCAAGTTCGGTGGCGCCGGCAGGCTCGGCGCCGGGCAGGTACGCGATGCCGAGGTTCCAGCCGTAGCTGCGCTGGAGCATGGCGTCGAACTCGTCGGTGCCCGCCATCCAGGGGAAGTCCTGCGGCAGCATCAGCGGCCGCGACGGCGGTGCGGGTGCGCCGAGCGCGCGGGCGATGGCGATGGCAAGGTGCTCGATCAGCAGCCCGTACGGCCCCGGCCCGGCGCCGCCGAACTTCAGTGCCCAGCGGGTGCCGTCCTCGGTCTCGACCAGCGCAGGCGTGGTGCTGGCGCCGGAGAAGACCTCGAGCACGCGGGCGATGCGATCGCCCGCGGCGGGGGGCTGCATCGCGCGGGCGTCAGGCGTGCGTGCCGCCGTGCTTGCCCTTGTGCGGCGCCCAGAGCTTCTTGTTGGTGAAGTAGAGCAGCACCGTCAGCACCACGAGGAACAGCACCGCCGTCAGGCCGGCCTGCTTGCGGGCCATCATCTTCGGCTCGGCGGCCCACATCAGGAAGGCGGCCACGTCCTGGGCCATCTGCTCCGGGGTCGCCTCGGTGCCGTCCGCATAGGCCACGTCGTCACCGAAGAACACCGGGTTCATGGCCATGTAGCCGCCGAAGGCGGTGTTCTCGTACAGGATCACGCCCGCCTGCTCCTGCTCATGGCCGGTGAAGCCGACCAGCATCGAAGCAATGTACTCGGGCCCGCCCATGCCGCGGAGGATCTGGTTGAGCCCGAGCCCAGCAGGGCCATGGAACCCGGCGCGGGCCTTGGCCATGAGGCTGAGGTCAGGCGCGTTGGCGAGCGAAGACGGCGGGAAGTGATCCGGCGGCGTGGCGGCGCGGAAGTCGTCGAGTTCGGCGTCGAAGACCTCGAACCGCCCGGCGAAGGCGCGCATCGCGGCCTCGGAGAGCGCCGGGCCGCCAGGGTCGGCGAGAGTGCGGAAGGCGACGAAGCGCAGCCCGTGGCAGGTCGAGCAGACCTCCGTGTAGACCTGCAGCCCGCGCTGGAGCTGCGACTGGTCGAAGGCGCCGAACGGTCCCTCGAAGGAGAACGCGAAGTCGGTGACATGCGCCTCCTCGCCGGCCGCAAGCGCGGGAAGCGGTGCAAGCAGCATTGCCAAGGCGGCCAGGGCGGGGCGGAGACTTCTGGCGATCATCGTCTGCATCCTCATTCCGCGCTCACTCGGCCGGCTGGGCCTGGCCGGCGCCCTTCGCGTCCGGCTGGCCGTAGTGCGCCCGGAAGTCCTCCTCGATGCTGGCGGGCGGAGAGTGCGGCTTCTCCATCACTCCGAGCAGCGGCAGGATCACCAGGAAGAAGCCGAACCAGTAGGCGGTGCCGAGCTGGCTGATGATGACATAGGGCTGCTCGGCCGGCATGCCGCCGCACCACATCAAGAGGAAGAAGTCGGCGACCAGAAGCCAGAACCAGATCTTGAACATCGGCCGGTAGCGGCCCGAGCGCACCCGGCTGGTGTCGAGCCAGGGCAGGATCAGGAGCACCGCGATCGAGCCGAACATGGCGATCACGCCGCCGAGCTTGGCCTCGATGAACAGGATGTCGAAGGTGATGGCGCGGAGCATCGCGTAGAACGGCAGGAAGTACCACTCGGGCACGATGTGCGCCGGCGTCACCAGCGGGTTCGCCTCGATGTAGTTGTCGGGATGGCCGAGGAAGTTCGGCATGAAGCCGACGACCGCCGCGAAGATCACCAGGATGAAGACCAGCGCGAACAGGTCCTTGATCACGAAGTAGGGCCAGAACGGCAGGGTGTCGGCCTTCAACGCGCGCTTGGGTCCGCGCCGGACCTCGACCCCGGTGGGGTTGTTGTTGCCGGTGGTGTGGAAGGCCCAGATATGCACGATCACCAGCGCCGCGATCACGAAGGGCAGGAGATAGTGCAGCGAGAAGAAGCGGGTGAGCGTCGGGTTGCCGACCGCCGGCCCGCCGAGCAGCCAGGTCTGGATGCTCTCGCCGATGAGCGGGATCGCCCCGAAGAGGCCGGTGATCACGGTGGCGCCCCAGAACGACATCTGCCCCCAGGGCAGCACGTAGCCCATGAAGGCGGTGGCCATCATCAGGAGGTAGATGAGCATCCCGATGATCCAGGTGATCTCGCGCGGCGCCTTGTAGGAGCCGTAGTAGATCCCGCGGAAGATATGCGCATAGACCGCCACGAAGAACAGCGACGCCCCGTTCATGTGGATGTAGCGGATCGCCCATCCGCTGTTGACGTTGCGCATGATGTGCTCGACCGAGGCGAAGGCGCCATCGACGCTGGGATTGAAATGCATGACCAGCACAATGCCGGTGACGATCTGCAGCACGAGGCAGAAGGCCAGCACGATCCCCAGATCCACATCCAGTTGAGGTTGCGCGGCGTGGGGATCGTCATCGTCGCATGCAGGAGACTCAGGACCGGCAGGCGGCTCTCGATCCACTGCTCGATCCTGGTCTTCGGCTCGTAGGGGTCGTGCGGGATGCCGCTCATGTTGGTGCCCTTCCTCAGCCGAGCTCGATGATGCCGTCGGACACGAACCGCGACAGCGGAATGGCCAGGTTCTCTGGCGCCGGCCCCTGGCGGATGCGGCCGGCGGTGTCGTAGTGCGAGCCGTGGCAGGGGCAGAACCAGCCGTTGTAGTCGCCGGCCTCGGACAGCGGCACGCAGCCGAGGTGGGTGCAGACGCCGATCATCACCAGCCACTCGCCCGCCTCGTCCATCGTGCGGTCGGTATCGGTGGCCGGCGCGTCGGCGAGCAGGTTGGCGTTGCGCGCGTAAGGATCTGGCAGGACCGAAACCTCGACCTCGCGGGCGGCGGAGATGTCCTCGGGTGTGCGGCGGCGGATGAACACCGGCTTGCCCAGGAACTGGATGGTCAGCTGGCTGCCCTCCTCCAGTGCCGAGACGTCCACCTGGATCGAGGCCAGCGCCTGCACATCGGCGCTGGGGTTCATCTGGTTGATCAGCGGCCAGACCGCGGTGCCGGTGGCAATGGTTCCGACTGCTGCGGTTGCGACATAGAGGAAGTCCCTCCGGGTTCCGCTGTCGTCCTCGACATGGGCCATGCGGTGCGCTCCTTGCTTTGCCGTCCGGATCTGAAGCCGGTGGCGATCGCGTGGTCGATGGGCCGGACCGGGCGTTGGCCCCTGTTTGCCGTGATCTAGACGCTTTGGCCGAACGGGTCCAGTGGACTTTCGGCCGCAGGTATGCTCGGAGGGGCAATGAGTACCGGGGAGGAGCACGGCAGCGCGGGCAATGTGGGCGGTGCAGCGAACAACGCTGCCCCTCTCGGATGGCTGGAGCGTGTCGTGAACGCGCGGTACGCCCAGCTGGCGCTGTTCTGGTTCGCCTTTCTGGAGGCGACGGCTCTGCCGATTCCCGTCGAGGCGGTGATGGTGCCCTATATGCAGATGCGTCGGGACATCATCTGGCGCATTGCGCTGATCGCCCTTGCGGGGTTCATGTGCTCGGCGCTGCTCGGCTATGCGGTCGGCAGCCTGCTCTTCGAGACGGTGGGCGAGCGGTTCCTCGGCTGGATGGGCTGGGAAGGGCAATTCGAGGCGGTGCAGGCCCGGCTAGCGGTCGACGGGTTCTGGGCAATGCTGTTGATCGGGCTCACGCCGCTGCCGACCCAGGTGGTGATGATCGGCGCGGGCTCGGTCGGGGTGTCGCTGGAGCAGTTCTTCGCGGCGATCCTGGTGGCGCGCGGCCTGCGCTACTTCGGGGTCGGGTTCCTGGTCTGGCTCTACGGCGACCGCGTGGTGCACTGGTTCGAGCGGCGGACGGCGCCGAGGGCGGGACCCGACGCGGACTAGCGGGTGAGCAGGCGGCGGGTGGCCTCGGGGATTGAGGTCAGGCCGCGATCGAAGGCGCCGGTGCGCAGGAAGGTCAGGACCTGGGCGATCACCACCGGGTTGTTCATCATCAGCGTGTGCGTCGCTGGAAGGGTGATGTGGTCGGCCATGCCCTCGATGCGGGTGCTCTCGACCGAGACAGCACCGTCGTCGGGGCCGGGGACAAGGACGGAGAAGACCGGGTTGATCGTCCGGTCGCCGGCGATCACCCCGAGCTCGAAATCCACCGGCCCGAGACGCTGGGGCACGCCGGTGGGACCGGTGTGCAACTCGCCGCCGGCCGGGCCGGTCATCATCTGGAAGGCCCGGAGGCCGCCGAACTCGTCCACCACTTCCGAGCCGCGGTTCGGGGGTGCGAGCATGACCACGCGGCCCATTTCGGCGGGCCGGTTCTGCTGCAGCCACCCGCGCGCGACGATGCCGCCGAGCGAGTGGGTCACGAAGTTGACGCGGGCGTCGCCGCATTCGGCGACCGAGGTGGTGACGTAGCCGAGCAGGTCCTCGATCGACATCTCGGTGGTGGGGTAGGTGTGGTTGACGACCAGGTAGCCCTCGGCCTGCAGGGCTTCTTCGAGGAGGAACAGCGAGGCTTCGCTGCGGCCCAGGCCGTGGAGAAGCACGGCGCATTCACCGGCGGCGGCACCGGCGTGGCTGCGGCCAGCGTGATGGCGGCGAGCACCGCCGTGCGGAGGCCCTTCGTGACATCAGGCGTGGATCGCCCCGTCGCCGCAGGCGAGGGCGGCCTCGCGCACCGCCTCGGAGAAGGTCGGATGCGCGTGGCAGGTGCGGGCCACGTCCTCGGCGGCGGCGCCGAACTCCATGGCGACGCAGATCTCGGCGATCAGCTCGCCCGCCGCCGGGCCGATGATATGGGCGCCGAGCAGGCGATCGGTCTCGGTGTCGGCGAGGAGCTTCACGAAGCCGTCCGCCGCGCGAAGTGCGACTTGGCGCGGCCGTTGCCCATGAAGGGGAACTTGCCGACCTTGTAGGCGCGGCCGGCCTCCTTCAGCGCCTCCTCGGTGGCGCCGACGGCGGCGACCTCGGGGCTCGTGTAGATCACGCTCGGGATCACGCCGTAGTTCACGTGGCCATGCTGGCCCGCGATGGTCTCGGCGACCGCCATGCCCTCGTCCTCGGCCTTGTGGGCGAGCATCGGGCCGGCGATGGCGTCGCCGAGGGCGTAGATGCCGGGCACGCTGGTCTGCCAGCGGGCATCGACCTCGATCTGGCCGCGCTGGGAGAGGGCCACGCCCAGCTCGGCGAGGCCGAGGCCGGCGATGTAGGGCTTGCGGCCGGTGGCAGACGAGCACGGTGTCGGCGTCGATCGCGTGCTCGCTGTCGTCCTTGCGCAGGCGCCAGGTCACGCGGATGCCGTCCCCGCCGGCTGCCGCGCCCTGCACGGCCGCGCCAAGGATGAACTTCAGCCCCTGCTTGGTGAGCACTTTCTGCAGTGTCTTGCAGATCTCCAGGTCCATGCCCGGCGTGATCTGGTCGAGAAACTCGACGACCGTCACCTGTGCGCCGAGGCGGGCGTAGACGGAGCCCATTTCCAGGCCGATGACGCCGGCGCCGATCACCACCAGCCGTTTGGGAACCTCGGCCAGCTCCAGCGCGCCGGTGGAGGTGACGATGGTCTTCTCGTCCACGTCGACGCCGGCGAGCGAGGCGGGCTCGGACCCGGGGGCCAGGACGATGGCCTTCGCGGTGTGGGTCTCGTCGCCGATGCTGACCACGCCGGGGGCGGGGATAGAGGCCCAGCCCTTCAGCCAGGTGACCTTGTTCTTCTTGAACAGGAACTCGATGCCGCGGGTGTTCTGATCGACGGTGGACTGCTTGTATTTCAGCATCTGCGGCAGGTCGACGCCCGGGGCCGGGCCGGTCAGGCCCATCTCGGCGAAATGGGTGTGGGCGGTGTGGTAGAGTTCGGAGGCGTGCAGCATCGCCTTGGACGGGATGCAGCCGATGTTGAGGCAGGTGCCGCCCAGCGTCTCGCGCCCCTCGACGCAGGCGACCTTCAGGCCGAGCTGCGCGCAGCGGATGGCGCAGACGTAGCCGCCGGGACCGGCGCCGATCACGATGACGTCGTAGTCTGCCATGGTGTTACTCCTTGGAGGGGGTGTCCCCGGTCAGAACAGCGCGACCAGCAGCATGACGACCGTGGCCGCGGTGGCAATCCCGAAGATCACCGAGCGCCACGGTGACCAGCCGAAGGCGTAGGCGGGGACGTACAGGACCCGCGCCGCGAGGTAAACCCAGGCGCAGGCGGCGGTAAGGCCGCTGGACTTGTCCCGAGAGCGACACGACCACGACGGCGATGGTGAAGAGCGCGAGCGCCTCGAAATGGTTGGCGACCGCGCGGCGCAGCCGGCCGGTCAGGGGGGAGAAGCCCGGATGCGGATCATCGCGCGGCCCGGCGTTCCAGTCGAGGCCGGCGTCGCGGTTCATCGACCAGCCGGCCAGGGTGATCTGGCCGAGCTGGAGGAAGACCGCGAGAGCGAGGGCCGTCAGCTCGGGGGTCATCGGGCAGCAGTCAGCTGGCGGTGGCAGGAGCCGACAGGAACGGCGCGAGGTAGAGCCAGGCGGTCGCGAGGACGCCGACCAGCCAGACGAGAGTGCGGAACCCCGGGATGCCTGCGGCGTAGACGGGCACGTAGACGATGCGCGCTATGAGGAACGCCTGTGCCGCGAGCAGCGTGCTTCCCGACGACGCCGCCTGCAGATGCACGAGCAGGACGGCGGGCGCGAAAAGGGCCATCGCGACGATGCTGTTGTCGAGCGCCCGCACCATCCGCCCGGCGACGCCGGTGAACCGGCGCCCATCGTCGCGCGGACCGAGGAGGTAGGCCAGGCCGACCTGCCCCTGGCAGGTGAGCACCTGCGCAACTGTCAACACGATCAACCAGAGGCCGTAGAGGCCCAGGACGCCCAGTTCGGTCGACACGGCACTTCCTCCTTCGTGGATTGTACGGTCAGAGGTCCATCAGCAGCCGCCGGGGGTCTTCCAGCGCTTCCTTGACGCGGACGAGGAAGGTGACCGCCCCCTTGCCGTCGACGACGCGGTGGTCGTAGCTGAGCGCGAGGTACATCATCGGGCGGATGACGATCTGGCCCTTCATCGCCACCGGGCGGTCCTGGATCTTGTGCATGCCGAGGATGCCCGACTGCGGCGGGTTCAGGATCGGCGAGGACATGAGGCTGCCGTAGACGCCGCCGTTGGAGATGGTGAAGGTGCCGCCGGTCATGTCGGCCATGGAGAGCTTGCCGTCGCGGGCGCGGGCGCCGAGCTCGTTGATCTTCTTCTCGATGGCGGCGAAGGACAGCTGGTCGGCGTCGCGCACCACGGGGACGACGAGGCCGGTGGGCGTGCCGACGGCGATGCCCATGTGGACGAAGTTCTTGTAGACGACGTCGGTGCCGTCGATCTCGGCGTTGACCTCGGGGACCTCCTTCAGCGCGTGGCAGCAGGCCTTGGTGAAGAAGGACATGAAGCCGAGCTTCACCCCGTGCTTCTTCTCGAACAGCTCCTTGTATTCGTTGCGCAGGTCCATGACCGCCGACATGTCCACCTCGTTGTAGGTGGTGAGCATGGCGGCGGTGTTCTGCGCCTCCTTGAGCCGGCGCGCGATGGTCTGGCGCAGGCGGGTCATCTTCACCCGCTCCTCGCGGGCGGCGTCCTCGGCGGGGATGGGGGCGCGGGGGATGGCCGCCGGTGCAGGCGGCGCGGCAGGTGCGGCCGCCGCTGCCGCAGCCGGGGCGGCGGTGCGCAGGACGTCTTCCTTCATGATCCGGCCGTCGCGGCCTGTGCCTTCCACCTGATCGGGGGAGAGGCCGCGGTCGGCCATCATCTTGGTGGCCGAGGGGGCGTCCGCCACGTCGGCGCGGGCGGATTTCGCCGGGGCGGGTGCGGCCGATGCTGGTGCAGCCGAGGCTGGTGCAGCCGAGGCTGGCGCGGAAGCCGCGGTGCCGCCGGCGCCGGCGGTCACGGTGGCGAGACGGCCGCCGGCGGCGACGGTGCTGCCCGGGGCGGCCAGGATCGCGGCAAGGCGGCCGCTGGCCGGCGAGGGCACCTCGACCGAGACCTTGTCGGTCTCCAGTTCGCAGAGCATCTCGTCCTGGGCCACGCTGTCGCCGACGGCCTTGAACCAGGTCGAGACCGTGGCCTCGGTGACGCTCTCGCCGAGGGCGGGGACCATGACGTCGACGGTCCGTTCGTTGGCGGGTGCGGATTCGACCTCCACGGGGGCCTCCTTGCCGGGCTTCGGGGCGGTTGGCTTGGCGGGCTTGGCGGCCGCCTTCTCGTCGATGGTGGCGAGCAGCGCGTCGGTGCCGACGGTCGTGCCCTCCTTGGCGACGATTTCGGCCAGCACGCCGGCGGCCGTGGCGGGCACCTCGACGGTGACCTTGTCGGTCTCCAATTCGCAGAGCATCTCGTCCATGGCCACGGCATCGCCGACCTGCTTGAACCAGGTGGCGACGGTGGCCTCGCTGACGCTCTCGCCGAGGGTCGGTACGCGAATCTCGGCCATTGCTAGCTGTCCTTCCGAAGGCTGAGGGTCAGTGCCGTATCGATCAGCATGTCCTGCTGGCGCTTGTGCTCTCGGGCGAGGCCGGTCGCCGGGGAGGCCGCGGCCGGGCGGCCGACATAGGTCGGGCGCTTGTGCTTGGCGCCGATGCGGCCGAGCACCCACTCGAGGTTGGGCTCGATGAAGGACCAGTAGCCCTGGTTCTTCGGCTCCTCCTGGCACCAGACCATCTGCGCGCGCTTGAAGCGCGAGAGCTCCTTGGTCAGCGACAGGGCGGGGACGGGGTAGAACTGCTCGATCCGCATGAGGTAGATGTCGTCGATGCCGCGGGCGTCGCGCGCTTCGAGCAGGTCGTAGTAGACCTTGCCCGAGCAGAGGACGACGCGCTTGATCTTGTCGTCGGGCGCCAGCTTCGTCGTCGAGATCCCGGCCTCGGCGCCGAGCTGGGCGTCGTCCCAGAGCACCCGGTGGAAGCTCGATCCCTTGGCGAAGTCCTTGAGCTTCGAGACCGCGAGCTTGTGGCGCAGGAGCGACTTCGGCGTCATCAGCACCAGCGGCTTGCGGAAGTTGCGATAGAGCTGGCGGCGCAGGATGTGGAAGTAGTTGGCCGGGGTGGTGACGTTGGCCACGATCCAGTTGTCGCCGGCGCACATCTGCAGGAAGCGCTCGGGCCGGGCGGAGGAATGCTCCGGCCCCTGGCCCTCGTAGCCGTGCGGCAAGAGCATCACGAGGCCCGACATGCGCAGCCACTTCGCCTCGCCCGAGGAGATGAACTGGTCGATCATGATCTGCGCGCCGTTGACGAAGTCGCCGAACTGCGCCTCCCAGAGCGTGAGCGCATTCGGCTCGGCGAGGCTGTAGCCGTACTCGTAGCCGAGCACGGCGTATTCGGAGAGCATCGAATCGACGACCTCGTAGCTCGCCTGCCCTGTCTCGATGTGGTTGAGCGGGTAGTAGCGCTCCTCGGTCTCCTGGTCGACGATGCCGGAATGGCGGTGGCTGAAGGTGCCGCGGGTCACGTCCTGGCCCGAAAGCCGCACCGGAAGCCCCTCGGTCAGCAGCGATCCGAAGGCCAGCGCCTCGCCGGTGGCCCAGTCGATCCCCTCGCCGGTCTCGATCATCTGCGCTTTGGCGTCGAGCATGCGCTGGACAGTGCGGTGCGGCTTCAAGCTCTCCGGCAGCCGGGTGAGCGCCTCACCGATCTTCTTCAGCCGTGACAGCTCGACCCCGGTCTTGCCGCGCTGATAGCGGCCCTCATTCTTGCCGAGCCCCGACCAGCGGCCGTCAAGCCAGTCGGCCTTGTTGGGGCGGAACTCCTTGCCCGCCTCGAACTCGGCGTTGAGATGCGCCTGGAAGGCGGTCTTCATGTCCTCGATCTCGCCCTCGGGGATAAGCCCGTCGGCGATCAGCCGCTCGGTATAGAGCTGAAGCGTGGTCTTGTGGCTCTTGATGGCCGTGTACATCAACGGCTGGGTGAACATGGGCTCGTCGCCCTCGTTGTGCCCGAACCGGCGGTAGCAGAACATGTCGATGACCACGTCCTTGTGGAACCGCTGGCGGAACTCGACCGCCACCCGCGCGGCATGCACCACCGCCTCGGGGTCGTCGCCGTTGACGTGGAAGATCGGCGCCTCGACCATGAGCGCGATGTCGGTCGGATAGGGCGAAGACCGCGAATACATCGGCGAGGTGGTGAAGCCGATCTGGTTGTTGACGACGATGTGCAGCGTGCCGCCGGTGCGGTGGCCCTTGAGCCCGGAGAGGCCGAAGCATTCCGCCACCACGCCCTGACCGGCGAAGGCCGCGTCGCCGTGCAGGAGAATCGGCAGGACCTTGGTGCGGCTGACGTCGCCCAGCTGCTGCTGCTTGGCGCGCACCTTGCCGAGCACCACGGGGTTCACGGCCTCGAGATGGCTGGGGTTGGCGGTCAGCGAGAGATGCACCGAATTGCCGTCGAACTCGCGGTCGGACGAGGCGCCGAGGTGGTACTTGACGTCGCCGGAGCCCTCGACTTCCTCGGGCTTGAAGCTGCCGCCCTGGAACTCGTTGAAGATCGCGCGGTAGGGCTTTGCCAGCACGTTGGCGAGCACGCTCAGCCGTCCGCGATGCGGCATGCCGATGATGACATCCTCGACCCCGAGCGCGCCGCCGCGCTTGACGATCTGCTCCATCGCCGGGATCAGCGCCTCGCCGCCGTCGAGGCCGAAGCGCTTGGTGCCGGTGTACTTGACCTGCAGGAACTTCTCGAAGCCCTCGGCCTCGACCAGCTTGTTGAGGATCGCCCGGCGGCCGCGCCGGGTGAAGCTGATTTCCTTGCCGTAGCCCTCGATGCGCTCCTTGAGCCAGGCGGCCTGCTCGGGGTCGGAGATATGCATGTACTGCAGCGCGAAGGTGCCGCAGTAGGTGCGCTTCACCAGCGCGAGGATCTCGCGCAAGCTGGCCGTCTGCAGGCCGAGGACGTTGTCGAGGAAGATCGGCCGGTCGAGGTCGGCCTCGGTGAAGCCGTAGCTGCGCGGGTCGAGCTCGGGATGCGGCTCGGGCTCGCTCAGGCGCAGGGGATCGAGGTCGGCGGCGAGGTGGCCGCGGATGCGGTAGGCGCGGATGATCATCAGCGCGCGCAGGCTGTCGAGCACCGCCTGGCGCACCTGCACGTCGGTCAGCGAAGCGCCGCGCTCGGCGGCCTTGGCCACGATCCGGTCGCCGATCACCTTGCTCGGCGCCCACTGGCCGTCGAGGGCTGCGGTCAGGTCGTCGTTGGGGGTGGGCGGCCAGTCGGCGCGCGCCCAGGACGGTCCGCGCGCCTCGTGGGTCACGTCGGCGGCGACCTCGTCGAGGCCGGCGAAGAACGCCTGCCAGCTGCCGTCCACGCTGGCGGGATCGTCCACATAGCGCGCGTGCAGCTGTTCGATGAACTCCGCGTTCTGCCCCTGCAGGAAGGACGAGGAATGAAAGACCGCGTTCGGTGATTGGTCGGTCATCTGGGCCTCCTGTTGCCCCTTGATCCCGGTGGGTTCGCCTTTGCGACCCTCGGGTTGCCGTCATTCAGTTGCGGACCCCCTCGGCCCCGTCGGGCCCCTCAGCCCCGTCCCAGCGCCTTCAGCACAGCCTGGCCGAGGCCGGCGGGGCTGTCGGCCACCACGATGCCGGCGGCCTTCATCGCCTCGATCTTGTCCTCGGCGCCGCCCTTGCCGCCGGCGACGATGGCGCCCGCGTGGCCCATGCGCCGGCCCGCCGGCGCCGTGCGCCCGGCGATGAAGCCGGCGGTCGGCTTGGCGCGGCCGCGCTTCGCCTCGTCCTTGAGGAACTGCGCCGCCTCTTCCTCGGCCGAGCCGCCGATCTCGCCGATCATGATGATCAACTCCGTCTCCGGGTCCGCGAGGAACCATTCCAGCACGTCGATGTGTTCGGTGCCCTTGATCGGGTCGCCGCCGATGCCGACGCAGGTGGACTGCCCCAGTCCCGCGGCAGTGGTCTGTCCGACCGCCTCGTAGGTAAGCGTGCCGGAGCGCGAGACAACGCCCACCGAGCCGCGCTTGTGGATATGTCCGGGCATGATGCCGATCTTGCAGGCGTCCGGCGTGATCACGCCCGGGCAGTTCGGCCCGATCAGGATCGAGCTTGATCCCTGGAGCACGCGCTTGACCTTCATCATGTCGAGCACCGGGATGCCTTCGGTGATGCAGACGATCAGCTCCAGTTCCGCGTCGATCGCCTCGAGGATCGCGTCGGCAGCAAACGGCGGCGGCACGTAGATCGCCGTGGCCGTCGCCCCGGTCCGCGCCTTCGCCTCGGCCACGGTGTTGAAGACCGGCAGGCCGATATGGGTGGTGCCGCCCTTTCCGGGGGTGACGCCGCCGACCATGCGCGTGCCGTAGGCGATGGCCTGCTCCGAATGGAAGGTTCCCTGCGAGCCGGTGAAGCCCTGGCAGATCACGCGGGTGTTCTCGTCGACGAGGATGGCCATTTTGGTCCCTTGTTTCAGACGCGAGCAGAGCGGAAGATGGCGCTCGTGCCGTTTTCGATGCACGGCGAACCGCTGCCGGGATCGCCGTGCGTGACGCTGACAGCGTATCCGATGGGGTTCGTCGGATCCTCGTAGCTTACGCAGACCGCCGGCCTGCCCGTGGCCGGATCGACCGGCCCCTGGACCTGCCTGCGCAGATAGCCCGGGTAGAGGGACGGCGCGATCGAATCGAGAAGCGCCGAGGCCTCGGTCACCCCGAGGTGTTGCGTCCTTGCTACGCAGTGTTCGGGCATGTGGCCGAAGTAGAGCTCGGCCGCCGCCGTGTCGGCGGGCGCGTGGAAATGGAACGTCGAGTCGCCGCCCGTGATTTCCGCGCGCTCGGTGAACCCGGCTTGCCGGAACCAGCTCGCCCTGGTCTCACCGCTGACGTCGGGGGTGATGCAGAACTGAAGGGCAATGGTCAGGTTGGTGCGCGCCGCCTGCTCGAGCGTCACCTGCTGCGCAGCGGCCGGAGCCGCCGCCAGCAGGCTGGTCGCGATAAGGGCGGGCACGC
Source organism: uncultured Alphaproteobacteria bacterium (assembly GCA_963695425.1). Taxonomy (GTDB): domain Bacteria; phylum Pseudomonadota; class Alphaproteobacteria; order Rhodobacterales; family Rhodobacteraceae; genus Amaricoccus. Next base: position 16,587 of record CAVOGP010000051.1, on the reverse strand, counting down.
GCATGCCCTGGCTGCCGGTGAAGGCCTGGCAGATGACGCGTGTGTTCTCGTCGACGAGGATGGCCATGGCTAACTTTCCCTGAATGGATTGCGCACCGTCACCGACCTGCAGGTGCCCGCCGTCGCCACCATCGAATGCCGCCGTTCATTGCCTGCCCAGGCTGTCCTCAACACGTTCCTTTCCCGCGTTACCCGCCTTGCCAGCCCGCGTGCGAACGATCCGCACCAGAAGGCATCAGGCCCAATCGCTGCCAAATATCTGGTCATCCGCACCTTCTCGTGGAAAGCCTGCCGCACTCTCAGCCGCGCGGGGGAAAGTAACCTTGGGTGACCACGCAGTACTGCATCGCCAAGAAGGGCGATCGGGTTTCGACGGGTTGGCCCGCGCCCACGCTGCTTTGCCCTACGGTGATCGCCCCGCTGTTCATCGGGGTCGGGGTCCCGGCGCCATAGATCGAGGCCGTCGTGGAGTTCGCAGGAAGGTTCCCAGCGGGCTCGGCTGAACTTCCGGGCTCGGTCACGCCGTTCAGCTGGGCCGTCACGCCATGATCGTGAGGTGGAAGCTGATCGAGCGTCAAGGTGACCTGTTCGCCGCCACCAGACGTGCCAACCGGAATGTCCGACAGCCCGGGACCCTGCCCCATGGCGATAGGGCTGCGGCCGCGTAGGTCGGGCAGGCCGAAGGTGTTTACCCCATTGCCGCCATACTGGGTACCGAACAGGGAATACAGCGGCGGGTTCTCCGAGATCTGCATCAGCCGGCCGTCGGCGGGTAGTGTCCCGGGCGGGCAGAAGTTGAAGCCGACGAGCCTGACTTCGCCCAGAAAGAAATCCTGCGCGCTGGCGCTGCCGGCGACGGCCGCGGCCGCAAGCGCCGCAAGAATCATCGACTTCATCCTGTCACATCCCTTGGTTGCCGAAGGAGCTTGTTCTTTGCGATACCGAGCGCGCCGCGCGCAGACTGCGCTAGCCATTGACAGCTACCCCTTCACCGCCTTGACGATCTTCGCCGCGGCATCCGCGAGGTCGTCGGCGGCGATCACCGCCAGCCCACTCTCGTTGAGGATCTTCTTGCCGAGCTCGACGTTGGTGCCTTCGAGGCGCACGACCAGCGGCATGTGCAGGCCGACTTCCTTCACCGCGGCGATCACGCCCTCGGCGATCACGTCGCAACGCATGATGCCGCCGAAGATGTTGACGAGGATGCCCTTCACCTGTGGGTCGCGAGGTGATGATCTTGAAGGCCTCGGTCACCTTCTCGCGGGTGGCGCCACCGCCGACGTCGAGGAAGTTGGCGGGCTCGCGCACCGTAGAGCTTGATGATGTCCATGGTGGCCATGGCGAGGCCGGCGCCGTTGACCATGCAGCCGATCTCGCCGTCCAGCGCGATGTAGTTGAGGTCGAACTTCGGAGGCCGCCAGTTCCTTGGGGTCCTCCTCGGTCTCGTCGCGCAGTGCCAGGATGTCCTTCTGGCGGAAGAGGGCGTTGGAATCGAAGCTCATCTTGGCGTCGAGGCAGAGCAGGTCACCGCCGGTGGTCACGATCAGAGGGTTGATCTCGACCATCTCGGCGTCCTTCTCGGTGAAGAGGTGGTAGAGCCGGTTCAAGAGGTCGACGCATTGCTTGACCTGCCTGCCCTCCAGACCGAGCGCGAAGGCCACCTTGCGGCCGTGGAAGCCGGAGATGCCGGAGGCCGGGTCGATGGTGAACGACAGCACTTTCTCGGGCGTCTTCGCCGCCACTTCCTCGATGTCCATGCCGCCCTCGGTGCGAGCAGACGAAGGCGATGCGCGAGGAGTTCCGGTCGATGAGGAGTGCGAGGTAGAGCTCGCGGGCGATGTCGGAGCCGTCCTCGATGTAGATGCGGTTGACCACCTTGCCGGCCGGGCCGGACTGGTGGGTGACCAGCGTGCGGCCGAGCATCTTCTGCGCCTCGTCCGCCGCCTCGGAGACCGAGCGGGTGATGCGCACGCCGCCCTTCTCGCCGGCGCTCGCTTCCTTGAAGCGGCCCTTGCCGCGGCCGCCGGCGTGGATCTGCGCCTTGACCACCCAGACCGGCCCGTCGATCTCGCCCGCCGCGGTCTTGGCCTCGTCCGCCTTGAGGACCACGCGCCCGTCCGAGACCGGCACGCCGTACTGCTTCAGGAGCTGCTTGGCCTGGTATTCGTGAATGTTCATCTGCCGCCGTCCCTTGCCGGTCGAGGGCCGCAGGCGCACATGCCCGCAGACGGCCCGTCGTTAGGACGACTACCATGTCCATGCAATTGAATTGCGACGGCAAGTGGCCTCGGGGGAGAGCAAATCGACCGGTTGTGATCACAGCGCAAAATCCTGTGATCACAAGCCGCTGCTGCATTGCATCCGGGCCCGAAGTGATTCGTCGGGGCGCGCGCCCAGGCGCTCGGGTCATTGGCCGCCAGAAAGGTCAGGCGGTCTCCCGCTGGTATTGGCGGCCCGATCGGACAGGAGCCAATCGCCTCGACCGACGGTGACCAGGGTCTGGGGCGGGATCAGCCGAGGCTCGGATCGATTCCCTTGCAGGCGGCGACCAGGCCCTGCACCGCGCCAACCGACTTGTCGAACATGGCGCGCTCGTCCGGATCGAGGGCGATCTCCACCACGCGCTCGACGCCGCCGGCGCCGATCACCACCGGCACGCCGACATAGATGTCGTCGAGCCCGTACTGGCCGGTGAGATAGGCGGCGCAGGGCAGCACGCGCTTCTGGTCCTTGAGGTAGGCCTCGGCCATCTCGATCGGCGCTCGCCGCCGGCGCGTAGAAGGCCGAGCCGGTCTTCAGCAGGCCGACGATCTCCGCCGCCGCCGTCGCGGGTGCGCTGCACGATGGCGTCGAGCTTTTCCTGCGTGGTCCAGCCCATCTTGACCAGGTCCGGCAGCGGGATGCCGGCGACGGTGGAATAGCGGGTCAGCGGCACCATGGTGTCGCCGTGGCCACCGAGCACGAAGGCGGTGACGTCCTTCACCGAGACGTCGAACTCCTCGGCCAGGAAATGCCGGAAGCGCGCGCTGTCGAGGATGCCCGCCATGCCGCAGACCTTGTGGCGCGGCAGGCCGGAGAACTCGCGCAGCGCCCAGACCATGGCGTCGAGCGGGTTGGTGATGCAGATGACGAAGGCGTCGGGCGCGTGGGCGGCGATCCCCTCGCCCACCGACTTCATGACCTTGAGGTTGATGCCGAGGAGGTCGTCGCGGCTCATGCCCGGCTTGCGCGGCACGCCGGCGGTGACGATGCACACGTCCGCGCCCGCGATGTCGGCATAGTCGCTGGTGCCTCTCAGGGCTGCGTCGAAGCCGTCCACCGGGCCCGATTGCGCGAGGTCGAGGGCCTTGCCCTGCGGCACTCCGTCGGCGATGTCGAAGAGCACCACGTCACCCAGTTCCCTGCCCGCGGCCAGATGGGCCAGCGTGCCCCCGATCTGTCCCGCCCCGATCAGCGCGATCTTCGGTCTTGCCATCTGGCCCGGTCTCCCCTTGGTGTGAAACGGGCATGGGCTAGCCCCTTGCGGGGCCGTGTGCAAGTGCGAACGGCGGTTGGGATAGCGGGCTCGGTTGGAACTCAGCGTCACATTCTTCGCCCTCGCCATCCCCGCGGTCCTGTTCGCGGCGATCTCGAAGGGGGGCTTCGGCTCGGGCGCCGCCTTCGCCGCCTCGCCGCTGCTCGCGCTCGTCGTCGAGCCGGCGCTGGCGGTGGCGCTGATGCTGCCGCTCCTGATGATGATGGACGTGACCAGCCTGCGCACCTACTGGCGGCAATGGAGCTGGCCGCATGCCCGCCGTCTGATGATCGGCGCGGTTCCCGGCGTGGCGCTGGGGACGCTCTTCTTCCGGGCGGTGACGCCCGACGGGCTGCGGCTGCTGGTCGGCGGCGTCGCGCTGGGCTTCGTGGCCTTCCAGCTCGCGCGCTCGCGTGGCTGGATAGATCCGGGTGCTGCGTTCGCGGCACCGTTGTGGGGTCTGTTCTGGGGTGCGGTGGCGGGCTTTACCAGCTTCGTGAGCCACGCGGGCGGACCGCCGGCGGCGATGTACCTCTTGGGCTCGAAGCTGGAAAAGACCCGGTTCCAGGCGACGACCGTCATCACCTTCTGGTGGGTGAACCTGATAAAGCTGCCGCCCTATTTCGCGCTGGGCATGTTCACTGCCGAGACCGGATTGGCGAACCTGATTCTGGCGCCGGTCGCGGTCGGAGGGGTGCTCATCGGCGCCTGGGCGCACCGGCGGATTTCGGCGAGGGTGTTCTTCGGGATCACCTACGCCCTGCTCGCGGTTACCGGCGCCAGACTGGTCTTCGACGCGCTGAGCTAGGAGCGCCGCGCGTCAAGCATTTGGCGCGGGGTTTCGAGTGTCAGGCGTCCTTGCCGCGGGCGCGGGCCGGCGCCGGGGTGCCATCCCACATCTGGCCGGCCGCGATGAGGCAGGCCACGCCGTCTGGGCGGGTGACGAGGATCGTCCAGGTGCCGGTTTCCTCGGAGGCGTAGACCTCCACCACCGTGTTGTTCTGGTTCAGGCCCATGCTCTGCAGGGTCTCGCCGTAGCGCTCCTCGAGGCGCGAGACGACCTGGGTGCGGTCGGCGCAGGCGGTCTGCGCATCGGTCGGGGCGAGGGTCTGCGCTTCGACACCCGGCGTGGCAATGGCAAGACCGAGGGCAACGGCGGCGCGTACGAGGCGTGAGGTGAGGGGCATGTCCTGTCCTTGTCCCTTGGCGGGACCGGACGTTCAACACCCGGCTCCCGCGTTGCTGCGGTAGTCTCGCCGGGGGGCTGCGTCCGAAGGGGAGCAGCGGCGGGGGTGCGTCCGACCTGTATGCGGCCATCCCGAACTGGTGGTTAATCTGCGCTCGAAAGGCGAACGGAACGTTAACGCAGCGCACGGCTCGTGCGCCCGCAGCGCAACACCCCCAACATTTTGCATTCGCCCTTGTCTTTTTTCCGCAGGTGGTATGTCCTCGCTGCGCCGCAGCAGGGACCTGCATGTCATGGAACACGACGCCCATCCCCATCGGTCGGTGCTCTATATGCCGGGCTCCCGGGAGCGGGCCCTGGAGAAGGCCCGCACGCTGCCCGCCGACGCGCTGATCCTCGACCTCGAGGATGCCGTCGCCCCGGCCGAGAAGCCGCGCGCCCGGGAGCTAGTCGGCGAGGCGGTGGAGGCTGGTGGCTACGGAAGCCGCAGGCTGCTGATCCGAACCAATGGCCTCGATACCGAATGGGGTGCGGCCGACATCGCCCGCGCCTGCCGCGCCGGCCCCGACGCGATCCTCCTGCCCAAGGTCGAGCGCCCCGAGGACATCGTCGGCGTCGCCGCCACCATGGAAGCCGAGGGCGCGCCCGAGCGCACCCGCATCTGGGCGATGATGGAGACACCGCGCGGCATCCTCAACGCCGCCGCCATCGCGGCCAGCCATCCGCGGCTGGAGGGGTTCGTGCTGGGGACCAACGACCTGGTCAAGGACCTCGGCGCCGCCCATACGCCAGACCGCCTGCCGCTGGTGACGAGCCTGGGGCTGTGCCTGCTGGCCGCGCGGGCCGAGGGGCTGGTCTGCGTCGATGGCGTCTACAACGCCTTCCAGGACGAGGACGGGCTGCGCGCCGCCTGCATCCAGGGGCGCGACATGGGGTTCGACGGCAAGACGCTGATCCATCCCGCACAGCTCGCCGTGGCCAACGCGGTCTTCGCGCCGTCGCCGGAGGATCTTGAGCTCGCGGCCGCGCAGGTCGAGGCCTTCGAGGCGGCGACGGCGCGCGGCGAAGGGGTTGCCGTGGTGAACGGCCGCATCGTCGAGAACCTGCATGTCGCCACCGCGCGCCGCCTGCTGGCCCGCGCGGCAGCCATCGCCGAGCTGGAGGCGGCCACACAATGACCCTGCTCGTACTCGGTATCCTGCTGTGGATCGGAGCACATGCCTTCGTCCGCCTCGCTCCGGGCGCGCGGGCCGACCTGAACGCGCGTCTCGGCGAGGGCCCGGCAAAGGGGGTCGTCGCCGCGGCGATCGCGATCGGCCTCGTCCTGATGGTGATCGGCTACCGCGCCGCGCCGTTCGTTGCGGTCTATGACCCGCCCGGCTGGACCATCCACCTCAACAACCTGATGATGCTCGCCGCCGTCGCGCTGTTCGGAATGGGCATGTCGAAGGGGCGCGCCCGGTCGTGGCTGCGGCATCCGATGCTGACCGGCGTGATCGTCTGGGCTGTGGCGCATCTGCTGGTCAACGGCGATCTCGCCTCGCTGGTGCTGTTCGGCGGGCTCGGCATCTGGGCGGTCGCAAGCATGGTAATGATCAACGCCGGCACGGCTCCGTGGCAGCGGCCCGCGCCCGGACCGGTCAGCGGCGACATCCGGCTTGCGGTAATCACGCTGGCGGTGTTCGCGGTGGTCGCCGCCATCCACACCTGGCTCGGCTATTGGCCGTTTCCGCAGTGAGCCGGTACGTCGCCTACCGCTTCCTGACCGAGGACGACACCTCAGCCTTCTGCCACAAGGTGACGGCGGCACTTTCGAAGGGCTGGTCGCTGCACGGCGCGCCCACCTATGGCTTCGATGCGGCGAGGGGCGTCATGCGCTGTGGGCAGGCGGTGGTGAAGGAAGTCGAGGGCAGCTACGATCCGGCGATGAAGCTCGGGGAGCTCTGAGCCGTGGCCGCGAGCCGCGCCGGGCGCTTCTTCGAGGACTACGGCGTCGGCCAGCGGATCCGCCACGCGGTGCCCCGCACGGTGACGGACGGCGACCGGGCGCTCTACACCGCGCTCTATCCCAGCCGTTTCGCGCTCTGGTCGTCCGACGAGTTTGCCCGGGCCTGCGGCCTGCCGAGATCGCCGCTCGAGGATCTGGTCGCCTTCCACGTCGTCTTCGGCAAGACCGTGCCGGACATCAGCCTCAATGCGGTGGCGAACCTCGGCTATGCGGAGGGGCGCTTCCTCGCGCCGGTCTATCCCGGCGACACGCTGACCTCCGAAAGCGAGGTGATCGGGCTGCGCGAGACCTCGAACGGGAAGAGCGGCGTGGTCTGGGTGCGCACCACGGGGCGCAACCAGCGCGGCGAGGCGGTGCTGAGCTATTGCCGCTGGGTGATGGTGCGCAAGCGCGACGCCTCGGCTCCGGCGGCGCCGGCGGTGGTTCCCGAGTTGGCGGCGGCGGTGGAGGCCGCGGACCTAGTGGTGCCGGCGGGGCTCGACTTCACGCGGCTACGACTTCGGGCTGGCGGGGGACGCGCGGCGCTGGGGCGACTATGCGGTGGGCGAGCGCATCGACCACATGGACCGCACGACCATAGAGGAGGCGGAGCACATGCTGGCGACCCGCCTCTGGCAGAACACCGCGCGGGTGCATTTCGACGCTACGGCGCGGGAGGACGGGCGGCGGCTGATCTATGGCGGGCATGTCATCAGCATTGCCCGGGCGCTTTCGTTCAACGGGCTGGCCAATGCGCAGATGATTGCGGGGATCAACGCGGGCAGTCACGTCAATCCCTGCTTCGCGGGCGACACCGTCACGGCCTGGTCCGAGATCCTCGACCGTGCCGGAACGGCGGCCCCGGGTGTGGGCGCGCTTCGCATCCGTACCGTCGCAGTGAAGGCCGGGGCCGTTGAGTTCGCCCTGCGCGACGGCGAGGGCAAGTACCTGCCCGAGGTGCTGCTCGATCTCGACTACTGGGCTTTAGTGCCGTGCTGACGTTTGTCCGAGCGCGGACAAATTCGTAACATGTTGATATGTAACAGTAATGGGCCCTACTTTCATAACTCGTCAACTTCTGTTTGCGATTCGGGTCTTTGCGCGAGATCCGGACACCAGATCCAGTAGCCGGAAGCGCCTGGGCCCGGACCCATACAAGATGTTGGGTAAGGTTCAGGCGATTGCCCTGATGCACTGCCGGGGCGCGCTTGCCATTCCCGGCGCCTGCATGGCAAGAGACAGTTATGCCGCCCGGGAAACCGGGTAGCACGCAGAGGGGAGGACCAGCCGATGGCCGATGTCAACCGGGGCAACCGCCCGCTCTCGCCCCACCTGACGATCTACCGCTGGCAACTCGGCTCGGCGATGTCGATCTTCCACCGGCTCACCGGCATCGGGCTGACGCTGGCGGGCCTCATGGTCGTGTTCTGGTTTCTCGCCGCCGGCGCCAGTCCGGAGCAGTTCGCGCGGGTGGACGGGCTGCTGAATTCCTGGTTGGGCGGGCTGATCCTGATCCTGTCGCTCGCGGCCCTCTGGTACCACTTCTTCAACGGCATCCGTCACCTGTTCTGGGATGCAGGCGAGGGGTTCGAGCTGGGCGTCGCGCGGATGAGCGGCCTCGCGGCGCTTGGCGCGGCCGGGGTGATGACCCTGGTCACGCTGATCGTGGCCTTCGTCTAGGGGGAGGTGGTGATGGGCTTCCGAACCGACCGCCAGCGGGTGAAGGGCCTCGGCACCGCCGGGGTGGGGACCGAGCACTGGTGGCGCCAGCGGCTGACCGCGATCGCGCTGGTGCCGTTGGCGCTGCTGTTTCTGTTCACCTTCGCCCGCACCCTCGGAGCCGACTTCGAGACGGTGCGGGCGACCTATGCCAGCCCGTTCAACGCCGTCGTGGCGATCCTGTTCCTTCTGGTCGGCTTCTACCACCTGCAGCTCGGCCTGCAGGTGGTGATCGAGGACTACGTCCACGGCAACGCCGCGCGCACCGCGGCGCTGATCGCCAACACGCTCCTGACCTGGGCCGCCGCGCTGACCGGCGTCTTCGCCGTCGCCCGGATCGCCTTTTCCGCCTGAGGACCCAAGCCCATGGCCGCATACGAGTTCGTCGACCACACCTACGACGTGGTCGTGGTGGGAGCCGGCGGCGCCGGGCTGCGCGCCACGCTGGGCATGGCCGAGCAGGGGCTGAAGACCGCCTGCATCACCAAGGTCTTCCCCACCCGCAGCCACACCGTCGCCGCCCAGGGCGGCATCGCCGCCTCGCTCTCCAATATGGGCCCCGACAACTGGCAGTGGCACATGTACGACACGGTGAAGGGCTCGGACTGGCTCGGCGACACCGATGCCATGGAGTACCTGGCCCGCGAGGCGCCCAAGGCGGTCTACGAACTCGAGCACTACGGCGTGCCGTTCAGCCGCACCGAGGACGGGCGCATCTACCAGCGACCGTTCGGCGGGCACACCACCGAGTTCGGCGAGGGCCCGCCGGTGCAGCGGACCTGTGCGGCCGCCGACCGGACGGGGCACGCGATCCTGCACACGCTCTACGGGCAGAGCCTGAAGCATAACGCGCGGTTCTTCATCGAGTATTTCGCCCTCGACCTGATCATGGCCGAGGACGGCACCTGCCAGGGTGTGCTCGCCTGGAGCCTCGACGACGGCACGCTGCACCGGTTCAACGCCAAGATGACCGTGCTCGCGACGGGGGGCTACGGGCGGGCGTATTTCTCGGCGACCTCGGCGCACACCTGCACCGGCGACGGCAACGGCATGGTCGCCCGTCAGGGACTGCCGCTGCAGGACATGGAGTTCGTGCAGTTCCACCCCACCGGCATCTACGGCGCGGGCTGCCTGATCACCGAGGGGGCGCGCGGCGAGGGCGGGTACCTGACCAACTCCGAGGGCGAGCGGTTCATGGAGCGCTATGCGCCCACCTACAAGGACCTCGCCTCGCGCGACGTGGTGTCGCGCTGCATGACCATCGAGATCCGCGAGGGGCGCGGGGTCGGCCCGGAGAAGGACCATATCTTCCTGCACCTCGACCACCTGCCGCCCGAGGCGCTGGCCGAGCGGCTGCCGGGCATCTCGGAGAGTGCGAAGATCTTCGCCGGCGTCGACGTGACCAAGGCGCCGATCCCGGTGCTGCCGACGGTGCACTACAACATGGGCGGCATCCCCACCAACTACTGGGGCGAAGTGCTGAACCCGACCGAGAGAAACCCCGACCGCATCCAGCCCGGCCTGATGGCCGTGGGCGAGGCCGGCTGCGCCAGCGTGCACGGCGCCAACCGGCTGGGGTCGAACAGCCTGATCGACCTGGTGGTCTTCGGGCGCGCGGCGGCGATCAAGGCGGCCGAGGTGGTGGACCCGGCCACCGCCAACCGCCCGCTCAACGCCGCAGCGGTCGAGGCGGGGGTGGCGCGGTTCGACCGGCTGCGCCACGCGGACGGGACGATCCCGACGGCGGACCTACGGCTGAAGATGCAGAAGGCGATGCAGGCCAACGCCGCGGTGTTCCGCACCGCCGAGGTTCTGCAGGAGGGCTGCCGGATGATGGCCGAGATCGCCGCCGAGATGGCGGAGGTCAAGGTCACCGACCGGTCGATGATCTGGAACTCCGACCTGATGGAGACGCTGGAGCTGACCAACCTGATGCCGAACGCGCTGGCCACCATCGTCGCCGCGGAGGCCCGGCACGAGAGCCGCGGGGCCCATGCGCGGGAGGACTTCCCCAACCGCGACGACGAGGTCTGGCGCAAGCATTCGCTGGCGGTGGTGCATCCCGACGACAGCGTGACGCTCGCCTATCGCCCGGTGCATCTCGACCCGCTGACGCCGGTGGAGAAGGGCGGGATCGACCTGAAGAGGATCGCGCCCAAGGCGCGGGTGTATTGAGGACGATAAAGGGGCGTATGCATGCAGCTTAGGTTGAGTACAGAGTACCAGAAGAGAGTAAGCCGGGTAGTTCGCGCCTCGCAATGTCTTGGATTTACGAACAGTCGAAACCTGTTCTGGTGGCATGGAAATTCTCAGATTCAAAATTTTGGCGACTGGATAGGCCCGCTTCTGTTTGAGGCCATAACGGGAAAAACGCCTATTTATTGCCCTACTCGTAAATTGCAGGCATTTTCAACAACGTTTTATACTGTCGGGAGTGTATTGGGGACTATTAAAGAGCCGGATCGTGCGATTGTCTGGGGAAGTGGGATCATCCATCGAGACACAAGCTTCAAACGCCCTAAGGAAATACACGCAGTGCGCGGACCGATATCCCGGGAGCGGTGCAGGGAGTTGGGATTCTCCTGCCCGGACGTCTATGGGGATCCGGCCTTGCTCCTACCGAGGTATCTCGAGCGAACGAAACCTGAAAAGAAGTACGCTATCGGGATAATCCCACACTTCGTGCACTTTCCGGTCATCGCGTCGCTCTTGGAAAACTCGTCCGACGTAAAGTTGATCGATGTGACCATGCCGGTGCAAAGCGTCGTTGATGATATAGTCGCGTGTGAGCGGACCATTTCAAGTTCGCTGCACGGCATAATAGTGTCTCACGCCTACGGCGTGCCCTCTGCATGGGTAAAGTTTTCCGAGCCTCTCTATGGGGATGATGTGAAGTTTCTCGATTATTTTGCATCTGCGTCAGTTGAGGCACCTGTCCCGCCGAATCTGCGGGAAGACGAACTGGCTATTTCCGTCATCCGGAGTGTTGCTCAGCAGGCAATTCTACCGGACCTATCTTCGCTGGAAGAGCGCCTGATCAGAGCGTGTCCGTTTCGGGACCACTGACGAGAGCGCGAAGGAAGGAGCACGAAATGGTCGAACTGACGCTGCCGAAGAACAGCCGTCTGACCCAGGGCAAGACCTGGCCGAAGCCCGCGGGCGCGACCAATGTGCGGGTGTTCCGCATCTACCGCTGGGATCCGGACACCGGCGCCAATCCGCGGGTCGACACCTATCACGTCGACATGGACAGCTGCGGGCCGATGGTTCTCGACGCGCTGATCAAGATCAAGAACGAGATCGACCCGACGCTGACCTTCCGCCGCTCGTGCCGCGAGGGGATTTGCGGGTCGTGTGCGATGAACATCGACGGGATCAATACGCTGGCCTGTACCTGGGGCATGGACGAGATCAAGGGCGAGGTGCGGATCTATCCCCTGCCGCACATGCCGGTGATCAAGGACCTGGTACCGGATCTGACGCATTTCTACGCCCAGCATGCTAGCGTGAAGCCGTGGCTGGAGACCGAGACGCCGGCGCCGGAGCGGGAGTGGAAGCAGTCGGTCGAGGACCGGCGCAAGCTCGACGGGCTCTACGAGTGCATCCTCTGCGCCTGCTGCTCGACGTCGTGCCCCTCCTACTGGTGGAACGGCGATCGGTACCTCGGCCCGGCGGCGCTGCTGCATGCCTACCGCTGGATCATCGACAGCCGCGACGAGGCGACGGGGGAGCGGCTGGACGAGCTGGAGGATCCGTTCAAGCTCTACCGCTGCCACACGATCATGAACTGCGCGGAGACCTGCCCCAAGCACCTCAACCCGGCCAAGGCGATCGCGGAGATCAAGAAGCTGATGGTCGAGCGGCGGACCTGAGGGTCAGAGCGCGCGGTACATGACCAGGGCGTCGACGTAGCCGGCGGTGGGGTGGGCGAAGGCGGCGGGGAGGCGGCCGACGATCTCGAAGCCGGCGCGCTGCCAGAGGGCGATGGCGCGGGTGTTGGTCGCGACCACGAAGTTGAACTGCATGGCGAGAAAGCCCTGCGCCCGCGCTTCGGTGAGCACGTGGTCGAGCATGGCGCGGGCGAGGCCGCGGCCCTGGGCGGCGGGGGCGGTGGCGAAGCCGGCGTTGGCCACGTGGGCGCCGCCGCCCGGCTGGTTGGGGCAGAGGAAACAGGTGCCGAGGATGGCGCCGTCGGCCTCGGCGACGAAGACGCGGTGGGTGCCGGCGGCCCAGTAGGCGAGCGCGGCGGCACGGTCGATGTCGCGGGGCAGGCAATAGGTCTCGCCGGCGGCGAAGACGGGGGCGAGGATCGCCCAGATGGCGTCGTCGTCCTCCGGGCGGGCGGGGCGGATCAGCATGGCCGTATCTGCGCCGGCAAGGGCCGGATTGTCGAGGTCGGCCGGGTGCAAAACCGCGGAGATTTTCGCAACCATTTAGTATCGAACGATACTCTGGATGAATGCAGGATCAATTGAGTTAACGGGCCGTTTCGCGGGCCCGTGTTCGTTCCATCGCGCCCGTGTCACCGTCCCGCCGGGCCCCGAGCCCGTCAGAACTCCAGCTTCCCCTGCCGCTCCGGCGCCTCCTCCCGCGCCGCGCGCCTGAAGGCATCGTCCCGCCGCGCCGGCAGCTTCACCGCCCGGTCGCGCAGCGCCAGCGCCTGCTCGATGGTCACGATCTGCAGCCGCGGCACCGCCTCGAACCCCTCCATCCCGAACAGCCCCGCCCCCGCCGCCTCCGCCACCATCGGCCGCGTCGGCGGCGTCAGCGTCAGCAGGATCCCGATCTCCGCCTTCTCCCGCTCGATCACCCCGCGCAGGTCGCGGACCATCCCGACGCCCACGTTGTCGCCCGCCTTGACCGAGACCACGGCGCGATGGGTCTTGCCGAAGTAGACGTGGCCGTCGATCCCCCGGTCCGCTCCCTTCCGGCTCAGGTTGCCGGGCTGGGCGGCGATCAGCGACAGTGCCCATTTCTCGAACTCGAAATAGTAGTTCTTGTCCTCGCGCCCGCGCCGCGCCAGATCGCGCGCGCCTGACAGGTCCTCAGGCACACCGTGTGTGGTGAACTGCACCCCCGGAAAGGCGTCGCGCAGCCGCTTCTCGATCAGCCCGATGGCCAGATGCGTGACGTCGATCCCGATCCACTGGCGCCCGAGCTTCTCGGCCGCGTGCACCGTGGTGCCGCAGCCGCAGAACGGGTCGAGCACAACGTCGCCGGGGTTGGAGGAGGCTGCGATGATGCGTTCGAGAAGGGCAACGGGCTTTTGGGTGGGGTAACCGAGGCGTTCACGTGACTGAGCATTGAGAGGTTGAATGTCCACCCAAATGTCTTGAAGAGGCGTGCCGGGCATTTCGTCTAGGTACCTCTTTTGCCTCGGCACCGCACCCGGCTTAACCTGAAAGATGCGGCCCTCGCGATACATGCTTTCCATTCGCTCCTGCGAGAACCGCCAATAGCGAGTCACCCCAAGAAACTCATAGACGTTCTCTTCCAAACAATTTCGGCGCCAAATCGACGCGCACCAAACACCGCATCCAGCAGTATCTTCAGATAGTGGCTCGCCGTCGGGTCGCAGTGCAGGTACAGGCTGCCGGTCGACTTGAGCACCCTGTGCAGCTCGATCAGCCGCACGGCCATCATGGCGAGATAGGCCATCATGTCGTTCTCGCCGAGAAAGCTGCGCATGGCACGCAGCATCTCCGCTGCGGCGCCATTGCGCACGAAAAAGCGATCGCCCCGGTAGCGGCTGGTCATGGGGACAAAGCGCCGCAAGAGCCGGACAACGGCATTCCCTTCGATATCGAGATCGTCGTCCTCTTTGTGCAGGGCCATCCGGATCCCGGTGAAGACCAGAAACCCGCCAAAGATATACAGGATCCAACTGAACTGACTGATCAGAAAGGCGCCGACGCCGATCAGTGTGCCGCGCAGCAGCAGCGCGCCCAGGATGCCCCAGAAGAGCACCCGATGCTGATAGGCCGCCGGCACGCTGAAATAGCTGAAGAGCATGACGAAGACGAAGATGTTGTCCACACTGAGGGATTTTTCGATCAGATAGCCGGCGAGGAACATCATGCCCGACTGGCGGCCTTCGAAGAGAAACAGACCGGCATTGAAAAGCAGCGCCAGCGAAATCCAGACCACAGTCCAAATCGCGGCTTCTTTGGTCCCTACCGCGTGTGCCTTGCGGTGAAAGACTCCGAGATCGATCGCCAGCAGCGCCAAGACGAACGCATTGAACCCGATCCAGAACCAAATATTGACATCCATGTCCATCCCCCACCATCAGCGCCGCGGGACAAAAAAAGGCGCCCCCTCCGGCATGTCCGTAGGTCTCGCCTTCCGCGTTGCACCCGGTTCCAACCGTAGACGCTGGTTGCGTCTGGCCTGGCGACCGGGTGCCTCAATTCAAAGTGATTGCCGGGCTCTTCCCCACAGTACGCGCAGTCTAGCCGATTGAAGCCAGGAAGTCAAACCAGATGCCCAACTCGGGTGCATCTCAACATTGGGGACAGTTCACCATAACCTCCCGGAGGCTCGCCCCCAATGTGAGATAGACCCGCCCAACTCGACCAGACCTTGCGTGCGCCGTACCGGCGCACGCAAGGTCTGCACGGCGTATGGCTAACCCTGCTTAGTCAGCCAAGCCCAAATCGTCGCCGATGCCGCGTGCGGAGGCCGGCATGGGCTGGTGGTACTCGACCACAGTGGTCAGGCTGTCGACCAGACTCGCGGGAGTCGGTCACGTTGAGTTGATTGTAGAAGAAGGCGAACTCGTCTTCCAGCGCCTGGTAGAGCGGCGTCCTTGTCGTCGCCGGTCAGGGCCCACATTTCGGGCTTGAACGGGCCGATGGCCTTCTTGCGCGTCTTGTAGTAGAACTGGGCGTCGGTCTGGCTGGCCTTGCGCTCGTCGGCGTTCGTCCACGTCCAGATAGCGTGTGGATCTGCTCGCGTCAAGCTCTGCGGGAAGGCGTCGTGGTCCATGAAGAGATTCAGGAAGCCGGTCGCCAGGTGGATCTCCAGCGTCTCCACCTCCGGGAACTTGTCGAAGAACTCGTCGGGCAGGGTGCTGGCGCCGTGCTGCACCGCGCCGCCGGAACCGTGCTCGCGGGCGCGCTCGCCCAGCACCCCCAGCGTGTCGAAGTCGACCGCCACCTTGCGCGATGGTGCCGTCCGGCAGGACGACGCCGCCGTGGCTGGTGCCGGTCTGCACGCTGATCTTGCTCAGCCCGGCCAGTCGCCCTGCTTGAGCAGCCTTCTGCATAGCCTTGGCATGTAGGCGTCCAGCTCTTCCGGCGTGGAGTTCTTCTCGCCCACCTCGCCGATCTCGCCGCCCAGGCTGACGGTCACGCCTTCCGGCTCCAGATCGCGGACGAACTTGGTGATCTCGGCCGAGCGCGTGTAGTTGTGATACTGCTGCTCGTCCAGCGATCTCCGGCTCCAGCGTCGACCAGCGTGCTGGTGTCGATGTCGATGTTCCAGAAACCGGCGGGGATGGCCTCCTCGATCAGATCCTTGACTTCCTGGATGGCGCCTTCGGGGTCCTTGGCGTACGTGGAGGCCTTGACCTGGAAGTGGTCGCCCTGGATGAAGATGCGGGCCGAAGTAGCCTTCCTTGATGGCGGCGGCGATCAGCGCGGCGCTGTACTCGGCCGGCGGCTGTTCGGTGTAGCCCATCTCGCTGCGCGCGATCTCGAAGATGAAGGCGCCGGTGTTGGTCTTCATCGCGGCGCGCAAGGCGGCGCGCGCCGGTGTCGTAGGTCGTGAAGCGGATGTTCATGGCCGGCACGGTGCGGTCCTTCCAGTCGTCCGTCGGCGCGGGCCATGTAGAACTCGTGGATGCTGGCCGGGCGCGCGCCCAGCGCCTGGCCCGGCTTCCCAGATCAGCCACTGGGCGTATTCCTTGACCGTCCGGCGCGCCAAACGGGCATCGCGCGCCAGGGTGTCGATGATGGTGCCCCGGAGCTTGTCGACATCGACGACCTCCAGCTTGCCGTGCTCGATCTTGAGCGCGCCCTTGACGCCGTGGCGCAGCTCGTATACTGATTCGTGAATCATTGGTGTGCTCCTTCAAAAGCCACGATTGGATAACAGATCGGTCTATTCAGAATACCGCGCACAACTGCGCGGGACAAGGGGCAGATGTCCCCTTTTGTGCTGCTGCTCTATCCCCGCGTT
>CAVOGP010000050.1:0-49480 GCA_963695425.1 uncultured Alphaproteobacteria bacterium | reverse complement strand
ACGTTTGAGCGCGTATCCGACGGCAAGCGCCAGTTGGCGCGCGTCGAGAGAGCCATCGAGGTAATTGAAGGGGGTATAGCCCAAGGCACGTATGAACTCACTGACGGCCGCGTTGTCGGTTTGGATGAGATGCACAGGGATCGGGACCGACTCGTCGAAGCAGCCGAAAGCAGTAGGGCTCACACCCGAGAGGACATGAAAGACATCAGGACGTTCTTCGTCGCCGCGCTCGTGCCGGTGTTGCTTACGTTCTTAGTGGGAATAGCCGGAGTTCTGGGTAGTAAGTGGGTTCAGAGGCGCGCATGACCGGGCTCGGTGACCTCGACAGTGACCTCGACGCCATGGACCGCGCGGCGTTGCTGGTTGCGGCGCGGGCGATGCGGGGGGCCATCCGGGCGCATCGGGATTCGAAAGGGCACGATCTGTGCTTGCATCATCCGCAGATGTGGGCGCTGCTGCCCGATCCGCCGAAGGGCGGGCAGGTGGTGCCGGACTGGCCGCAGTTCATGCGCGGCTGCATCGCTTGTCGGTCGGCGCTGGAGCGGGAGCTTCCGGGTGCCACTCGGACACGGGAGGAGTTCGGCGGCTGAGGATAGGGGGGATGGAGCAGGATGGCAGCGCCTGGCTACGCAAACCTCGATGGTGCGGGCGCTAGAGCCAGCCGCGCCGCTTGAAGAACAGGTACGGCAGGACCGCGGACACGATCATCAGCCCGATCGCCAGCGGGTAGCCGAAGCGCCAGCCGAGCTCGGGCATGGCCTCGAAGTTCATGCCGTAGACCGAGGCGACCAGCGTGGGTGGCAGGAACACCACCGCCGCGACAGAGACGATCTTGATGATGCCGCTCTGTTCGATGTCGATCATGCCCAGCGTCGCATCGAGCAGCAGCGTGATCTTCTGCGACAGGAAATCGGCGTGCTGGGTCAGCGACTGCTCGTCGCGCGACAAGGTCTTGATCAGGCCGCGGGTCTCGCGATCGTTGTTCGGCACGTTGGTCAGCTGGGTGAGAAAGGCGAGCACGCGGTCGAGCGAGACGAGGCTTTCGCGCATCTTCGAGAGAAAGTCGCCGGTGCGGCCGATCGTCTTGAGTGTGTCGCGAAAGTTGGGGCTGTTGCCCTGCGGTCCGTCTTCGTTGCGGAAGACCGTCCTCGAGATGGCCTCGATGTCGCGGCCGGTCCGCTCGAGCAGGTCTGCGAGGCGGTCGATGATCTCGTCGAGCAGGCCGAGCAGGGCGCCGTGGGCGGTGCCGCAGCCGATCGGCGCCTGCTGTGCGCGCCGGGGATAGGTGACGAAGGGCTTCGGCTCGTGGTGGCGGAGCGTGATCAGGCGCCCGGGCGTCAGCACGAAGGTCACCGGTGCCATCGCCGGGTCGCCGGTGTCGGCGCCTGCGGGCAAGGTGGCGGTCATGAAGGCGGCGTCGCCCTCCTGGTAGAGGCGGCTCGAGGTCTCGATCTCCGCCATGTCCTCACGTGTGGGCAGCTCGATCCCCAACGTGGTGGCGATCAATTGGGTCTCGGCGGGGTCGGGATTGATGAGATCAATCCAGATGGCCTCGGCAGGATCGAAGGGCGCATCCAGGAGGCGCAGCTTGCCGTTGTCGTGTGCGTAGGCCCGGATCATTGCGCCGCCTCCCCCTGCTAGCACCGAAGGCTTATCACGCGGTCGCGGCTGGGGAGTCCAGACGCTGTGCGATGCGAGCCTTTCAGCGCCCGGCCCGGTGCGGCTACCATGCCCGTGATCGCCGGATTGCAAGGGCGCTCTTGCCGGATGCGCCATGCGGTGGTCATGTGGGCTAGGCGGACAGCCGGAGCGGACACAGAAGGAGTTCGACGGATGAGGATCGCAGGGGGATGGATCGGGCTGGCCATGGCCGTCGGGATCGGGGGCGCGGGGCTGGCGCAGGAGGCGGAGGCGCCGCGGTTCGAGATGATGGCGCATCCCGAGGGCGGGATTCTGGGTGCTCGACGTGGTCGAGGGGCTGGTGTCGCGTTGCGTCGACGGGGGCGCAGGGATGCCGCGGGTGGTGGACGTGAACTTCGGTACGGCAATTGCCCGGCCGCGGGACGGGGCGGGACGGCAGCCGATCTGCACGGACTGGCAGGTGGTCGAGGCGCCGAAGACCATCCGCCCGCGTGTGGTGGGTGTCGGGGATGGTGCATCCGGGCTTGGGGATTAGGTCGTGAGCAAGATCATCAGGGGCGGCACCATCGTGACCGCCGAGGGGAGCCAGGTCGCCGACGTGCTGATCGAGGGCGAGAAGATCGCGGCGATCGGGCCGGGGCTGAAGGGCGACCAGGAAGTGGATGCCTCGGGCGCCTATGTGATGCCGGGGGGGATCGATCCGCACGTGCATCTGGAGATGCCGTTCATGGGGACGTCGTCGACAGACGACTTCTATACCGGGACAGTGGCGGCGGCGTCGGGTGGGACGACGACGGTGGTGGATTTCTGCATCCCCGCCCCGGACGGCTCGATGCTGGACGCCTGGGAGGCCTGGGCGGCGAAGTCGAAGGACAAGGCCGTGGGCGACTATGCCTGGCACATGTGCGTCACGGGGTGGAACCAGCGGGTCTTCGACGAGATGGCCGAGGTGGTGCGGCGCGGGGTCAATTCGTTCAAGCATTTCATGGCCTACAAGGGCGCCTTGATGGTGAACGACGACGAGATGTTCGCCTCGTTCAGCCGTTGCGCGGCGCTGGGCGCCCTGCCGCTGGTGCATGCCGAGAACGGCGACGTGGTGGCGGCGCTGCAGCAAAAGCTGCTGGCCGAGGGAGTGACCGGGCCGGAGGGGCACGCCTATTCGCGCCCGCCGGAGGTGGAGGGCGAGGCGGCCAACCGGGCGATCATGATCGCCGACGCCGCGGGTTGCCCGCTCTACATCGTGCATGTGAGCTGCGAGCAGGCGCACGAGGCGATCAGGCGGGCGCGGCAGAAGGGGATGCGGGTCTACGGCGAGCCGCTGGCGCAGCACCTGGTGCTCGACGAGAGCGAGTATCAAAACAAGGACTGGGTGCATGCGGCGCGCCGCGTGATGTCGCCGCCGTTCCGGGGCAAGGAGCATCAGGCAGGGCTCTGGGCCGGGCTGGCGGCGGGATCCTTGCAGGTGGTGGCGACGGATCATTGTGCGTTCACGACCGCGCAGAAGAAGTCGGGGATCGGTGATTTCACAAAGATTCCCGAACGGGACCGGCGGGCTGGAGGACAGGATGAGTGTGGTCTGGACCTACGGGGTCGAGACGGGGCGGCTGACGCCGCAGGAATTCGTGGCGGTGACCTCGAGCAATTCGGCGAAGATCCTCAACATGCATCCGAGGAAGGGCGCGATTGCGGTGGGGGCGGATGCCGACATCGTGGTCTGGGATCCCAAGGCCGGCAAGACCATCACCGCGGCGGCGCAGAAGAGCGCCATTGATTACAACGTCTTCGAGGGGGTGAAGGTGAGTGCCACGGCGCGCTATACCCTGTCGCGGGGCGAGGTGATCTGGTCGGCTGGCGCCAATGCGGATCCGGCGCCCGGGCGCGGAAAGTTCATCGAGCGCAAGCCCTTCCCGCCGGTGGCCGCAGCGCTCACGAAATGGAAGGAGCTGACGACGCCGCGGCAGGTGGTGCGCGACCTCGCCAACCTGACCTCGGGGGTCTGATGTTCCCGGCGGCCTCAGTCGGGGACGAGGGCGTCCAGTTCGGGCAGCAGCACCACGCTCTCCTGCTCGTGGGGGTCGGTGCGGGCGATGACGGCGACGGCCTCCTCGGTGCCGCGGTTGAGCGGCAGGTGCGGCACGTCGGCGGGGATGTAGACGAGGTCGCCGGCCGCGGTCTCCATGCGGTTTTCCAGCTGCTCGCCCCAGTACATCTCGGCCGCTCCGGAGATGACGTAGATCGCGGTCTCGTGGGTGGCGTGCTTGTGCGCCTTCGCCCGGCCGCCGGGCGGGACGCGCAGGATGTGCATGCAGATCGCCTCCGACCCGACGGTCTCGCGGGCGACGCCCTCGAAATAGCTGAACCCCTGCCGGCCCTCGTAGGTGCCGCCGGGGCGAAGTTTGCGGCATTCCTTCACGGTCGGCGCGTCCTTTCGGCATGAGCGTGGCGCCGATGCTAGCAGAGGGCTCGCGGTCTGTCCCGCCCGACGCGGTGGTGCGGGCCGATGGGCTGGACCTGACCTTCGAGACCGCGGACGGGCCGGTGACGGCGCTGAGCGACGTGTCGCTGACCATCGCGCGGGGCGACTTCGTCAGCTTCATCGGGCCGTCGGGCTGCGGCAAGACCACGTTCCTGCGCGTCGTCGCGGGGCTGGAGGCGCCGACCGGCGGGAGCATCGCCGTGAACGGGGTGAGCCCGGAGGCGGCGCGCCTGGCGCGGGCCTATGGCTACGTGTTCCAGTCGGCGGGGCTGTTTCCCTGGCGGACCATCGCGGGCAACGTGCGGCTGCCGCTGGAGATCATGGGCTATTCTCGGGCCGAGAAGGCGGCGCGGGTGGCGCGGGTGCTGGAGATGGTCGAGCTGGCCGGGTTCGAGCGGAAGTTCCCCTGGCAGCTTTCGGGGGGAATGCAGCAGCGAGCATCGATCGCGCGGGCGCTGGCCTTCGACGCTGACTTGCTCTTGATGGACGAGCCGTTCGGGGCGCTGGACGAGATTGTGCGCGACAAGCTCAACGAGCAGCTGCTGGCGCTCTGGGCGCGGACGGACAAGACCATCTGCTTCGTCACCCATTCGATCCCGGAGGCAGTGTTCCTGTCGACGCGGATCGTCGTGATGTCGCCGCGGCCGGGCCGGGTAACCGACGTGATCGAGAGCCCGCTGCCGCGCGACCGACCGCTCGACATCCGCGAAAGCCCGGAGTTTCTCGCGGTCGCCGCAAGGGTGCGCGAGGGGCTGCGCGCGGGGGTGGGCGATGAGGTCTGAGGACGCCGTCGTCGCGATCCGCGCGGGCGTGGCAGCGGACGCGGACGCATGTGCTGCGATCAACGCAGCCTGGGTCGCGGCGACCGAGTGGATGCCGCGCCTGCACACGCCCGCGGAGGTGGCGCAGTTCTACCGCGAGCATATCTTTGCAAAATGCCGGGTGCTGGTAGCCGAGGGAGCGCGCGGGATCGCGGGGTTCGTGGCGGTGGACGGCGAGGGGCTCATAGCCGCCTTCTTCGTGGCGGAGGCGGCGCGCGGGCGCGGCGTCGGTGGCGCGCTGCTGCAGGAAGCGAAGGCGCTGCGGCCCGAGGGGCTGTCGCTCTGGACCTTCGCGGCCAATTCGGGCGCCCTGCGCTTCTATGCGCGGCATGGATTCGTCGCAGCGGGCGGCACCGAGGGCGACAACGAGGAGGGGTTGCCGGACGTGATGCTGACCTGGCGGGCGGCATGAGCGCGCGCGGCGACGTACTCCCGGTCCTGACGGTGGTCGCGGGGATCATCGTGCTCTGGTACGCGGGCGCGGTCTGGCTGAACGCGGCCTGGGCCTTTGACCAGGCGGGGCGAGCGGGGATCGAGTTGAGCGCGGCCGATCTGGTGCGCGATACGCTGAGCCAGGAGCGGCCGCGGCTACCCGCACCGCATCAGGTGGTGGCCGAGCTGTGGCGCACCACCGTGGAGGTGGCGCCGAGCTCGCGGCGGAGCCTCGTCTACCACGCCTGGATCACGCTCTCGGCGACGCTGGCGGGCTTCGCGATGGGGGCGGGGCTCGGCATCCTGCTGGCGACTGCGATCGTGCATGACCGCACCACCGACGCCAGCGTCATGCCCTGGGTGATCGCGAGCCAGACCATCCCGATCCTTGCCATCGCGCCGATGGTGGTGGTGGTGCTGTCCTCGGTCGGGCTGACCGGGCTGCTGCCGAAGGCGATCATCTCGATGTACCTGTCGTTCTTCCCGGTGGCGGTGGGCATGGTGAAGGGACTGCGCTCGCCCGATCCGATCCTGATCGACCAGATGCGCACCTGGAACGCCAGCGGTGCGCAGACGTTTCGCAAGCTGCGGCTGCCCGCGGCGACGCCCTATCTCTTCGCCTCGCTGAAGGTTGCCGTGGCGGCGAGCCTCGTCGGCGCCATCGTCGGCGAGTTGCCGACCGGGGCGGTGGCCGGGCTGGGGGCGCGGATGCTCTCGGGCAGCTACTACGGCCAGACGGTCCAGATCTGGTCGGCGCTGGTCATGGCGGCGGTGCTGGCGGCCGGGCTGGTGGGGCTGATCGGGGTGGTGGAGCGGCTGGTCGGACGCGCGATGGGTGGTCGGGCGTGAGCTTGGGTTCAGGACGCGAACTGGAAGGCCTCGAAGCGATGCAGTGCAGCGTCGATCGCCTCCCGCTCGCCTGCGGCCGGGGCGCCGTCGGTCCAGGTCCATTTCTGGATGAGGAGCTTGCGGTTCCTGCGGTCGGCCTTGAGGTCTATGGCCGCCGCGATGCGGTCGCCGACGAGCACGGGGAGCGCGAAGTAGCCAAGGCGGCGGCGGGGCTTCGGGACATAGGCCTCGAAGAGATGGTCGTAGCCGAACAGCAGGCTGAGGCGCTTGCGCTGGATGACGAGCGGATCGAAGGGCGAGAGGATGTGGACGCCCGCGGCTTCCGGGGCGCCTGGCGGCGTGCCCGCCTGCTCGGGGGTGATCCAGTGCGGCGGCGCGCCCTCGATGGCGATCTCCGCGGGCACAAGGCGCTTGCGGCGGACCCGGGCGGCGATCAGCTCGGCCATGGCGGGCTTGCGGGCGGCGTCGAGATAGCAGATCGAATCGAGACAGACCGCTCCCTGGGCGCGAAGCGAGCGGTCGAGCAGGAAGTCGAGCACCTGCCGTTCGCTGGCCGGGCGCGGGCGCGGGGAGAAGCCGAAGTGCCGGTCGGCAAGGTCGTAGGTCTTGAGCATTCCCGAGCGGGCGCTGACGGTGAGCGCGCCGGTGAAGAAGCCGAACTCCAGCGCGCGTTTCGATGGCTTGCGGCTTGCCCAGGGGTGGTCCTTGTCCACCGGCACGTCGTCGTCGATGTCGCGGATCGAGAGCGGTCCGTCGCGGCGGACGCGCGCCAGCACGCGCCGCAGCTCGGCGGGGGTGACCGTGCCGAACCAGCGCTCCGGGTTGGCGCGCTGGCGCTTCATCGACGGCAGATAGAAGCGGTAATCGCGGGTCGGGACGTAGGCCAGCGCATGTGTCCAGTATTCGAAGACCGACTTGTCGCCGCTCAGGGCCATCTGGAGGTCGGCGCGGCGGTAGCCGGGAATACGGCTCCAGAGAATGTGGTGATGGGCGCGCTCGATCACGTTGATCGTGTCGATCTGGACATAGCCGAGGTGCTCGACCGCGGCGCGCACCGCGCCGGCGCCGTCGCCAAAGGGCGCAGGCGTGTCGAGCCGCTGGGCATGCAGCCAGAGCCGGCGGGCGTCGGCAGCGGTGAGCGGGACGGGCGCGCGGCGGGCGGGAGGCATGGGCGCGGAGGTGCCATGCCACGCCGCCGCTGTCAAAGCCCGGCGGGGCGGCGATGAACCTCGCGCTGCCTGCGGTTCTGGTGGTCTGGCTCGGGGCCTGGTGGCTGAATGTGCGGCTGGCGGCGCGGGCGGGGAGCGGCTGGGGGCGGCTGGTGCCGCCGCTGGTCTTCGGGGTGACGCTGCTCGTGATCTGGGAGATCGCGGTGCGCGGGTTCGGCGTGAGCCCGGTGCTCTTGCCGCCGCCGAGTGCGATCGCGGCGCGGATCGCCTCCAGCGGGGCGGTGCTGCGGGCGGATGTGGTGCAAACCTTCTTCAAGGGCGCGCTGAGCGGCTATGCCATCGGCTGCGGGGCGGCGATCCTGACGGGGGTTGCGGTCGATCGGGTGCCGTTCCTGCGGCGGGGGCTCCTGCCGGTGGGGAACTTCGTGGCGGCGTTGCCGGTGATCGGGATGGCGCCGATCATGGTGATGTGGTTCGGCTTCGACTGGCACTCGAAGGCGGCGATTGTGGTGCTGATGGTCTACTTCCCGATGCTGGTGAACACCGTGCAGGGGCTGGCCGCCACCGAGCCGATGCAGGCGGACCTGATGCGGACCTATGCGGCGGGGTATGGGCAGGCCTTGTGGAAGCTGCGGCTGCCGGCGGCTGCACCTTTCATTTTCAATGGCTTGAAAATCTGCACGACTCTGGCATTGATCGGTGCCATCGTGGCGGAATTCTTCGGCTCGCCCACCGTGGGCATGGGCTTTCGCATCTCCACCGAGGTGGGGCGGCTGGCGCTCGACATGGTCTGGGCGGAGATCGCGGTGGCGGCGCTGGTCGGGTCGGCCTTCTACGGCGCGGTGGCGCTGGTGGAGCGGGCGGTGACCTTCTGGCACCCGTCGCAGCGCGGCCGGAGACTGTGACGAGCGAATGACGGTTCAACAGGGAGACGCAAGATGACGAAATGGTTCGCCGGCGCATCCGCGGCGGTGGTTATGCTGGCCGGGGCGGCGCAGGCCGAGGACGTGACTCTTCAGCTGAAGTGGGTCACGCAGGCGCAGTTCGCGGGCTACTACGTGGCGCTCGATCAGGGGTTCTACGAGGAAGAGGGTCTGAACGTCACCATCCGCCCCGGCGGGCCGGACATCGCTCCGCCGCAGGTGATCGCGGGCGGGGGCGCCGACGTGATCGTGGAGTGGATGCCGGCGGCGCTGGCGGCGCGCGAGGCGGGGCTGCCGCTGGTCAACATCGCCCAGCCGTTCAAGTCCTCGGGGATGATGCTGACCTGCCGCAATGACAGTGGCGTGACCTCGACCGAGGACTTTCCCGGCCAGACCCTCGGGGTCTGGTTCTTCGGCAACGAGTATCCGTTCCTGAGCTGGATGGCGACGCTCGGCATCCCGACCGAGGGCGGGGCCGACGGGGTGACGGTGCTCAAGCAGGGCTTCAACGTCGATCCCCTGCTGCAGAAGCAGGCGGCCTGCATCTCGACGATGACCTACAACGAGTACTGGCAGGTGATCGACGCGGGGCTGGCGCCTGCGGACCTGACGGTCTTCAAGTACGAGGACCAGGGCGTCGCGACGCTGGAGGACGGGCTCTACGTGCTGGAGGACAGGCTGAGCGATCCGGCCTTCGTCGAGACCATGGCGAAGTTCGTGCGCGCCTCGATGAAGGGGTGGAAGTGGGCCGAGGAGAACCCCGACGACGCGGCGATGATCGTGCTCGACAACGACGAGACCGGCGCGCAGACCGAGGCGCATCAGAAGCGGATGATGGGCGAGATCGCCAAGCTGACGGCGGGCTCCAACGGGGCGCTCGACCCGGCCGACTACGAGCGCACCGTCGCGACGCTGCTGTCGGCAGGCTCGGAGCCGGTCATCACCAAGGCGCCAGAGGGGGCCTGGACCCATGCGGTGAGTGACATCGCGCTGAACTGACGGCGAGCGACGCGGGTGCCCCGGATTCCCAAGCTTGGGAATCCGGGTATCTTTTTGATATTTAACCATATTTGTTTCGGCGTTAACGTTAGCGACAATCTTCGTTAACGCCCGATTGCCCGGCCCAGGGCCGGCCTACTTCAGCTGGCTGTCCTTTGAGCCGCGGCGGTTGATGCCGCCGCGCGCGGTCTGGCGGCTGTCACGGCTGGACATGCACTCGACGCAGAGCTTCACGCCGGGGACCGCGAGGCGGCGCGCCTCAGGGATTTCCTCGCCGCATTCGGCGCAGTGGGTCAGGCTTTCGCCCCGGGGTGTGCGCCGGGCCTGAAGACGCTTGAGCTCGTCCGCGATCGAGGCCTCGATCTGGTCGTTCACCGCCCCGTCGGGCGCCCATCCGCCTGCCATGCCATGCCCTCCGATAGGGGAGAGAATGGGGTGGCGCGGGAGGAAACGCAACCGCCGGAGGTCGCGCGGCTGCCCTCAGAACTTGAGACCGAGGGCGAAGCCGCCGAGCCAGTAGCAGAAGACGGTGATCAGCATGATCCCGACGATGTTCAGCACGAACCCGCCGCGGGCCATCTGGGCGATGGTCACGGCGCCGGTGCCGAACACGATGGCGTTCGGTGGTGTGCCGACCGGCAGCATGAAGGCGCAGGTCGCTGCCAGCGCCGCGGGGATCAGCAGCGACATGGGGTCGGCGCCGATGCCGACCGCGACCCCGCCGAGCACCGGGATGAAGGTCGCGGCGGTGGCGGTGTTGCTGGTGATCTCGGTCAGGAAGAGCACGATCATCACCACGGCGGCGATCAGCAGCACGCTCGGCAACGCGCCCAGCCCGGTGACCTGCTGGCCGAACCATTCGTCGAGGCCGGTGCCCGCGACCGCCCCGGCGAGGCTGAGCCCGCCGCCGAAGAGGAGCAGCACCCCCCAGGGCAGGCCATCCTCGGCGTCCTTCCAGGTGAGCACCATCTCGCGGCTGCCGCGCGCCGGGATCAGGAACATGGCGATGCCGGCGGCAACGGCGATGGCGGCGTCGTCCATGTCGCCGAAGATGCCGAGCCGCTCGCCGACGCCCGGGATGGTCGCCAGCAGGCCCGGCACCACCCAGAGGAAGGCGGCCGAGCCGAAGACGGCGAGAACCGCCTTCTCGCCCTGGCTGAGCGGGCCGAGGAGCGCGATCTCGTCGTCGATCATCTTGCGGCCGCCGGGGATCTCGGCGATCCGGAAGGGGTAGAGGACGCGCGTCATCAGCACCCAGGCGATGAATATGAAGGTGAAGGCGAGCGGCACACCGATCATCATCCATTCCAGAAAGCCGATCTCGCGGCCAAGCTCGTCCGCGGCATAGCCCGCTACGATGGCGTTCGGCGGGCTGCCGAGCAACGTGCCGAGCCCGCCCATGGTCGCCGACCAGGCAATGGCGAGCACGAGGCAGATGCCAAAGCGCCGCAGGTTCTCGTCGCGGATCGGATCGACGTGGCCCGGCCGGTGGTGGGCGGCGTCCGCCCCCGGATCCTGCCGGGAAACGAGGCTCAGCACCGACAGGCCGATGGGCAGCATCATCAGGGTCGTGGCCGTGTTCGAGACCCACATCGACAGGAACCCGGTCGCCAGCATCAGACCGAGCACGATCCGGTCGGGGGCCACGCCGACGCGAACGAGGGTCATCAGCGCGATGCGGCGGTGCAGGTTCCACTTCTCCATCGCGATGGCGATCAGGAAGCCGCCGAGAAAGAGGAAGACGATCGAGCTTGCATAAGGTGCGGTCGCCTGCCCGACGGTGCGCTCGGTGAGTGCGGGGATCAGCACAATCGGCAGAAGTGCCGTGGCCGAGAGCGGGATTGCTTCGGTCATCCACCAGATTGCCATCAACGTTCCGATCGTCGCCACCCAGCGCGCGTCGGGGGGAAGTTCCGCCGACCCGCCGAGCGCCAGCCAGACCAGCGCCGCGGCGGCGAGGCCGGCGGCGCGCAGCCCCCAGATCATCCGCGCCGAGCGCCCGCTGGGCGCTGCATCGTCCACGTATTCCTCGTATTCGCCCTGCTGGCGCGGCGTTTCGGTCATGGCGAATCCCCCGAGTTTTTCAGGCACTGTGATCGAAGCCCAGGGTTCGGACAATCGGCGAATACAACCTTGGCGAGCGGGTCGCGGCGGCTTGCCGTGGCGGGCCGATTCCGGCACTCATCGCGAGCGGATCACAGCGGAGGGCGGCATGGCCTGGGATGCGGCGGAACTGGAACGGCTCAGGGCGCGGTATGCCGACGATCCGGGCGGGCGGATGCATGATCCCAAGTATGCCAGGGTGGCCGAGCGGGTCTTCAGCCGCGGGGCGCGGCCCGCGCCCTTCGTGGGGGTTCCGACCTTTCTGACTGCGCCGCACCGCCAGGTCGATCCCGCCGCCCCGGATTTCGCCGGGCTGGACGTGGCGATCACCGGGGTGCCGTTCGATCTCGCGGCCAGCAACCGTGCGGGAACGCGGTTCGGGCCGCGCGCCCTGCGCACGATCGAGCGGGTGGGTCCGTACAACCATGTGCTCGACTGCACGCCGATCTACGATCTGGCGGTGGCGGATGTGGGGGATGTCCCGTTCTCCAGCCGCTATAGCATCGCATCGAGCCATCGCGAGATCGAGGCCTGGGTGCGAAAAATCGTCGACGCGGGCGTGGTGCCGCTGTCGGTCGGGGGGGATCATTCGATCACCTATCCGATCCTGCGCGCCGTCGGCCGCGACCGGCCGGTCGGCCTCATCCACATCGACGCGCATTCCGACACCGGCGGGCCCTTCGACGGGTTGCGCGAGAACCACGGCGCGCCGTTCCGCAATGCGGTGCTCAACGGGGTGCTCGATCCGACCCGAACGGTGCAGATCGGGCTGAGGGGGTCGTCGGAGTATCTCTACGAATTCGCCGCCGACAGCGGCATGACCTGCATCCATGCCGAGGAGATCGACATGCTGGGCGTGCCCGCGGTGATCGCCCGGGCGCGCGCGGTGGTGGGCGGCGGGCCGGTCTATCTCTCCTTCGACATCGACGCGCTGGACCCGGCCTTCGCGCCCGGCACCGGCACGCCGGAGGTGGGCGGGCTGACGACGCGCGAGGCGCAGGCGATCCTGCGCGGGCTGAAGGGGGTCGATGTCGTGGGCGGCGATCTGGTCGAGGTGGCGCCGCAGTACGATGCCACCGCCAACACCGCGCATGCCGGGGCGCAGATGCTGTTCGAGATCCTGAGCCTGATGGTGTTCAGCCCGTCGCGGACGCGCCGCTGATCGTTCCGACCGCGACTTAGGGCAGGCTTCATGAGCCCCGTAGTGGCCGCGCCGTTCGGCACCCATCAAGCACCACCGCCGTTCCGCACCAGGCCCCGCCCTTTCATGAAGTGAGGGCGATGGGGACGGCCCCGCGGGCGCGCTGAACTGTCATGTTGTCAGCCCGTCGTGGGGAAGGCCGGCCCCGAAGGGCCGGCCCGTGCTGCTCGACGCTATCCGCGCCGCGCTCGTGGCGGCTGGCGTCGAGTTCATCGACCGCGACAACGGCGGGCGGGCGGCGAGCACCTCCCGAGTCACCTCGCGCTGGTTTCCGGTCAGGTAGGGTGTTGGTGCGCCAAAAAACGCCGTGTAGAGGCCATCATTCCTAAGGCTCCGAGCAGAAGCGGCAGCGCTGCAGGAAGCGGAACCCGCGCTAGTCCGTCCGCTGCCTGCATCCTAGATACAGCGAAATTTGTGCAGTAGTCACCACACCATATGTCCCCAGCCTCAAGTGGATTTTCACTATAGTACTGAAAGCTCTTTGTATTAAATGGAAGTATAATAGCTAAGTGCAGGGCTTCAATATTCTTGAAATTCAAATTTAAGCGCACATCCGGGTCTGAGAAGTTAACGTCTTCTGCCCCTGGCAGTGTTGGAAATTCGTACGCATAAGCGACGACACCATCGCGTAGACCGTAGACTCCATACCGCGCACCGTCATAGAAGCGGGATTGCGCCCAAGTATCATACTCGGGGTCGCCGAACCCGCCCGCTGGCGGCGGTCCGTCGCCAGCTACGTACGGGTTGCCGTACTGCGCGACGGACACGAAAAGGCTCTTTACAGAGAAGCGCTCCCCGTCGGCGCGATAGACAAACGACTCGTCAAGACCCTCATCGTCTAGTGACAGTCCCGGATACCAATAACTTTGCTGGAAGTTGAACCCATTAGAACCCTGACAAAAGTAACTACGGAACTCGCCGTCGCAATACGATCGGTTGCCGTACACTGATCCGGGTGTATAGTATGTGTCTGGGTTTTGGAAGTCCACATTTATAACTGCCGCACTAACCGGAACCGCGCCGAAGCCGACAGCCGCACAAAACAGGGACAACGCTCTCATTTTACCACCCATCTTTCTACAGACGCTAGATATCGTATCACAGCTTGGGCGTCGCGAATAGAAAAAATATGTAGTTCATTCGGAGTGGTGATGCCTTGCTCGGCAGCAGCAACTCGGACGCGCGGCGCTCTCCTAGAGCGCGAAGCCGAAGGCCGCCACGGAGGGGTGGCGGTCGAAGTCGAGGAAGAACTCGTCGAGTTGCGGCGGCGCCACCCCGGTACTGGACAGCATCGCGTGCGCCTGGCCGCGGTGGTGGATCTGGTGCTGGAAGAGATGCGGCAGCACCGCGTCGATGCGCTCCATCACCTCGCGCCGTGGGCCGCGGTCGGTGGCGATGCGCCAGTCGAGATCGGACGGCCGCAGCCTTCGCAGAAGGCGATCAGCCGCCGGCCCGAGGCGAGCTGCGCCGCGTGTAGCGCCGCCGGCTCGGCGAAGTCGGGCGCCGCGTCGAAGGCGACGCGGCCGGTCTCCTCGAGCGCGTCGAGGTAGTACTGGTCGACCGCGTAGGAATGGACGAGCGTTGCGCGGATCGAGCCGAAGCCGCCGGTGTGCGGCGCGGCGAACTCCGTTGCGTCGAGCCCCTGGATCGCCCCGAGCAGCCGGGCATTCGCCCAGGCGTTGTTGCGCGCCATCGCCTGAAAGTGCCGGACCAGCCTGTCCATGCGCGCCTCCCCTCCAGCCGACGCTCCTTCCTTCGCGCAGCCGGTCGGGCCGTCAACAGCGCCGTGGCGCGGCGCGCCCGCGGCTAGCCCGAATGGCGCGGGACGCCCCGCCGCCGGCGCGCGTAGAGCCCCAGTCCGCCGAGCGCCACCAGGAACGGGCCGACGGCCGCCGGGAGGGGAACCGCGGTGCTCGGGCCCCGCACGCGCAGGGCGAGCCGGTCGATCTGGAGCCCCGCACACCAGTCGTCGCACCAGACGCTGCCCGGACCCAGAGGGTCACCCCACGGAGCCCCGACGTACTCGGCCTGCGGCAGGAGCACGCGCGCCACCAGGTAGTCGAGGTTCCGGAACGCGTTGCTGAACTTCATGAGGGAGAAAACCAAGGAATCGGATGTGGACGTGTACGCGGCGACCAGCTTGCCCTTCCGGTACCCGAACCACCCGAAATTCTGGAAGCTCAGCTTGGAATCGTAGAGCCAGGCCGCCTCTTCCTCCCAATCGTAGGTGTCCGGGAACGGGGTCGCGGCGGTCCGGTAGGCCCTCGAATGGCCCCTGATGTCGGCCTCGATCACATCGAACCGATGGCCGTCGACGGACTGGAACACGGTCTCAAGCAGCCCGCCGTCATCGTGGAGGTAAATCCGGTTTCCTTCTTGATAAGCGCTGCTGTTCTGGTACGAGAAGCCATTCTCGAGGTGAATGAAATCACCGTGGGTGGTGTATCCCACCACAGTAGTTGCCATGTCCACGTGGAGTTCCACAATCGCCGCCTGCGCCGGTGCCGCGCACAGCACCAGCGCAGCGGCCATGGCCGCATATCGCCTGTTCGACATTTCCCCGGTCCCCCATCCGATTGGAGCAAACTAGCACGACATCCGTCGATTCGGGTACAGTATTTCGATCCTTCCGACCCACTGCGCGCACGAAAAGGTTGACGATGTGAGATGGATTTGTTCAGGGAACCATTCTAGCTAGTAGTGATCTGATTGGGGCTTCTACCTGCAGAAATGCGCGCCCGAATTGGGCCGGATCGACCCGCTCATGCCGCGCTGAGCTCAACCCTTGCGCGCCCCGCGGCTGCGGCTAGGGTTCCCGCGGCGCGGGCGCGTCGGAGAGTGCGCGAGATGCAGGCGAGCCGGAGCCTTCCCTGGTGGCTGACCGCGGGGGTGATCCTCGCCGCGGCGCGCGGTGCTGCTCGCCATGGGGCGGGTGCCGATCTGCGCGTGCGGCTACGGTCAGCTCTGGCACGGCGCAGGTGATGAGTTCGGAGAACTCGCAGCACATCTGCCGACTGGTACACGCCCTCGCACATCATCCACGGATTCGTCTTCTACTGGCTGGCCTGGCTGGTGGCGCCGCGGCACCGCTGCGGCTGGCGGCTCCTGGGCGCGACGATCGTCGAGGCGGGCTGGGAGATCCTGGAGAACAGCCGCGGTCATCATCGACCGCTACCGCGAGGTGACGATCTCGCTCGACTACTACGGGGACAGCGTTATCAACTCGACCGCCGATGTGCTGTCGATGGTGATCGGGTTCTGCTGGCCGCAAGGCTGCCGGTCTGGCTGACGGTGGCGATCGCGCTGGTGTTCGAGATCGGCGACGACGGTGCTGATCCGCGACGGTCTCGCGCTCAACGTCCTGATGCTGCTCTGGCCGCTGGAATCGGTGCGCGACTGGCAGAGGGCGGCGCCGCGCTGAGGGATAGGCTTTAAAGCCGCTTCCTGAGACCATAAGCTCGCCCGATGACCACCGCGCTCATCAGCCATGCCGACTGCCTCGGCCATGTGAACCCGCCCGGCCATCCCGAGCAGGTCGCGCGGCTGCGGGCGATCATGGCGGCGCTGGAGGCGGAGGAGTTCGCCTATCTGGTGCGCGAGGACGCGCCGCTGGCGAGCGACGCCGAGATCGGCCGCGCGCATCCGCCGGCGCATCTGGCCGCGCTGGTGGCGCGCGCGCCGGGCGAGGGGCTGATGCCGCTGGATGCCGACACCTTCATGTGCCCCGGCTCGCTGACCGCCGCGCGGCGGGCCGCCGGGGCGGTGGTGCGGGCGGTGGACATGGTGATGGCGGGCGAGGTGCGCAACGCGTTCTGTGCCGTGCGCCCGCCGGGGCATCATGCCGAGCGCCGAACGCCCATGGGGTTCTGCCTGTTCGGCAACGTGGTGATCGGTGCGCGGCATGCGCTGGAGGCGCATGGGCTCGCCCGTGTGGCGATCGTCGATTTCGACGTGCATCACGGGAACGGCACGCAGGATCTCGTCTGGGACGATCCGCGCATCCTGTTTGCCTCGACCCACCAGATGCCGCTCTATCCGGGCAGCGGGGCCGCGGACGAGAGCGGGCGCGCATGGGCAGGTGGTCAATGTGCCGCTGCCGCCCGGTGCGGGCGGGCGGCGGGTTCCGGGCGGCGATGCGGCCAAGGTGCTGCCGGCGGTCGCGGCGCACGAGCCGGAGATGGTGCTGATCTCGGCCGGGTTCGATGCCCATGCCCGCGATCCGCTGGCCAACCTGAACCTGACGCGAGGCGGATTTCGCCTGGGCGACGGAGCGGCTCTGCGACTTGCGGACGCGCCATGGCGCGGGGCGGGTCGTCTCGACTCTCGAAGGCGGATATGATCTGAGCGCGCTGTCCGCGTCGGTCGCGGCGCATGTGCGGGTGCTGATGGAGCGGGGACATGGCTGAGAAGGCGCGCCCCGTGGAGGGCCTGAGCTTCGAGGCGGCGCTGGCCGAGCTCGAGCAGGTGGTCGCCCGGCTGGAGAAGGGCGAGGTGCCGCTGGAGGAATCGCTCGCCCTCTACGAGCGTGGCGCGGCACTGCGCCGGCATTGCGACGAGCGGCTGAAGGCGGCCGAGGCGCGGGTGGCCGAGATCACCCAGGGGCCGGACGGTTCGGTCGACACGCGCGGCCGGTGGACCTTTCCTGAGGCGATGGCACCCGGTCCGGACCGATTCCCCGCGGTGCTCGCCGCGGCGGCGGCCGAGACCGAGGCGGCGCTGGCAGGGTTCCTGCCCGAAGGGCGAGGCGCCGCTGGGGGCGCCCATGCGCCATGCGGTGCTCGGCGGCGGCAAGCGGCTGAGGGCGTTTCTGGCGCTGGAGAGTGCGGCTCTGTTCCGGGTGCCGAAAGCGCAGGCGCTGCGCGCTGCGGCGGCTGTGGAGTGCGTGCACGCCTACAGTCTGGTGCATGACGATCTTCCTTCGCATGGACGACGACGACACCCGCCGCGGGCAGCCGACGGTGCATGTGAAATGGGACGAGGCGACGGCGGTTCTGGTGGGCGATGCGCTGCAAGCGCTGGCGTTCGAGATCCTGGCCGCGGCGCAGGTGGGGCTCGACCCGCGTATCCAGCTGCGGCTGATCGCCGGGCTGGCGGCGGCAGTGGGCACGCGCGGCATGGTGGGCGGGCAGGTGCTCGACATCGCTGCCGAGACGGCGCCGGGGCCGCTGGGGCTGGAGGAGATCGCCACGCTCCAGAGCCTCAAGACCGGGGCGCTGATCGGCTGGGCGGCGGAGTCCGGCGCGATCCTCGGCAAGTCGGACACCCGGCGGCTTGCCGCCTATGCCGCCGATCTGGGGCTTGCCTTCCAGATCCGCGACGACATCCTCGATGTGGAAGGCGACCCGGAGGCGGCGGGCAAGCGGCTGCGCAAGGACGAGGGCCAGGGCAAGGCGACCTTCGTGTCGCTGATGGGGCTGAAGGCTGCGCGGCAAAGAGCGCGTGACCTCGTGGAGAGTGCGTGCGACACTCTCGCCCCCTACGGATCGGCCGCGGAGAACCTGCGCCTTGCGGCGCGCTTCGCGGTCGCCGCGGGAGCTGAGGCCGCCCAGTGAGGGCCGCCGGGGGATAGGGATGAACGAGACACGACCCAAGACGCCGCTGCTGGACCGGGTGCAATCTGCCCGCCGACCTTAGGGCCATGTCCAATGCCGAGCTGCGGCAGGTGGCCGACGAGCTGCGCGCCGAGACGATCTCGGCGGTGTCGGTCACCGGCGGGCATCTGGGGGCGGGGCTCGGCGTGGTGGAGCTGACCGTGGCGATCCATGCGGTGTTCAACACGCCCAAGGACAAGCTGATCTGGGACGTGGGCCACCAGGCCTATCCGCACAAGATTCTGACCGGTCGACGCGATCGCATCCGCACGCTGCGCGCGGGTGGCGGCTTGTCGGGGTTCACGCGGCGGGCCGAGAGCGACTACGACCCGTTCGGGGCGGCGCATTCCTCGACCTCGATCTCGGCGGCGCTAGGCTTCGCCGCCGCGCGCGACCTTGGCTGCGAGGGGGTGGGCGACACGATCGCGGTGATCGGCGACGGCGCGATGTCGGCGGGCATGGCCTATGAGGCGATGAACAACGCGGGCCACCTGGGCAAGCGGCTCATCGTGATC
Organism: uncultured Alphaproteobacteria bacterium; assembly: GCA_963695425.1. Classification (GTDB taxonomy): domain Bacteria; phylum Pseudomonadota; class Alphaproteobacteria; order Rhodobacterales; family Rhodobacteraceae; genus Amaricoccus. The sequence goes on along the minus strand of CAVOGP010000050.1, from coordinate 30,760 downwards.
CTGAACGACAACGAGATGTCGATCGCACCGCCGGTGGGGGCGATGTCGCGGTATCTGTCGCGGCTCTATGCGCGCGAGCCGTTCCAGGACCTGCGCGCGGCGGCGCGCGGGGCGGTGCGGCTGCTGCCGGAGCCGCTGCGCGAAGGGGCCAAGCGGGCGCATGAGTTGGTCAAGGGTATGGCGATCGGGGGCACGCTGTTCGAGGAGCTGGGGTTTTCCTATGTCGGCCCGATCGACGGGCACGACATGGACCAGCTGCTCGCGATCCTGCGCACGGTCAAGGCACGCGCGGACGGCCCGGTGCTGATCCATGCGCTGACGAAGAAGGGCAAGGGCTATGCGCCCGCCGAGGCATCGGGGGACCGGTATCACGGCGTCGGCAAGTTCGACGTGATAACCGGAGCGCAGGCGAAGGCGCCCAGCAATGCACCGGGATACACCAAGGTCTTCGCGCAGTCCCTGATTCGCGAGGCCGAGGCCGATCCGAAGATCGTGGCGGTGACAGCGGCGATGCCGGATGGCACGGGGCTCAACCTCTTTGCCGAGCGCTTCCCGAAGCGCTGCTTCGACGTGGGCATCGCCGAGCAGCATGCGGTGACCTTCGCCGCCGGCATGGCCGCGGGCGGGCTGAAGCCGTTCGCCGCGATCTATTCGACGTTTCTGCAGCGCGGCTACGACCAGGTGGTGCATGACGTGGCGATCCAGCGGCTACCGGTGCGCTTTGCCATCGACCGGGCGGGGCTGGTGGGAGCGGACGGGCCGACCCATGCCGGGGCCTTTGACATCGCCTATCTGACCTGCCTGCCCGACTTCGTGGTGATGGCGGCCGCGGACGAGGCGGAGCTGGTGCATATGGTGGCGACTGCGGCGGCGATTGACGACCGGCCGAGCGCGTTCCGGTTCCCGCGGGGCGAAGGCGTGGGTGTGGAGATGCCCGAGCGCGGGGTGCCGCTGGAGATCGGGCGCGGGCGGATGGTGCGCGAGGGCAGCGGGGGCGTGGCGATCCTGAGCTTCGGGGCGCGGCTGGCCGAATGCCTGAAGGCGGCGGAGGCGCTGGCGGCGCGGGGGATCGGTGTCACAGTGGCGGATGCGCGGTTTGCCAAGCCGCTGGACCGCGGGCTCATCCTCGATCTGGTGGCCAATCACTCGGCGCTCTTGACCATCGAGGAGGGATCGATCGGCGGGTTCGGCAGCCATGTGGCACAGTTGCTGGCCGAGGAGGGGGTGTTCGACCGCGGCTTCCGGTTCCGGTCGATGGTTCTGCCGGATGACTTCATCCAGCAGGACGCGCCGGCGAAGATGTACGAGGTGGCGGCGATGAACGCGGCCGACATCGAGGCGCGGGTGCTGGGGCTGATGGACGTGGCCAAGATGGGTGCGCGGCGGGCCTGACGCTTCTGCCGGCAAGCAGCGATTCCGGCATGCCGGAATCGTGAAAATATGCGCAATATCAATATTATAAGGCGCGCCGTTTACCCGGTGTTAACCTTTGTTACCGTTTCGCCTGGCATGGCGACCGGAAGCAGTCGTGCGGATCTTTTGCTGGGTGAGGCCGCGGCGATGGCGTGGTGACGCGGCGGTGAGAGCGGCGTGAGATCGGCGGCTCAGGGTGCGTTGTCGGGCCGTTCTGGCGGGCGTTGCCGGGAGCCGGATGCGACGCCGTTGCGAGATAACCCCGACGCCGATGAACGATGACCCGGACAAGATATCGTTCCTCCTGCGGTTCATCCGCCCGCGCAACACGCAGGGTTGGCGGGGGCGGCTGGAACGGGTTGACAACGGGGAGACGCGACACATGACGTCGGTGGAGGGCCTTGTTGACGCGTTGGCGGCCAACGGGATCGACCTTCCGGCCAAGGAGCCGTCGCCGAGCCTGTCCGCGCGCCTCCGCCGCAGCTTCCGCCGCCCGAAGGATGTTCACTGATGGCGGGGTTCTCGGCCGTCTATGCGGTGGGCGAATCGATTGCCCAGTTCCTGCGAAATACCTATCCGGCCGAGCTGCGCGCCGAACACCCCTGCCGGTTCGAGGTGGCGCGGAGTGTGGATTTCGCCTCCGGCGAGACCTTCGGCGACACGGTGGTGACGCTCTATCTCTATCGGCTGTTCATCAGCCAGTACCTGCGCCCGACCTCGGAGCGCGCGGTGCGGCAGAACCGGCCGCCGACGCTGCCGCTCGACCTGCATTTCATGGTCACGGTCTGGACGGAGAACCGGCATACCGAGCAGCTCTTGATGACCTGGGTGATGGCGCAGCTGCACTGGCATCCGGTGCTGGACCGCTCGAACCTGATGAGCCTCGGCGATTGGCGGCCGGACGAGACGGTGAAGCTCGCCGCCACCAATATCCCGCAGGAGGAGCTGACCCGCATCTGGGACGTGCTGGACCCGACCTACCGGCTGTCCACCACCTATGTCGCGCGGATCGTCGAGATCGATCCGCCCGCCGGCGGGGAACATCCGCCGGTGGTGGCCACCCGCTTCGCAATCTCCGACGATGTGCTGGCGGGGGTGGAGTGATGGGCCAGGTGCTGCTCGACCGACGGGTTCTGGGGGCGATCGCCTTCGCGGATGCCGCGACCGGCTCGCAGGTGACCGCACCCTTGACGCTGCGCTCGGACCGGCTGGGATTCCTGCACAACCGCAGCGGTCTCTGGGTAGTGAACCGGCTCCGGGCCGAGACGCCGGACGAAGTGGCGCTTGCGGCGCATCTGCGCGCCTTTGCCGAACCGCCCGCCACGCCGGCGACCGGGGCGGTGGAGTTCACCATCGCGGTCGAGGATGCGGCCGGGCGCTACATGCCGCGGATGGTGCGGCTGGCGTTGCCGCGGCCGGTGGACGAGATCGCCACGCCGGTCGAGGCGCGGCTCTGGCCAAGCCCGAGCGCGCCGCTGGGGCCGAACTGGGCGAGCCTGCGTGCGTCGCTGCGCCGCCGCGAGGATGGCGAGGACCTGCCGCTGGCGGGCGCGCGGTTGTCGGTGCTGCGCCGCTCGGATGGCGTGGTGCTGGCGCAGGGCTTCTCCGATACGCGCGGCGAGGTGCTGGTGGCGGTGCCCGGCCTGCCGGTGATCGATTTCACCGCGCCGGTGGAAGATGGCGACGATGATGACGAGGACGATCCGCCCCCGCCGGTGGGCACCTCGCAGGTGCCGGTGCGCCTGGAGGTGCATACCGCCGAGACCATGGCCTTTCCACCGGACCCGGACGCGATTGCGGCCGATCCGCACCCGTGGGTTCCCGTCGCGGACCCGATGCCCGAACCGGAGTTGGGGACGGGCCGGCATGTCGCCGGTCTCGTCCTGACGCTCCGGCCCCAGATTTGACAGCTCGGGAGACCAAAGCATGCCCGAATATCTAGCCCCCGGCGTCTTCGTAGAGGAGACGAGCTTCCGTGCCAGGTCCATCCAGGGTGTCGGCACATCGACCGCCGCCTTCGTCGGGCCGACCCGAACGGGTCCGCTCGGCGTGGTGTCGGACGTGATCACCAGCTTCGGCGAGTTCCAGCGCATCTACGGCGGGGTCGGCTCGTTGACGATCGCAGGCGCGCGGCAGGCGAACCACATGGCGCATGGCGCCCAGGCCTTCTTCAACAACGGCGGCACGCGGCTCTACGCCTCGCGGGTGTTCACGCCGCGCGCCATAGACGGCGGCGAGGCCACGGTTGCGGCCAATTCAGCCAGCGGCGCAGTGGGTGCGACCGGTTTTTTCCGTGCCCGCTTTCCGGGGGCGGGGCTGAACGGCACCATCGTCGCCTACGAGAAGTCGGCACCGGCCTCGGCGGCGACGCTGAACGCCGCCCCCGTGGGCTCGCTGGCCCGGGCCGCGGACGATCTCTACGTGAAGAACGCGGCGAACGCCTGGGTCGACGCGGCCGACGACGCCCTCGATCTCGCCGCCGTGCCGGCGGGCACGGTGCTTGTGACGCTGAACCTGGAGCTGCGCCCCGGCTCCGACAGCGGCTCGATCCTCATGGAGCGGATGGGCTTCGACGCCGCACATCCGCGCTCGATCGACAGCGTGCTGGCAGAGAACCCGACCAGCCGCGCGGCGGCCCTGGCCAATCCCTACTGGTTCGAGCGCGCGGACGGGACGACCGCAGTGGCGTTGCGCGCGGCGCTGTTTCCGGCCGGGGCGGAGACGACCTTCACGCTGGCGGGCGGCGACGATGGGGCGCCGCCGGTCGCGACCGACGACGGCGACGAGATCACCAGCTACGCGGACGCGCTGGCGACACTGGAGCAGGTGGACGACATCGCGATCGTGGCAGCACCCGGGCACTCGGTGCTCGAGGACACCGACTTCGAGGGGGTGCAGGACGCGCTGATCGCCCATGCCACGCGGATGCGCTACCGGATCGCGGTGCTCGACACGCCCGAGGGCCAGTCGGTGGGCGAAGCGCGGGACATCCGCGGGCGCATCGATTCGACCTATGGCGCGCTCTACTACCCCTGGGTGGTGGTTCCCAACCCCGAGGCGCGGCCCTTCGACGAGAGCATTCCCAAGGAGATCGCGGTTCCGCCCTCGGGGTTCATCTGCGGCATCTATGCCCGCAGCGACATCCAGCGCGGGGTGTGGAAGGCGCCGGCCAACGAGGTGGTGCTGGGTGCCCTGCGTTTCGAGCGCGAGGTGACGACCGGCGAGCAGGAGGTGCTGAACCCCGAGGGCGTCAACTGCCTGCGCAGCTTCTTCGGCCGCGGCAACCGGGTCTGGGGCGCGCGCACGGTCTCGTCTGACCCCGAGTGGATCTATGTGAACGTGCGGCGGTATTTCATCTACCTGGAGAACTCGATCGACCGCTCGACCCAGTGGGCGGTGTTCGAGCCCAACGGCGAGCGGCTCTGGGCGAGCATCCGCACCACCATCGAGAGTTTCCTGTTCAACGAGTGGCGGCAGGGGGCGCTGATGGGGACGACGCCGGAGGAGGCGTTCTTCGTGCGCTGCGACCGCTCGACCATGACCCAGCAGGACTTCGACCAGGGACGGCTGATCTGCGAGATCGGCGTCGCGGCGCTGAAGCCCGCAGAGTTCGTGATCTTCCGGATCGGCCAGAAGACGGCCGATGCAAGCTCCTGAGGAGGCCCTGAGACATGGCTGACCGCACTTCTCCCTATTCCGCCTTCAACTTCCTCGTCGAGTTCGGCAACGGCGACATCCAGGGCGGGTTCTCCGAGGTCTCGGGTCTCGGCACCGAGATCACGGTGGCCGAGTACCGCAGCGGGGCCGACCGCCGCAACGCGGTGACCAAGATACCCGGCATGTTCAAGGTGTCCGACGTGACGCTGAAACGGGGGATCGTGAATTCGGAGGCAGTGTTCGACATGTTCAAGTCGCTGCAGAACGGCGATGTCGCCAATGCCAAGCAGACGGTCACAGTCACGCTGCTGGACGAGGCCGGCGGCACCTCGGTGCAGAGCTGGCGGCTGATCGACGCCTTCCCGATCAAGTACACCGGCCCGTCGCTGAGTGCCAAGGGCGGGGGGGATGTCGCCATGGAGGAACTGACGCTCTCGGTCGGCGACATCCAGTACGAGCAGGTCGCCTGAGGCATCGCGCCATGATCCCCGGCATCCGCTTCGAGGTGCAACGGCCGCGGCTGGCGGCCGATCCCAACCGCATGGATCTCGCACTCTTCGTCGGCTTCCTGGCGGAGGCCGGGGGCGAGGCGGCGCGGGCGCGGCGTGCGGCCGTGGCGGCGGGGCTGGCGGCTCAGGGCTGGGCGGCGCGGGTGGCGGCGAATGCCGGTGCGCTGACCGATCTGCCGGTGCCCGTGGCCAGTCTTGGCGAGGTCGAGGCGCTGTTCGATCTGGCGGGGCGTCCCGACCGGATCGCGCGGGTGCGCGGCAAGGGGCTGGCGGAGACGGTCGTCGTCGATGCCGCCGACGTGCGGTTCGCGCTGGTGCTCGACGGGGTCGAGCAGGAGGTGGGTCTAGCCGAGGGCGCGCAGTCGCGGGACCTAGTCGTTGCGGCGCTGGCGGCGGGGCTTGCGGGCGTGGCGGTGGCGCTCGGCGAGGCGGATGCGCTGGGGCGCCGGGGGCTGGTGTTCACGCGAACGGCGGGTGGTGCGGGCGCGATCACCGTCTACCGCAACGCCTCGCTGGGGCTGACGCTGGCGCTGCGCGACGAGACGCGGCTGACCGGCTGCCCGACGGGGGCGGCGCTGCGGGCCTTCTTCGGGCTTGGCGGGCGCGAAGCGGTGGTCGTCCCGATGGGCGCGCCGATCCCGCTCTTCGCCGGGGAGGCGGAGCGGGTTGCGGCGCTGGGCCGACTGGTCGGTGGCAGCTATGGCGGGGGTGTGGCGACCATCGCGGCGCTGGCCGAAGTGCCGCCGCCCGGACTGCCCGGCGCCTTTCCCCCGCGCGATCCCTGGCACGGGCTCGCGCACATTCGCGGCGTGCCTGAGGCGGCCCTGGTCCTGATGCCCGATCTCGCAGAGCTGGTGGCGGTGCGTCCGGCCGCGGAGGCGGTGCCCGCGATCACGGAGCGCCCGCCGGAACTTTTCACCGTCTGCGCGGCGCCCGCGCCCTTCGCGGCCGATGGCCTTGCGCGGGCCGGTGCGCCGGCGCTGGCGGATGCGGCCGGCCTCAGGCTCTTCGCGCGTCTGGCAGGCTGGGCGGCGGCGCAGGTGGCGGCGGCAACGCCGGAGGCGATGGTGGTCGCGGCCCCGCCGATGGCCGCACCGGAGGCCAGTGCCGGCCCGGTCGGCGTGCTTGGCGAAGTGGCCGCCGATCCCTTGCTGGGGTCCGAGCGGGTGCGGGCGCAGTTGCAGCTGGTCGCACCCTGGGCGGTCACCAGCCACGCACGCGACCTGCCCGGCGGGGCGATGGGTGCGGACGGGCTGCTGGCGGGGGCGATTGCGGCGCGCACGCTGGCGGCGGGCGGTTGGCGCACGGTCGCGGGGCGCGCGCTGCCGGCGGTGACCGGGCTCTTGGGTGAGGCGCCCGGGCTCGACCCGGAGACGGTGCCGCAGGTGACGCTGCTCGGACGGCGGCATGGCGGCGTCGAGGTTCTCGCCGAGCGCACCGCCGATCCGGGTCTCTACCGCCAGGCGCAGGTGCGCCGCCTGATGGCGCTGGTGCTGCGGGCAGCGCGGCACCGCGGGACCGCGGCGGTCTTCGAGCCCAACGGGCCACGGACCTGGCGCGACGTGGCGATGGCGCTGACCGGGATCCTGCGCAACCTGCATGCCGCCGGAGCGCTGGCCGGCGCGCGCGAGGAAGAGGCCTTCGAGGTGCGCTGCGACCGCTCGACCATGAGCCAGCAGGACATCGACCTAGGCCGCATGATCGCGGAGGTACGGCTGCGGCCGGCGGCGAGCCTGGAGATGATCGAGGTGGTGCTGGTGGTGCGCGATGCTGCCGGGTTGCAGGGGGCCGCATGACCGGGTTCCTCAACGTCTTCCGCTTCCGCGTGGACTTCCACGAGACCACGGCCGATGACCCGTCCTCGGGTGCGGCCCAGCCCATCTGCTCGGGCCAGTTCTCGGAGGTCTCGGGGATCGAGGCGACGATGGAGCCCAAGGCCTTCAAGGAGGGCGGGCGGAACTGGGGCGAGATCCAGCGCGCCGGGCACACCACCTTCGCCACCCTGGTGATGAAGCGCGGCATGACCAGCGACCGCGGCCTCTGGACCTGGTTCCAGGCGGTGGCGGGGGGCGCCTATGCTTACCGACTGAACGCGCGCCTGGTGATGATCGACGCCGCCGAGTCGACCGACGCGCCCATCGGCGCGCTGCGCTGGGAGTTCGCCAACTGCCTGCCGGTCAAGTTCAAGGGCGCCGATCTGTCGGCAAGCTCCAGCGAGATCGGGATCGAGGAACTGCATCTCAGCCACGAAGGGCTGCGGCTGATGCGGGAGGGCGAGTGATGGCCGGAAGCGGCGAGGGGCAGGGCGGCGCCATCACCCGCGCGGTGATCCGCCCCGTGACCGACGCCACCGGTGCGACCATGCCGCCCTCGGCGCGCAGCGCCGAGGCGGTCACCGTACATTTCAATCCCGAAAAGCTCGATATCACGCTGACCAGCAATCTGCGGCAGGGATCGGGCTCGAACCCCGCGCAGCTGACCGACGAGGCGAAGGCGCAGCTTTCGGTCGACCTCGATCTTCGACACCACCATCACCGGCAGCGACGTGCGCGGGGTGACGGACAGTATCGCGCGCTTCCTCAAGCCGACCTCCGGCACGGGGGCTTCCCCCGAGCAGAAGGCGCCGCCGCCCCGGGTCGTGGAGTTCGACTGGGGGGCGATCCTGTTCCAGGGCTACATCGACCGCTATTCCGAGAGCCTCGATTTCTTCAGCCACGACGGCGTGCCGCTGCGGGCCACCCTCTCGCTGTCGCTGACCCAGCAGGAGCGGACCTTCGCGCCGCGGCAGGCGGCGGGGGGCGGGGGATTCGCGGCCGGCGGGATCGGTGCGGACCCCTTCGGGGGTGGGGGATTCGAGCTGTCGATCGGGCTGGACCTGCCACTCGGCAACGCCGTGGCCTCGCTGAACGGCCTGGAGAACGCGCGACTTCCGGGAGTTGCCTCCGTCTCCATCTCCGCCGGGGGGTCGCTCGGCATCGGGGCGGCGGCCTTCGCGCAGGCGGGTGCGGGGTTCGGGATCGGTGCGGGAATTGGCGGTGGCATCGGAGCGGGCGCGGGCATCGGCGTCGGTGCGAGCGCCGGGATCGGGGGCGGCGCGGGGATCGGCGGGGGCGCGAGCTTCGGTGCCTCGGCGGGCGCCGGCGGGACGGCCGCTGCCTTCGCGGGGCTGAGCGTGAAGCCGCCGAAGCTGGAGATCGGCGCCACGGCCCCGTCCGGCGGCCTGGCCGCGGTCACCGTGACCACCGGTCCGGTTCGCCTGGGCGGCAGGCTGGAGGCGAGTGCGGGGGCCAGCCTCTCGGCGGATGTGGGCGCCCGCGGCGGCATCAGCTTCGGGGAGGTCTGACACCCATGCCCGTGATCATCGACGAAGTCCTGACTGAGACGACCGCACCGGCAACGACGCCGTTGCAGGGGCAGCCCGTCACCCAGGCGCCGGGGGACACCGACGCCGACGCACGGCGGGTCGCCGCGATGATCCGCCGCCGCGAGGCGCGGGCTCAGCGGCTTCGGGCGGACTGAGGGGGCGGGGATGACGCGCGAGCTTCTCTACTACGACGCGAGGCCCCGCCTGGAGATCGACGGGCAGGAGGACGCGATGGCCGCGGGGCTGCTCGAACAGATGGAAATGACCGAGAGCGAGGGTGGGCTCACCTCGATGGAGCTGCGGTTCCTCAACGCGGCGCAGATCGAGGGCAGGGCGATGGAGTTGGCGTTCGAGGGGTCCGGCAACGACGCGCTGTCGCTCGGCCGGCAGATCCGCGTGGTGGCGGGCGACACCCACGAGCCTCAGGAGATCTTCCGCGGCGTGATCTCGGGGCTGGAGCTGGTGATGGATGCGGCCACCCCGCCGGCGCTGATCCTGATGGCCGAGGACGGCTTGCAGGCGGCGCGGATGGCGCGGCGCACCCGCGTCTTCCGCGACCTCGGGCTCGACGACATCCTCGGCCGCGTGTCCAACGGGCTGGGGCTGCGGCTGGTCTCGGCGGGGTTCGAGCAGCAGCTGCCGCTAGAGGTGCAGTTCAACGAGACCGATCTCGGGTTCCTGCGCCGGCTTGCCGGGCGCTTCGGCTTCGACTTCCAGATCGTGGGCGAGGAGTTCCAGGTCTCGCCCCGGGCGCGCCGTCGACCGGGGCGAGCTGGAGCTGCAGTTCGCCGAACGGCTGATCTCGGTGCGGATGCTGGCCGATCTCGCCGACCAGGTGAGCGGGGTCACGGTCACGGGCTGGGACCCGGACGCTTCGGACAGCTTCGAGGTGACCGGCGAGGCGCGGGACCTCGGGCCGGGGCGCGGGCGCACCGGGGCGGCGATCCTCGCCGAGGTGATGGCCGAGCGGCGCGAGCACGCCGGCGCCCAGTCGATCCAGGACCGGGCGGAGGCGCAGGCGCTGGCCGAGGCCGCCGCCGCGCGGCGCGCACGCCGCTTCGTCACCGTCGAGGGCCGCGCCACCGGCGATCCGCGGCTGCGGGTGGGCACGCGGGTCGCCATCGGCGGCACCGGCGCGCGCTTCGACAACACCTACTACGTCACCCATGCGCAGCACCGTTATGACCGGCAGGAGGGCTACGTGACCGAGTTCCGCGCCGAATGCGCGTATTTCGGGGGCTGAGGCGATGAACCTCCCTCTCCGCGCGCCGCAGGTGATGCTGCCGATGACGCTGGGCACGGTGGTCGACGTGGACGATCCGCTGGACCAGGCGCGGGTGAAGGTGCGGCTCTATGCCTTCGCCGGTGTCGACGGCCAGGAGGGCGAGGTCTGGGCGCGCACCGCGATGCCGTTCGCGGGCGACGGCTACGGGGCGCTGTTCGTGCCGGACGTGGACGACCAGGTGCTGGTGGGCTTCATCAACGGCGATCCGCGCGACCCGGTGGTGCTGGGCTCGCTCTACCACGGAAGGGCGCTGCCACCGGAGGCCGCGGTCGAGGGCGGTGCGGTCAAGCGCTGGACGATGACCGGCCACCAGGGCACGCGCATCGCCATCGACGAGTTCGGGCTCGCCGATCATTACCCTGGAGACGCCGGGGGGCGTGAAGGTGGAGGTGACCGACGACGGCCAGACCGTGCGGTGCACCAACGGCACCTCCACCGTCGAGATCGCCGGGGCGAACGTCACCGTCACCGCCGCCTCCGAGGTGAAGGTCGAGGCGGCGCAGGTCAAGATCTCGGCCGGGATGGTCACGGTCGATGCGGCCATGTCGAAGTTCAGCGGCGTCGTGCAGTCGGACGTGCTGATCACCAACACGGTGATCGCGTCGACCTACACGCCGGGGGCGGGGAACGTATGGTAGGGCACCGGGTGGTTCTGGCAGGGGCGCGGCTGCCGGGTCTGGCGGACCCGGACGGGCGGCCGACGGTGCTGTCGATCGGCGAGCAGGCGTTCCTGCCGTGGTTTCTCGACGCGGATCGGCAGCGAGGACGGCCGGCAGGTGCTCGGCACCCGCAACGCCTTCGCCCTGCGCAACCGCGACGACGAGGCGCGGCTCTACCAGCCGGTGCACCAGGCGTTCAACCTCGTGGTGGTCGAGGCCTTCTGTGCGGTCGACGGGCTGCCGCGGGTCGATCCCAAGAAGATCATCGCCGCGGGGATCACGCTGCGGCGGCTGGCGGGCGGGGTGCGCCAGGGCTGGATGAGTGCGGGGGGTCGCATCCTCGGCTGGCGCGACCTGCCGGGCAACGCCATCGGCCAGCTGCCGCTCTGGGACCCCGACACCGATGCGCGGCGGCAGACGGCGTTGGGGCAGAACCGCGCGGTGCTGGCGCGCGCCACCGCGCTCCTGCCGGAGATGGCGCAGTGGGAGGAGGCGCATGCGCCGCTTGTTCGTGGCGCCCCCGGAAGTGTGCAAGTCCGCCGGGCGGACCCTGCTCTACGGCTACCTTCCGCTGACCTCGGGCGAGCGTTCCGAGGACGATCCGCCGCCCGGCCGCGCCCTTCGATGACGAGCTGCTGCTGGCGCGGTTGCCGGTGGTGCTGTGGCGGCAGGGGCGGCGCGCGGAGATGCCGGTCGCAGAGCGGCCGGCGGCCCCGCTCGCTGCCACGGTCGCGAACCCCGCGACGATCACCGATCCTTCGGCGGCGCTGCAGGTGGTGATCGATGCGGCGAGCTATCTGGCGCAGGAGCCGGGGCTGTTCACGCCGCCCGCCGGGCCGGACCCCACAGCGGGCCTGCGCGCGCTGCTCTCGGCGCGGCAGGTCGAGGTGCAGGGCATCGAGGGCACGCGGTCGCTCTACCGGGTGCTGGAGGATACCTACGACCTCTTCGTGCGCCGCGCGGGCAGCACGAGCGCGAGCCGCGCCCCGGTTGAGACCTCGCTTCGGCTGCCGCTCGCCTGGCCGGAGTTCACCGCCGCCGAGGAAGCGGCCTTCGTGGCGGCGATCCGCGCCGGCGGTCGGAGGCGCGCTGGGCCGCCCTCAGCCCCGGCGAGACGCGGTTCCAGAACCGTGACGACCGCTTCGAGATCCGCGCCTTCGCCCGCATCGACCGCTCGGACTGCGGCTGCCCGCCCGAGACGGTGTGGACCGCGCCCTCGACCCCGGTGGAGATCATCCCCTGGTACGAGGGCGGGGTGGCGCCGCCGACGGTGGTCGAGCTGCCGGTGCCGGACGCCGACTTCTTCTCCAAGCTCAAGCCCAACGTCGCCTTCAAGGTGCCCGAAGAGATCCAGAAGTTCATGTCGGGCCTGAAGCTCGACGACCTGACGGACGGCAAGGAGCCCGGCACGAAGCTCGGCTTCGGCATGATCTGCGGCTTCTCGATCCCGATCATCACCATCTGCGCCTTCATCGTGCTGCAGATCTTCCTTGTGCTCTTCCAGCTCCTGTTCTGGTGGCTGCCGTTCATCCGCATCTGCATCCCCTTCCCCAAGAGGTCAGGATGACCACGCTCACCGCCCCCCGCCCGTCGCACCTGCCGCCGCTGCCGACCGGCTGGCCGCTGTCGCCGATGCCCGGTGGACGGGGCACTCGGCTACCCCGAGCTCGACCTCTCGGTGCGCGACCAGATCAAGGTGATCCTGCTGACGCAGGCCGGGCGAGTTCCTGATGCAGCCGGCCTTCGGCGCGGGGCTGGAGGATCTGCTGCACGAGCCCAACACGCTCGGCACGCGGCGGCGCATCCGCGACCTGGTGCAGGCGGCGGTGGCGCGGTGGGAGCCGCGGATCTCGCTCGATCAGGTGGAGGTCTGGGAGCAGCCGGACCGGCCGGAGGCGGTGCGGGTCGAGCTCGCCTACCGCATCCGGCGCACCGGCGCCTCCGGCCAGTTCCACTTCGACCTTGCGCTCGGGAGCTGAGCGATGCCGATCCCGTTCTTCAACCTGCACGATCAGACCGCCGAGGAGATGGCGCAGGAGCTGATCCGCCAGATCCCCGCGCATACGCCCGAGTGGCGCAATCCGCGGCCGGGCGACCCGGGGCGGACGCTGATCGACCTCTTCGCCTTCATGGGCGACAAGCTCCTCTACCGCGTCAACCTTTTGCCGGAGCGGCAGCGGCTGGTGTTCCTGCGGCTGCTCGACATCGGCCTCCGGCCCGCCACCCCGGCGCGCGGGCTGATCCAGCTGACCCACGCGAGCCCCCGCGACCGCTTGCGCGCCGATCTGCCCGCCCGCAGCCTGGTGCCCGGGCCGGTGGAGTTCGAGACCACCGAGGACGCGACGATCCTGCCGCTGGCGGGCCTCGCCTACATCAAGCGCCGGACCACGGCCGAGGAGCGGGCTTCGGTCAGCGGCATCCAGACGAGCCTCAACTCGGTCTACGAGATCGAGGCGTCGGAGCCCTATGTCACCACGCCGCTCTTCGCGGGCGGGCGCGCCGAGAGCGGCGGCATCGACGTGATCCGCGACACGGTGGACGGCTGCCTCTGGTTCGCCCTGGCCGCGGCCCAGCCCTTCGACACGCCCGAGGACCGCGAGGCCGCTCGTCAGGCGGCCTTCGCCCGCCAGGGCGCGGGGCCGGTGCTGGTCAACGTCGGCGTCGCCCCCCGCGAGGAGGTGGCCGGGGACGAGCTGGACGAGGACGCGCCGGTGCCGCGCGCCGAGGAATGGATCTGGCAGATCGCCGGGCCGCGGTCCGCGCCCGACGGCGGGCCTGCCTACAACACGCTCGCACCCGCGGTGCTCGACACCACGCGGGGTTTCACGGTGCCGGGCGTGCTGCGGCTGGTGCTGCCGGATGCCGGCGAGATCGGGTTGCCGGAGAACGATCCCGACATCGACGTGATGGCCGGTGTGGGCGACCGCCCGCCGCGGATCGACGATCCCGAGCTGGGCGCCCGGCTGATGGGCTGGCTGCGGCTCTGCCCGCGCGACCGCGCCGAGACGCTGCCGCTGGCCTGGGTGGGGATCAACGTGGTGGGCGTCGAGCACCGCCGTTCGCTGCGCGCCATCGTGGTCGGCCAGGCCACGGGTGCTGCCGACCTCACGTTGCAGCTGCCCGCCACATCCGTCGACCCGGTCAGCCTCGCGATCGAGGTGCAACGGGCAGACGGGCTCTACGAGCCCTGGTTCCGGGTGGACGAGCTGGCCGCGGCCGGGCGGGATGACACGGTCTTCCGCCTCGACCCCGAGGCGGGCACCGATCACCTTCGGCGACGGGATGCGCGGCAAGGTGCCGCCCGCCGGCGCGCGGGTGCGCGCGGCTCTCATCCGCCACGGCGGCGGGCGGGCGGGCAACCTGCCGGCCGGAACGCTGGCCGCGATTGCCCATCCGCGGCTGAAGGCCTCGCAGCCGGTCGCGACCCGCGGCGGCGAGGAGGCCGAGACGCTGGACGCGGCCGAGCGGCGCATCCCGGCGCGGCTGCGCCATGCCGACCGCGCGGTGACCGAGCGTGACTTCCGCGACCTCGCCTTCGAGACCCCGGGGGTGGATCTCGCGCGGGTCGAGGTCATCCCGCGCTTCCGCCCCTTCCAGCGCCTCGGCAACGCCACCGGCACGGTCTCGGTGCTGGTGGTGCCGCGGCCCGCCGCGCTCGATCCGCCGAACCCGCGCCCCGACCGGGGGATCCTGACGGCGGTGCACGACCATCTGGACGCGCGCCGGCTGATCGGGACCGAGCTCTTCGTGATCGGGCCGGAATACCGCAGCCTGTCGCTCTCGGCCGCCGTGCAGGTGCGCGAGGGGTACGCGCCGGACAAGGTGCTGGCGGAGGTCGAGACGGCCTTGCGCGCCTATCTGGCGCCGGTCGCTCCGGGCGGGCGCGACGGCACGGGCTGGCCGCTCGGCCAGACCGTGCGGCATCTGGAGCTGGAAGTGGTGGTGGCGCGCACCGCCGGGGTTGCGGCGGTCTACGGGCTCAACCTCTTCGAGGCAGCACCCGCGGCGGCTGGCGGCTGATCCTGCCGGGCGCGCAGGGACAGGCCGAGCTGGCGCTGGAACCCTGGATGCTGCCCGAGCTGCTCGAGGTGGTGCTGGGCACCGATCCCGCCGGCCCCGCCACCACGATCGCCGCCGTGCTAGGTCCGGACCGGCCGATTTCCCAGCCGATTCCGGTTGTTCCGGAGCTCTGCTGATGGCCGACGCGAACGGGCACAGGTTCTGGTTGCTGGCGGGGGCCGAGGACTTCGACCTCTCGGCCGCCGAGCTCGCCTGGGTGGAGGGCGCGCGCTGCCTGCACCTCGCCGGGCGGCCGGACGCCTTCGAGGGAGGTGCCTCGCGCAACGCCGCCCTCGACATGGCGAACCTGCCCCCGGTGGCGGTGGACGGCTTCGGCAACTGGGCTGGCGCCGATCTCGCCGCGGATGGGCGGCGGATTATCCTCGCGGCCGGCGCCGGCGAAGGGTTCGTGCCGGTGCTGGACCTGCCCGAGGGCACGCTGCTGCACGACCTCTGCGCCGACGACGAGGGCGTGCTGCGAATGGCCGTTCGCGACGAGGGCGGGCAGGGGCGCATCCTCCTCGCCGACCTGCGCGGGCGCTGGCGGGTGCCGGTGTCGCTCACCACCGGCACGGCCGAGCCGGACCGGCTGGCCGCGGCCGGGGGCGTCGTCTGGGCGCTGGAGCGCGCCAGCGGGCGGCTCTGGGTCGAGACCGGGGCGCCGCTGCACGATCTTGCGGTGAGAGCCTATGCCGGCCACATCTTCCGCCCACGGCCGGAGTATCCCACGCCACCGGGCCTGTTTGAGCTGCCGCCGGTGGAGATCGCCGCCAGCGAGCGGATCGCCTGCATGGCCGCCCGGCCGGACGGGCTGCTGGCCGTTCTGGTGCTCGGCGCCGTGCAGAGCCGCCGTGTCCGCGTGGTCTTCGTCGGGCGGAACGGCGGGCAGGTGTCGCTGGAAGTGCCGGTCCGCGGCTTTCCAGGCGCGATCGGCTGGGTCTCGGCCGGACGGCTGGCGCTGCTCTATCCCGGAGCTGCGCGGGCGGCGGTCTTCGAGGTCGGCGAGGGCGTGCCCGAGGCGCTGACCCTCTCGCCGCTGCGCTACCCGCTGAAGGGGACGGGGCCGGTGCGGCTTGCCCGCGGCGGCGTGTTGCCCTGCCGCTACGTCCGCCATGAGGGCCCGCACCCCGCGCTGCCCCGCTCGCTGGAGCCGCTGAGCCAGGCGACCTATCGCGACCAGGGTACGGCCGCCGCCGCCCGGCCGATCGACGCAGGCGCGGCCGGCACCGTCTGGCACCGGGTGGTGGTCGAGGGCGACTTCCCGCCGGGCACCGGTGCCGTAATCGAGCTGCGCGCCGCCGACACCATCGAGGGGCTGGCCGAGGCGGCACCGGCCCCGCATCTGTTCGGTGTGGCGCAGGGGCCGGCGGAGGCGCCGCGGGGCGCCTGGCTGGCGGACGCGACCGAGCTGCCCTTTGCCCGCGGCCTCCTCGGCGCAGCACCGGTCGAAGGCCGGACCGGCAGCTTCGCGGCGCTGATCCAGCGTGACGACCGCAGCGCGCGCGAGCTGGTGGGGCGCTACCTCGGCGTCACGATTCGACTGCTCGGCAGCGGTCAGGCCTCGCCGCGGATAGCGGGCGTCCGGCTCTGGGGCGGGCGGTTCTCGCTGGTGCGCCGCTACCTGCCGCGGGTGTTCCACGCGCCGGACGCCGCCGCGGCCCGCGATGCGGTGGGGCCGGCGCATCCGAAGGACTTCCTCGACCGGCATGTCGCCATGTTCGAGGGCGTGCTCACCCGGCTGGAGGACAAGGCCGCCTCGGCGCATCTCGTCACCGACCCCTGGTCGGCGCCGGCCGAGGCGCTCGACTGGCTTTCGGGATGGATCGGCGCCGAAGTGGCGCCCGCCCTCGACGAGACGGCCCGGCGGCGGATGCTCGCCAATGCCGTACGGCTGCACCGCCGGCGCGGGACCCTGCCCGGACTGATGCTGGCGCTCGACATCGTGAGCGGCGGCGACGTCGCTTCCGGCGGCATCGTCGCCTTCGAGGACCACCGCCTGCGGCGGGTCTTCTCCACCATCCTCGGCGCGGACCTCGGGCGGCGCAACGACCCCCTGCTCGGCGGCCCGGTGGAGAGCGGCAATTCCTTCGTCGGCCCCACCCTCGTGCTCGGCGACGCGGACGAGTTCGACGGCGGCACGCCGCGGTTGAGTGCGGCGCAGGAGACCGAGCTCGCCGCGCTCTTCGAGGCCCCGGACCGCCGCGCGAACGGCGAGGCGGTGCGCGGCTTCTTTGCGGCGCTGGCCAACCGCGTCACCGTGCTCGTCCGTGCCGATTCCGACGACACCCGCCTCGCGCTGATCCGCGAGACGGCGCGCGCGCTGACGCCTGCCCATGTGGCGCTCAGGGTCGAGCCGGCCAGCCGGCCGCTGATCCTCGGCCTCTACGCGCTGGTCGGCATCGACACCTACCTGCGTCCCCGGCCGGAACCCTCGCAGGTCCGCCTCGACCGTTCGAAGCTCGGCGAGCGCGACCACGTCCTGCGGCTTCCCAGCCTCGATTCGAGACTTGAGAGAGGAGTGCGGACATGACGGTTCGCGAGGACAAGCCCCGGCGCGCGCTCTGGCCCGAGCGGGTGGCCTATTCGAACGGCATGCTGCTCGACGACGCCGACCTGAAGGCGGAGCAAGCCTATCACCGCGGTCGCGCCCACATGCTGGCGCGCTACCTGCACGGCCACGGGACGGTGGCGGGACTGAATGTGGAAGTGGCCGAGGAGGCGGGCGCGCCCATGGTGGTGATCGCCCCCGGCCTCGCCATCGACCGGGTGGGCCGGCTGATCGAGAGCCCGCTGCAGCTCTGCCTGCGTCTCGACCGCTGGTGGGAGGACCGCACGGCGGCCGATCCCACGGAGCTGGCACAGGCGTTCCGCGCCGGCGAGGACGGCGGACCCGACCACGTGCTCGCCGATGTCTTCATCGGCTTCCGCGACTGCGAGATCGCCAAACGCCCGGCCATCGCCTCCGGCGCCTTCGACGCGCTCGGCGCCGTGGTGCCGCTGCGCCTGCGCGAGGCGGTGCAGGCGACGCTGGTGCTGCGCATCGAGGACACCCCGCCGCTGCCCCGCCCGCCGCTCGGCGGGCTGGCGGGTGTTGCGGGCTCGGACGAGCGCCGCGCCGATCTCGACCGGCACAAGCGCGAGGCGGCCTGGGTCGAGGATGTCTGGTGGGGGGGGCTCGATGGTCTGCTGGCATCGGACGTCGAGCACCGCGCCGGCCAGAATCCCGCCGACCTCTTCCTTGCCCGCGTCACCATCCCGGCGCTTGCGGGCACGCCCCCGACCCGCGACGCGGGAACCCCGGCCACGGCAGCCAGTGACGGCCGGGTGATGTCCTATTCCACCGCCGACCTCGTTGCCCTCGGCCGCTGAGGAGGAGACGTGCGATGACCGACTTCCAGAAGTTCGCCGAGCGCGAGACGCTTCCCGAGGCCGATGCGCTGGCGCTCGCCCGCCAGGGCGTGCTGGCGCTCGACCCCGAGCGCGCGCTGCCGCTCTGGTTCGACGGGCGCTTCCTGACCGCCCGCGACCTCAACCGCGAGCAGAACTACTTTCTCGCCCGCCAGGCGGGGATCGCCCGCAGCGTGGGCAGCGGGGTGATCGAGGGCCTCGGCGTCACCGTGGACGATGCCACCGGCACACGTCTGCGGATCCGGGCAGGGCAGGGCGTCGCCTTCGACGGCGCCCATCTGATCGTGCCCGGGGACGTTGTGGTCAACCTCGCCGACCTCGCCCTTCAGGACGAGATCAACGCCCGCCTTGGCCTGTCGCAGAAGCCGGCGGCGTCGATCCGCTCGCGCACCGGTCTCTTCGTGCTCTCCTTGCGCGCCGTGGAGTTCACCGCCAACCCCACCGCCAGCTTCCCGACCACGGTGACCGGCGAGCGAACCCTGCAGATGGGCGAGCGCATCGAGGCGGCGGCAGTCACGCTGACGCCGTACGCGCCGCTGGATGCGCCGCTCGACACCCAGGACGCGCGCTCCATGGCCGCGCAGCGGCTCTTCCAGGGCGGCGAGGGGATGGGCACGCCCAGCTTCGCGCTGCCGCTGGCGATGATCGCGCTGCGCCAGGGGGTGGTCGACTGGCTCGACGTCCATCTGGTGCGCCGGCAGCTCACTGCAGCGCGCAGCGACTTCCTGGGCCTCGGCCTCGGCCGCGAGCAGCTGCGCCTCGCGCATTTCAACCAGTATGCCGATGCGCTCGACGACGTCGTGACGCTCTACCAGCGCCGCGGCCTGCCGCCGCGCTTCACCGCCGAGACGCACTTCCGGGTGCTGCCCGCCGCCGGCCCGGTGCCCGCGGCCTGCATCGAGCCCGCGACCCAGGTGCAGAGCTTCTTCCCCGGCGAGATGGAGGTCGAGCTCTCCATCGTGCCCTCGGACGAGCTGCCCTATCTCATCGAGGACAGCTTCGAGCTGCCGCCCATCGACCTGACCCTGCCGGTCTCCCGGCGCGACCCGATCTCGATCATGGTGCTCGCCCCTGTACCCCGCGCCATGCTGCGCAGCCGCATCGCGGCACTCGGCTCGCTGGTGCGGCCGCTCAAGCCGATCACCCTGATCGGCCAGGGGCCGCTGCGCCCGCTCGACCGGCTCGGGATCACCCGCATCGCGCTTGCCGATGTCGCGGCCGCGCGCCGGGCCGAGGCGGCGCCGGCGACCGAGGCCTGGGCAGCACTGCTGCGCGAGCTGACCCAGACCGGCGCCGACGGGCAGCCGCAGGTGCCTTACCTCTGGTACGTCCGCCGCCGCACCCTGCGCGAGAACGCCGATCTCGAAAGCGTGCTCATCGCCATCGACAATTCCGGCGGCGCCCCGGCGCCCGATATCGGCGAGGACGATCCTGTGCCTCCCGATCCCGATCCCGGCACGCCCGATCCCGGCACGCCCGAGACGCCGGTCGATCCCCTGATCGGGCTTGCCCGCGAGGTGGTCGTGCGCATGGCCGACTTCGGCGACCTGCAACGCGTGGCGGAGCGGGTGTTCGCCAGGATGCCTGAGGAGGCACAGGAGGGAATGGCCGCGGCCATCGTCGAGGGAGCACTCCTCGGCACCCCGCTGCCGCTTGCGGCGGTGGTGATGCGGGCCGGCGAGGATCTTCCCGACAGCGGGGCTGCGGCGGCCGACCTCGTCGCGCCGCTGGTCAAGGCCAACCAGATCGGCATGCGCCTGCTGAGTGCGGCCGTGGTCGGTCCCGATGGGGGCAGGTTCAGCTCCGAGCGGCTGAAGGAGCTCCAGATCTTCTTTGCAAGTGAGCGGCTCGAACGTGCCGCCAACGCGATCGGCAAGCTGGAGTCCGGCGCGGCCAAGGAGGCTGCGGCGAAGCTGGCCTCCATTCTCCCGAGCGCATCCGAAGAGCTTCTGGAGAAGACGATCCAGGGACTGGAGGCGGCGGCGGCCGAGCCGACACCGGTCACGCCGCGACCGGGCACGCCCACCACGCCCGACGACGACCGCCTGCGCCGCGAGGCCGAGGCCGCCGCCGCGCTGGAGCGCCAGGTTACGGCGCTGGTCAAGAGCCTGCCCGACGCCGCCCAGGGCGAGCAGCTCGCCAAGGCGCTCGACAAGGCCGATCCTGCGGTGCGCGGTGCGGTGGCCACGCAGCTTGAAGGCGCCAGCATCGGCAAGTCGCGTATCGCGACGGCAGTGGCCCTCGACGGCCTCGCCACCGGCGGGTCGATCGGCGAAGCCGAGCTTGCCCGCATCAAGCCGGTGAACGCGGCCTTCGTCGAGGGTCTCGCAAGTTTCGAGCCGCATCTGCTCGCGAGCGACGACGGCGGGCGCGGTGTGCCGCTGCCGGGTGGCCGGCCGCCGCTCGGCGGCACGCCGGTCCGCGGCACCGCCAAGCGGCGCATCGGGCTGATTGTAGGCTCGGGCAGGGCTGCGGTCCTCTCTGAGATCGGCCGCCTGCTCGCCAGGTCCCCCGACAGGCTCACCGAGGCGGCCAAGCGGCTGGTCGAGGTGCTCGACGACGCGCGCGCGACCACGACCTCGGTGAGCACGGCGATCCAGCAGATGTTCAGGGAGCTGCGCTGATGTCCGACATCTTCGAGGCGCGCTGGATGGAGGGCGAGCGGGTGCTCGACGTCGCGCCCCGCTTCACGCCCCGGGTCGGCGAGCCATTTCCGCGCCGGCTCAACCACGTGCCGGGCCGCACGCTGACCGCCGACGCGCTCGGCACCGAGCAGCGCCAGCGCAGCCAGCGCCTGCAATTCCTCGCTAGGGTGGTCGAGCCGGGCATCCTAGCCGGACTCGAGGCGCAGGCCGTCGAGGCGCCCGGCGGCGGGCCGGCGGTGTCTGTCGCCGCCGGCACCGGCCTGACCGCGGCCGGCGAGGAAGTGGTCCTGCACCGCCCGCTGATCGCCCGCCTGGCGGACATCCCCCCCGCCGAGCCGCTGATCGAGGCCGACCTCGAGCCGACCGGCCTCGTCGTGCTGTCGCTGAAGCCCGTGCGCGCCGTCTCCGCCTTCCAGGCGGACGACGAGGACCCGTGCCCGACGGACGTCACCGCCTATCCCTATGCCGACATCGTGACGGTGGATGCCGCACGCCTCGTCTGGTCGCGGATCGGCGCGGCCGATTCCCTCGCAGAGCTCCTCCCCCGCGCCGACGACGCGCCGCCGGGCATGGCCGGGCAGATGGTGCAGCCGCCCACGCGCTTCGGCGACGACTCAGCTCCCCCGCCGCGGCCGCTCGCGGTCCACCGCAACGTCGTCGCCCGCCGCATCATCGAGAGCGAGGCGGCGGCGGCGAACCGCGGGAGCCCGCCGCCCTGGTCGCGCCACGGCGTGCCGCTCGCCCTGGCCGAGATCACCGGCGACGGCCAGCTGGTCTTCCTCGACCGCTTCGCGGTGGCGCGCTCCGGCGGCGCCGTGAAGGCCCCGCGCCCGGTGGGAACCGCCCTGCCGCGCCCGCTCGCCCGTGCGCGCTTCGAGCAGTTCATCGACCTCCTGCAGGCCCTGCGCCGGGAGGGCGCCGACCTGTCGGCCGCCACCCGGTATTTCCGCTACCTGCCGCCCGTCGGCATCCTGCCCGCCACCCTCGTCGACTTCGCGCCGCTGGCCGAGTCAAAGCCGATCCGCGCGAGCTTCTTCCCGTCCGGCTTCCGCATCGAGGCGGCCCCCATCCCGCTCGAACAGCTGGAATCAGCCCTCGCGCTGCGCGCGGGCCTGGCGAACTACGACCTCGCCCGGCCCGACTACATCCAGCTGATCGTTCCGGTGCCCGAGCACCTCTACGAGCCGCGCCTGCTCCTGACGGAGAAGATCGCCCCCGATTTCGACGCCGCGATTGCCGATGCCGAGGCCGACATCGTGATCCGCGGGACGATGCTGGCCGACCTCAACGGCATGGAGCATTCCGTCGTCGGCCTGATCGACCGCGCCGAGATCGTGCCCACGCCGCCGGTGCCCGAGGGTGGCCGGGTCGCCCCCGCCCGCTTCGACGACCGCGCCCGTGCGCTCGTGGAAAAGCTCGCCGCGCGCACAGCCAAGCTCCCGGCGCTGCCAGCCACCGCAGGCAGCCTGTCGGTCGCAGACTTCGACGCGATGGTGGCGAACCCCACGCTGCCCGAACCCGTGGTGGATGCAGCCCCCGTCTTCCTCGGCCTCAAGCCCACCCTCACCGACCTGACCACCCGCCTCGACAAGGCGAACGACGTGATCGACATGAGCTTCGTGCGTGTCCAGGCCGAGATCTACCGCGCCCGCAAGCACCTGGCGGGCGAGGAGGACATGAGCCGGCTGGTGACCTCGCCGGTGCTCGCCAACCTGGCGGTCTCCACCACCGGCGTGCAGACCAGCGCGCTGATCCAGAACCTGTTCAAGACCGAGCGTCTCGCCCCGCAACCGCAGACGGCGCTGCAACTGCCGACGACCGGGACGCAGCCGGTACCGGGCAGGGTCGACAGCCCCGTGGTCGGCCCCGCCATCACCTCGTTTCTTGCCGATCGGCGAAGCTTCGAGATCAGCGCCGCCGCCACGGGCAGCCTCGCAGGCACCCTCCTGCAGGGCGCCAGCGCGAACGCGATCACCCTTGGCGCGGTCAGCGTGCCATCGCTCTTCGGCGCCGTCCCGACCATCGACCTGCGCGGGGCCACGGCCGCCGCGGACCTCGGCGCCACCCTCGCCACTGGCTTCGCCGCCGAACGGATCGATCTGTCGCAGGTCCGGGTCAGCACCGCCTCCGTGGCGCTTCAGGGCCTGCTCTACGGCAAGTCGTCGCCGATCCGCACCGTCACCGTGGCCGAACGGCTGCGGCCGAGCCCCGCGCAGGAAGCCAAGAACGGCGCGGTCGCCACCAAGGCTGAGGTGGTCCGGATGCTCCAGGATCTGGCACTGGACCTCTCGGGCCTGTTGCTCCCGATCACCGCCAACCGCACCGCGCTCGTCGACGCGAAGGCCTTCGATGCCATGCTCGCCAAGCTCGAAGGTCAGGACAGGACGGCCGAGGCGCTGGTTGTCCTGCGCAACCCCGATGCGGTGCGGCGGACCGAAGGCTATGCCCTGATCAGCGACCGGCACATCCTGGCCAGCGCCGCCATCCTCGTGCCCAACTCGACTACCGTCCGGCAAGCCCTTTCCGACATCCTGCGCGACCTCTATGCCCAGCGGCTCGACCTCGGAGTGGAGGACCTGCCCGGGCTGATCCTCGGCGATCTCCTCGACCCCGACCCGGCGGACCCGGACGAGGCGGCCTACTATGCCGCGGCCGTCGATGCGCTCGAGAGCACCGTGTCGATCCTTCGCCTCGCCGAAGGACGGGTGCACGGCTACCAGAGCCTGCTGGAGACCCTGCGCGACGCACTCCTCGGCGCCTACGCGCTGGCCGAGGAATGGCGGGGCGCTGTGGAGGCCGAGCAGGCCGCCCTTGCCGAGGCCGAGCACGACCGCGCGGTGGCGCAGGCCCTGAAGTCCGAGGAGCTGGCCCGGCTCGACGGGATCAACACCCGCCGCCGCGACATCCTCGACAAGCACGTCGATATCGTCGCCTTCGCCCGTCCGCGCGGCATCGACCGCTTTTCCGATGCGCCGGGCATCGACCTCTTCGGCCCCTTCGTCGATCCGATCCCGGCGGTTCTCGAGCGCGGCCACGAGCCGCCGCGCGAGCTGGAGGAGATGGTCGATGCGCTGCGCGAGGCGCCGATCGGCTGGTTCCCCGCGCTGCGGGCCGAGATCGACCGCATCGACCAGGCCAACCGCCTGAAGGACGCCTTCGCCCGCGGGCGGCTGCGCGCCACCGACTGGCTGGTCCGCAACGACGCGCGGGCGGCCGATCAAGCCCGCATCCTCGCGCAGAGCCGGCTCTCCGGGCTGGCATCGAGCGGCGTGCAGATTGCGCTCAACGCGCTGAACGGCCGCATGGCGCGCAGCTTGCAGATTCGCGCCAGCCTGCCGCTCGACTTGCTGGCGCCACTCGGCTGGAAGGCGCTGCGCGACCGCGCGCTGGCCGAGCTGTCGATCGAGGATCTGGCCGGGGCGGGCAAGGCGGGGGCGGCGCTGGCGCGTGCCGGGCTGGCTGAGCTCGACCGCATCGGCAGCGTGGCCGCGGGCTTTCTCGAGGTGCTGCGCGAGGTGCCGGCGGCCATCCGGCTCGGCTGGGCGGAGACGCTCTCGGTCCACGACGAGGCGCCCGACCTCGGCGACATCTCGGTGGCGCCGCGCTGGACCGAGATCGCCCTGCCGGAGCGCCGCGAGCTCGAGCACCTGCACCGCTGGCTCTTCGGCCGCGTGGACCTCGCCAATCCCGAGGCGCGCGCGGCGATGAGCGAGATCGTGCGCGTGTGCCTCTTGCTCGCCAGCCACGCGCCGGTCAGCGCCCTCGTCGAGGGCCGGCCGGAGCGCAACGACACCGTGGCGGCCGGCGAGGTCTTCCAGGTCGCCGTCGGGCGCGGCACGCCGTCGATCGGCATGGCCGTGGCCTTCGGCGCCGCCGCCGCCCCGGCGCGCGGCGTGATCGAGGACATCGTCGGCGAGCGGGTTCTGGTCCGCGTGACCGGTGCGCCCGCCGGCCCCGTCGCCCTGACCCCGCAGACCGAGCTGCGCTTCGCAAGGCAGGTCGAGGGGCAGCTCGTCGGCACCAGGCGATGACCGTGGCCGCCGCCACGGTTCGCCGCCTGCGCGTGGCGGCCGGCCCGCATGCCGGAGCGGTGACGGCGCGCGCGCTGGTCGAAGACGCCCTCAACACCCGGGCTGGTGCTGCAGGCCCGGCGGCGCAGCGCGGGCTTCTCGTCCTGCGCCGGCTCGACGCCGGGAACGCGGCCGGTCCCGGCGCCCGCGCGCGCGTCGCCAGCCGCGTCGAGCAGGGCCTGCGGGCGGCCGCCGCCCGCGCGGTGCCCCCGGATTCACCCGGCGCCGCCGGCGCTGATGCTGTCCTATTCCGCGACGCCGTCGAGCCTTATCGCCTCTACGCGGCTGCCTTGCTGCGTGGCGGCGGCGCCGACCTCTGGTTCCTCCGCGCCGTCTTCGGCCATCGGCCAGGCGCCCCCGCCCGCCCGCGCTTCCGCGCCCTCCTGCTCCGCGCCGCGAGCCAAACGGGCGCGCCAGCCTTCCTAGCCGCCGTCCTCACCGAAGCTGCCCGAATGGGGAGTGCCGAGACCGTCCTCGCCGAGTTGTCCCCAGCGGATCAGGCGGCCATCCTCGTCGCCTTCACCGGCCCCGCCCCCCGCGAGTCCACGGTCGAGACCGCAGCGCCATCACCGAACGACACCATCATCGCCGCCCTGGTCGCCCGCGCACCCGCCGCACTCCGCGAGCAGGCACGGGACGCGCTCCGCCGCACCGGCGATGCGAGCGCAACCGCCTGGATCCTCGCCGCGGCCGTGCTGGCAGCAACCCGCCCCGGCCCGGTCTCACCCCGCGCCCTCATGGCGGCGGTGCGACTGCTGCGGCAACCCGGGAAGATCGCCCCCGTCCCACCGGTCGTCCGTGCGCCAACCGAAGGCACGCCCACTCGGTCCCCGACTTTCGTTCACGACGAGCCGGCACCCCTCGTTCCCGGCTCCCTGCCCGCGGCGCCAGCCACCCTGCCTTCCGTCCAGCCGCCAACCCCTGTCGGCGAAGATCATGCCGCCATCGCTCCGCAACGGGTTGATCCCCCCGCCACCGAGCCGACCCCTGCCGCCCCGGTGCCGGACCACCTCCCCACCCGCTTCGCCGGCGCCGTGCTCGCGGTGACGCTGCTCGACCGACTGGCCGGAAACCTCCTCAACCACCCCGACGCCATTGAGGCCGAGATCGGCCGCGCGACGCTGGCCGCGATGCTGGACCGCGCCGGCGCCGCGCCTTTCGACCCAGCCCGTGCCGCCTTCGCCCCCAGCGGCCTCGGCCTGCCGCTGCCCGCCCCTGTGCCGTTCCTCATCGCCCCCGCCATCAGGGATGGCCTCAACCTCCGACCGATCCCGGGCCACCCACGCTGGCGCCTCCTCACCTGCCGCCGCGGCCTGACAATCGTCGGCTGCTGGCGGGGCAGGGCGCCCGGCGCCGTCCGCTCCAGCCGCCCGCGCCGTGGCCGCCCCATGGCCCTGTCCCAACCCGCGCTCATCCTCGGCCTCCAAATCGCCGCAAGGGCATGGGCCCGCGACCTCACCGGCCGGCCTCTCCGCGCACTCGTCCACCGCCCCGGCTGGATCGCAGCCGACCAGACGCATCTCGACGTCACCATGCCGGCTGGGGCCATCTCGCTTGCCATCCGCCGCGCTGGCCTCGACATCGACCCCGGATGGTGCGGCTGGCTCGCGCGCGTCGTCGCCATCCGCTACGACTACGGTGAGCCGGATGCCTGACGACGGCCGCAACCCGACCGCGCAGATTGCCCGGCACCCGCTCATCGGCGAGATAGCCGCAGCCCTGCTCGGCCACGCCGCGCAACCTGCGCCGCACGAACCCGACGGCATCGAAACCCGCTGGCTCCGCCGCGCAGCCGCGTCCCTCGCTTCCCCCGAGGACGCACTCCCCGCCCTGGCCCGCGCAACCGGCCACCCCGGCCTCCTCGACCGCCCCCTTGCGTGTACTGCCGCCGCCCTGACACTCTCCCCGGCCGAGACCGCAGCGGTCGCCCTCTCCCTGGCCGTCGAGACCGACGCGGCGACTGGCCGCGCGGTCGCCTGGGCGCAGGCCCCCATGGGCGGCGCGCGCCCGACCCTCGGCCTGCTCGCGACGGCCCTCGGCCCCCTCGACCCCCGCCCGCACCTGCTGGCCCGCCTCGCCTCCGGCCCGGCCGTCACCTCCGGCCTCCTGCGCCTCGTCGGCACCGGACCGCTGCCTGAGCGAGCCGTGGCGCTGGCCGAAGGCATGGTCGCGGCGCTGACAGGCGCCGATCCGGTTTGGCCCGGCCTCGACCTCTCCGCGACCGCCCCCGACCCCGCCTGGCCGCCCTCGCTCGCCGCCGCCCTCGACCGCTGCCTCGACGGTCTGGCCACCGGCGGCGTCGCCCTCCTGACCATCCGCGGCACCGCGATACCCGACCGCGCCGAGGTTGCCGCCCGCGCCGGCCGGCGCCTCCACGCCCGCCCGGCGCTGATCGATCTCGACCAGGTGGAGACCCAGGGCCTCGGCCCCCTCTGCGCCGCCGCGGGCCTGCTGCCGGTCTTCACCGCCGCCATCGGGCCGGGCGAATACCGCCCGCTCCCCGACCTTCCCGGCTGCACCCTCCCGGTCCTCGCCCTCCTCGGGCCGGAGGGCCACGTCGGCCGCCCCGGCAAACGCGCCGTGGACTGGACCCTACCGCTGCCGAATGCCAGCGAGCGGGTCCGGCTCTGGTCCGCCAGCCTCCCTGACACCGACCTCGCCGCCACCCTCGGCACCGAGCATCTCTTCGGTCCCGGCCGCATCCGCATGCTCACTGAGGCCGCCCAGGCCGAGGCCAGCGTCGCCGGCCGCCCCACACCGGACCGCACCGCACTCGCCGCCGCCCTCTGGACCACCGACGGCGAAGGCCTCGGCGCCCTCGCCCACCCGGTGCGCGAGACGATCCCCGACGCGGCCCTCGTCACCAGCGCAGCCCTGCGCCGCGACCTCGACCTCCTCCTTGCCCGCTGCCGCCGCCGCGAGGCGCTGGCCGACGGCCTCGGCGCCGCCATGACGGCCCGCCACAAGCTCGGCGCGCGCAGCCTCTTTGTCGGCCCCTCGGGCACCGGCAAGACCATGGCGGCGGCCTGGCTTGCCGGGCACCTGATGCTGCCGCTCTACCGGGTGGACCTCGCGGCAATCAGCTCCAAATACATCGGCGAGACCGAGAAGAACCTCGCGCGCCTGCTCGCAGCGGCCGAGGAACAGGAGGTCATGCTGCTCTTCGACGAGGCGGACTCGCTCTTCGGCAAGCGCACCGACATCTCCGACTCCAACGACCGCTTCGCCAATGCCCAGACCAACTACCTCCTCCAGCGCATCGAGACCTACACCGGGATCGTCATCCTGACGTCGAACGCCCGCACCCGCTTCGACGAGGCTTTCATGCGCCGCCTCGACGTGATCGTCGAGTTCACCCAGCCCGGGCCGCAGGAGCGTCGCGGCCTGTGGAGCGCCCACCTCGGAGGTGGACACACGGTGGCCGACGCCGACCTCAACCGCCTCGCCGCCATGGCGGACATGGCGGGCGGGCACATCCGCAACGTGGTCCTCACCGCCGCGGTGCTGGCGCAGAAGCAGGGTAGGGCGATCACCTACCCCGACATCGCCGGCGCGCTGCGCATCGAATACCGCAAACTCGGCTGGACGGTCCCGGCCGAGCTCTTGCACTCCATCGCAGGAGCAGCCCGATGACCCGACAACCGCTGGCACCGAAACCGCACGCCGCCGCCCGCGCGGCCGGACGGGCAGGCACCCACCCGGCCCGCAGCCCCGGACCCGAGGCAGAACCCGCACCCGCCGGCACCCCGCGCTACCTTGGCGGCACCGCCGCGGTGCGACCGTCATCCGCGCCCGCCGTCCTCCAGCGCCAGCCCGTAGGCCCGGTCGGCGAGTTCGAGGATGGGGTGCGGATCGCGAGGATGCTCCATCGGCAGCCGCAGGGCGATGCCCCTGCGAGGCACGGAGCTCCACGGATCGTGCAGCGGAAATGCGCCGCATGTGCCCGCGCCGAGGAAGAAGGCCGCCCGGCAGCCTGTCCCGACTGCGCAGCCGAAACGCCCAGGTTCTTGCAACGCGCGTCAACGGTCCGCCTTGGCCCCGCGCGAGACCGGTTCGAGGTGGAGGCGGACCGCGTCGCAGAGCGTGTCGCCGCCGGGGCCGATGCGGGGCCAATATTCACGGCCTCTGCGCCGGAGCTGCGGCGCCCGGTCACCGCCTATCCGCCTGCAGGTAACCGGGCCACCGCCGCCGAGCGCGCCGCCGCCGCGGTCGCGCGCGGCGGCCGGCCGCTCTCCCGCGCCGAGCGGTCGTATTTCGAGCCGCGCTTCGGGCGCGACCTTTCTCCAGTGCGCCTGCATGAGGGTGCCCGGGTGGGTTCCGCGGCCGCGGCGATCAACGCCCGCGCCTATACGCTCGGTACGGACATCGCCCTGGCGCCCGGCGAATATTCGCCCGGGGCATCCGCCGGACGGCGGCTGCTGGCGCACGAACTGGCGCACACCGTGCAACAGCGCGCCATCCCCGAGGCCCCGATACAACGCGCCTGCGGACCAGCGGCGATCGGCAGCGTCGGCGGGTGCACGGGACGCGGTGGCGATATCACCGATTTCGGCGGCAGCAGCGATCGCATCTTCCTGTTCGAGCAGAACTGTGACGAGTTCAGGCCAGGAGAAGAGGCACGCCTGCGCGGCGTTGCTGCGGGGCTCTCCCCGACGAGCGACGTGGACGTCGACGGCTTCGCAAGCGAGGAAGGCGATGCGACGTTCAATGAGGAGCTGTCGTGCGCCCGCGCGAATGCCGCCGCCCAGGTGCTCGTCGCGGAAGGCGTTGCAGGCGCGATCGACCTATTCAGCCACGGACCTACGCCAGGCGGACGCGAGGATCGCCGCAGCGCAGTCATCTCCGTGAGTGGATCGCCGGCCCCCGAGCCCCCTACCGAAACACCCGAGCCGCCGGGCGAAACGCCCGAGCCTCGGCCGCGACGCCCTGCGGCAGAAACCGAGGACTGTTCGCGCGAGCAGACTGCGATGCTCCGAAGCGCCCTGGACGACGCTCGCATCTGGGTCGATGATGCCACGCGCAAGATCACCGACTTCGCCTTCGTGTTCGCCTCGTCACGACACTCGGCCGTGCCGGCGGACCCCGCAACCGCCGCCATCGTGCGTCAGGCGCTCAATGACAACTTCCACACCACGGCGAGCGGCCATGTCCTGCGGATCCGTGACGGCTTTCAGGAATTGCGCACGGAACTGAACGGCAGCTTCACCTTCGAGTGCGAGGACGACTGCGAGGACCTTGCATATGTGCGGGGCGCGTTCGCCTGGATCCGGCGCCTTCAGGACATCCATGTCTGCCCGCCCTGGTTCAACTGCCCCGACCACAAGACGCGCGTCAGGACACTCATCCACGAGCGCGCGCATCAGCACCCCGGCGCAACCGACAATGCTTACGAGTTCGAGGCCACCTACGCCACGCTCTCGCCGGACGACGCCATGGACAACGCCGAGTTCTACGCCGTCGCCGCGCGCCAGATCTTCCATGGTGGGGCTGAGGGACCAGGCTCGGGCAAATGTTGAAGGAGGACCAGGGCAGGGCGATCGGCTATCCCGACATCGCCGGGGCGCTGCGCATCGACTGCCGCAACCTCGGCCGGACGGTCTCGGCCGAACTCATGCATTCCGGCGCAGGAGCATCCCGATGACCCCCCATCCCCCGGTACCGAAACCGCACGCCCGCGCGCGCACCGCCGCG
>CAVOGP010000049.1:0-9581 GCA_963695425.1 uncultured Alphaproteobacteria bacterium | reverse complement strand
CACAGGACAGAGGGGTCCTGCGTATCAGGGAGCGATTGAGAATGACGAGACTGGTGATCGCGGCGCTTTGCGCCGGAGCGTTGGTGGCGGGGGCCGCTTCGGCGCAGTCGAGCAACAGCAACGCCGGTGCGGCGCGGGCGATGGCGGATGTGCTGAGCGGCACGCCGGGGATCGGGGGCATCGCGCCGACGGTCAGCGGCGCAGAACGCGCCCGGCGGTCCGTCGAACTCCGGCTGGGGGAACACGGGCAGCGAGGCGACCACCGGGACCAGGGTGGCGCGCGGCAAGCGCGACTGAGGCCGGGGACGATCCCGGCACGCGACGGGGTGGCGCTGCGCGTCACCCCGCCTTGCGGCCGAGACGCCGACCGCGCCGGGGAGGCGGATGACCACCAAGGCCTTCTGGCTCGACCGCCGCACTCCGATCGTGAACCGCTGGCGAGGATGCATCCGGAGTTCCGCGGACCATTGCATTGAGCGATAGCGGTTTGGTGAAACTGAGTTGCCAATTCTGACCCGGCCCTGCGCCCGCGCGCGGACGGCTAAGTCTGATCGTGTACGAGCCCACGGTCCGCAGCGGGTCACTCCAAGACCAACCTCAATAACGGAAATGGACTAATCCACGGTCGGAGGCCCGTCAAACGTCCCGCCACCGTCAATAACCCCGCCGCCGTCAGGTGTCTCGCGGCCGTCAGGCGTCTCGCCGCCGTCCGGTGTCTCGCCGCCGTCCGGTGTCTCACCACCGTCCGGTGTCTCACCACCGTCCGGGGTTTGAGTGTCGGGGTTGTATTGCTGTCCCTGCGGTGGCGAGCGGTCTTCCCCCAAGTTCGGCCGCTGCGGGCTAATCGCCGGGAGTTCCCACCGCGCGAACCGCGCCTCGATCGCGGCGCGCTCGTCGGGGCCGATCAGGCCGGGTCGCAGGGCGCCCCCGGCGGTGATGCGCACTTTCTGACCGGACACAAGCGTCAGGGCCGCCGGGCGGATCACCGCGGCCGTGCCCTCGAAGACGTAGAGGTCGAGGTAGCGGCCGGGCACTACGTTGATCGCGACACGCGATCCGATGGTCAACAGTTGCGATCTGATTTTCGACACGGATGGTCCACGTGCCCGAGTCAATGAGGAACCAGCCCACGCCTACGTTGATCGCAAGCATCCGACCGTCCGGCCCGGTCCAGCGATAGAGCGGGTCAGAGCGCTCGTCGATGAGCATGTAGTGTCGGACCGACCAGCCGATACGAGCCGCCGAGCCTGGACCGGTGCTGACCCGATCGCCTTGCTCTACTCGGTCGCCGGTCCTGGCGGACGCGCCGTTGAGGCGCACGCCTGAACCGTCGACCGAGAGGACCGCGGTAGGCGGCGATGCCGGCTGGCATGCAGCCATGGCCAGCAGGACAAGCAAAGCAGCAGTTCGAGCCACTCGCGCCAGCATCATCGACCCCCTCGATACGACACTCGCGGAACGAATGTACCCTCGGCCAGCCTCACTGGCAAGCGAGCGATGCGATCGAAGCGGTGCGGCCGATGCTGAGCGTGTCGAAGCTGTCTTCGGAGGCCCAATGCACTGTGCGCGCCGCGGGCTCCCACACCCAGAGGCCATCGCGGGCACGTATCAGGAGGTAGAGCGGGTTCTGCGGCGCGGCCTTGGCGATTGCGGCGTCGGTCTGCAAATGGCGCAAGCGGAAGTCGATCAGGAAGATACCATGCGCGCTCGGAATGGCGGCGAGTGCCTGCAGCCCGACGGCAATGCAAACTAGAAGCGGCAGCGCCGGCCCCCGCCGGGCGACCAGCCGCGGCGCCGCGTAGCCGCCGACGCCGAGTGCCAGCGCGGCAAAGGCGGCAACGTCTTCGGCGCGCCGGACGAGCGCCTCACGGTTCGCCGCCGCAATGTCGGCGACGACGCCGTCGGGGCGGCAGAGCTCGGCCGTGCTCGCAAACAGCAGGCCGCGGACACTGAGTGCGTCGTCGAAGGCACTCATCATGTAGCCGGCGAGCACGAGGCTTAGAATCGCCAAGAGCCAAATCAGCTGGCGGTCCAGCCAGGAGGCCCCAGCCTTGAGCAGGCGTGCGCGCGGACTCTCGCGCGCCTCGGCCCAATGCAGGCCAGCGAGCAGGCTCTCGCCAACCGCCAGGACAAGCAATAGCCAGACCGTCGTCAGAAACGCCCAATACTGCGCGACCTGGCCGCCGAGGCCGAGATACCATAGCGGTTCGCGCGACACGATCGCCCAGTCGAGGCCGAGCATGCCCTGATGTGAAAGCGAGGCGACGAAGCCGAGCGCGTAGAGCGTCGCCGTGATGCCGGCGACCACTCCGGAGAGCCAGCCGAAGAAAGTCCCAACTTGCTTGAGAAGGTCCATGCTGAACAATCGAATCGCGACAATAGAGTGCGAAGATACAGCAGCGGCGGCGGCGGCGCGATCCCCGCGCCCAGGGATCTCTGACAGGGTCGGTGGTCGACAAATGGGTTCCCGTAAGACCCGCAAAGGGACGCCGCTCGTTGTCGGCAGGGCGCTTCAACCGCTCTGGCCGCCTTCACTACCGAGTGGCTACCCGACGGCGCCTCCAATCCCCTTCGAAAGCGCATGTCTGCTTGGGCGGGACAGGTGAGGAGGGCGCCCGTAATTGACGAGGCGTGATTGTAATACGTGGGCGTCGGGGCTGGCACCGCACGCCCCAACTCCCTCCCCCGCAACAGCCTGAAATCCATGGTATAACCCCCCGCCTGATTCCCCGCCGGAGGACCGCCATGCCTGACATCGTCCACCACATCCCCATCCATGCCATCGACGAGGCCGCACTCGTGCGCGACCGGCTGGGGATGGACCCCGAGGCGTTGCAGGCGCTGGCGGTCTCGATCGCGGTCGACGGGTTGCGGATGCCCGTGGAGGTGTTCGCGCTGGCGGCGCCGCGGGAGGGTGCGGGGGGCGAGAAGACGCACGGGCTGATCTCGGGGTTCCGGCGGCTGGCGGCGGTGCGGGCGCTGGCGGCGGAGGGGGTGGCGGGGCAGGAGGTCGTCGCGGCCTTCGTGCGGGAGCCGGCGGACATGGCGGCGGCGCTGGCGGCGATGGTGGAGGAGAACGAGGTGCGGGCGGAGATCTCGCCTGGGAGCGGGGGGCGGTGCTGGTGAAGGCGGTGGAGCTGCGGCTGTTCGCGGATGTGGAGGGGGCGATCGCGGGGCTGCATCCGGGGGTGAGCGCGATGCAGAGGACGCGGCTCAGGGCCTTCGCGCAGGCGGCGGGGGAGCTCGACACCGTGTTCGCGGCGCCCGAGCGGTTCTCGCGGGCGGAGGTGATGCGGCTGGCGGCGGCGTGCCGGGCGGGGTTCAGGGAGGCGATCGAGGCGGCCGTGTACGAGATGCCGCGCAAGGACCACGCGCGGCAGTGGGAGGCGGTGGGGCCGGTGCTGGCGGAGGCGGCGGGGGCGGCGGCAGGGGCGGCGGCGGGGGCGCTCACAGGGGCGCTCACGGGGGCGCTCACGGGGGGCGGGCCGTGCCGGGTGGCGGATCTGCGCGGGAAGCTCAGGGTGCGGCGGGTGAAGGTGAGAGGGGGTTGGAGCTTCCGGTTCACCGGGGCGATGGCGGTGGAGGACATGATGACGTCGCTGTTTGTCGACATCGAGAACCGGTTCGGGGTGGCGTGATGGCGGGGATGGAGGTGCGGATGCTGCCGGTGGCGTCGATCGACAGCCGGCTGTCGCGGGACCGCTCGGGGCTGGATGCGCCGGAGCTGGAGGAGCTGAGGCGGTCGATCGGGCGCTCGGGAGTTCGGCTGCCGATCGAGGTCTATGCGCTGGAGGCGCCGGAGGGGGAGGTGGCCTGGGGGCTGATCTCGGGGTACCGGCGGCTGACGGCGGTGCGGGCGCTCCATGAGCTGACGGGGAATGCGCGGTGGGCGGAGATCCCGGCCTTCGTGCGGCCGCGGGTGGGGGAGGCGGCGGCGATGGCGGCGATGGTGGCGGAGAATGCGCTGCGGGCGCCGCTGTCGGCCTGGGCGCGGGGGCGGGTGGTGGTGGTGGCGCGGGATGCGGGGGCGTTTGGGTCGGTGGAGGCGGCGGTGGAGGGGCTGCACGCGTCGGCGGGCTATGGCAAGCAGGCGCGGCTGCGGTCGCTGGCGCGGCTGGCGGAGGCGCTGGAGGGGGCGCTGCCGGACCCGGAGGGGTTGAGCGAGCGGCAGGCCTTGCTGCTGGCGCAGGCGGTGGAGGGCGGGCATGCGGGGGTGCTGCGGGCGGCGTTCGCGGGGGTGGCGGCGGGGGCGCAGGGGCGGGT
Source organism: uncultured Alphaproteobacteria bacterium (assembly GCA_963695425.1). Classification (GTDB taxonomy): domain Bacteria; phylum Pseudomonadota; class Alphaproteobacteria; order Rhodobacterales; family Rhodobacteraceae; genus Amaricoccus. Next base: position 5,318 of record CAVOGP010000049.1, on the reverse strand, counting down.
GCTGGGGGAGGTGCTGGGCGATATCGCGGCGGCGGAGGCGCCGGTGGAGGCGGGGGCGCGGGGGGTGCCGCGGCGGGTACCCGGGCGGCGGCGGGCGCGGGTGGTGCGGGTGTCGCGGCTGGTGGGGCGGCGGGAGCGGCTGGCGGACGGCTGGGCGCTGACGGTGACGGGGACGGATGCGACGGAGGCCTTCGCGGAGGCGGTGATGGCGTGGCTGAAGGCGGCCTTCGCGCCGGCGTAGGGGGGCGCGGGCGGGGCCGCGCCCCCTGCGGGGTCAGGCGGGCAGGAATTCGAGGCCGTAGCGGGCGGCGGTGGCGGCGATCGCGTCGGGGCCGGGGTTCTCGAGGCGGTCGATGTCGAGGAAGAAGCCCTCGAAGCCGCCGGGCGTGCACTGGACGATGGCGCGGGCCGGGGCGGGGCCTTCGTTCAGGAAGCGGTGGGGGATGCCGCGGGGCAGGACGGCGGTGGCGCCGGCGGCGGCGATGAAGGTCTCGTCGCCGCACCAGATGCGGAGCGCGCCCTCGAGGACGTGGAAGGTCTCGTCCTCGTTGTGGTGGATGTGCGGGGGCGTGCCGTCGCCGGGCTCGATGGTGGCCTCGAAGACCGAGACGCGGCCGCCGGTCTGGGCGGCGGTGACGCGGACGGACTTCCAGCCGAAGGCGGGGCTGGCGATGCCGGCGCCGGGGGCGCAGACGGCGGCGGCGGTGAAGCCGGTGGCGTCGAGCATGGTGGTCTCCCTGGTTGCGGCGGGTGCGGCGGGGATCGCCGTCCGGCCTGGGAAGGGTGATCGCGCATTCCGGCTGTTCGGAGAAGGGGGAGAGTTCTGGACATGGTGTCCGGTATGGGCGAACAATCAGGGATGCGGCTGTTCGACGACATGGAGGTCTTCGCGCGGGTGGTCGAGAACGGCGGGTTCTCGGCGGCGGGGGTGGCGCTGGGGCTGTCGCGGAGCCGGGTGAGCGAGGCGGTGCGGGGGCTGGAGGAGCGGCTGGGGGCGCGGCTCTTCGACCGCACCACGCGGCGGGTGAGCCCGACCGAGGCGGGACATGCGCTCTACGCGCGGATCCGGCGGGCGATGGACGAGGCGCAGGCGGGGCTCGACGAGGTGGCGGCGCTGGCGGAGGAGCCGGTGGGCACGCTCAGGCTCGGCGCGCTGCCGGGGTTCGCCGAGCAGTACGTGGTGCCGGGGATCGCGGGGTTCATGGCGGCGCATCCGCGGGTCAGCGTGTCTCTGGTGGAATCCGAGCAGACGGTCGACCTGGTGGCGGACCGACTCGACCTGGCGATCCGGCTGGCGATGGACCCGGACCCGGGGCTGATCGTGCGGCGGATCGGCAGCGGGCGGGTGATCGCCTGCGCGGCGCCGGAGTACCTGGCCGCCCGCGGGATGCCGTCGCATCCGGGGGATCTCGCGGGGCATGCGCTCGTGAGCTACGCGCGGCTGTTCTGGGAGCGCGAGTGGCGCTTCGAGGGGCCGGAGGGGGCGCAGTCGGTGCCGGTGACGCCGGCGCTCATATGCTCGAGCACCGGATCGCTGCGGGCGGCGGGGCTGGCGGGGATCGGGGTGATCGCGCTGCCCGACTGGGCGGTGCTGCCGGATCTGGCGGCGGGGCGGCTGGTGCGGCTGCTCGCGGACTGGCGGATGCCGGGCACCGGCATCTACGCGGTCTATCCGTCGAACCGCCTGGTCACGCCGCGGGTCCGCGCCTGCGTCGACCACCTGGCGCGGCACCTGCGGGTGGCGCTGGCGGACGGGGTCGACAACCTGCCGGCCGGCGTCTGAGGCGCGGGCGGGAGGCCGGAGCCGCCGTCCGCTGGTGCGCCGTCCTCCATTTGCGGGACATACGTGGCCGCCCTGCAGTGCCATGCTTTCCCTGGACGTCCATGGGGATCGTGCCCATGTCGAGACTTATCCTGATCCTGACCACCTGCCTTCTGGCCGCATGGGCGTCGTTTGCCGAGACGAGCGGATCCGTGCGCCAAGAGGTCGACCTCGAACTTGTCCTTGCCGCCGATGCATCCGGCTCGGTTTCGCTGGAACTAGGTCGCGCCCAGAGGCTCGGTTTTGCGGCGGCCTTCCGGGACCCGGACCTGCAGCGCGCCTTGCGGTCCGGACCCCTCGGCACGGTCGCGGTGGTCTATTTCGAGTGGGCCGGGTCGGCGCACCAGCGGCTGGTGGTTCCCTGGACGCTTCTGTCTACCACCGGAGAGATTTCCGCTTTCGCCGACCGGCTGGAGGCAGCCGAGCAACATGCCGGCGGCGGTGAAACCTCGATCTCGGGGGCGATGCGGTTTTCGGGGCAGCTTCTCGCCAGCAACGGCTACGAGGGGCTGCGCAAGGTCGTCGACATCGCCGGCAATGGGACGAACAGCGAAGGGCCGCCGGTAGGGGACGGCCTGCAGGCGCTGCGCGCTTCGGGGGCAACCGTCAATGCGCTCATCCTGCCCGGGAGAACATTGGCCGACGAGGGGCCCTATGCTAGTCTCTTTCGTGCAGATGACGAACCACTGGACGCCTATTTCAGGAACCATGTCATCGGCGGTCCGGGGTCCTTCGTGATGTCGGTGGATCCCGAGACCGGATTTGCCGACGCAATCCTGAGAAAGCTCGTTCTGGAGGTTGCATGGTCGACCCAACCAGTCAGGCGCTGACACCGCGCGAGACCGCGACGGAGGAGGACCGCGAAAGGATCGTCGCGGTGATCGAGGGTGAGTCCGCGGCGTGGCTCGAGGGCGACGTCGACAAGTGGAAGACATACTGGGTGCAGAGCCCGCGCGCGCGACATGTCCACGCAAGGCCATTCCTCGGGGCGCTGACCTTCCAGGAATTCGACGAGATCGAGCGCTATTTCACGCCGATGTTTGCGGCGATCGTCGAGGAAAACCGCCCCGAGCGGGAGCTCAGGAACGAGAACTGGCGAATAACGATTGGCGCGGGCATGGCCTGGGCAACCTTCGACCAGGTCCGGCCGGTCGACAGGGACACCACTAGGGGATCAGGCCGCCACAACGAGATGCGTATTCTCGAGCAAGTCGAGGGCGAATGGAAGATTGTCGCGGCCGTCCATATCCCGAACCGGACCGGGTACTATGCCAGTCCCTGGGTCAGGGTCGACGGGCAGTGCCGCGTGGTCGACACCGGCGCGGGGTTCTCCGAGGCGCTCGGTGGTCGCAGCGCAGTGAGGATCGTGGGCAACCGGCTTTGCGGTCATTCGGCCACAGACACGACCACGCTACGCGAGGCTGTCAGCGAGGCCGATGCCCTCTTGCGGACGCCCTGCTGCGTGCGACCGGCGGCGCCCCTGATGCTGAGCGCCCCCGATGGTGGCCCGATCACGCCGTGCTGGATTACGGTCGCTGACATGATGATCGTGATCCTGCTTCACGACGACCGCCTTCTCGGCAATGCCATCGCCCGTGCGGGCCAGGCGGCGCTGGTTAGCAAACTGCTTAGCGTCGCACCACCGACTTAAGATACCCTCACAGGTTCTGCATTGCCTCACTCGCTGCGGGCGCGCAGACGTCACCCGAGCGGTTCGGTCGAGTTCCGTCGGCCTGAACGTCTGCTCGGACTACCTGGCAACATTCATCTGTTGGATGCCGAGAATGCCCGCTACCGCCCTTGGTAACAATTGCCGCACCTTGGAACGACGGCAGCGGGCTCGATCCCGCCGTTCGCCGCACCGTTCTAGAACGGCTGCAACGGGCCGAATGCGCGGACCAAGCGACGGGGCGGCTGGTGCGGCTGCTCGCGGACTGGCGGATGCCGGGCACCGGCATCTACGCGGTCTATCCCTCGAACCGGCTGGTCACGCCGCGGGTGCGCGCCTGCGTCGACCACCTGGCGCGGCACCTGCGGGTGGCGCTGGCGGACGGGGTCGACAACCTGCCGCTGGGCGCATGAGGCGGAGGGGGAGGCGGCCGGCCGGAGCCGCCGAGGCCGGAGCCGCCGACCGGATGCGCCGCCGCGCCATGACCGCATGCCTGCGGAGGCACGATCCCGATGGATCAGAGGTCACAAGTGAACCAGGGCGTGTACCCGTAAATCGCCACGTGTCCGCTTCGCGCCAATAGCGGCCATCAATTAGCCTTCCGCGTTGTCCGGAAAACGGAGTAGGCTGCGCCTACTGGCGTCCCGGCATTATTGATGTGGGGGGACTGGCCATGAAACTTCGCCGCCGAAAACTTCTGCCCTAGGACGGGAGAACCAGACATGGCCGCTTTTCAAGAGGTGTTCCGCCGCTCCGGCGTCGATGAGCGCCACAGCCCGCCGGGCATGGTGGTGCCGTTCGGCGGCGCCAACATCGTGGCTCTGATCGATCCCGGAAAAAAGCTCAAGGTCGATCCTAACCTCCATGCCCTCGAGATCAAGGAGATCGATGGCGCCGAGACCCGCAGACGGGTGATGCAAGCCAGAGACGCCTTCTCCGAACCCGATGTCGATAGCCAACTCAGGGCGGCGTCACTTCCCGCCACCTTCAGTGGCGATGCCCGATTTTTCGAGATCAAGGGACGGAAGAAGCCGATCGGCTTTCCCGGCCTGGAGGTGGTGGCCCGATCGGCCGGCCGGAAGATCGAAGCCAGGCTCTTTGTCGCCGTGCTGCCGGAAATCACGATCAAGGTGGCGTTCCGCAATGTCATGGTTCCGAAAGGTGGCGCCGTTCCGGCGTTTCACGCCAAGAATCCCTGCAACGCGGAATGGGAATTGCCGACGATGAACAGTATATGGAGGCCGCAGGCCAACATCCGCTTCGAGCGGGTGCCAAGCGACTGGCTGGTCATCGATGACTCGCAGGCTGCCGTCAAACAGGAGATTGCTGCTGCCACCGGCATGAAGGATGCGAGCCTGGCGACCTTTCCCGATGCGATAGTGGTCGAAAAACTGAAGACCCTCTTCGTCAAACACAAAGTCAAGGGCGCCCATCTGACCATTTTCTGCGTCGACAAGATCTGGTCCAACAGCGGCTCGCTCGATGGCTCGTTTGCACGAGGGCTGGACATTGCCTTCATCAGCTCGCAACGCGGGCCCAACACGTCTGCCCATGAAGCCGGGCATTTTCTCGGCTACTACTCGAAGAGCGCGACCAAACCCTGGGACAGCCAGGGCCACACGCTGGAGATCGATCCGAAAACCGGGAAGGAAGACAGGGCGGAAGACATCAAGATGCTGATGCGCGGGGAGGTGCGGGCTGGAAGATTCCGTTCAAACTCGTCAAGGAGTTCCGCGACTTCCCCGGCTAGCAATCGAAGAACAGACGGAAGCTGGAAATCATTTCAGGCGATGAATGTCGCCTATGGGCCGAAAGCGGACCCGTCTG
>CAVOGP010000048.1:0-214792 GCA_963695425.1 uncultured Alphaproteobacteria bacterium | reverse complement strand
CGTTTCCAACAGCCAGATGATGACGGATATGAAGAAAATCATCAATTCACTGCGAAAGCTGCGCAGTAACTGCAAACCTGACAGAAGCGGCGCGGAAACCGAAGCAGTCATCCCCTGGCGATGTTTTTGCAGCAGCGCCCGGTCACCGAACCACTGGGCGGGTTCGGATAGAGTTGGTCTGGAAAGGCGGCCATGATCAAGAAACAATCAAGCGGCGAAGAAAGCGCCGCTTTCCAAAGCGACCATGACCCGGATGCGTCGCATTTTCATCGCCTGGAATAGATGTCAGGGGTAGGGCAATGAAAACAAAGGCCAGCGTCACCAGACCATCGAACACCCGCTCTACGACGACGGTGGCGATTACTGGCGCTGAATTCGAATGTCCTCACGTAGACGTAACGCATCAGAGCGCAGCAGTTCACCTGCCCTGATGGGAAAATGTTGTTTGCAGTATCGCCGATGACCGCTACCGGGAAGAGGCGAGGGGTTGAAACAGATTTCAAGGGACGCAGCATGTAACCCCATCGCCATGTACGAACCCATACAGCAAGAAAATAAACGAGCACACTAGGTAAAAGCCACCAGTAATTGGCGTTGCGGATATTTAGCCAAACCTGATCCAGCTTTAGCCCTTTTAATGCCAGCCAGACAAAGAAGACGCTGATGAAAATACCCAGCCAGAATTGCCAACGTTTCAAGAAATTCGTCCTTTGCCAGTTTCTCTATTCTGCAGACTATACACGGTTACCTTTAACTTAGCGCGCCTTTTTCTGGTTGAAGCGGCGTTCAAACAGGTGAAGATCCTGCCAATTACACGATGCCTCTATTGTATCAGAGCCGGTAATGGTGTCATGTCTAGTGCATCCTAGATACCATACCGACTTTCTGCTCTATGGAAAGGTTAATACAGCGCGGGGGCTGCTTGCAATATATAGGTCTTGCTTTATAATTCTTGCTGTTCGGGGTGTGGCGCAGCCTGGCAGCGCGCTTCGTTCGGGTCGAAGAGGTCGCCGGTTCGAATCCGGCCACCCCGACAGACATCAAAAACCCCGCAGGTTTTGAAAACTTGCGGGGTCTTTTTGATCCAACTATTCTCTTTCTATTTTGCGGGTTGGCTTGGCAAAGCCAAGATGTTATTCTCTATTCGGTATTAATGATGACAAACCAAACCAACTGGCGCGGAACGGTGGAGATGATTCGCCGTGCGGCAACATCAAGAGGGCGGGCTGACAGCGGTTATTTCTCTATTGAAGGGCTCCGTTTACATGAACGGGCGGTTCGGGCCGGCACAAAGGTGGAACAAGCGATCACAACATTGGCTTTCATGGAGAATCCTTCGGGGAGGATTCAAACTCTGTTACGCGATCTGGATCGTGCCGGTTGTCAAATCAGCATCGTGCCCGATGAGCTTGTGAAGGAAATCACTGGCGGCCGGGAATTGGGTCCAATCCTGGGCTTGATCAAGATGCCACAACAGCCCCTTTTGCGTGAAATAACGGCCGTTCAGGTCAAGCCCTCCCTTTAATTCTGGTAGTCGTCGATGTGAAGGATCCCGGCAATGCTGGGCGCGCTTTTGCGCCACGGCACATGCCTCGGGGGCGATGGCTTTTGTGGCAGTGGGGATGAGCGATCCCTTTCACCCCAAGGCTTTGCGTACGACGATGGGTAGTTTGTTCAAGATACCAATCCTGCGCTATGATAATGTATTCCTGTTGTTGTCTGACCTGGGTGACGTGGGTTTTGAAACGGTAGGCACGGCCGTATCGAGCGGGACCCCCTTACCGGATGCGTCCTTCTCTGATGTAGGAACAGCTCTGTTGGTGGGCAGTGAAGCGTGGGGATTGTCTGCTGAGATTCAGACGGCCGTCAATTGGCTGGTTTCCATTCCCATGAGCGATGGGGTTGACTCTTATTCAGTAAACGCGGCAGCGGCGATCGTCTTGTACAGATCATGCGTGGTCGTTACTAATATGGACCATTCCGTTTTGCTGTGGCTTTCCGATGAAATTCGGAAAACAGGATCAGACGCGGTGTAAGATGCGACAATCACCTTTTATTTGGCTTGGCTGGACGAACCAGAAAACGAGGTGTGGCCCACAAGGGTAAAATGCTCGATTTGGCAGCTCGTGGTGGCTTGCCAGTTCCGCAGGGTGGGATCTTGTTGGATGATTTTTATCGTATTTGTCTTTCCGAAGGCTTGTTAGAGTTGATTGGGGACCGCGTTATTATCGCTGATCCGGTCTGGTTGTATGAGGTCCTTTACCGGGATAGTCGCTTTCCCCATTTGAAGGGGGTTGTGGCTGTGCGTCTGGCGACGGCCGTTTCAACGATAAAGCGGCAGGCACAAAGTTTCTCCCAACTTGACGTTAACTTTGACGACCCGCAGCAGATGGCGACTGCGCTGAGAAACGTGTGGTCGGCAAGAGATCCCCGAGATGAAAGCCACCAGATGGATGTGTTAGTGATGGCAATGGTCGCGGTTCAAACCGACGGCACAGCCACATCGAACCAGGATAGATATTGATGATGAAATGATTGTGATAGGTGATATGCAAGATAGGCCAGGTAATCCTTTGCTGCTGCCCAGACACCGTGCCTTTCGCAGCTCATCACCCGATCTACCACCTTTTGCTCGCCGCTTGCAAAAGCTGTTGGCGGGCGTGCGCCGGACATTTGGGCGTGGAGATTATGAAATCGAATGGGCTGATGATGGGCAAATCTGCTGGCTGCTGCAGATTCTATAGAGTGAGCCGGGCATAAAGGAAGTTTGACCCAAATACTCACAAATTAAACCGAAAATAAATGACATCTCCATCCATAACCACATATTCCTTGCCTTCGATGCGCAGTGCGCCGGCTGTCCGCGCGGAGGCCGAACTACCGTGCCTGGCAAATGTCTCAAAGGTTAAGACTTCGGCACGAATGAAACCGTGCTCGAAATCAGTATGGATCACACCAGCCGCCTGGGGAGCTTTCCAACCATTCCGAATTGTCCAGGCGCGGACTTCTTTCTCATTCATGGTAAAGAAGCTGATCAAGTTGAGAAGATGGTAGCTTTTACGAATGAGCTGCTGCAGGCCACCTTCTTCGACTCCGGCTAAAAGCAGGTACTCTTGCTGTTCATCCGCTGCCAAATCCACCAGTTCTTCTTCTAACCTGCTGCACAAGCGAATCACTTCCGCGCCCTGTTCTGCGGCGACGGCGACCACCTCTTGAACATAGGCATTGTCTTCAACGAGCGAGGCTTCGTCGACGTTGGCGGCGTAAATGACCGGCTTGGCTGTCAGGAAACGCATCTCTTTATTGAGTTTCTCAAACAGTTCGCCATCCTGATCGGGATAGCTTTGAATGGAATTTCCTCCTTCCAGGTGTTTCTGCAGGGCTAAAGAGAGCTCCAGAACCGGCCCGTAAACCTTCCTATCTCCCTTGATCTGCCGTTCCAACTTGTCGATCTTGTTCTGCATCTGCTGCAAATCGGCCAGGATTAATTCTGTAGAGACGATCTCGATATCGCTGCGCGGTTCCGGTTGGGGGCTGATGTGGACCACATTGGGATCGTCAAAACAACGCACCACATGGATGATGGCGTCAGCATCGCGGATATTGCCCAGAAACTTGTTGCCCAGACCCTCCCCCTGACTGGCGCCTTTGACAAGTCCGGCGATATCGACAAATTCGATGGTGGCGTAAATTTTGTCTGGGACTCCTGCCAACGTGTGCAGACGGTCTAAACGCGCATCCGGCACAGGCACTACGGCTTTGTTGGGGTTGATGGTACAAAAGGGATAGTTGGCCACTTCGGCATTTTGTGCCTCGGTTAAGGCATTAAAAGTGGTGCTTTTACCTACATTGGGTAGGCCGATAATTCCTATGCTTAATGACATAGCCAGTTCCTCCGGATAAAATCGGTAACAGCCAATTCGCAGTCGAGAATTTTACATACGGAAAGTACCAAAACGATCCAACGGCAAAGGCGCATTGAGTGTTGTGGCAAAGGCCAGTGCCAGCGCCTGGCGTGTGTTTACCGGGTCCAGTATGCCGTCATCCCACAGGCGCGCCGTGGCAAAGTAGGGGCTGCTTTCCCGCTCGTATTGTTCTAAGACCGGTCTTTTAAATTCTTCTTCGGCGCGCTGCAGGTCGCCGGCGGTAGGATTTTCCATCTTATGTAGATAGCGGTTCTTGCCTACTGTCCAAAGGGTATTGGCAGCCGCATCGCCGCTCATGACGCTGATGCGGCTGTTGGGCCAGCTAAAAAGAAAGCGCGGGATCGTAGGCACGGCCCGACATGCCGTAATTGCCTGCACCGTGACTGACGCCATGTAGGAGTGTGATGCGTGGCACATTGACATTGCTAACAGCCATGACCATCTTGGCTCCATCTTTGGCGATACCCTCGTTTTCATACTCTTTGCCGACCATGAAACCGGCGATATTTTGCATGAAGAGCAACGGCGTCCCGCGCTGACCACACAACTGGATGAAATGGGTGGCCTTGAGCGAGGACTCGCTGAACAAAAGCCCGTTGTTGGCCACGATACCCACAGGAATGCCCATGATATGGGCGAAGCCACAGACCACGTTGGGTCCATAGCGGCTTTTGAATTCGCTAAGACGGGAGCCATCGACGATACGGGCGATCACTTCGCGCACATCGTAGGCAAGGCGGCTGTCGGCCGGAAGGACGCCATATAGCTCTTGCGGATCGTAGATTGGGTCTTCCGGTTCCTGCATGACGACCGGGACTTGCTTGCGACGGTTGAGGTGGCTGACGATCTCGCGCACCTGCTCCAGAGCTTGCTCTTCATCCACGGCAAAATGATCGGCAACGCCGCTCAAGCGGGTGTGCACATCGGCGCCACCCAACTCTTCGGCCGTGACTTCTTCACCGGTGGCGGCTTTGACCAGCGGGGGGCCGGCCAGGAAGATGGTGCCGTTGTCCTTGACGATGATGGTTTCATCAGCCATGGCCGGGATATAAGCGCCGCCGGCGGTACAAGAACCGAGCACGGCGGCGATTTGCACGATTCCCTTGCCCGACATACGCGCGATATTGTAAAAGATTACGGCCGAAATGATCGCGGTCAGGGAATACATCAGCTTGTAAATGCAGAAAAGCGCCGCCTGAATCGACCAGATAGATAGTGGGTAAATTATTCTCCTCGGCGACGGTTTGGGCGCGGACGTGTTTCTTTACCGTTTCGGGGAAGTAGGTGCCCCCTTTTACCGTTGGATCGTTGGCGATGATCATGCATTCCAAACCGGCGACACGGCCGATGCCGGTCACGATCCCCGCCGAGGGGGCTTCTCCGTCATACATATCCCAGGCCGCCAGCGGCGAAAGTTCCAGAAAAGGGCTGCTGTCGTCGAGGATTGCCTCTATGCGCTCTCTTGCCAACAGCTTGCCGCGGTCTCGCTGGCGTTGAATAACTCGCTGTGGTCGTTCAGTTGCCACCAATGCTTGACGTGCATTAAGCTCCTCGGCCAGGGCCTTGTTATGACTAAAATTGACCTGGTAATCGGGATTGTTAGGATTAATGTGGCTGATTATTTCGCTCATAGATTTAGGATTCTCCCAACTCGCTTCTTTTTTCTGATAGAATTATGCCTGAATATGCTTTTTTCCTCCAGATAAATAGGAGAAGTCGATGGATTCATCTGATCTAGCCAGTTTTATTGCAGACAATGACATTAAAGCGGAGATTGTGTATCTGCCGGTGGAGACGCTGACCGTAGCTGCGGCGGCGGAGGCGATGAAGGTCAGGCCAGAACAGATTATCAAATCGGTATTGTTCCTGGCGGACGGCCAGTCCTGTGTTGGTTGTGGCCAACGGCTTAACACGTATACATCACAAACGGCTTGCGGATGAACTGGGAATTTCCCGGAGGACGGACAAAAATGGCCGGCGCTGAGCAAGTATTGGCAATTACCGGATATAATGTGGGCGCCGTGCCACCATTCGGACACATTTCCCAACTTCCGGCATTGATCGACAGCAGTGTTTTGGAAGAGACGGCCGTCTATGGGGGTGGTGGGGAGAGTAATGCCCTGATGTATCTGCCCACAAGTGAATTGCAGCGTGTACTTCAGGCTAGAATCGTCGATATCGCCGACCGTTAGAGGACTTTAGAGACAATGCTTAGATATCCCTTTCGCAATTTAGTATTCCAGGGCGGCGGCATCAAAGCCCTGGCATATCATGGCGCGCTGCGAGTTCTGGAGGCGGAGGGGATATTAGACCAAATCGAACGGGTGGCCGGCGCTTCGGCCGGCGCGGCGATGGCCACGCTGTTTGCCATGCGACTCGATGTAGATGAGATCATAGAGCTGTACAAGACCTTTGATTACGAGCAGATCACGGCTGTCAGATCAGACGGCATGCCCGACCGCAGCAGCAGTCCCGGCTTTCTGCAGCGTGAACTAGAACGAATTCAGAACAACTTCGCCTCCGTCACGCGCCTGGCCACTAAATTTGGTTGGTACAGCAGTGAGTACGGTTATCGTTGGATGCAAAAAACAATGGCCATGTACTGCCATGGCAATGGGCAAGCGACCTTTGCCCAATTCCAGGAGTGGGGCTTTCGCGATCTGTATATCGTGGTGACAAATCTGACCACGCATGCCGCGGAGATATTTTCAGCTGATACGACGCCCGATGTAGCCGTGGTTGATGCCGTTCTGATGTCCCAAGCCCTGCCCATTTTCTTTGAGTCTGTGCAATTTGATGGGCAGGTAGTAGGTCAAGGAGATCATTACCTGGACGGCGGCCTTCTGGTTAATTATCCTTTGCAATTATTTGACGAGCGTCCTTTTGCCGGTAACAATCGTTGGTTTGTTAATGGGGTCAATTGGGAGACATTAGGTTGCCGAACTTTCACGCCATCAGATTGTCCCCCTCGCAGCGGAGCGATCAGCAACCTGCTGACTTATGCCCAAAACGTATTTGAGAGTAATGATCGAAGCCCAGGCAGCGGCTTATAGACTAAATAAGCCGGCCCAACGTCGCTCGATTGATATCAGCGATTGTTGTGTACGTTCTACGGATTGGGATATAAGGCCGGATTGGGATAATAAAAGGTATTTGAGACTCGTGTCAGCCGGCGAAACAGCTGCGCTGGCGTACCTGGATAACTACATCCCGCCGGTTATCAAACCTATGTTGCCTTTCTCCTGGTATCTGGATCGCCGCTGGCGTACCTTCAACAAGTGGCTTAAGACACGTGGCTGAGTGTGTGGTGAGGGTAAGCCGTGCTTCTTGTCATTTGGGGCATGTCTATTATTATTCGCGAAAAGTGAAGGCATCGAATTCCTATGAAAGATTCCCAAGAGCAATCGAACATCCGCGTGCGCATTGTTCGAGCGCCATTTAAAGCAATGGGTTGGCTTGCCTTCGCATGGTTGCGAGTGCGTGTCCTTGTGCGTAACAGGATGCGCAAAATGCGGCGTTTGCGAGCCGATTATGTGGTTTTACCCATCGGCGGCAGTTTGCCTGAACGAGCTGCCCCGCGTCCGGTTTTATCGAGCGGCGGTTACCGTTTCGGACGACCGAGTTAAGCCTCCAGGAACTCAACGGCCGCTTAAAGAAAATCGCCGATGCGGACAATGTCAAGGGTGTGGTTTTCATCTTCCGCGGCTTTCAGGCCGGACTGGCTACCATTCAAAACTTTCGTCGTTCAATACAGAGATTGCAGGAAGCAGGCAAAGAGGTTGTTGTCTATACGCCTTACCTGGATATGCGCCACTATTATGCTGCTTCGGCGGCTGATCGTATCATCGCGCCCCCTGGCGCTTCGATTCGATGTTTTGGGATTGCATGCGGAGGTGCTTTTCCTCAAAGATGCTTTGCAGCAGATTGGGGTGCAGGTGGATGTGGTGCAGATCTCTCCCTACAAGACGGCCATGGATATGCTTCAACATGCGGACATTACGCCGGAATACCAGGCCCAATTGGATTGGCTGTTGGATGACCAGTTTGATACCATCACTGCGGCAATGGCATCTGGTCGAGGTTTGAGCCAGGACGAGATAAAGGATCTCATCGATCAAGCCCCCTTTTTTGCTGAGGCGGCACGGGAAAAAATGCTGGTCGACGATCTGGCTTATGAGGATGAGTTGGCACTCTTACTTGCCGGTCCCCAGCTTGCCCAAAGTGAAGAGCTGCAGAATGATGCTCAAGAAAACGGCAGCGTCTTGGCAGGAAAGGAAGGAGTAGGGATGATGGAACAGGAAAAGGAATAAAAATAGCAACGCAAAAGCCATCCTAAAGACCTGCGCCGCAGGTTCGAAAGCAGTTGTTGGAAAAGCCCCGCAGGACATCGCGACGCTTTATCGGTGTTGTCAGCATGAACGGGTTAATTACCATGGGACCCAGTCGTAGGTCACCGCTGGATTTACCTATCCCGCTGGTAGGTGGTTCTTCCGCCGGAGAACAAACCTTGCTCTCCTTGCTGCGACAGGCGGAGCGCATGAACGGCATGGCGGCCCTGATTTTCCACGTCGATTCCGGTGGTGGATCCGCCCTGGCATCTGAATTGATCGCGCGCCAGATTCAGCGCATTGGCCAAAAAGTACCGGTCTTAGTTTATATGGGCAACGTTGCTGCATCGGGAGGCTATTATGTCAGCGCGCGCGCGGAACATATCATGAGCCAGGAGGGCACGATGACCGGCTCCATTGGTGTGATCAGCGGCACGGCCAAGCACTAGCGAGCTGATGGAAAGAATAAGAGTAAACCGGGTCAGTTTGAACCGTGGCCGCAATGCCGGACTCTACAGCGAACAAGCACCGATGACGGCCGAAGAGCGACAGATTTTCTGGGACGGGATTCTGCATACGTACGTGCAGTTCAAGCAAGAGGTTGCCGGAGGTCGTGGTCTGCCTTTTGAGGAATTGGATGCCATTTGTGAAGGCAGAGTGTGGACAGGCCGGCAGGCTCGAGAGCATAAATTGGTGGACAGTCACGGGGATTTTATGGACGCTATTTATCAGGCAGCGCAAATGGGGAAGCTGCCCCTTGATGAAGATCAACAGATCGAGGTTATAAACCTCTACAATAAGAAGGATGGGTACTTATTGCCCCGACCTTACGAAGCCGTACGCGAGGTTGAACGGCTGCTTTCAAAGGATTGGATAAGGGAATTGACGGCCGTCCCATGTTATTGATGCCTTTTTCGATCAATCTCGAATAAGCTAATAAACACGATATTGGATGAATTTATATAATATATTGGAGGATCAGGCAAATGCCTTGCCGCCGAAACTACGAACTCCTGGCCAGTTTGAAGGATGAGTTAAATGAATTCTAGACAAATGTTTGATCGAAGGAGAGAACCCGTTTGCGGAGATCTCCGAGCAGCTGACCCGGCTTTACGCCCAGAAGGACGCGACGGTGGAGACGGTCTTCGCGCGGCTGGCGCCGCTGGAAGCGCGGCTCGGGACGATCGAGGCGGGCCTGGCAGCGCAGGATCCGCGGGCGGTGCTCGACCGCTTCGCCGAGCGGCTCGAGGCGGTGCAGGACCGGGTTGCGGTGCTGGAGACGCCGGGCGAAAACCCGTTTGCGGAGATCTCCGAGCAGCTGACCCGGCTCTACGCGCAGAAGGATGCAACCGTGGAGACGGTCTTCGCCCGGCTGGCGCCGCTGGAGGCGCGGCTCGGGGCGATCGAGGCGGGCATGGCGGGGTCGCTGCCGCGGCTCGCGGCGCTGGAGGCAGCCGACCCGAAGGCCGCACTCGCCGAGATTGCCGGGCGTATCGCCGCGCTGCAGGAGGCCCAGGGCGCCGCGGCACAGCGGCTCGCGGCGCTGCAGGAGGCGGCCGGCGACGCGCAGCCCTTCACCGAGATCGCCGATCAGCTGGCGCAGCTCTACGCCCAGCGGGATGCGGCGGTGGAGGCGGTCGCGGCCCGGATGGCGCCGCTGGAGGCGCGCATTGCCGAACTGGAGGCGCGGCCCCAGGACACCACGGGCGCGGACGCGGCCCGCGCCGAGGCCGAGGAGATCGCCACCCAGATGATCGCCCTGCGTGCCGCCGCCGCGCAGACCGAGCTCTTCGCCGACCGGCTGGCGCTGCTGGAGGCCAGCCTGCCGCGGCTCTCGGCCGCCCAGGCGCTGATGATGCAGGCGCTGGAGCGTCAGGGGGTGCGGCGCGAGCCTGCCACTGCGGCCGTTCCGGCAGCGGGTGCCCTGACTGTGGAGCAGCCCGTTGCCGCGGCTCTCGCGGTACCTGCTGACGAGGCTGCACCGGCGCAGACGCCCGGCGCGGAGCCTTTGGCCGACGTCCTTGCGGACCTGCCGCGCGTCATCTCGCTGCATCACGGCTGACCGCCACCCGGCCCGCCGCCCCCTCCCGTCTTCCCCGCCCAGAAGGTCCCCGCCCATGGATACGCAGATCCCCGATGCCACCCCGGCCGTTCTGGCCGACCTGATCGCTGCCGGCCTGGTCAGCCACGAGATGATCGGCGACCCGGCCCGGCTTGCCGGCGAGGCCGCGGCACTGCGCGCACTCTGTGCGCTGGTAGGCGGCACGGTGTACCGGCTCGGGGCCTTCCACTACGCCTTCCGCGCCGGACCCGGCGATCTGGACGGGCGGCTTGCGGGTCTGGCTCCCGGCGACTGGACCGCGGCGCTGGAGACGGCACTGCAGGCGGTGCTTGGGGCGGATGCGGCCTGGCTGAACCCCGCCGGCCTGCTGGGTGGCGAGGATCCGGCGCTCGACCAGCCGCTCCTCCTGCTGCGTGCGCGCGAGACCGCGGTGGCCGAAGGGCTGGCGGCGGCGCCGGCGGGCGTGCGGGCGATAGTCGATGCGGCCTACGCGGCTGAGACGGCGCGGCTGATCGCCGGGGCGGCGCCCGGGTCGGAATCTCGCCGCCCGGCTGGCGGCGATCGAGGCGCGGCAGGCGGAGCTCGCGGACCAGCTCATCGCCCGCGAGGCGGCGGAGGCGGCGGCGATCGCCCGGCTGAGCGAGGCGCTCGCCGGGCTTGCGGAACGGATCGAGGCCCGGGCGGCGCGCGAGCAGCGGACGGCGGCGCGGCTGGAGGAAATCGCCACCGGCGAGAGCGACTTCGAGGCGCGGCTGGGGCTGACCCTGGCAGAGTTCCTTGCCCGGCTGGAACAGGTGGCCAGCCCGCGGGCCACGGCCAGGGTGCTGGCGTCCGCCGGTCAGGAGGCCTGAGCGATGCCCGCGCACAGCGACGACCTGCACGACGCCGGCCGTGACCGGATGCATGTCCTGCGCAACGCCGAGCATGACCGGCTGCGAGCGCTGCGCTCGGAGCGGCTCGCCCGGCTGCGGATTGATGACCGGCAGACTGTGACCGCGTCGGAGCCCGAAGCCGACACGGCGCTGCTGGATTTCCTGCGCGCGCTGCTGCCTGCCGAGCCGGCGCCCGGACCTGCGGGCAGGGCCTGCGCACTTGTCCGAACCCCCGGCGGCGGAGGTCCTGCGGTTCCTGCGGCCAGGTGCGGCCGAGCCCGCAGCCGAGCCCGCAGCCGAGCCCGTGGCGGAGGCGACGCCTTGCGCCGCGTCGTCTGCGTCCTGCGATCTCGACCGGCTGCCAGGGGTCGGCCCGGGCCTGATCGGGGCGCTTCGCCGTGCGGGCCTGTGCGGGCTCGCGGACGTCGCGGCGCTGGAGCCGGAAGACCTGGCGGCGCGGCTGGGGCCGGTCGGGCGGCTGGTGCCGGCCGCAGTCTGGATCGTCGCGGCGCGCGGCGCGCTGGCGGGCTGACCGGCGCTCAGCGTGCCATGTTCCGCTCGTGGGCGGCGATAGCGGTCTTGACGTCAGGGTAGTACCTGGCGCGGCCGTTCTCGATGACCAGCCCGCTGGTACAGTAGCTTCGGATGGTCCTGGTGGAGTGCGAAACCATCAGCATCCCTAAGTCCTTCAGCCGGTGCTTGAAGACCGCGAGCGACTTCCGCCGGAAGGCGGCGTCGCCCACGGCGGTGATCTCGTCCACGAGGTACCAGTCGAAGGCGATGCCCATGGACATTCCGAAGGCGAGCCGCGCTTTCATCCCCGAAGAGTAGCTGCGTACCGGCATGTCGATGAACTCGCCGAGCTCGGCGAAATCCTCGACATAGGCGACCAGCGCGTCGGTATCGACACCGTAGATGCGCGCGACGAAGCGGATGTTCTGCGCGCCCGTCAGGTCGCCGGCGAAGCTGCCGGAGAAGCCCAGCGGCCAGGAGATCGAGGCATGGCTGCGGATCTCGCCGCGGTCGGGCTTCACCGTGCCCGAGATCATGCCGAGCAGCGTCGACTTGCCGGCGCCGTTGCGCCCGAGCACGCCGATCTTCGCACCGGTCGGCAAGGTGAGAGTGAGGCCGTCCAGGATCACCTTCGGGCGGCCGTGGGTCGCATAGGACTTGGCGACGTTGCGGAACTCGATCATGCCGCCCTTGGGATGCCGCCACCGGGGCTCGCGGTCAAGGGCGGTCGTGGCAGAGGCCGGGATGTCCCGCAGCGGGAAACCGGGTAATAGATTGAAGTATAACGTATTCAGCGAAGATGGGCCGGGGCGTCGCTCATGCCAGCTCTCCGATGACCTCTTCAAGGCGCGGGCACCAGTCCAGCTGGGCGATGCCGTAGGCCGTCGGCGATCGCCTGCCGCACCACCGCCGATCCGATGAAGCCGGCCCCGCCGGTCACCAGCAGTTTCATTGGGTCTCCCCGTAGGCGAAGGGCGAGGTCCAGTCCCTGAACCGCGGCGCCCGGCGGTCCTTGTCCGACAGGATGGCCTCGGCGGAGTCGATGCCCCAGTCTATCCGCAGGTCGGGGTCGTCCCAGGCGACGGCGCCGTCGCTGGCGGCATCATAGGGGTTGTCGACCTTGTAGAGCACCAGCGCGTCGTCGGTAAGCGTCAGATATCCATGCAGGAAACCGCGCGGCACCAGCAACTGTGCGCCATTGGCGGCCGACAGCTCCTCGGCGACCCAGCGGCGGTAGGTGGGCGAGCCGAGGCGCACGTCGACGGCCACGTCGAGGATGGCGCCCCGCGCCACGCGGACCAGCTTGGCCTGGGCAAACGGGGGGCCCTGGTAGTGCAGGCCGCGCAGGGTGCCGGCGTGGGCGGAGTGGCCCTCGTTGTCCTGGACAAAGGCGAGGTCGAGCCCGGCTTCGGCCATGCGCGCGGCGTTCCAGGCCTCGCAGAAGTAGCCGCGGGCGTCGCCGATCCGGCGCGGCGTCAGGACCTTCACCTCGGGCAGGGCGGTGGCGCGGATGTCCATGGGGCCGGGATACGGGATGCGCAGGCCCGGCGTCCAGGTGGATTCCGCTCCTGGATCGAACCCCAAGCGGTACGTTTGGCCGCATGGGTTAGCGGGCAAAGCGCGGCGTATGGAAAGCGTATGGAAATTATACGGAAACCGGATGGCCGCTAACAGGATGCTGAAAAAGGGCAGCTGCGTTCCGGAGTGACGGGGGGCCGGGAATTTGCGGGTCCGATGAGAGGCGGTTGGGCGGAGCCCGGGGTCGGTTCGGACCCGGCGTGCGCCTGTCAGGCGAGGAGCTTCGGCATTCTGGCGAGGTTGTATGCGGCGAGGGCGAGGTGCAAGCGGTGTTCGGTTCGGTCGAGGCCTCGGAACCGCGACTTCCGCCAGCCCGCCACGGTCTTGAGCCAGCCGAATATCTCTTCGATGCGCTTGCGGATGCGCTGGCTGACGGCGTAGCCGGGGTGGCGGGTCGTGCGCCCGTCGATGTTGGAGCGCCGCCGCGCCTTGCCGGTGTCGTAGGCGTTCTGCGCGACATGCGGCGTGATCCGGCGCTCGCGCAGCTCGGCCACGAAGTCGGCGGTGTCGAAGCCCTTGTCGCCCGCGATCGTGCCGCCGGGCCGGATATGCTCGTCCGCCAGATCGATGCCTGCGAGACATTCCGAGACGCCCGAGGCCCGCGTCAGGCGCCCGTCCACAACCAGCCCGTTGCGGTTCTCCATCAGGGCCGTGCCGATGAAGCAGAGCCGGCTCGGCTGCCCGGCGGCCTTGCGGTAGAGCCGCGCGTCCGGGTCGGTGGTCGAGGCATGGGTCGCGTTGGAGCGCGTCTCGCCGCGGAAGTCGCGTTCGGCGTTGCGCCCGCCCCCGCCGGCCTCCCCGCCGGCCTCCCCGCCGGCCTCCCCGCCGCCTTCGTCGTTGCGGTCCTCATCCTTCGGCCGGAAGCTCTTCATGCTCGCGTTCGCCATTGTACTTGAACCAATGGCGCACAATGGCTCACCGTCGATCAGCGTGCCGTCCACCGAGAAATGGTCGCGGCTCATCTGGCGACGGACCTCCGGATGCGCGACGACCCCGGCAAGGAACCGCGTCGCCGCCTCCATCGCCAGGAACCGCTCGCGGTTCTTTGCAAACGACGATGCGTCCCATACCGGTTCGTCGACCCCGAGGCCGACGAACCAGCGGAACAGCAGGTCGAAGTCGAGCCGCTCTACCAGTTGGCGCTCGGACCGGATCGTGTAGAACGCCTGAAGCAAGAGGGCGCGCAACAGCCGCTCGGGCGGGATCGAAGGCCGGCCCAGCGGGGCATAGGCCGTATCGAACGCGCCGGACATACCGACCAGAACCTCGTCCGCGATCCGACGGATCACCCGCAAAGGGTGGCTCGCCGGGACCCGGCTCTCGATATCAACATACGAAAACAGGCTGCCTGAGCGCTCGTCCGATCCGCGCATCGTACCCCTCCGTCGTTCAGGAGGGTGAATCACGCCAAACCTCTCAATGCGAGGACTTTTTCAGCAACCCGCTGAAGCGGTCAGGATTAAAGCGTTGACGCAGCCTCCGGGGGTCGCCCGCTGGGCATGGTGCGGGTGCCGGCGCGGGTCGATTATGGGCAGCTCTTGCGCGGCAACGTGATCCCGTGCCAGACGGCGGCCTACGACCGGCTGCACTTCGGGCCGGTCGAGATGCCGGACTTGCGCCGCCGGCAGGACTACGGGCTGTGGCTGCGGCTGCTGCGGGAGGGCGGCGAGGCACACGGGCTGCCGCAGGTCCTGGCAGACTACCGGGTGCGAACGGGCTCGCTTTCGGCCAACAAGCTGGTGGCGGCGCAGGCGACCTGGGCGGTCTATCGCGAGGCTGAGGGGATCGGACGGGTGCGCTCGGCCTGGTATCTGGCGAACAACCTCGCGCGGGGGGCGCTGAAGCGGGTGGGCAGCTGACCGGCCCGGGGCTGACCCGGGTCTGGTGCCGCAATGTCAGCGCCGCTCGGGCCGGCCGCCGGCCATGAGGCGCGCGGTCTCGGCGAGCTCGACCAGCCAGAGGCGGTGCAAAACGCCGACCGCGATCAGCCGCTCGGACCAGGGGCGGTCGGCGCGCAGGCAGCGTGCGGTGGCACGCAGCGGAGGGGTGAGGGTGCGCAGGAACCACTGCAGCCGCCGGCGCCGCGACCCGCCGGTGATCTGGCCGCCCTTCACCCGCCGCGCCTTGGTGGCAAGCTCCTCCCATTTGGACCGGCAGGGGTGCTCGACCACCGCTTGGGGTATCAGCACGATGCCATGGCCGGCGTGCCCGGCCCGGCGGCAGAAGTCCGCGTCGCCACCGGAGAAACGGGTCGCGTCGAAGCCGCGGACGGCGTCGAAGACCGCTCTCGGCACGATCAGGTTGGCGGTGGTGGCATAGCCGTGGCGGACGTAGCGCTGCTGCGGGATGCCGCGAATCCGGTCGTAGATCTCGCAGGCGTTTGGCGGCTCGCCGGCGACCATGCGCACCGGGCCTGCAAGGAGCCGCCCCGGCAGCCGCGCCGCGGCCTCGGCCATGGCCGCCAGCCAGCCGGGCTCGGGGCGGCAGTCGGCGTCGGTGAAGGCGAGCAGGCGCCCCGGGCCTCCGCCGCCCCAAGGTTGCGTGCGGCGTAGGAGCCGGGTTCGGGGCAGGCAAGTATCCGCGCATTGGCCGACAGGGCGAGACCTGGGCGGTCCTCAGCAGGGCCATTGTCCACGATCAGGATCTCGAAGTCGCCCGGGGGCAGCGTCTGCGCGGCAAGGCAGTCGAGCAGTCGCGGCACGAAGTGCCAGTGGCGGAAGACCGGCACGAGCACTGTGACGTGAGGCTCGGGAAGCGCTTGAACCACCGCTACGGTCATCGCATCGCTCTCAGCCGCACAGGTCGCGCAGCAGGCCGTCGATCCACGGCCCCCGGGCCGGATCGGCGCGCGCCCAGCGCGTGCGGAGCAAGCCCGCCAGGATCTCGCGCTGCACGGCGGTGTCGATATGCATCAGCTCGGAGAGGCCGGCCGGCCGGCGTGGAAGCCGCGGCAGCCGCGGCAGCCAGCGCCGTTCGAGCCGGCGGTAGTCCAGGCCGGGAAAGACGATGCCGTAGGTGTCGCGAAGCAGCAGCGGGTCGGCGCGCGAATAGTCGATGAACTCGGCGATTTCGGGCAGCAGCCGCGGCTTCTGCGCCGCCGTGCCTTTCTCGATGCGGCGCAGTTCGCGCAGGAGCCGGGTGCTGTCGGCCATCGAGACGTTGTTCGCGTCCGGGTGAAATGCCAGCCGGTGCCGGCGCATGAGGTCCACGGATTCGGCGCTGACGGTCTCATTGGCGTTCGCGCCGCGGTCGAGCGCGGCGGGGTCGATCGGCAGGTCGGCAAGCTGGCTCGCGAGGAAGTCCTCGACGATGTCGCCGTTCGTGAGCATGGACCGGGCGTAGGTCCGCAGTCGTATGGCCTCTCGGCCGAAGGCCTTCGCGTAGCTCCGCACGGGATTGAACGTGGCCCGGACCCGAAGCCGGCCGAGGTCGTGGGACTGCTTGAGGATCTGCTGGAGGTTCGAGAGATAGAACTCGGACGGCTTGCGCAGGTAGATCGCGACCGTGACGTCTCCGCCCAGGGGTTCCAGCGCCCCGACCAGGCTGCGGCGCGCCTGCAGGCGCAGCCGGTTGAACAGGGACTCCGAGGAAAGCACCGTGTGCGTGGGGCGGGTCGCTTCCACCTGTCCGTAGATATTTTGCAAAAATTCCCGATACTTGTCCGCGTAGTTCTCGCGCGTGTACTGGGATTGCCGCAGAATGTGGCGCGGGAGCTTCCCAAACGGGGTGTAGCCGAAGATCAGAATCCGGTGGTTGTTGAACCGGCAGCCGGGCGGGTTCTCGGGATAGAGGACGCCGTGCCCGGCAAGGCGGGCGCGCGAGGCCCGCAGGCATTCCTGCAAGGCGGTGGTGCCGGTCTTGGGCATTCCGATGTGCAGGATCGTCTTCATGGCGCTTCCGTCGCGGTCCCGGCGAGATCGCCCGGGGCGCGGGTGCAGGTCAAGGGTCCGTTCCACCCCCGGGGCTGACGGTCAGCGCCCAATAGGGCGGGATGCCGTCATGGGGGTCGAAGCGCGGCTTGCCGGCGCCCGCGGGAACCGCGGTATCCTCGGGGAAGAAGCCGGTCTCGCGGGCGTGGAGCGCCAGCGGCAGGCCACGATCGGCGTCGAAGCGGGTGATCTGGCGGTAGGGCCAGGCGGCGAGGTTCTGATCCAGCGTCCAGGCCACCGCCCGTGCCAGCCGGTTCCACGGCGGCGCGGCCGGGTCGGGGTACAGAAGGCCGGTGCGCCGGCCGATCCGCACCAGCGCCAGCCACGCCTGGAGGTTGAAGCAGCAGTAGTGCGCCGTCGTGGTGCGACGCATCTCCTCGGGCTGGCGGCCCTCGGCATCGAAATGCCGGCCGAGGCGGGCCTGTGCGCGCACCAGGCTGTCGCGCAGCACCGCTCGGTTGCCGAGCCAGGCGGCGATCGCCGCCACCTGCAGGTCATAGTAGCTGCCGTGGTTGTTGCGTCCCGCCCGTTCGCGCGCACCCTGCCGGCTGGCCTGCAGCCAGCCGAGGTAATCGCCCAGCCAGGCGCACAGGCCGGCCCGCGTCTCCGGCGACAGTGCGCCGGCGCGCTCGGTCAGGCGCACGGCGTCGAGGAAGTAGTAGAGGTCCTTGAACTCGATGATCCCGGTCCCGGTCCCTTCGTTGCGGTTCCAGCCGCGGCGCACCTGGGCGTAGCGCAGGTGCGGGGTCATCCGGGTCTCGGGGGCGACGAACCAGGTGTGGATCAGGCGCGCGGCGTGGGAGGCGAATTCGTCGCGGCCGGTGACTTCACCCGCCAGCGCCAGTGCCGTTGTGTCGTCGAAGAGGTGCTGGAGCCGGGTGCGGTCGTAGCGGTCGCTCTCGGGCTCGTACATCCGCGTGCCGGGCACCCGCTTGCCGTCGCGGCGCAGGTAGGGCCGCCCGCCGGGGATGATCGGGTTCGGCCACCAGTAGGGGGCGGGGTGCCAGTAGTCGTGCAGGTTGCCGCCGGGCGGCAGCGTGGTCTTGCCGGTCACGGTGTGCGGCCCGCGCCCCAGCGCCGCCTCGGCATCGGCGATCAGCGCCCTGCGCAGTGGTGTGCCCGCGTCGCCGTTGCGCAGCGCGGCCAGCGCATGGCTGCTGTAGCAGGTGAGGCCGGCGGGATCGGGGTCGGCCGGTGCGAGGCGGGCGTCGAGCCGGTCGAGGGTGGCGAGGATCGCCTGCCGGCGGGCGGTGCCGCGGTCGAGGAAGCCCGCCTTGTCCTCGCGCTCCAGCGCCGCCTGGCCCGAGCCGAGGCGGGCAACCCAGCCGGCGGTGCCGACCTGCCCCGCTTCGGCCGCGCGCGGGGGGCGGCGCGGATCCCAGGGGTCGTCGCGCCAGCGGTCCCATTCGCCGGGCACGCCGAGCCGCCAGAAGAGCTCGACCTTGGGCCGCCGTCCGTAGACGAAATCCTCGTCGAAGCGTTCGGCCGCGTCGCTGCGCATGAGGATCTGTGGCTCCTCGACCGGGTTGGGTTCGAAGCCGGGATCGAGCAGGGCCGCGTTGTCGGGCACCCGCGCCATCGGCACCACGAAATAGGGCAGATGCGGCCGCGCGGTCACTGCCGCGCGCAGGGCGTCCCAGGCCGCGGCGGTCACGAAGCAGTTGCCGTCCCAGGGCAGGACCCACTTCGCCCGGCCCCGGCCGTCGGCGAGGGCGAGGTTGCGCGCCCCGTTGTTGTTCATCGCATAGGCGTTCTTGTGGCGGTAGAGCGCGAGGTGCAGCCGCTCCCGCTCGGCCTCGGTCAGCCGTGCGCCGGCCTCGCCACCCAGCAACCCGGGATCGGGCAGGAGGCTGGTGTCCCAGCCCGCGCGCGCGTAGTCCGCGGCCACGAACGGCAGGTGCAGCGCCGCCTGCCCGTGCTCGGCGAGGAGAGCGAGGATGCGCGCCTCCTCGTCAGGATCGGCGATGCGGTTGACGATCCAGCGCTCTTCGCAATCGGCGAGGGGCGGCTCGTTCTCCAGCACGAAGCGCAGGTTGTCGCGCGACTGGCCCCTGCGGTGCCGCGGCTCCAGGTCATTGCCAATGACGCGGTAGAGCGCGAAGGTGTCGGGCAGCGGCGCGAGCGGGTTCGCGGCCCAGGCAGCGCGGAGGCGGTCCTCGTCGACGACCGGCGGCGGCGCCGACACCCGGCGCGAGCGTGCGGCGATGGCCGCGAGCCGGCGGCGGACGCGGCCCGGCAGATAGGCGGTCCAGCGGGCCCCTCCCCGCGAGCAGGACAGATCGCCGCCCGGTCCGCCGGCGGCGCGATCAGGTGGCAAGCCGTTCCTGCGGACTTGATCGCGGCAGCTCTACCCGTGCGCCGGATGCCAGGTCGGGCCCCGGCGTCGGCTCGGAGGCCTCCGCCAGCGCCAGCCCCCGCCCGATCGCGTAGTAGGCGAAACCCTTCCGTGCCACGCGGGCGGGGTCGTAGAGGTTGCGGCCGTCGAAGATCACTGGGGCCGCCAGCCGCGCCATGATCTGGTCGAAGTCGGGCGCGCGGAACACCTGCCACTCGGTCATGACAACCAGCGCGTCGGCATCGCGCAGGCAGGCCTCCTTCGTGCCGCAGAGCATCAGGTCGGGCCGGTCTCCGTAGAGGCGTTGGGCCTCCTCCATCGCCTCGGGGTCGTAGGCCTGCACGCGCGCGCCCGCCGCCCAGAGGGCCTTCATCAGCACGCGCGAAGCGGCCTCGCGCATGTCGTCGGTGTTGGGCTTGAACGACAGGCCCCAGAGCGCGAAGGTGCGGCCGGCCAGATCGCCGCCGTAGTGCGCGCGGATCTTGCGGAAGATGACTTCCTTCTGGTCGTCGTTGCGGTCCTCGACGGCCTGCAATAGCCGCGGCTCGAAGCCGGCGCCCCGCGCGGTGTGGATCAGCGCCTTCACGTCCTTGGGAAAGCACGAGCCGCCGTAGCCCGCACCGGGATAGATGAACTGGTAGCCGATGCGCGGGTCCGAGCCGATGCCCTGGCGGACCATCTCGATGTCGGCGCCGAGCCGCTCGGCCACGCCCGCCATCTCGTTCATGAAGCTGATCTTGGTGGCCAGCATGCAGTTGGCCGCGTACTTGGTCAGCTCGGCGGATCGCACGTCCATCACGATGATCTTGTCATGGTTGCGATTGAAGGGCCCGTAGACCTCGCGCAGCAGTTCCTCGGTGCCGGGGTCGGAGGTGCCGATGACGATGCGGTCGGGGCGCAGGCAGTCGGCGACTGCGGCACCCTCCTTGAGGAACTCGGGGTTGGAGACCACGTCGAAGTCCAGATCCGAGCCACGCCCGGCCAGCACCTCGGCGATGCGCGCCCGAACCAGGTCGGCGGTGCCCACCGGGACGGTGGACTTGGTCACCACCACCCGCGGCTCGGTCATGTGCCCGGCGACGGTCGCGGCTACGGTCAGCACGTAGCTGAGGTCGGCCGAGCCGTCCTCGTCGGGGGGGGTGCCGACGGCGATGATCTGAATGCGTCCGTGCGCAACGCCGCGCGCCGCGTCGGTGGTGAAGTCGAGCCGGCCCTCGGTGTGGTTCTTGCGCACCAGATCCTCGAGCCCGGGCTCGTAGATCGGAATCCGGCCCTCGTTGAGGCCGGCGACCTTGGCTGCGTCCACGTCGATGCAGAGCACCTCGTGGCCCACCTCGGCCAGGACCGCGCCCTGAACGAGACCGACATAGCCGGTTCCGAAGACCGTGATTTTCACGCAACTGCCCTCCGGCCCGGTGAGATGCCCCCTCTCTTAGGAGGGGGCCCCGAGCATGGCAATACGGAAGGGCGCCGGAGGCGAGGGCCCCTGCCGCCGTCAGACCGCCATGGCTGGGCGGTCAGAACCGGTAGGTAGCACCCACCAGCAGGTCGACCGTGTTCCAGTCCGCCTTCAGGCTGCCGCCGCCGCCGGTATTGAAGCGACCGCCCTCGGTCCCGAACCAGCGCACTTCGCCGTTCAGGCTCAACTGCGGCGTGAGGTCATAGGCAACGCCGCCGATCAGCTGGTAGGCCCAGATCCAGTCGCGCGAGATGCTTTCGCCCGACGGACCGATGCGGACGTTGGCCGTGCCGACACCGCCGCCGAAATAGGGACGCCACTGACCGGTCGCGCCCATGCCGTCAAGTGTGTAGAGCGCGTTAAGCATGAGGGCGTCGGCACGAGACGAGCCGCCGTCGATACTCACGCCGTTGAGTTCGAAACCGCTCACGTCCGAGTTGCGGTAGGCGTACTCGAGCTCCACCGCAATGTTCGGCGCGACCGTCGCACCGAAGGCGACGCCGACCGTGTATCCGGTATCGAAGTCAATGTCCCCGCTCGCGAACCGCGAGCCGCCGAAATAGAGGTCGGCGTCGGTGTCCTGCTGGAACGTGGCGCCGCCGAAGCCCTTGATGTACAATGCGGGGTTGTCGAACAGCCCTTGGGCCGAGGCGGCAGCCCCGGACAGCATCAGCATCGCCCCCGCGCTGGCTGCGACCAGT
The DNA here is from genome assembly GCA_963695425.1 of uncultured Alphaproteobacteria bacterium. Classification (GTDB taxonomy): domain Bacteria; phylum Pseudomonadota; class Alphaproteobacteria; order Rhodobacterales; family Rhodobacteraceae; genus Amaricoccus. Next base: position 193,089 of record CAVOGP010000048.1, on the reverse strand, counting down.
AGGCCCTTTACTTGAGTCATGATTCACTCCTCTCGCTCTCTGCATCCGTCCCGGACGCGCACCACCTTGATTAAATTTAGGGTGCCGGAGCGGGGATTCTCACCCCCGCCGGTCACAAATTTCGCTTCGGCGGAGTTCCGTGCGGCCGGGCTGACACCCGGGCGGGCCAGGTAGTAGTTTGCGCGCCGCTGCACCGAGAGGGAGGGAATCCGTGAGCCTGCGCATCAACGACATCGCCCCGGACTTCACCGCTTACACGACCGAGGGTCCGATCAGCATCCACGCCTGGATCGGCGACGGCTATGCGATCCTGTTCGGCCATCCCCAAGCACTTCACCCCGGTCTGCACCACCGAGCTCGGCTACATGGCGGGGCTCGGCAAGGAGTTCGCCCGGCGCAACGCCAAGATCCTCGTCAACTTGGTCGATCCGGTCGAGAACCACCACCGCTGGAAGGCCGACATAGAGAAGGTTCGCCGGCAACCGGGTCGGCTACCCGATGATCGGCGACCCCGAGCTGAAGGTTGCGAAGCTCTACGACATGCTGCCTGCCTCGGTGGAGGGCACCTCCGAGGGCCGGACCCCGGCGGACAACGCCACGGTCCGCTCGGTCTTCGTCGTCGGGCCGGACAAGCGGGTGAAGCTGACGGTCACCTACCCGATGACCACCGGGCGCAACTTCGACGAGATCCTGCGCGCGCTCGACTCGATCCAGCTGACGGCAAAGCACCAGCTCGCGGCGCCGGCGCGGTGGCAGCCGGGCGACGACGTGGTGGTCACCGCCGCCGTCTCCGACGAAGATGCCATCGCACGCTTCGGCGCCTTCGAGCGGGTTCTGCCCTACCTGCGCACGACGAAGCAGCCAGCAGACTGAGGGCGCGCCGCCGGCCGCCGTTCCAGTGGCCGCGGGGGGTGCATCCAGGGAGCGGAGAGCGTCCGCGCTCTTGGCGCGGAGGCTTCAAACTTCCGTGAAGCCTGAAACGATGCGGCCTTTCCGTGCGAAGGGAAATGGGTGCGCGCGGACGCAGCGCTGGTAATGGAGGAACGCATGCTCGCTCGCCGGAAGTTCATCGCTCTTGCAGCCCTTGCCGTCGCGGCCGCCTTCGCTCCGCCCCTCGCTCGTGCCGACCCTGTCGCGCCCTTCGATGCGGCGGCCTATAACGCGGCGCTCGCCGCGGGCAAGCCGATGCTGGTCGAGATCTCCGCGCCCTGGTGCCCGACGTGTCGCGCTCAGAAAGCCGTGCTGGCCGAGCTGCTTGTTGATCCGAAATTCGCCGATCTCGTCCACCTCGATGTCGATTTCGACAGCCGCAAGGACGTCGTCCGCGCGCTGGGCGCCCGGAGCCAGAGCACGCTGATCGTCTACTCGGGCGGGGCCGAGGTGGGGCGCGTGGTAGGCGAGGTGCGCCCCGGCGTGATCGCGGCCCTGGTCAACGCCGCCTACTGAGGCGCGGGCGGTGTTCCCGACGCTCGCCCTCGGTGCGCTGGCAGGCGCGTTGTCGACGCTGTCGCCCTGCGTCCTGCCCCTGATCCCCATCGTGCTCGCCACGGCGGCGGGCCAGCATCGCCTGGGGCCTTTGGCCCTCGCGGCGGGGCTTGCGCTCTCCTTCGCGGCGCTGGGCCTCTTTGTCGCCACTGTCGGCTTCGCGGTCGGTCTCGACGCCGGCCTGTTCCGGGCGGTCGGAGGCGCGATGCTGGTGGCCCTCGGCGCCGTCCTGCTCTTGCCCGCGCTGCAGGCGCGCGTGGCCTTGGCGGCGGGTCCGGTCGGAACCTGGACCGAACAGCGTTTCGGCGCGATGCCCGGGGCCGGGCTCGGAGGGCAGTTCGGGGTCGGGCTGCTGCTCGGCGTCGTCTGGGTGCCCTGCGTCGGCCCGACGCTGGGCGCCGCCTCGCTCCTGGCGGCACGGGGCGAGGATCTGGGCCAGGTCGCGATGACCATGCTCGCCTTCGGGCTTGGCGCCGCGCTACCGCTGCTGTTGCTCGGACTACTCTCGCGCGAAGCGCTGCTGCGCTGGCGGGGCCGCATGTTCGCTGCGGGAACGGGCGGGCGACGCATCCTCGGCGGGGCGCTGGTCGCCGTGGGGGTGCTGATCCTGACGGGCCTGGACAAGCGGCTCGAGGCGTCCTTGCTCGACTTCGCTCCGGAATGGCTGATCCGCCTGACCACGTCAGTCTGACCCCGGCCTGCCCCCATGCACGGACGCGGGCCATGCAAGCCCGGCGGCGCTCAGGCGGCGCGTTCGCCCGCCAGCGCGTTGGTCCCGGCCGCGACGATGCGCACCGGAACGATGCTGCCGATCAGTCCGGCGTCCGCCTTCAGATGCACGCCGTTGAGATAGGGCGATCGTCCCGCCACCTGCCCCGGCTGCCGCCCGGGCTTCTCGACCAGCACCGGCAGCACCTGCCCGACCTGCGTCGCCAGGAAGGCGGCCTGCTGGCGGGCAAGGAGCGCCTGCAGCCGCTGCAGCCGCTCGGAGGCTACCTCGTCCGGGATGCACGGGCGGCCGGCCGCGGGGGTGCCGGGGCGCGGCGAATAGGCAAAGGAATAGGCCTGAGCGTAGCCTACCGCCTCGACCAGATCGAGGGTCGCCTGGAAATCGGCCTCGGTCTCGCCGGGGAAGCCGACGATGAAGTCCCCCGACAACGCCATGTCGGGTCGCGCCGCGCGGATGCGGTCGATGAGCCGCAGATACGCTTCCGCCGTGTGCTTGCGGTTCATCGCCTTCAGCACCCGGTCGCTGCCCGACTGCACCGGCAGGTGCAGGAAGGGCATCAGCCGCGGCGACTCCGCCGTGGGCGGCGATCAGATCCTCGGCCATGTCGCTCGGGTGCGAGGTGGTGTAGCGGATGCGCGCCAGACCCGTCGATGTCGCGCCAGGACCGGCGCACCAGCCCGGCCAGGTCCGCCCGCCCGGCATCGTGATAGGCGTTCACGTTCTGCCCGAGCAGCGTGATCTCCGCGCGCGCCGCGCGCCACCAGGCGGCGCGCCTCGGCCTCGATGCGCTCGGCGGGGCGCGAAACCTCGGCGCCGCGGGTATAGGGCACGACGCAGAAGGTGCAGAACTTGTCGCAGCCCTCCTGCACGGTCAGGAAGGCCGAGGGCGCCGAGCGCCGGCGCCGGTCCTCGGGCAGGTGGTCGAACTTGTCCTCGGCGGGAAAGTCGGTCTCCACGGGACGCGCGCCCTCCGTGCCACCCGCGTCGAGCATCGCCGGCAGCCGGTGGTAGCCTGCGGGCCGACCACCAGGTCGACGACTGGCGCGCGGGCCAGGATCTCCGCCCCCTCGGCCTGGGCGACGCAGCCGGCCGCGACGCCGATGACGCAGGTCGCGGTTCAGCGCCTTCAGCGCCGGCGCAGCCGGCCGAGCTCGGAATAGACCTTCTCGGCGGCCTTCTCGCGGATGTGGCAGGTGTTGAGCAGGATGAGGTCGGCGTCTTCCGGGGCGTCGGACACGCCGTAGCCCCGAGCCGCCAGCGCTGCGGTCATGCGCTCGCTGTCGTAGACATTCATCTGGCATCCGTAGGTCTTGACGAAGACCCGTCTATCCGGCGCGGACATCGCGAAGCCCCTGAAAGCAGAAGGCGCGCGGACCTGCCGGCCGGCGCGCCTTCCGTCTATCCGCGGCCGCCCGGGCACGCAAGCGCCCGGGCGGCGGATAACCTAGCGCCGGTTGCCCGGCTTGCGGCCGAGGCCGATCTTCTTGGCCAGCTCCTGCCGCTTCAGGGCGTAGTTCGGCGCGACCATGGGATAGTCCGGCCGCAGGCCCCACTTCGCGCGGTATTCCTCAGGGGTCATGCCATAGGCGGTCATCAGATGCCGCTTCAGCATCTTCAGCTTCTTCCGTCCTCGAGGCAGATGATGTAGTCGTCCGTCACCGACTTCTTGATCGGCACTGCCGGTGTCAGTTCGACGGAGGACGCATCCTCGCCCGAAGCGAGCTCGGTCAGCTTGCCGTAGATGGACTGGATCAGCTCGGGCACGTCACCCTGGCCGACCGAGTTGTTGGCCACATGGGCCGAGACGATCTCCGCGGTCAGGGCCAGCAGCTCGCCGCGGCTGATTGTCTGCTCTTCGGTCATAACACCTCTCTCCGACCCATCGGCCATTGCCAGGGCCCTGTATCTTCATCATGCAGTCTTGCGGTTCACCCGTCGCGACTGCGACCGTTTCGGGCGCGTAGGGTACATTATTTGCCGGGCATGGATTTGACAAGATACGAACCCGAAAAAATGCGGAAAAACCTGCCAACTCCTGTAGTCCACGGGATTCGCGGGCGTCCATTCAAAGTAAGATGCTCGTCGTCAACCCCGGATTGAGCAAGAAACCGCCGATTCCAGCCCGTCGGTGCAGCGCGTTGCCGGGATGACACTCTCGTGATCCTTTCTGGCGGCTTGCCGGGGCTCGTCGCACCCACTGGTCAAGGGCCCGGGCCTCTGGCATATCGGCCCCGGAATTTGTTCCGGAAGGCGGGGCGCGAGGGCGGATCGCTTGAACAGTGCAAAGCGGACGCATCGGCTGAACGTCTCCGCCGGGCTTGCCTCGGTGGCGACGGCGCTGGTTCTGGTGGCGCTGAAGCTCTGGGCGGTCCAGGCCACCGGTTCCCTTTCGATCGCCGCCTCGCTGACCGACTCGGCCCTCGATCTCGTCGCCTCCACGGTCGGGCTCGTCGGCATCCTCTATGCCGCCAAACCGCCGGACGAGGACCATTCCTTCGGCCACAGCTCGGTGGAGGACCTCGTCGCCCTCGGCCAGGCAGTTCTGGTGGCTCTTGCCGCCGGAGCCATCGGCTGGAGCGCGATCCGCCGCTTCGACACGCCACAGCCGCTCGCCGCCGAGGGGATCGGGCTCGCCGTCATGGCGGTCTCGATGGCGGTGACGCTGGCGCTGGTGCTCTGGCAGAGCCGGGTGGCCGCGCGCACCGGCTCGCGCATCGTCAGCGCCGACCGGCTTCACTACCTGTCGGACCTGATACCGGCGGCCGGTGCAATGGTGGCGCTGATCGGCTCGGCGCGCTTCGGATTGCATTGGCTCGACCCGGTGATCGCCCTGGCTGCCTGTGCGGTGCTGGTGATCGGGGCGCGGCGGGTCGGGCTCGCCGCCTGGGACGCGCTGATGGACCGCCAAGCGGACCCGGCGCTGGTGGCGCGGATCGAGGCCATCGTCGCCGCGCGGCCCGCTGTGCTCGGTTTCCACGACCTCAAGACCCGCACTGCCGGCAGCCGCGTCTTCGTGCAGGTCCATCTGGAGCTCGACGGCACGCAGACGCTGCAGGAGGCCCATGCCATCGGAGCCGGCGTCCGCCATGCGATCCTCGACGCTGTGCCCAACGCCGAAGTCATCGTCCACAAGGACCCGGTCTGAGAACGCAAGACGGGCGGGCCTCACCCTTCTTCCTGTTTCGCGATTCGGGCCGGGGTCAAGGCTCGCGCAGCGACCGCGCTTGCGCGGCTTGGCCTTGACGCCGGCGCGAATCGCAGCCCCACCATGGATGAGGCTGCTTGATGAAGCAGCCGCTTCATCAAGGCGCCTCCCCAGCAGATCTACCTTTCTCACCATACGCCCGGACGACTGAGCCGCGGCGCGAGCACGACGCTGACATGCGCACAGCGCCGACGCGCCGCCACCGCCGGCCGCGCTTGCGGCTGGCTCCTGGGTGCTTCGATCTCAGCAGGTTGCCCAGGACAGCGCCTAGATTATTGCGCGCGAGAATCCCCGCTCCGCGTGCCTCAAGCCCCGTGTGTGGCCGCCGCGAGGCTGGCGACGAAGGCCAGAACCGCCTCCGGGCTCTCCCCCGACCCGATCCTCTCGACGATGGCCGAGCCGACCACGGCGCCGTCGGCAACGCCCGCGACCTCGGCGGCCGTTTCCGGGGTGCGGATGCCGAAGCCGGCGCAGACCGGCAGGTCGGTGCGCGCCTTGATCCGCGCGACTTCGGGCGCAATCGCCGCCGCATCGGCCGCCGCCGCCCCGGTGATGCCGGTGATCGAGACGTAGTAGACGAAGCCCGAGGTGTTCGCGAGCACCGCCGGCAGCCGGCGGTCGTCGGTGGTGGGCGTCGCCAGCCGGATGAAGTTCAGCCCAGCCGCCTGCGCCGGAAGGCAAAGCTCGGTGTCCTCCTCGGGCGGCAGATCGACGATGATCAGCCCGTCCACCCCCGCCTCGCGGGCCTCGGCCAGGAAGCGCTGGGCGCCGCGGGAATGGATCGGGTTGTAGTAACCCATGAGCACTACCGGCGTGACGGCATCCTCCTGCCGCAGGCTGCGCACCATTTCCAGCGTGCGGTCCATGGTCTGCCCGCCGGCAAGGGCGCGCTGGCCGGCCTGCTGGATTGCCGGCCCGTCTGCCATCGGGTCGGTGAAGGGCATGCCGATCTCGATCACGTCCACGCCCGCCTCGGGCAGGCCGCGGATGACGGCGAGCGAGGTGTCGTAGTCCGGATCGCCCGCCATGACGAAGGCCACGAAGGCCTTGCGATCCATTGAGGCGAGCTGCGCGAACGTGTCGGTTATGCGTGTCATGCGGCCCATCCCTGTCCCGGAGCCTTCTCTGGGGCAGCCGCGCGGCGAAATCAACCATCGGGCGTTGGTACCGGGCGGGAGCTTTGGCTATGGTCGCCGCGATGAGCCGCCCAGACGTCCTCTTCCCGCTCTTCGCCGAGCTGACCGCCCTCGAAGGCGTCGGCCCGAAGACGGCGCGGCTCTTTGCCCGCATGGAGATCACCCGCCCGGTGGACCTGGTGCTGACCCTGCCCAGCGGTGGGGTCGACCGCAGCCTGCGCCCCACCATCCGCGGAGCGCTGCTGCCCGAGGTGCTGACCGTCGAGGTGGAGGTCGGCCTGCACCGCCCCCCCGCCGTCCGCGGCCGGCCCTACCGCATCCACGTGCGCGACGCGGCCACCGAGTTCCAGCTGGTGTTCTTCCGCCCGCATGAGGACTGGCTGCGCGCCCAGCTCCCCTCCGGCCAGCGGCGCATCGTCTCCGGCCGGGTCGAGCTGTTCGACGGCATCGCGCAGATGGTCCACCCCGACCATATCCTGCGCCCCGGCGGCGACGAGCCGCTGCCGGCCTATGAGCCGGTCTACCCGCTGACCGAGGGCCTCACCCAGCGCGCCATGTCGGGTGCGGTGGCGGAGGCGCTGGCGCGCGTGCGCCCGCTGCCGGAATGGATCGAGCCGGGCCTCAAGGCGCGCCACCGCTGGCCCGACTGGGAGCCCGCGCTCCGCGCCGCCCATGCCCCGCAGGGTCCGGCAGACCTGTCGCCGGCCTCTCCGCCGCGCGAGCGGCTGGCCTACGACGAGATCCTCGCGCACCAGATGACGCTGGCTCTCGCCCGTGCCCGGATGAAGCGGGCCAAGGGCTACGCCACCCGCGGCGACGGCAGCCTGCGCGAACGCGTGCTGGCCGAGCTTCCCTACACCCCGACAGGCGCGCAGCTCCGCTCGGTCGAGGAGATCACCGCCGACATGGCTACCGAATACCGGATGAACCGGCTGCTGCAGGGCGATGTGGGCGCGGGCAAGACGCTGGTTGCCATGCTGGCCATGCTGGCGGCGGTCGAGGCCGGCGGCCAGGCGGCGATGATGGCACCCACCGAGATCCTCGCCCGCCAGCACCACGCCTCGCTGCGGCCGCTGGCCGAGAGCCGCCGGGGTGCGCCTCGAGGTTCTCACCGGCCGCGACAAGGGGGCCGAGCGGGCGAAGAAGCTGCGGGCGCTGAAGGCGGGCGAGATCGCCATCGTCGTCGGTACCCACGCGCTCTTCCAGCGCGACGTGGCCTTCCACGACCTGCGCCTCGCGATCGTCGACGAGCAGCACCGCTTCGGCGTCCGCCAGCGCATGGACCTCGGCGCCAAGGGGCCGGCCGCCGACATCCTGGTGATGACCGCCACCCCGATCCCGCGCAGCCTCGCGCTGGCGCACTACGGCGACATGGACCTCTCGGTGCTCGACGAGAAGCCGCCGGGCCGCCAGCCGGTGGAGACGGTGCTGGTCTCCTCGGGGCGCACCTCCGAGGTGGTCGACCACTTGCGCCGCGCCATCGCCGAGGGCCGGCAGGCCTATTGGGTCTGCCCGCTGGTGGAAGAATCCGAAACCGCCGAGATGACCGCCGCCGAGGAACGCTTCGCGAGCCTGCGCGCGGCATTCGCGGCGGATGCCGTCGGGCTGGTGCACGGCCAGCTTGCCCCCTCGGTCAAGGACGCCGCCATGGCGGACTTCACCGCCGGGCGCACCCGGCTCCTGGTGGCGACCACCGTGATCGAGGTGGGCGTCGATGTGCCCAACGCCTCGATCATGGTGATCGAGGCCGCGCAGGCCTTCGGCCTCGCCCAGCTCCACCAGCTGCGCGGCCGGGTAGGGCGGGGAGGCGGCCCGCTCGACCTGCCTACTGCTCTACGACCCGCCGCTCGGCGAGACCGCCCGGGCGCGGCTGGAGACCATGCGCGCCACCGAGGACGGATTTGCCATCGCCGAAGAGGATCTGCGCCTGCGCGGCGCCGGCGATCTGCTCGGTGTGCAGCAATCGGGTCTGCCGCAGTTCCGCATCGCCGATCTCGAAGCACAGGTCGCGCTCCTGCGCATCGCCCAGGACGATTCGCGTCTGCTGCTGGCGCAGGACCCCGATCTCGCCTCGCCGAGTGGCCAGGCGATGCGCGCATTGCTCTGGCTGATGGATCGCGACAAGGCGATCCACATGCTTTCCGTGGGTTAGCGGCCGCGGATTGATGTTCCTGTTCCGTTCGGATTCATCCTTGACGTTCGGTTAAGAGAATGCGAACATTAATGGAACATAAGCGATTGAAACGGGAACAAACCGATGAAAGACGTCGCCGAACGCTTTCTCTCCGCCGATCCCGACCTGTCTGCTGCGCGAGGCGCTGGGCCTCGCGGCGCTCTGCACGATGATCCTCGCAGTTCTCTGCCTGCCGGTGGCTGGCTGACGGGTCGGGCAGCCGGCGCCAGCTGACCACGCACCTATTCTGCCCGCGGTGTCCCGCAACGGATTCTGCCTGTCCGTCCGGCCTCCGGGCCTCGATCGGGCCTAAGTACCGGGCCGATGTATCGGCCCAAGTATCGAGCCTGCCTCGGCACCGCCACCTGGCCGCCGCCGTCCCAAGGGACGCGCGGCGGCTTTTTTCCTCCGGTTGGACACGGCGAAGGGATGTCATGCCGGCCGCGGTCCGTCTCGGCATTCGCGGCCGGGCGTGTGGCCACTCCTGACCGTCTGCCGGCGCAATTCGGCCACTGCGGTATTCTGCCAGTTTCGAACTCGTGGTTGAAAACATACCGACCAGTCGGTATGAATGATTCGAACGGGGCGCGGCACATGAACGAGCAGGAAGCGGGTTCGAAGCGGGGGGCTGCGCGCCAGGAACTGCTGGACGCGGCGCTGACGGTGATACGGACCAAAGGCTACGCGGCGACGACGGTCGATGACATCTGCGCGGCCGCGAGCCGCACCAAGGGCGGCTTCTTCCACCACTTCGAAAGCAAGGAGACGCTGGCGGTGGCGGCGGCGGACTACTGGGCGGAGATGACCGGCGCGCTCTTCGCCGAGGCGCCCTACCACAGCCACGGCGACCCGCTCGACCGGCTGCTCGGCTATGTCGACTTTCGCCGGGCAATCCTTCAGGGCGAGTTGCCCGAGTTCACCTGCCTCGTCGGCACCATGGTGCAGGAGGCCTACGCGACCAGCCCCGCGATCCGCGACGCCTGTGCGCGCAGCATTCTCGGCCATGCCGGGACCCTCGAGGCAGACATCGCCGAGGCCATGTCCCTGCGCGGAATGCAGCCCGAATGGACGGCGGCGAGCCTCGCGCGCCACACCCAGGCGGTGCTTCAGGGGGCGTTCATCCTCGCCAAGGCAACCGGAGGGCCAGCACTGGCGGCCGAGAGCGTCGACCACCTGCGGCGCTACATCGAGCTTCTTTTCGCCCCAACATACCCTAGGGAGAGACCACAATGAGCTATGTCGATGGATTTGTCGCAGCGGTGCCGACCGCCAATCGCGAGGCCTTTCTCACCCACGCGAAGGACTCGGCGGTGATCTTCAAGGATCATGGCGCCCTGGGGTGCGTCGAGTGCTGGGGCGACGATGTGCCGGAGGGCAAGGTCACGTCATTCCCGATGGCGGTGAAGCGTGAGGACGGCGAGACGGTGGTCTTTTCCTGGGTGCTCTGGCCGTCGAAGATTGCGCGCGACGCGGGCTGGGAGAAGATCATGGCCGACCCGCGCATGACCACCGAGGCCAACCCCCTGCCGTTCGACGGAAAGCGGCTGATCTTCGGCGGCTTCGAAGCCATCCTCGAGGCGTGAGGTTGCTCTGATGCAGAAAGCCACCAAAACCTCTGGTTCGACTGAACTCGTGGATGAGCCTGTCACGACGCGCGACGCGGCCTTATCGGACGTCGCGGCGGTTCGCGCCGTGCTGGCGGCGCTGGCGCAGGCGAGCCTGGATCGCGACGCGGCGGCGATCGCGGGCCACTACGCGCAGGATGCCTGGGTCGCCGATCTCGCCCCGCCGCTGGCGCGGCGGGGTTTCGATCAGGCGGGACTGCAGGCGTGGCTCGATGGCTGGGGCGGGCCGGTGAAGGTCGCCTCGCGCGATCAGGAAATCACCGTAGGAGGCGACCTGGCGCTCGTCCAGCGCCTGGAGCACACGAGCACCCGAACCCGCGAGGGCAAGGAGGTGGCCTGGTGGGCACGGGCGAGCCTTGTCCTCGCCCGAACCCAGGAAGGGTGGCGAATTGTGCACGAGCACGTCTCGGTGCCCTTCCACATGGATGGCAGCCGCCTTGCCGCCATCGACCTCGAACCCTGACAACCGACGGCAAACAGAAGGAGACACCTGATGGCCGAAGACCATATGACCTCACCCCGCCCGCATGCCGACACGATGCGCGGCCCGCTCGCCTATCTGAGCCTCGATGGAAGGGCCAGGGCGGCAGCGGAGTTCTATGCCCGCGCCTTCGGGGCGACGCCGATGGGCGAGTTCGTGGATCAGGAGAACCCCGAGCGGATGATGCATGTGCAGGTCGAGATCAACGGCGGCGCGCTGATGATGACCGACTGCCGTGCGCCCTGGGAGGATGCCTCGCAGACGCCGCGCGGCTTCAACCTCACGCTGGTCGTCGGCGATGCCGACATGTGGTGGAAACGCGCCACGGAGGCCGGCTGCGAGGTGCTCATGCCGCTGGAGAGGATGTTCTGGGGAGACCGCTGGGGCATGCTGCGCGACCCGTTCGGCATCGAATGGGCGATCGATGAGCCGTCCATGGCAGAGGCGCGCTGACGGGCGAGGCCAAGGGTCAGTACCCGGTGGTGCCGGGCCGGATGGCACCGGGTCACGACCGGCGAGCCCCGGGGCACGGTCAACGCCGGGCCCCGTTCTGCCGCTCAAGCGGCTTTGTGCGGATTCTCGTTCAATATCAATACTTTGAATTGCGTAACAACGTGTTACACCCGCGCCTGGCCGAAACGGCCCGCGTGTCAGGCGGCGGCGACGGCCTCGTCCATGGCGGCGAGGGTGGCTTCCAGCGCCAGCATGATCGAGGCATGCCGGTTTTTGTAGTCGCGGGCCGGCAGCAGCACCTCGAAGCCGTCGAACGGCGCATCGGGCACCGGGCCGCCGGACTTGAGCATGGCGTTGAGCTGGTCGCGGGCGGTCGCGATCTCCGCGCGGGTGCGGCCGATGACGTTGCCGCCGAGGACCGCCGCGGCGGCCTGGCCCAGCGCGCAGGCCTTCACGTCCTGGCCGAAGGCGCTGATCCGGCCCTCGTCGAGCACCAGGTCGACCGTCACGGTCGAGCCGCAGAGCGGCGAGCGTTTGCGCGCGCTGACCTGCGGATGGGCGAGGCGTTCGGAATGCGGGATCTCGGCCGCCAGCGCGAGGATGCGCTGCGAGTAGAGCTTTATCAGGTCCTCGTCGGCCATTCCCGCCCGTTCCTTTGCATTCTCCGGCGTCTCCCATAGATAGCCCCGATACACCGTCCCGAAAAGAGGACCAAGCACCCATGCCGGCCTTCGACATCGCCAGCCTGACGTTCGACGCGAACGGCCTCATTCCCGCCATCGCCCAGACGCGCGACGGCGAGGTGCTCATGCTGGCCTGGATGACCGCAGAGAGCCTCGCCGAGACGCTGCGTACCGGGGATGTCACCTACTGGTCGCGCTCGCGCGGCGAGCTCTGGCGAAAGGGTGCCACCTCGGGGCATGTCCAGCGGCTGGTGGAGCTGCGCATCGACTGCGACCGGGACTGCCTGCTCATCATCGTCGACCAGACCGGCCCCGCCTGCCACACCAACCGGGCAAGTTGCTTCTACACCGCGGTACGGGCGGGCGAGGAGGTGATCCTGGCAGCGCCCCTCACCGACATGTGACAGGCCAGCGGCCGGAAGTCGGCCTTGCGGAATGGGCAGGGGGGCCTGACGCGATATGCTCCCCTGGAGCATCAGATCGGGAGAGCGACCATGTCCGCAGGCCTGAACCCGGTTCGTGCGTTGCTCATCGCCCTGCTCCTGGGGCCGACCGCCGCGGCGGCACAGCCCGTCGAGATCGACGCAGAGATCGTGCTGGCGGTCGATGCCTCGGGCTCGATGGACCCGCACGAGCGCGACGTCCAGCGCCAGGGCTACGCCGATGCGCTGCGCCATCCCGACCTGATGCGGGCGATCACGGCCGGCTGGCACGGGCGCATCGCGCTCAGCTACTTCGAATGGGCCGGCGACGTGCGGCCGGCGACGCTGATCCCGTGGCGACTCATCGACGGACCCGAGGCGGCGGCGATCTTCGCCGGACGAGATCGAGGCCATCCGCGTGCCAACCTGGCGCGGCACATCGATCTCGCGGGCGATCCATTTCGCCGTCGATCTGCTCGAAGTCAGCGAGTTCGCAGCCGAAAAGCGGGTCATCGATATCTCGGGCGACGGGCCGAACAACTTCGGCCCGCCGGTGACCACGGCGCGCGACCGCGCCGTCGATCTCGGCATCACCATCAATGCCCTGCCGATCCTGGTCCGCCCGTCGCGCGGAGTGGAGCTTGACCGCTACTTCGAGGATTGCGTGATCGGCGGCCAGGGCGCCTTCGTGCTGGTGGCGCGCGCGCCCGAGGAGTTCGCGCAGGCGATCCGCCGCAAGCTGATCCTCGAGATCAGCGGAGAGCCCTCCGAGCGTCTCCGGCTCGCCTCCGACCACGAGCCGGTCAACTGCATGATCGGCGAGATGCTGCGCCGGAACAGGTTCAACCCCTTCTGAACGGCGCTGGCTCTTGCGGTCCCGCTTCCCTGCGTCAGCCTCTGCGGCGCAGGCGGTCAAAGGCGACGGCGATCACGATGGACGAGCCGATGAAGGTGCCCTGCCAGAAGGCGTTGATGCCGAGCAGGCCGAGGCTGTTGCGGATGATCTCGATCAGCGCCGCGCCGACCAGGGCGCCGGAGGCGGTGCCGATGCCACCGGCGAGGTTGGCGCCGCCGATCACCGCCGCGGCGATGACCTGCAGCTCCATGCCGGCGCCGAGGTTGGTGGTCACCGCCCCCAGCCAGCCGGTCATGATGATGCCGGCGATCCCGGCGCTGAGCGACGAGATCATGTAGACCGCCACCTTGATCGGCCGCACCGGCACGCCGGTCAGGGTCGCCGCGTGCTCGTTGCCGCCGATGGCGAAGACATAGCGGCCGAACCGGGTCCAGCGCAGCACGAAGCCGGTGATCAGCGCCAGCACGATCATGTAGAAGACCGGATTGGAGATGCCGAAGGTCGACCCGCCACCAACCGCCAGCAGCCGCTGGTGGTCGGGACCGAACTGGAAGACCACCGTATTGTTGGAGGCGACCATCGCCAGGCTGCGGGCGATCGACAGCATTCCAAGCGTCACCACGAAGGGCGGAAAGTTGAAATATGCGATCAGCACGCCATTGAAGGCGCCGATGGTCAGCGCGGTCCCGACCGAGGCGAGGATGCCGACCTCCAGCGAGTAGCCGGCATGCATGGTCACCGCCAGCACCATGCTGCAGAGGCAAAGCACCGAGCCGACCGAAAGGTCTATGCCACCGGTGATGATGACGAGGGTCATCCCCAGCGCGATGATCGCAACGAAGGTGAAGTTGCGCGTGATGTTGTAGAGGTTCCTCGAGGTCAGGAAGGCGTCGGTGGCGTAGCTCAGGAACGCGCAGGCCAGCACGATTGCGATCAGCACCCAGAAGGTCTGGCTGTTGAAGAGCGCGGAGAGCCAGGTCTGCTGTTTCTGGTCGATAGTCTGTTCAAGGGTAATGGCCATGGTCGACCTTCAATGGGTTGCGGCGAGCGCGTGCTCGATGGCGCCGGTGATCAGCCCGGTGACTTCCTCCGGCGAGGACTTCGGCGATCCGCTTGTCGGCGACCTTGCGCCCGCGGCGGAGCACGATGACCCGGTCGGCGACGGTGAACACGTCCGGCATGCGGTGGCTGATGAGCACGATCGCCTTGCCCTGGTCGCGCAGGTGCCTGATGTGGTTCAGCACTTCGGCGACCTGGCGCACCGAGATCGCTGCCGTCGGCTCGTCCATCAGCACGATCTTGGCGTCGCTCAGCATGGTCCGGGCGATGGCGACCGCCTGGCGCTGGCCGCCCGACATCTGCTTGATCAGGTCGCGGGGCCGGGTCTCGGACTTCAGCTCGGCGAAGAGTCTGGCCGGCGCGGCGGTACATGCCCGGGTAGTCGAGCACCCCGATCGGTCCGATCCCGCGGCGCATCTCGCGGCCGAGGAAGACGTTGGCCGCAGCGGTCAGGTTGTCGCAGAGAGCCAGATCCTGGTGGACGATCTCGATGCCATGGCGGCGCGCGTCGAGCGGGCGGTGCAGCACGAGCTCGCGCCCGTCCATCCGCATCGAGCCGTGGCTCGGGAGGAAGTTGCCGGCCATCATCTTGACCAGCGTGGACTTGCCCGCGCCGTTGTCGCCCATCAGGCCGACCACCTCGCCCGCTTCGAGCTTGAGCGATACGTCGCTCACCGCCTGGATGGCGCCGAAATGCTTCGAGACGTCGTCGAGTTCGAGAACGGCCACTGTTCCTATCGCCTTCCGCGCGGAGCGCCCTTGTTTCGCCCGCGTTGTGCCAACGCCTGCGCCTTGCTTCCTGCTTGCGGTGTCCCCCCCCGAGGCTTGCGCCCCAGAACCTTACGGCAAACAACGCAGTCGTCAATCGCCACCCGAATCAGCCCCGCGGGACATCTCTTCCCGATGCCGCGCGTGGCGCTTGCGAATATTAGCAAACGAAGTGATAATCAAGCTGTTGATCCACCATGGACCGCGGGCGCGAGCCGAATGCGGCGATTGGGTCGGTCACATTGGGCGGGCCGCATGGGATCCCGCCGCAACAGGGAGGACTGAAATGAAACGACTGACGTTGATGCTCGCCGCGAGCGCGCTTGCGATCGGGGCCACCTCGGCGATGGCCCAGGACAAGAAGCAGCTGGTTATCGTGGTGAAGGGCCTCGACAATCCGTTCTTCGAGGCGATCAACCAGGGTTGCCAGAAGTGGAACGCGGAGAACCCCGACTTCGAGTACGAGTGCTTCTACACCGGTCCCGCTTCGACCTCGGACGAGGCCGGCGAGGCGCAGATCATCCAGGACATGCTGGCCAAGCCGAGCACCGCGGCAATCGCCATCTCGCCGTCCAACGCACCGCTGCATCGCGCAGACGATCAGGACGTCCGGAACCGACGGTGCCGGTGATGACGGTCGACGCGGACTTCACCGTCGAGGATGCCGATGTGCGCATGACCTATCTCGGCACCGACAACTACCTGATGGGCTACAGGATCGGCGAGTACATCAAGGAGAAGAAGCCGGACGGCGGGCATGATCTGCTCGATCCAGGGCAACCCGGCGGCCGACAACATCCTGCGGCGTGCGCAGGGCATGCGCGACGCGCTGTCCGGCACAATGGGAATCGCGGCGCTCGACGGCAGCGAGGCGGCAGGCGGCTGGACCGAGGTGGCGGGCTGCCCGGTCTTCACCAACGACGACGGCCCCGCCGGCGTGCAGGCGATGACCGACATCCTTGCGGCGAACCCCGAGCTCGATGCCTTCGGCATCATGGGCGGCTGGCCGCTCTTCGGCGCGCCGCAGCCCTACCGCGACCTGTTCCGGCCGATGGCCGACCGGATCGCCAGCGGCGACTTCGTGATCGGCGCCGCCGACACCATCGGTGAGGAAGTGGCGATCGCCAAGGAGGGCCTCGTCACCGCGCTCGTCGGCCAGCGGCCCTTCGAGATGGGCTACATGGCGCCGCAGGTGATGATCAAGCTGATCAACGGCGAGGCGGTCGAGGATCCGGTGTTCACCGGTCTCGACGAGTGCACCAAGGACACCGCCGACACCTGCATCCAGAAGTAGACGCCGGCGTCACAAGCCTGCGGGAGGCGCTGACCGCGCCTCCCGCGACAACCGCAGGCGCGGCGAATCAGTGGGCGTCGAGGACGCGGCTGGGGTGCAGTTCGCCCGCCCGGAATCGGCCGATGGCCACAGCGCGTCCGTCGAGCGACGCCCAGGCCTCAGCTCCATAGTCGAGACCGGGGAGCGCCGTCACGGGTGCCGCGTTGCCGTGGCGCAGGCGAGCGGCGGCCTCGGGGGTGCAGGGGAGTGCGGGAAGGCCCGCGAGCCCGACTTCCAGCGGCAGGAGTGCCGCGGTGAGCGCGGCGGTGTCTCCGGACGCGACATGCTGCCAGTCGGCGGCGTCCGCGACCCGGAACGGTCCCGACCAGAGGCGGCGAAGCCCGGCGACATGGCCGAGGCAGCCGAGCATTGCGCCGAGGTCACGGGCGATGCTGCGCACGTAGCCGCCCTTTCCGCAGGTCATCTCCAGCGTAGCGGTGTCGGCGTCGGGCAGGGCGACCAGTTCGAGGCGCGAGACATGCAGCGGACGCGGCGCGAGGTCGAGGGTCTCGCCGGCGCGGGCGAGGTCGTAGGCGCGCTCGCCGGCGACCTTGACCGCCGAGACCTGCGGCGGGATCTGCAGGATGTCGCCGGTGAAGGCGGGCAGGGCGGCGCGGATCGCGGCCTCGGTGGGGCGCTCGGGGCTGGTGGCGATCACCGCGCCCTCGGCGTCGTCGGTGGCGGTGGCCGCTCCCCAGCGGATGGTGAAGCGGTAGGCCTTCTCGGCGTCGGTCACGTAAGGAACGGTCTTCGTCGCCTCGCCGAAGGCGAGTGCGAGCAGGCCGGTGGCGGCGGGGTCGAGCGTGCCCGCGTGTCCCGCCTTGCGGGCGTCGAGGACGCGGCGGGCGAGGTTGACCGCCTGGGTGGAGGTGATGCCGGCGGGCTTGTCGAGGATGAGCCAGCCGTTGACGGCCTGGCCCCGCTGGCGGCGGCTCATGGCGGAGGCTCAGTCCTCGCCGAGGTCGCGGCGGACCTCGGGCGCAGCGAGCAGCTCACGGGTGCGGTCCATCTGGTCGAAGCGGCGGTCGGCCCGGAAGGTGAGCTCGGGCGAGAAGCGAAGGTCGATCTGCCGCGTCACATGCCGGCGGATTTCGTGGCGGTTGCGCGTCAGGGCCTTCAGCACACCCTCGGTGTTGACGCCGCCCAGCGGCAGGACGAAGGCGGTGGCGTGGCGCAGGTCGGGCGAGACCTGCACTTCGGCGACCGTCACCGAGACGTCGGCCAGTTCGGGGTCGTGCACCTCGCCGCGGGCGAGGATGTCGGAGAGGGCGCGGCGGATCACCTCGGCCACGCGCAGCTGCCGCTGACCCGGCATTCCGCCCGCGATGGGTCTTGTCTTTGCCATGCGCGTCACATCCTATCGCGGCCCAGTGAAGTCAAGGGCGAGGCGGGAGGCATGGACGAGCGGGTCGCGATCGCGGTGGTCGGCGCCTCGGGGCGCATGGGCCAGACGCTGATCCGGGTGGTCGAGGAGACGCAGGGGGTCTATCTGTCCGGGGTCACCGACCGGCCGGGGCACGAGTGGATCGGCCAGGACCTCGGGCGGATGATGGGCGGGGCTGCGAACGGCGTGATCGTCGAGGACGATCCGCTTGAGGTCTTCGCCCGCAGCCAGGCGGTGCTCGACTTCACCACGCCCGCCGCCTCCATGCTGCACGCGGAGCTGGCGGCGCAGGCGCGGCTGACGCATGTGATCGGCACCACGGGGCTGGAGCGTGGGCATCTGGAGCGGCTGGCGGCGGCGGCGCGGCACGCGGTGATCGTGCGGGCCGGCAACATGAGCGTGGGGGTGAACCTGCTCACCGTGCTGACCCGCAAGGTGGCCGAGGTGCTGGGGCCCGACTACGACATCGAGATCGTCGAGATGCACCACCGCGGCAAGGTGGACGCGCCCTCGGGCACGGCGCTGATGCTGGGCGAGGCGGCGGCAGCAGGGCGGCGGGTGAACCTTGCGGACGCCGCCGAGCGGGGGCGCGACGGCATCACCGGCCCGCGCGGCGAGGGGGCCATCGGCTTTGCCAGCCTGCGCGGCGGCGACATGGTGGGCGAGCACGAGATCATCTTTGCCGGGCCGGGAGAGCGGGTGGTGCTGCGCCATGTCGCCACCGACCGCCAGCTCTTCGCCCGCGGCGCGGTGCGCGCGGCGCTCTGGGGGCACCACCAGGAGCCAGGGCAGTACACCATGCTCGACGTGCTCGGCCTGCGCGACCCGGAGGCGGAGATTCCGGACCGCTGAGGAGTGTATCACGATGATACACAGATCAACCAGTTGAAAAATAAAGGCTTTTTCAAAGGCGCGCAGATTCCGCGCCGGTTGGGTTTGGTCACGCGATGTCCTCGTGCAGGCAGAGCAGGTTGTCCTCGCTGTCCTTGAACCAGGCCGCCTTCTCCGAGCCGAGCACGCAGACATGCTCGACGGTCTTCAGGCCGGGCAGGTCGTAGTCGGCGAAGGCGACGCCGCGTCCCTCGAGTTCGGCGACCGCCGCCGTGATGTCGGCGGTCCGGAAGCTGACGGCGGTGTGCTCGGCGCGGGTGCCCTCGGGCTTGGGGAAGAGCGCAAGCTCGGTCCCGCCGCAGCGGTAGACGAACTTGCCGTCGGGCCGGGCCTCTCCCGCGGCGAGCCCCAGCCGCTCCTCGTAGAAGCGGCGCGCGCGCGCCAGGTCCTTTACCGGCAGCATGACGGTCACCTGGCTTGCGGCGAGATCCATGGCGGGCGCCCCCCTCGAATGCGCGGGGGCGATGCTAGCACGCCGGCACGTTCACCGCGAGGCCGCCTAGCGAGGTCTCCTTGTACTTCTCGTGCATGTCGCGCCCGGTCTGGCGCATGGTCTCGATGCAGGCGTCGAGGCTGACGAGATGCGTGCCGTCGCCGCGCAGGGCGAGCGAGGCCGCCGAGACGGCCTTGATCGCGCCCAGCCCGTTGCGCTCGATGCAGGGGGCCTGCACCAGCCCGGCGATCGGGTCGCAGGTCATGCCGAGGTGGTGCTCGAGCGCGATCTCGGCGGCGTTCTCGATCTGCATCGGCGTGCCGCCCAGCACGGCGGCGAGGCCTGCGGCGGCCATGGCCGCGGCGGAGCCGACCTCGCCCTGGCAGCCGACCTCGGCGCCGGAGATCGAGGCGTTGGTCTTGAGGAGGCCGCCAATGGCAGCGGCGGTCAGCAGGAATTCGGGGACGCGCGAGGGCGAGGCGCCTGGGACGTGGTCGAGCCAGTAGCGGATGGTCGCGGGCACCACACCGGCGGCGCCGTTGGTGGGCGCGGTGACCACCTGCGCGCCGGCGGCGTTCTCCTCGTTGACCGCGATGGCATAGACCGCGATCCAGTCGTTGATCGCGTGGGGCGCCGTCAGGTTGCGGCCATGCTCGGCCTTGAGGCGCTCGTGGATGGCGCCCGCCCGGCGCCGCACCTTGAGGCCGCCGGGCAGCACGCCGGGCGCTGCGGCGAGGCCGTTGTCGATGCAGTGGGACATCACCTCCCAGAGGCGGTTGAGGCCGGCGTCGAGGGTGGCGTCGTCGCAGTGCAGGCGCTCGTTGGCGCGCTTCATCGCGGCAATGTCGAGGCCGGAGGCCGCACTCATCGCCAGCATCTCGGCGGCGGTGCGGAACGGGTAGGGGACCGGGGTGCCGGAGCTCGCCGCCGGGGGCGCCGCAAGCTCGCGGGCGGTCAGCACGAAGCCGCCGCCGACCGAGTAGTAGGTCTCGGCGAGATGCAGGTTGCCCGCCGCGTCGTGGGCCGAGAGCACGAGGCCGTTGGTGTGGCCGGGCAGCGGGGGGCCGTAGTCGAAGACGAGATCGTGCGCGGGGTCGAAGGCGAGTAGGCCGAGGCCAGGTACGTCGATCCGGCCGGTCGTGTTGATTTCGGCGAGGGTCGCCTCGGCGCGGGCCGCGTCGAAGCGGTCGGGGGCGAAGCCGGCGAGGCCGAGGATCACCGCCCGGTCGGTGGCGTGACCCTTGCCGGTGAAGGCGAGGCTGCCGTGCAGGCGGCAGCCGAGGCGGGCGGCCGCCCCCGAGCCGGGAACGCGGCTGGTATCGGCGCGGAGGGCATCGAGGAAGCGGGCGGCGGCGACCATCGGGCCCATGGTGTGGCTCGACGAGGGGCCGACGCCGACCTTGAAGATGTCGAAGACGCTGAGGAACATGCTGCGCGACCCCGTGGTTCCGCCCCGGTCTAGCCCGGCCTGCGCCGGCGCGCACGGAAAATGCGACTGCGGCGGGGGCTTCTTCGGGCAGGATTGCGCCTTCCGGTTCGTGGCGCGAGCGCCTATAAGGCGGCGACCCCAGCGGGAGAGACCATGCCGGACACGCCCCCTGCCTCGGACAATTCGCTTTCGCCTTCCGATGTGGCCAAGCGCGCCGCCGCTGCGCGGGCGCTGGAGATGGTCGAGGACGGCATGACGCTGGGCCTCGGGACCGGCTCGACCGCGGCCTGGTTCGTGCGGCTGCTCTCGGAGCAGATCCGCAACGAGGGGCTGGACGTGGTCGGCGTGGCGACCTCCAGCACGACGCAATGGCTGGCCGAGGAACTGGGCGTGCCGCTCAGGCGCATCGACCAGGTCGGGCGGATCGACCTGACCGTCGATGGCGCCGACGAGTTCGACCCCGCCCTGAACCTCATCAAGGGCGGAGGGGCTGCGCTCCTGCAGGAGAAGATCGTCGCCTCGGCCAGCGAGCGGCTGGTGGTGGTCACCGATGCCGGCAAGCGGGTCGCGACGCTGGGGGCCTTCCCGCTGCCGGTGGAGGTGGTGCGTTTCGGCTGGCAGGTGACGCAGGCGGCGGTTCTGCGCGTGCTGGTGGAGATGGATGTCGACGGGCGGCGTGTCACCGTGCGGCCCGGCCATGACGGGCCGCTGACCACCGACGAGGGGCATCACATCCTCGACCTGCATCTGGGGCGCATCGGCAATCCGGCGGCGCTGGCCGCGGCGCTGAACGCGCTGCCCGGCGTGGTGGAGCACGGGCTCTTCATCGGACTGGCCGACATGGTGGTGGTCGGCTACGAGGACGGGGCGACCGAGATCGTGCGCGACCCGGCCGCGGGCGTTGCCGAGGCGATGCGCAACGAGGATGCCTGAGGGCATGGCCTTCGACTACGACCTCTTCGTGATCGGCGGTGGCTCGGGCGGCGTGCGTGCGGCGCGGATCGCGGCCGAGGCGGGCGCGCGGGTCGGGCTCGCCGAGGAATACCGCATGGGCGGCACCTGCGTGATCCGCGGCTGCGTGCCGAAGAAGCTGATGGTCTATGCGGCGGGGTTTTCCGGCGCCTTCGAGGATGCGAAGGGCTACGGCTGGACCGTGGGGCCGGTCAGCTTCGACTGGGAGGCCCTGATCGGGGGCAAGGACGTCGAGATCGCGCGGCTCGAAGGGGTATACCGCGGCGTTCTGGACCGTGCCGGGGTGTCGATCTTCGACACGCGGGCCGCGCTCGCCGATCAGCACCGGGTGCGGCTGGCGACCGGGGCGGAGGTGAGCGCGCGGCACATCCTGATCGCCACCGGGGGGCATCCCTTCGTGCCGGCGATCCCGGGGGCGGAGCTCGGCATCACCTCGAACGAGATCTTCCATCTGCCCGCGCAGCCTAAGCGGATGCTGATCGTCGGCGGTGGCTATGTCGCCTGCGAGTTCGCGAGCATCATGTGCGGGCTCGGCACCCATGTTACGCAGATTTATCGTGGCAGCCAGATTCTCCGCGGCTTTGACGATGACCTGCGCGACCACGTCGCCGGGGCGCTGCGCGACCGCGGTATCGTGCTGGAGACGCACCGCGATCTTGTGGCTGTGGAGCGCGCCCAGGGGTGCCTGCGCGCGCTCCTCGACAACGGCGAGGCGCATCTGGCCGACCAGGTGATGTTCGCCACCGGGCGGGTGCCGAACACCGCGGGCCTGGGGCTGGAGGCGCTGGGCGTCGGCATCACCCCGGACGGGGCGGTGCGGGTGGACGAGTGGTCGCAGACCGCGGTGCCCTCGATCTATGCGGTGGGCGACGTCACCGACCGGCTGGCGCTGACCCCGGTGGCGATCCGCGAGGGCCATGCCTTCGCCGACACCGTCTTCGGCGCGAAGCCGACCCGGGTCGATCACCGGCTGGTGGCGAGCGCGGTCTTCACCCTGCCCGAAGCGGGTGCGATCGGCCTGACCGAGGCGGAGGCGCGCGCGGCGGGCGAGGTGGTGATCTACCGGGCGCGCTTCCGGCCGATGCGGAACACGATGGCAGGCCGGGCCGAGCGCATGCTGATGAAGCTCGTGGTCGCCCGCGAGAGCCGCCGCATTCTCGGCTGCCACATCGTCGGCGAGGGCGCGGCCGAGATGGTGCAGCTCGCCGCGATCGCGATCGGCATGGGGGCCACCAAGGAGGACTTCGACCGCACGATGGCGGTGCATCCCACGGCCGCTGAAGAGCTTGTGACCATGCGGACGGCGGCCGCGTGACGTCTTGAAATCCGGGGGTGGGGGGTCACATACCCCCCAAGCCCGGCAACTACAGGAGCAGATAGGCGAATGGCCAGCGGCAACAACGGCGGCCCATGGGGAGGCGGCAACAAGGGGGGTGGCGGCGACGACGATGGTCGCGGCCCCTGGGGCGGCGGTGGCGGCGGCAACCGCGGCGGCCGTGGCGGCGGTCAGCCGCCGGTGCCGGACATCGACGAGATCGTGCGCAAGGGCCAGGAGCAGCTCAAGATCCTGATGGGAGGTGGCCGGTCGGGCGGTGGGCGCGGCCCTGGCGGCGGCGGTGGCGGAGGCTTCGCACTCGGTGCCCGCGGAATCGGCCTGATCGCGCTGGGCGCTGTGGGCCTGTGGATGCTGATGTCGTTCTACACGGTGCGCCCCGAGGAGCAGTCGGTGGAGCTGACGTTCGGCGAGTGCCGCGGCGACTGCATCGGCCAGCCGGGGCTCAACTTCGCGCCATGGCCGATCGTAACCCACGAGATTGTGCAGGTCACCCGCGAGAACACCGTCGAGATCGGTTCGGGCACGGTGCGCGGCGCCAGTGAGGGGCTGATGCTGACCGGCGACGAAAACATCGTCGACATCAGCTTCCAGGTCGTCTGGAACGTGCGCGACCCGGCGCAGTACCTGTTCAACCTCTCCAACCCGGAATTGACCATCGAGGCGGTGTCGGAATCGGCGATGCGCGAGGTGGTGTCGCGTTCGGAACTGTCGCCGATCCTGTCGCGTGACCGCGGCATCATCAGCCAGGAGGTCCAGGAGCTGATCCAGGCGACGCTGGACGAGTATGGCTCCGGGGTGAACATCGTGCGCGTCAACTTCGACAAGGCAGACCCGCCCGAGCAGGTGATCGACGCCTTCCGCGAGGTGCAGGCGGCACGGCAGGAGCGCTCGACGCTGCAGAACCGCGCCGACGCCTATGCCAACGAGCGGCTGGCCAGTGCGCGCGGCGAGTTGGCGCAGACCCTGCAGCAGGCCGAGGGCTACCGCGCGCAGGTGGTCAACGCAGCACAAGGCGAGGCGAGCCGCTTTACCGCGGTGCTGGAGGAATACGTGAAGGCGCCGGACGTGACCCGCCAGCGCCTCTATCTGGAGACCATGGAGGGCGTGCTGGGCGACGTGCAGATGTTCCTGGTGGATACGCCCTCGGGCAACGGTTCGGGCATCGTGCCCTACCTGCCGCTCAACGAGCTTCGCCGGCCGGCAGGAGACCAGTGATGCGCCGCATTCCGATCCTTCTCATCGTCCTGGCGGCGCTGGCCTTTCTCGCCATCAACACGATCTTCATCGTGGACGAGCGGCAGAAGGCCATGGTGCTGCAGTTCGGCCAGGTGCGGTCGATCAAGGAAGACCCGGGCCTCGCCTTCAAGATCCCGTTCATTCAGAACGTCGTGTTCTACGACGCGCGGATCCAGGGACTCGACACGCGCGCCCTCGAGGTCACGCCGCTCGACGACCGCCGGCTGATCGTCGACGCCTTCGCGCGTTGGCGCATCGCCGACGTCGAGCAGTTCCGCCGCGCCGTCGGCGTCGGCGGCATGGCCGCCGCCGAGCAGCGGCTGGAGTCGATCCTCACGGCGAACGTCCGCGAGGCGCTCGGCTCGGTGCGCTCCGAGGCGGTGCTCTCCGCCGACCGCGTCGGGCTGATGAACACCATCCGCGACGCGGCGATCATCGAGGCGCGGGCGCTGGGGGTCGAGGTCATCGACGTGCGGCTGAAGCGGGCCGACCTGCCAGAGCAGAACCTGACCGCCACCTTCGAGCGGATGAAGGCCGAGCGCGAGCGCGAGGCGGCGGACGAGAGGGCGCGCGGCAACGAGGCGGCGCAGCGGGTGCGCGCCCAGGCCGACCGCACGGCGATCGAGCTCGTCTCCGAGGCCGAGCGCGACGCCAACATCATCCGCGGCGAGGCCGATGCCGAGCGCAACGGCGTGCTGGCCGAGGCCTTCTCGGCGGACCAGGAGTTCTTTGCCTTCATCCGTTCGATGGAGGCCTACCGCTCCTCGCTGACCGGAGAGAACGCGACGCTGATGATCGAGCCGGACATGGTGTTCTTCGACTATCTGCGGTCGCCGAATGCCACGCCCAGTGTGCCGGGCATCGCGGACCTGCCGGGCGCGGCGGGCGTGCCGGCGGCTGGGGCCGCCTCGGGAACTGCCTCAGTTGGTGCTGCCCAGGGGAATGATTGACGATCTCCTTTTCGGTTTCGGCGCAGTTGCTATAGTGGAGGGGCTGGTGCTTGCACTGGCCCCCTCGCGGCTGAGGGAGATGCTCGAACTGATCGAGCGTCTGGATATCGACCGCCGGCGGCTGATCGGCCTCCTCGCCGTGACCGCCGGGGTGGGGTTGGTCTGGCTGGCGCGGCTGTGAGGGCGTAACGGCCGTGTGACGGCACGAAGGCGTTACTTGCGCTGCAGCCGCAGGTTGCGCCACTTGAGGAACGTATTCGGGCCCTTCCGGCAGTATTCGGGATGCCCGCGACGACCCAGGAGGACGAAAGTTGATGTCGAGCATTGAGACCCCAATGCCTGCCCGGGCACCCGTCCGGACGGCGCCACCCGCCGCGCCGCGGCGGATCCTTGCTGTCGCGCTGGCGTTTGCGCTCGCGGCGCCCGTCGGCCTGACCGGAACCCTGCCGGCCGAGGCGAGGGGCGCGCCGGAGAGCTTCGCCGAACTCTCGGCGGAGCTGAGCCCGGCGGTGGTGAACATCACCACCTCGACCAATGTGACGCAGGTGGACAGCCGCGATCGCCCGGTCGTTCCCGACGGTTCGCCCTTCGAGGAGTTCTTCCGCGACTTCCTCGACCGCCAGCCGGGCGGCCCTGAGGGTCCCGCTCCCCGCCAGCGCCGCTCCAGCGCGCTCGGCTCGGGGTTCATCATCTCCGCCGACGGCTACATCGTCACCAACAACCATGTCATCGAGTCCGCCGACGAGATCGAGATCGAGCTCTTCGACGGCAACAAGAAGCTGAAGGCCGAGATCGTCGGTCGCGACCCGCGCACCGACCTCGCGCTCCTGAAGGTCGAGAGCGACACCCCGCTGCCGTTCGTGCCCTTCGGCGATTTCGACGCGATGCGGGTCGGCGACTGGGTGCTCGCCATCGGCAACCCGCTCGGCCAGGGCTTCTCGGTCTCGGCCGGCATCGTCTCGGCGCGCAACCGCACGCTGCAGGGCAGCTACGACGACTTCATCCAGACCGACGCGGCGATCAACCGCGGCAACTCGGGCGGGCCACTGTTCAACATGGACGGCGAGGTGATCGGCGTGAACACCGCGATCCTGTCGCCCACCGGCGGCTCGATCGGCATCGGCTTTGCGATGTCCTCGGCGGTGGTCGAGCGAGTGGTCGCGCAGCTCCGCGACTTCGGCGAGACCCGCCGCGGCTGGCTCGGCGTGCGCATCCAGAACGTCGATCCCGACATGGCCGAGGCGCTTGGCCTGGAGGCGCCGGTTGGCGCGCTGGTCACCGACGTGCCCGAGGGGCCGGCGCTCGATTTGGGCATGAAGGCCGGCGACGTCATCATGAGCTTCGACGGCGAGCTGATCGAGGACACCCGCGAGCTGGTGCGCGTGGTTGCCGAGACCGAGGTCGGCCGCAGCGTCGAGATCGTGGTGTTCCGCGACGGTGCCGAGACGGTGCTCTCGGTCGCGATCGGCCGGCTGGAAGAGGCGGTGCTCGCCGCCGCTCCGGGCGCGCCGGGCGAGCCGGAAGTCGAGTTCACCGAGCAGGTCGTGCTGGGCATGACCGTGGCGGCGGTGGACGAGGCGCTGCGCACGCGCTTCGGCCTTGCCGATGACGCGCGCGGGCTGGTGGTCGTCGCGGTCGACGAGTTCTTCGGACGCCTATGCCAAGGGCATGCGCGACGGGGATCTCATCACCGAGGTCGGCCGCGAGGCGATCGCGACCCCGCGCGAGATGGAGCGCCGCATCGAGGCGGCCGAGTCGGCGGGCCGCAAGTCGCTCCTGCTGCTCGTGCGCCGCGGCGACGCTCCGCGCTTCGTGGCGCTGAGCCTCGTCGACTGACTCGCGGGCGAAAGCCACTGATCGATGGGGCCGGAGCGCCGGGCGCTTCGGCCCCATTCGTTTCCGCGGGTCGTTCAGGCGAGAACGATCTCGTCGAGGAGCGCCGAGATGTCCTCGACCTGTTCGGCCACCAGGTGTACTACCGCGCCGTCGCGCTGCAGGTGGCCGGCGACGCGCAGGCAGCGGCCGGCGATGATAGCGCGGCGGAAGCGCTGGAATATCCCCGGCCAGATCACGATATTGGCCACGCCAGTCTCGTCCTCAAGTGTGAGGAAGGTGACGCCTTTGGCGGTCTCCGGGCGCTGGCGGCAGATCACCAGCCCCGCCACCGCCGCGCGGGCGCGGTCGGGCGCGCGGTTGAGCGCCTCGGCGGTCAGGCAGCGTCGGGGGCGGGTGGCGGTCATCGGGTGAGGCTCGGGGCATGGTCGGGACGGGCTATTCGGGGACGCCGTTGCTGGCGAAGCTCGGCTATCGCATGGGCCAGCGGGCGCTCTTGGTGGCGGTGCCGCCGGGGCTGGAGGAGCTCGGCGGGTTCCCCGGCTTCGCGGAGCGGGTGGAGCGGCCGTCGCTGGAGGCGCTCGGGGTGGAGGGGGCGGGTCCCTTCGACCTGGTCCATGTCTTCGAGCGCGACCGGGGTGCGCTGGCGGCGGGACTTCCCGGCCTGCGCGATCGGCTGGTGCCCACGGGAATGATCTGGGTCTCCTGGCCGAAGAAGGCCGCGAAGCTGCCGACCACGCTCGACGAGAACGCGATCCGGGCGCTGGCGCTGGCCACCGGGCTGGTGGACGTCAAGGTCTGCGCCGTCGACCCGGTCTGGTCGGGGCTGAAGCTGGTGATCCCGCGCGCGCGGCGGGGATGAGGCGAGGGCGCGGCGCATGCGAACGAAGATAGAACATCCATCCCCGGCGGCCAAGGGTTGCATTTGGGGATGGCCGGTGGCGAGGCAGCCGGTTAGATAGCCGCCGCGAGGCGGAGAGGCAGCGGGCGCAATGGCACGGATCACCTACATCGAGTTCGACGGCACGCCGCACGAGGTCGAGGTGCCCGCGGGCGTGACCGTGATGGAGGGCGCGCGCGACAACAACATCCCCGGCATCGAGGCCGATTGCGGCGGCGCTTGCGCCTGCTCGACCTGCCACGTCTATGTGGACGAGGCGTGGGTCGACCGGCTGCCTCCGCGCGAGCCGATGGAGGAGGACATGCTCGACTTCGCCTGGGAGCCCAACCCCCGCCTGAGCCGGCTGACCTGCCAGCTCAAGGTGACCCCCGCGCTCGACGGGCTGGTGGTGCGCATGCCCGAAAAGCAGATTCGACACCGCGGGGCCGGGTTTCCCGAATCCCTGCCGCCGTGCCCTGAGGGAGGCCGCCCGCTGGCGCGGCCGGCGATGGCGGCGCGTCGGCGTTGTGCTCGTGTCGGCGTCGTGCTCGCGCCGCCGCTCAGTCATCCGGGCTTGTGGTGAGGAGAGAAGATTCTGCTGGGGAGGCGCTTGATGAAGCGGCTGCTTCATCAAGGCGCCCGTCCCATGGTGGGGCTGCGATTTCGGGACGGCGTCAAGGCCAAGCCGCGCAAGCGCGGTCGCTGCGCGAGCCTTGACCCCGACCCGAATCGCGAAACAGGCAAGGGGGGTGGCGCCTCAGCCGGCGCTGCCGAGGACCTCGACGGTGACGGGGGAGAGGCGGCCGTCCTGTTCGTCCCAGTGGCGCATCGTCAGGACCGAGCCGGCATGGCGGACCTCGCGGACCGCCTCCAGCGTCGCTTCGCCATAGACCCAGCCGGGCGCGTCGATCTTGCCCGCGGCGATCACCCCGTCCTCGGGGAAGCTGCCGTCCGGCGGGGCATAGATGCCCGCGGCGCCGACGCATTTGCCCGCGGCCGCCAGCCAGTCGGCGTCGCTCAGGGTCGCCGCCTGGGCCACCACGCACTGGCCCTCGAGGGCACGGGCCATGGCCGCGATGCGCACCCGCCAGTAGCCTTGCATGCTGCGGGTGCTGGAGGGGACCAGCAGGATCTCGGCGCCTTCGGCCACCAGCGCGCGGGCGACGAGCGGAAACTCGGCGTCATAGCAGATGAGGATGCCGATCCGGCCCAGCGCCGTCTCGAAGAGCTTGAGGCCCTGGCCGGGAGCGATGTCCCACTCGTCGCGCTCGAAGCGGGTCAGGATCAGCTTGTCCTGGTGGCCGCGGCCGCCGTCGGGCGTGAAGAAGCGCGCGCGATTGACAGGGCGGCCGTCCTCGCGGCGCAGCGGCGCGCTGCCCGCGCAGATGTGCACGCCGAACTCGCGGGCGAGGCTGGCGTGCAGGTCGTCGACGTCGCCGATGCGGGCGGTGACGGCGTCGACCGAGCGCTTGAGATCGCGGGCGTTGGCCTCCTCGGCGAGGCTTGCCAACTCCATCGCGGCATATTCGGGGAAGACCAAGAGCTCCGCCCCCTGCTCGGCGGCGGTGCGCACCCAGACCCGGAGCTTGCCGACATAGTCGTTCCAACGGTTGTGCCAGTCGATGGGATAGGCTGCGGCGGCGATCTTCATCGTGTCTCCTCCTCTTGGCGGCGGAGCCATGGCAATCCGGCCGCCTGCGGCCGCACCGGTCCTGAAGATTGGTTCACGCCGCTCCCTTCCGGGTCGTGCCCGCCCGGTTCCGGGCGGAAGGATGATCGCCCCCGCGCCGCCGCGTCAATCGCAATCGAAAGTCGATGGCGGTGGTCCGCCCCGGCTCGGGCGCATGCGTCCGGTTGGTCGGGCCGCGGATTCCGGCGCGCCGGAATCCGGACAACACACTGAAAATAATGGAAAGTTTCTTCAACGTTCACCAGCTGTCAACTCTTGTTAGGGGTTCGGCCCGTCGCGCGAGAGGCGGATACCACATCTGGGGCCGCGGGGGCCTGCGGCCGGATACTGGCAAGATATTGGGTAAGGATTTGGCCGTTGTCGCCGCCAGCGCGTCGTCGAGCGGCGTCCAGTCGGCGATCTCCAGCCGTACCGGCAGGACCCGCACCTTCGCGCGCATCGCCGCGGGCAGGCGGACTGCGTCCTTCTCGGTGGTGACGAGTTGTGCGCCCTTGCCGCGGGCCTCAGCTTCCAGCCGGGTGAGGAGCGCGGTGCCGTAGGGCGCGTGGTCGGCGAAGCTGCGGGTCCCGGCGAGCTCGACGCCGAGTCCCCGAAGCGTGGCGTAGAACTTCTCCGGCCGCCCGATGCCGGCGAAGGCCAGCGCGCGCAGGCCGGACCAGTGCATGCCGGTGGCGAGCGGGGCGATCTCGCCGGCGAGTGTCGGCAGGGCGGCCAGCGCCGGCCAGTCGGCGGTGAGGCGGGCGCGGTCGGTCGCGGGGCCGATGGCGAGGACGAGGTCGGCGCGGGCGAGGCCGTCGGCCACGGGCTCGCGCAGCGGGCCGGCGGGGATCACCCGTCCGTTGCCGAAGCCGAAGCCCGCGTCGACCACGACGATGGAGACGTCCTTGGCGAGGCTGGGGTTCTGGAAGCCATCGTCCATCACCACCACCTCGGCCCCGCCCGCTGCCGCCGCTTGGCCGGCAGCGGCGCGGTCGCGGGCGACCCAGACCGGGGCGAAGGCTGCCAGCAGCAGCGGCTCGTCGCCGACCTCGGCCGCGCTGTGGCGGCGGGGATCCACCCGGACCGGGCCTTGCAGGCTGCCGCCGTGGCCGCGCGAGACCACATGCGCGGCGAGGTCCCGGGTGCGCAGGTGCTCGACCAGCGCGATCACCGCGGGGGTCTTGCCTGCCCCGCCGACGGTGAGGTTGCCGACGCAGATCACCGGCACGCCGAGCCGCGCCGCGGGGGGATGCGCGAGACGGCGGCGGGTCTCCCTTGTCCAGAGCCAGGCGAGGGGCGCCAGCGCCCGGGCCTGCCAGCCGGGCGTGGCGGGGGGCCGTGCCCAGAAGCGGGGGGCGCGCATCAGCCCTCTCCGGGGTCGATGAAGCCGGCGATCGCCGCGATCACCGTGTCGGTGACTTCGGCGCCCTCGCTGACGGTGCCCCAGGCGGCGGAGGCCATCTCGGCGGCCCGGTCCGGCGCCAGCGTCCGGCGCAGCGCGCGCGCCAGCTCGCCCCCGTCGCGGACCCGGATTGCCGCCCCAGCCTCGCCGAGGCGCGCGTAGGCCTCGGCGAAGTTGCGCACGAAGGGGCCGTGCAGGATGGCGCTGCCCAGCAGCGCCGGCTCGAAGGGGTTGTGCCCGCCGACCGCCACCAGCGAGCCGCCGACGAAGCTGACGGGGGCGATGCGGTACCAGAGCCCCATCTCGCCCATTGTGTCGGCGAGATAGACCTCGGTGTCGGCGTCGAGTTCCTCGCCCCTCGAGCGCTGAGCCACGGCGAAGCCGCGGGTGCGCAGCATCTCCGCCACCGCATCGCCGCGCACGGGATGCCGCGGCACGAGGATCAGCGCGAGGTTCGGCAGCGCCCGGCGCACCTCCGCCTGGGCGCCGGCGACGAGGTCCTCCTCGCCCTCGTGGGTAGAGGCGGCCAGCCACAGCGGGCGGTCAGCGAGCGCGCGCGAGATGGCCGCGCGCTCGGTCTCGTCGTGGGTGAGGGGGGCCGCGCCCTCCTTGAGGGTGCCGGTCACCTCCAGCCGCCCGGGCTCGGCGCCGAGGGCCTCGAGTTGTTGGGCCGCCAGCTCGTCCTGGGCGAGGATGCGCTCGAAGCGGCCGAGCAGGGCGCGGGCCATTCCCCGCGCCAGGCGCCAGCGGCGGAACGAGCGCTCGGAGATGCGGGCGTTGATCAAGAGCATCGGGGTGCCGCGGCGGTGGGTGGCGTAGAGCGTCGCCGGCCAGAGCTCGCTCTCGGTCCAGACGGCCAGATCCGGGCGCCAGTGGTCGAGGAAGCGCTCCACCCAGGGCAGCACGTCCACTGGCGCGTACTGGTGCAGCGCGCCCTCGGGCAGGCGGCCGTCGAGGAAGGCGGCCGAGGTGCGCGTCACCGTGGTCACGAGGCAGGTGAGAATCCGGGCGTCCGTCGCGAAGGCGGCGCAGCAGCTCCAGGAGCGACGCCGCCTCGCCGACGCTGGCGGCGTGGAACCAGACCAGCCTGCCCTCGGGGCGGGGCGCGCCCGCCACGCCCATGCGCTCGCCGAGCCGCTCGGGGTCCTCCTTTCCCTGGGCCTGCCGCCGGCGCAGCCGGGCGCGGGCGAAGCCGCCTGCGCGGCGCGACAGCAAGAGATAGAGCCCGAGCAGGGCCGAGCGAATCGGGTCAGTCATGGGGTCTGGCGCTTCAGCCGACCTCGGCGGTGGGGCTCGACGCCTTCTCCTCGTCCACCAGCCGGTGCAGATGCGCGATGAAGTAGCGGGTCTGCGCCTGGTCCACAGTCGACTGCGCCCTGGCCTTCCAGGCGGCGTAGGCCGAGGCGTAGTCGGGGAACATGCCAACGATATCAATGTCCTGAACGTTGCGGAACTCGGTGCCCTGCGTGTCGGTCAGCTCGCCGCCGAAGACGAGGTGCAGGCGCTGGGTCATGGGGCTCCTCCGCGGCTCGGCCCGGGTCATCTGCACCATACCGGGCGGCGTGGCGAATGCAAAGCCGTGCCGCTGGAATGGCTGCGTTCCCGGGGGGGGGCGCCGCGGGCGGTGGGGCGAAAGTTGCTGCTTTTGGCGCGCGGGTTTGCTATCCTCCATCGAGCGCGGTGGGCATATTGGACCCGGTTCTGCCGTGACGGAAGTGGAGCGGGGGTATAGAGATGATCGGTTTTCTGTCCACGAGAGGCGGGCTCCTGCTCGCCGCTTCGGTGATTGCGCTGTCGGCGTGCACGACCAGTCCGACGACCAGTTCTTCGGATCGCTCCTCGTATATATCGCCCGGTTCGACCGACGGTGGCTCCGACAGCAGCAATCGGAGCGGGCGGTCTTCCGGCGGCGGCGGCTCTGGCGGCAGCAGCTCAGGCGGGAGCGCCTCTGCGGAGCGGCTCCGGCGGAAGCAGTTCCGGCGGCAGCGGCTCCGGAGGTAGTGGCTCTGGTGGAGGTGGGACCGGTGGTAGCGGAGGTGGCACGGGTGGCGATCCCGGTGGTGGCGAGCGGCGGAGATCCCGGTGGCGGAGGATCCTGGTGGCGAGGATCGGCGGAGGTGGTGGCGGCGGCAGCGGCGGTGGCGGCTGGGACGGATAGCGGTAGCGGGATGCCCGCTGGTGCGGGGCGCGTGTGCGGCGAGTATCAGGCATCGCGCTTCTGCTGGCCTCGGTCGCTTTCGGTGCGGGTCCGGTGGCCGCACAGGGGTCGCCGTTCTGGCACCTCGACGCGGATGCCCCGGCGCTCACGCGCTATGCGGTGGTGATCGGCAACAGCGACTATGTCACGGCGCCGGACCTGCGCAATGCCAGGTCGGACGCGCGGCTGGTGGCGGATTTCCTGGCGGACCGGGGCTACGAAGTCTTCGAGTACACCGACCTCGGCAAGCTCGGCTTCGAGCAGATGCTGCGGCGGGTCCTCGTGGAGGTCGACGGCGACAGCGAGGTGGTGTTCTACTATGCCGGGCACGGGGTGCAGATCGCCGGGGGCAACTATCTGATCCCGGTCGACGCGGACCTCGGCGACGCCTATGACGTGCCGTTCCAGGCGGTCTCGCTGAGCAGCGTCGTCAACATCATCGGCGCGCGGGCGCGGCGGCAGATGGTGATCCTCGACAGCTGCCGCGACAATCCCTTCGGCGACACGCTGGTGGTCAGCGACCTCGGCAGCGGGCTGGTCGAGACCCGCGACGGGTTCAACGCGCTGACCGCGCCGATCAATTCGCTGCTGGCCTTCTCCACCTCGCCCGGCAAGGTCGCCTATGACGGCGACGGCGCCAACAGCCCCTTCACCGAGGCGCTGGTGAACGCCGCGAGCCAGGCGCCGGACGCGCCGGTGGGGCAGATTTTCGAGCAGGTTCGGCGCGCGGTCTATTCCGGAACCGAAGGGCAGCAGGTGCCCTGGGAGAGCTCGACGCTGGTCGAGCCGGTCTCGTTCAACGGCGGGCTGGGCGATGCCGTCGCTTCGGGGTCCGCGGCGGGCGCGGGCGGCACCCGCGGGCTCTCGCTGGTCGCGGCGGCGACGGCGGCGGAGGCACCTGCTGACGCTGGGGCGGATGCGGTGCACCTCGGCGCGCCGCTGGAGTCCGAAGTGCTGATCGGGCCGGGGCTGCGCGCGGCGCTCGGAATTCCGGATGCGGCCGAGGTGACGTTCACCGGCCGGCCGGAGCATGGCCGGCTGGGGCTGCGCCGTGCGGACGGCGGGCGGGACGATGCGATGCGGGTGGCGCTGGACGGTGCGGGGCTGGACGGCCTCACCTTCGTGAGCGACATGGTGCAGGTGCCGGCCGAGACGGCGCCCGAGCCGGCGCTCGGCGATGCCTTCTCGGTGGCGGTGGACGGGGTCGAGCACCGGGTGCAGCTGACCCTGGAGGCCGATCCCTGCGACGCGGAGGCGGGCGACCATCTCGACCCCGAGGGCGTGGGGCTGACCCGCTATCCCAACGAGATCACGCCCGATGCCGCCCTGGCCGCCTGCCTGGCGGCAGTGTCGGCAAGCCCGGAGAACGGGCGCTTCCACTACCAGCTCGGCCGCGCGCATCTGGCGCTGCGGCAGTTCGATGCGGCCCGGGCCGACTTCGAGGCTGCCCGCAGCCTCGGGCACACGCGCGCATGGGTTGCCCTGGGCAACCTCGTGGCCAACGACGCGCTGATCGCCGGGGGCGGGGCGAACGAGCCGGCGCCAGCGGAGGCGATCGCGCTCTACCGCGAGGGCGTCGAGCGGGGCGATCCCTATGCCTATCATGCGCTGGGCAAGCAGTTGCTGCGCCACGGGACCACCGAGGCGGCGAAGCGCGAGGGGTTCGAACTGCTGTCGCGGGCGCTGGAGCTTGGCCACACCTTCTCGATGAACGAGCTCGGCTATTACTTCCTCGACCCGGAGACGCCGTATTCCGATCCGGCGCGGGGCCTGCGCTACCTGCAGGAATCGGCAGGGCGGGGGGATATCTACGGCTACAACAACCTCGGCATCGTCTATCGCGACGGGCTGGCCGGGGTGACGGCAGATCCGCAGGCGGCGTTTGAGTGGTTCCGGCGAGCGTCCGAGGGCGGGCACCCCTACGCGCCGGGCAATATCGGGCGGATGTGGAACAGCGGCGCGCTGGGAACCGAGAACCAGTTCGGGCGCGCAGTGGAGTGGTACGACATCGGGCTGGAGCGCGGCGACGGCTGGGCCGGCGCCAACGCCGCATGGATCATTGCGAACCGCGACGTGCCGGGACTGGGCCCGCGCGATGCGGCCCTGCGCGCGGCCAAGGCCGCGAGCCTGCGCGGCGCTGACTCCGCCGCCCGCGGGCGCGAACTGCTCGCCGACCTGCCCGACAGCGCGATCGACAGCGCAGCGCAGATGCTGGTGAACGCGCTGGGCGGCGCGGTCGCCGTCGACGGCGACTTCGGCCCGGGCAGCCAGGCCGAGATGGCGCGCGTGCTCGCGGCACGCGGTGAAACCATCACCGCCACCGTACCTGCCGAGCGGCTGATCGCGCTGGCGGCGGTCTACTGGCGGCAGGGGGTGTTCCGGGTCGACCTCTACTGAGCGCCCCTGAAGCCATATTGCCTGCGCCAGTGCCGCCGGGTGCCCCGCGAGCAAAGCGACTCGCATCGCGAAGCGGCGGGCGGTGAGCTTCCCGCCCGAGACGCTGACCTGCGATTCCTTTCTCGACGGGCGATTGCGGCTCTGGCAGCCGCGGCATGGTTACCGGGCCGCCATCGACCCGGTGCTGCTGGCGGCCTTCGTTCCGGCGCGTGCGGGAGAGGCGGTGCTGGAGCTCGGCTGCGGGGCAGGCACGGCCCTTCTGTGCCTTGGAATGCGGGTGCCGGGGCTGGTGCTGCACGGGGTGGAAGTGCAGCCGGACTATGCCGATCTGGCCCGTCGCAACGCCGCCGAGAACGGGATCCCGGCCATTATCCATGCCTGCGATTTCCGGACGATGCCCGCGGTGCTGCGTGGTCTGCATTTCGACAATGTGTTGATGAATCCTCCTTATTTTGTTGAAAGATCCGCCACAGCGGCCGGTGATCCCGGTCGCGATGCCGCCAACCGCGAAGCCGAGGGTGCGGGGCTCGGCGCCTGGATCGACGCCGGGCTGCGTCGGCTGCGGCCGGGGGGGAACCTCGTCGTCGTACAGCGTACCGAGCGGCTGGCCGAGATCCTGGCAGCCCTCGGCGCCCGCGCCGGGTCGGTGGAGATCCTGCCGCTCGCGCCACGCGAAGGGCGGCCCGCCGTGCGGGTCCTGGTGCGCGCGCGCAAGGGCCGGAAGGCGCCGCTGGCACTGCTCGCGCCGTTAACCCTCCACCAAGGCGGAACTCATCTTAGCGACGGCGACGACTATACTGATATTGCTCGAAGCGTCCTGCGGCACATGGCCGAACTCGTGCGTTCATAACTGTTGCGGGATGCACGCATAGGTGGTAACGAAGATTAACGATCAACTAACGGGAGTCCGGTGCGAACGGACCCCACGGTCAGTTCGGAGTGTATTGCGATGCAGCCAGGCGTCTGCTTCCTCGTCCTTGCGATGTTGCTCACTCCGGCGGTGGACGGTGTTGCCAAGACACTGACGGCTGACCATTCCCCGATGATGATCGCTTTCCTGCGCTATTTCTGCGCCGGGATGATCGCGCTGGCGATTGCCAAGGGATCCGGGCGGAAGGTCGAGGTTCCGGCAGGTGACCGCGTCGGCCAGCTGGTGCGCACCGCGCTGATCATGGGGGCGATGACCTCGCTGATCGCTGCCCTCGGCATGGTGCCGATGGCCAAGGCCGTGGGCGGATTCCTGATCGCCCCCATCGTCTCGGGCCTGCTCGGCATCCTGGTCTGGCGCGAGCCGCCGACCATCACGCGGCTGGCCGGCTCGGCGATCAGCTGCGTCGGGGCCGCCATCCTGATGCGCCCGGAGGCCGGCATCGAGACCGGCAGCCTGTTCGCGCTGCTCGGCGGCGCCCTGCTCGGGACCTATCTCGCGGCAACCCGCGGGGCGAAGACCCAGGCTGATCCGCTGTCCACGCTGGCGGTGCAGTCGCTGCTTGGGGCCGCGCTGATCGCGCCCTTTGCCCTGGCCGGCGGCCTGCCGGTGCTGACGTCGGAGCTGGTCATCGGCGCCGTGTCGCTGGGGGCGGTCTCGGCGGTCTGCCACTTCCTGACCGTCGCCGCCTATCAGCGGGCGGATGCGACGCTGCTCGCACCGTTCCTCTATTTCAACATGATCACCGCGATGGCGGTGGGCTTCTTCTGGTTCGGCGAGGCGCTGGGCCTTGCCAGCATCATCGGCCTCGTGGCCATCGCCACCGGCGGGCTGGTGACGCTGGTGGATCCGCGGCACCTGGCGCTGCCGGCGCTGCGGGGCTTGCTGCCCGCCTTCAGCCTGAACATGCCGGTGGCGGGCCGCGCGTATCGCTTCGCGTGACAGCCCCCACAATCCATGGTTTACTGTCTCCGTTGCCAGCGTTGGAACAGGAGGACACGCATGAGCCTGAGCTCCCACCTGACCGAGCTTCGCAAGAAGCACCAGGCCCTGTCGGAGATGATCGAGGCCGAGCAGAAAAACCCGGCTTTCGATGATGTGAACATCAAGCAACTCAAGCTCAAGAAGCTCCATATCAAGGAAGAAATCTACCGGATCTCGCCCGAAGGTTGATCGTAATACGATTACCGGATCGGGGTCGAGACCCCGGTCCGCGCATGCTGGTCGAGGCCGTCCGGAGCCCGCGAATCAGTCCGCTTCCGGGACCTTCGGATATCCCGGCCACCTCTGCGATGCTGGCGGCGATCAGCGCCAGTTCAGCCGGCCCGCTGAAGCGATGGTCGGCGCCCTTGACCAGTGTCACCCGCAGATCGGCGCAGGTTGCGTGTTCCGCCAGCCGCAGCGCCACCTCCGGTGACACGTCCGCGTCCGCCATGCCCTGCAGCAGCCGCACCGGGAAGGGCAGGTTCAGGGCCGAGCGCAGCACGAGGTTGTGCCGGCCGTCCTCGATCAGCCTCGCGGTAATCGGATAGGGATCGTCCGAATACGCCGACGGCGTCTCGATCCGCCCGTCCCTGGCCAGCCGCCGGCGG
Organism: uncultured Alphaproteobacteria bacterium; assembly: GCA_963695425.1. GTDB lineage: Bacteria > Pseudomonadota > Alphaproteobacteria > Rhodobacterales > Rhodobacteraceae > Amaricoccus. Next base: position 155,151 of record CAVOGP010000048.1, on the reverse strand, counting down.
GTGGCGTTGTCCATGGCGGCCCAGATCCCGTCCTCGGTGAAGTCCGGCGCGGCGGCGATGCCTATGAGGCCCGCGACGCGCTCGGGCATCCGGCGGGCGAGCAGGAGCGCGATCCAGCCGCCCATGCTGGAGCCCACCAGGATCTGCGACCCCTCGGTGAGCGCGGCGACCGCATCGGCGGCGTCGCGCGCCCAGTCGCCGATACAGCCGTCCTCGAAACGGCCCGACGAGGCACCGTGCCCGGTGTAGTCGAGCCGCAGGAACGCCCGGCCCCGTGCCCGTGCCCAATCCTCCAGGAACACCGCCTTGGTCCCGGTCATGTCCGACCGGAAGCCGCCGAGGAACACTATTCCCGGGCCTGCCCCGGCGCTGCGGTGATAGGCGATCCGCCGGCCATCGGGTGTGGCGAGGGTGGCATGGTCCATGGCCGTTCCCCTAGCAAAGCGGCCGTCCTGCGGCAACGCGCTTGAAGCGGCCGCCGTCAGCGGCTACATCGCTGCGGACCTGAGACCCGGGCGTTCCGTAGGCGCCAAACCCAAAGGAGAGCGGCGATGTCCCTTTCGGCTGACGTGGAGCGGGAGGTGGCGGTCACGCTCCCCGATGGCGCTGTGCGCCGCTATCCCGCCGGGGTGACCGGCGCGGAGGTCGCGGGCGACATCTCGAAATCGCTGGCCAAGGCGGCGTTTGCCGTCACTCTCGACGGGCGGCTCTCGGACCTGTCGCAGCCGATCGAGAGAGACGTGGCGCTGGCCATCGTCACCGCGAAGGACGAGGCGCCGGCGCTCGAACTGATCCGCCACGACTGCGCGCATATCATGGCGCGCGCGGTGCAGGAGCTGTGGCCGGACGTGAAGGTCACCATCGGCCCGGTGATCGAGAACGGCTGGTACTACGACTTCGACCGCGCCGAGCCGTTCACGCCGGAGGATCTGGAGAAGATCGAGGCGCGGATGCGCCAGATCATCGCCGCGCGCGACCCGGTGACCACCGAGGTCTGGGACCGCGGGCGCGCGATCCGCCACTACGAGGCGCTGAATGAGCCGTTCAAGGTCGAGCTGATCGAGGCCATCCCGGGCGTCGAGCCGATCCGCATGTACTGGCACGGCCCCTGGCAGGACCTCTGCCGCGGCCCGCATCTGGCGAACACCGGCCAGGTTCCGGTGGATGCCTTCAAGCTTATGAGCGTGGCCGGCGCCTACTGGCGCGGGGACAGCTCGCGGCCGATGCTGCAGCGCATCTACGGCGTGGCGTTCCGCACCCGCGACGAGCTGAAGGCCTACCTGCACCGGCTGGAGGAGGCGGCGAAGCGCGACCACCGGCGGATTGGGCGCGAGATGAAGCTCTTCCACCTGCAGGAAGAGGCGCCGGGCATGGTGTTCTGGCATCCCGACGGCTGGATGATCTACCGCACGCTGGAGGACTACATGCGCCGCCGCCAGCGCGCCGCGGGCTACAGGGAGATCCGCACGCCGCAGGTGGTGGACCGCGTGCTCTGGGAGCGATCGGGCCACTGGGAAACCTACCAGCAGCATATGTTCATCGCCGAGGTCGAGGAGGAGCACGCCAAGGAGAAGCGCGTCAACGCGCTGAAGCCGATGAACTGCCCTTGCCACGTGCAGGTCTACAACCAGGGGCTCAAGTCCTACCGCGACCTGCCGCTTCGGCTGGCCGAGTTCGGCGCCTGCCACCGCTACGAGCCCTCGGGGTCGATGCACGGCCTGATGCGGGTGCGCGGCTTCACCCAGGACGACGCCCACATCTTCTGCACCGAAGACCAGATCGAGGGCGAATGCGCAGCCTTCATCGAACTGCTGACATCGGTCTACGCCGACCTCGGCTTCGACAGCTTCGACATCAAGCTCTCGACCCGCCCCGACGTGCGCATCGGCAAGGACGAGGACTGGGATTTCGTCGAGAATGCGCTGGAGAACGCCATCCGCAAGGTCGGCCGGCCCTACCAGATCGACCCCGGCGAGGGCGCCTTCTACGGGCCGAAGCTCGACTTCAAGCTGACCGACGCCATCGGCCGCGAATGGCAGTGCGGCACCTTCCAGGTGGACCCGAACCTGCCCGCGCGGCTCGATGCCGAGTACGTTGGCGAGGACGGGGCGAAGCACCGCCCCTTCATGCTGCACCGCGCCATCCTCGGCTCGTTCGAGCGGTTCCTCGGCGTCCTGATCGAGCACTACGCCGGCAAGCTGCCGCTCTGGCTCGCGCCGCGGCAGATCGTCGTTGCGCCCATCGTTTCCGACGCCAACGCCTATGCCGAGGAGGTGGTCGCGGCGCTGACCGCCGCCGGCCTGCGCGCCGAGGCGGATCTGCGCAACGAGAAGATCAACTACAAGGTCCGCGAGCACAGCTTGGCCAAGGTGCCGGTGATCCTCGCAGTCGGGCAGCGCGAGGTGGCCGACCGCACCGTGTCGGTCCGCCGGCTCGGAGAACAGGCGACCACCGTGCTGCCGGTCGACGAGGTCGTGCGCGAGCTGGCTGCCGAGGCCACGCCACCCGATCTGCGGTAACACCGCACTGGCCGGGTCTGCGGCCGGCGCATTGCTGCCCTGCGTCTGGCGGCCTGCCTCCGCACCGCCGGAATGCCCATATTCCATTGCATCGATCCGGTCACACGGGACCGGGAAAGGATGAGCAATGCACTACCTTCGCACAGCACTCTCGAAGCTTGAAAGCTTCTTCGACAGCCTTCGGAGCGCAAAGGCCGTAGCGGGCGCCGTCGAACGCGGCGCCAGGCCCGACGCACACGATCTCCGCCTGCTCGGGATCGACCCGGAGGCGTTCCTCGCGATTGGCCGGAGCGCCGCCTGAGGCTCAGTCCTCGTCCGAATAGAGCTGCTGGAGCACCTTGCCCTTGCCGCGCGCCCGCAGGATCAGCGGGACGATCAGCGCCAGTACCGCCAGCGAATAGAGCACGATGGCCGCGGGCGAGGCGACCAGGATCGCCGGGTCGCCCTGGCTGATGGCCAGTGCCCGGCGCAGCTGCTGCTCGGCCAGCGGGCCGAGGATCAGCCCGACCACCACCGGCGCGATCGGGTAGCCGAAGCGGCGCAGCCCGTAGCCGAGCAGGCCGAAGGCGAGCAGGAGGCCGAGCTCGAACACCGAAGGGTTGGCCCCGATGGTGCCCAGCGTCGCGAAGCTCAGGATGCCGGCGTAGAGCCAGGGCCGCGGGATGGTCAGCAGCTTCACCCAGAGCCCGATGAGCGGCAGGTTCAGCACCAGCAGCATCATGTTGGCGATCAGCAGGCTGGCGATCAGGCTCCAGACCAGCGGCGCGTTCGTTGACGAAGAGCAGCGGCCCCGGCTGCAGGCCGAACTGCTGGAACCCCGCCAGCATGATCGCCGCCGTCGCCGTGGTCGGCAGGCCCAGCGTCAGGAGCGGCACCAGCGTGCCGGCGGCGGAGGCGTTGTTCGAGGCCTCGGGCCCGGCCACGCCCTCGATGGCGCCGTGGCCGAACTCCTCGGGGTTCTTGGCGAAGGTCTTCTCCACCGAGTAGGAGAGGAAGCTCGCCACGTCCGCGCCGCCCGCCGGCATGGCGCCGATCGGAAAGCCGATGGCGGTGCCGCGCAGCCAGGGCAGCCACGAGCGCGACCAGTCCTCCTTGGTCATCCAGATCGAGCCCTTCACCGCCTCCAGCCGGTCCTCCATCCCGCCGGGGGTGGCGGCGACCTTCAGCGTCTCGCCGACCGCGAAGAGCGCCACCGCCAGCGTGGTCACCTCGATGCCGTCGAGCAGGTCGAGCACCCCGAAGGTCATCCGCGCCTGGCCGGTCTGCAGGTCGATCCCGACCACCGCCAAAGCCAGGCCGAGAAAGAGCGCTGTGAGGCCCCTCAAGGCGGAATCGCCGAAGGCCGCCGAGACGGTAACGAAGGCGAGCACCATCAGCGCGAAATAGTCCGCCGGCCCCAAAGACAGCGCGAACTTCACCACCCACGGCGCCACCAGCGCCAGCCCGAGCGTGGCGATCAGGCCGGCGACGAAGGAGCCGATGGCCGCTGTGGCGAGCGCCGGCCCGCCACGGCCCTGACGCGCCATCTTGTTCCCCTCGAGCGCCGTGACGATCGAGGCGCTCTCGCCGGGCGTGTTCAAGAGGATCGAGGTGGTCGAGCCGCCGTACATGCCGCCGTAGTAGATGCCGGCGAACATGATGAGCGAGCCGGCCGGGTCGAGCCGGTAGGTGACGGGCAGCAGCAGCGCCACCGTCAGCGCCGGGCCGATGCCGGGCAGCACGCCGACCGCGGTGCCGATGGTCACGCCGATCAGCGCGTACATCAGGTTGATCGGCTCCAGCGCGATCCAGAGCCCCTGGCCGAGAAGCGTAAAGGCGTCCATGCCCTGGTGCTCCCGTCAGGGGATCAGGCGCTCGAGCAGGCCCTGGGGCAGCGAGAGCTGCAGGCCGCGCGCGAAGATGACATAGAGGATCAAGCCGAAGACGATGCCGATGGGAATCGTCATCCAGAGCGGTCCCTTGCCGAAGCCCCGCGCGGTCAGCGCGAACAGGAGGCCGGTGGCGATGGAAAAGCCCGCCAGCCGGATGGTCAGCATCTGGGCGGCGAGCCCCGCCACGATCCAGACGATCGGGCCGACCCGGTCGACGTCGCGCTCGGGGAAGCCGCCGCGCAGGGCCGAGATCGCGGTACCCACCGAGAGCGCGGCGAGCCCGGCGGCCACCACATAGGGAAAGGTGGTCGGGCCGATGCGTGCGTACTGGACGGTCACCTGCATCTGCGATGTCTGCCATGCGATGACTGCGGCGAGCACGGCCAGCCCGGCGGCGATGACCAGCGCCGCCCCGTCGGGGCGGCGCGGCGCGTTCGGCCCCGACGCGCTCATTGCACGAGGCCGATGTCCTTCAGGATCGCCGAGGTCGCCTCGATGTCGGCGGCGAGCTGGGCCTGGAAGGCGTCGCCCGCCAGGTAGCGGTCGACCCAGCCGCGGTCGGCGAGCGCCTTCTGCCAGCCGTCCGAAGTCGCCAGCGCCTCGATGTCGGCGGCGATGGCTGCCTGCTGCTCGGGGGTGATGTCCGGCGCCGCGGCGACCATGCGCCAGTTCTCCAGCACCACGTCCACGCCGGCCTCCTGCAGAGTGGGCGCGTCCACGCCCTCGAGCCGTGTGTCGCCCGAGACCGCCAGAAGCTTCATCTGCCCGGCCTCGATCTGCGAGGCAAACTCGCCGTAGCCGGAGACACCCACGCTCACCTGGCCGCCCAGGATCGCCGCCAGCGCCTCGCCGCCACCGGAGAAGGCGACATAGTTGACGAGCGTCGGGTCGACACCGACCGCCTTGGCGATCAGCCCGGCAGTGATGTGGTCCGCACCGCCCGCCGAGCCACCCGCCCAGGACACCGCACCCGGATCGGCCCTCAGCGCTGCCACGAGGTCGTCGACCGACTGGATCGGCGAGTTGGCCGGTGCGACGATGGCGATGGATTCGCCGGTCAGCCGGGCGATCGGCGTGACCATGCCGAGGTCGACCGGCGACTTGTTGGTGAGGATCGCGCCGACCATGACGTAGCCGCCGACGATCAGCTGCTCTGGGTTGCCCGATGCCTGGTTGACGAACTGCGCCAGCCCGATGGTGCCGCCGGCGCCGGGGACGTTGGTCACCTGCACGTTGCCGGAGATGCCCTCGTCCTGCAGCGTCGCCTGCATGGTGCGCGCCGTCTGGTCCCAGCCGCCGCCGGGCGAGGCCGGCGCCATGATCGTGTAGTCGGCCGCGAGCGCCGGTATCGCGACGGCCCCGGCCGCCAGCGTCGCAATGATGATCCGCTTCATGTCGTTTCCTCCCCGTTGTTCTAGCGGCGCGGGCCGCTGAAGCCTGGACCATAGCCCTGCCGCCGCGACCGCGCCAGCCCGCTCAATCTTCGCCAAAAACCTCGCCGAAGCGCGCGCGCAGCGCCATGTCGACCTCGGCCATGCTGACTGGCAGGCCGAGGTCGATGAGGCTGGTCACCCCATAGCCGCGGATGCCGCAGGGCACGATGCCGTCGAAATGCGCCAGATTCGGCTCCACATTGAGCGCCACCCCGTGGAAGGCGATCCAGCGGCGGACGCGCACGCCGACGGCGGCGATCTTGTCCTCGGCCGGGCTGCCGTCCGGCTGCGGCGGGCGGTCGGGCCGCACCACCCAGACGCCGACCCGCCCCTGCCGCCGCTCGCCGGTGACGTTGAAGCCGGCCAGCGTGCGGATGATCCACTCCTCCAGGCGGCGGACATGCAGGCGCACGTCGCGGCCGCGGCGGTTGAGGTCGAGCATGGCATAGGCCACCCGCTGCCCCGGCCCGTGGTAGGTGTGCTCGCCGCCGCGGCGGGTCGGAAAGACCGGGAAGCGCCCGGGGTCGAGCAGGTCAGCCGGCCGCGCCGAGGTGCCGGCGGTGTAGAGCGGCGGATGCTCGAGGAGCCAGACAAGCTCGCGGGCGCGACCCGCGATCATCGCGTCCACATGCGCCTCCATGGCCGCAAGGGCCTCGGGATAGGGCACGGGGCGGTGAGAAACGCGCCAATCGACGCTCTCCGCGTTTGCGGCCCGAGACACTTGGGAAACGGTATGCATGATTTCTGCTTCGGCAATGGGCCGCGATAGTGTACCCTTCGATTCATTGAAGTGAAATCCGTAGTTTGCGACTCGACCTGGGGGATGGGGCTATGATCAATCGAAACCTGCTTGTTGTGTTGTTGTCGTCGGCCGTCGCCGTGACCGCGCCATCTGCGGTCGTTGCCGGAAACGCCGGGGGCGCCTTTGTCGGTGGCCTGCTCGGCAGTGCGATCGGCACCGCCATCGTGAACCAGCAGCAGCAACGCCGCGTCGTCGTGCAGCCGCGCACCACGACGCGTCGCGCGGCGGCGCCCGCGGTCAATACCTACCAGCGCGAGGAGAACCGCACGGTCCAGACCTCGCTCAACTACTTCGGCTTTCCCGCCGGGACGCCGGACGGGGTGATGGGACCGAATTCCCGTGCAGCGGCAGGCCAGTACCAGGCCTACATGGGCTTTCCGGCGACCGGCTACCTGACCGACTACGAGCGCACCTTCCTCACCTCGTCCTACAACCGCGCCATAATCGGCGGGCCGCAGATCGGGCAGATGGTCGCCGCCCAGGGCCAGGGCACGCGCGGGCTGCTGCAGGCCTTCCGCCAGGAACAGATGGGCGTGCCGGTGGCCACCGCGCCGATGCCGGTCGCGCCTGCGCCGATGCCCGTGGCCCCGCAGCCCGTGGCGGTGCCGCAAGTCGTGGCGCCGACCGTGGTCGATGCCGCCGCCGCCCCTGCCGCGCCCGTCGTTCCTGAAGCGCCTCCGGCGACCGTTGCCGTGGCGGCGCCTGCCATGGGCCTTCCGAGCTTCATGCCCGATTCGGCCTCCGTCTCGATGAACAGCTACTGCAACCGGATCAACCTCGCGACCAGCGCCAGCGGCGGGTTCGTGACGCTGGCCTCGATGGGCGACGATCCCTATCAGGCGCTCGGCGAGCAGTTCTGCCTCGCCCGCACCCATGCCATCGAGCAGGGCGACAGCCTGGCGGGCACGGTGCAGGGCTTCTCGATGGCCGAGATCCAGGCGCAGTGCGAGGCCTTCGCGCCGAGCATGTGGGAATACCAGGCACGGCTGGCGACCCAGTCGTCCGCCGAGGTGGCCGGTGCGCTGCAGGAGTTCGTGATCGCCATCGGCGCGCCGCCGGTGCAGCTCAGCGGCAACGCCCGCATCTGCCTCGGCGTGGGCTATCGCACCGACAACGCCGAGCTGGCGCTGGCGTCGGCCCAGATGCTGGTCGGTCTCGGCGAGGAGGCCTATGGCGAGCTGCTCGGCCATCACCTGCTGAACGGTTTCGCCGCGCCCAAGCGCGAGGACCGCGGGCTGGAATGGCTGACAGTCGCGACCGGCGCGCTGGATGCCGGTGCGGCCCCGCTGGTGCCGGTTGGTGCCGACGCGCGGCTCGACCTCCTGCAACAGGCGATGGCCACGATCGACGGAACGGCGACCGTCGCCGGTGCTGCAGGACGCCGCCGCGACCGTGCCGGTCCCCAGCTTCGTGCTGCCGACGGGCAAGCCGCAGCCGAACTGACAAGACACTGTCGCGCACCGCTTCGGGCCTTCACAAGGCCCGGAGCCTTTGCTAGAAGCCCCGCCAGTGCGGTCGTGGCGGAATTGGTAGACGCGCAGCGTTGAGGTCGCTGTGGGGTAACTCCCGTGGAAGTTCGAGTTTTCTCGACCGCACCAGAACTCCCCAGAATCTCCGGCGCTCGCCGTCAGATCAGCCCCAGAGAGCGGAACGAGGCGTCGGCCTCGCGGCCGATCACCACGTGGTCGTGCACCGCCACGCCGATCGCCTGGCAGGCCAGCTCGATCTCGGCGGTCATCTCGATGTCGGCGCGGCTGGGCGTCGGGTCGCCCGATGGGTGGTTGTGCACCAGGATGATCGCCGTGGCGTTCAGCTCCAGCGCCCGCTTGGCCACCTCGCGCGGATAGACCGGCACGTGGTTCACCGTGCCCCGCGCCTGCTCCTCGTCGGCGATCAGCACGTTGCGGTTGTCGAGGTAGAGCACGCGGAACTGCTCGGTCTCGCGGTACGCCATGACCGTCTTGCAATAGGCCATCAGCGCGTCCCACGAGCCGATGACCGATCGGTCCATCACCTTCGCCCGCGCCATGCGATGCGCAACCGCCTCCAGGATCCGCAGCTGCAGCCAGACCGGTCCGTCGTCCCCGCCACTTGCAGCAGCCGGTGCTCCGAGGCGGCAATCACCCCGTTCAGGTCGCCAAACTCCGCCAGTAGCGCCTTGGCCAGCGGCTTCACGTCGACGCGCGGTATGGCGTTGAAGAGCACCAGCTCCAGGAGCTCGTACTCCGGCATCGCGCCATGCCCGCCGGCTAGGAACCGCTGGCGCAACCGCTCGCGGTGGCCCCAGTAATGCGGCCGGTTGGGGTCGGGTGGCGGCGGCATGCCCGGCGGCGGCAGCCGCCGATCGAGGTCGTGGAGACCCCGCAGCGCCTCCTCCGAAAATCCGAACCGATTTCCCGATGTACTCAACGCCGCCTCCGTCACGCGAGGGCGACCCTGCGCCGGCAGGGTTAACGAAATGTTGCCATCCGGGGGGCGCCTCAGGCCGGCGCGTCCTCCAGCACCAGCACATCGCCGGGCGCGAAGCGCACCTCGACCGCCTCGCCCACCGCGGGCGGCCGCGCGGCGGCGGTGTTGAACGTGTCGAAGGACAGGACCTGCGGCGCCAGCGCCATCCGCACCCGCACCACCGACCCGAGGAAGCTCACATCCGCCACCCGCCCGCGCAGCCCGACCTCGCCGGCACCGGGAGCGCCTGCGTTCACCGCCTGCGGCCGCAGCGCCAGCGGCAGCACCTCGCCGGCCGGCCGGTCGAGTGCCCGGCCCAGCCGCAGCTCCTGGCCGTCCACCGTCACCACGCCCGCGCCGGCATCGACCACCATTGCGTCGAGCTGGCTCAGCGTGCCGACGAAATTCGCCACGAACCGTGTCGCGGGCCGGTTGTAGATCTCGAAGGGATCGCCCACCTGCTCGGCCACGCCGGCGTTCATCACCACGATCCGGTCGGAGATCGCCAGCGCCTCCTCCTGGTCATGGGTGACGTAGATGGTGGTGATGCCGAGCTCGCGCTGGATCGCCCGGATCTCGTCGCGCAGGCTCACGCGGATCTTGGCGTCGAGCGCCGAGAGCGGCTCGTCGAGCAGCAGCACCTTCGGCCGCACCGCCAGCGCGCGGGCCAGCGCCACCCGCTGCTGCTGGCCGCCCGAGAGCTGGAACGGATAGCGCCCGCCCATCTCCGGCAGGCCGATCAGCGCCAGCATCTCGCGCACCCTTGCGTTGCTCTCGGCCCTGGGGGTACCCGCGACCTTCAGCCCGAAGCCGACGTTCTGCGCCACGGTCATGTTGGGGAACAGCGCATAGGACTGGAACACCATGCCGATATTGCGCTGGTTGGGCTTGAGGTTGACCACGTCGCGCCCGTCGATGCGGATGATGCCTTCGGTCGGGGTCTCGAAGCCGGCGACCATGCGCAGCGTCGTGGTCTTGCCGCAGCCGGAGGGCCCGAGGAAGGACACGAACTCCCCCTGGCCCACGTCAAGGCTGAAGTCCCGCACCACGTGGACGAGGCCGTAGAACTTCTGCAACTGGGAGAGTTCGAGGAACGCCATGGCCTACCGGGTTGCGGAAGTGAATTTCTGGAAGCGGGTGACGAGCTGGATCAGCCCCATGCAGGCCCAGGTGATGGCAAACGCGATCACCGCCAGCGCCGCCGGCTCGTAGGCCTTGTTCGCCCCTATCAGCTGCAGGTAGGGCCCGAAGGCCGGCCGGTTCAACAGCGCCGCCATGACGAACTCGCCGATCACGATGGCGAAGGTGAGGAACGCCCCCGACAGCACCGCCACCAGCACGTTCGGCAGGATCACCCGCGTCATGATGGTGACCCAGCCCGCCCCGAGGCTTTGCGCCGCCTCGGTCAGCGTGCGCACGTCGATGGTGCGCAAGCCTGTGTCCACGGCGCGGTACATGTAGGGCAGCGCCAGCGTCGCGTATCCGAACAGCAGCAGCAGGTTGGTGCCCGCGGCGCTGCCGGTCAGCGGCAGGAAAGACGAGGTGTTGTAGAGCCGGATGTAGCCGAACACGATCACGATCGGCGGGATCACCAGCGGCAGCAGCGTGATGAACTCGACGAAGGGCCGCAGCCGAGGCAGGTAGAGCCGCACCCAGTAGGCCGTGGGCACCACGATCAGCACCCCGAGCACGATGGTCAGCAGCGCCATCACCGTCGAATAGGCGAAGGTCGCCTGGAACTGCGGGTCGGCCAGCACCACCCGGTAGGCGTCGAGCGAATAGACCCCGCGCCGCATCCTGAGCGAGAATTCGGTCATCCCCACCAGCGGCAGCACGAAGTACCCCACCCCGAACAGGAGCACGACCCAGGCGAAGATTCGGTTCACCTGAGCCACCTCTCGGACCGTGTCCTCAGCCAGATCGACAGCGCATTGGCGACCCCGGCAATGACCACCATCCCCAGCGCCAGCGCATAGCCGAGCCCCGGACTGCCGAGCACGTCGCCGCGGATCTGCGCGAACAAGCAGGATCGGCGCGATGTTGAGCGACGACCCCGTCAGCGCGATCGCCGTTGCCACCGCCCCGAAGGCATTGGCGAACAAGAGCGCGAAGCAGCCGAGGATCGAGGGGAACAGGATCGGCAGGGCGACCATGCGCAGGTACTGCAGCCCGCTCGCCCCCAGCGTCTCCGACGCCTCGCGCCACTCGCGCTTGAGCCCGTCGAGCGCGGGGGCGATGATCAGGATCATCAGCGGGATCTGGAAGAACAGGTAGGTGACGATCAGGCCCCAGTCGTGCTCAGCAGGTTGAAGCCGTAGGCGCGCAGGTTGATCCCGTACTCGCTGCGCAGCCAGAGCGTCACCAGCCCGGCCGGTCCCAGCGTGGCTATGAACGCGAAGGCCAGCGGCACGCCGGCGAAGTTCGAGGCCACGCCGGAAAAGGTCATCAGCGGCGCGCGGAACACCTTGGGCAACCCGCCATGGATCACCGCCGCCGCCATGCCGAGGCCGATCAGGCTGCCCAGGAGCGCCGACCAGAAGCTGATGCGGATCGACACCCAGTAGGCGTTGCGGATCGAGGGCGTGTTCAGGCCGACGATGTTCTCGAGCGTGAAGCCGCCGTCCGAGGCCCGGAACGCGCCGACCACGATGTAGAGCGTCGGCAGGATCAGGAACAGCGCCGTGAACACGCAGGAACGGCGCCACGCCCAGCCAGCGCAGCGGCGAATTCTCGCGGGTGAAGGCGGAGGTGCTCACGGACACCGGATTGCGGCCCGGGCGCGCTGGCGCCCGGGCCTGCGTCGTCGATCAGTCGACCGACGTCGGCGCCGACCACGGCATCCCAGCCGCCGACCACGACCTCGCGGTTGGCGTTCACCTGCGTCGATGGTCGGGAAGGCCGCCGCCTCGTAGGCCGCCGCCGGCGGCAGCGCGTCGAGCAGGTCCTGCGGCACCACGCCGCGGGCGGCCATGTCGTTGAAGCGGATCGGGTGGCAGTAGCCCTTGAGCCAGCCGAGCTGCCCCTCGTCGGAGTAGAGGAACTCCATCCACAGCTTCGCGGCGTTCGGCTGCGGCGCATAGGCGCTGATCGCCTGCACGTAGACGCCCGCGAGCACCGCGTCCGACGGCACGACGACCTCGGCCGGCGGATTGCCCATCAGCCCGTCGCGCCAGGCCAGCGCGTTGTAGTCCCAGGTGATCAGGATCGGCGTGGTGCCCTGCGCCAGCGTCCCGGCCCGGCCGGTCACGGGGACGAAGTTGCCCGCCTCGTTCAGCTCCTTGAAGAACTGCAGCCCCGCCTCGCCCGCCGCGGCGCCCGGCTCGGCGCCCCGCGCCATGCCCGCCGCCATCACCGCGAGGATCGCCTGGTTCGAGGTGCGCGGATCGCCGGTCAGCGAGACCTGCCCGATGTACTCGGGCTTCAGCAGGTCGGCGAAGGACATGGGGACGTTCTCGACGAGGTCGGTGTTCACCATGAAGGACATCACGCCGTAGTAGTCGCCGTACCAGTGGCCGTCGGCCTCCTTGGCGTCGTCCGGGATCGAGTCCCAGGTGGAGACCTTGTAGGGCTGCAGCAGCCCCTCCTCCTGCGCCGCCGGGCCGAAGGCGAGGCCGACGTCGAGCACGTCCGGCGCCTGCGGACCCTTGTTGTCCTTGTTCGAGCGCACGGCTTCCAGCTCGTCCGCCGAGCCCGCGTCGGGGTTCAGCTCGTTGACGCTGATTCCCGGGTATTTCGCCTTGAAGGCCGCGATCACGTCGCCGTACCCGCACCAGCTGTGCGGCAGGGCGATGGTGGTCACCATCCCCTCGGCGGTCGCGGCGGCGACCAGCGCCTCCATGTCGGTGCCCTGCGCGGCCGCCGGCAGCCCGAACCCCAGCGCGAGGGCAACCCCGGCCATCCCGCTCGTTGATCTCAGATACGTCATCTCGTCTCCCCCTGTAAGACATGGGCGCCCTTCGGGCGCACTCGGTCGGTGTTCCCGCGCCGCGATCTCGCGGCGCGGGGCATGACTGTGCGATCTTAACGGGGTTTTGCGTCAGTCTCGCAACCGAAACCTTTCGTCGAGCCGCATCTTCTGTGCGCCCGCACCCCTTCAGTCGGGCCCGAAGCCACAAATCGCGCACCTATCCGGCAGCGCCGCCCAGAAGCTTCATCAGGTTGCGTCGGCGCCCGAAGCGCACCTTCAGGTCCGCGATATAGGCCGCCTGCTCCGCCTTGCCCCGCAGCGTGCCCATGTGCCGGGCAAGTGCTGCGGCCTCCGCATAGCCCGGATTGCCGCCCGCGTCGGCGAGTCGCTCGACGCGCTCGGCATAGACGGCAAGCGCCTCGCCGGGATGGCTGGTCTCGCTCGCCCGGGCAAGCGCCTCGCGTGCGGCGAGCGACGCCCCGTGCCGGCGCACGGATGCCCAGGCCGCATCCGCCAGTCCCTCCCTCGTCAGGATCCGGACGAGCAGGTCCGCCGGCTGATCGCGCAGGCCGCGGTCCTTCCCGGCGAGCCGCGCCTCCAGCACCCCGACCGCGCGCTCGCGCGCGGCCTCCCCGCCGAGCCCGCGCATCCTCGCGTAGAGATCAAGGCTCGGCGCCTTCCCGAAGGCGCGCCAGAGATGCGCCTCCGCATCCCCCGAGCGGCCGGCCGCGCACAGGAGATCGACCGCGAGGAACACCAGCCGCTCGTCCCGCCGTTCGTCCTCGAACATCCAGAGCCCCTCCTCGGCCCGGCGCAGCGCCTCGTCTTCCCGGCCCTGGGCGCGGCAGAACCCGGCCAGCTCCACGTAGCTCCAGGGCGAGGCCACGTTCTTCGCGCGCAAGGCGATCCGGGCATCGACATCGCCCGCGCGCTCGGCAAAGAAATCGAGGATGCGCTCCAGCCGGTAAGCATCAGTCGAGAACGCCTCCGCTCCCCGGCCCGGCGCGCCGCGTGGCGGCAGCGCCTCCCAGGCCGCGGTGGCGAGGCGGCGGTATTCGGCCAGACCCGCCTCGCCGAGCACTTCGGAATAAAGGGCCGCGGTACCGTCGAAGGCCCCGTAGTCGTCCGCCATCTCACGCGCATAGAACTCACGCGCGAGCCGCACCGGATCGGGCGCCACCGTCTGTGCTGCCTCCAGATGGATGTCGCGCGCGCGGTGGAGCAGCGCGCCGACTTGGCCGGCGGAGTCGTCGATGTCCCCGAGCGCGTCCCCGATGCGGTCCATCGCGTGCACGGCGAGGTCCATCGCGAGGCCGGCGCGCCGGCCCTGCGCCAGGCGCGCGACAGCGTCGAGCGCCGCCTCAACCCCCTCGGCCCAGCCGCGTACCTCGGCATACAGGACGTAGTCCCGAGTGCGGGTCGCCTCGTCGATCGCCTTGCGCAGCCGCGCTTCCAGCATGCCATCATCGGCGAGATCCTCCGCCGCAGCCAGATCGAGCCGCCGCAGCAGCGCCGGATCGCGCTCGGCGAGATCGACGACCATCTCGACCAGGACGCCGATCTCCTGTCCCTTCAGGTGATCGCGAATGCGGTCGAGCGTGCCGCGCTGACCCGGCACGTCGCCCGCGGCATTGGCGGCGAGCGCGACCGCCACCATGTGCTTGCAGAAGCCCCAATCCGCGAAGGCCGGGCAAGAGCACTCGCCGTCGAAGTCGGTGCCTGCCCCGGTCAGCACGGTGCGGTAGTCCTCGGTTCCGGCGACGTGCGCCGCGACGCGGGCCGGGTCCAGCGAGACGATCTCCACCTTCCCCCCGCGCTGATAGGCCTCGCCGCGCGCGAAGGCCCGATCGCCCGCGTGAAGACGCAGGGTGCGGACATCGAAGCGGGGCCGGCCCGGAGACGTCACAGCGGCCAGAACACCTCGTCGGTCTCGATCAGGTGCAGCGCCTCCTCGAGCGTCACGGCGGAATGCACCGGCCACCAGCGGCCGGTGTGCCGGTACCACATCACGTCGAAGCGGGTGGCGGTGAGGTCTTCCTCGCGGTGGTCGAGGCGCGCGAACGGTGCATCGAACTCCTCGCCACGGTTCTCCGGGAACCCCGAGCTGTAGCGCGTGACGAAGCTGTACCGGCTGCCGCGCCAGCGCCCGCGGATGTCGACCGGATAGTTGAACTCGGTCGGACGGATCTGCGGGAGGAAGCGGGGTTTCAGCACCTCCGCGATCAACCGCTCGCAGGTGGCCGCGATGGCGGCCTTGTCGTCTTTGGAGAGCGCCTTGACCCGCACCCATCGGTACTCCCGTTTCGGCATCCGCGCCCCCTTTCCGTTCGTCCCGGCTGGCCCCCGATCGTCTCGCGCCATCCCCCGCGCGCGGTCAGCATGAGACCCGCGCGCACCGCGCGCTCCTTGTGGCGCCAAAGGGCGCCCCCGTCCCCTCCAATCCCCGCCGGACAAGGCGCGCTCATCTCACATTAGCCACGATTTCGCTTATATTTCAGTTACTTGCAAAATTCTCCGCATTTTTATCCCTGCCCTTCCGCCGGAGGCGGGGTCAGAGCGCCCGCACGGCAGCGACGCCCGCGTCCGCCGCGACCGCCAGCGGGTTGCGCAGCGGCAGCCCGAATTCCGCCACTTCGATCTCGAACTCGTCCCCCGCCTGCGTCCGCACCCCGTCGGCGAAGCTCAGCGTCGCCGTGCCGAACATATGGACATGCACGTCCCCGGGCTGGCGGAAGATCGGGTACTTGAAATGGTGGTGCTCCAGGTTGGCGATCGCGTGGCTCATGTTCGCCTCCCCCGACAGGAACGGCTTCTCCCAGATCACCGCGCCTTCGCGCCGGATCCGGCTCGCCCCCTCCACATGCGCCGGCAAGGCCCCCAGCCGGATCTCCGGCCCGAAGGACGCAGGCCGCAGCTTGGAGTGCGCGAGGAACAGGTAGTTCTGCCGCTCGGTGACGTGGTCGGAGAATTCGTTGGCCAGCGCGAACCCCAGCCGGTGCGGCGTCCCGTCCGGCCCGATCAGATACATCCCCGCGATCTCCGGCTCCTCGCCCCCGTCGAGCGCGAAGGCCGGGCTGACCAGCGGCGCCCCCGGACCCACCGCCTGGTAGCCGTTGCCCTTGTAGAACCACTCCGGCTGCACCCCCGGCAGCTTCGCCGGCTTGCCGCCCTCCAGCCCCATGCGGAACATCTTCATCGAATCGGTCAGCGCCGCGTCCGCCGCCTGGTGCATCGCATCCCGCGTCGCCGCACTGCCGAGATGCGTGAGCCCGGTCCCGGTCAGGTGCAGATGCGCCGGGGTCCGGATGCGCCAGCGGCGCCTGCACCCGCCCCTCCGCCAGCGCCGCCGCCAGGTCGACCTCCGCCCCCAGCCCGCGCGCGGCCACCGCCTCGGCCAGCGTCTGCCCGGCCGCGATGGCCTCGGAGGCCAGCGCATAGGTGCTCGCCGCCCCCTCGACCACCCGCGCGCTGGCGCCGTCGCGGAAGACGACACGGGTTGCCCCGCCGGCATCGGTGATCTGGCTCAGGTGCATGGTCAGGTTTCCTCCCCGCGGAACTCTTGTCCGCGTGACATCACAGACCGCCGCCCTCCCCGTCAACCGCCCTCGCCAGGTCCGCCAGCGTCTCGTGTACCCGGTCCGGCCCCACCACCGCCCGGCGCACCAGGTTGTCGAAGAGCCGCGTCAGCGCCGCCACCTGGTCGGCTGCGCTCACCACCAGATAGGCCTCGCCGAGATAGACCGCCGCCCGGATCCGCCCGAAGACCGTGAACGGTGCGGCAAACGCCGCCCGCCCGTCGTAGAGATGCAGCCGCAGCATCGGATAGGCCTCCGCACAGGTCTCCGCCATATGGGCCAGCCGCCGCCGCCGCAGCCCGGCCGGCACCCCGCGCCAGACGCCGGTTCCCTCGGCCAGGCTCTGCAGCCGGTGCAGCGGCATGGCGATCTCCACGTCCATGTCCCCCAGCCGGAACCCGCCCAGCACGTTCTCCGGCTGGCCGGTGCGCGCGTCCGCCGCCTGCACCGGCGCGTCCTCGGCAAGTCCCAGCATGTCGGGCAGGCCCGACGGCACGTAGCGCAGCTTCATTCCCGCCGCCTCCTGCCGCCAGCGGTCGAGCGGCGAGCCGCCCCCCGGCGCCTCGGCCGACTCGATCTGCGCCGAAGGCGCCACCTCCTGCTGCCCCTCCGGGGCGTTCGACAGGCTGAGCAGCCAGTCCACCGTCACGCCCTTCGCCTCGGCGATCCGCCGCAGCGTCTCCGCCCGCGGCAGCCGGTCCACGCCGGGATCGAGGAACTGGCTGAGCGCCGAGCGGTCGATCCCCGTCGCCGCGAGGAAAGCCGCCGTTCCGCCCCGATCCTCGCCGATCAGCGCGCGTAGCCGATCGCGGAACGCCGCCGCCAGGTCACGCTTGTCCATCATCCGAGCATATCCACAACGTTTGTGCGAATCCACAACTCATGCTCGCCAACCCGCCAGATTCTCTCATTGCACTACGAAATCACGTAATTGTCTGCCGCGACCCTGCTTCATATCCTCGTCCCAGTCGCAGTCACTCGGACCACCATGTCGCTTGCCCAGTCCCGCCGCCACGCCCGCCGCTCCATCGAGTGGCCGACGCTGGCGCTTCTCGCCGCCACCTACGCCGCCTGGCTGGCGCTCACCGCCTTCGCCGCCGACCTCGGCCCCTGGCTCGCCATCCCGCTGCTGGCGGTGCTACTGACCCAGCATTCGTCGCTGCAGCACGAGGCCCTGCACGGCCACCCGTTCCACGACCAGCGGCTCAACGACGCGCTGGTCTTCCCTGCACTCGGCCTGCTGCTGCCCTACCAGCGTTTTCGCGACACCCATCTGGCGCACCACCAGGACCCCAACCTGACCGACCCCTACGACGACCCGGAGTCGAACTACCTCGACCCGGCAGTCTGGGGCCGTCTGAGCCCGCCGGTCCGGGCGATCCTCACCGCCAACAATACCCTGCTCGGCCGCCTCGTGTTTGGTCCCTTCATCGGCATGGCGTGCTTCCTGGCGGACGACATCGCCGCCATCCGCGCCGGCGACCGTGCGGTGGCCCACGCCTGGCTGATGCACCTGGCCGGCGTCGTCCCCGTGGTCCTCTGGCTCGCGACGATCGGCACCATACCTGCCTGGGCCTATCTCGCAGCCTGCTGGCTGGCGCTGTCGATCCTGCGCATCCGTACCTTCCTTGAGCACCGCGCCGAGGAACGCCACGGCGCGCGCAGCGTCATCATCGAGGACCGCGGCCCGCTGGCGCTCTTGTTCCTCAACAACAACCTGCACGCCGTCCACCATGCCCACCCCGGCCTCGCCTGGTACCGCCTGCCCGACGAGTACGCCCGGCGCCGCGACGACTTCCTGCGCCGCAACGGCGGCTACCGCTACCGCTCCTACGCCGAGGTGTTCCGCCGCCACTTCCTCCGCCGCAAGGATCCGGTGCCGCACCCGCTCTACCCGGTGACGCCACCCCAGCCGGGCGAATGACCGGCCCCGCCAGCCTGCCGATGTATGACTGGCCGGAGGTGCAACCGGCCACCGACGCGCTCTGGGCGGCGCTGCGCGACGCGCTACGCGCCGAGGGCCTGCCCGCGCCCGACGCCCTCACCCGCGACCTGCCGCTGGAGACCGTCTGGCGCCACCCCCGCCTCGCCCTGTCGATGACCTGCGGCCTGCCGCTGGTGAGCGGGCTCGCCGGGGACGCCACCGTCCTCGGCGCCTTCGACTACGGCCTGCCCGACACCCCGCCCGGCAGCTACCGCAGCGCCATCGTGGTGCGTGCCGACGATCCCCGCGACGGCCTCGCCGCCTTCCGCGGCGCCACACTCGCCTTCAACTCGCGCGACAGCCAGTCGGGATTTGGAGCAATGCTGCACCACGTCGCCCCACTCGCCCGCGACGGCCGTTTCTTCGCCGCCGCCATCGAGACCGGCGCCCACGCCGCCTCGGCGCCCGCCGTGGCCGAAGACCGGGCGGACATCGCCGCCATCGACGCCGTCAGCTGGCGGCTCGTGCAGCGGTTCCGCCCGGAAGCAGCGGCGCTGCGCGTGCTGATGATGAGCGACCCCACGCCAGGGCTTCCGGTGATCTCCGCCCCAGGGACCGAACCGACCCCGGCGCGCCGCGCGATCACCGCGGCCCTCGCCGCCCTCGACCCGGCCGTCCGCACCGAACTCGGCCTCGCCGGCTTCGTTCCGCTCGACCGCGACGACTACCGCGTGGTCGCCGACCGCATCGCCGCGGCCCGGCCGGCGCTGCGCCGCGACGCTACTGCATCACCGCCGCGCCGGTGATCCGGTCGAGCCGCAGCGTGTCTTCCTGCGGCCGCGCGACGTGCAACTCGGCGAAGTACCAGCCGTCGGCCTCGGCGCCGGCGGGGTCGATGCCGCGCCGCGCCAGGTTCTCCAGCACATGCGCCCGTTCCTCGTCCGAGGCGAAGCGGCGCTGGGCATGCAGCCCCTCGACCTTTTCGGTGACATAGCCGTAGCCCGCCAGCATGTCGGCCGACTCGTCGAAGTCGAACATCCGCAACACGAAATGCGCCATCCATGGCCGGCTGCCGCCGCTCGCCTCCATCAGCCGCTGCAGCGAGACGTCGGTGACGTAGCCGACGCAGCCGGTGGAGACGATCATGTCCGCACCCTCCAGCATCGGTGCCTCCGCCGCACTCGGGTCGCGGAGCTCCAGATCGGCGATGACGCCGGCGTCCATTGCGCCGGCCGCGACGGCGTAGCGCACCGCGTTCTCGGCCACGTCGAGCCCGATCACCTCGAGGTCCGGATCGGCAGGATCATCGAAGATGCCGCGGTCGCGGTCCAGCAGCCGCTCGCGGCCGGGGGCGGATTCGTCGTAGAGGCGGAAGAGGTCGGGCATGGTCAGGCCGTGCTTCACCAACGCGGCGTTGACGCCGTAGGAGCTGCCGAGGTCGAGCATGCGCACCGGGGTCTCGCAGCGCGCCTCGCGCCGCGCCGCAACCATGCGCTGAAATATCGGCCGGGCAACCTGGGGAATTCTGTAATCCAGATGAGAAAGCGTGGAAAAATACACGACAGGATCCGGAAGATTATAAATATCACTTAAGTTGATCTTGCCGTCATCGTCATATGTTACTTTGTCCATCTCTGATGTTCCTCCATTGCCGATCCAATGAAATCCAGGCCGGTGCCGAGGGCACACGACGCGATGACCATTTGTGGATACGAGTAGTCTAGCGGACCGCCCCCGCAAATGGAACCCCGAAGGTCTCCATGCCATCCCCGCCGGCCCGGCCCGCGCCCCCCGGACAGCGACCAGCCCGCGGCAAAGGCTGGAAAAACCCGGGCTGGAAAGCGGCTGGAATCTGGAATCCGGCTTGCCACTTTTTCACGGGCTGTTAACGCACGGCGATCACCCGGCGGCCGCATCAGCCCCGATCATCCGGGCCAGGTCGTCCCAGGCGCCGGGCGCGGTTGAGAAGACCGCCGTGCCGAACTGCGTCGTCCGGCCGCCGGCCTCGCGCACGATCAGCAGGCCCGCGAGGCAATCCCGGGGTGCATGTGCGGCTCGTAGCAGGCGGCCAGCCGCCCCGCGAGGCCGGGCACTTGTCCTGACGGCCCGTCGGGGGCGTGACGCACGTCCGCTTCGCAAACGACGCCGCCGACCGCGTGCAGGGCGTGCAGCTCGCCCGCTCCTCCGGCCACGCCGACCTCGACGCCGCCGTCCTCGGCCTCGTCCGTCGCGCCTCCCCGGTCCCCGCGCCCCCACCCAGGGTGCCGACCGACATCACGGCTCCGGTCCGGTTCCAGGTCCGCAGACGGTCCATGAAGACCGGCAGCTTAACGACGTAGTGGCCGGTCCCCTTTCGGGAGGTCCGGCCATCACGATGGGCGCTTCAGAAGTTATAGGCGGCGCCGATCAGCAGGTCGATGCTCTCGAAGCCTGCGGAGAGGTTGGCGCCGTCCTCGCTGATGAACTCGCCGCCATCGGTCGCGAACCACCGCAGCTCGCCGTAGACGCTCCAGTTCGGGTTCACCGCATAGGAGACGCCGCCCATCAGCTGGTACGCGAACTCGGTGTCGGTCTTGTCACCGTCGAAGTCGACCTGGACTCCGCCGATGCCGCCACCGAGATAGGGCTGCACGGCCCCGGTGGCGCCCATCGGATCGAAGCGGTAGAGCACGTTGACCATCACCGCATTCGAAGTGACATTGCCACCCTCCGAAAATCGCACCCGGTCGACTCCGTCAGACAGGGTCTGGTTCAGCGTCGCGTCGGCGTTGCGATAGGCATATTCAAGCTCGACTGCGACGTTGGGGGTAACCCCATAGCCTACTGCGGCGCCGAGAAGGTAGCCCGTGTCGTAGTCGAGGTCGCCGCTGACCGAGCCGCCGAGTGAACGCAGCGCCTGCACGGCATTGCCTGAGTAGTCGACGGACTCGTCCTGCGGCCAGGACGCACCGCCAAAGCCCTTCAGGTAAAAGCCCTGCGCCGAGGCCGACGTGCCCGCCGCCGCGACGGTCATGGCGATACTCGCCACTACCAGGGATCGTTTCAGGTCGATCATAACGGGACCCTCCAAGTCACCAATCTACGCAAATACAAATATGTGCATAAGAAGATGCTTCAACAGCCGCGTCGCCGCCGGTCAAACTTTCACATTCCAGTTGCATCGCCGTCACAGTCCGGTACCACGCGCGGCGTCCCCGCCCGTGGCGCAGCCCCGCGGGAGCGTGACCCGCCGCCCCGTGGACACTGACGCGCCGGCCCGCTAACGCTTGTCGCAACGGCCGGGCGGGGCACGACGCCCCGCGCCGGGCCATTTCTGATGTGACGAGTCCACCATGGCCACCCTGAACGATATCCGCTCCACCTTCCTGGAGTATTTCCGCCGCAACGACCACCGGGTCGTGGCGTCCTCGCCGCTGGTGCCGCGCAACGATCCCGACGCTGATGTTCACCAACTCGGGCATGGTGCAGTTCAAGAACGTCTTCACCGGCGCCGAGCACCGGGACTACGTCCGCGCCACCACCAGCCAGAAATGCGTGCGTGCCGGCGGCAAGCACAATGACCTCGACAACGTCGGCTACACAGCGCGCCACCACACCTTCTTCGAGATGCTGGGGAACTTCTCGTTCGGCGACTACTTCAAGGAAGCCGCGATCCCCTACGCCTGGGAGCTGCTGACCCGTGACTACGGCCTGGCGAAGGACAAGCTGCTGGTCACCGTCTACCACGACGACGACGTGGCGGCGGCGCTGTGGAAGAAGGTGGCAAACCTGCCCGACGAGCGGATCATCCGCATCGCCACCTCGGACAATTTCTGGATGATGGGCCCCACCGGCCCCTGCGGTCCCTGCTCGGAGATCTTCTACGACCACGGTCCCTCGATCCCCGGCGGCCCGCCGGGCTCACCGGACGAGGATGGCGACCGGTTCATCGAGATCTGGAACCTCGTCTTCATGCAGTTCGAGCAGCACGAGGACGGCAGCCGCACCCCGCTGCCGCGGCCCTCGATCGACACCGGCATGGGGCTGGAGCGCGTCGGCGCGGTGCTCCAGGGCGTGCACGACAACTACGACACCGACCTGATGCGAGCGCTGATCGAGGCATCGGCCAACGCCACCGACGGCGCCCCTGACGGGCCGGGGCGGATCCACCACCGGGTGATCGCCGACCACCTGCGCTCCACCTCCTTCCTGGTGGCCGACGGCGTGCTGCCCTCGAACGAGGGGCGCGGCTATGTGCTGCGGCGGATCATGCGCCGGGCGATGCGGCACGCGCACCTGCTCGGCGCGCAGGACCCGGTGATGTTCAGGCTGGTGCCGGCGCTGGTGGCGCAGATGGGCGCGGCCTTCCCCGAGCTGACCCGGGCGCGGGCGCTGATCGAGGAGACGCTGCTCTCCGAGGAGACCCGGTTCAAGGCGACGCTCGAGCGCGGCCTGCGCCTGCTCGACGACGAGCTGGAGCGCCTGCCCGACGGCGCGGCGCTGCCTGGCGAGGCGGCCTTCCGGCTCTACGACACCTACGGCTTCCCGCTCGACCTGACGCAGGACGCGCTGCGCGAGAAGGGCCGCGGCGTCGACGTCGCCGGCTTCGAGACCGCCATGGATGCGCAGAAGCGCAAGGCGCGCGCCGCCTGGGCGGGCTCTGGCGAGGCCGCGGACGAGGCGGTCTGGTTCGACCTCGCCGAGAAGTTTGGCGCCACCGAATTCCTCGGCTACGACACCGAGACCGCCGAGGGCCAGGTGCTGGCGCTGGTGCGGGACGGGGCGGTCAGTGACCGACGCCATGGCCGGCGACCGGGTGCAGATCGTGCTGAACCAGACGCCGTTCTACGCCGAATCCGGCGGCCAGGTCGGCGATGCCGGCGCACTGCGCACCGACAAGGCGCGGGTGCGCATCGACGACGTAAAGAAGAAGGCCGGGGTCTTCGTGCACTACGGCCGCGTCGAGGAGGGGCTGCTCACCGCCGGGGCCGCGGCACAGCTCGTGGTCGACCACACCCGCCGCGGCGCGATCCGTGCCCACCATTCGGCGACGCACCTTTTGCACGAGGCGCTGCGCCGCGCGCTCGGCGACCATGTCGCCCAGCGCGGCAGCCTGGTGGCGCCGGACCGGCTGCGCTTCGACTTCGCGCATCCCAAGGCGATGAGCCCGCAGGAGCTGGCGGGCGTCGAGGCCGAGGTCAACGAATTCGTCCGCCAGAACACCCCCGTCGAGACCCGGATCATGACCCCCGACGCCGCCGAGAAGCTCGGGGCGCGGGCGCTCTTCGGCGAGAAATACGGCGACGAGGTCCGGGTGGTCTCCATGGGCGCGCGGCCCGGCAGCGGCATCGGCCCCGGCGGCGAGACCTATTCACTCGAGCTCTGCGGCGGCACCCATGTCGCGCGCACCGGCGACATCGGCGCATTCAAGCTGGTCTCCGAGGGCGCGACCTCCAGCGGCATCCGCCGGGTCGAGGCGCTGACCGGCGCCGCGGCGCAGGCGCATGCCGCCGCCGCGGAGGCGGCACTGGCCGAGGCGGCGGGGCTGCTGCGCGCGCGCCCCGAGGAACTGGCCGACCGCATCCGCGCGCTCCTCGACGAGCGCAAGGCGCAAGGCAACGAGCTCGCCGAGTTGCGCCGCCGCCTGGCGATGGCCGGCAACGGCGCCGCCGCCCCTGCCGGCCCCGAGACCGTGGGCGGCGTACCCTTTCTCGCACAGTCGCTCTCCGGCGTCTCGGGCAAGGACCTGCGCGGGCTGATCGACGAACACAAGGCGCGGCTGGGCTCGGGGGTGATCCTGCTCGTGGCCGACACCGGCGACCGCGCTGCAGTGGCGGCCGGGGTCACCGACGACCTCACGGGGCGCATCTCCGCCGTCGATCTGGTGCGCGCCGCCGCCGAGGCGCTGGGCGGCAAGGGCGGCGGCGGCCGGCCCGACATGGCCCAGGCCGGCGGCGCGGACGCAACCAAAGCGCCGGAGGCGATCGCCGCCGCCCGCGCCCTCCTGGAGGCCTGACCCATGCCCAAAGCCTATGTGATCGCCCGCATCGACGTCACCGACCCCGAGCGCTACGCCAGGTACGTCGCCGTCACCCCCGGTGTCGTCGCCCGCTTCGGCGGCCGGTTCCTCGCCCGTGGCGGCCGCTACGAGGCCAAGGAAGGCCCCGCCCGCGCCCGCAACGTCATCATCGAGTTCCCCGACTACGCCAGTGCCCAGGGGTTCTACGACGACGCCGAGTATCGCGCCGTGCTCCCCGACGCCTTCGCGGGCTCGGACCGCGAGCTGGTCATCGTGGAGGGCGCCGACTGATGCCCGCCTACTGGATCGCCAACGTCGAGGTCACCGACGCCGCCCGCTACGGCGAATACGCCAAGCTCGCCGGTCCGGCGATCGAGGCCCATGGCGGCCGCTTCCTCGCCCGCGCCGGCCGCTACAAGCAGCTCGAGGGCCGGGACCGGGCCCGCAACGTGCTGGTGGTCTTCCCGAGCCTCGAGGACGCGGAGGCCTGCTACCGGTCGGACGCCTACCGGGAGGCCCTGACCCACGCCCGCGGCGCGTCCGTGCGCGATCTGGTGATCGTCGAGGGCATCTGACCGGCCGGTCAACCGGGTTCGGTCGAGGCCTCGGGACCGCGACTTCCGCCAGCCCGCCACGGTCTTGAGCCAGCCGAATATCTCTTCGATGCGCTTGCGGATGCGCTGGCTGACGGCGTAGCCGGGGTGGCGGGTCGTGCGCCCGTCGATGTTGGAGCGCCGCCGCGCCTTGCCGGTGTCGTAGGCGTTCTGCGCGACATGCGGCGTGATCCGGCGCTCGCGCAGCTCGGCCACGAAGTCGGCGGTGTCGAAGCCCTTGTCGCCCGCGATCGTGCCGCCGGGCCGGATATGCTCGTCCGCCAGATCGATGCCTGCGAGACATTCCGAGACGCCCGAGGCCCGCGTCAGGCGCCCGTCCACAACCAGCCCGTTGCGGTTCTCCATCAGGGCCGTGCCGATGAAGCAGAGCCGGCTCGGCTGCCCGGCGGCCTTGCGGTAGAGCCGCGCGTCCGGGTCGGTGGTCGAGGCATGGGTCGCGTTGGAGCGCGTCTCGCCGCGGAAGTCGCGTTCGGCGTTGCGCCCGCCCCCGCCGGCCTCCCCGCCGGCCTCCCCGCCGGCCTCCCCGCCGCCTTCGTCGTTGCGGTCCTCATCCTTCGGCCGGAAGCTCTTCATGCTCCGCCCAGGCGTCGATCAGCGTGCCGTCCACCGAGAAATGGTCGCGGCTCATCTGGCGACGGACCTCCGGATGCGCGACGACCCCGGCAAGGAACCGCGTCGCCGCCTCCATCGCCAGGAACCGCTCGCGGTTCTTTGCAAACGACGATGCGTCCCATACCGGTTCGTCGACCCCGAGGCCGACGAACCAGCGGAACAGCAGGTCGAAGTCGAGCCGCTCTACCAGTTGGCGCTCGGACCGGATCGTGTAGAACGCCTGAAGCAAGAGGGCGCGCAACAGCCGCTCGGGCGGGATCGAAGGCCGGCCCAGCGGGGCATAGGCCGTATCGAACGCGCCGGACATACCGACCAGAACCTCGTCCGCGATCCGACGGATCACCCGCAAAGGGTGGCTCGCCGGGACCCGGCTCTCGATATCAACATACGAAAACAGGCTGCCTGAGCGCTCGTCCGATCCGCGCATCGTACCCCTCCGTCGTTCAGGAGGGTGAATCACGCCAAACCTCTCAATGCGAGGACTTTTTCAGCAACCTGTTAGAGATGGCTGGGTTGTGGAACGACAACCAAGGCCGCTGATCGACAGTAGCAATCGAGTTCGCTTCACGCGTCTCGCGGGCGGCAACGCCAGCGAAAATAGCGGCGGCGAACGCAGCGACGAGAGTGAACGAGCCGATGATGGAACTAGCGAGCAGCAGATTGGTTTGGGCGAACGAGAGCCCCAAGGCGGCCTCAGCCGCATTCGCGGAACGACCCTGCTGTATAAGGTCGTTTGCGGCCAAGCGATGATCTTCTCTGGCCTTCTGGCAAGCTTCAGCTTGACCAAACTGTTCCCAATTCGGGGATGGACCGATTATCGATGGATCGCAGGATACGCCGCCGGGCTAGTATCCTTCTTCTATTTCTTTGTAGCCCTCGTTTCCGGCGATCTTTGGTTTGTCTGGGGCTAGATAGTGCCAAGCCGCAAATCCGGCGAAAAGCGATACCGCGATTAGTCCAGTCGCAATGACGAGGCCCCGATAGCCGCTAGACTTGCGATGAAAGACCATGCCGGAAGCCCCCCACGGTTGATTTTGACCGTGATGGAGCCTTCGGTTTCCGGCAAGCCTTTTTCAGTCAGGCGCCTTGCGGGGCACGGGCGGCAGACATCATCCCCGGATCGCCAGTAGCGCTTCGACGTGCTCCAGCCCCTCGCCGCCGTCACGGATGATCTGGGCGCGCAGGTTCAGGAGCACGCCGTCGATCGTCTTGGGTATAAGGGTGTAGGAAGTTCCCATGCGGGAAGGGTAGCGAAAGCGGCGGCAAAAATGGAGCGCGAGCTTGGTGCTTTTGATATGCCTGAGGTTTCCACCCGGTTAACGCGTCCAGATTTATCCTTTTGAATCAGACAGATGTCGATTTGTCCGCGCGCGGACAAACCGACACCCGCCTCAGCCGGCCAGCGCCTTCTGCAGGTTCGCGTCGACCTTCTCCAGATAGCCGTTGGTGGTCAGCCACTTCTGGTCCGGCCCGACCAGCAGCGCGAGATCCTTGGTCATGAACCCCGCCTCGACCGTCTCCACCGTCACCCGCTCCAGCGTCTCGGCGAAGTTCCTGAGCGCCGCGTTGTCGTCGAGCTTGGCGCGGTGCTTCAGCCCGCCGGTCCAGGCGTAGATCGAGGCGATCGAGTTGGTCGAGGTCTCCTTGCCCTTCTGGTGCTCGCGGTAGTGCCGCGTCACCGTGCCGTGCGCCGCCTCGGCCTCGACGGTCTTGCCGTCCGGCGTCATCAGGATCGAGGTCATCAGCCCGAGCGAGCCGAACCCCTGCGCCACGGTGTCGGACTGCACGTCGCCGTCGTAGTTCTTGCAGGCCCAGACATAGCCGCCCGACCATTTCAGCGCACTCGCCACCATGTCGTCGATCAGCCGGTGCTCGTAGGTGATGCCAGCTTTCTTGAAGGCCTCGGCGAATTCCTCGTCGTAGACCTTCTGGAACAGGTCCTTGAAGCGGCCGTCGTAG
The DNA here is from genome assembly GCA_963695425.1 of uncultured Alphaproteobacteria bacterium. Taxonomy (GTDB): domain Bacteria; phylum Pseudomonadota; class Alphaproteobacteria; order Rhodobacterales; family Rhodobacteraceae; genus Amaricoccus. The sequence continues at coordinate 127,489 of CAVOGP010000048.1, read as the reverse complement.
TACTTGAGGATCGTGTTCTTGGTCGACAGGTACACCGGCCAGCCGAGGTTCAGCCCGTAGTTCAGCGACGCCCGCGCGAAGTCGATGATCGAGTCGTCGAGGTTGTACATCGCCATGGTCACGCCCGAGCTCGGCGCGTCGAACACGTCGCGCTCGATCACCGTCCCGTCGTCGCCGACGAACTTGATGGTCAGCTTGCCCTTGCCGGGGAACAGGAAGTCGGTGGCGCGATACTGGTCGCCGAAGGCGTGGCGGCCGACGACGATCGGCTTGGTCCAGCCGGGCACCAGGCGCGGGACGTTGCGGCAGATGATCGGCTGGCGGAAGATCACCCCGCCGAGGATGTTGCGGATGGTGCCGTTCGGCGAGCGCCACATCTGCTTCAGCCCGAACTCCTCGACGCGCTGCTCGTCGGGAGTGATGGTGGCGCATTTCACGCCCACGCCGTACTTCTTGATGGCATGGGCCGCATCCACGGTGATCTGGTCGTCGGTCCGATCGCGCTCCTCGACCCCGAGGTCGTAGTACTTCAGGTCGATGTCGAGGTAGGGCAGGATCAGCTTCTGCTTGATGAAGTCCCAGATGATCCGGGTCATCTCGTCGCCGTCGAGCTCGACGACCGGGTTCTCGACTTTGATCTTGCTCATGTGGGTCCCTCGCAGCTGCGCTCCCGCCGGAATATGCGCTGCGCCTGCGAACGGCAAGCCGTGGCGCGCTACTTGGGCGGCAGGGTCCTCACGAAGTCGAGCGCGAGACCCATCAGTGCCGCGCGCCGGGCGTCGTCGGTGAAGCCCTCGGCATCGACCTCGACAAGACCCGGCATCTTGCGCCCGGTCATCTCCATGGGCCGCACGCCCGTCAGGGCAAGCGCCGCCGGCTCGTTCGCCTTGCCGACCCGGTACATGCCGCCCTCGCGATAGGTGCCGCAGAGCATGTTGCCGTCGAGCATGAAACAGAGCCCGCCGAACATCTTCTTCTCGGTCACGCCCGCACGCTCCGCCAGCTCGTCGCGGATCACCTGCGCCAGCCCCTCGTCATAAGCCACGCCCACCTCCCTTGCCCGCCGCCCTTGCCCGGCCCGTTGCCCGAGCGTATCACGCCGGCGGCTGGCGAGGGAGGGCGATGCGGTGGCCGGAACCGACCACGGACGCGAGGCGGATGCCGAGGGGCCGCAGCCGGTCTTCGTGCTGGTCGCCCCGCAGATGGGCGAGAACATCGGGGCGGCCGCGCGCGCGATGTGGAACTTCGGCCTCAGCCGCCTGCGTCTGGTGGCCCCGCGCGACGGCTGGCCCAACCCCAGGGCCGAGGCTATGGCGAGCGGGGCGGCGCCGGTGCTCGACCGGGTGCGGCTGGCCGCCACCACGGCCGAGGCCTGCGCCGATCTCACGCTCGTCTACGCCACCACCGCCCGCGACCGGGCGCTGACCAAGCGCGTCCTCACCCCTCAGGCCGCCATGTCCGAGGCGCGTGCGACGGTGGCTTCGGGCGAGCGGGTGGGGGTCCTCTTCGGCCCGGAGCGCTCGGGGCTGGAGACGGCGGATGTGGTGCGCGCCAATGCCGTCGTCTCGGTACCGGTCAACCCGGCCTTCGGCTCGCTCAACCTCGCGCAATGCGTGCTGCTCATGGCCTACGAATGGCGGCGCGAGCGGCCGGAGGCGCCCGCCGGGGCCACGCCGTTCGCCGAGGCCAAGCTCGCCGCCGGGGCCGAGGTCGATGCGCTGGTGGCGCGGCTGACGGCCGAGCTCGACGGCGTCGGGTTCTTCCATCCCGAGGCCAAGCGGGCGCGGATGCTCGCCAGTCTCGAGAGCCTGATCCGGCGGGCGGCGCTGACGGAGGGCGACGTGCGCACCCTGCACGGCGTGGTGCGCGCGCTGGCCGAGGGGCGGCGCGGGCAGGCAGGCTGAGCGGCTTGCCGGGGCTGGCGGGCACGGGTAAACGGGCGGCCGGAGGTTCCATGAGCAAGCCCCGCAGCATCTTCGAAGACGTGTCCGCCCGGTCCGCCGAACCGGCGCCCCGCCCGGCGGTCCCAGCCTCGCGCGGCAGCCGGCGGCCGATCGCGGTCTGGCTCGCGGTGCTCTTTGCGCTGGTGGTGGCGATGATCGTGGTGGGCGGCCTTACCCGCCTGACCGGCTCGGGCCTCTCGATCACCGAATGGCGCCCGGTGACCGGCGCGCTGCCGCCGATGGACGCCGCCGCCTGGGAGGCGGAGTTCGAGAAATACCGCGCCACGCCGCAGTACGAGCTGGCCAACCAGGGCATGAGCCTGCACGAGTTCCAGGTCATCTACTGGTGGGAATGGGGCCACCGCCAGCTCGGCCGGGTGGTCGGGCTGGTCTGGGGGCTGGGGTTCCTGTGGTTCTGGCTGCGAGGCGCCCTGCCGCCCGGCTGGGCGCCGCGGCTGCTGGCGGTGGGCGCGCTCGGCGGGCTGCAGGGCGCGATCGGCTGGTGGATGGTCGCCTCCGGGCTGACCGGCGAGATGACGCGGGTCGCCTCCTACCGGCTGGCGGTGCATCTCGGCCTCGCCTTCGCGATCCTCGGGCTGATCGCCTGGTACGTGCTGCGGCTGCGGCGCAGCGAGGCGGAGCTCTTGCAGGCCCGCCGGCAGCGCAACGAGACGATGCTGCGCTGGGGCACGGTGCTGGTCGCCGTCGCCTTCGCGCAGATCATCCTCGGCGCGCTCGTCGCCGGCATCGACGCGGGCCGCAGCTATTCCGACTGGCCGCTGATGGGCGGCGAGGTCTTTCCCACGGGTGCGATGGAATTCACCCCGGTCTGGACGAACTTCCTGGAAAACCCCGGCCTCGTGCAGTTCAACCACCGCCTGCTCGGTTATGTGCTGGTGGCGCTCGGGGTCATCGCCTGGCTGCGCGCGCGCTCGAGTGCTCTCGGCGATATCCGCCGGGCCTTCATGGGTGTCGGCCATGTGCTCGTGCTGCAGCTGGCGCTTGGGGTGACGACGGTGCTCCTGGGCGTGCCCTGGCAGCTCGCTATCCTGCACCAGCTGATGGCCGTGGTCGTCTTCGTCATGGTGATCCGGGCGCGCTTCGCGGCACTCTACCCCCGGTCGGAGCGCATCGCGCGGGGCTGACGCGGCGGTTCACGTCCACATGAATGCGGAGTTTCAATTTATTATTATATTTCAAATAGTTGAGTAGTGTAACAACGTGTTACACTGCCGCTACTGCCGCCAATCCGGCTTTCGCTTTTCCAGGAAAGCGCCGATCCCCTCGGCGGTGTCGTCGCGCAGCATGTTGGCGGTCATCACCCGCCCCGCGTGGTCATAGGCCTCTTCCAGCCCCATTTCCGCCTGCTCGTAGAAGGTCCGCTTGCCGATGGCGACGACCGGGCCGAGCTTGCCGGCGATCATGGCGGCGAGCGCGCGCGAGGCGGCGGCAAGCTCCGCCTCGGGCACCACCCGGTTGATTAGACCGAGCGCCGCGGCCTCTTGCGCCTCAACCATCTCGCCGGTGGTCAGCATCTCGAAGGCCCGCTTGCGCCCGATGTTGCGGGTCAGCGCCACCATCGGCGTCGAGCAGAATAGCCCGATGTTCACCCCGTTCACCCCAAAGCGCGTGCCCTCCGCCGCTACCGCCAGATCGCAGGTGGCGACCAGCTGGCACCCGGCGGCCGTGGCGATGCCATGCACCTCCGCGATCACCGGCTGCGGCAGCCGCGTGATCGCCAGCATCACGCCGGCGCACTTCGCGAACAGCGCCTCGAAATACGCCCGCCCCCCGTCCGGCGCCTGGCGGCCTGCCGTCAATTCCCGCAGGTCGTGCCCCGCACAGAAGGCGCGCCCCGCCCCGCGCAGGATCACCGCCCGGACGCTGCGGTCGCCGGCCAGCGCGTCAAGCGCGCGGTCCAGCGCATCGAGCATGGCGTCCGACAGCGGGTTCAGCTTCGCGGGGTTGTTCAGCGTCAGGGTCGCGATCGCGTCGGCGTCCTCGCGCAGCAGGATGTCGTCGGCCACTCCGGTCCTCCCTTGCCCTCGCGGGACGGTCCCGGCAGTCTGCGGGATATCGCCAGCGACGGAAAGGTCCCGATGCAGCTGAAGTTCACCATCCCCGAGATGCAGGACTACCTCGCCGGGATCTTCCCGCAGTTGGCCGGCCGCTTCCAGATCGAGGAGATGCGCCCGCTCTTCGTGATGGTCCGCATGACCGCCACCGAAGCCGACCTGCGCCCCGGCGGTACCGTCTCGGGACCGGCGATGTTCGCGCTCGCCGACTGCGCCTTCTACATAGCACTCCTGGCAATGATCGGCCGCGAGGCGCTGGCGGTCACCACCAGCTGCGCCATCGACTTCCTGCGCAAGCCCGCTCCGGGCGGCCTGACCGCCGAGGCGCGCATCCTCAAGCTCGGGCGCGTTCTGGCGGTGGGCGACGTGCTGATCTTCTCGGACGGGGTGAAGGGTCCGGTGGCGCGGGCGGGGCTGACCTATTCGATCCCGCCCGTCCGCGGCACGGCCTGATCCCCCTCTGCCGGCGTGCCGAGCAGGACCCAGAAGATCACCAGGTCGTAGAAGACGGCCAGCACGATCGGTCCGAGAAAGAGCCCGATCAGCCCGTAGGACAGCGTGCCGCCGATCACCCCGGCGAGGATCACCAGCGTCGGCGTAACCAGGCCCTTGCCGAGCAGCATCGGCTTCAGGACGTTGTCGATCAGCGTCGCGGGGATCATGTAGAGCGTCAGCAGCAGGGCTGGCCCGGTGCTCATGCTGAACCAGGCCCAGATCAGCACCGGCACCACCACCGGGGCGCTGCCGATCTGGATGATCCCCAGCACCAGTGCCGCGAGGGTCAGCAGCCCCGCGGCGGGCACGCCGGCGACGATCATGCCCACGCCGATCAGCAGCGCCTGGATGATCGCGACCCCGATGACCCCGCGCGCCACGCTGCGGATGGTGGCGCCGGCGAGGTCGGCGAAGCCGACCCCGTGCGGACCGAGGATCCGCGCGCCGAACATTCGGATGCCGCTCACCAGCCGCGGGGCCGGTGTGTAGAGGAACCCCGAGACCAGCACGGCCAGCAGAATGTGCACGGCACTTTCCGTCAGCCCGGCCATGCGGCGCAGGAGCCACTCGCCAACCGCGATCAGGATGCCGGAAAAGCGCGAAAGGAAGGCCTCGATGTTGGCCGAGGCGAGGTTCCAGGCCGCGACGATATCCGCCCCGAAGCGGGGAAGCTCGGCGAGCGAGGAGGGTGGAGGCGGGAGCTTCAGCGTGCCGACGGGGGCGAGCGGGGCGAGGGCCTCGGCCCACCGGACCAGGTTCGCCGCCAGCATCGCCGCCGGGCCGAGCACGACGGCGAAGATTCCGAAGGTGACGAGGCCTGCGGCGAGGCTGCTTCGCCCACCGAGCCGGTCTCGCAGCCACGCAAAGACCGGATGGAAGGACACGGTCAGGACGACCGACCACAGCAGGATCGGCAGGAAAGGCAGCAAGAGCCGCAGCGAGACATAGGCGAAGAGGGCCAGAAACCCGAGGCGGATCGCCCGGTCGATCGCAATCTGGTCGGAGGTCCGCCCGTCAGAAGGGCGGTCGCGAGAACCGTCGCCGCCAGATGCCACGCCCCTGCCCCTTCCGTGCCTGCATTCCTGGGGGAGGTTATCGGGGATGCCGGCCCCGCGGTCAATTTCGCAGGTGCGAGGAAGTGTCATGGCACGCTTGCGGCCGGAGCGGAGGCGGCGATACTGGGCGGATGCTTCGCATCGTCTTGCTCGTCGTCGCCTTGCTCCTGCTGGTTGCCCTGATGACCCGCGCAGACACGCTCAGGCGCGCACTCTATGTGATCCTCGGGGCCATGGCGCTTTATGCCGTTCTGAAGGCGACGGGGGTGATCGAAGCCCTGGCGCCGGATCGAATTGGGGTATTTTGATACCGTATTTGCAAAGCGCTGATATTGTGTGGTAAATCCGGCCGAAATGCGGTTGACCTAGCAACGAATCTTCGCCATACAGCCGCGCGTCCGGGACCCGGACCTGATACGGGAACTCACGAGAGATGAAGACCTTTTCCGCCAAGCCGGCCGACATCGACAAGAAGTGGGTGCTGATCGACGCCGAGGGCATCGTTCTGGGGCGGCTGGCGACGCTGGTCGCCATGCGGCTGCGCGGCAAGCACAAGGCGACGTTCACGCCGCACATGGACATGGGCGACAATGTCATCGTCATCAACGCCGAGAAGGTGCAGATGACCGGCAACAAGCGCGCCGACAAGCGGTACTACTGGCACACGGGCTTTCCGGGCGGCATCAAGCACCGGACGGCGGGCCAGATCCTCGAGGGCAAGCACCCCGAGCGGGTGATCCTCAAGGCCATCGAGCGGATGCTGCCGGGCGGGCCGCTGAGCCGCCGGCAGATGGGCAACCTCAGGGTCTATGCCGGAGGCGAGCATCCCCATGGCGCCCAGGAGCCCCAGGTCGTGGATATGGCCGCGATGAACCCCAAGAACACGCGGAGCGCCTGACATCATGGCCGAAATCAACACGCTCGAAGACCTCAAGGGCGCCATGGGCGCCGAGACCGAGGCCGAGGCGGCGCCGAAGCGCGAGCCGGTGCGCGACGCGCTGGGCCGCTCTTATGCCACGGGCAAGCGCAAGGACGCGGTCGCCCGCGTCTGGATCAAGCCGGGCTCCGGCAAGGTGGTGGTCAACGGCAAGACCATGGACGTCTACTTCGCCCGTCCGGTGCTGCAGATGGTGATCGGCCAGGCCTTCACGGTCGCGGGCGTCGCCGGCGAGTTCGACGTCATGGCCACCGTCAAGGGCGGCGGGCTGTCGGGGCAGGCGGGGGCGGTGAAGCACGGCATCAGCCAGGCGCTGACGCTCTATGAGCCTAGCCTGCGGCCGGCGCTGAAGGCGGCCGGGTACCTCACCCGCGACAGCCGCGTGGTCGAGCGCAAGAAGTACGGCAAGCGCAAGGCGCGCCGGAGCTTCCAGTTCTCCAAGCGCTGAGGCCCGGAGGATCTCCAAAAGGTACGGGGCGGGTGGAAACACCCGCCCCGATCGCATTTCGGGGGGCGCGTCGCCGGGAAGGGCGGAAAGCGCAGCGAACGACTGAAGCAGCCGCTCGCCCCGCCATGCGTCGAAGAGCGCGCGGACGAATACTTAGCCATATGACGAACTTTTCCCTTGCCACCGGGCGCGGAAGACGATAGTTAGTGAAATGGCTAAGCATGATCCCGATCTCTCCCGCCTGTTCCATGCCCTGGCGGACCCGACCCGCCGGTCGATCCTGACGCGCCTGGCGGAGGGGCCCGCGCCGGTGACGGAACTGGCCAATCCCACGGGGCTGCGCCTGCCGACGGTGATGCGGCACCTCTCGGTGCTGGAGGAGGCGGGACTGATTGCCACGGCGAAGGACGGGCGGGTGCGCTCATGTGCCATCGTGCCCGAGGCAATGGCGCCGGTGCGCACGTGGCTCGACGAGCAGCGGGCCATCTGGGAATCCCGGCTCGACCGGCTGGACGACTACGTGATGAAACTGATGAAGGAGCGCGAGAAATGACACCGGACCTGGATCCGAACACCGACCTGAGCTTTGTCCGCACGCTGGCGGTTCCGCGGCAGCTGATCTGGGAATGCTGGACCGAGCCGCAGCACATCCCGCATTTCTTCGTTCCCAAGCCGCACAAGGTGACGTCGGTGGATATCGACCTGCGGGTCGGCGGGCGGTTCAACACGACCTTCGATGTCGAAGGCAAGGCGATGGAGAACAAGGGCGTCTATCTCGAGGTGGTGCCGGGCGAGAAGCTGGTCTTCACCGACACCTATACCGAAGGCTGGAAGCCCGCGCCCAAGCCGTTCATGACCGCGATCCTGCTGCTGGAGGACGCGCCAGGCGGCGGCACGACCTACACGGCCATCGCGCGCCACCGCAATCCCGACACCCGCAAGGCGCATGAGGACATGGGCTTCTTCGACGGCTGGGGCACGGTGGCGACGCAGCTCGAGGCCTATGCCAAGGGGCTGATGCGGTGAGCGGCCGGTTCGCGACGCTGACCTTCGAGCGAGAGGTCGCCGCACCCGTCGCAATCCTGTGGCAGGCCTGGACGGCGCCCGCCGCGCGGGCGGTCTGGGCCGCACCCGCGCCCGAGGTCACGGTGGAGTTTCTCGAGGCCGAGACCCGGGTGGGCGGGCGCGAGGTCTCGCTCTGCAAGGTGGCGGGGCAGCCCGACATCCGCTGCGAGGGCGGCTGGCTGGAACTGCAGCCCGCGGCGTGCAGCGTCAACTACGAGGTGATCTCGTCGGAGGGCGTGACGCAATCGGCGGCGCTGGTGACGGCGGACTTTGCGGAAGCGGACGACGGGCAGCCGGCTGGTCGTGACGGTGCAGCTGTCCTCGCTGGCCGAGGACATGGAGGCCGGCTACCGGCAGGGCTTCGGCGCCGGGCTGGACAATCTGGCGGGCGTGGCCGAGCGGACCATGGTGCTGCAGCGGGTGATCAAGGCACCGCGGCAGGTCGTCTGGGGCGCCTGGATGAACCCGGAGACCCTGCCGAAATGGTGGGGGCCGGACGGCTTCTCCTGCCGGACGAAGCGGATCGACCTGCGAACGGGGGGCGAATGGGTCTTCGACATGATCGCGCCGGACGGCACGGTCTTTCCGAACCACCACCTCTATGGCGAGGTGCGGGCGGAAGAGCGGATCGGCTACACGCTGCTCTGGGGCGAGAACGGGCCGAAGCATGCCGATGCCTGGGCCGCGTTCGAGGACGCGGACGGCGCGACGAAGGTGACGCTGGGCATGGTCTTCAGCACGGCGGCCGAGTTCCAGGAGGCCAAGGGCTTCGGTGCGGTGGAGCTGGGGCTGCAGACCCTGGGCAAGCTGGCGCGCTTCGTCGGAGCCGAGTGACGAAGCTGCGGCCATCGAATTCCCCTGGAGCTACCCGGTTGGCACCAGCTGCGCTGCGGAGCCGGAGGGGTTCGTTTCCTTCTCAGGCCGAGCCGGCGATGCTATGATGCCCGCCGAAAACCGGTGGGTAGCCAGATTGGCCAAAGGCAATCGTTTTCAGTTGGACGGCGATGCGGTCGCCGCTTACGAGCGGCAGAAGGTCCGCACGATCTTTCGGCCGCTTGCTGAGGCGACGATCGACAGGTTGGGCGAACCGCCGAAGTCGGCCGTTCTCGATGTTGCTTGCGGAACCGGCATTGTGGCTCGGGTGCTTCGCGACAGATTCGGCCCGGACTTGCCGATCACCGGGGTCGATATCAGCGAGGGCATGATCGGGGCGGCGCGATCCTTCTGCGCCGGGCTCGCCGGTCCGTTCGAATGGCACGTGGCCCCTGTGCACGACATGCCGCTCGGATCGCGGTCCTTCGGCCTGTGCATCTGCCAGCAGGGGATGCAGTACTTCCCGAACGAGCGCGCCGCCCTGCGCGAGATCGCTCGCGTTCTGCATGTCGACGGGCTGCTGATCCTGACTGTCTGGTCGGGTCCGAACGCCTATTTCCGCGCGCAGGCCGAGGCTATGAAGCGGTACGTCAGCGAAGCGGCGGGCGAGAAGGCACTCGCGCCGTTTTCGTACGACGCCCCGGATCGCCTTCCCGCGATCCTCGGCGATACCGGGTTTGTCGGCCTCGACATCAACGAAGTCGTCATCACACGGGTCATCCCCGATGCCGAACGCGGTATCGCCGAGGACATCGAGGGAAGCCCGCTGGCCCCGCTCGTGCAGGCGGGCGGTCCACGGGTCATGCAGAGCGTGGTCGCGAGCATCCTCGATACATGCAGTGCTTTGCTGGATGGCGGCGATCTCCGCGTTCCTCAGCGGGCCCACATGCTGACGGCAAGGGCGGCGTGATCGCCGGTCTTCGGCGCGCGGTGTCCGGACGACCAAGGTCCTTGAAGGGGCTCCTGGCGGACCCCCGATCACGGCCGGCCGTCAGTCGCCGCGCCGGAGCGGCAGGAGCAGCTGGATGTCTGATGCGGGTCCGGGGAATTGCTTCAGCGCGCGCGTCGTGCACGGCCCATCCGCCTGCACTTCACCGATTTGTCCGTCGACAAATCGGTGCGCGCCTGCCTGCCCCCGGCAGGCGCGGTAAACCGCGCCGCCAGGCAGGCGCGCACCGATTACCCAGCGGCGTTGATGCCGGGAGCCCCTCGCCCTTCACAAGCTTGCTTCGGGCGACCAGATCGCGCGGCGCGCCACTGGCGCCCTGCTGATGCGATCCGGAAGTGCGCGTGACCGAACCGATCAGGTGGGCGAGCTGACGGGTCAGCGGCCGGTGAAGACCGGGGGGCGGCGGTCGCGCTGGGCGGCCAATCCCTCGGCGTGGTCGGCGGAGGCGAAGGCGGCGGCGATGCGGGCGCGAGCCGCCGTGGCGTCGAGGCTGCCGCGGGTCAGCTCGACGATGGTGCGCTTCATGCCGCGGACCGCCAGCGGGGCGAGGGCGGCGATGGTGGCGGCGAGCTCGGTGGCCTTGGGCTCCAGGTCCTCGGGGGCGACGAGGTGGTCGAGGAAGCCGGCCGCGTGCAGCGCCTCGGCGTCGAAGGTCTCGGCCAGGAGGAACATCCGCCGCGCCATCTGCGAGCCGAGGCGGTCGATGGCCCGGGCGATGCCGGCGGGCTCGTAGTGGATGCCGAGCCGGGCCGGGGGGACGAAGGCGCGCATGCCGGTGACGCCGATGCGGAAGTCGCAGGCCAGCGCCAGCTCGACGCCGCCGCCGTAGGCGCCGCCGTTCAGGGCGGCGATGGTGGGGGTGGGGAAGGCCTCGAGTGCGTCGCAGAGCCGGGTCAGCGGGTTGTCGGACCAGTCGGTGCCGGCCATGTCGCCGAGCGCCGCCCCGGCGCAGAAGCTGCGGCCGCGCCCGGTCAGGATCAGTGCGCGCAGCTCGTCGCGGGTGGACCAGTCGGCGAGGACGGCGGTGATCTCGGCCATGGCGACCGGGTCGAGGGCGTTGTGCGCCTCGGGGCGGTCGAGGGTGATGCGGGCGACGGGGCCGTGGAGGGCGGTTTCGATCATGCGCTCAGAGATCGAACTCGGCCAGGACCGGGGCATGGTCGGAGGGCTGCTCCCAGCCGCGGACGTGGCGGGCGATGCGGCTGCCACCGGAGCGGGCGGCGAGGTCGGGGGTGGCCCAGATGTGGTCGAGGCGGCGGCCCTTGTCGGCGGCGTTCCAGTCGGGCGCGCGGTAGGACCACCAGGAGTAGAGGCGCCCGTCGGGGATGTCCTTGCGGGTGACATCGACCCAGGCGCCGGCCCCCTGCATCGCGGCCATGCCGTCGACCTCGACGGGCGTGTGGCTGACGATCTTCAGGAGCGCTTTGTGGTTCCAGACGTCGTCCTCGCGCGGGGCGATGTTGAGGTCGCCGACGAGGATCGCCTTGTGGGGCTGCTCGGCGGCGAACCAGGCGCGCATCTCGTCGAGGAAGGCGAGCTTGTGGGCGAACTTGGGGTTGAGCGCGGGGTCGGGGATGTCGCCGCCGGCAGGGATGTAGACGTTGTGGAGGAGGGCGCCGGAGGGCAGGCGTGCCGCCACGTGGCGCGCATCGCCCTTCTCGCAGAACCCGCGCGCGCCGGCGTCCTCGATCGGCAGCCGCGAGAGGATGGCGACGCCATTGTAGCCCTTCTGGCCGCGGGCGACGAAATGGGTGTAGCCGAGGGCGGCGAAGCCCTCGAGCGGGACCTTTTCGACCGGCGACTTTATCTCCTGGAGGCAGAGGATGTCGGGCGCCTCCTCGCGCAGGAGACGCTGGACGATCGGCTCGCGCAGGCGGACCGAGTTGATGTTCCAGGTGGCGATCCTGACGGTCATGCGGCGGTCTTAGCGCGCGGCCTGGGGCGAGGCAAGGCCGGTGATACAGTGTCACCTGATACAACATATTGATGTTAAACGATTAAACTGGCTGTGTCGTGCTTGCGTGTTGCCCTGAGGCGCGGCAGCGGGGCCGGCCGGGGGGCAGCGCCGGCCTCGGAGAGCCAAGAGGGCTCCCGCTCGTCCGGCGCTCGGGCCGGCAAGAGGCCGTCCCGGGGCGCCCGTTGGCGCCACAAGGAGCGCGCGGTGCGCGCGAGTCTTCTGGTGGGCGCGCGCGTGTTCGCGCGCGCCGGCGGGGCGCTCGCCGCCCCCGCTCCCCCGGCACTGCTCTTCCAGGTTTCTGGCCAGGAAGAGAAGGTGTCCGGGGGCCGAACGTCGGCATGGGTTCGCGGACCTTGAGCCGCAACACGCAGGCGCTGCACCGCCTCGCGCCGCCGCCCCGCTTGCCGATTGCCCGACGCCGGGCGGAGCGGTACGTTCGCGCAGGCAATCTCGAAGGGCGAGGGGTGCGGCGATGAACCAGGTGCTTATTTTCCTGCATTTCCTTGGACTGATGCTCGGGGCCACCGGCGGGTTTGGCAGCGCGCTCATCATGCGCCGCGCGCTGACGATGCCGGCCGATGCGGCAGGGCCGCTGCGGGGGCTCGGGCCGATGCTGGCGAACGTCTCGGCCACCGGGCTGGCGCTGATGTGGGCGAGCGGACTGGTCCTGGTCTGGAGCCGCTGGGACGGGCCGGGCAGCCTGCCCGGGCTTTTCTGGATCAAGTTCGCCTTCGTGCTGTCGCTGACCGCGGCCGCGGCCGCCATCCACATGACCTATGCCGAGATCGGCCGCGGCAATGCCGCCGGGGCCGCGCGGCTGCCGAAGCTCGGGCCGGTGGCGGGCGCCTCGTCACTACTCGCGGTGTTCTTCGCGGTCTTCGCCTTTTCGGGCTGACGGCCGCGGAGGCTCAGCGGCCGCCTTCGATCTTGCGGTGGCGCTGGGCGATCGCCTGGGGACCGTAGGGGTAGACGCCCGCCTCCGGGGCGCTCGCGGCGTCGAGGAACTCGGTCTCGGACGGCGTGAGGACGAGGTCGGCGGCCCTGAGGTTCTCGGCAAGCTGCGCGGGGGTGCGGGCGCCGAGGATCACCGAGGTGACCGCCGGCCGGTCGCGGACCCATGCCAGCGCCACCTCCGCATGGCTCACGCCGCGGGCGTCGGCCACCGCCGCGACGGCGTCGATGATGCGCCAGGTGCGCTCGTTGGCGTTGCGCGCCTCGAAGGCCTCCATGCCACGCTTTGGGTTCTCGCCGAGGCGGGTGGCGCCGGTCGGCACGACGTCGCGCGGGTACTTGCCGGCGAGCCAGCCACCGCCGAGCGGCGACCAGGGCAAGAGACCCATGCCGGCGTCGAGGCAGGCGGGGACGACCTCGAACTCGATCTCGCGGACCAGCAGGTTATACTGCGGCTGCAGCGTCACCGGCGGCGCGCAGCCCAGCGCCCTGGCCACGTGCACCGCCTTGGTGACGTGCCAGCCGAGGTAGTTGGAGAAGCCGTAGTAGGCGATCTTGCCGGCGCGGGTCGCGTCGTCGAGGAAGCGAAGCGTCTCCTCGATCGGGGTCAGCGCGTCCCAGGCATGCATCTGGTAGAGGTCGATGCGCCCGATGCCGAGCCGTCTGAGCGAGGCGTCGAGCGCGTCGCCGAGGTGGCGGCGCGAGGTTCCCAAGCCGTTGGGGCCGGGCTCCATCGGGAAGCGCGCCTTGGTGGCGACGACCATGCGGCGCGCCTCGACCGGATGGGCGGCGAGCCAGCGGCCGACGATTTCCTCGGAGACGCCTGCCGAGTAGACGTCGGCGGTGTCGATGAAGTTGCCGCCGGCGGCGGCGTAGTCGTCAAGGATGCGGTGCGAGGCGGCCTCGTCGGCCTCCTGCCCGAAGGTCATCGTGCCAAGGCAGAAGGCGGCGACGGCCGCGCCGCTGCCACCGAGCGTGCGGTACTCCATTGCGTGTCCTCCTCTCGAGACCGGATGGGCGCGCCGCGTCGCGCGGACCCTGTGGCGAGGGGTATAGGCGCAGGACGCGGCGAAGGCGAGGCCTGATGCCCGGCGCCTCAGGCCTCGACGGCTTCGGATCCCGCCGGAGCGGCTGGCGTTGCGGGCGGTGCGATGGTGAGGACGACGCTGCCGCGGCGGTGCCGGTCCTCGACGTAGCGGTGGGCCTCGGCGATCTCTGCCAGCGGATAGCGGCGGTCGATGACCGCGCGGAGGGCGCCGCTTTCGAGCAGGCCCGCGATCGCCTCCATGTCGGCGCGCGTGTCCTTGCTGACGCCGATCACGACCCGCTGCCCGCCGCGCACGGCGGTGGCGAGCGACTGCACGACCTCGCCGAGGCCGATGTTGAGCGGCACGAAGCGGCCCTGCGCGGTGAGCGCGGCTCGGGCGCGCGCGAAGCTGGAGGCGCCGACCGTGTCGAGCACGACTTCGTACTGCTGGCCGGGGGCAAAGGGGTCCGCGCTGCGGTAGTCGATCACGTGATCGGCGCCGAGCGCGGTGACGAAATCGAGGTTGCCGGCGCTGGCGACGCCGGTGACCTCGGCGCCGAGATGACGGCCGAGCTGCACCGCGTAGCAGCCGACCCCGCCGGACGCGCCGATCACCAGCAGGCGGTCGCCGGGGGCGATCCGCGCGAAGTCCCGAAGGAAGACCAGCGCCGCGAGCGCGCCGAAGGGAACCGCGGCGGCCTCCTCGAAGCCGAGGCCGGCCGGGATAGGCGCGATGGCCGCGGCCTCTGGCAGGGCCACCAGCTCGGCATGGGCGCCGAAGGTGCTGAAGCCGAACACCCGGTCGCCGGGACGGAAGCGGGTGACGGCGGGCCCCGCCGCCTCGACCACGCCGGCGAAATCGCCGCCGAGGATCGGGCGGCGCGGCCGCAGGACGCCGAACATCAGCCGCCCCGGCAGCCACGTTATGCCCGGGAAGGCCGCGGCGCGCAGGCGCCAGTCGGCGGTGGTGACCGAGCTGGCATGCACCCGGACGCGCAGGGTGTCGTCTGCAAGCGCGGGCGGGGGGACGTCCTCGATGCGGAGGACCTCGGGGCCTCCATACTGATGATATGTCGCTGCCCGCATCCCCGCTCCCGCGCCGCCCTGAGGCCTGGCGTTATAGCGGGGCAGGCGGTGGAAGGGAACCGCCGGGGCTCGCGCGGCAGTACGCGGCGCTATCGCAGCGAACTGAATCGTGGTAGCCTGCCACAGAGGTGGAAATTGTTCCCCGCGCTCGAACCCGAGCAAGCGTTTCGGTGCGCTGCCGGGCCTGCGAATACCGGAGATCCCGGAGTACGCCGGGAAGTTTTACCTGCCGCCAGTTTCAGGTCGCCCGCTGAGTGCTTTGACTTCATGATTGGTGCGCGAGAGATCATACGACGTCGGCAGGATGAAATCCGGAGGAAGTTACATGGCATGGAACCTGAAGAAACTCTTCACGTCTCCGAAGGACGTCTTCAAGCGCCCTGAAGAAAACATGCTGATGCTGGAGCAGTATCTCGCGGATCTCGAGGCGCGTTACGTCGCCCTGTCGCAGTCTCCCGCGCCTGAGAGCGCGCCGCTTGCCGCGGCGGGATCGGTCATCGCCAGGTATCGCACCTACCGCGAGGCGAGGGCCGCCGCACCCGACGCCGAGGTGCTTCCGCCGCTGCCGGACTGGAACGAGGCCTTCATGGCCGAGCAGCTGCTGACCGGGCTGTTGCCGCCCGACCAGGCACGGTCCGAGCTGGTGCGGCAGCTGGGGGCGCTGAAGACCGTCGATCCCGCGGCGTTCGAGGAACTGTCGAAGGAGTGGGACAACCTCGTCAAGCCTGACGCCGACAAGGAGGAGGCGAACAGGCGGGCGGTCGGATTGCTGGTCAGCGCCCAGCGCGCAACCCAGTGGAAGAACTCGCAACGCTGGATCATCCGGCGGCTCGGGACCGTCTACGCGGCGCGGCTCAGGATCGCGTTCCTGTGGTCGCTCGCCGGTGCCGTGCTGCTGGTGCTCTTCGATGCCATCGACTTCCGGTACGGGCCGGGCATGGCGCTGTCCGGCCTGGGCTTTGCGGTTGCGGCAGGGCTGCTCGGCGCCAGCTTCAGCGCCATGGTCGGGCAGGCCAGCCTGATCACCATGGACAATATCGAGGAGGCGCGGGCGGCCACGAGCTGGCAGATGATCTCTCTGCGCCTCGGCGTCGGCGGGGCGGCGGCGATCATCCTCTATTTCTTCTTCGAGTCCGGGCTCGTCGACGGCATGCTGTTCCCGAACCTCGAGGATATCGGCTTCGGCCGGGTGA
Source organism: uncultured Alphaproteobacteria bacterium (assembly GCA_963695425.1). GTDB lineage: Bacteria > Pseudomonadota > Alphaproteobacteria > Rhodobacterales > Rhodobacteraceae > Amaricoccus. The sequence continues at coordinate 111,435 of CAVOGP010000048.1, read as the reverse complement.
GCCCGCTGGGCACCGAACTGGACGCGCTGCGGGCAAGGGCGCAGGAGCTCGACCAGGCCGCCGATGCGCTGGTGGCGTCCATGGGGGGTGCGCAGGAGAAGCTCCAGGCCGTGCTGGCCCTGCCGTCCGCGGTCCCGTCCGGCGTTGACCCGGCGACGATCGACATGGCGGCCGCGAGTGAACTCGAGGAGAAGGCGCGGGCCATCGGCGCCTCGATCGACGCCACGAAGGCGGAGCTCACCGGGACCGTAGAGGCGCTGACGACGGTCCGCACCGAGCTGGCGGAGCTTCGGGCAGAGTTCGGCAAGGGCAACCAGCCGCTCGGCAGCCTGGCGCCGAACGCGGACCTGTCCAAGCTGGTGGTGTGGTGCTTCGCGGCGGGCTTCATGCAGACGCTGGTGCCGTCGCTGCTCGCGACCGTCACGCCCACGAAGACCGCCGGATAAGTTTGCCGATATCCCCGGTCCGGCCCCCGCGCCGGGGGGCAGGACCGGAGCGGTGTGCGTTCAGGCCACCAGCCGGTAGCCGCCGGGCTCGGTGACGAGGATGCGCGCGTTGGAGGGATCGGGCTCGATCTTCTGGCGCAGGCGGTAGATGTGGGTCTCCAGCGTGTGGGTGGTGACGCCGGCATTGTAGCCCCAGACCTCGTGCAGCAGCACGTCGCGGGCGACCACGGCGGAGCCGGCGCGGTAGAGGTACTTGAGGATGTTGGTTTCCTTCTCGGTCAGCCGGATCTTCTTCGCGGCCTCGTCGAGCAGGAGCTTGGAGGCCGGCTTGAAGGTGTAGGGGCCGACGCCGAAGACCGCGTCCTCGGACTGCTCGTGCTGGCGTAGCTGGGCGCGGATACGCGCCAGCAGCACCGGCAGGCGGAAGGGCTTGGCGATGTAGTCGTTGGCGCCCGAATCGAGCCCGTGGATCTGGTCGCTGTCGGTGGCGTGGCCGGTGAGGATGATGACCGGGGCCTTCAGGCCCTGCTTGCGCATCAGCCGGCAGAGGTCGCGGCCGTCCATGTCGGGCAGGCCCACGTCGAGGATGACGAGGTCGTAATGCTGCTCGGCGGCGCGGGTCAGCCCGCCGGCGCCGTCGCCGGCCTCGAAGACGTCGAACTCCTCGGTCGCCACCAGCTGGTCGGCGAGCGCCTCGCGCAGGTCGGCGTCGTCGTCCACCATCAGGATTTTCTTCAAGCTGCTCATGTCGTTCTCCTGTTCCTGCGTGCCAGCTGTTGGTTTCCCTGCGCGCAGGCAATATTGCGGATGCAGGTCTCACGGGACTGTGTGCGCAGGACGCACTATGTTTCAGGCGCGGCTGTTTTCGCGAGCCGGAAGAAGGGGCGGAGGATGGCACTGGGGTTCGCACCGGCGGAGCTGCTCGCGCGTGCCCGCGCCGATCTGAGGATGGGCGCGGCGATGGTGCTGGAGGACGGCGCGGAGGCGGCGGTGGTGCTGGCCGCCGAGACGGCGACGGCCGAGCGGCTTGCGGACCTGCGGGCGCTGGGGCCGGTGGACCTCGCCGTGACCGGCTGGCGGGCGGAGACGCTGAAGGCGCGGGCCTATGACGGCGACCTGGCACGGATCGCCTTGCCGGCGGAGGCCGATCTCGGCTGGGTGCGGGCGACGGCCGATCCCTCGGCCGATCTCGACTGGCCGATGAAGGGGCCTTATGTGACCCGCCGTGGCGGCGAGGCGGCGCTGCACCGGGCGGCGATCGCGCTCTGCAAGCAGGCGCATCTCCTGCCCGCGGCGCTGGTGGCGGTGTTGCCGGTGGCCTCGGCCCAGGCGCTGCTGCTGCCGGGGGGGCTGAGCCGGCTCGACATTGCCGCGGTGCCGACCGACGGGGACGCGCCGGCGATGGTCGAGGTGGCGGCGGCGCGGGTGCCGCTGGCGGTGTCGGAAGCGGGGCGGGTGCGGGTGTTCCGGCCGCTGGATGCCGGCGAGGAGCACTATGCCGTCGAGATCGGGGCGCCGGATCGCGGCAAGCCGGTGCTGTGCCGGCTGCACTCGGCGTGTTTCACCGGAGATCTGCTCGGCAGCCTGAAATGCGACTGCGGGCCGCAGTTGCGGGCGGCGCTGGCGCAGATCGGGGCGGAAGGGGCGGGGGTGCTCTTGTACCTGAACCAGGAGGGGCGCGGGATCGGGCTGGCCAACAAGCTCCGGGCCTATGCCTTGCAGGACCAGGGGTTCGACACGGTGGAGGCCAACCACCGGCTGGGGTTCGAGGATGACGAGCGCGACTTCCGCATCGGCGCCAACATGCTGCGGCGCATGGGGTTCCGCGAGGTGCGGCTGATGACCAACAACCCGGCCAAGGTGGCGATGATGGAGGGCTGCGGCCTGCACGTGGTCGAGCGGGTGCCGCTGAAGGTCGGCGAGACGCGGTTCAACGAGGGCTACCTGCGCACCAAGGCGGCGAAGTCGGGGCACCTGCTTTGAGCGCATGCGACCTGGTGGTCGGACCCTGGGGCGCACGGTTCATGGGGCGGCGGTTTCCCTGTGCCGTGGGGCGCGGCGGCATCGGCGAGAAACGGGGCGAGGGCGACGGGATGACGCCCGTGGGCCTGCACCGGATCGAGGCGGTGCTGGTGCGCGCCGGGCGCGCCGGCGGTGGCCGGGCACGGTGATCGGTCCGCGCGACGGCTGGTCGGACGACCCGGCGGACCCGGACTACAACCGGCCGGTGCGGCGGCCGCACCCCTACGGGCACGAGGCGATGTTCCGGGCGGACCGGCAGTACGACCTGGTGGCCGTGCTCGACTGGAACCGGCATCCGGTGGTCCCCGGGCGGGGCAGCGCCATCTTCCTGCACGTCTGGCGCCGGCCGCGCTGGCCGACGGCGGGGTGCATAGCATTCCGGGCGCGGGATCTGGCTTTCATCCTCGCCCGCTGGACCGAGCGGAGCCGGGTGGTGGTGCGAGGATGATAGCCGCTAATTGACCTTGAACAGCACGGTGTCGTGGCTGACCCCGCCACGGTCGACCACCAGGTGCTGGTAGCTGAAATCGGGCGCGGAGAACCGCGACTTCAGCATCGCCTCCTGGCCGTAGCGCAGGCGGATGTACTGGCTGAGCTCGAGCGCGTCGATCGCCCGGTCGTCGTTCTCGTCGGCCTCGCCGTTCTCCAGCGCCTGTTGCAGGAAATAGGAGAGATAGCCGCCGGCCTCGAACTTCAGGGCGACCAGCGAGGTCACGTCCTCGTCGGACGAGAACATGCCCATGCGCCCCGGTGCCGAAACCACGTCCTTGGCAAAGCCGCCGCTGAAGCAGGAATCGAGGACGATGACCGACACCCTGGCCGAGATGCCGTCGAAGAGGGCGCGCATGTCGTCGTCGGTGATCTCCTGGTCGGAGAGTGCCAGCGTCTCGTCGTGGCCGTCGGCGTCGAGCATGTCCGGGCCGTCCGGCCGCGGGACCTGGCCGCCATGGCCCGAGAAGAAGAAGACGAAGGCATCGTCCGGCCCGATGCGCGCCGCGATGTCGGCGAACGCCGCCTCGATGTTTGCCCGTGTCGCCTGCCGGTCGGGCAGGATATACGCGTCTCCCGGTTGCATGCCGGCATGGGTCATCAGCGCGCGGTGGATGTTCGTCGCGTCGTCGGCGGTATAGTCCAGATCGCCCCAGCCCGGGTCCGTCTGGCGCAGCTGCCCGTAGTCGCTGATCCCGGCGAAGATGCCGAAGATCCTGCCGGAGCCCGCAGGCCGCACGCCCGAGGTTTCCGCCGCGCCGGTCGCGGTGGCAAGGGCCACCTCGTAGGCGCCGGTCATGCCCGGGCCGTAGGTGGTTGCGACCACCTGGTAGCGCCCGTCCTCCGGCAGGGTGAACTCCACCACGGACCGCTCGGTGCTGCCGTCGAAGTCGTCGTTGACGTACTCCGTGCCACCCGGCGAGCGCACCACCAGATAAGTATCGAACGCGGTCGAGGTCATCGTCACCCGCAGGGCGTCCCCCGCCGCGCCGGAGAAGGCGTAGACGTCCTGGAAGCGGCCCGGCTGGAACTCGAGGTCGGTGGTCTCCAGCTGCCCGGACGTGCGGCCGCCGAGTGCGAGGTCGATCGTGTCGCGGTCCGCCTGCCGGTCGGTGGAGATCGGCTGCTGGCTGCCGATGGTCAGCGTGTAGGCGCCGGTCTCGCCGGCCTCGTAGGAGGACACCGTCACCTCGTAGGTGCCGAACTCCGAGAGGGTCGTGTCGATCCGGCTGTTCGTCGAGGTGTCATTGTCGTCGTTCTCGACGACGGTGCCGGAGGGCGAGCGCAGCACCAGGAAGGTGTCGAAATCGGACGAGGTGAGGTCGATGACCGCCTGGCGCCCGGCAGCGCCTTCGAACCGGAAGCTGTCGGTGTAGCGGCCGGTGTCGCCCGTCACGTCACCGGCGGCGAGCGTGCCGCGCTCGACCCGGCGCGCATCGCGGCTCGGGGTGATCCGCGCGAAGGAGAGCGTGTAGGCGCCGGTCTCGCGCGGGTCGTAGCTGGTCGCGGTCACGGTATGCCGGCCGGGCTCCGTCGCGACGAAGGACAGGAGCGAGCGGCTGGTCGACCCGTCGTAGTCGTCGTTGGTGACGGTGTTCCCGGACGGGGAGCGCAGGGTGAGATAGGTGTCGAACTCGGCGGAGTTGAGGTCGAAGACAAGTTCCTCGCCGGCCCGTGCCGTCACCGGGAAGGCGTCGGTGTACCTGCCGTCGACCTGCGGGTCGCCCTCTTCGAGCCGGCCGTTCTTCATCCATTCCAGACCGGCCGGGGTCTCGGCGACCACCGGGGCGGGAGTGCCGCCGCCCCTGGCCGCGCCCTGCGCGACCGTGAGCACAGCGGCGGAGTATTCCTCGCCGTCGCCGACCGCGCCGATCCAGATGTCGTAGTCGCCGATGACCGGAGCGTCGATGCTGAGGCGCGTGTCGAGCCCCTCGCCCCCGTCATCGTCGCAGAGCCAGTCGCCGGCCGGGCTATTGACCACCAGGGCGACATCGACGCCCTCGCTGGTCGCGACGGAGATCGTCAGCGGTGCGGCCGAGGACCGGACCTCGACCTGCACGTCGGGCGCGTCCGAGATCATGCCCACGCAGGCGCCGCCGAGTGCTGTGGCGTCGATCGGCCCGCCGGCGTAGACCTCGATCACCTTTGACTGGCCCGGACCTTCAAGGACGTGGTTCCCGTAGTGGGCCGGCTCGGAATGGGTCTGCGCCGAGCCGTCGACCGCCGGAATTGCGCTGAGCACCACCGCCAGAGGGCAGCGCATCCACACAGATGCAGCCATCGAGCCACCCCATGAACACGGCCCGCTCCGCGACACCGCGAGCCGGGGCAAACGGTATCACAGGGCCGACGCGCCGGACAAGGTTGCGAAACCTGCCCGGGTCCTGTTGCAGGCCACCCCGCCTGTGATAGCTCCGATCCGAGGCGCCCGGCGCCGGCCCCGCAGGAGACCCCAATGCTCGTAGCCGTCGCCGCGGTGGTCGGCCCGATCTTCGCGGTGATCCTGCTCGGCTTCGCGGCCGTGCGCTCCGGCTACGTCGACGCGGCCATGGTGCGCGCCCTGGGCGGCTTCGTGCTGCGCGTCGCCATGCCGGCGCTGCTCTTCGGCGCGCTGGCCGGCGCGCCGCTGGGCGCCTCGCTGGAGCCGGGCTACATCGCGGCCTACGGCGCGGCCTCGGCCGCGGTCTTCGGCTTCGGCTATCTGCGCGTGAGGCGACTGGGCGGGACCCCGGCGGCCATGCAGGCGCTGGGCATGGCCTGCACCAACAGCGGCTTCATGGGCTATCCGATCGCCGCCCTGGTGGTCGGCCCCGCCGCCACCACCGTCCTCACCCAGAATTTCCTCGTAGAGAACCTGCTCGTCATTCCCGCAGCGCTCGTGCTGGCTGAGCTCGGCCGCGGCGCCGCAGGCCGCGCGCCCGGGGCGGTCGCCGCCAGCGTCGCGGCAGGGCTCGCGCGCAACCCGCTGGTCATCGCCATCGCCGCCGGCATCGCGGTCGCCGCCTCCGGCCTGCCGCTGCCCGGCTGGAGCACCGGCCCGGTGGCGCTGCTCGCCGGAACCGCGGCACCGGTGGCGCTCTTCGTGATCGGCGGCACCGTCGCGGGCCTGCCGCGGGCGGCCCTGCCGGCGGGCACGCTCCGGGTGGTCTTCGGCAAGCTCGTGCTTCACCCGCTGGCGGTGCTGGCGGCCCTCCTCATGGTGCCGGGGCTCGACCCACTGCTGCTGGCCACCGGCGTCCTCTTCGCCGCAATGCCGATGATCACCATCTACCCGATCATCGGCGCCCAGTTCGGCGAGGACCGCACTACCGCCGCGGCGCTCTTTGCCGCCACCATCGCCGCCTTCGCGACCGTCCCGATCGCCCTGGTCGCACTGGAGACCGCGGGCCTGCTCACCCTCGCCCGGTGACGGTGGAGAGTTCTATTGCCGTCCCGCGCCTGAGTGTTGCCCGGAGGCGCTGCGGAGCCGGCCGGGGGGAAGCGCCGGCCTCGGGGAGCCAAGAGGGCTCCCGCGGGGCCGGCGCTCGGGCCGCGAAGGGCGTCCCGAAGGCGCGCCGGTTGGCGCGATAATGAGCGCGCAGGTGCGCGCGAGTTTCTTGAGTGGGCGCGCGCGTGTTCGCGCGCGCCGGCGGGGCGCTCGCCGCCCCCGCGCCCCCGGCACTGCCCTCCAGGTTTCTGGCCGGAAGAACGGGAAGAACGGCGGGTCGGCCGGGGATCACGCCGGTCCGGAATAGAGCCCCGCCACACGCGCCCGCAGCCGCACCAGCGCCAGCACCGTGTCGATGGTCGGCGTCGGCGTGCCGGTCAGCCGTCCCAGCTCCTGCACCGAGCCGACCAGCGCGTCGATCTCCATCGGCCGCCCGGCGTCGAGGTCCTGCAGCATCGAGGTCTGGTGCGCGCCGACCGCCGCACCCGCCGTCGATGCGCCGGTCGACGTCGATCGGGAACTTCACGCCCAGCATTCTCGGCGATCACCTGCGCCTCGACCATCATGTCGCGGGCCACCGCCCGCGTGCCGGGATCGGTGCAGAGCACGTCGAGCGTCGCATGGGTCAGCGCCGAGATCGGGTTGAACGACAGGTTGCCCCAGAGCTTCACCCAGATCTCGTCGCGGATGCGCGGCCGCACCGGGGCCTTCAGCCCTGCCGCGGTCAGTACTTCCGCCAGCCGAACAGCCCGCTCGGACTTCGACCCGTCGGGCTCGCCGAGCGTGAAGCGGTTGCCCTCGATGTGCCGCACGGTTCCGGGCTCGACGACCTCGGCCGCCGGATAGACGACGCAGCCGAGCACCCGGTCCGGCCCGATCCCGTCCCATTGCACTCCGCCCGGATCGACGCTCTCCAGCCGCGTCCCGGCCAGCGGCCCGTCGATCCCGTGGAAATACCACCACGGCACGCCGTTCACGCCCATCACGACCGTGGTGTCGGGGCCGATCAGCGGCTGCATCGCCGGGACCACGGCGGGGACCGAATGCGCCTTCAGCGTGACGACCACGTAGTCCTGCGCGCCCAGCGTCCGTCGGATCGTCCGATGGCGCGCACCGGCACGGTCGACGCGTCTCGCCCTCCTCGATCAGGGTCAGGCCCTTGGCCTGCATCGCCGCGAGGTGCGGGCCGCGCGCGACCAGGCTCACGTCCGCCCCGGCCTGCGCGAGCTTCGCGCCCAGGTAGCCGCCGATCGCGCCCGCGCCGAAGATGCAGATCTTCATGCCCACGGCCCCGTTTACGAAGAATTATTGAACATTAATCCGTTTAAAATCATATAGTTACCAGGAATTGCACGCGTGCAAGCCCACTTTGCGCACTCACGCCCCAGCCAGCCCCAGCTTCTCCGCCAGCCCGATGCGCTGCAGCTTGCCGGTCGCCCCCTTCGGGATCTCGTCGAGGATCACCACCCGGCGCGGCACCTTGAAGTCCGCGAGCCGCGCCGCGACAGAAGTCGCGGATGTCGCGCTCGTCCGCCGCCGCCCCTTCGCGCAGCACCACGGCGGCGGCCACCTCCTCGCCCAGCTTCGGCGTGCGGCATGCGCGAAGGTCACCACCTGCGCGACGGCCGGATGGTCCATCAGCACGCTCGTCGACCTCGAGCGGGCTGACCTTCTCGCCGCCGCGGTTGATGATCTCCTTCAGCCGGCCGGTCAGGGTCAGGTAGCCCTCCGTCGTCCAGCGCGCCCTGGTCGCCGGTGCGGAACCAGCGCGCCCTCGGCCTGAAGAAGCCTTGGCGTTGGCCTCGGGGTTGCCCTCGTAGCCCGGCGTCACGTTCGGGCCCCGGATCACGATCTCGCCCACCGCGCCCTGCGCCAGCAGCCGGTCCTCGGCCTCGTCCACGATGCGCGACCTCCGGCCCGGCGGCCACGCCCACCGAGCCCGGCTTGCGCGGCGCGGCGGCAGCGGGTTGGAGGTCATCTGGTGCGTGGCCTCGGTCATGCCGTAGCTCTCGATCACCGGCGCGCCGAAGGTCTCGTCCAGCGCCAGCATCACCTGCGGCGGCAGCGAGGCCGAGGACGAGCGGATGAAGCGCAGCGGCGCCCGCGCGATGCATCTCGGCGTTGCGCGCGGCGCGCGCCAGGATCGCCTGGTGCATGGTCGGCACCGCCGTGTACCAGGTCGGCGCGCGCCTCATCGAGCCAGCCGAAGAAGCTGCAGCGCGTCGAAGCCCGGCGTGCACCAGATCGACGGCGCCTGCGGCCAGGCTCGAGCCGGCACCGCCGCGATCAGCCCGTGGATGTGGAAGAGCGGCATCACGTTCAGGCAGCGGTCCGCCGGCGTCAGCGCCAGCGTCGCGCCGATGTTGCGCGCCGAGGCCACGACGTTCGCCTGCGTCAGCGGCACGATCTTCGGCCGCGAGGTCGTGCCCGAGGTGTGCAGCACCAGCGCCACGTCGCTCCGCGCCGGCGCGCGCCGGGTCGGCGGCTTGCCGGCCCGCCTTCCGCCGCAGGGTGAAGTCGCCCGCCGGCGCGCCGTCGGCCACCGCGAGCCGCAGCACCACGAGCCCATGCCGCGCCGGCCGCCTCCAGCGCCGGCCCGTCGTAGCCCTGCGGCGACCACCAGCGCCTTGGCCTTCAGGTCGCTCAGGTAGAAGTCGAACTCGTCCACGCGGTAGGCCGGGTTCAGGGGCGCCGTCACCGCCGCCTGCGCGATGGTGACGAAGGCCGCCGCCATCTCCGGACCGTTCGGCAGCACGATCGCCACCCGGTCGCCGCGCCCGACACCCGCGGTGTGCAGGGCGTCCGCCACGGTCCCGGCCAGCGCCCTGAGACCGCCATAGGTCAGCCACGGCCGGTCGGGCGCCCCGATGGCAAGGGCGCCGGCGGGGTGCGGGGCGATGAGGTCGGCGAGGGTATCGGGCATGGGCTCTCACGACCTCCTGAACGGCGCATGCGCAGATGATGCAGAAATCCCCGCAAGCTGCAAACTGCTTCCCGAAACCGCCTCGCAATCGGAGGATGAAGCGTCGCGATCATCGGGATTTCGGTTGACCTCGAAGGGGTTTTGTCCCGACCATAGCCGCGTTACTGGACAGGGGGCCACCGGCCGGGGGAGACATCACGCCATGCGACATGCGCTTGCCACCACCATCCTGAGCTCGACGCTCGCTTTCGCCTGGGCCGGCGGCGCCGCCGCGCAGGACTCGGCCGACCCGATCCGGCTGGCGCAGAACGACTGGACCGGCCAGCTCATTACCACCCAGATCATGGGCGAGGTGCTGCAGAAGGCCGGCCTGAACGTCGAGTACACCGTCGCCGACTACCTGGCGCAGTTCGCCGGGCTGAAGACCGGCGACCTGCACGTCGCCATGGAGATCTGGGAGACCACGGGGCGCGAGGCGCTCGACGACGGTGTGGCCTCGGGCAACGTCGAGAACCTCGGCGAGACCGGCATGCTCGCCATCGAGGAATGGTGGTACCCGAGCTACATGGCCGAGCTGTGCCCCGGCCTGCCGAACTGGGAGGCGCTGAAGGACCCCGCCTGCGCGGAGGCCTTCTCGACGCCGGAGACCGCCCCCGATGGCCGCTACCTCGGCGGGCCCGTGACCTGGGGCGGGTTCGACGACGAGCGGGTCGAGGCGCTTGGATCTGCCCTTCCAGGTCATCCACGCCGGCACCGACGCGGCCCTCTTCGCGGAACTGGAAAGCGCCTACCAGCGTCAGGCGCCGGTGCTGCTCTGGGTCTATGCGCCGCACTGGGCGCCGATCAAGTACGAGGGCGAATGGGTCGAGTTCCCCGCGTACACGGCGGAATGCTATGCCGACCCGGCCTGGGGCTCGAACCCCGACCTCGCCCACGACTGCGGCAAGCCGCGCGGGCCGATCTGGAAGGTCGCCTGGGCGGGGCTGAAGGACAAGTGGCCGAGCGCCCACGCCGCCATCACCGCCTTCAACGTGACCAACGACGAGATGGGCGACATGATCTCGCGCGGTCGATCTCGACGGCGAGACGGTCGAGGCGGTAGTCGCCGACTGGATGACGGCGAACGAGGACCGCTGGTCCGCCTGGATCGGGCAGTGACCGGGGCATCTTGACCGCGGCGGCGCCCGGCACGACCGGAGCGGCGGCGGCGAAGCTCGCCTGCCGCGGCGTATGGAAGCTCTTCGGCCCCGAGCCCGAGCGCTTCCTCGCCGCCAACCCCGCGCCCACGGCGGAAGCGCTGCGCGCCGGCGGCTATGTCTCGGCGGTGATCGACGCCTCGCTCGACGTGGCGACGGGCGAGTGCTTCGTCATCATGGGCCTGTCGGGGTCCGGCAAGTCCACGCTGATCCGCTGCCTGTCGCGGCTGGTCGAGCCCTCGGCCGGCGAGATCGCCTTCGAAGGGCGCGACCTGCGCCGGGTACCGGCGCGCGAGCTGATCGAGCTGCGCCGGCACCGCATGGGCATGGTCTTCCAGCACTTCGCGCTGCTGCCGCACCTGAGCGTGCTCGGCAACGTCGCCTTCCCGCTGCAGATCCAGGGCGTCACCGCGCCCCGAGCGCGAGGCGCGGGCGCGCGAGATGATCGCCCTCGTCGGCCTCGAGGGCCGCGAGGCCAACCTGCCGCGCGAGCTTTCGGGCGGCCAGCAGCAGCGCGTCGGCATCGCCCGCTCGCTGGCGGTCGGTCCGGAGCTGTGGTTCCTCGACGAGCCGTTCTCCGCGCTCGACCCGCTGATCCGCCGCGAGATGCAGAACGAGTTCCTGCGGCTGCAGTCGAAGCTGCAGAAGACCATCGTCTTCATCACCCACGACTTCGACGAGGCGGTACGGCTCGCCGACCGCATCGCCATCATGCGCGACGGGCGCATCATCCAGACCGGCACCGCCGAGGAACTGGTGCTGGCCCCGGCCGACACCTATGTCGCCGATTTCACCCGCGACGCGCCCCGCGCCAAGATCCTCTCCGCCCGCGCCATCATGCGTCCGCCCGGCGACGACGCGGTGGCCGGCGAGATCGCGGCGAACCGCAAGGTCGCGGACTTCGCCGCCGAGGTCGAGGCGGCCTCGCGGCCGTTTGCCGTCACCGACGGCGGACAGGCGCATCGGCATCGTCCACCGCACCGACGTTCTGGGCGTGCTGATCGGGCGCGAGGTGGAGCAGTCGTCATGACGCCGCTTGCACATACCCACGCCGGCACCGCCCCGACCGCAGCGCGCTCCGGCCTCGGCTGGCCGCTCTGGCTTGCCATCCTCGCGGCATCGCTGGCCTTCGGATTCCTGCCCCGCGGCACGCTCGACGGCTTCTGGGAGGAAGTTCCGCGCGCCATGGCAGATCCCCGTGGCGAGCTGGATCTCGGCGGCGATGGACTGGCTGGTCGAGGACGCGAGCTTCGGGTTGTTCACCTTCCGCGACCTCACCCGCGCCTTCGCCGCCGTCCTGAACGTGCCGCTCGACATCGCCACCTCGCTCTTCGCCAGCGGGCTCGTCTCGGGGCAGGGATCGGCCGCGGTCCAGCTGCTGCCGCCGCTGCCCTGGCTCGGGCTGGTGCTGGCCGGCGCGTTGCTCGGCCTGCACGCGGGCGGCCCCGGCCTTGGGCTGCTGGTCGGCGCGGCGCTCGGCTATCTGGCGGTCTTCGGCCAGTGGCAGAGCGCCATGGTCACGCTCTCGTCGATCGCCATCGCGGTGCCCTTCGGCGTCGCCGGCGGGCTGATGCTCGGCATCGCGGCCTATCGCAGCCCGGCCTTCGACCGCATCCTCGCGCCGATCCTCGACGCGATGCAGACGGTGCCGGTCTTTGCCTACCTCTTGCCGATCCTGATCCTCTTCGGCTTCGGCCCGGTGTCGGCGCTGATCGCGACGATCATCTACGCCATGCCTCCCATGGTCCGGGTGACCCTGCATGGCCCTGCGCGGCGTGCCGGAGGAGATCGTCGAATACGCCCGCATGGCCGGCGCCACGCCGCGCCAGCTGGTCTGGCGCGCGATGATCCCCGCCGCCCGCGCGCCGCTGATGGTCGGCGTCAACCAGGTCATCATGCTCTCGCTCAACATGGTGATCATCGCTTCGATGATCGGCGCTGGGGGGCTCGGCTACGACGTGCTGACCTCACTGAGGCGGCTGAACATCGGCGCGGGGCTGGAGGCGGGCGTCGCGATCGTGGTGCTGGCCATCGCGCTCGACCGGTTGAGCCAGGCCTATGCGATCCGCGCCGGCCAGACCCGCCGCGAGGCCGGCCACCGCCTGCCCTTCGCTCGCCGCCCTCGCAGCCCTCGCCGGCCTCTGGGTGATCGGGTTCATGGTGCCGGCGGTGGCGATCTACCCCGCGTCGCTGCAGGTCTCGACGGGCAGCTTCTGGGCCGGGCTGATCGAATGGCTGAACGTCACCTATTTCGACACGTTCGAGGCGATCAAGACGGCGATCCTCGTCAACTTCCTGGTACCGGTGCGCCGGTTTCTGGTGGCGATCCCCTGGTGGTGGGGCACGATCGTGGTCACGCTGGCCATGGCTCGGCTCGGCGGGGCGCGGCGGGCGGCGATCGCCGCGGCGTTCATGCTCTTCATCGCCTTCACCGGCTACTGGAGCCAGGCGATGGTCTCGGTCTACCTCGTCGGCGTCTCGGTCGCCATCGCGGCGGTGATCGGCATCCCGGTGGGCATTGCCTCGGGGCTCTACCCGCGCCTCTGGCGGGTGGTGCAGGTGGTGATCGACACGCTGCAAACGCTGCCGTCCTTCGTCTACCTGATCCCGGTGGTCATGCTCTTCCGCGTCGGCGAGTTCACCGCGATGATCGCCATCGTCCTCTATGCCATCGCGCCCGCCATCCGCTACACCGCGCTGGGCATCCGCGAGGTGAACCCCAGCCTGATCGAGGCCGCCACGGCGATGGGCACCACGCGCCTGCAGCGCATCCTGCGCTTGCGCCTGCCGCTGGCGCTGCCGCAGATCCTGCTCGGGGTGAACCAGACGATCCTGCTGGCGGTGTCGATGCTGGTGATCACCGCGCTGGTCGGCACCCGCGATCTCGGCCAGGAGGTCTATGTCGCCCTCACCCGGGCGGATGTCGGCAGCGGCCTCGTCACCGGCGCCTGCATCGCCATGCTGGCGATGATCGCCGACCGCCTGATGACCGCCGCGGCCCGCCGCACCCGGCAGCGCCTGGGACTCGCGGCATGAGCGCGGCTGGCATTGCGCCCCGAGGAGGCCGGCCGCTGGCGCGGCCGGCGGTGGCGGCGCGTCGGCGTCGTGCGCGTGTCGGCATCGTGCTCGCGCCGCAGCCCAGTCGTCCGGGCTTGTGGTCAGAAGGGAAGATCTGCTGGGGAGGCGCTTGATGAAGCGGCTGCTTCATCAAGGCGCCTCATCCATGCTGGGGCTGCGATTCGTGCCGGCGTCAAGGCCGAGCCGCGCAAGCGCGGTCGCGTCGCGAGCCTTGACCCCGGCCCGAATCGCGAAACAGGGAAGAAGGGCGTGAGCGCGGCGCTGGAGGCGGCATGCCGGCGCGCGGCGGAATTGCCGATCTGGACCGGGCCGGTCGAACCCGAGCCGCTCGGGGGCGGCATCACCAACCTGAACTTCAAGGTCGTCGATGCCGGGCGCGCCTATGTGGTGCGGGTTGGCGGAGACATCGCCGCCCACAATATCGTGCGCACGGCCGAGCTGGCCGCGAGCCGCGCGGCCCATGCAGCCGGGCTGTCGCCCGCCGTGCGCCACTGGGAGCCGGACGTCATGGTGCTCGACTTCGTCGAGGCGCGGACCTTCGAGGCGTCGGACGTCCGCGACCCGGCGAACCTCGACCGCCTGGCCGATCTGCTGCGCCGCTGCCACCGCGGGATCCCGAGGCACTTCCGTGGGCCGGCGCCGATCTTCTGGGTCTTCCAGGTTGTGCGCGACTATGCGCATCGGCTGGCCGAGAGCGGCAGCCCGCATGGACCCGCACTCCCCGGCCTGCTCGCCGCGTCCGAAGTGCTGGAGGCCGCCGTCGGCCCGGTCGAGATCGTCTTCGGCCACAACGACCTGCTGCCCGCCAACATCCTCGACGATGGCACCCGCCTCTGGCTGGTGGACTGGGAGTATGCGGGCTTCAACTCCGCCCTTTTCGACCTCGGCGGCCTCGCCTCGAACGCCGGCATGTCCCCCGACCGGGCCGACGCGGTTGCTCGCCGCTTACTACGGACACGCGCCCGACGACGCCCTGCGCCGCCGCGCCGCAGCCATGACCGCTGCCTCGCTGCTGCGCGAGACGATGTGGAGCATGGTGTCCGAGGCGACCTCGACGCTCGACTTCGACTACGCCGCCTACACGGCCGAGAACCGCGCCCGGTTCGAGGCCGCGCTTGCCGCCTTCCGCGACATGTGAGGTTCCCATGAGCGACCTGCCGTCCTCGGCGAAGATCGTCGTTATCGGCGGCGGCATCGTCGGCTGCTCGACCGCCTATCACCTCGGCGCCATGGGGGCGGGCGAGGTGCTGCTGCTGGAGCGCCACCAGCTCTCCTCCGGCTCCACGTGGCACGCCGCCGGCCTCGTCGGCCAGCTGCGCACCAGCGCCAACATCACCCAGCTGCTCGGCTATTCGGTGGACCTCTACCGCCGGCTCGGGGCGGAGACCGGGCTCGAGACCGGCTGGAAGATGAACGGCGGGCTGCGGCTCGCCTGCAACGCCGACCGCTGGACCGAGGTGAAGCGCCAGGCCACCACCGCGCGCTCGTTCGGGCTGGAGATGCAGCTCCTCACCCCCAAAGAGGCGCAGGAGCTCTGGCCGCTGATGACCATCGACGACGTGGTGGGGGCGGCGTTCCTGCCCACCGACGGCCAGGCCTCGCCCTCGGACATCGTCCAGGCGCTCGCCCGCGGCGCCCGCAGCTACGGCGTCACCATCCGCGAAGGGGTCAGCGTCACCGGCTTCGCGCATCGAGGGCGGCCGCGTCACCGGGCGTCGAGACCGCCGACGGGCGTGATCGCCTGCGACAAGGTGGTGATCTGCGCCGGGCCAGTGGTCGCGCGAACTCGGCCGGCTGGCCGGGGTAAACGTGCCGCTGGTCTCCGTCCAGCACCAATATGTGATCACCGAGCCGATCCCCGGCGTCACCCCCGGCCTGCCGACCCTGCGCGACCCCGACCGGCTCACCTACTGGAAGGAGGAGGTGGGCGGGCTGGTGATGGGCGGCTACGAGCCGAACCCCAAGCCCTGGGCCGAGCGCGGCGTGCCCGAAGGTTTCGCCTTTCAGCTCCTCGACTTCGACACCGACCACTTCGAGCCGATCATGGAGCTGGCGCTGGGCCGCGTCCCGGCCCTGCAGACGGCCGGGATCAAGCAGTTCATCAACGGCCCCGAGAGCTTCACCCCCGACGGCAACTTCATCCTCGGCGAGGCCCCCGAGGTCGCGGGGCTCTTCGTCGGCGCCGGGTTCAACGCCTTCGGCATCGCATCCGGCGGCGGTGCCGGCATGGCGCTGGCCGAATGGGTGGCGAAGGGCGCGCCGCCCTACGACCTCTGGCCGGTGGACATCCGCCGCTTCGGGCGCAACCACGGCTCGACCGCCTGGGTGCGCAGCCGGACGCTGGAGGCCTACGGCAAGCACTACACCATGGCCTGGCCGAGCGAGGAATACGCCTCCGCCCGCCCGGCCCGCCGCTCGCCGCTCTACGACCGGCTGGCGGCGAAGGGCGCCTGCTTCGGCGAGAAGCTCGGCTGGGAGCGGCCCAACTGGTTCGCCGCCCCCGGCGAGCCGCCCCGCGACACCCCGTCCTTCGGCCGGGCGAACTGGTTCGAGGCCGTGGGCCGCGAGCACCGCGCCTGCCGCGAGGCGGCGGTGCTGATCGACCAGTCCTCCTTCGCCAAGTTCATGCTCACCGGGCGCGACGCCGAGGCGGCGCTGTCGTGGATCGCCGCGAACGACGTGACCCGGCCCCCGGGCGCGCTGACCTACACCCAGATGCTGAACGACCGCGGCGGCATCGAATGCGACCTGACGGTGGCGCGGCTGGCGGAGGACAGCTTCTACATCGTCACCGGCACCGGCTTCGCCACCCACGATTTCCACTGGATCGCCCGCAACATCCCCGCGGGGCTCGACGCCCGGATCATCGACGTGACCTCCGCCTTCGCCACCCTCTCGCTGATGGGGCCGAAGGCCCGCGAGATCCTCGCGTCCGTCGCCGAGGACGACGTCTCCAACGCCGCCTTCCCGTTCGCCACCGTCCGCCGCATCGCGGTGGCCGGCGCCCCGGTCATCGCCCTCCGCATCACCTATGTGGGCGAGCTGGGCTGGGAGCTGCACCTCCCGGTCGAGTACGCCGCCACCGTCTACGACGCCCTGATGGCGGCGGGGCGGGCGCACGGCCTCGCCGACGCCGGCTACCGCGCGATCGAGTCGCTGCGGCTGGAGAAAGGCTACCGCGCCTGGGGAGCGGACATCGGCCCCGATCATTCGCCGCTGGTGGCGGGCCTCGGCTTCGCCGTGAAGCTGCGGACCAACACCCCCTTCCAGGGGCGCGAGGCGCTGGAGGCGCAGCGCGCCGCGCGACTGCCCCGCCTGCTGGCGGGCTTTACCGTCGCCGACCCGGAGGTGGTTCTCCTCGGCCGCGAGACCATCCTGCGCGACGGCAAGCGCGTCGGCTGGCTGTCGAGCGGCGGCTGGGGCTACACGCTCGGCTGCAACATCGGCTACGGCTACGTCCGCGACCCCGAGGCGGGGGTGGACGCGGCCACGGTGCTGGCGGGCCGCTACGAGCTGGAGGTCGCCACCGAGCGCGTCGCGGCCGAGGTCTTCCTGCGCCCCCGCTACGACCCGGACATGGCTCGGGTGCGGGCGTAGGTTCAGATATCCAGCACCACCCAGGCCGGGTCATGGTCGCTGCCGTCGCCGCCATGCTTGGTGCGCCGTTCGATGTGCGCCGAGACCAGCCGCGGCGCCAAGGCGCGCGAGAGCCAAATCTGGTCGAAGAGCTCGTAGTGCGGCGGCGCCGCACCCGGCGGGTTGAAGCGGTGGGTCCAGCGTGCATTGGCCGGGCCAGGCCCCTGTGAAGGGCTGTCCGGTTTGGCCGGCCGCGTCTCGAGAGGCGCGGCCAGCCCGTCCACCAGCGCCTCGCCGTCCACCGTCAGCATCGGTGCGAGCTGCGCGCTCTCTGGCGTGTCGTTCATGTCGCCGACCAGCGCGAAGCGCCCGCCCTTGCGCTCCTGGGCAGTGAGAATTCGCCCGGTCATCTCGGCCTGCTGCCGCCGCCGCTCGTTGGCCCGCCGCGCGCCCTCCACCGGGTCGGTGCCGAAGGGGACGTACTGGCTCTTCATGTGGGTGTTGTAGAGGGTGAGCAGCTTGTCGCCGCGGTCGTCCAGGATCTCCACCTGCATCAGGTCCCGGCCGAACACCCGCTCGCCCGGCCGTGCGGGGTGCTCGGCGGTCTGGTGCGAGCCGATGGTGCCGATCCGCCGCTTGGACAGCACGCCCACGTCGATCAGCCGCGGGTCGTTGCCTTCCATCAGCACCTGATATCGGTACAGCCCGCCCAGCTCGTCGCGGTTGAACTCGCGCAGGATCTCGATGTGCTCGACCTCCTGCACCGCCAGCACGTCGACGTCCATCTCGCGGATGCGCCGCACGATCTCCGCCGTCTCGCCCGGCCCTTTGCGGCGCACCAGCGCCCCCATGAAGGTGCGCACCTGCACCTCGTTCTCGGTGAAGGTCATCTCCAGCCCGCCCGAGCGCGCCGTCGGCAGCGATCCCAGCTCGGCCTGGAAGTTGAAGCGCGAGAAGAGGTTGTTGAGATTGAACGTGCCGATCTTGAGCGTCATCGGGCCTCCCTCCGAGCCTTCCGGCGGCCGGGGTCACTGGCGCAGGCGCGGCGGGCCCCATATATGCTCCCCCGACTCGGAGGGATCATGGCACAGGATAGCACATTCCCCGGCTGGCACGGGACGACCATCATTGCGGTGCGCAAGGGTGGGCGCGTGGTGGTGGCCGGCGACGGGCAGGTGAGCCTCGGCCCCACCGTCATCAAGGGAACCGCGCGCAAGGTGCGCAGGCTGGAGCCCGGCGGGGTGCCGGTGCTCTGCGGCTTCGCGGGCTCGACAGCAGATGCCTTCACCCTGCTGGAGCGGCTGGAGAAGAAGCTCGAGGCGAACCCCGGCCAGCTCCAGCGCGCCTGCGTCGAGCTCGCCAAGGACTGGCGCACCGACCGCTACCTGCGCAACCTCGAGGCCATGCTGATCGTCAGCGACGGGCGCGACCTGCTGGTCGTCACCGGCACCGGCGACGTGCTGGAGCCCGAGCACGACGTGGCGGCGATCGGCTCGGGCGGCAACTTCGCGCTGGCCGCGGCCGCGCGCCCTGATGGACAGTGATCTGGACGCCGACACCATCGCCCGCCGGGCGATGGCGATCGCGGCCGAGATCTGCGTCTATACCAACGGCAATCTGACCGTCGAGAGCATCGGCGGCTGAGCGCCCGCGCCCGGCGCCGGTTTACAGTTCGGCAGTATGGGTCCATCGTCGTGGCAGCGCTGCATCTATGCTCGTTGCTCAGAAGAGGATCCAGCCATGCGGCGATCTGTCGTTCTCGCCCTGGGTCTCTCCGGCGGTATCATGGTGCCGGGCGCAGCTTCCGCCCAGGATACCTGCCCTTCGACCACACCCGAGGAGAATGCGGACCTGGTCCAGCGCTTCATCGAGACGGTCTACATCGGGCACAATCCTCAGGCTCTTCCCAACTTCTACGCCGAGGACTTCAATCGAACCAACCCGGCGCGGCCACACAGAAACGAGCCCGGTCTCGATGACGATATCGCCCGGGTGGAGCGCAGTCTGCGGGAATTCCCGGATATGGGCGCGGTGATCGACGAAGTCATCGCCGACGAGAACCGGGTGGTCCTCCTGCTGAGTTATACCGGAACCCAGCAAGGCGCACTCGAAGGCTGGGACACGCCCGCAACGGGCCGGCACGCGAGCTGGAATGCGGTTCAGGTGATTCGGATCGAGTGCGGAAAGATCGTCGAGAACATCGTCGTTGCCGACCGCTTCAGCATGTTTCGCCAGCTCGGCGTGATCTCCGACGAGGAGCTTCAGAGTGTCCACGAGGTAGTGCCGCGTTAGCCGCACGAAGGACGCAGAGGCGATCTGCGCTGGTACCAGCGGCAACGTCACGGTGGGCTGCTGAGCCGGCCTGCGCCCGAGAGACTCAGCGCAGCCGCGCCACGCCCAGCGGCACGCTGAACCGCTCGCACCATATCCAGATCTCGTTGTAGTCGGCCTGGTCGATGCCCTCGGGGATAAGATAACTCTGCGCCCCCGTCGTCGCCTTCAGCGGCCCCATCAGGGTCTCGGCGCGGTAGCCGTCCCGGCCCATCGCCACCTTTGTGTCGGGGGCGGTGCCGTCATGGTCGAAATCCCGCGCCGAGGCTGACGTAATACCTGCCGTTCCGCTCCACGATCGCCCCCGACCCCGCCGTGGCGTGCCCGCTGGCGCCGGTGAACGTGCCCTGCCGGAGCACCATCGCCTCCTGCGCGCGCAGCGCGGCGGGCGTGGCGGCGGCGAGACCGCCGGCGAGGCCTGCGGCGGCGGCCGCTTGAAGGATGTCGCGACGGCTGACCATGGTCGGCTCTCCTGCTCTGGGCCCTGCGGATGTCTGCCAGTTCGCAGCGCGCGGGCCCCTTGTGACAAGCTTCACGAAAAGTTAACCCGCGCTGATCCGGGTGGCGGGCGCTTGCGTTTGCGGTGCGCGCCATTACGTCCCTGCTGGCCCGCGCCCCGCCGACGCGCGCAATCGAAGGCTCCCCATGACCGACCTGACCCCCCGCGAGATCGTCTCCGAGCTCGACCGCTTCATCATCGGCCAGAACGACGCCAAGCGCGCCGTGGCCGTGGCCCTGCGCAACCGCTGGCGCCGCCAGCAGCTGCCCGAGGACATGCGCGAGGAGGTCTACCCCAAGAACATCCTGATGATCGGCCCGACCGGCGTCGGCAAGACCGAGATCTCGCGCCGGCTGGCGAAGCTCGCGCGCGCGCCCTTCATCAAGGTCGAGGCCACCAAGTTCACCGAGGTCGGCTATGTCGGCCGCGACGTCGAGCAGATCATCCGCGACCTCGTCGACGCCGCCATCGTCATGGTGCGCGACCGAGATGCGCGAGCGGGTCAAGGCGCGGGCCCACGAGGCCGCCGAGGACCGGGTGATCGACGCGCTGGCCGGCGAGGGCGCGCGCGACCAGACCCGCGAGATGTTCCGCCGCAAGCTGCGCGCGGGCGAGCTCGACGACAAGGAGATCGAGCTCGAGGTCGCCGACACCTCCAGCCCCTTCCCGATGATGGAGATCCCCGGCCAGCCCGGCATGGGCATGGGCGGCGATGAACCTCGGCGACATCTTCGGCAAGGCCTTCGGCGGGCCGCAAGGTCCGCCAGCGCATGACGGTCGTCGACTGTCCTACGATCTCCTGATCACCGAGGAAGCCGACAAGCTCCTCGACCAGGAAGCGATGACCCGCGAGGCGATCACCGCCGTGGAGCAGAACGGCATCGTCTTCCTCGACGAGATCGACAAGGTCTGCGCGCGGGCCGAAGACCCGCGGCGCCGATGTCAGCCGCGAAGGCGTGCAGCGCGATCTCCTGCCGCTGATCGAGGGCACCACGGTCTCCACCAAGCACGGGCCGGTCAAGACCGACCACGTCCTCTTCATCGCCTCGGGCGCCTTCCACATCGCCAAGCCCTCGGACCTCCTGCCCGAGCTGCAGGGCCGGCTGCCGATCCGGGTCGAGCTGCGCGCGCTGACCGAGGAGGACTTCGTGCGCATCCTCACCGAGACCGAGAACGCGCTGACCCGCCAGTATTCGGCGCTGATGGCCACCGAGGAGGTGACGGTCGACTTCACCGAGGACGGGATCGCCGCACTCGCCCGCATCGCCGCCGAGGTGAACCGCGCGGTGGAGAACATCGGCGCGCGGCGGCTCCATACGGTGATGGAGCGGGTGTTCGAGGAGCTGAGCTTTACCGCGCCCGACCGGTCAGGCGACGCGGTGACGGTGGATGCGGCCTTCGTCGAGGCGCATCTCGGCGCGCTGTCGCGCTCGGCCGACCTGAGCCGCTACGTGCTCTAGACGGGCCTCTGGGTCCAGTCCCGGCGGCGCCGCAGCATGCCCGACAGGGCGGTAAGCGTTGCCGTGGCGACGAGCGCGAAAGAACCCCCGAAGGTGTAGATCGCGAAGGCGGCCAGCCAGCCCCAGCCGAGGGTGAGCGCCATCCATGCGCCGGTCGCACCGGCCAGGATCGCGAAGAGCATGCAGGCGACGACTAGATTGTTCACGAGCGTTCCTCCCACACCTGCATTTCGGCGGGACAGCCATGAATAAATCGTAAAGGGAGCCGCGCGTAAACTCTATTCGCGCATCGGTTGAATCTCGGCTGCTTTTCGCCGACCCGGAGTCCAACCGCCTGTTTCGCAACGAAATCAACCGCGTCCTGACCGCGGCTTCCACCGGAGCAGCGTGCTCCCCCCCGCGCCGGATTCACGGAATCAGCACCGTGGCGCCGACCGTGCGGCGCCCTTCCAGCGCCTGATGCGCAAGGGCGGCGTCCGGCAGCGCGAATTGCTGGCGCACCTCGCTGCGGATCGCGCCAGAGGCGAGTGCGGCGAACAGATCCTGCGCCCGCCCGTCCAGCTCGGCGCGGGTTGCCGTGTAGTGGCCGAGCACCGGCCGCACCGCCGTCAACGATGCGGCAGCGAGATCGCCCATGCCGAAGCCCTCGGCCGGGCCGGAGCTCTGGCCGAAGCAGACGAAGGTCCCGCGCAGCTTCAGCGACGCGAGTGACCCGCGCCAGGTGTCGCGCGCCACGCTGTCGTAGACCACGTCCACGCCCTTGCCCCCGGTGATCTCCCGCACCCGGGGCGCGAAGTCCTGCGCGTGGTAGTCGATGACATGACCGTAGCCATGCGCCCGGGCCAGCGCGACTTTCTCCGGCCCGCCGGCGGTGCCGATGGCCATGGCACCCTTGGCCGCCAGCCACTGGCCGAGGATCAGCCCGACCCCGCCGGCCGCCGCCTGGACCAGCACGGTCATCCCCGGCTCGACGCGGAAGGTGGAATGGATGAGGTAATGCGCGGTCATCCCCTTCAGCATCACCGTGGCGGCGATTTCGTCGGGAATGGCGTCCGGCAGCTTTACCAGCCGGTCCGCGGCGATCACCCGCCCGCTGGCATAGGCGCCGATCTGCGGGGCATAGGCGACCCGGTCGCCGGGGGCGACCGCCGTCACGCCCGCGCCCACCGCCTCGACCACGCCCGCCGCCTCGTTGCCGACCACCAGGTCGCGCGCCACCGGCCACTTGTAGGCGCCGCTGCGCTGGTAGACGTCGAGAAAGTTCAGCCCCACGGCGGTATGCCGGATTCGCGCCTCGCCGGGGCCGGGGTCCGCCACCGTGATCTCGCGCCGCTCGAACCCCTCGCTGCCGCCCGGCTGCGCCATGACCATCGCATAGTCGCCCATGGTTCCCTCCCTGATCGTCGTCCAACCTGCGCCGCTGCGCTCGAAGGCCGCGTCGAGCGACGGCGCCGCGTGACGCCCCGAGACTGACCGCCCCCACGCCGATTGTTCAAGGCGAATTCTCCGCACCTGGGAATGGCGACCCCGGCGTGAACTCGAACACGCAACCTCGGACTTAGAAGGTCCTTGCTCTATCCAGTTGAGCTACGGGGCCGCTGGCCCTTCATGCAGGGATCGGCGGGCGCAGGTCAATGCGTCCAGGCGCCCCGCCGCTGCGACGAGAAGTTGTCGCCATAGCCGTTCTGCCGCAGCACGTGCCTGCGCGGCTTCGGCTCGCTCACCTGATAGGGGATGCCATGCCGCTCGGCATAGGCCACCGCTTCCGCCTGGTCCGCGAAAGTCAGGCGCACCTGCCGGTCCATGTCCCCCGACCCGGTCCAGCCCATGAGCGGGTCGAGCACCTTCGCCTCCGACGGCACGAACTCGAGCACCCAGTGCCGCGTCCCCGCCGTCCCCGACTGCATGGCGTTGCGGGCGGGCTTGTAGATCCTGGCAAGCATGGCTCGGCTCCATTGCGGCGCGATCAGCTTATCGCCAATCGCGCCTGCCGGATCAAGGGGAGGGGGTTGCGCGAGCAGCGGGTCGTCGCCCGGTAGCGAGGGAGCGAGGGGTGGGGTGGGTGTACGCTACCGACCGACGACCACTGTGCTGCTTGCAGATCCACTTATAGGTGAGTCGCGCGACACACGCAAGGGTTTAGTTACCCAAAAAATCACTCATCCGCAGCGAAAGCATTCTCCATCCCCGCCCGGCTTGCGAGCCTGATCGGCCCTTGCCATCGCCGCCAGCCTGCCCCAGTTCTTTCCGGCCGCCCCGCGAGGTCCGCCCATGCCCGCCCCGATCCTCTCCGCCCCGCCTCCCGCCCGCGACAAGCTCGAGGGCGGCCGGCGCTTCATCCTGCACTCGGACTTCGAGCCCGCCGGCGACCAGCCCACGGCGATCGCCGAGCTGGTCGAGGGCGCCAACGCCGGCGAGCGCAACCAGGTGCTGCTCGGCGCCACCGGCACCGGCAAGACCTTCACCGTCGCCAAGATCATCGAGGCCACCCAGCGCCCGGCGATCATCCTCGCCCCCAACAAGACCCTCGCCGCCCAGCTCTACGGCGAGTTCAAGGGCTTCTTCCCGGAAAACGCGGTCGAGTATTTCGTATCGTATTACGACTACTACCAGCCCGAGGCCTATGTCGCGCGCACCGACACCTACATCGAGAAGGAAAGCCAGATCAACGAGCAGATCGACCGGATGCGCCACTCGGCCACCCGCGCCCTGCTCGAACGCGACGACGTGATCATCGTCGCCTCGGTCTCCTGCATCTACGGCATCGGCTCGGTCGAGACCTACGGCGCCATGACCCAGGACCTGATCGCCGGCCAGCCCTACGACCAGCGCCGCGTCATCGCCGGCCTCGTCGAGCAGCAGTACCGCCGCAACGACAGCGCCTTCCAGCGCGGCACCTTCCGCGTGCGCGGCGACTCGCTGGAGATCTGGCCCGCGCATCTGGAGGACCGCGCCTGGCGCCTGTCCTTCTTCGGCGAGGAGCTGGAGCAGGTCCAGGAGTTCGACCCCCTGACCGGCGAGCCGCACCGACACCCTCGACCGGGTCCGCGTCTACGCCAACTCGCACTACGTCACCCCCCGGCCCACGCTCCAGCAGGCGGTCAAGGGCATCAAGGCCGAGCTGCGCCTGCGCCTCGACCAGCTCGTCGCCGAGGGCAAGCTCCTCGAGGCCCAGCGCCTCGAGCAGCGCACCGGCTTCGACCTCGAGATGCTCGAGGCCACCGGCTCCTGCGCCGGCATCGAGAACTATTCGCGCTACCTCACGGGCCGCAAACCCGGCGAGCCGCCGCCCACGCTCTTCGAATACATCCCCGACAACGCCATCGTCTTCGCCGACGAGAGCCACGTCTCGGTCCCGCAGATCGGCGGCATGTACAAGGGCGACTACCGCCGCAAGTACACGCTGGCCGAGCACGGCTTCCGCCTGCCCTCCTGCATGGACAACCGCCCGCTGAAGTTCGAGGAATGGGACGCCATGCGCCCGCAGTCGGTCTTCGTCTCGGCCACCCCGGCCGCCTGGGAACTGGACCAGACCGGCGGCGTCTTCACCGAGCAGGTGATCCGCCCCACCGGCCTTGTCGACCCGCCCGTCGAAATCCGCCCCGTCTCGATGCAGGTCGACGACCTCCTCGACGAGGTCCGCCGCGTCGCCGCCCAGGGCAACCGGGTGCTGGTCACCACGCTCACCAAGCGCATGGCCGAGGACCTGACCGAGTACCTGCACGAGCAGGGCATCCGCGTGCGCTACATGCACTCCGACATCGACACCATCGAGCGCATCGAGATCCTGCGCGACCTGCGCCTCGGCGCCTTCGACGTGCTGGTCGGCATCAACCTCCTGCGCGAGGGCCTCGACATCCCCGAATGCGCGCTGGTGGCCATCCTCGACGCCGACAAGGAAGGCTTCCTGCGCTCCGAGACCTCGCTGATCCAGACCATAGGCCGCGCCGCCCGCAACGCCGACGGCCGCGTCATCATGTACGCCGACCGCATCACCGGCTCGATGGAGCGCGCCCTGGCCGAGACCAGCCGCCGCCGCGACAAGCAGCTCGCCTACAACACGCTGCACGGCATCACCCCCGAGACCATCCGCAAGAACGTCGCCGACGTGCTCGACGGCCTCTTCCAGGGCGACACCGACCAGGCCCGCGTCACCGCCCGCATCGACAAGCCCCTGATCGGCGCCAACCTCGCCGCCCACCTCGACGGGCTGCGCAAGGCGATGCTCAAAGCCGCCGAGAACCTCGAATTCGAGGAAGCCGCCCGCATCCGCGACGAGATCAAGCGGCTGGAGGCGGTGGAGCTGGCGGTGGCCGACGACCCGCTGGCGCGGCAGGCCGCCATCGACGCCGAGGTAGACGCCGCGGTGAAGCCGCGCTCGCAGGCGGGGCGGGGGGGGACGCGGAGCTATCGGGGGAAGAGCCAGAAGAAGATGCGGTAGGTTCTCTTTTGGACACTTATGCCAGCTAACGCCGGGCAGTCCGAGTCATTTTTGCCTTCCTCAGCGTGACGCTTGTGCGGAGCGAACCTCACTTTCGCCTACCTCTGCGTCCCCACATACGCCCTCAGCACCGCGTTCATCCGGCTCTGGTAGCCCTTCCTCTGCGCCCGGAACCAGTCGAGCACGTCCGCGTCGATCCTGAGCGTCACCTGCCGCTTGCCCGCTGGCACCACCAGCCGCGCGTTGCGGATAATCGTCTCACCTAACTCCGGGATGTCGGATCAGTCGATGTCCTCGTCCGGCAGCATCGGCGGTCCCTCGCCACCGCCACTTCGCTCGCCCTGCGGGTTTTCCTTGAAATCCCGGCCGTTTTGGCGCATGAAAAAGCGGCTTCGTTGCGACAATCGGCCTCACGTTACTCCGACTTCGGCGTACGTCCCTGCGATTTCGACTGACGCCGCCGCGCTGCCGCACTCCCGCGGGCAGCAACAAGACCAAGGAGTTACGACGATGGCCAAAGGCACCGTCAAATGGTTCAACGCCACCAAGGGATTCGGCTTCATCCAGCCCGAAGGCGGCTCTAAGGACGTGTTCGTCCACATTTCCGCCGTCGAGCGCGCCGGCCTCTCGGGCCTCGCAGACGGCCAGAAGGTGACCTTCGACATGGAGGTCGGCCGCGACGGCCGCCAGTCCGCCGCGAATCTCTCGCTGGCCGATTGACCTTCCCGCCGGGCGCGGCCGCCGCGCCCGGCACCACCATCTCCTTGCGCCATGGCCTCGGCCCACAAGACCGAGCCGACGCGGGCAGGTGGGTCTCCAGTGCCGTTCAGCGAAAACACGCTTCTCAACACCCCGAGCCTCGTTGCCCTGTTGCTCCGCGCCGCCGCGGGCGGCACGCCCTCGATACGCGACTGCGCTGCGCGCCTCGAGGCGCTGCTCGCACGGGCCGGCGAGCACCCGGACGTGTCGGCGGCGGCCATCAGGCGCCGGCTCGATGCGCTCCGCCGCCAGCTCGCCACCGCCCGGCTGATCGCGCCCGCGGGCGAGGGTCGCTTCACGCTGACCGACCGCGGCCGGGAGGCGCTCGCGACCTACCCCGAAGGCTTCACCCTGGGCGAGCTGATGCGCTACCCCGAGTTCGCCGCGAGCATCCGCCGCATCCCCGCGGGCATCGCTCCGACCGGCAGCGGGGCCTACGACCAGGGATTCGCCGCCCGCCAGTCGGGCCGGCCGCCGACCGCCAACCCGCATCCCGCCGACACCGCCGCCCATCTCGACTGGGAGAACGGCTGGTCCGAGGCGCTCGACGAGGATCCACCGCCCTCGGCGCGCGACGGCGATCCCCATGCGCGCCCGCGGTAGGCCGGGCGGCTCAGTCCTGCAGGATGAAGGTCACCTTCAGGTTCACCCGGTACTCGGCGATCCTGCCGTCCCGGACCACCACCTTCTGCTCCTGCACCCAGGCGCCCTCGACGTTCTTGAGGGTCTTCACCGCCCGGGCGATGCCCTGCTGCAGGGCATCCTCGAAGCTAATCTGCGAGCCGGAGGTGATCTCGGTGACGCGTGCGACGCTCATGTCCTTCTCCCTTCGCTGGCCCGAAACCGGGCCCGTCAGAGACTAGCCCGATCCGTGGCGTTGTCACCCGCCGCTTCCCTCGCCGCCCGCGCCGGCCTATGCCGGGGCGGAAAGGATCGCCGATGCCCCGCCTGCAGCCGACCGGAACCGCGCCCTCGCTGGGCGATCTCGACGCGCTCGCCCGCAGCGCCTTCGCCAGCCTGCCGGCGGAGGTCCGCCGCGCCTGCGACGGCCTGCTGATCCGCGTCGCCGACTTCGCCCCGGAGGAGCTGCTGGAGGAGATGGAGATCGAGGACCCGTTCGAGCTCACCGGCCTCTACGACGGGGTGGCGCTCACCGAGAAGTCGGTCTTCCACCAGCCAACGGGGCCCGACACCGTCTGGCTCTACCGCCGCCCCATCCTCGAGGAATGGATCGAGCGCGGCGACGTCGCCCTCGACGCCCTCGTCCGCCACGTCCTCGTCCACGAGATCGCCCACCACCTCGGCTGGTCCGACGACGACATCCGCCGCGTGGACGACTGGACCGAGTAGCCGCGAGGTCATCCGCGCCCGGGAGGGCCCGGCGCTGCGCAGCGGTCAGTAGCTCGCCAGCAACTCGGCGGTCAGCCCATCGAGCTCCGCCTGCCCGAACCAGCGCCCCCGCACCATCACCCCGATGCGGTCGCGCGTCGCGCCCGGCCAGGTCAGCGGGTCGCGCCGCAGGAGCACGAGGTCGGCGCGCGCCCCCGGCGTGATAGTGCCGACGCGGTCGTCGAACCCGGCCCGGCGCAGGCTCTCGCCGGCGTTCGTCGTCGCGGCGCGCAGCGCGTCGTAGCGGCTGAGCCCCACCTCGGCGAGCAGCTCGATCTCGCGGTGGATGTGCCCGGGCACCATGCCTTCGACGCCGACGTCGGTGCCGACGAGCATCGGCACCCCGGCCCCGTGCAGGCCCGCCACCAGCGCCGCGAAGAGCGGCTGGGCGGTGTCGCGCCGATACGCCTGCTGCCCCTGCCAGCGGACCACCCGGCCCTCGCGCCAGGCGGCGATCGTCTCTGGCCTCAGCACGGCGTACTCCGGCCGGTCGAACCAGGACGGCCCTGCCTCCAGGTAGAGATATGCGTTCTCGTCGAGAGCGATGTTCGAGACCACCATCAGGTCGTGACCGGCGATGGTCTCGATCACCCCCGGAAGCCTGTCCATGTCGACCGGCACCGGGCGGAAGCTCGCCAGGTCCATCTCCCCGGCGAGGACGTATTCGAGCAGCTCGTCGACATGGGCGATCTCGTCCACACCCGATGTCACGACCTCGGCCGAGATCGACGCCCGGCTCAAGGTGGGAGATGCTGTAGAGCCCCGCCTCCTCGGCCGCCCGCTGCGCCGCCAGCCAGGCCGGGCCGCCCATGAACTCGTAGATCTTCACCATGCGGTAGCCGTCGTCCGCCTGCCGCCGGACCCACCGCCGGGCCTCGGCCTCCGACTCGACCAGATCCGACGAGCGGGCGAACGCGGAGGTGAGCGCGTCGAGCGGGATCGCCCGCGTCACGAATAGGCCGAGGCCCACCGCCAGAATAGCCGCCCCGCCGCCGAGGACGACGCGCCGCCCCGGCCAGCGACCTCGCGCGACCCGCAGGACGGCGACGGCGATCAGGAACAGGATCAGGGCTCCGGCGACCGGGGCAGCCTTGATCGCAACCGCGATCCCGCGAGCGTCGGGAGGCACCCCGACGATCACCGGACCGGTGTTGTAGACCGTCGGCCCGACCCGTGTGCCCGCCAGCACCTCCTCGGCCCAGGTCCGGTGCTCGGGCAGCGAGCTGAGGTTGCGCACGCTGGTGACCCCCTCGGCGAGCCACAGGCGCATGAAGTCGGGGTTCGGGTCGGCGAAGAGATGCACGTGCATATCGGCAAGGCCGGGGATGAGCCATGCCCCGGTGGCGTCGATCACGGCCGCCCCCTCGGGGATCTCCACCTCCGCGGCCGGACCCACCGTGACGATCCGGTCGCCCTCGACCACGACGCTATGCTCGCGCAGCACCCGGTTGGCGTCCATCGGAACGACGTTGGCTTTGGTGAAGACTGTGGTTTCCGCCGCCGCCCCGAGGGCGACCGCGGCGGTCATGGCGACCAGCATGGGGGCGAAGAAGCGGCGCATTGTTGCGGATACCTTGCGGGAAAGAAAACCACACATGGGACAGAGCGTCTCTCTTGCCTTTCTGATTTGTTCGGTCGAAATACTAGAGCATGTACCCACGGAAGGGACCGCTTTCGGCCCTGAGCAGTCATTCATTGAACGCGGAGCGAACGGCGGGATCGAGCCCATACCGGAAGGGCTCCTAAGCTGGCGCTCGCTCATGCAGCAATCTGTAACTCAAAAATTGTTAGCTGCGCCGCAGAGAGAAAAGCGGCCATTCATTCACGGCGCAGCGAGATTTGGGATGTCTGTTTCCGCTCTGCGGGACAATCATGCCGGCCAGCCTCTCGGCGTGAATAACTGATCTGTGTGGTTCGCGACTGTGCTGCCCAGATCCGAGTGTTCATCTGATACCTATCGAATGATTGATTTAAATAAATGGCAAGAAAATGGCGGCATAACGAGCCGCCATCCTTCTTCGCATGGTCGAAGGCTTACCCCTGTGGTGTGTACCAGATCGGGGAGGTGTAAGCGCGTTCTTGGTGCTCCCGAAGAGCCTCCGGCGGCGCATCGCGCTCGCCAAAGACCTGCGCATCATAGGCGATCCACGTCGGGGTCGGAATTTCGAGAACACGGACGTAGTAGACGGCCCGAAGAGCGGGGTCGAAATCCGGGTCTTCCCAGAAACCGCCCAAAACTGCTTCTCCTATGTCATTTGTGTAGGTCGCGTTCTCGACATTGACCGTGCTCCCGACCGGCTCAGTTGCCCGGCCGTCCTCGCCGATCGTACGGCCGTCAGAGACCGCGATGTCGTAGATCCGCTCTTGCAATTCACCCTCGGCGTCGAGCCAGCCCTTGACGACCTGGATACGGTCGAGGTTGGCGCCGTCAGGGTCACGAAGCGCGCGCACCAGGAATTTCGGCGCAGCACCTCCCGGTCCCGCCGGAAGGTCCGCGCCCATCGGAACACCGCGAAGATAGCCTTGCCGTGAAAAGTCCGGCCGATGCACCTCTTCCGGTTCGAAATCCCATCCAGCGAAGACCCGAACCCTGATCCGGGTGCCAGTCGTGGCATAAACCTCCTTCCGGGACATCGCGTCCCAGATGGCCTCCCGCGTGTTTTCCTTCGCCCAGACGGCAGCAAGCCCCGGAGCTCGTGGATTCCCACGCGAACACGTCGAGGCTGCCGTCGCCGTCGGGGCGCAGGTCTTGGCTAACCAGATCGGAATAGCGGTGCTCGCTCGAGGGTTCCGCACCGACGAATTTGCCGAAGAAGTTCTCCTCCCGCGTCGTCGAAAGGGACGTATGGATGTCGGTCGCTCCGATCATGCCGAACTTGAACGGATTGACGCCGATCTCGGCTTCCTGCTGAAGTCCGAGCTTCAAGGCGCTGCGGGCATATTCGTGAGGCAGCATCTCCGGCGTTTTCGGGTTCAGACCGAAGTCGCCCTTGTCCCAGGTGTAGTAATCCGCAAACTCGTCGTTTGGCGAGAGCATCGGATGCGCCTCACCATCGCCCTTCGTCTGCGTGACCTCGGCGAGTGGCTCCCACTGCTGCCGACGTCTCGCATAATCGGCATCGAGCGGTTCGCCATCGAAGGTCTCGACCGCGAACATCAGGCCTTGGCTCAGGTTTCCGTTGTGCGGAATGGCAAGCGCCCGGCCCAGCGTTCTTTCTTCGTACATCTCAAGGTAGTCCCACAAGTCCTCGGGATCCTGCAAGTCGAAACTTGAGAAAGGGACAACCGATCGCGCGGCATCTGCATCGTCTCGGAAAATGACGACGCGGTGCAGGTTTCGCAACACGGGCGTGGACGTCCATTCGAAGCCGTGAAATGCGGTGAAGACGCCGGGCTGATTATGCATATCGACCATATCGATGGTTCGGTTCCACATCTCGGCGACAAGCCTCGGGTTGGGCACGGGATCCTCGTTCCTCGAGCCATACTCCTTCCAGATCTGATACGCTTCCAGCCCTGCCCGGCTTTGACCAGATCGTGCAGTTTCTTGCCGAGCGGGTCGCGAAGCATTTCCGGGTTGAACTCGTCAATCATCGGTGCAAGACCAAGGTTTTCCGCGTGGTCGGCCACGACGAGGAAGTCGAGCGGTCGGATCAGCCTGGATCGGGTGCCCGACGAGGCGATGACTTCTTCCCCCTTCGCAAAACGAAGCGCGTCGTCGGGGTCCCGACGGTTTCCAACCATCCCGGCATCGGTCGAGTAGTTGGTGTGCAGGTGCGTGTCACCGAAGTACACGTTGTCGGGGTAGCTCTGGTACAGGTAGGGCGAATACTCTCGTGCGCCGATGGTGACATCGCCCTCCTCGATGGCATGGTCCTGCGCCGCGGCGGCGGTTGCGATGGCCGCCAGTGCCACAGCGGTCCATGACCTCAAAAGCAGTCTTTTCATTTTGGCCTCCCGGTTGTCAGACAATTTCTGCGTGGCGTTGCATTCAGATCCTGATGTTTCATGGACCGTCACAATCGCCGGAGAATTTTCCGATTGGCCCATTGCTAGCACATTCCCTTGTGTGACACTGTCACCTGCAGACAATCGAGTTGGAAATCTGGTAATGGGGAACAATGGGATTATTGAAGCGCGGGCCTTCCTCAAGCGTCAGGGCTGGCTGAGCGGCACGCCGCCACACTTCGCAGATGCTCTCCTTGCGGAATGCCAAATGGGCGGGAAAAAATTATCTGTGTGGTTCGCGACGGTACTGCCCAAATCCGAGTGTTCATCTGATACTTATCAAATGATTGATTTAAATAAATCGTAAGAAAATGGCGGCATAACGAGCCGCCATCCTTCTTCGCATGGTCGAAGGCTTACCCCTGTGGTGTGTACCAGATGGGCGATGTGTAGGCGCGCTCCTGAATCGAAGCCGGCACATCGTCGGGAAGCTCCACACCGAAGATCTTAGCGTCGTACGTCGTCCAGCGCGGCGTCGGGATCTCGAGCACTCGGACGTAGTAGAACGCGCGCTGTGCCGGGTCGAACTCCCGGTCGGTCCAGAAGGCTTGCAGGAAGGGCGCGCCGATCGAGTTGTCGTAGCTGGCATTCTCGACGTCGACCGTATTGCCCACGGCCGGCACCTTCCCGTCGCCATCCACCTCGCGGTCGCCTGACCAGGTAACATCGTAGACCCGTTCCTGTGTCTCGCCCTGGGCATCGACCCAGCCCTTCACGATCTGCACCCGGTCGAGATTGGCGCCATCGGGATCGCGCAGGGCACGGACCAGCAGCGTAGGCGCTCCTCCGTCCGGCCCGGTGGAGAGATCACCGCCCATCGGAACGCCGTTTTCATAGCCATACTGCGCGAAGTCGCTGCGGTTCAGATCGCCTTCGGCGAAGTCCCATCCGGCGAACACCCGTACGCGCATCCTCGTGCCGGTGGTCGCGAAGACCTCCTTGCGCTTCAGCGCGTCCCAGATCGCTTCGCGCGTGTTTTCCCGTGACCAGACGGCGGCAAGACCTGCCGAACTGATCTGGCGAGCGTAGATTTGGTGACCCTCGGGCGCAGGTCGGCCGGCAATCACCTCCTCGAAGCGGATTGGGTCCGGTGACGGCTCGAGGACAACAACCTTGCCGAAATAATTGTCCTCCTCGGTAGAGGAGATCGACGTGTGTGCATCCGTCGAACCGATCATTCCGAACTTGAACGGGTTGGTCCCAGCTCCGCCTCATAGGCCATGCCGCGCTTGAGCGCCTCGCGGGCGTATTCACGGGGCAGCATGTCTTCGGTCTTGGGCTCCGGCCCGAAGCTGCCCAGATCCCAGGTCGAGAAGTCGGCGAACTCGTCGTTCTGCGACAGCAGCGGGTGCGCCTCGCCATCGCCCTTCATCTGCGTCACCTCGTAGACCGGCTCCCATCGCTGGCGGCGCTCGGCGTAGTCCTCCGTCAGCGGATCGCCTGTATAGGTCGCGTCGTCGAACATCAGCCCGTTCGAAAGGTTGCCGTTGTGGGGGATGGCGAGGGACCTGGCCGCCGGTCGTCTCCTCGTACGTCTGCATCCAGTCCCACAGGTCCTCGGGATCGAAACTGTCGTATTGCGAGAACGGGATGACCTGGTCTGCTTCCCCCTTGTCGTCAGATGACGTTGCGGTGGACGTTGTTGCCGTTCGGCATCGAGGTCCACTCGTAACCGATGAGCGCCGTGAACAGACCCGGCTCGTTGAACTGCTCCGCGGCCGCGGTGAGGTTAGTCCACATCTCGGACTTCAACTCGGTCAACTCGGCCAGCGGGTCGTCCTGCGTGGCGTTCTTGGCCATCCAGTTGTCGTAGGCCACGATGGCGCCTTCGAGCCCCGACTTCACCAGATCGTGCTGCTCCTTGCCCCAAGGATTGGAAAGCAGCGCGGGGTTCGACTCGGCGATGGCCGGCGCGAGGCCGAGGTTCTCGGAATGGTCCGCGATCACGAGGAAGTCGAGCGGGCGGCTGAGCTGCACCTTGAGCCCGGTGCTGGATGTCACGGTCTGACCACGCGCGAACCGGTACGCCTCTTCCGGCCCCAATGAGTTGCCGATCATGCCCGCATCGGCGGAGTAGGATGTATGCAGATGGGTGTCACCGAAATACACGTTGTTGGGAAAATCCTCCTCCGGGTAAGGCGAATAATGGATATCGCCCCGCGCCGCGGGGTGGGTGTGGGCATCGTATTCCTGCGCCATGACCGCCAAACCCGCCATAGCTGACAGCGCTGCAACGCCCGACCAGACCGTAAATTGTAGTGCTTTCCTGGACATTCAGTGCCTCACATGCCGTTCTTGAGTTGCTAAATCGCCCATTGCCTATCACATGTTCTAGCGCCAGACTGTCACCTGCAGACAATCTGTCGGATCAAACAGTGCCACAGGTCGAACTCGACAAGGCGCGGGCCTTCCTCAAGCGTCAGGGCTGGCTGAGCGGCACGCCGCCACACTTCGCAGATGCTCTCCTTGCGGAATGCCAAATGGGGTCTGCCGAGCGCGGTATTGCCGTGTACAGGATCGGTGCGCAATACGACGGGCTGTACGAAGTCGTTTCGGCCGGCTTCGCCTTCGAGATCGCACCGTACGAGCGCGACCAATCTGGCGCATTTCTTTCGGCCCGGATTCTGGTTCGGCAATTCCGAGAGCTTCGACGCCCGGCCGCAGATTGCCACGATCGTGGCAACGCGCAGCAGCACCTTCCTTCACCTGCCGCTTCCGAAACTTCGCGCCCTCGCTAAGAGGGAGCCTGAAACCTGGCGTTGGATCGGACAACTTTGTGGACAGCATGTCGAACTCGCCCTTGGCGTCATCGATGACCCAGATGCTGCGAGATCCAGGCGAGCGCCTTGCCGCTCTTTTGCTTCGTCTGGCTGATGTGCGTCAGGCCGACGATCCGGAAGACCCGCAGCCAGTAATTGACGCCACTCAGAAAGATCTGGCGCAGCTGGCCAATCTCTCGCGCGCCGCCGTGGTGAAGTGGCTTCAGGTGCTTGAAAATGAGGGACTGATCGCCCGCGCTTATGGATCGATAACCCTGCTTGAACCGGTTGCAATACGTGATCGGCTGGCGTTCCACAGCGAATGAGAGGCGCGTTCACTTTTACGCTGCCGGCGTTGCGGACGTTCAGAATTGCAATGGCAAGGTTGAGCGAGATTAGCTTCGTTTTCGAACAGACCCCTCGGACGGCTGTGAGCGCCAGTTGTATCCCCGCACCACAAATTAAATTCACTGCGGCATCCACTCGCGTCTATGGGCAATCGCGAAGCGAAGAAACTGGTCGTTCACGCACGGACGCCAAAAGGCAGAAAGGTCAGTACCTGAGACGCTCACACCGTCAGAGCGAATCGCGGGTTTGGGTAATTGGCCGACTTCAATGACCGCTCATCGGGTGTTGCGATGCGCCGCGGCGACGGAACAAGCAACTTGGCAGGTGCGCGGAAGCGAATTTCGTTGCACCAGCATCAGGCAGCTCCGTCCGCACCTCGGTCATCCAGCCGGCAAGTCCCGAATGACTGCAGTTGGCGCGAAGCGGACACGTGGCGATTTACGGGTACACGCCCTGATTCACTTGTGACCTCTGATCCATCGGGATCGTGCCTCCGCAGGCATGCGGTCATGGCGCGGCGGCGTATCCGGTCGGCGGCGGCGGCCTCGGTGGCGCCGGCCGGCCGCCTCCCCCTCGCCTCATGCGCCCAGCGGCAGGTTGTCGACCCCGTCCGCCAGCGCCACCCGCAGGTGCCGCGCCAGGTGGTCCACGCAGGCGCGCACCCGCGGCGTGACCAGCCGGTTCGAGGGATAGACCGCGTAGATGCCGGTGCCCGGCATCCGCCAGTCGGCGAGCAGCCGCACCAGCCGCCCCGCCGCCAGGTCCGCCAGCACCGCCCAGTCGGGCAGCGCGATCACCCCGATCCCCGCCAGCCCCGCCGCCCGCAGCGATCCGGTGCTCGAGCAGACCAGCGCCGGCGTCACCGGCACCGCCCGCGCCCCCTCCGGCCCCTCGAAGCGCCACTCGCGCTCCCAGAAGAGCCGGGCGTAGCTCACGAGCGCATGCCCCGCGAGATCCCCCGGATGCGACGGCATCCCGCGGGCGGCCAGGTACTCCGGCGCCGCGCAGGCGACCACCCGCCCGCTGCCGATCCGCCGCACGATCAGCCCCGGGTCCGGGTCCATCGCCAGCCGGATCGCCAGGTCGAGCCGGTCCGCAACCAGGTCGACCGTCTGCTCGCGATTCCACCAGCGACACGCTGACCCGCGGATGCGCCGCCAGGAACCCCGCGATCCCCGGCACCACGTACTGCTCGGCGAACCCCGGCAGCGCGCCGAGCCTGAGCGTGCCCACCGGCTCCTCCGCCAGCGCCGCCACCTCGTCGAGCCCCGCCTGCGCCTCGTCCATCGCCCGCCGGATCCGCGCGTAGAGCGCATGCCCCGCCTCGGTCGGGCTCACCCGCCGCGTGGTGCGGTCGAAGAGCCGCGCCCCCAGCCGCTCCTCCAGCCCCCGCACCGCCTCGCTCACCCGGCTCCGCGACAGCCCCAGCGCCACCCCCGCCGCCGAGAACCCGCCGTTCTCGACCACCCGCGCGAAGACCTCCATGTCGTCGAACAGCCGCATCCCTCATTGTTCGCCCAAACCGGACACGATGTCCAGAACTCTCCCCCTTATCCGAACAGCCGGAATGCGCGATCACCCGTCCAGGCCGGACGGCGATCCCCGCCGCCCCCGCCGCAACCAGGGAGACCACCATGCTCGACACCACCGACTTCACCGCCGCCGCCGTCTGCGCCCCCGGCGCCGGCATCGCCAGCCCCGCCTTCGGCTGGAAGTCCGTCCGCGTCACCGCCGCCCAGACCGGCGGCCGCGTCTCGGTCTTCGAGGCCACCATCGAGCCCGGCGACGGCACCCCGCCGCACATCCACCACAACGAGGACGAGACCTTCCACGTCCTCGAGGGCGCGCTCCGCATCTGGTGCGGCGACGAGACCTTCATCGCCGCCGCCGGCGCCACCGCCGTCCTGCCCCGCGGCATCCCCCACCGCTTCCTGAACGAAGGCCCCGCCCCGGCCCGCGCCATCGTCCAGTGCTCGCCCGGCGGCTTCGAGGGCTTCTTCCTCGACATCGACCGCCTCACGAACCCTGGCCCCGCCGAGATCGCCGCCACCGCCGCCCGCTACGGCCTCGAATTCCTGCCCGCCTGACCGCCGCCCGCACGCCCTGAGCGCCCGCCCGCCTGAGCCCCGCGGGGCGGGCGCGTGCCCCGCCCGCGCCCCCCTACGCCGGCGCGAACGCCGCCTTCAGCCAGGCCATCACCGCCTCCGCGAAGGCCTCCGTCGCATCCGTCCCCGTCACCGTCAGCGCCCAGCCGTCCGCCAGCCGCTCCCGCCGCCCCGCCAGCCGCGACACCCGCACCACCCGCGCCCGCCGCCGCCCGGGCACCCGCCGCGGCACCCCCCGCGCCCCCGCCTCCACCGGCGCCTCCGCCGCCGCGATATCGCCCAGCACCTCCCCCAGCACGCGGCCCTGCGCCCCCGCCGTCACCCCCGCGAACGCCGCGCGCAGCACCCCCGCATGCCCGCCCTCCACTGCCTGCGCCAGCAGCAAGGCCTGCCGCTCGCTCAACCCCTCCGGGTCCGGCAGCGCCCCCTCCAGCGCCTCCGCCAGCCGCGCCAGCGACCGCAGCCGCGCCTGCTTGGCATAGCCCGCCGACGCGTGCAGCCCCTCCACCGCCGCCTCGACCGACCTGAACGCCCCCGCATCCCGCGCCGCCACCACCACCCGCCCCCGCGCCCAGGCCGACAACGGCGCCCGCAGCGCGTTCTCCGCCACCATCGCCGCCATCGCCTCCGCCTCCCCCACCCGCGGCCGCACGAAGGCCGGGATCTCCGTCCACCGCGCACTCCCCGTCAGCTCATGCAGGGCCCGCACCGCCGTCAGCCGCCGGTACCCCGAGATCAGCCCCCAGGCCACCTCCCCCTCCCGCACCTCCAGCGCATAAACCTCGATCGGCAGCCGCACCCCCGACCGCCCGATCGACCGCCGCAGCTCCTCCAGCTCCGGCGCATCCAGCCCCGAGCGGTCCCGCGACAGCCGGCTGTCGATCGACGCCGCCGGCAACATCCGCACCTCCATCCCCGCCATCACGCCACCCCGAACCGGTTCTCGATGTCGACGAACAGCGACGTCATCATGTCCTCCACCGCCATCGCCCCGGTGAACCGGAAGCTCCAACCCCCCCTCACCTTCACCCGCCGCACCCTGAGCTTCCCGCGCAGATCCGCCACCCGGCACGGCCCGCCCCCCGTCAGCGCCCCCGTCAGCGCCACCGGCGCCGCCCCCGCCGCCTCCGCCAGCACCGGCCCCACCGCCTCCCACTGCCGCGCGTGGTCCTTGCGCGGCACCTCGTAGACCGCCGCCTCGATCGCCTCCCGGAACCCCGCCCGGCACGCCGCCGCCAGCCGCATCACCTCCGCCCGCGAGAACCGCTCCGGAGCCGCGAACACGGTGTCGAGCTCCCCCGCCGCCAGCGCGAAGGCCCTGAGCCGCGTCCGCTGCATCGCACTCACGCCCGGATGCAGCCCCGCGATCGCCCCCTCCACGTCGTCGAAGAGCCGCAGCTCTACCGCCTTCACCAGCACCGCCCCCCGCTCCCAGGGCGAGATCTCCGCCCGCACCTCGTTCTCCTCCACCATCGCCGCCAGCGCCGCCGCCATGTCCGCGGGCTCCCGCACGAAGGCCGCGATGCTCTCCTGCCCCGCCACCCCCTCCGCCGCCAGCGCCCGCACCGCCGCCAGCCGCCGGAACCCCGAGATCAGCCCGTGCGTCTTCTCGCCCCCCTCGCCCTCCCGCGGCGCCTCCAGCGCGAACACCTCCACGGGCATCCGCAACCCGTCGACCGCGATCGAGAGCGCCAGCGCCTGCAGCGCCTCGGGGTCCATCCCCAGCCGGTCGCGCACCAGCGCCGCCTCGTCGATGGCATGGATGGGGATATGGTGGACGATGTCAGGCATGGGGGGCCTCCCGCGGGGAATCAGGCGGGGGGTTATACCACAGGTTTGGGCGTGTTGCCGGGGAGGGGGGTTGGGGCGTGCGGTGGGGGCTTACTTCCGAGGCAATCTGCCGTCCACTGGTCTGATCATGTCAACCCGGATTTAGTATGAAATAATAGACGCTGTTGTTTCAAAATACTCAAGATTCGATTCATTAACGAACGGCGTCGGACGGAGGGCCTTAGCTACCCTGTCACGATCATAGAAACTAACATCATTTTTCGCTAAGTCAGAAAAGTAGGCATGATCCATAATAAACTTGTTACTCTGAGTACTGGCCCACCACTGGCGTCTTGAAGCCTCGTAAGATAACAACCACATTTCCGATTTAAGCCCATCATCGTTGCAAAAGCTTCTCCAAAAGCCTTCTTCTAAATTACCAGAAATGTTTCCCTTGTTTCTAATATCAAGCGCGATCAAAGAAACTACAGAGCTCCTTACGTGAGCGCATGCATTAATTATTTCATGTGGAATTATTAACCCTATCTCCCTCGCCCAAAATAATAACCATGACAACTCCTCCGTATGAGCAAATTCAGCTTTTCTTGGGATTTGTTGAAGTATAAAGTCTTTTACAATGGTTGAAGTCAACATGTCTACGGGCTGCGTCTCGGATAGAAACTCTGCTACAAATCTTAAACAACTAGGAGCGCGGCGACAACAGTATAGTAGCCATCTAACAAGGTGCCCTTGGTTGTCGAGATCTAAATTTAGACTACATGCCCGCTTGCACGCAAATAGAAGAACATTTTCTTGTGGATTCTCATCTGAAAGATAGAGTGAGTGCTCAAAGTACGAATCTAA
This sequence comes from uncultured Alphaproteobacteria bacterium, assembly GCA_963695425.1. Lineage (GTDB taxonomy): Bacteria > Pseudomonadota > Alphaproteobacteria > Rhodobacterales > Rhodobacteraceae > Amaricoccus. The sequence goes on along the minus strand of CAVOGP010000048.1, from coordinate 71,545 downwards.
ATCGTCTCTCTGCCGGGCTTTGCTCTTGCCAAGAGAGAAACTTCGAATAAAGTGGATCCACTCAGGTGAATGGGGAAAGCCAAGACCGTAAAGCCTTGTCTTTCCCGCGTTAAGTTCCAATTCATACTCGTATAGGGCCGCTGATAGCTTCGAAAGAATATCAAATTCTGACTCTGTTTCGTCAATTCCAATTATTATATCGTCCACGTAGCGCACGCTGCGCCTTGTCCAATCTGGCAACGTCTTTTGCAGCTCAGCTTCAATCTCAACAGCTACCAACTCGGAGATAACTCGAGATGTGTCGGGTCCAATAGGTATCCCAACTGTCTGGCCGTCTTGACCTGCGCGGACGGCAGCATCAAGCTTGTTTGCGAAAGACTTTTTGAACGGCGCAGACTTGTGGTTGGCTTTTGCGTACGACTTGCCCGCGATTGCCCACGCAATAGAGTGGGTATATATTGATGGATAAAAGCGAGCTATGTCGGTCTTAACATATCCACCAAATACAGATAGAATTTCTACTTTCCTCTTTGAAACAGCTTCAAAGTCAACGCCAGTAACGGCGCGGCCTTTTCCAATAAGATTCATCTTTGGCTTAAACTCACTGACCGTGGGTCGACTTAGCGACTTTCCGAATCTCAGCCCAATGTTTAGACATTAGAGAAGACACAGCTAACTGGTTGACTGGATTGACTATTGATAATTTTCGGCGCGCGTGACCGTATCTCGGACTACTGTAATGCTCTGGCCTGGTCCAGAAGCTGTTTATTTTATTTGGATCCACTTTGCTGAAAACTCCACCGAATATTTTGCAAATTCTTCTGTATGAAAGGGGGGCGGTAGCTCGGAAGGGAAATATCCAGCCGCAAGAAACCGCTTGAGACGTATGTCAGAAAGTTTTGCCAAAACTCGTCCCCCGTTCCCTCTACGTATCATAGCTCACTTCGACTACCGGCCTTGAGAATGAAGTAAGTGAGGGAGAACCGGAAGGGCTCTAGCGTGAGGCCTCGTAGCTCAAGATCCCAGATTTCTCAGCTTGTGATTGGTGGCAATCACGGGCCCTTTCGAACCCAATATGCCCGGCTTAGAGGCGCGCCAAAGCCCGAGCGGCCCCCACGTTAACCCCGCATTAACCACAATTATCCTTAGAATTCAAACACATGCAAAATCTCCGCATTTGTTATACCCCCCAGATCACCCCGGGTCCCGCCAGCGGTTCACGATCGGAGTGCGGCGGTCCAGCCAGAAGGCCTTGGTGGTCATCCTTGTCCCCGGCGCGGCCGGCGTCTCGGCCGCAAGGCGGGGTGACGCGCAGCGCCACCCCGTCGCGGGCCGGGATCGTCCCCGGCCTCAGTCGCGCTTGCCGCGCGCCACCCTGGTCCCGGTGGTCGCCTCGCTGCCCGTGTTCCCCCAGCCGGAGTTCGACGGCCCGCCCGGCGCGTTCTGGCCGCTGACCGTCGGCGCGATGCCCCCGATCCCCGGCGTGCCGCTCAGCACCTCCGCCATCGCCCGGGCAGCCCCTGCGTTGCTGTTGCTCGACTGGGCCGATGCCGCCCCCGCCGCCAGCGCCAAGGCTCCGGCGCAGAGCGCCCCCACCATCATTCTTGTCATGTCTTCCTCCATGTGGACGTAAGGACGCTATTGTCCTACCCCCCGAGTACGCGGCACGGCGGCGGCTGGATCACTCGCAATCCGGCCCCGGCCCCGCCGTTCATACCGCATTAACTACGATTATCGTTCAAAATCAAACACATGACAAAATCTCCGCACTGGTTATCCTGCCCCGATCACCCCGGGTCCCGCCAGCGGTTCACGATCGGATAGCGGCGGTCCAGCCAGAAGGCCTTGGTGGTCATCCGGGTCCCCGGCGCCGACTGGAACCGCTTCCACTCCGCCCCATAGACCAGCCCCTCCACCCTCTTCACCACCTCCGCCGGATACCCCGCCGCCACCACCTCCCCCACCGACCGATCCCCCTCGATCAGCATCTCCAGTATCCCGTCCAGCACCCCATACGGCGGCAGACTATCCTCATCCCGCTGCCCTGCCCTGCAGCTCCGCCGAAGGCGCCTTCTCGATCACCCGCTCCGGTATCACCCGCCCCGCCGGCCCCGACATCCACCCCCGATGCTCCGAATTCCGCCACCGGCAGACCTCGAACACGCGCGTCTTGTAGACATCCTTGATCGGATTATACCCCCCCGCCATATCCCCGTAGATGGTCGCGTACCCCACCGCCATCTCCGACTTGTTCCCGGTAGTAAGCAGCATCTCCCCGAACTTGTTGCTCATCGCCATCAGCATCACCCCCCGCAGCCGCGACTGGATATTCTCCTCCGTAACATCCGCCCCCCGCCCCGCGAACACCCCCGCCAAAGACCCCGCAACCGCCGCCCTTGCCGCCTCGATCGAAACCTCATCCAGCCGACACCCCAGCGCCGCAGCCACCGCCGCCGCATCCTCCAAACTCTCCGCCGAGGTAAACTCCGAAGGCAGCATCACGCACCGCACATTCCCCGCCCCGACCGCATCGCAAGCAATCGCCGCCACCAGCGCACTATCCACCCCGCCCGACAGCCCCAGCAGCACCCGGCTGAACCCCGACTTCCCCAGATAGTCCCGCAGCGACAGCACCATCGCATGATAGTCCTGCTCCCGGATCTCCGGATGCACCTCCACCCGCCCCGCCGCCACCCGCCACCCCTCCGCCGCAGCGCTCCAGCTCCACGTGCGCCACCGCCTCCTCGAACACCGGCAGCTGCACCGCCAGCCTGCCCCCCGGGTTCAGCGCAAACGACCCCCCGTCGAACACCTGGTCATCCTGCCCCCCCACCATGTTCAGATAGACCAGCGGCAGCCCCGTCTCGACCACCCGGGAGACCATGTGCCCCATCCGCACGTCGAACTTCCCCCGCCGGTACGGCGAGCCGTTCGGCACCACCAGCACCTCCGCCCCGCTCTCCGCCATGGTCTCCGCCACATCCGGATACCAGCTGTCCTCGCAGATCGGCATCCCGATCCTGACCCCGCCCAGACTGAAAGGCCCGGAGATCGCCCCCGACCGGAACACCCTCGGCTCGTCGAACACGTTGTAGTTCGGCAGGTGATGCTTGCGCGCCATCCCCGCGACCCGCCCGCCGGCGAGGATCGCATAGACGTTGAAGACCGCGCCCGCCTCCCTCCACGGCAGCCCGATCCCCAGCGGCGGCCCGTCCGCGCACTCCGCCGCCAGCAGCTGCAGCTCGGCCATGGCATGGGCGACGAAGGCGGGCTTCAGCACCAGGTCCTGCGGCTGGTAGCCGGTGAGGAACATCTCCGGCAGCACCACCAGGTCGGCGCCCGCCGCCGCCCCCTCCCGATGCGCCGCCAGCGCCTTGGCGCGGTTGCCGGCGAGATCGCCCATGGTGGGGTTGAGCTGCGCCAGGGTCAGCCTGAACTCGCCGGACATGACCTCTCCCCAGCCGCGTGCACCCCTCCGCCATAAGGGTGCCGCCCAGCCCGCGCAAGAACGGACGGCCCAGCGCACGATCATTGTGGACCCACCGCACCTCGCTATGCTGCGCGCCTCACTGCGTTTCCGGCGAGGTGGCTTCAGATGCGCGCGTCCCTAGTCCTTCTCCTCCTCGTTCTCTGCACCCCCCTGCGGGCCGAGACGCTGCCGGGCTCCGACGACCCCGCCTTCGTCACCGCCCGCGCACAATGGCTTGCCGGCGAGGACATGGCGGCGGTCACCGCGCTTTCGGCGCTGGCGCAGGCTGGCAACCCGTCCGCGCAGCTGCTGCTTGGCTCGACCGAGCAGTCGCAGCCGGTTCCGGATGAGCTGGCCACGCTCTCGCGGGCTGATCGGATCGCGCTCTGGCGCCAGCCGGGCGGGCTCTCGGGCAAGAACTGGCTGGTTGCCCGCGCCGACGACCTGCCGCTCGCAGCCGCGCTCCACACCTCGGGCAACGGGTCCGGGCTCGCCGATGACGCAGGGCGCCGCGCGGCGCTGGAGACGCTGCTGGCGGCGGGTGAGACCAGGGCGGCGGTGGCAGTGCTGGCGCTCGCCAACAACCAGGGTGGCTGGGCGCCCGACCAGGGCTGGGATCTGGTGGTGCGCTACGGCAACCATCCCGCCCTGGCAGGCCATGGCCTTCCGATGGTCAGCATGCTGCACGAGCTTGTCGTCAATCCCGCCACCGGGGTGGGGACACCGAAGCGCGTGGCGGTGCTGGGGAGCCTCCTGGCCAGGGCCGAGGCGCCCGCGAGCGACCTGGCCGCAACGCGGGCGGCGTGGTCCTCGCGGAGAACGCTCGAAGACGCCCAGAAGCTGGCAGAAGCCCAGGCGGCGGCCGGCGAGGCGCCGCTGGTCGCGCCGCTGCGCGGCCTCTGTGCCGCGGCCTGCCCGAAGAGCACCAATGCCTGCACTTTCGCACTGCTGACCGAGGTCGGCGGAATCCCGGGATACGTGACGCTGAGCCCGCTCGAAAGCGTCATCCCGAGCGCCGAATACCAGCGGAGCCCGCGCTTCCTCGACGACTTGCGCGCGCTCCTCGGGTCCAGGTCCGACACCCCCGCCGAACAACGCGCCGCCCGGCACGCGCATTTAGCGCGCTTCGACGCCTGCGCCGCGAACCTGCTGCACCGGGGCGGATAACCGGCGCTGCCTGCCGGGAAATACAGGGCCGGACACGCCAGACACTTGTCGCAACCCGGTCGCGTCCGTAAAAGGTCGAAACAGGCGACCATCGGGAGAAAGACCGCGTGGCAAGGCACAACCGCTCGCGACAGCGGTCCTCGGGACGGCTTTCCCTAACGATCGCATGGATACTCCTCGCCACCTCGGCGCAGGCGCAGGTGCTTACAAAGGAATACGACAACGGCGGCACTTACGAGGGCGCGTTCCTCGACGGCCGCCAGCACGGGCAGGGGACCTATCGGCTGCCCAACGGCTACGAGTACACCGGCGAGTGGGTGGAGGGCCGCATCGAAGGCCAGGGCCGGGCGACATTTCCCAACGGGGCGGTCTACGAGGGCACGTTCCGCGACGGTCATCCCGACGGCCAGGGCAAGATCACCTATCCCGACGGCGGCAGCTACGAGGGCGCCTGGGTGGCCGGCCAGATCGAGGGCGAGGGAGTCGCGCTCTACGCCAACGGCATGCGCTACGCGGGCAGCTTCGTCGCGGGCCAGCAGCACGGCGAGGGCACGCTGACCGGCCCGGACGGCTATGTCTACGCCGGCGGCTGGGTGAACGGGGTCAAGGAAGGCACCGGCAAGATCACCTATCCCGACGGTGCCATCTACGAGGGCGCCATGGCGGCCGGCGTGCCGGAGGGTCGCGGCCTGCTCGTCGCCGCCGACGGGCTGCGCTACGACGGCAACTGGAAGGCAGGCCAGATCGACGGCGAAGGCGTGCTGGAGCAGCCCGGAGGCGACCGCTACGAGGGCAGCTTCGTGGCCGGGCGGCGCGAGGGGCTGGGCCGGGCGACGGCACCCAACGGCGACGTCTATACCGGGGGCTTCCTTGCCGATCTGCGCCACGGCGCCGGCACCCTGACCGGGGCGGACGGTTTTTCCTATACCGGCGACTGGGTCGAAGGCCGCATCGAGGGCGCCGGGCGCGCGACCTATCCCGACGGCTCGGTCTATGAGGGCGCGTTCCAGGGCGGCCGGCCGCACGGCACCGGCACCATTACCTATGCCGGCGGCGCCAGCTACCAGGGAGAATGGACGGACGGAGCGATGTCGGGAATCGGCACTGCCCGATACGCCGACGGCACCGTCTACGAGGGCGGGTTCCTGGACGGCCGCAACCACGGCGCCGGCAAGCTCACCACCGCCGAGGGCTATACCTACGATGGCGGCTGGCAGGACGGGCTGCGCCACGGCGAGGGGGTCGCGACCTATCCCGATGGCACGCGCTACGAGGGCGGCTTCGTCGAGGGGCTGCGCTCGGGCGAGGGCACCATGACCATGGCCGGCGGCCATGTGTTCGAAGGCACCTGGAAGGAGGGACTGCTGGACGGCCCTGGCCGCGCACTCTACGGCAACGGCGACGTCTACGAGGGCAACTTCATCGCCGGCCAGCGTCAGGGCGCGGGGCGGATGCGCTTTGCCGGCGGGCAGGAGTTCGAGGGCGAATGGGTCGAGGGCCAGCCGGTCGCGCCAGGCGACGCCGAGCTGCCCGCCGTGACCGACACCCCCGCTGGCCCGGATGAGCCCGCCCCGGCCGACAACTGATCGCCGCGCCCAGGGGGGTATGCCGATGCTCCGCCGTTTCCCGCTTCTGATCGTCCTGTGGCTGGTCGGCATGGTCGGGGCCGCCGCGCCGGGACAGGGTGAGCCGCGGCCCGGAACGGTGGTGGGGCTCGACCTCACGTCGCCGGAGCGCGCGGCGGAGAGCTTCGTGCGCGCCTGGTCGGCGGGTGACTATTTCGTGGCCTATCTCGCGCTCGACCCCGAGGTGCGGTTCCGCTTCATGGAGGCGATCTATCGCTTCGACTTCGCGGCGGTCTTCGGGCAACCGCACTCGGATGCGTTCTTCGACCGCCTCCCGGCCATGACCGCCGAGAGCCGCTTTCCCGGTGCGGCACCCGGGATCCCGCCGGATCTGTTTGCCGAGTTCGACGGGTTCATGCGCACCGCCCGGGCCCTCGGCATCCCGATACTGGGCTTCGATGCCGCCGCCCTCGGCGAGATGGCCGCGCTGTCCGGCCGGCGCCGATCCCGAACTCGCCCGGGTTCCGGTGCCGAGCGCCGCTGGCGGCGGCATCCTGGTGCTGCGGCGGTCCCCGGAGGGCCGCTGGCGCCTGCTCGGCATCGAGAAGCGCGCCGTCCCCGCGCTCTGGGCGTACACCCCCGGCTGAGCTCCTCAGCCCCCGAACGGGTCCACCGGGTAGCGCACCGCGACCAGGTAGAGCCCGTCCGGCGGGCACACGGGTCCGCACTGCGCCCTGTCGCGCGCCGCCAGCACCTCGGCCACACGCGCCGGCGCCCAGGCCCCGGCGCCTACCCGTTCCAGCGTCCCGACGATGCTGCGCACCTGATGGTGCAGGAACGACCGCGCCCGCACCGTGAAACGGAATTCCTGCCCGCCGGGATAGGGGCTTTCCTCGATCGCCAGTTCGTCCAGCGTGCGCAGCGGGGTCTTTGCCTGGCAGATCGACGAGCGGAAGGTGGTGAAGTCGTGGCGCCCCAGCAGATGCGCGGCACCCTCGTGCATCGCCCCGAGGTCGAGCCGGTTCGTTACCCGCCACGCCAGCCCGCGGTCGTGCACCAGGGGCGCGCGCCGGGCGATCAGCCGGAAGTGGTATTCCCGCTCCACTGCGTCGAAACGGGCGTGAAAGCCCCTCGGCCACCCGCGCCGCGGCGACCACCGCCACCGGATCGGGCCGCAGATGCGCGTTCAGCGCCTGGGTCAGCCGGAACGGCTCCCAGTCGCGGGAAAGCTCGGTATGTGCCACCTGCCCCGTGGCATGCACGCCCGCGTCGGTGCGGCCCGCGCCCACCACCACGGCAGTCTTGCCGGCGTCGAGCCGCGCCAGCGCTGCCTCGACCGCCGCCTGCACGCTCGGCAGTGCGGACTGCCACTGCCAGCCGGCGAACGGGCGGCCGTCGTATTCGAGCTTCAGCGCGTAGCGGGGCATGCGGCAGCCCCTAGCGCGGCGCCGTTGCAGCGGCAAGCCAAAGCCACTAGGTCAGGGCGAACCGCCGCGAGGGAGCGACTTGGACCTCTACCGCCTCACCGACCGGCTGACCCGCCGTATCGAGGACACGTTCGAGGACCTCGGCTCGGCGATCTTCGATCCGGTGGTCCGCCTCGGCGTCACCGGCCTCAGCCGCGCCGGCAAGACGGTGTTCATCACCTCGCTGGTGGCCAACCTGATCGACCGCGCCCGCATGCCGCAGCTGCGCGCCGCCGCCGAGGGCCGCATCCTCGCCGCCTACCTGCAGCCGCAGCCCGACCACACCGTGCCGCGCTTCGCGTTCGAGGACCACCTCGCGGCGCTGACCGGCCCCGAGCCGCACTGGCCCGAGAGCACGCGGACCATCTCCACCCTGCGCCTGTCGCTGCGGGTCACCCCCACCGGCCTCTTCACCGGCTTCACCGGCCCGCGCACGGTGCATCTGGACATCGTCGACTACCCCGGCGAGTGGCTGCTCGACCTACCGCTGATGGACCAGAGCTTCACCGACTGGTCCGCAGGCGCCATCGCCGCCGCGCGCACGCCCGCCCGCGCCCCGCATTCCGGCGCCTGGCTGGCGCTGCTGGAGGCCACGGACCCGGCTGCGGCGCTCGACGAGTCCACCGCCCGCGGCCTCGCGACGGCCTTCACAGCCTACCTGGCCGCAAGCCGCGCGGCGGGACTCTCCAGCATGGCGCCCGGCCGGTTCCTGATGCCGGGCGACCTCGAGGGCTCGCCGGCGCTGACCTTCTCGCCGCTGCCCCGGCCCGAGCGCACACCCGGCGCCTCGCTCTGGCGCGCGTTCGAGCGCCGCTATGAGGCCTACAAGCGCAGTGGTGGTGGAGCCGTTCTTCCGCAACCACTTCACCCGGCTCGACCGGCAGGTGGTGCTCATCGATGCGCTCGGCGCCATCCACGACGGCCCGCGCGCCGTCGAGGACCTGCGCACGGCAATGGCCGAGATCCTCGCCTGCTTCCGCCCGGGGCGCAGCTCGTGGCTCGCCCCGATCCTCGGCCGGAGGATCGACCGCATCCTCTTCGCCGCCACCAAGGCCGACCACCTGCACCACCGCCAGCACGGCAAGCTGACCGCCATCGCCGAGGCACTGCTGCGCGACGCCCGCGACCGCGCCCAGTTCCGCGGGGCACGTACGGCGGCGCTTTCCATCGCCAGCCTGCGCGCCACGGTGGAGCAGACCGTGACCCGCGACGGCCGCGAGATCGATATCGTCCGCGGCCGCGACGCCGGCACCGGCGAGGAGGTCGCCCTCTACCCCGGCAATCTGCCCGAGGACCCGGCGGCCATCCTCGCGCCGGCCCGGCAGGGCAGCGCGGACTGGACCGACGCGGCCTACCGCCTGACCCGCTTCGCCCCGCCGCGGCTCGCGCTGGCCCCCGGCGAGGGCCTGCCCCATATCCGCCTCGACCGCGCCGCCGAGTTCCTGATCGGAGACCGCCTCACATGAGCAGGCCCGACGATCCCTTCGTGATCTCCGCCTCCGACCTGCCGCCGGCCTCGGCCGCCAGCCCCGCCGCCGCGCCGCCGCCCCCCGACGACGACCTGCCGCAGGGAGCGGCGATGCAGCGGGTGACCGCACTCGCCGCCCGCCGGCGCTCGCGGCTGGGGCGGCTGTTCTGGAGTGCGGCCACGGCGCTCCTCAGCCTCGTGGTCTCGATCGCCGCCTACGACTACATCACCGGGCTGCTGGTGCGCTTCCCCGCGCTGGGCATGGCGGCTCTGGTACTCACCGCCGTCCTGGGGCTCGTCGTCCTCGTCCAGCTCGGCCGCGAGATGCTCGCCTTCCGCCGCCTCGCCCGCATCGACGGCTTCCGGGCCGAGGCGGCGAGCGGCGCACCTCACCGCCGACCGCACCGCCGCCGCGGCGCTGGCCGAGCGGCTGGCGCGCTTCTATGCCCACCGGCCGGAACTGGCCTGGGGCAGCGCCCGTTTGCGCGAACGCGAGGGCGACGTGATGGACGCCGACGCGCTGATCCACCTGACCGAGCGCAGCCTGATGGAGCCGCTGGATACCGCCGCCCGCCGCGAGATCGAGGCGGCGGCCCGCACGGTCGCAGGCGCCACGGCGCTGATCCCGCTCGCGCTCGTCGACGTGCTGGCGGCGCTGTCGATGAACCTGCGGATGATCCGCCGCATCGCCGAGACCTACGGCGCCCACGCCGGCTTCTTCGGCTCCTGGCGGCTGCTGCGTGCCGTCGCCACCCACCTCATCGCCACCGGTGCGGTGGCGGTCGGCGACGACACGATCTCGTCGGTGCTCGGCGGCAGCGCGCTGGCCCGCGTCTCGCGCCGCTTCGGCGAGGGCGTGGTCAACGGGGCGCTGACCGCCCGGGTCGGCATCGCCGCCATGGAGGTCTGCCGCCCGCTGCCCTTCGAGGCGCTGCCCCGCCCGCGGGTCACCAACATCCTCAGCCGCGCGCTGACCGGGCTTTTCCCACAGCGCGCCGAATGAGGTCGCGCGCGGTCGCACGGTGCGACCGATGTCAAGCGTTGATTTAAGCTAAGTAAAAGTCCTAACAGCGAAGTTATCCACAGGCCGCGGGACCGCCACCCCCTCTGAAGCGGTCGTGGCGGGCTCGCTATAGGCCGAAGCCATGTACAGGATATTCGGCATCGGCTTGCGAATTACGTTCCCGGCGCTCTGATCGCTCAGGGCCGCCGGACCAGCCTCGCGCCCCCTCCCGACGTAATTCACGGATCCGCCCGATGTCCGCCGAGACGCCCGACTACAAAGATACCCTGTTCCTGCCGAAGACCGACTTTCCCATGCGCGCCGGCCTGCCCGACCGCGAGCCGGAGTGGCTCGCCCGCTGGGAGAAGCTCGGGCGTCTACCACCGCCTGCGCGCCTCGGCCGCCGGCCGCCCGCCCTACGAGCTGCACGACGGCCCGCCCTATGCCAACGGCCACCTGCACATCGGCCATGCGCTCAACAAGCTCCTCAAGGACTTCGTGGTGCGCAGCCAGCAGATGCTCGGCCATGACAGCCGCTACGTGCCCGGCTGGGACTGCCACGGCCTGCCGATCGAGTGGAAGATCGAAGAGCAGTACCGCGCCCGCAGCAGGAACAAGGACGAGGTGGACGTCGTCGATGTTCCGCCAGGAGTGCCGGCGCTTCGCCGAGCATTGGGTCGGCGTCCAGCGCGAGGAGTTCAAGCGCCTCGGCGTCACCGGCGACTGGGACCATCCCTACCGCACCATGGACTTCCACGCCGAGGCGGTGATCGCCGACGAGTTCATGAAGTTCGTGATGAACGGCTCGCTCTACCAGGGCTCCAAGCCGGTCATGTGGTCGCCGGTGGAGAAGACGGCGCTGGCCGAGGCCGAGATCGAGTACCACGACCACCAGAGCCACACGATCTGGGTGAAGTTTCCGCTGCTCGACGGCAGCGCTTCGGTGGTGATCTGGACCACGACGCCGTGGACCATCCCGCAGAACCGCGCCGTCGCCTTCAACCCCGAGCTCGCCTACGGGCTCTACGAGGTCGCCGAGGCGCCGGCGGACAACTGGGCGAAGCCGCGCGACCGCTACCTTCTAGCCGACCGCCTCGCCGACGAGGTGATGGGCAAGGCCAAGGTGACGCCGCTTCACGCGCCTGCGGGGGGTCGGCGCGGATGAACTGGCCGGTCTGGTCGCCGCGCATCCGCTGCGCGGCGCCGAGGGCGCGGGTGGTGAGTGGGACTACGACGTGCCGCTGCTGCCCGGCGATCACGTTACCGACGACGCGGGGACCGGGTTCGTGCATACCGCGCCCTCGCACGGTGCGGACGACTTCGAGCTGGGCCGGAAGCACGGCCTGCCGATGACCTTCAACGTGCTGGAGGATTCGTCCTTCCGCCCCGACCTGCCGTTCTTCGGCGGCGCGGTGATCTTCGACCAGAAGGGCAAGGAAGGCGACGCCAACCGCCGGGTCATCGACAAGCTCGCCGAGGCCGGCGCGCTGATCGCCCGCGGCCGGGTGACCCACAGCTACCCGCATTCCTGGCGCTCCAAGGCGCCGGTGATCTTCCGCAACACGCCGCAGTGGTTCGTCGCCATCGACAAGCCGCTCGACGACGGCATGGGCGAGTACGGCGACACCATCCGCGCCCGGGCGCTGACCTCGATCGACGAGCTGGTCGCGTGGTACCCGCAGTCGGGACGCAACCGGCTGCACGCGATGATCGAGGCCCGCCCCGACTGGGTGCTGTCGCGCCAGCGCGCCTGGGGCGTGCCGCTGACCTGCTTCATCCGCCGGGGGCCGGACGGCGTCGAGATCCTGCGCGATCCGGCGGTCAATGCCCGCATCCGCGCGGCCTTCGAGATGGAGGGTGCGGATGCCTGGTATGCGGCGGGCGCGCGCGAGCGCTTTCTCGGGGCGCTGGCGAACGAGCCCTGGGAGCAGGTGACCGACATCCTCGACGTCTGGTTCGATTCCGGCTCCACCCACGCCTTCGTGCTGCGCGACCGCCCGGACGGGATCTGGCCGGCGAGCCTCTACCTCGAGGGCACCGACCAGCACCGCGGCTGGTTCCATTCCTCGATGCTGCAGGCCTGCGGCACCCGCGGCCGTGCGCCCTACGAGGCGGTGCTGACGCATGGGTTCACCCTCGACGAGAACGGCATGAAGATGTCGAAGTCGTCGGGGAACTCCACCGCGCCGCAGGACGTGGTCAAGCAGTACGGCGCCGACATCCTGCGGCTCTGGGTGGCGCAGTCCGACTACACGGCCGACCAGCGCATCGGTCCGGAGATCCTGAAGGGCGCGGCCGACAGCTATCGCCGCCTGCGCAACACGCTGCGCTTCCTGCTCGGGGCGCTGGACGGCTTCGACGAGGCGGAACGCCTGCCGGCCGCCGAGATGCCCGAGCTTGAACGCTGGGTGCTGCACCGGCTGGCCGAGCTCGACGGGCAGGTGCGCGCGGGCTACGCGACCTACGACTTCCAGGGCGTGTTCCAGTCGCTGTTCCAGTTCTGCACGCTGGACCTCTCGGCCTTCTACTTCGACATCCGCAAGGACGCGCTCTACTGCGACGCGGCCACAAGCCCCCGCCGCCGGGCCGCGCGTACGGTGCTGGATGCGCTCTTCCACCGGCTCGCGACCTGGCTCGCGCCCCTTCTCGCCTTCACCATGGAGGAGGTCTGGCTCTCGCGCTTTCCCGGCGAGGACAGCTCCGTCCACCTGCAGGACTTCCCCGAGACGCCGGCCGCCTGGCTCGATCCGGCGCTGGCGGCGGAATGGGAGGCGATCCGCCGCGCCCGCCGTGTCGTCACCGGCGCGCTGGAGCTGGAGCGCCGCGACAAGCGCATCGGCGCCAGCCTCGAGGCGGCACCGGTGGTCCACGTCGCCGACGAGGCGCTGCGGAAGGCGTTGGCCTCGGTCGACTTCGCCGACCTCTGCATCACCTCCGACCTCACCCTCGCCCCGGCCCCCGGACCGGAGGGCGCCTTCACGCTGGAGGACGTCCCCGGCATCGCCGTCGTCCCCCGTCTCGCGGTGGGCGCCAAGTGCGCGCGGTGCTGGCGGATCCTGCCCGACGTCGACACCCACGCCCACCCCGGCGTCTGCGCCCGCTGCGACGCGGCCCTCGGCTGAGGCCGTGCTCGTCCTGCACATCGGGCTGCCGAAGACCGGCTCGACGACCCTGCAGGGGGCGGTCTTCGCCCGGGCCGGGAATACCCGCGGGACAGTCACGGGCGAATGGCGGATGCCGGACGGCATGGCGCCGCTGAAGATCGATCCCGCGCTCAAGGCCTCGGTGCTCGCGCGCTTCGCCGAGGCGAACGCCGCGTTGGCGCGCGAGGCGGGCGTGGGCGTGGAGGCCTAGGAACTATCGGCGGTGACGACGCGCTGCCGGGCCGGGAAGCTTTGGGTGAGGATGCCGACCAACCGCTCCCTCGCCGTTTCGATGGCCATCGACTTCGAGCCGCAGGGGCCGCCCGGTGCGAAGCGGCGCCGCGAGCCCGTCGCCCGCCTTCGCATCATGCGACTTCCACCTGATCTGCGCGCGCGTCACCAGAGACGGAAGAATCGCTGGAAAGGCTCGAAAACCAACGGCTGGGAAGCGGCTGGAAACAGGCTTATCCTTTCCTTGTTGGCTGTTTATGTGTGGATTGCCGCCACGAGGGTTTCCTCGCGACGGACGTCTTGGAACCCTTATCGGGCACAAGTGAGTTTGCGCAGGGAGCGGTCGGGACGGCACCATGCCGACCACGAGGACATAGGGTGCCCCATCGGGCAGAAGCGGCGGGCAGGTCGGTCTTGAGCACGGTCGTGGATGCGGCGCATATGGCGGGCTCGGAGATCGAGGCCGGGCTCGAGTGGCTCCGCTTCACGCATCCCGTCAGCGAGCACTTTGCCGCTCAGGTGCGCCCGTTCGATCTTGCCGGCAAGCGCGTTGCCGCGTGGATGCACCTGTTGCCCGATACAATCCTGACCCTCATGCCCTTCGTCGAGGCTGGCGTGTCCGTGCGGCTCGGCGCCTGCAACTTCGACAGTACGGACCCCCGCGTGGTCGACTACCTGGCCCGCCGTGGCGTCGAGGTCTTCGATGGCCGCCGCGAGCCGCGACATGTCTACGACGACACGCTTCGCCGCTTCGCGGCCGGGCCGCTCGACGCGATATGCGACATGGGGGGCGAGCTCATCGAAGCCGCCACCCTGGCGGGCACGTCCGTCGCCGGCGCGCTCGAAGCGACGACGACCGGCTTGCACCGGGTCAGACCGCTGCACCTGACTTTCCCGGTATTCGACTGGAACGGCATCGCGCTCAAGGACGCGCTCCACAACCGCTTCCACGTCGGCGAGGCAACATGGCCCGCGTTCGAGGCTATCACCGGCCTCTCGCTCTTCGGCCGGCAAGTCCTCGTCGTCGGATTTGGCCCTGTGGGACGCGGCGTCGCAGAACGGGCTCGCACCCTCGGTGCGATCGTCACGGTCGCCGAGATCGATCCAGTCCGCCAGCTCGAGGCCATGCACTTTGGCTGCCGGACGTTGCCGCTCGGTCTGGCGCTCGCGGAGGCGGACGTCGTTGTCACCGCGACCGGCCTTGATGGCGTCCTCGGCGAAACCGAGTTGAACCTATGCCGCGACGGCGCCGTCGTCTTCAACGTGGGGCACAGCAAACGCGAGATCGCCGTCGCCTGGCTGGACACGCACGAGCGGCGGACCATGAAGAACCACATCGACCGCTATTCGATCGGCGGCCGGAAGTTGTTCCTCCTCAACCGCGGCAGCCTCATCAACCTCGCCTTTGGCACCTTTGCGAGCTCCGACAGTTTCGATCCCTTCACCGCCGTGATGATCCGTGGCCTGCTGTGGCTGCTCACCGGGGGAGCCGCGAGCTTTTCGGCCGGCATTCACCACTATCCACTGGCTCTGGAACGGGAGGTCGCGACGGAGGCGCTCGCTGCCCGGTCTCGATTGAAGCAACCGATGCGTGAGAGTGCGGAGTGACCTCCTGCAGTCGGCATTCTTGATTGTCGGGAGGCGAACGCTCCACAAGACGGCGAACGTCGGCCTGGCCCATCTCTAGGGTGAGCTGGCACCAGGCCGAGCCAGGCCGTGACGTCGCGTCCCCGTTGAAATGATACAATGCCGCGCGATCCCCGCGGGGCCATATCACTCGGCCGAGACGGACTCGCGGGCGGGGGACAATTGCATGACGATGCCGACCGCAAGCAGCCAAAGACTGGTCGCGAACAGCCCGAGCTTCACCATGGGCGGCGGGTCGAAATGCGCCCAGGCCGACCAGCCCGCCAGCACCACCCAGACGAGGCAGACCGGCAGGTTGACGCGCCGCCAGCGCTCGGTACGCACCGGGTGGATGAACTTCAGCCAGGTGTACTGCCCGATCCCGAGCAACAGGATGATGCCGAGCGTCATCCAAACCGGCGGATCGAAGGTCAGGAATACCAGCAGCGGCATCTGCCAGACCGCCGGGAAGCCGACGAAGCAGTTGTCCTCGGCCTTCATCCGCACGTCGGCGAAGTACATGGTCCCGGTCAGCGCGATGAAGAGTGCCGCGATCAGACCCAGCGGCCAAGGCAGGAGGCCGGTGTAGATCAGCGCGTAGGCGGGGATGAAGACATAGGTCAGGTAGTCGATGACCAGATCGAGGATCACCCCGTCCCAGTTCGCCGCATTGCGCTTGGTGTCCACGATGCGGGCAAGCGGCCCGTCGAGCCCGTCGACGATCAGCGCCAGTCCCAGCCATCCGAACATCAGCCGCCAGTCGCCCTTCGTCGCCGCCACCAGCGCCAGCAAGGCCAGTGCCGCGCCCGAGGCGGTGAAGAGATGTACCGAAAAGGCGAGCGGTTTTGTCTTCATTGGCACCAGATAGGCACAATGCCGCGGCAGAGAAACCCTCTTTCGGTGTTCGCGGGCACCGGGAACTACCGGTCGGCGCCCTGCGACGGCTCGGTTCTGGCGGCGGGATCAAATGCCGTCTAAGCCTCGGACGCCGGTACGCTTGGAGGCCGGTGTATGGGAGGAACCGATGGCCGACATGAAGGTCACCTACTTCGACTTCACCGGCAGCCGGGGCGAGGAGGTGCGGCTCGCGCTGACCATCGCCGGCGTGCCGTTCGACGACAACCGCATCGACCGGGCGACCTTCGCGAAGCTAAAGCCGGACCTGCCGTTTGCGTCGCTGCCCACGCTGGAGGTGGCGGGCCGCGGGGTCTTCGGCCAGAGCAACGCCATCCTGCGGCTCATCGGCCGCCAGCACGGGCTCCACCCCGACGACCCGTTCGAGGCCGCCCGCCACGACGCGCTGATGGACGCCGCCGAAGACCTCCGGCAACGGATCTCGCCCACGATGCGCATGCAGGATGCGGCCGAGCGGAAAGCGGCGCGTGCGCTGCTCGCCAGCGACTACATCCCGCAATGGGGGCTCTGCATCGAGCGGCTGCTCGGCGATGGGCCTTTCGTCGGAGGCGCCCGCCCCAGCGTCGCCGACATCAAGCTCTACATGGTCGACAAGTGGATCGCCGGCGGGGCCGTCGATGACATCCCCCCGCATATCTTCGACCCTTATCCCAAGCTCAAGGCCTTGGCGCGCGCGATCGCGACCCACCCCGCGGTGGTGGCGCGCTACGCGACAGGCGTCGCCGCCACCTGAGCAGGTGGCCGGGCACCGGCCGGCGCCGGCTGTACCCCGGTCAGCCCTCGCGCTCGGCCAGCCAGTCGATCAGTGCCGGCGCCTTCATGGGCCGGCCGAAGTGCCAGCCCTGGCCGAGGTCGCAGCCGAGGCCCATCAGCATGTCGAGCTCGACCTCGGTCTCTACGCCCTCGGCCACGATCTTGTAGCCGAGGTCGTGGCCCATCTGCACGATGCCCGCCACCAGCCGCCCGCTCTGGGCATGGGGCTCCAGCCCGCGCACCAGGCTCTGGTCGATCTTCAGCGTGTTGGCCGAGAGCCGCGTCAGGTAGGCCATGTTGGAATAGCCCGCCCCGAAGTCGTCGATGGCGATGCCGAAGCCGAGGTTGCGCAGCGCCGCCAGCCGGTCGAGGATCAGCGGGCCGCGGGCGGCGCTGACGCCTTCGGTGATCTCCAGCTCCACCCGACCGTGATCGACCCCGCGGGCGGCGCAGTTGAAGAGCAGGTACTCGACGAAATCCGCCTCCTCGAGGTTCTTCGGCGAGACGTTGATCGCCACGGCCATGTCGGTGCCCTCGCGCTTCCAGCGCAGGATCTGGCGGGTGGCGGCGTCGATGACCCAGCGGGTCAGCGGTGCTACAAGCGCCGTGGTCTCGGCCAGCGGCACGAATTCCCCCGGCGATATCGGCCCGAGCTGCGGATGCGTCCAGCGGGCCAGCGCCTCGACGCTGTGGCAGTCGCCCGAGCCGAGCATGATCTTCGGCTGGAAGTGCAGCTCCAGTTCGTCCTCGGCCGAGAGCGCGGTCTTGAGGTCGGTCAGGAGCCGGAAGGCGCGGCGGTGCGCCTCGTCGCGGCGGCGGTCGTACCAGGCCCAGCCGGTGGCCTGGCCGCGGCTGTCCTGTGCGGCCGACAGCGCGCCGCGAAGGTCCTCGTCGGGGACGCTGGTGGTCGGGCGCAGCCCGATGCCGACGCTGGTGTCGATGGGGATGTCATCGACCAGGATCGGCCGCGCGAACCCCTCGCGGATGCGCTCGATGATTGCTGGCCGCCCTGCATCGGGATGGCCGGGCACATGGAAGGCAAACCCAAGGATGCTGACGTGATAGATCCGGACATCCGGATCGACAATCTCGGCCAGCCGCGCGGCGCCGGCGCGGATGAAGGCGTGCGAGTGGTCGTGGCCGAGCGCGCAGAGCAGCTCGTCGAACGCGCCCGCATCCGCCAGCGTCACCAGAACGAGCGTTCCCGGCTCCGTCCTGCGCCAGGCCGCGTCTGCAAGGAACTGCTGCCGGTTCGGAAGGGTGGTGATCGGATCGACCCGCCCCCAGACCGAGGGGCCACCCTCCACGATCGGGCGCCGTACCCGTTCTGCCATGCGGACTCCCCCTCCGATCCCCACGAAGCCGCCTCCGGCCCCGATCCACCCGGTGGGGAGCCTTGACCGACGACCCATAACATCGGGTTAAGAGGGGACTCTGTTTACCCGCCGGCGACGCGCGCCCTCGCCTCGTAGACGTCGAAGGGCACGACCGGCTCGTCCTTGGCACACCGGATGACGAGGCTGGTCTTGACCGATGCCACGTTGGGGGCGGCGGTCAGTTCCTCGGTGAGGAAGCTCTGGAAGGTCGAGAGATCGGGTGCGACACATTTCAGGATGAAGTCGATCTCGCCGTTCAGCATGTGGCACTCGCGTACCAGCGACCAGGATCGCGCCTTGGCCTCGAAGGCGGCGAGGTCGCGCTCGGCCTGGCTCGACAGGCCGACCATGGCGAAGACCTGCACCTCGAAGCCAAGCTCGCGGGCGTTGATATTGGCGTGATAGCCGTGGATCAGCCCGGCTTCCTCCAGGGCGCGCACCCGGCGCAGGCAGGGCGGCGCCGAGATTCCGACGCGGCGCGACAGCTCCACGTTGGTCATCCGCCCGTCCCCCTGCAACTCGGCAAGGATCTTGCGGTCGATGGAGTCGAGCTTCTGGCCTGGCATGGACGCCCTCCCCTGCGCGCGTCACATACGTACCCCGTGGCATGACCGAACGCCATAATCTTTCGCAGATCGGCACTATTCGCAAAGTCCGGCCGCGAAAACGCGAAGGCTGCCCCCGAAATGGGCCTTGCCTTCGTGCGGCGACCGCCGGAGAAGGAGCGCGTCGCGCGGTCGCCCGGGGCCACTGGCTACCCAATTGGGCGTGACGCCAATGATGGAGGTCGAGATGGAGGATGCGGTGGTCGAGCGTGGGGGGCATTTCGGTGGCCTGAGCTTCGGCACGTTTCTGTTCGATGCGCTGGTCATCTTCCTGTTCGTAGTCTGGTTCTGGCTGCTGATCCGGGTGGTGATCGACCTGTTCCGCCGCCGCGACATGTCGGGCCTGTCCAAGGTGCTTTGGGTCATCGCCCTTCTGGTCGTGCCCTATATCGGCATCTTCGCCTATCTGGTGACCCAGGGCGCCAGCATGGCCGACCGCGACATCGCCCAGGCCGAGAAGGCACGCGAGCAGCTGCGCCATGCGGTCGGCTTCAGCGCCGCGGACGAGATCGAGAAGCTCGACAGGCTGAAGGCGGCGGGCTCGATCAGCGAGGCGGAGTACAAGACCCTGCGGGCGCGGCTGCTCTGAGCCGGCGCGCCGGACGCATGGCGGGCATGCCCCGGCCGCGCTTTACAGCCCGGCCGGTGGCGACCATATAACGCTCCAAACGCGAGAGGTTCGCCATGTCCCAGACACGTCATACACGGCTTCTGATCATCGGCTCGGGTCCTGCCGGCTATACGGCGGCGGTCTACGGGGCGCGGGCGATGCTGGAGCCGATCCTGATCCAGGGCATCCAGCCCGGCGGCCAGCTGACCATCACCACCGAGGTGGAGAACTGGCCGGGCGACACGCAGGTGCTCGGCCCGGACCTGATGATCCGCATGGAGGAGCATGCGCGCGCCACCGGCACCGAGATCATCGCCGACCACATCTCGAAGCTCGACCTGAGCAAGCGGCCCTTCACGGCATGGAGCGACAGCGGCACGGTCTATACGGCCGATGCGCTGGTGCTGGCCACCGGCGCGCAGGCGAAGTGGCTGGGGCTGCCGTCGGAGGAGAAGTTCAAGGGTTTCGGCGTCTCGGCCTGCGCCACCTGCGACGGGTTCTTCTATCGCGGGCCAGGAGGTGGTGGTGATCGGCGGCGGCAACTCGGCGGTCGAGGAGGCGCTGTTCCTGACCAACTTTGCCTCGAAGGTCACGCTGGTGCATCGCCGCGACGAGTTGCGCGCCGAGAAGATCCTGCAGGACCGGCTGTTCAAGCACTCCGAAGATCGAGACCATCTGGTTCCATGCCCTCGACGAGGTTCTCGGTGGCGGCACGCCTGCCAGCGTCACCGGGGTGCGGCTGCGCGATGTGCGCACGGGCGTCGAGCGCGAGATACCGGCGCATGGGGTCTTCATCGCCATTGGGCATGCGCCGGCCTCGGAGCTGGTGGCCGGCCAGCTGCCGCTGCACAATGGCGGCTACGTGGTGACGAAGCCGGATTCGACCGCCACCGACATTCCCGGCGTCTTCGCGGCCGGCGACATCACCGACCACGTCTTCCGTCAGGCGGTCACTTCGGCGGGCATGGGCTGCATGGCCGCGCTGGAGGCCGAGCGCTTCCTCGCCACCGAGGACGCCCGCCAACCCGAACCGGTCTAGGGCGTAACAAACAAACCAGCACTTGGGTGCGCTTTGCGCCGGGAGCGGACATCCAATACTACGAACTTTGTCGTCGACTGTGCGAACATTGCTACAGTGGAGTGCCGAGGTCGGCCACGTCCGCAGGCGGATTACAAGCGGTCGAGACCACTCTGGCTACCGGCAACTAGTGTCGCAGGCAACGCCCGCTTGAGCACAAACAGGTCTGAGCTACCACACGTCGACAGGCGATCTACCCGCCCGGCAGTTTCCGGCGCAACTCGATCCTGCTCCGTATCGGCTCGACATTCGAATCCCATATGCCGCGGGCATAAGGCGCGAGCTGAGGGGAGATCGAACCGGTGGTTCCGATCAAATACAAATCGACGTTAAGGTTTTCGACAAGGTCTTGAACAGGAACATGGAAGTCTCCATCCCCCGCACCCAACACCAGCTTCGTCCATCCCCGGTTATGGTATGATTTTACCAAGTAATAGGCTAAGCCAACGTCAACAGATTTTTGCGTGGTAAGTATGTATGGATCGCCGGTATCTGGATGGAGAACTTGGTTTCCTCCCATATTTTTTGGCCAGTACAGTGGCTTTTTTGAGAGCCAGAACACCTTTGTTCGCAGCCCTGGCCCATCGGGTGGCGGCTTACTCAAAGCTCGGTGCAATGCTTCTGCGCGGGGGGGATCCTCATCCGCGTTCACATAGTAAGCGTCCTCTATAGTATCAGACAGTTCTTCCTCTATAAGAGCGCGTACCTTCGCGTAGTCAACTTTCCCAAAAGTTTTGTAGACGTAGGAACCATCCACAAACCATCCAATACTCATATTCGTCTCCCGCGGCATGATCGTTCGGTTTTGACGACGATCTTAGCGCGGTCATGGCATCAGAACAACCTTCTGCGGAACCTGTTCCTGCTCCTGCTTCCCGTGAGACCACCAATTATTTTGGCAGATCCCGATGAGATCGACATTCAATCATCGTTGCACTCGGCCCCCGCGATCGAGAGCAACGATCATACACGTGGTGAACCACGGGCAGATCGGAGGTCCGATTCCTACTGCGAGCGGCCCGTACAGCGGGATGCGGGCATGAATAGCACCAAGGCCATGTTCCGGCGCTACGAGCGCTACCCTTTCCACTTGTCGAGCTTGCGCTCAGAACGCGCACGCTGCGCTTCGGTGCGCTCTTCCCACTTCTTCGGGTTGGAACTCGCGCTTCCTTTGCCGTAGCCCCGCCCATACTCCCCCTTGGACCCGGACGGGTCATACTTCTTGCCGGCCGACTTGCCGCCGTCGAAGAGCTTGCCAAAGATTCCCATAGCGCACCTTCCTCTCGGCTACTGAGTGAAGCGACGGTAACACAAAGCACGCGTCAAAGGGAAACACTGGAGGGAGCATTCTGCCGCTGAGGCAAGATAGGCTTTCACGTGGGCTCACAACTATAAGTGCGACCGCTATCCGCTTAGACCCAACGAATCGCGGCCATACCCTTCGACTGCTTGAGGCCCGAGTTCTACCGTCACGTCGCACAGGGCCGATTTTGGTACACGCGCCAGTCGGCAACGGGCCCTAGCGGCCGCCGCCGGGTGGGAGATCCTGAACGAACCCTTGCCGCGACCCCGCCGGAAGCCCGTTTTGTACATATGCGATGTGCATGGGTTGTGCATGCACTTCACATCCGTTTTTTCGCGCATTTCCAGCGACTTCCGCCCCGTATCCGCCTCCCGGCACCAAAGCGCACACCCGCCCCGGCGAACGTCGCTGCTGCCGGCCAGGCAACACCCGCGACTCCCGCCCGCTCACGCCCCGCGCGACACCGGTAGCAGGATGCGGAAGACGCTGCCCGCGGGGCCGCTCTCCTCGAGCGTCAGCGTTCCGCCATGGCCCCTGACCAGATCGGCGGCGATGGCGAGGCCGAGGCCGGTGCCGCCCAGCCGCACCCCGCCGCGGAACGGCTGGAACAGGTTCTCGCGCGCCCTGGCCGGAAGGCCCGGACCGGTGTCGGCGACCCGGATCTCGGTCCATTCCTCGCCGCCCTGCGCCATGACCGTGACCGTGCCCTGGTTGCGCGCCGCCTCGATGGCCTGAGCGGCGTTGCGCACCAGGTTGGTCAGCACCCGGAAGAGCTGATCCGCGTCCGCCCGCACCCGCAGCCCCTCGGGAATCTCTGCGCGGAAGGTGACGCAGGACGCGGTGCCGGCCAGGCGCTCGTTGGCCAGCACCTCCTCGACCAGCGGCGCCAGCGCACAGACCGCCAGCACCGGCGGCGCTTCTTCGGCCTTGCCGAAGGCCAGCGTCCGCTCGCAGAGCTGGATCGCCCGCGACAGCGAGCCCACCAGCTTCGGCGCGGTCCGCCGCACCGCCGGGTCGTTGCTGGTCTCGATGCGGTCGGCCAGCAGCTGGGCGGTGGTCAGCATGTTGCGCAGGTCGTGGCTGATCTTGGCCACCGCCGCCCCCAGCCCCGCCAGCCGGTCCTTCTGCCGCAGCGATCCCGTCAGCCGCACCTGCAGGTCGTGCAGCGCCGTCTCGGCCTGGGCGATCTCGCGCACGCCGTCCCGCGGCGCGATGATGCGGCTCGCGTCCTCGGGGTCGTCGCGATAGGCGGCCATGTTGTCGATGACCCGCTGCATCGGGCGCACGATGAAGCGCTGCACGGCGAAGAACAGCAGCGCCGCCGTGGCCACCGATATCAGCAGCGACAGGTAGAGCACCCGCATCCCGTAGGCGACCATCGCCTCGCGCAGCGGGGTCTCGTGCATCACCACCTCGATGACGCCGCCCGCCCCCTGGCGGGTCTGCCCCTCCACCTGCACGATCCGGTCCTCGCCCACGAAGAACACTTCCAGCGCATCGCGCATCAAGGTGGTGGACATGGGGTTGCGGATGTCGAAGCGGCGGTCCAGCCGCTCGGGCATCGCGCCCTGCAGCACCAGCTCGCGCACGCCTTCGCGCTTGAGCACCACGTTGAGCACGTCGGCCGTGCTCAGCAGCTCCTGCTCCAGCTCGGGCGAGACCGCCTCGTTCGGGGTCGCCAGCAGCGCCAGTGCGGCGAGCTGGGCCAGCTCCAGGCGGTTCTGAAGGTAGCCCTCGCGGTACCGGGCGATCGCGGGCACGAAGATGAGCACCTCGGCGATCAACACGAAGATGATCGTCAAGCCCAGAAAACGCCCGGAGAGAGTATTGAAGAACATCCAGGTCCCCGATCACGCGCCGGGAGACTCTATGCACGCGCCGGGCCACGAACAAGGCGGGCACGCGCCGGGCAAGCGCTTGCGGAAATGGCGAGGGGCGTGAGCGCCTTCAGAGGCCGTCGAAAGTGTCCAGAACGTCGATCTCCAGGCCTGGCGGGTCGAGCGCAAGCGCACCATCGTGGAGAATCCGGACGCCGATCTGGCCCGCTTCGTCTCGCCGATGATGGATGATGAGACGCTTCTCGGTATCGACGATCAGGTAGTGACGCACGCTCGGGAGCGAGAAATAGCCTGCGAGCTTGACACCCCTGTCGACACCCCGGCTCGACGGGGAGACGACCTCGACCACGACCACGGGATCGCCCACCTCGATCGCGTCGCCGGGCAGGGGCGGTCCGCAGCGGACCAGCGCATCGGGCTCGTAGACCGTCCGGTCGTCGATCCTGACCGACATGCCATCGGGAAAAGCCTGGCAAGGGTGACCTTTCGCACCGATGGCCCTGCGCAGGGCGATCACCGCATTGAGCTTCGCGAGAGCATGGTTCGCGCGCTCGGGTGCCATGGCGACGACGACACCGTTGTCGAGCTCGAAGCGGCCCGTCGGCTGCTCCAGCGCCCAGGCGATGAACTCGTCGGCGGTGAACTCGATCTGTTTCGGCTGCTCCATCGCATGCCCTCGGTCCTGTCGCCCGCCCATCCTAGCATCGCCTTTCGGTCTGCGCGACACCCGACCAACCGCGCCGTGGCTCATCGGATGTCAGCCGCGGGGGGCATCCCTGTCCGCCGAGATCCGCTCCGGTCCCGCGGCTTTCAGCCGGTCGAGCGCGCCGCGCAGCCGGCGCGCCGCGAAGGGCTCGCCCGCCGCCTCGGAGGCCGCGATCTGCGCGCGCAGCGCGTCGCGCTGCCAGTCGTGCCAGGCGCTTCCCTGCAGGATGCGCCAAGGCTTGAGGACAACGAAGTTGTCCCCGCTCTCCGGGAAATCACTCATGCCCACCCCACACGCCGCGCCCACGGGCATACGCGACTGGCGTATCCTGGCCCCCCCCGGGCCGCACGGCGTCTGCCTGACTAACGTACCACGGTTAGCGAAACCTGTGCGCGCCTTTGGAAATGGTTAGGCAATTTGAGGTGATTTTGCGGCACCGTCTGCCGACCGCAGGAGAGCCGCATGATCCTCGTCCGCTGCCAGCTTGCCCGCTCGGAGATCGAGGGGCTCGGGGTCTTTGCCGCCGAGCCGGTTCCCGCGGGCACCGAGGTCTGGCGCTTCGATCCGCGGTTCGACGTGCTGGTGAGCCTCGAGGAGCTGGCGCGCGCACCCGCCCCCACTCGCGAGTTCTTCGCACGCTTCGCCTACGAGATCGCCGACTACCCCGGCTGCATGGCGCTCGACGGCGATGACGGGCGGTTCATGAACCACTCGAACGAGCCCAACCTCGACTTCTCGACCCCCGGCGTGGCCCGGGCCGCCCGCGACATCGCGGCGGATGAGGAGCTGACCTGCAACTACGGCCAGCTCGCCACCGTGCCCTTCGAGATGGAGCCACCACGCCCGCCCGGCTTCTAGGGCCGGGCGGGCGTGGTGTCAGTGGTTGTCGCGCGGGATTCCGCGGGTCTGGGCGATGCGCTGGTACTTCACCGCCGGCTCAAGCACCGCGCCGGTCTCCAGCTCGCCGACGAGGGCACGCTGGATTTCCTGCCACGGCGTCTGGCTCTCGGGGTACTGGTAGCCGCCGCCTTCCTCCAGCGCCGCGCGCCGGCGCTCCAGTTCCGCATCATCGACCAAGAGGTCGAACCGCCCGGTGTTGAGGTCCAGCGACCACGCGATCGCCCGTCACCACCAGCGCCAGCCCGCCGTTCGACGCCGCCTCGGGCGAGGCGTTGAGGATCGAGGGGCTGCCGGAGGTGCCCGACTGGCGCCCGTCGCCGACGCAGACCAGGCTGGAGACGCCGCGCTTCAGGAGGTAGTCGGGCGCCCGCATGTTCACCACCTCGGCCGCCCCCGGATAGCCCTTGGGCCCGGCGCCGCGCATGAAGAGCATGGTGTTCTCGTCGATCGCGAGGGCGGGGTCGTCGATCCGGTGGTGGTAGTCCTCGGTCCCGTCGAAGACCACCGCGCGGCCCTCGAAGCGGTTGGGGTGGTCGGGATCGTTCAGGTAGCGGTCGCGGAACTCGGGTGAGATCACGCTCATCTTCATCACCGCCGAGTGGAAGATGTTGCCGGTGAGCACCCGGAAGCCGGCGCGTTCCTTCAGCGGGCGGTCGAAGGGGCGGATGACGTTCTCGTCCACGATCACCGCGCCGCGGTAGTTCTCGCCCACGGTCTTGCCGTTGGCGGTCATCGCGCTCTCGTCGATCAGGCCCTGCTCGATCAGCTGGCCGAAGACCGCCGGCACGCCGCCGGCGTGGTAGTAGTCCTCGCCGAGGTACTCGCCGGCGGGCTGGAGGTTGACCAGGAGCGGGATGTCCTCGCCCCATTCCTGCCAGTCCTCGATCTTCAGCTGCGACGCCGAGGTGGCGGGCGATGGCGTTGAGGTGGATCGGCGCGTTGGTCGAGCCGCCGATCGCCGAGTTCACCCGGATCGCGTTCTTGAACGCGGCCTGCGTCATGATGTCCGAGGGCTTCAGGTCCTCGTGCGACCATGTCGACGATGCGCTTGCCGGTGCGCCAGGCCATCTCCTGCCGGTCGCGGTAGGGCGCGGGGATCGCGGCTGAGCCGGGCAGCTGCATCCCCAGCGCCTCGGCCAGCGAGTTCATGGTCGTCGCCGTGCCCATGGTGTTGCAGAAGCCGGTGGAGGGGGCAGAGGAGGCCACCAGGTCGAGGAAGCCGGCATAGTCGATCTCGCCGCGCGCCATCATCTCGCGCGCCTTCCAGACGATGGTGCCCGAGCCGGTGCGCTCGCCGCGGAACCAGCCGTTCAGCATCGGGCCGACGCTGAGGGCGATCGCCGGCAGGTTGACGGTGGCTGCCGCCATCAGGAGCGCGGGCGTGGTCTTGTCGCAGCCGATGGTCAGCACCACGCCGTCCAGCGGATAGCCGTAGAGCAGCTCGACCAGCGACAGGTAGGTAAGGTTGCGGTCGAGGCCCGCGGTCGGGCGCTTGCCGGTCTCCTGGATCGGGTGCACCGGGAACTCCATCGCGATGCCGCCGGCCTCGCGGATGCCCTCGCGCACACGCTTGGCCAGCTCGATGTGGTGGCGGTTGCAGGGCGACAGGTCCGAGCCGGTCTGCGCGATGCCGATGATCGGCTTGCCCGATTGCAGCTCCTCGCGGCTGATGCCGAAATTCAAGTAGCGCTCGAGGTAGAGCGCTGTCATATCCGTATTGGACGGGTTGTCGAACCAGGCTCGCGAGCGCAAAGTCCGGGCTGGCTGGTTGGTGGTCATGGTCGTTCCTCTCCCTCTTCGCCGCCGATATGGGGCGGGAGTTGCGGGAATGGCAAGCGCCCCGCACTCAGCCCGCCGCGAGATCGTCGAGGATCGGGCAGTCTGGCCGCGCGTTGCCGTGGCAGGACTGCGCCAGGTGCTCCAGCGTCCGCGCCATGGATTGCAGCTCGCCAATGCGGGCGTTGAGTTCGGCGACCTGGCCCTCGGCGATCGCTTTGACCTCGGCGCTGGCCCGGCCCTTGTCCTGCCAGAGCTTCAGGAGCTGCCCGATCCGCGCCACCGAAAAGCCCAGCGCCCGTGCCCGCCGCACGAAGCGCAGCGTATGCATTTCGGCAGGGCCATAGACCCGGTAGCCGTTCTGGCTGCGCCTGGCCGCCGGGACGAGGCCGATGCTCTCGTAGTAGCGGATCATCTTGGCCGACACGCCGGACGCCGCCGCAACCTCGCCGATGTTCATCGCCAGCACCTCCGACTTTCACCCGCCCTCCAGATGGGGTTCCAGCAATGGGAAGGTCAAGGGAGGGGCGATTTGGCGCTTGACCTTCCCATATGGCCGGGTGGCAGCGACGGGCGACCCGAACCGAAGGAGACCCACCGATGACCCGTCGCGCCTATCTCTTCGCCCTGCTCCTTGCCGCAGGCAGCGCGTCCGCCCAGGATCACGCCCACGAGGGCAACGCAGCCGAGAACCCCGCGGCAGTGGCCTACGCCGCTGCCAACGCGCGGATGCATGCCGACATGGCCCTCGAATTCACCGGCGATGCCGACGTGGACTTCGCCCGCGGCATGATCCCGCACCACCAGGGCGCCATCGACATGGCGCGGGTAGAGCTCGAATACGGCACCGACCCGGAGCTGCGCGCCCTCGCCGGGGAGATCATCGCCGCGCAGGAGGCCGAGATTGCATTCCTGCGCGCCTGGCTCGCCGCGCGCGGCTACTGAAGGCGCACTCCGGGAAAGCCGCCGGCGCTCAGTCCGCCGGTACGCGATGGTGGAGGGGCAGGGCGTCGATGCGAGTCTCAATCTCGGCCAACAGGCCCCGGTAGGCCGGGCTGTCGATGTCGCCGTAAGCCGCCTGGAACGCCTCGGCGTCCAGCCCCTCGGGCAGGCCGTCGATGGGTGGCATCACGTCGGCCTCGGTCGTGATCGCCGCGGCCAGTTGCGGCCAGACCGCCGGCGGGGCCTCCATCAGCAGGCCGCGTAGCGCGCGCCCGCCAGATTGGCCGCCATGTCGTCGAAGCTGAAGCCGGTGCCACCGGGGTTGCTGTCGAGCAGCTCCTTCAGCTCTCCCAGCCCCAGCACCGTCCGGTCGGTGCTGGCGGCGTGTATGCCCGCCGACAGGACGAAATGCCGCACGATGTCCTGGCGCCCGGCAAGCGTGGCCTCGGCGCAGTGGTTGCGTGCGCCCTGCATCGACCCCGGCAGCCACACCCCGATGGCGCCCCCGAAGCGCGGATCGCCGCAATAGAGCGCCAGCGCAAAGATCGCCGCCCGCATCTCGGAGCGCGGATCCGCCGCTTCATGCGCGCCGGCCTGAGCCACCGTGTAGGCAAGGTACGGCAGGACCGAGCCGTCCCCGGCGGCAAGCTCTCTGTCCTGCGCGGCGCCGTGCAGCGCCCGCAGATGCGCACGCACCCGCCCGGGTTCGGTCGCTCCCGCGGCCATGGCGCGCAGCCGCGCCTTCAGCCGCTCGACCCGGCCCGCCCCGGTCAGCTCGCCCGGCTCCAGCACCAGCGTGATGTTCGGCGGGTCGATCTGGAGAGCGGCGATCCAGCGCAGGACGGCCGTCCCGATCCCGTCTCCCAGAGCGCTGTCGAGCCCGACCCGCAGCGCCCAGAGCGTCGGCCCGGGCGGCAGCGGCAGCCGCCCGACTTGCAGCCGGGTGACCGCCAGCCCGTCCTCGGACGCCGCGAGCGTCGCTTGCAGATTGATCCAGCGCCCTTCCGGCATGTAGGGCGCGCCCGCGGAGAATCCGGCCTCCATCTGCCCGTCCCGGACCGCCACCCGCCCGGCGACGCCGGGCAGCACCCGGGAGACCGAGGCCAGCGCCGCGTTCATGTCGGCCTCGCTGAAGGTAAGGACGCCGGCAGCGCTTTCTTTCTTGACCAGCACCTGGAGCCGCTTCGCAAGGTCGCGCACCCGGGCCGCCGCAGCGGCGTCGGGGGTGCCTGTCCCGGTCACCCGCGGGCTCGACTCCACCGCCAGCAGCGCGGCCGCCACCGGCGCCAGCACCAGCGCGCGCGATCAGCAGGGCCGCGATGCCCCGGCGGAATGCCCGGCGTCGCGGCCGGAGGGTGGTGTCGGTGGCAGACATGATGGCCGCCAGCCTTTACCCCCCGGCCCAGGTGGCGCAAGCCCCACCCGCACACGAAGTCGCGCACGGACGTCCCGCCGCCCCAACCCGGCGCGACGGATCCGTGCGCCCCGATCGGCGCCTTCTGCCGGGATCCGCCGGGTTCACCCCGACCCAACGAGCCGTGTGCTCCCGCGAGCCATCCCGACCAGCCTATCCCCGGGTCCGGCTACTCGCTGCTCATCATCGTGCTGCCGGTCATCGACTCGATCTCGGTGATCCCGGGGCCGACGTGGAGCTCGACCAAAGGCGCAGCGGCGGCCGTCTCCGCACGCTCGGTGTTCGGCAACAGGATCCGGATCGAGCTTATGCGGCCGTTCTTGATGCGGTACTGGGCCACCTGCTGGATTTCGCCGGTATCGTGATGCCGGTTGAAGATCCGCAGGGCGAGTTCGATCTTCTTGGCCGTCTTGGCGGCGTCGAAGAGCCAGGGGGTACTCTTGCCCATGCGCAGTACGAAGCGCGCCGGAGGCCAGCTCATGTGGCCCGACGCGCGGCTGACTCCTGTAGCAGCCGAATTGGGGAGATCCATGCTGACCCCGAACTCCGTACACTCGATGTAATTGGATACGTCCGTGCCGCCCATGTCGTTCGCCGTGGTGTCCTCGCCGAAGAGGACGGGGGCATCCTCGCCCTGCGCCCTTATCAAGAGATAGCTGTTAAAGGCCATTTTGCTTCCACCTCCCTGCTTGCGTGCTTGCGCACCCTGTTGCGCCGGGCCGTTGCTGCCCCGGCATCGTTCAGACCAAAACCGGTTGCGCCTGCTGCGCCCCCACCCCGAAGACCCGCTTGTAGCGGGCCACCTCCTCCGCCGGCCCCAAGGCCTTGCCCGGGTTGTCGGAGAGCTTCACCGTCGGCCGTCCATTGGCGCTGACCGCCTTGCAGACCAGGCTGAACGGCGCCAGCGCATCCCCCGGCGCCAGTCCGCGGAAGTCGTTGGTCAGGAGCGTCCCCCAGCCGAAGCCGAGCTTAGCCCGCCCGTGGAAGCGCGCGTAGAGCGCCTCGATCTGGTCTACGTCGAGTCCGTCCGAGAAGATCACCAGCTTTTCGCGCGGGTCCTGACCGCGGCTTTCCCACCAGGCGATCGCCGTCTCGGCCCCAGTGGCCGGATCGCCCGAATCGATGCGGATGCCGGTCCAGGCCGCCAGCCACGCGGGTGCGCGCTCGAGGAACCCCTTGGTCCCGTAGGTGTCGGGCAGGATGATCCGCAAGTTGCCGTCGTAGTCCGACTGCCAGTGCTCCAGCACCCGGTAGGGCGCCTCGCGCAGGGCCGCGTCGTCCGCGGCCAGGGCCGCATAGACCATGGGCAGTTCGTGGGCGTTGGTGCCGATCGCCTCGATATCGCGGCGCATGGCGATGTGGCAGTTGGACGAGCCGGTGAACTTGGCCCTAAGCCCCTCGATCATCGCCTGCACGCACCAGTCCTGCCAGAGGAAGCTGTGCCGGCGCCGCGTGCCGAAGTCCGAGATGCGCAGGTCGGGCAGCTCGCGCAGCCGCTCGATCTTCTCCCAGACCCGGGTCATGGCGCGGGCGTAGAGCACCTGCAGCTCGAACTTGCCCATGCCCTTCAGCACGGCCCGCCCGCGCAGCTCCATAAGGACTGCCAGCGCCGGGACCTCCCACATCATCGCTTCGGGCCAGGAGCCCTCGAAGGTCAGCTCGTACTGGTCGCCGTGTCGCTCCAGCCGGTACTCCGGCATGCGGAAGTCCTCGAGCCAGGCCATGAACTCGGGCGAGAACATCTGCCGCTTGCCGTAGAAGGTGTTGCCGCGCAGCCAGGTCGACTCGCCCCGGCTGAGCCGCAGCCCGCGGATGTGGTCGAGCTGGGCGCGCAGGTCGGCCTCGTCGATCAGGTCCGCCAGCGGCACCTCGGCCGAGCGGTTGATGAGGCTGAACTCGACCCGCACGTCCGGGTGGCGGCGAAAGACCGTCTGCAGCATCAGGAGCTTGTAGAAATCCGTGTCGAGCAGCGAGCGGACGATCGGGTCGATCCGCCAGGCGTGATCGTGGACCCTCCGGGCAATGTCGACCATGGCGCGCCCTAGCCGAGGTCGGCCGCGCGGGCGAGCGCGACGCCCGCGCCCGCCATCGCCGCCAGCGCCGCCGCGTGCGAGCCGTCGAGGTCGATCTCGCGGCAGGCGTCCTTGATCAGCGTGACCCGGAAGCCGAGCCTTGCCGCGTCGAGCGCCGAGTAGTGCACGCAGAAGTCGGTGGCGAGCCCGGCCAGGAAGACCGCGCCCACCCCGCGCTCGCGCAGGTAGCCGGCGAGGCCGGTGGGGGTGTCGCGGTCGTTCTCGACGAAGGCTGAGTAGCTGTCGATATTCGGGCGGAACCCCTTGCGCAGGATGAGGTCAGCGCGGTCGATGTCGAGATCCGGGTGGAAGGCAGCACCCGCCGTGCCCTGCACGCAGTGGGTCGGCCAGAGCACCTGCACGCCGTAGGGCATCTCGACGGTCTGGAACGGCGCCTTGCCTTCGTGGTGCTCGGCGAAGGATCGGTGCTCGGCTGGGTGCCAGTCCTGGGTGAAGACCCGCACCGGGAAGAGCGGGGCCAGCCGGTTGATCGGCGCCACCACCGCGTCGCCGCCGGCGACCGCCAGCGCGCCGCCCGGGCAGAAGTCGTTCTGCACGTCGATGACGACCAGCGCCGATCCCGCTTCGATCATGTGCTTCGCCCCACGTCCCCTTGCCGGCAAGCCCGCGCCGGCGCGCCGACACTGACAGCGCGAAGCTTCGGTTTCAACTCCCTCCCTCCGGGGCAGCACGGCGAAGCGCCCGGCAATCCTTGGGGAGCCCCGCCACCGAGGCCCTTGCGAAGGGTGCTGGATCGTCGCGGGATGGGGCCCGTGAGCTCTCGCGTAGGGACGGGACGAGGCAAGGGCACTGCCGTCCAGGCGACCGCCCCGAGGCGCAAGGACCGACCGCTTGCCGGTGGCGCGAGAAGCGGGTAGAGAGCGCGCATGCGACGCATTCTGGACATGGCAGACCGCGCGCGCCTGCCGTGGCGCTTCTTCGGGCGGGGGTGCAGCCTCTCGGCCCGCGGTTGAGCGGCGGCTCTTTCGCCCGTAAGCCTGATGCCATTCGCGGGAGGAAACCGTGTCCGCACCCAAGACGCTCTACGACAAGATCTGGGACGCCCATCTGGTGCATGAGGCGCCGGACGGCACCTGCCTCATCTACATCGACCGCCACCTCGTACACGAGGTGACGAGCCCGCAGGCCTTCGAGGGGCTGCGGATGACCGGCCGCAAGGTGCGGGCACCGGGCAAGACGATCGCGGTGCCCGACCACAACGTGCCCACCGACGTGAACCGGGCGAAGGTGATCGAGAACGCCGAGAGCCGCATCCAGGTCGAGACCCTGCGCGCCAATGCCGCCGAGTTCGGGGTGGAGATCTACGACGTGGCCGACCCGCGGCAGGGGATCGTGCATATCGTCGGGCCAGAGCAGGGGTTCACCCAGCCGGGCATGACCATCGTCTGCGGCGACAGCCATACGGCGACGCATGGGGCGTTCGGGGCGCTGGCGCACGGGATCGGGACGTCGGAGGTCGAGCATGTGCTCGCCACCCAGACGCTGATCCAGCGGAAAGCGCGGAACATGAAGGTCGAGGTGACGGGCAGCCTCGGGCCGTTCGTCACCGCCAAGGACATCACGCTGTCGATCATCGGCGAGACCGGCACCGCCGGCGGCACCGGCCATGTGATCGAGTATTCCGGCGAGGCGATCCGCGCCCTGTCCATGGAAGGCCGGATGACGGTCTGCAACATGGCCATCGAGGGAGGGGCGCGGGCAGGGCTTATCGCGCCGGACGAGACCACCTTCGCCTATGTGAAGGGCCGCCCGCATGCGCCGAAGGCGGGCGCCTGGGAGATGGCGGAGGCGCACTGGCGGGGGCTCACCTCCGACGAGGGGGCGCGGTTCGACAAGGTGGTGGTGCTGGACGCCGGGAAGATCGCGCCGGTGGTGACCTGGGGCACCAGCCCGGAGGACGTGCTGCCGATCACCGGGGTGGTGCCGCGACCCGGAGGACTTCCAGGGCGGCAAGGTGGAGGCGGCGCGGCGCAGCCTCGACTACATGGGGCTGGCGCCCGGCACCCGACTGCAGGACATCGAGATCGACACGGTCTTCATCGGGTCCTGCACCAACGGGCGGATCGAGGACCTGCGCGAGGTGGCGAAGGTCATGGAGGGCCGCCGCGTCAAGGAGGGGCTGCGGGCGATGATCGTGCCGGGCTCGGGGCTGGTGCGGGCGCAGGCGGAGGCGGAGGGGATCGCGGCCAAGCTGATCGAGGCCGGGTTCGACTGGCGGATGGCGGGGTGCTCGATGTGCCTGGGGATGAACCCCGACCAGCTCAGCCCCGGGCGAGCGCTGCGCCTCGACCTCGAACCGCAACTTCGAGGGGCGGCAGGGGTACCGGGGGCGGACGCATCTGCTGTCGCCGGCCATGGCGGCGGCGGCGGCGATCACCGGGCGCCTGACGGACGTGCGCGAGCTGATGTGAGGGTGCGCAAAGGGGGCCTTGCACGCGTGCAAGTCCGGATAAGTGGCTGATCCTGAAGGGATTAAGGAACAATAATTTTCTGTGAACGCGCACGGCGCGCCCTATCGCGCCGCCTTCGCGGCCGCCAGATTGGCGCGCGTGTCTACCAGCATCCATTGATCCGACCGGTGCCAAGACACCACGCGCCGCCATGTCTTCCACGCGTGTCACCGCCTCGGACCAGTAAGTCGCGGCATGCTCCGGGTCCGCCTGCGCCACCTTGGCGAGCGACACGACCGACGTCCCGCGCCCAGCCGGCGTTGCCCGGGTCGCGGGCGGCGAGGTCGCGGGCGATGGTCAGGCCCTCGTCATAGGCCGCGACCGCGCCGGGGAGGTCGCCCTGCGCGACCCGCACGTCGCCGAGCTTCTCCAGGCTGACCGAGACGTCGCGCGCCCAGCCGGCGTTGCCCGGGTCGCGGGCGGCGAGGTCGCGGCGCGATGGTCAGGCCCTCGTCGTAGGCCGCGCGCGCGCCGGGGAGGTCGCCCTGCGCGACCCGCACGTCGCCGAGCTTCACAGGCTGGCCGCGACGTCGCGCGCCCAGCCGGCGTTGCCCGGGTCGCGGGCGGCGAGGTCGCGGGCGATGGTCAGGCCCTCGTCGTAGGCCGCGCGCGCGCCGGGGAGGTCGCCCTGGCGCGCGCCGCACGTCGCCGAGCTTCCAGGCTGACCGAGACGTCGCGCGCCCAGCCGGCGTTGCCCGGGTCGCGGGCGGCGAGGTCGCGGGCGATGGTCAGGCCCTCGTCGTAGGCCGCGAGCGCGCCGGGGAGGTCGCCCTGCGCGACCCGCACGTCGCCGAGCTTCATCAGGCTGACCGAGACGTCGCGCGCCCAGCCGGCGTTGCCCGGGTCGCGGGCGGCGAGGTCGCGGGCGATGGTCAGGCCCTCGTCGTAGGCCGCGCGCGCGCCGGGGAGGTCGCCCTGGCGCGCGGCGCACGTCGCCGAGCTTCTCCAGGCTGACCGAGACGTCGCGCGCCCAGCCGGCGTTGCCCGGGTCGCGGGCGGCGAGGTCGCGGCGGATGGTCAGGCTCTCGTCGTAGGCCGCGCAGCGCGCCGGGGAGGTCGCCCTGCGCGACCCGCACGTCGCCGAGCTTCTCCAGGCTGACCGAGACGTCGCGCGCCCAGCCGGCGTTGCCCGGGTCGCGGGCGGCGAGGTCGCGGCGGATGGTCAGGCCCTCGTCGTAGGCCGCGCGCGCGCCGGGGAGGTCGCCCTGGGCGCCGCGCACGTCGCCGAGCTTGTTCAGGCTGACCGAGACGTCGCGCGCCCAGCCGGCGTTGCCCGGGTCGCGGGCGGCGAGGTCGCGGGCGATGGTCAGGCTCTCGTCGTAGGCCGCGCGCGCGCCGGGGAGGTCGCCCTGCGCGACCCGCACGTCGCCGAGCTTGTTCAGGCTGACCGAGACGTCGCGCGCCCAGCCGGCGTTGCCCGGGTCGCGGGCGGCGAGGTCGCGGGCGATGGTCAGGCCCTCGTCGTAGGCCGCGCAGCGCGCCGGGGAGGTCGCCCTGCGCGACCCGCACGTCGCCGAGCCTGTTCAGGCTGACCGAGACGTCGCGCGCCCAGCCGGCGTTGCCCGGGTCGCGGGCGGCGAGGTCGCGGCGGATGGTCAGGCCCTCGTCGTAGGCCGCGACGGCGCCGGGGAGGTCGCCCTGGGCGCGCGCACGTCGCCGATGTCGTTGAGCGTGGCCGAGACGTCGCGTCGTCGCCCGCGGCATCGCGGGCGAGGCGGTGCGCGCGTCTCGAAGGCAGCGAGTCGTCCGGCGAGACGCCCGAGTCGCATCCGTGCACGCCCGCACTCGATTCAGTAGCCACGTGTCCGTGCTCGGCGAGTGCCGCCGCATCGCGGAGCAGCGGCTCGGCCTTCGAGACCTCGAACGGGTAGAACAGCGTCGCCTGCGCGTGCTTGGAGCGGGCGGCTTCCAGCCGGAGTGTCGCCTCCTCGGCCAGCAGCGCCACGCGGCGGTCCTCGATCAGCGCGTCGATGCGGGCGAAGGCGTCGCGGGCGGCGGCGAGGTCGCTTGCGTTGAAGGCGCGGATCGCCGCGTCGATCTCGCTGGCCCAGTCGGGATTGTCCCGACGCAGCCGCTCGAGGTCGGCTTGGGTGCGGGCGACCTGCTCCTCCAGCGCGCGCGCCTTCTCGGGAGAGAGGAACCCCTGGCTCTCGGCGACGACGAGCACGAGCCCCACGTCGATCTTCGGCGCTTGGGTGAGATGCACCTGCTGCGCGGTGATCTGGCCGATCAGCGGCGACGGGACCTCGGCCGAAGCGTCTCCGTCGCCTAGGATTTTCCCGGCAGCGAGCCGATGTTGACTGTGTGCGCCTGCGATGGAATTGGCGCCCGAGGCGATGATGGTGATGCGGTTGTCGATCGACCCCGCGCGGCCCTCGGCGGCGAGTGCTGCCTTCAGCGCCTCGGCGAGGGCGGCGAGTTCGCTGCGCACCGCGTCGGGCTGGCCCGCCACTTCCTCGGCGACCCCGGCGGCGATGTCATGGGAGTTCGGGCTTCTTCTCCAGCCAGCCGAGCGCCGGGCCGAGGACGCCGGCGGCGGCGGACCTGAGCGCGGCGTAGGCGTCCTTCGCGGCGGCCCCGAGCGCGGCCTTGCCGGCCTCGGCGGCGCCGGCGGCGAGCATGGCGGCGACGAGGCTGCCGACGGTGATCGGATCGGGCATGGCGGGTCCCCTCGTTCCTCGCATCGCGATCCTATCATGCGCGCGTCACGATTGCATCGGGGTTGCGCGCGGGTCTCGACCGTCCGGGGCGGGCGTGCCATGCTCGGGCGTGGCGCGGGCGGAGGGGGCGATGCGGTCCGGGGCGGCGACGGTCGCGGAGTATCTGGACGGGCTGCCGGAGGGGCGGCGGGCGCAGGTGGCCGCGGTGCGCGAGCTGGTGCGGGCGAACCTGCCGGCGGGGTATGTCGAGGCGATGCGCTGGGGGATGATCACCTGGGAGGTGCCGATGGCGGTGTCGGGGCCGACGTACAACGGCAAGCCGCTGATGTATGTTGCGCTGGGCAGCCAGAAGCGGCACATCGCGCTCTATCTCTGCGGGCTCTACTGCATCGAGGGGCTTGAGCCGGGGCTGCGCGCGGCCTATGCGGCGGCGGGGCGGAAGCTCGATCTCGGCAAGGCGTGCCTGCGGTTCGGCCGCGCCGCGGAGATGGAGGCGGAGGCGGTGGCGCCGGTGATCCGCGCGGTGCCGCCGGAGGTGCTGGTCGAGGCGAGCCGGCGCGCGCATGCGCGGCCGTGGGCCTGAGAGGAGGACGGATGGACAAGTTCACGAAGCTGACCGGGGTGGCGGCGCCGATGCCGCTGATCAACGTCGATACCGACAAGATCATCCCCAAGCAGTTCCTGAAGACGATCCAGCGCTCGGGGCTGGGCAAGAACCTGTTCGACGAGATGCGCTACGACCGCGAGGGCAACGAGGTGGCGGAGTTCGTGCTGAACAGGCCCGCCTATCGGGGCGCGCAAATCCTGGTGGCGGGGGACAACTTCGGCTGCGGGTCGAGCCGCGAGCATGCGCCCTGGGCGCTCTTGGATTTCGGCATCCGCTGCGTGGTGTCGACCAGCTTCGCGGACATCTTCTTCAACAACTGCTTCAAGAACGGAATCCTGCCGATCGTGCTGCCGCAGGAGGACGTGGACAAGCTGATGGACGACGCGAGCCGCGGGGCGAACGCGGTGCTGACGGTGGACCTGGAGAACCAGGTGATCACCGGGCCGGACGGCGGCTCGATCTCATTCGAGGTCGATGCGCACCGCAAGCACTGCCTGCTGAACGGGCTCGACGACATCGGGCTGACGCTGGAGAAGGCCGAGGCCATCGACGACTTCGAGGCACGGCTGGCGGCGGAGACGCCCTGGCTGCGCGCGGGCTGAGCGGGCGGCGACGCCGGGATATCCAGTGCGGAGATTTTTCAAGCCACTGATATCATTCGATATTCGTGGTTAATCGGGGATGAACGGCGCGGCCGGGAGGCGGCGCTCGATGGGGATCATCGCGACGCTCAGGGCGGCGCACCAGAGCGCCATGTAGAGCGCCTGGCGCGGGAAGTCGATGCCGGCGTCGATCAGAATTCCCGTCACGGCGGGGCCGATCGCGGAGGAGAAGATCCCCGCCGTGGCGACCAGCGCGCGCACCGACCCGAGGTGCCGCGTGCCGAACAGGCCGGGCAGGATCGCGCCCCAGAGCGTGCCCGCCGTGCCGCCGGTCAGGCCGAGCAGGCCGAGGGCGGCGACCCAGCCGGGGATGCCGGTGGACCACCAGATCAGCGCGATGCCCGAGCCCATGGGCACGAGCGCCACCGGCAGCAGGCGCGCCGCGCCGTAGCGGTCGGCGACCCAGCCGGCTCCCAGCATGCCGAGCACGGCCATCGCGGCGTAGACGGGATAGCCGGTCGCCATGGCGGGCAGGGTCCAGCCACGCACCTGCGAGATGTGCACCTGGTGGAAATAGACCACGGTGCCGATGAAGCCCGGCGTCAGGATCAGCGGCAGCAGCGCCCAGAACTGCCAGCCGCGCAGCACCTCCGCCCGCGTCCAGTGCCGCCCGCCGAGACCCGCGGCGCTGTCGCCGGCGGCGTCGCCCTCGCTGACCCGGCCGCGCGCGAAGAGCTGCGAGAGCGCGGGGGCGATCACCAGCACCAGGAGGCCGGCGACGAGCACCCAGGTCATCTGCCAGCCGACCGCGGCGGAGATCGCCAGCACGGTCAGCGGCAGCACCGCCTCGCCGAGCGGGTGGCCGAGCTGGACGATCGAGACCGCGCGGCCGCGGCGGGCGCGGAACCAGCGGCCGATGGCGGTCAGCGCGATGTGCGGGAACATGCCCTGCCCACAGAAGCGCAGGCCGAAGAGCGCCAGGCCGAGCACCCAGAGTGAGGGCGCGAAGGCGAGCGCTACGCCGGAGGCTGCGAGGCCGATGGCGACGACCGGCGCCAGCCGGCCGAGCGGCATGGTATCGGCGAGTGCGCCGCGCAGGAACAGGAGCCCCGCCGAGGCCAGCGTGGCGATCGAATAGAGGCTGCCCCAGCCGCCGTCGCTCAACCCGTGGGCCGCGCGGATCTGGCCCGCGAAGAGCGAGATGAACCAGGTCTGCCCGAAGGACGAGAACAGGGTGAGCATGAGCCCCGCGCCGAGGAAGCGGAGGTTCTGCCGTAGGAAGGCGATCATGCGGCATGGCTGTAGCTGCGCGCGGGGAGGAAGGCGAGGGGTCCCGCACGGCGGCGGCCGGGTCCGGGCTCAGTTGATCCAGACGAAGTAGCGGAAGAAGTCGCCGCCGAAGACCCGCATGAGCCGTGCCCAGGTCGCCGCATCGGACTGCGGACCGGGCTCCAGATAGGGCAGCACGGCGCTGCCCTGGCCGATGAGCACCGCGTCGAGGGTGTTCGGTTCGAGGAACATGCGCCGCAGGTTCACGCCCTCCTCGAAGCGCCAGTGCGGCAGCAGCTTCTCGCCGGCCAGAAGTGCCTCTGCTTCGTCGAGGAAGGCGAGCCAGCCGTCGAGGATCGGCTGGTCGATGGCGAGGCCGGCCAGCACCCCGCTCTGGCCGGGGGCGGGTATCCATTCGTCGGCGTCGTCGATCTCGGAGAGGATGCGTCGCCAGCTCTCGCGGCTGAGCGCGATGGTGCTCTCCAGATGGCCGAGCGCGGAGGCCGCCCGGTCCGGCTCGACGACCGGCCAGCGGATGAGATGCACGAAGGCGATCATGTCGGCGATCCCGCCGTATTGCAGCGCCGTCCGCGGGTCCATTGTCTGCGTACCCGCCCGCGCGGCGATCGAGTCCGCCTCAATGAAGCTGGCGGGAAAGAGGTTGTGGAAGGTCGCCGAGTAGGCGGCCTCCCAGTCGTGCGCCAGCACGAAGTCGCTCATCGCCATCAGCAGGTTGGCATAGCCCTGCAGCCATGCGGCGTCGGCTGCGTCGAAATCCGCGGCAAGCGGGGCCTTGACCCCCGGGCGGACCTGGAAGGGTCCGGCGACGGCCTCGAAGAGCACGGGCAGCAGCGCGGCGCGGTGCTTGCCGCCGTCGCCGGTGAGATCGAGGCGGACGCGCGCAAGATCGATGCGCAGGGCGACGGGCCGGTCGCCCACCGCGTCGAGCGCTGCCTCGGCGCCGGCGAGCGCGGTGTCGAACTGCGCGAGAACCTCGCGCAGCGCCGCGTAGGAGACGGTTTGCGGGTTCGGGTTGGGCGGAACCGGCAGCCGCAGGAAGGGCAGGCCGGCGAGGCCGAGCGCGTCCCCCTCGTAGGTGCCCCGCAGGCCGTAGCGGTACAGGCCCTGCGCCAGACCCTCGACGGCGGCGAGGAAGCGCGCGGCGCCGAGCGCGAACTGCGCGGTGGCGTCGTCGGGCGCGGCCGCGACTTCGGCCTCGGCGAGCGATGCGGCGGCAGCCGTGCCCTGCGTGTAGAGCGTCTCGGCGAAACGCTCTCCGACATCCGCCGCCGCGGTCGGCGCCCGGGCGAGGACGAGCGCCGTGGCGAGCAAGGCGGACGCGATCACACTGCGCATGGGGCACCTCACGGGTTTGCCGCGCACCTTGGACCAGTTTGCGGCGGGCGCGTCGATCCTGACCGATCGGGCGGGTCAAGGCGATACCTGCTCGCGTGGCGCGGACGGTTAACGCTCGATTAACGCGCCTGCGCCAGCCTGCCCTGCGTGCGATTGGTCCTGGCGCGGCTTCTCTTCCT
Organism: uncultured Alphaproteobacteria bacterium; assembly: GCA_963695425.1. GTDB lineage: Bacteria > Pseudomonadota > Alphaproteobacteria > Rhodobacterales > Rhodobacteraceae > Amaricoccus. Next base: position 30,975 of record CAVOGP010000048.1, on the reverse strand, counting down.
GCTGGCGGTGGCCGCTCCGGCGGAGGCCGGGGTGCTGCGCATTGCCACCTACAACGTCGATCTGACCCGCACCGGGGCGGGACGGTTGCTGCATGATCTCGGGCGTCCGGAGCTCGCGCCGGAGATCGCGGTGGTGCTCGACGTGATCCGGGAGGTGCGGCCGGACGTGCTGTTCCTCGCGGGGTTCGACCACGATCTGCGGGGGCGGGCGCTGGCGGCGTTCCTGGACCGGCTGCGGGACGGGGCGGGGGGGATCGACTATCCGTACTCGTTCCATCCGGCGGTGAATGCCGGGCGTGCCCTCGGGGCGCCGATCTCGACGGCGATACGCTCAAGATGGGCTGGGGGGATGCGCTGGGCTGGGGGCGGTTTCCGGGCCATGGCGGCATGGCGCTGGTGTCGCGGCTGCCGCTCGACGTCGAGGGGGCGCGGACGTTCCGCAAGCTGTCGTGGGCCGGTCTGCCTTGGGCCGGGTTGCCCGTGCATGCCGACGGCGCGCCCTGGCCGGATGCCGCGGCGCAAGCGGCGCGGCCCCTGTCGTCGCGGTCGCACTGGGATGTGCCGGTGGTGCTGCCGGGGGGCGGGCGGTTGCATCTCTTGGCGGCCTATCCGACGCCGCCGCTCTTCGACGGGCCGGAGGGGCTGAACCGGCTGCGCAACCGCGACGAGGTGGCGTTCTGGGCCGAGTATCTCGACGGGATGGTGGTCGAGGACGACGCGGGGCGGAGTGCGGGGCCGCCGGAGGCGCCGGTGGTGGTGCTGGGGGATTTCAACGTCGATCCCGTCGACGGGGCCGGGCTAAAGGACGGCGTCGCGCGGTTGCTGGCGCATCCGCGGCTGCGTGATCCGGCGCCCGCAAGTGCGGGGGCAGCGGCGGCGGATCAGGGCGGCCGGAACGCAACCCATGAGGGGCCCGCGGCGCTGGATACCGCGGCGTGGAGCGGCGCGCGGGGGCCGGGGAACCTGCGGGTTGACTACGTGCTGCCGGACGCGCGGCTGGAGGTCGCGGGGGCCGGGGTGTTCTGGCCGGCGCCGGGTGAGCCGCTGGCGGAAGCGGTGGCGGAGGGGCCGGTTCACCGGCTGGTCTGGGTGGATGTCTTGCTGCCCTGAGCGGGGCGCGGGAAGCGCCGGGGGCTCGGGCGGTCAGGGGAACTGGGATGTCGCCGGCCCGGGTCGGCCGCGAGCATGACCATGAGAATCAACCCTACGGTCACCCCGTTCAGCAGGTGCCAGAGGAAATGCGTCCCGAGCGGGAAGGCGGCGCAGACGGCCAAGTCGATGGTGCGGAAAAAGAGCGCGGCGAGGAAGGCGAGCGTCGCGGCGAGCAGCAGGCCCACGATCGGCATGCGCCTGATCCGGGCGAGGATCGCGACGGCCGCGAGCGCGATCAGCGCCGGCGCGTACTGCAGCGACCCGTTCAGGGGATCGGGCGGGGAGGGCGCGGCGGGATCGGTCGCGGTCACGAAGGTCACGATGAGGACGACGGCGGCGACGAGGCCCGCCGCGACGGCCGGGTGGGGGCGAAGCCCGAGGACGCGGCCCGCGGCCACGAAGAGCGTGGCCGCGACGAAGGTCCAGATCGGGATCGTGTCGGCATATTCCGACCAGACGTTGCCGAAGGTGTGGAACAGGAACGAGCCGACGCCGACGAGCGCGGCGAGGACCACCAGCGCCCAGAAGGCAGGAGTGGCCCCGCCGCGCCGGCGGGCCGCCACCGCAGCCCAGAGAGCTGCCGCGGGGAAGGCAAGGTTGCTCCACGCGTTCGCGGGCTCGGCCCAGAAGGCGGCCGAGGTACGTTCACAGTAGATGTCGATCGCGGCTGTCCAGTCCATCGCGACGCGTGTTCCAACCGGCCTTTCCGTGTGAGCAAAGGTAGCACGTGAGGAAGGCCGGCGTGTTGACCTGCATCATCGCCGGCGCCGGGAAGAGGGCCTATCCTCCGCCAGCGGATCGGCGCGGGGCCGGGGCGCGCGGGGAAGAATTCGGTGACAGGGGGCCAGGACGGCATTCCGGGAGCCCCAGCGCCTGCGCTGGCAGCCGAGGCAACCGAGGCTCTTGTCGTGGAGCTCCTCGACTGGTTCGAGCGCTGGCCGGGCGACGCGCCCGGGGCGGTGGCCGGCTGGACGATGGGCGACCGGTTGCACCCGTACCACCGCCTTTTCTCACCCTTCACCGTGAACCGGCTGACGCTGCCCAACCGGATCGTGATGGGGCCAATGGGCAACCTCTCGATGGCCGAACCGTCCGGCCGGCCGAGCGAGCAGATGATCGCCTATTTCGAGGCGCGCGCGCGCGGCGGGGCGGGTCTGCTGATCTCGGGGCTGGTGCCGGTATCGCCCGCGACGGACCCGTCGGTGCTCCAGCCGGGCGGTGCTGCGTGGTTCCCCCGCATCGACGGGTCGCGCGCCGTCCTCGCCGGGTGGCGGGACCTTGTGGAGGCGGTGCATGCGTTCGGCTCGCGCTTCTTCATCCAGCTCACGCCGGGACTGGGCCGCGTCGGCTCGCCCGAATGCCTGCCGCAAAGGTGGAGGCTGCCGGTCTCCTCCTCCTGGAATCCAAACTTCTACGTGCCGCAGGTGACGAGCCGCCCGCTCCGCGACCGCGAAGTGCGGCGGATCGTGCGGGACACGGGCCAGGCGGCGATCGACGCGATGGCGTCGGGCATCGACGGCGTGCAGTTGCACGGCCACGAGGGCTACCTGCTCGAGCAGTTCGCAAATACCGCCTTCAACCGCCGCCGTCTCGGCCGCTACGCCGACTGGCAGGCGCTGGGGCTCGACCTCGTCGCCGAGATCCGCCGGCGCTGCGGCCCGGATTTTCCGATCATGTACCGCATCGACCTGTCGCTCGGGCTCCGGGCGGCCTACGGCGCGCGGATGGAGGCTGAGCCGGCGTTGCGCCGCTTCCGGGCCGAGCGCTCGGTCGCCGAGACGCTCGGCTACCTCGGCCGGCTGGTCGCGGCGGGGGTCGACATGGTCGACGTGGACCTCGGCTGCTACGAGACCTGGTGGCTGCCCCATCCGCCCGGCCCGATGCCGCCCGGCGCCTATTTGCGGGTAGCGCGTTGCGTGAAGGACCACCTCGCGGCCCGGGGTGTCCGCGGGGGGAATGGCGCCCCGGTGCCGGTCGCGGCGATCGGCAAGCTCGGCTATCCCGACATCGCCGAGGCGGCGCTGCGCGACGGCATGTGCGACGCGGTCCTGCTGGCGCGGCCGCTGCTCGCCGACCCGGACTGGCCGCGCAAGGCCTTTGCCGGCGAGGTTCGTGCGATCGTCCCTTGCATCGGCGACCACGAGGGGTGCCTCAACGAGATCGTGCGCGGCGGGCATATCCAGTGCACCGTCAACCCGCGCACCGGCTTCGAGGCGAAGTACCCCGCGGATTCTGGCCGGGCGCCGCATCCCCAGCGGGTCGCCGTCGCCGGCGCCGGCCCTGCCGGCATCACGGCGGCCTGCCTCGCCGCGGAGCGCGGCCATGCCGTCACGCTTTTCGAGGCGGCGGAGAGGGTCGGTGGCTGGCTGCGGGCCGGTTCCGCCCCGGCGATCAAGTTCGACGTGGCAAACTACCTTTCCCATCTCGAGCACCGGCTGGCCGTGGCGGTGCGGGACCATGGGCTCGACCTGCGGCTGGGCACGGCCGCTTCCGCCGATGGGCTGAAGGCGGAGGGTTTCGACGCGGTCCTCTGCTGCACCGGCTCGACGGCGAGCGTTCCCGACCTGGCCGGGAGCGCGACACTGCCCACCGCGCTCGCGGTCGATGTGCTGCTCGACCGGGACCTTGTCGCCAGGGCGCGGCGGATCGTGGTCGTAGGCGGCGGCGACGTCGGCTGCGAGACGGCCCATATGCTTGCCTTCGAGCTCGGCAAGGAGGTGAGCGTCGTCGAGCAGGGCGCGACCTTCATGACGGCGAGCTGCACCGCCAACCGCGGATACCTGCTGCGCGCCCTCGACCGACATGGCGTCAGGCTGGTGCCGGCGGCCCGGGTGGCCGGCCTCCGGGTCGGGGGACTCGACCTCATGGTCGATGGCGCCGCGGCGGTGCCGGACCCGACTGCGGTCTGGCGGCCGGTCCTGCCGCGAAACTTCCGCATTCCCTTCGACCGCGTGGCGGCGCGCATCGAAAGCCCGCTCTTTCTCGAGGCGGACATGGTGGTGTTCGCCGTTGGAGTGAGGGCCAACGCCGAGCTTTATCGCGCCTGCGTCGAACAGCGCGCCGCCATCGTCGTGCAGACCGCCGGGGACGCATTCCGGGTGGGCCGGATCTTCGACGCGACCAAGGGCGCCCATGCGGCCGCCCTCGCGCTGTAGCGGACTGGCATTGGGCGGAAGGCCGGCGCACGCTTGTCCGGGGACGCTCGCTTGACCGGCCGGGGCGGAGCGGCTACCGCCGTGCGGCTTGCCGCACACCGGAGGAGACCGCCCCATGACCATCCCCACGCTGCTGATCCTCGCCGGCGACGGCATTGGCCCCGAGGTGATGGCCGAGGTGCGCAAGGTCATCGACTGGTACGGGCGCAACGGGCTGCCGTTCGAGGTCGAGGAGGACCTGGTCGGGGGGTGTTCCTATGACGCGCATGGCACGCCGCTGACCGACGCGGCGATGGCGCGCGCGCAGGCGGCGGATGCGGTGCTGCTGGGAGCCGTGGGCGGGCCGCAGTACGACGATCTCGATTTCGGCGTGAAGCCAGAGCGCGGGCTCCTGCGGCTGCGCAAGGAGATGGACCTCTATGCCAACCTGCGCCCGGCGCAGTGCTTCGACGCGCTGGCGGATTTCTCGTCGCTGAAGAAGGAGGTCGTCGCCGGGCTCGACATCATGATCGTGCGCGAGCTGACGAGCGGGGTCTATTTCGGCGAGCCGCGCGGCATCTTCACCGAGGGCAACGAGCGGGTGGGCATCAACACCCAGCGCTATACCGAGGGCGAGATCGCGCGGGTGGCGCGGTCGGCCTTCGAGCTGGCGCGGAAGCGGCAGGGCAAGCTCTGCTCGATGGAGAAGGCCAATGTCATGGAATCGGGCGTGCTCTGGCGCCAGGTGGTGACCGAGGTGCACAAGGCCGAGTATCCGGACGTGGCGCTTTCGCACATGTACGCCGACGCGGGTGCCATGCAGCTGACGCGCTGGCCCAAGCAGTTCGACGTGATCGTCACCGACAACCTGTTCGGGGATCTCCTGTCGGATCTGGCGGCCATGCTGACCGGGTCGCTCGGGATGCTGCCCTCGGCCTCGCTCGGCGCGCCGATGGCGAACGGGCGGCCGAAGGCGCTCTACGAGCCGGTGCACGGGTCGGCGCCGGACATCGCCGGCACGGGCAAGGCCAATCCGATCGCCTGCGTGCTCTCCTTCGCCATGGCGCTGCGCTATTCCTTCGACCGGGGCGCGGAGGCCGCGCGGCTGGAGGCGGCGGTGGAGACCGTGCTGGCCGGCGGGCTGCGCACCGCCGACCTGCTCGGCCCCGAGGGCGGCACCCCGGTCTCGACCTCGGCGATGGGCGACGCGATCGTCGCGGCACTCGACGCGCAGATGTAAATATCCTGATTTCTGTAAATAGAGCAGCAACTTAGTGCTGGGCTAGCGGCCAGACTTCGCGGCGGCATCAGTAGATGTGGACTGCGCCTCAGATTTTTGATATGCTAACTGGTATTATATTGATCGCAGTGCGTTTGAAATAGAGGCTTGGTCATGACCAAGGCAATTGGAGCCGTATTGGTGTGCGCTCTCGCGGCCGGATGCACGCATGCGGGGTATTCGGGCGCCGGGTCCGATCGGGCGGGGTTTCTTGCTGCTTCGGGCCCCGCCGCGTCCGGCGGCGCAGGCGGCCAGCAATCGGCGTTTCCGGGCGGCGGCTCGACTGGCGGCGGCAGCAATGGCAACCCGGGCGATGGCGGGGCGACCCCGGCGACGGCGGCGGCGGGGACGACCCCGGGGATGGGGAAGGGCATGACCGGTCGCCCCCCGCCGACATCCAGACCGCCGAGGTCCGTACCGGGACGGAGTCGGTCGGCATCAGCACCGAACCCGGCGTCGGTACCGCCTGCAATTGCACCGCAACGCGGCAAAACCCGGGCGAGAACGCGAGGCAGGGTCCGCGGGAAGACTGGGCCCCGTCGGTGCAACTGGGTCAGTAGGCGATCGGGGACGCGGACACCCGGCTCGGCGCGCGCCGTTCGGCCCCGACGAGGCAGCGATGCGACGGATCTTCCAGCGGATCAAGTCAGCCAGCGAGATGGTTGGCGCCTTCCTGACGCTTTTCGGCCTGCCGGCGGCGATCCTCGGCGCTATCGCCTTCAGCGGCGAGATCGTCGACAGCTTCACCGCGCCGGACGTCGTCGCCAAGGTCGAGACGATGACCCTGCGCTGCTTCTACCGGTTCCGCGACCAGTCGGAGTACAACGCCTACATCGGCGGCGACGTCCAGGCCTTCGTGGGCAACTGCGACGCGGCACCGCTGGCGGTCTCGTTCACGGCGGAAGTCACCAACGAGGATCGGATTCGGCGAACCATCACCGGCTTCTCGGCCGAGCTGTCTCTACCTCTAGAGAACGTGGCCGATCCCCTCGCGTTCGCCCTGACGTGGGAGGTAGCGCACGAGATCCGCGGCACCGCTGAGACCAACATCAGGCGAAACTGGTACACGGTCGAGCTGTCCCCGTCGCGGACCACGCGGCACGAGGTCTGGATCGAGCCTGACGAACCGGAGGGTCGGGCGTTGAAATGGGAGACGGTCCGGCGCTGGCTGGACGATCCTGCCGCGCCAGCCGCGGGCGCGGCCGTCGAAGCACGGGTCTATCTTCATCTCGCCGGGCTGGCCGAGCGGCGGCTGGTCTCGACGTGCCGCTTCCGGTTCGCGCCCGACGCTCTGGAGCGGTTCCGGGCGCTGGCGATGGTCCGGCAGCTGCAATTTACCGCGAAGTGCGCCGCCTGACCGCCGGCCCTGCCGAACGCGACCGCCGGCGGCGCCCTCCTGCATCCCTGGCACCCTGCCCCCTCGGCTTCGTCGACGCACTCCGCCCTCCGGAGCGCGGCCTTTGCGCTGTTCTCCTTTAGCATCTGTTCGATCCACGACTGTGGTCCCGGTGACGATCACGCGCGACCTGCCGGAGGGCGACCTGCCGCCGCGTCATACGTGGCTGACCGCGCTGCGCACTCTGGGCGCTCGAGCGGGAGGCGGTGCACCAAGTGTACGTGAAGCCGCTGCCGCGTGAGGGAGCCGCGCCGCCTGACCGGTCGCAGCGGGCGCTTGCGGCGGCGCGACCAAGCGCCTATCCCGTCTGCGCCTGCATCCCCCCAAGGTCCCTATGCCAACGCCGAATCCAGCCAGTGCCCGCGGCGCGATCTTCGCGCTGACGGCGTTCGGCCTCTATTCCACGCACGACGTGTTCGTGAAGTTCCTGGGCGGGATCTACTCGCCGTTCCAGATCGTGTTCTTCTCGACACTCTTCGGGTTTCCGGTGATCGCTGTAATGATGATGCGCGATCCCGTCGACGGGAACCTGCGGCCGCGGCATCCCTGGCTGATCGCGCTGCGCGCGCTCTTGACGGTGGTGACGGCGGGCGCGGCCTTCTATGCCTTCGCGCGGCTGCCCATGGCGGAGACTTACGCGATCGTCTTCGCCTCGCCGATGATCATCACCATCCTCGCGATCCCGGTGCTCGGCGAGCAGGTTGGGTGGCGGCGCTGGCTGGCGGTGATCGTGGGGCTGGGGGGCGTACTCATCGTGCTCCGGCCGGGGGTGACGCCCTTGTCGCTCGGCCATGCCGCGGCGTTGGTGGCGGCGGTCTGCTCGGCGGTGGCGGCGGTCATCGTGCGAAAGATCGGCGCAGAGGAGCGCACCTCGGTGCTGATGCTCTACCCGATGGTGAGCACGCTCCTGGTGATGGGGTTCGTGATGCCCTTCGTGTACCGGCCGATGGAGGGGCTGCACCTTGCCGCCGTCGCGCTGATGGCGGTGGTGGGCATGACCGGAGGCTTCGCGCTCATTGCAGCCTATCGCTCGGCCAGCGCCGGCGTGGTGGCGCCGATGCAGTATTCGCAGATGCTCTGGGCGGTGCTCTACGGGGCGCTCTTCTTCGGCGAGACCCCGTCGACCTCCACCGCGATCGGCGCCGCGATCATCATCGCCAGCGGGATTTACATCGTCTTCCGCGAGGAGCAGCCGGATGTCTCGCGCACCACGCCGGTGCTGGAGACCCGCAGCCGCTACGCCATCGGGACCATGCCGCGGATCAGCACGCTGTTGCGGCTGTTCGGCCGGGAGCCGTGAGTGGCGTCGATGGCCGAGGGCGGGATCAGGCTGGAGGCGAGCTGGCGCGCGGCCCTCGCGGGCGAGTTCGCCAGCCCCTACATGGGCGCGCTGAAGGACTTCCTGCGCGGCGAGATCGCGGCGGGCAGGCGCGTCTATCCCAGGGGTGCTGAGTATTTCCGCGCGCTCGACCTCACGCCGCTCGACCGGGTGCGGGTGGTGATCCTCGGGCAGGATCCCTATCACGGGCCCGGGCAGGCGCACGGGCTGTGCTTCAGCGTGCAGCCGGGCGTGAAGGTGCCGCCGTCGCTGGCCAACATCTACCGCGAGCTGGAGAGCGACCTGGGCATCCCGCCGGCGCGGCACGGGCATCTGGAGGCCTGGGCGCAGCAAGGCGTGCTGTTGCTGAACGCCGTGCTGACCGTCGAGGCCGGCCGCGCGGCCTCCCATCACGGGCAGGGCTGGGAGCGGTTCACCGACGCGGTGATCGCAAGGGTCAATGCGCTGGAGCGGCCGGTGGTGTTCATGCTCTGGGGGAGCTACGCGCAGAAGAAGGCGAGCTTTCGTCGACCGCACCCGGCACCTGGTGCTGGCGGCGCCGCATCCCTCGCCGCTGTCCGCGCACGCCGGGTTCTTCGGCTGCCGGCATTTCTCGAAGGCCAATGCATTTCTTGCGGAGCGGGGCGAGGCGCCCATCGACTGGCGGCTGCCGGCAGACTGACGGGACTTGCGATTGCTGCGGCGACGGCGTACACGCGCCCTCGGTTCGGAGTGTAGCGCAGCCTGGTAGCGCACCTGCTTCGGGAGCAGGGGGTCGGAGGTTCGAATCCTCTCACTCCGACCAGTCTTCCCCATCGTCGGCCGGCTGGATCGCCGTCAGGTCCGATCCGGCGCGCTGTCCTGGCGTCCCATGGCCTATCACGTCCGCCACCCCATCGCGCTCGCGACCCAGCCCGGTGCCTGGACCTTCAGCGCGCTGTTCTTCATCGAATCGATCGCACGGGCGTCGATGGCGACGGTGCTGCCGCTGACCGCCTATGCGCTCTTCGGCAGCAAGGAGGCGGTGAGCCTCGTCTATACCGCGGTGTCGCTGACCGCCCTGGGGCTGAGCTTCGGCATTCCGGTGCTGGTGCGACGGATCAGCCGGCGCTGGACCTATACGCTGGGCTGCGCGCTGCTGCGCACTCTGCGGGGTGCTCATATGGCTGGAGACCCCGCCCGCGGTGGCGGCGGCGCTGCTGGCGCGGACCACCGGGGCGGCGGCGCTCAACATCACGCTGAGCCTCTACATCATGGACAATATCGGGCGGCGCGATCTCGCGCGGGCGGAGTCGCTGCGCTTCGCGGTCTCGACGCTGGCCTGGACGGCGATGCCGGTGGTCGGCGTCTGGCTGGCGACGCGCTACGGGCTGGGGGCGGCGAGCCTCGTCTGCATCGCCGCCGCCGGCGTGCTGGCGGCGACCTTCTGGGTGCTGCGGCTGGCGGAGGGGGGCGTGATCCGGGCGGCCAGGGGCCGGCCGGTGGCGCTGCACAATCCGATGCGGGCGGTGAGGCGCTTCGTGGGCCAGCCGCGGCTGGTGCTGGCCTGGTCGATCGCCTTTGCGCGCTCGGCGTTCTGGGGAAGCTTCTTCGTGTACGCGCCGATCCTGATGGTCGAGGGCGGGCGCAGCGCCGGGGTGGGGGCGCTGGTGGTGGCGGCGGGCAACCTGATGCTGCTCAACAACTTCTTCACCCGCGCCTGGGCCGCGCGCTTCTCGCTGCGACGGGTGATCGGCGGGGCGCTGCTGGTGGCGGGCGGACTGGTGCTCTCGGCCGCGGCGGTGTCGGGCGATGCGCCGCTGGTGGCCGGGGCTTTGTTGGTGGGGGCCTCGTTCTTCGTCGCCATGCTCGACGGGCTCGGTCCGGTGCCCTTCCTTCGCGCGGTCCGCGCCCACGAGCGGGCGGAGATGACCACGGTCTACCGCACCTATCTCGACGCCTCGGAGCTCCTGCCGCAGATCGCCTATTTCTTCCTGTTCATGCTGGCGGGCTTCACCGCCGCCTTCGCGGGGCTCGCCTGCCTGCTGGCCGTCATCGGCGTTCTGGTGCTGCGCCACCTGCCGCGGGGGATGTGACGGGGCGCCGCGCGGTCGTTGACGGGCCGGGCGGATTGGCGGATCGTCCCCGGGGCGCAGCGATGCGAAACGGGGCGGCGGGGGCACGTGGGGCATGGCGATCTATCTGGAGGACCTGCATGAGGGCCAGCGGTTCATCGGGTTGGGGCAGGAAATCACCGCCGCGGAGATCAAGGCCTTCGCCGCCGACTACGACCCGCAGCCCTTTCACCTGGACGAGGCGGCGGCTGCGGACTCGTTCTTCGGCGGGCTCGCGGCGAGCGGATGGCACACGGCGGCGATGACGATGCGGATGATCGTCGAGACGGTCCCGCTCTCGGGAGGCGTGATCGGTGCCGGGGGCGAGCTCAGCTGGCCGCGCCCCACCCGGCCGGGGGACGTGCTGCACGTCGAATGCACGATCGAGAAGATCACCCCTTCCCGCTCCCGCCCCGACCGCGGCATGGCCGTCATGCGCTGCGAGACGCTGAACCAGGACGGCGCGCTGGCGCAGCTCTTCGTCGTCAACGTGCTGGTGTTCCGGCGGCCGCCCGCCTGAGAAGCACGGGTCACGCGCGCCGCGGCGGCACGACGTCGGCAAAGATCTCGAACGTCTTCCAGGCGGGCTCGACGCGTTCGACGCCGCCGCGCGGGACGTAGGGCGACTGCTCGACCATCTGCAGGCGCGGGATGTTGCGCGGGCAGTTGGGGAAGATGTCGAGCGGCGTGACCCGCACCAGCGCCTGGGCGCCCTCGAATTGCGGCAGCAGCGGATCGTCGAGGACGACCCGTGCGGTGCCGTTCACGCGCAGCCGCTTCGGGCGTTCGTCCATCGCGATGAAGAGCAGGCCGACATGGGGATTGGCGCGGATGTTGCCGAGGCTCTTGAACATGCCGTTGCCGTCGTAGTCGGGAAAGGCGAGCAGGTCGGGTGCGAGCACGCGCGCGAAGCCGGGGTCGCCGCCCTTGAAGGAACAGTCCGGATGTCCCTCGGCGGTTGCGGTGGCGAGGAAGAAGAAGCGCTGGGTGGCGATGAAGGCGGCGTCCTCGTCGGTGAAGGCGGAGCGGCGCAGCCGCTGCTCCAGCCGGTCGGCGAGGGCGCGCGAGCCGAAGGCGTCCTGCAGGGCACGGTTCTCTGCGTGGTACATGGCCATCTCGATCCCCCGTTCGTAACGGCCCATCCTACGCCCCGGCCATACCATGCAGAAACGGAATCTCCGCGCGTGGCGGCAGTTTACAAACGCCGCGAAACGGGGCAAAGCGCCCGGGCCAATCTGGAGAAATGCCATGGGCTATCGCGTCGCCGTCGTCGGCGCCACGGGTAACGTGGGCCGGGAAATGCTGAACATCCTCGCCGAGCGGGAGTTTCCCATCGACGAGATCGTGGCGCTGGCCTCGCGCAAATCCCTCGGCACCGAATGTTCCTTCGGCGAGAAGACGCTGAAGACGCAGGACCTCGACGGGTTCGACTTCACCGGCTGGGACATCGCCTTCTTTGCGATCGGCTCGGACGCGACGAAGGTCTATGCGCCGAAGGCCGCGAAGGCCGGTTGCGTGGTGATCGACAACTCGTCGCTCTATCGCTACGACCCCGACGTGCCGCTGATCGTGCCGGAGGTGAACCCCGACGCGGTCATGGGCTATTCCCGCAAGAACATCATCGCCAACCCCAACTGCTCCACCGCGCAGATGGTGGTGGCGCTCAAGCCGCTGCACGACCGGGCGCGGATCAGGCGGGTGGTGGTCGCGACCTACCAGTCGGTTAGCGGCACCGGCAAGGAGGCGATGGACGAGCTCTGGCTGCAGACCAAGGGCATGTATGTGCCCGGCCAGGAGGTGGCGCCGAAGGTCTATCCCAAGCAGATCGCCTTCAACGTCATTCCGCAGATCGACACCTTCATGGAGGACGGCGCCACCCGCGAAGAGTGGAAGATGGTCGCCGAGACCAAGAAGATCGTGGACACCTCGATCAGGGTCCATGCCACCTGCGTGCGGGTGCCGGTCTTCGTCGGCCATTCCGAGGCGGTGAACGTCGAGTTCGAGGAGCCGCTGGACGAGGACGAGGCGCGCGACATCCTGCGCGAAAGCCCCGGGGTGCTGGTCGTCGACAAGCGCGAGGCCGGCGGCTACATCACGCCGGTCGAATGCGTGGGCGACTACGCGACCTATGTCAGTCGCATCCGCACCGATCCCACGGTCGAGAACGGGCTTTCGATGTGGGTAGTCTCGGACAACCTGCGCAAGGGGGCGGCGCTGAACGCGGTGCAGATAGCGGAGCTGCTGGGGCGGCGGGTGCTGAAGAAGGGGTGACGGCCGGCAGTGCGAGGGTGTGCAAGCGGGGCCTTGCACGCGTGCAAGGCCGGGCAACTATATGATATGAAACGGATTAATCTTCAATAATTTCGGTTAACCCCCGGTGCGGGTCTGGTTGAGGGCGAAGAGGCGGGCAAGGATGGCGTCGTCGTGGAGCGCACCGCTGCGCCAGTCGTCGCCCCAGCCGTAGGCCTCGGCCACCACCTCGTCGAGACGGCGGTGGGCGTGGTCGAGCCAGGCGGGGCGCTGGTTGTAGAGGTTGGTCAGGGTGCGCGTTTTTCAGGGTGTCGGCCGCGGCATCTTCGTTGGACGAAGGGCGACCGGGTAGTCGCGCTCACGCCGTAATCCCGGGTCCCGAAATCGGGCGGGTTGAGTTGGGATCGCTAGTGAAAGTAAAATATGTGTTGTCGCTTAACCGCTCAAGATAGCTGCGAGGACCGGCGTGGGATACAAACGGGTTGGCGAGAACGGGCAAGACCCGCCCGGAAAGTGGGTGCAGGCGACAGAACTGATCTCAGTGGTGGGTATTCAGTACCGAAAGGGCCCTGTAAAGGAGTTTGTCGCAGCTGTCAAAAAGGCCGAAAAGCAGGGGTTGGCGTATGGGCTTCAGCTAGAGCACCAGCCCAATAACGCCCATAACTCCAACGCACTCGCAGTATACGGGGTGGCAGAGTGCGCACATTGGCTCCGCTCTGCAACGCGAAGGGAGTGGCATGTCGGATATGTAGAGCGCGACGTTGCGGCAGAAGTCCACGAAGATCTTATTTCAAAGGGCATCCCGGTGGCCGCAAGGTTGCACGACATCTATGTTGGAGACGGTGAGTTTATCGATATACGGTCCTTCGTACTCGCGCCTCCAGGTCACAGTGCCTCAGTACGTCGGCGGAAGCAGGCTGAAAAATCTTCATGAGCGCGCCTCGGCCGGAGCAGTGGGCGCAGGACAAACTGCGCTTGGCGGAATTGAGGCCAGCCCTCGCCGCCCATTGTCTTGGTGGCGCCGTTCTTGAAGGTGTATGACTCCTAGTGGAGACTGGCGGTCGCCGGGTCCTCGATGCCGAGCAGGCTGCAGAGTACGAGGAAGTGCTGATGTCCTGCGGGGTCATGGCGACGCTTTCATGCGCGCCAATGTGCGGGACGGATCGCGTCGCGGTCAATCGGGTGTGCGCGGCGATGGGCGGGCGCGGGTATCGGGGCGTCCACCGGGTTCACCCTGCATGACGCTGCCGTCCAGGCGCGCCGGTGGGGGCGTCCCGCCCGGGCCCCCGGCCCGGGCAGCGGCCGACCCGCCCCCCTCGGGGCGGCCGCTTCGCGACCTCCCCGGCGGGACGGCCGCTGCCCTTCGCGCGCGGGGCTGCGGCAGGGCGGGATTGCAACGGTGCCGGAACGCGGTCGCCCGCGGGCAGGGTCACCGGTCCGGGGGGACGGGCGGCGACGGCCTTGAGATAGGCGGCGATGGCGGCGCGGTCCTCGGGGGCGAGGGTGGCCATGTTGCGCTGCACTTCGGACATCGCACCGCCCACCACGTCGAACTCCGGGCGTGAAGCCGGTCTCGAGGAAATAGGCGATCTCGCCGGGCGACCAGCGGCCGAGGTCGCCGCCGGGGGTGATGTTGGGGATGCGGCCGTCGCCCTCCGGGGCGGGGCCGCCGGCCAGCCAGCGGCTGCGGTCGGGGCCGCCGGCGAAGTTGCGCGGGGTGTGGCATTCGCCGCAGTGGCCCACCGCCTCGACCAGGTGGCGGCCGCGGGCGAGCACGGGGTCGGCGCGGTCGACCGCCACCACCGGGGCGGGGTCGAGGTAGGCGAGCTTCCACAGGCCGATGCCGCGGCGGAAGCCGAAGGGGAAGCTGATCGCATGCAGCGGCGGCCGGCCCTCGGCGGGGGGCAGCGTGCTGCAGGTAGGTCCAGAGGTCGGCGATGTCGGTGGGCGTCATGCGGGCAAACGAGGGGTAGGGGAAGGCGGGGTAGTAGTGCGAGCCGTCCGGCGACACCCCGCGCAGCATGGCGTTGGCGAAGTCGGCAACGGACCAGGCGCCGATGCCGTCGGTGGGGTGGGGCGAGATGTTGGGGGCGACGAAATCGCCGAAGTCCGACTTGAGCACCAGCCCGCCGGCGAGGCGCAGGCGCTCGTCGCCGGTGGTGCCGGGGACCGCGTGGCAGGAGGCGCAGCCGCCGGCGCGGAACAGGGTGTCGCCGCGGGCGACGTCGCCCTCGGGCAGGGCCGCGAGGATGGCCGCCGGCAGCGGCCGGGGCGCGGTGGCCAGGTAGAACGCCCCGGCGCCGAGCAGGATGCAGCGCCGCCAGGACGAGGATCGGCCTTACGCATCAGCGGGTCAGGTCACCGCTCGATGCGGAAGGCCTCGTGGCACTCGCGGCAGACCGCGACCACCGGCTGGACCGCGGCGGTGAAGGCGGCGGCGTCGGGCGGGCCGTCGCGGCCGGAGGCCTCCACAGCGGCTGCCGTCGCAGCCTGGAACTTGCCGAGCATCGCGACGAAGCCCGCCATGTCCTCCCAGATCTTCGGAGAGGCGAAGGTATTGGCGGCCGCGGCGCTGTCCTGGGGGAAGAAGTCGCCATAGGTGGCGGCGACGGCGGCGAAGGCGGCGATGGCGGCGCGGCCCACGCTGGGGTTGTACTCGAGCTCGCCCCGCATCATCCCCGCGGAGATTGCGGCGGCAGCGCCGTTGCTGCGCATCAGCGCCTGGCGGGCGGCGACGGGGTCGTCGGCGGCGAAGAGGGGTGCGGCGAGCACCGCGAGCCCGCCGATCAGGATCGTCAGCTTCTTCATGATGGTCCTCCCACGTTTCCGGTTATGGCCCGGAATCACCGGTCTCGTTGCACGGATATCGACGTATGGGCCCTGGAACGGGCCCAGCCGCGGGTCTTGAGGCGCTGTCGGGGATGTGGCGGGCGGTAGCTACTCGAACGTTCCGCACGTCCCTGGCTTCGCTCCATCATCTATCCACGCAAAGCCCGGGCCTGCCAACCCGGCGGCTCGTCCGGCGGCGATCACATCGGCTTGATGTAAGGTGCCGGCGCTCAGAGCGGATGGAACGTGCCGGTATCGGGGTCGAGGGCTTCGAGGCTGCCGTCGCGGATGTCCTTCCAGACACCGTGCAGCTGCAGCCTCCCCACTTCGACCGCGTCGCGCACGAAAGGGAAGGTCATCAGGTTGGCGAGGCTGACCAGCACCGCCTCCTTCTCCAGCGCGGTGATGCGCTCTTCGTAGTCGAGGCCGCGACCCGAGAGCGCCTCATAGCCGGGCTTGAGCAGCCGCAGCCAGGTTCCGACGTAGCTCGTGGGCGAGTCGAGCTGCGGCGCGTGCCCTGCCAGCATGTCGTGGCAGCCGCGGACGCCGCCGCAGTTGTGGTGGCCCATGACCACGAGGTTGCGGATGCCGAGCGCGATCACCGCGTATTCGACCGCCGCCGAGGTGCCGTGGGACAGCCCGTCCGGGGCGTGCGGCGGAACGAGGTTGGCGATGTTGCGGTGGATGAAGAAATCGCCGGGCTCGTTGCCGAAGATCTCGGAGATCAGCACGCGGCTGTCGCAGCAGGTGATGATCATCGTCCCGGGATCCTGGCCGCCGGCAAGCGCCGCATAGCGCGCCAGTTCCTCGGGGCCGCGGCGCTTCTGCCAGCTGCGATAGCGGGCAACGAGATAGTCGGGCAGGGGGCTCGCGTTGTGCATGCGGATCGCCTCGCGTGATTCGCCTAAATTGTCGCCGACTTTCGGGCCATGCGCTGCGCTGCACAAGCCTCCGGATTAACGGAGTGTTGAGGCTTGGCTGCGAGGCTGCCGCGCGGGTGAACCGGGGGGATACCATGGGGGCAGAGCTCATCGAGCTGGCCGCACACGAGGATGCCGTGCTCGACACGGCGCGGATCATGGTGCTTCGCCAGTCGCTCGGCGACCAGCGCTGCCGCGAGGTCGTCGAGGAGGTGGTCTTCCACCTGACCGACCGCATCAGCCTGCTGCAGAAGGCGCTCGACACCGGCGACGGGGCCGAGGCGCAGGCGCTGGCCTCGCGGCTGGCGAGCCTGAGCGAGCAGGTCGGCCTTGCCGATTTCGCGCGGGTGGCGCGTGACCTCGGGAACTGCCTCGACGCCGCCGACCCGGTCGCCACCGCCGCCGTGGCCCGGCGGCTGCTGCGGCTGAGCGAGGACTTCGCTCTTCTCGGTCATGCTCTACGCCGATCAATCGGCCTTGTAGCCGGGCGCATGCCCGCTAAACTCGGCCCCGCCGTATCAGCCGGGGCCGTTCCATGCCACTCGTTGCTCCTTCCGACACGCCCGCGATCCCGCTGCACCTGCTGGCGCCCGACGGGCTGCGCCCATGGCTCGACGGCCAGGAGGCGCGGGTCGCCGCCTGGGTGGACGCCATGGGCTTCGCCGCGGGGCTCGGCGAGGTGGTGGCGGTCCCGCGCGAGGACGGCGGCGTTGCCGCGGCCCTCGTCGGCTGGGGGACGGCGGCGGCGCGGTCGCGAGACCGGTTCCATCTGGCGGGGGCGGTGGCACGCCTGCCTGCCGGGCGCTATTCGCTGGCGCCAGGGGGTGCCGAGGTCGACACCGGGCTTGAGCTGCTCGGCGTTCTAATGGGCGAGTACCGCTTCGGGCGCTATCGCGCGGCGACCGCCTCGAAGGTCGAGATCGCCTGCCCTCCGGGCATCGACGCGGACAGGCTGGGGCGCATCGCGGCCGCGGCTGCCATGGCGCAGGACCTGATCAATACCCCCGCCAACGACCTCGGCCCCGCGGCGCTGGAGGCCGCTTTCGTGGGGCTGGCGGCCGGGCACGGGGTCGAGGCGCGGGTGATCCGCGGCGTGGAGGCGTTGGGGGCGGCGGGTTTCCCGCTGATCGCCGCCGTGGGGGCCGCCGCCGTGGAGGCGCCGCGGCTCCTCGACATGACCTGGGGGCGGGCGGACGCGCCGAAGGTCACGCTGGTGGGCAAGGGCGTGTGCTTCGACACCGGCGGGCTCGACATCAAGCCCTCGAGTTCGATGGGGCTGATGAAGAAGGACATGGGCGGGGCAGCGACCACGCTGGGGCTGGCGCGCATGGTCATGGAGGCGGGGCTCGACGTGCGTTTGCGGGTGCTGGTGCCCGCGGTGGAGAACGCCATTTCCGCCGCCGCCATGCGGCCCGGCGACATCCTGCCGAGCCGCAAGGGGCTGACGGTGGAGGTCAACAACACCGATGCGGAAGGCCGGCTGGTGCTGGCCGATGCGCTGGCGCTGGCCGACGAGGAGGCGCCCGGGCTGGTGGTCAGCCTCGCAACCCTGACCGGCGCCGCGCGGGTGGCGCTGGGGCCGGACGTGCCGCCCTTCTACACCGACGACGAGGGGCTGGCGGCGGCGCTGGGTTCCGCCTCGGCCGAGGTGGCCGATCCGCTGTGGCGGATGCCGTTCTGGACGCCCTACGAGCCGCTGATCGAGCCGGGCATCGCCGATCTCGACAACGCGCCTTCGGGGGGCATGGCCGGCTCGATCACCGCCGCGCTGTTCTTGCGCCGCTTCGTCGAGGCGAGTGCGGCCTATCTGCACGTCGACATCTACGGCTGGACGCCGAAGGCCAAGCCCGCTCGCCCGAAGGGTGCGGCGTTCCAGGCGGCGCGGGCGATTTTCGCGGTGCTGGAGGCGCGCCATTGCCGGACATGACCCGCTTCGCCCGCCGGCTGGTGCCGGCGCGTCCCGACCTCGCGGCCGCGCATCTGGCCGGCCGCGTCGAGGCCATGCGATTCGTGCCCGGCGAGCCGCGGCGGGTGGCGGTGGAGCTTCTCGATCTGACGCTGGCGCCCGATCGCGCCGCGGGGCTGGCGACGCAGCTCCTCTACGGCGAGCCCTTCACGGTCTACGAGGTCACGCCCGACGGGCTGGCCTGGGGCCAGTCGGCGCTGGACGGCTATGTCGGCTATGTCGAAGCCGCGAGCCTCGGCCCGAATGCCGCTGCGGGCGGGCGGATCACGGCGGTCTGGAGCCACGTCTATTCCGCGCCGGCCATGAAGGCGCGCGTGCGTGCCGGTCTGCCGCTCGGGGCGGAGGTAGCGGTGGCGGAGGTGGCCGGCGGCTTCGCGCGGCTGGAGGGCAGCGGCTTCGTGCCGGCGCAGCACCTGGCGCCGGTGGCGGGCGACCATGTGGACCATGCGCTGCGGCTCGTTGGCGTGCCGTACCTCTGGGGCGGGCGCAGCGCGCGCGGTATCGACTGTTCGGGGCTGGTGCAGGTGTCGCTGATGGCGGCGGGGATTGCGGTGCCGCGCGATTCTGACATGCAGGCAGCGCTGGCAGGCGTGCCGCTCGACCCCGAGGCACCGCTGGAGCGCGGTGACCTGATCTTCTGGGACGGCCATGTCGGCGTGATGCGCGACCCCGAGACGCTGATCCATGCCAACGCGCATCACATGGCGGTCACCGTGGAGCCATTCGCCCCTGCGGCGGCGCGCATCATCGCGGCGGGGGGCGGGCCGGTGACCGGCCGCCGGCGGATCGCCAGCGCCTAGTGGGGGCCGTTCGCCGGCGGGACCATCGCGAGGCCGATACGCCCGACGCGCAGCCCGACCTCCTCGGCCAGCGGCGCGAGGCAGAGCACCACGTCCGAGCGCACCAGCATGGCGGCGAGCAGCACGGCGTCCTCGCGATCACCTTCGGCGGCAAGCGCCACGAAACGCGCCAGCGCGTATTCGTCGCCGCCGACGCAGGGGCAGGCGATGTCGTGGCAGGCCACCGGCCGGCGGGCATGACGCATCAGGGTGACGAGCAGCTCTTCCAGCCGCCCGCCCACCGCGTCCGCCGCATCGGCGCCGAGGTCGGCGGCGAGGTCCATGCGGAAGGCCGTGCGCCCGACCTCGCCATGGCCGAGCAGCCGAAGGCAGCGGACGATCCGGCGCTCCAGTGGGGCCAGATCCGACAGCCGCCCCACCGGGGCAGCGCCCGGCTGGGTGGAGATTGCGGTCATTTCGTCAGGATCAGCTTGCCCTGCCGGGTGATGCGCAGGATGTAGCGCATTCCGTCGAGCAGGATTTCGGCCTGGGCGGCGCCGGCAGTCAGGTCGCGAGCGTCGTGGACCGGCCGTTCGGCCTCGGTGCCCACCTGCGCCGGACCTTTCGAGGGGCGGAAGCGGATCGTCTCGTTCCGGGCGAGGCGAGTTGCGCGTGGGCTCTGTGAATTGAACATGACAGGCTGGTCTCCGGCTTCGCGGCTGGGAGGGGCTGGCTGTTCCGGGATCGAACTGACTATAGCTCAGATTGCCCTCGTCACGTGGATTTGTCAATCCCGATAATTTCACTCAGGAATTACCCGCTTGGTGAGCGAGGGCAGGTGCGCTACGCCGGCGCCCATGCAGCGGGCGCAGTGGAAGGATGGGACGACGGGGGCTGCGGTGGCCCATGCCGCGGCACTCGGGCGGCTGGCTGCGGCGCGGGTGGTGCTGCTCGGCGAGCAGCACGACGAGGCCGGCGACCACCGCTGGCAGGCGGCGGTGGTGGCGGGGCTGACGGCGCTGCGGCCGGAAGTGGTGGTCGGCTTCGAGATGTTCCCGCGGTCGGTGCAGCCGGCCCTCAATGCCTGGGTCGGCGGCGGGCCCGACTTCGACAGCTTCCTCGCCGCGAGCCGCTGGAGCGAGGTCTGGGGGTTCGACCCGGGGCTCTATGCGCCGCTTTTCCACCTCTGCCGCGACCTGGCCC
Organism: uncultured Alphaproteobacteria bacterium; assembly: GCA_963695425.1. Taxonomy (GTDB): domain Bacteria; phylum Pseudomonadota; class Alphaproteobacteria; order Rhodobacterales; family Rhodobacteraceae; genus Amaricoccus. Next base: position 10,656 of record CAVOGP010000048.1, on the reverse strand, counting down.
TGCCCATGCTCGCGATGAACGTGGATCGGCCGCTGGTATCGCTGGTCGGCCGCGAGGGCTGGGAGGCGCTTCCAGAGGCCGAGCGCGGCTGGCTGACCCCGGCCCGCGCCGCACCGCCAAACCATCGGCGCCATCTATTCGAGATGACCGGCGGCGCACGGCCCGACCGCGCCGCGCAGACGCCCGAGGACCCCGCCTTCGACCGCTTCGTGCGCGCCCAGCAGGTCTGGGACCGCGCCTTCGCCTGCGCGCTGGCCGGGATGCTGGCGGCGAGGCCGGGCGCGCTGGCAGTCGGTATCCTTGGTCGCGGCCATGTCGAATACGGCTTCGGCACCCCGGACCAGCTCGACGATCTCGGCATCGGCCCCGTGCTCGTCGCCCTGCCCGAGCGTGAACGGGACTGGCCGACAGCTGCCGGGCGCCCCGCTGCCGATCTCGTCTTCGTGCCGGCGGGACGCGGCGCATATCAGGGTTGACCACGGCGGGCCGCGCTGGAATTGTGCAGTGCAGCGAAAAGGGGTTGACGCCCGGACTTTCGCGCCGAATACCCGCGGCGAATGCCGCAACCCCGATGACCCGAGCGAGGATGACTTCCATGGCCCAAGTGCCCACGCCCAGAACGACCGTCCGCAAGCCCGCAGCCCCGCGCGCCCCGAGGAAGGCCGCAGCGCCGGCCCCGGCCCAGGCAGCCCCCGCCCCCGAGACGGAGACGATCGAGGCCGCCGCCCAGGATGCCCTCGCGCGGCTTCGCGAGCAGGTGGCCGACACACTGCGGGCCGCGCAGGAAGCGGCCGAGAAGGCGGCGCGCGAGCTGCCGGCGCGGCTCGACGAACATCTCAAGGCCGCCGAAGCCGAATCCGGCAAGCTTGCCGAGGCGGCGGCAAGCCGGATGCTGGCCCGGGTCAAGGCGGCGGAGGAGGCCGCGGCGAAGGTGCCGGAGCTGATCTCGTCGCAGATAAGGTCGGCGGAGGCGGCGGTCGCCAAGGCCCTCGACCAGCTGGACCTGCGCGTCGCCGAAGGGATCAGCAATGCCGAGGCCGCGGCCGACAAGGCCGGGCGCCAGGTCAGCGACCAGATCGACGCCGCCGCCGCCGCCCTCGCGGGGCTGCGCGATCAGGCCGAGGCGAGCCTGCGCAGCATCGAGGGAGCGGCGCAGCAGGTCTCGAGCGCGCAGCGCAACGCGCTTGCCGGCGCCGGGGCCGCCGGCAGCGTAATGATGGAGGGGCTGGCACAGGCGCAGAAGGGGGTCACCGACTTCGTGAGCGCACGAATCCGCAACGACATCGACACCCAGCGCGCCCTGCTCGGCTGCCGCAGCCTGGAGGACGTGCGCGACGTGCAGTCGCGCTTCTTCCGCACCGCGATGACGCAGTATTCCGAGGAACTGGCGCGGCTGATGAAGCTCGGCAGCAGCGTCACCCAGCGGGCCTTCGACCGCAACGAGGGCTGATCGCCGCACATGAGGCGCCGGGGGCCGCGCCTGACCTGCGCCCGGCCGCTGCCTGGCGCAGTGTCCCTGCGCGCCTCGGCTCTGAACGCCCCCCGGAGACCCGAATGCCCGCAATCGACGCCCGCTTCGCGCTGGCGCGGGAGATCGCCGCGAGCGCCGGCGCGCTCGCCCATGGGTACTGGTCGCAGCGCGGCGCGCTTGCCGTCGAGGCCAAGGTCAACGCCCTCGACCTGGTCTCCGAGGCCGACCGGGCGGTGGAGCGTGCCATCCGCGCTGCGGTGGCGGCGGGCTTTCCCGAGGACGGGTTTCTCGGCGAGGAGTATGGCCTCGATGCCGGCCGGTCGGGCTTCACCTGGGTCGTCGACCCGATCGACGGGACGATGCCCTACCTGCACGGCATGCCGAACTGGTGCGTCTCGATCGCCGTGCAGCGCCAGGGCGAGACCGTCGCCGGGGTGATCGCCGTGCCGACCCACGGCGAGGTCTTTGCTGCCCGGATCGGCGGCGGTGCCACGCTGAACGGCCGCGCCCTCGCCATCCCGGCGGAGGTCGGAGTCCGGACCGCCGCCGTGGGGATCGGCGCCAGCCACCGCACCCCGCCCAAGGCTGTCGCCGGTGTGGTCGCGCGGCTGCTGGCCGAGGGCGGCATGTTCTTCCGCAACGGCTCGGGTGCGCTGATGCTCGCTTATGTCGCGGCGGGGCGGCTGGCAGGATTTCACGAGCCGCACATGCACCCCTGGGACTGCCTGGCCGGTCTCCTGCTGATCCGCGAGGCGGGCGGCCGCACGGCGCCCTTCGGCTCGCCAGACGACCCGGCGCTCGGCTCGCTGGTGCTGGCCACGGCCCCGGGTGCCTGGGATGACCTGGCCTGGATGGCGGCGGGTGACGCCACGCCCGGCTGATCGCCTCGCGGGTCAATGCCTGGCCGGACGGGCAGGATAACCAGTGCGGAGATTTTGCTATGTGTTTGATTTTGAACAATAATCGTAGTTAATGCGGGATTAACGGGCCATGTCGGGGGGCCGCTCATTTGCCGCTGCGAGCTTGCGCCGGGAGCTGGCGGCGGGGGGGAAGAAGCGCCGGCCTCGGGCAGCCAAGGGGGCTCCCGCTCGGCCGCCGCTCGGGCCGCGAAGGGGCGGCCCGAAGGCGCGCCCTTTGGCGCGATCAGGAGCGCGCGGGTGCGCGCGAGTCTTCTTGAGTGGGCGCGCGCGTGCGCGCGCGCGCCGGCGGGGCGCTCGCCGCCCCCGCACCCCTGGCACTGCTCTTCCAGGTTTCTGGCCGGAAGGAAGAAGAGGGGGTGGCCGGAGGTCGGCGCGCAACTCGCAAGCGCGACATGGCCGATGAACGTCGCTTTTTTATGTGCCGCCTTCGGGCGCCGACCGCGGGAGTGTCGTGGCCGGACGCGTTGTGACACCACCCGCGGCTGGCCGCGTCTTGTCGCAAGCGAAACCGGTCGCGGTGGGGACGGGCGTGGCACCCTGTGCGGCGCCTCATCCGGCGAGGAGCTGCCGATGGAGACGCTCGACGTCCTCCACCCGAGCGAGATCGGTGCCGGGAGCATGACCGTGGCGCAGCCGGCGGCCATGCCGAAGAGGAAGGCGTGTGCCACCGGGCGGCCCTCGGCGAGGGCCAGGGTCATGGCGGCGACGAAGCTGTCGCCGGCACCGGTGGCGCTGCGCACCGGGACCGGCGGGGCGGGGCGGTGGAAGGTCGCCTCGCGGCAGGCGAGCACCGCGCCCTCGTGGCCCATGGTGACGGCGACGATCCCGGCACGGCCGCTCTCCACCAGGGCGCGGGCCGCCTCGGCAATCTCGCCCGCGTCCTCCAGCGGCAGGCCGGTCAGGCCACGGAACTCGCCGATGCTCGGCTTGATCAGCGCGAGGCCGCCGGCGTCGAGGGTGGCGGCGAGCGCGGGGCCGGAGCTGTCGAGGACGACCCTTGTGCCGCGGTCGCCGGCGCGGCGGACGAGGGTGACGAGGCAGTCGTCGGGCAGGCCGCGCGGGCGGCTGCCGCTGATGACCAGCCAGTCGGCGTCGAGACCGTAGATCACCGCGAGGCATTCGAGCCATTCGGCGGGCGTGATCTCGGGGCCTTCGGGGACGAAGCGATACTCCAGCCCGGTCGAGCGCTCGAAGACGTTGATGGCGATGCGGGTATGGCCGGCGATGGGCACCCGGCGGAATGGCAGCGCGCGTTCGGCCATCAGCTCGTCGAGCACGTCACCGGTCGCGCCGCCGGAGAGGTACACCGGCAGCGCCGCCCCGCCGACCCGGGCGATGACGCGGGCGACGTTGATGCCGCCGCCGCCGGGATCGTAGCGGTCGCCCGTGGTGCGGGAACTTGCGGGTGGGCTGGACGCGCTCGGTCTCGTAGGCGCCGTCAATGGCGGCGTTGAGCGCGAGCGTGGCGATCGGTTTCATTCGGCATCCCTCGCTTCGGCTCGCCGGCTAGCACGCGTAGATGCGGCTGGCAAACGTGGCTCGCGTGCCGGTCGCGCTCGTTGAGGACGGCACATGGACCGAGGTCAGGCGATGAAAATGGCGAAGGCGCCGGCGGGTGCCGCCGGCGCCTTCGGATGCCATCCCGAGAGGATCAGGCGAGCTGGCGCTCGACGCTCTTCGATCTCGAAGATCTCGATGACGTCGCCTTCGCGGATGTCCTCGTAGTCCTCGAAGACCATGCCGCACTCGTGGCCGACCTGCACCTCGCGGACGTCGTCCTTGAAGCGCTTGAGCGTCTTGAGCTTGCCCTCGTGGATCACCACCTTGTCGCGCAGCAGCCGCACGCGGCAGAGCGGCGGGTCAGGCCCTCGGTGACCTGGCAACCGGCGACCTTTCCGACGTCGGTGACCTTGAACACCTGCAGCATCTTCGCATTGCCGATGAACTTCTCGCGGATCTCGGGGCTGAGCAGGCCGGATGCCGCCTTCTTCACGTCGTCGACGACGTTGTAGATGATCGAGTAGTAGCGGACCTCGACGCCCTTCTGGTGCGCGGCCTCGCGCGCCGGCGCGTTGGCGCGGACGTTGAAGCCGATGATCAGCGCGCCCGAGGCCTCGGCCAGCAGCACGTCCGACTCGGTGATGGCGCCGACGCCCGAGTGCAGCACGCGAATGCGCACCTCGTCGGTGGTGAGCTTCTCGAGGGACTGCACGATCGCCTCGACGGAGCCCTGCACGTCGGACTTGACCACGACCGGCAGTTCCTTGAGGTCCTGGTCGGCGCGCGCACGGGCGAGAAGCTGGTCGAGCGTGGTCGACGCGCCCACCGCTGCACGCTTGTCGCGCGTCAGCCGCTCGCGGTAGCTGGCGATCTCGCGGGCCTTGGCCTCGTCGTCCACCACGTTCAGGACGTCGCCGGCCTCGGGCATGCCGCTGAGGCCGAGAACCTCGACCGGCTCCGAGGGTCCGGCCTCGTCCACCTGCTCGCCCCTGTCGTTCATCAGCGCGCGCACCTTGCCCCACTGCTCGCCGACGACGAAGATGTCGCCCCGCTTCAGCGTGCCCTTCTGCACCAGCACGGTCGCCACGGGGCCGCGGCCGACGTCGAGCTTGGCCTCGATGACGGTACCCTCGGCCAGCCGGTCGGGGTTGGCCTGCAGGTCGAGGACCTCGGCCTGCAGGAGGATGTTCTCCAGGAGCTTCTCGAGCCCCTCGCCGGTCTTGGCCGAGACCTCGACGTAGAGCACGTCGCCGCCCATCTCCTCGACCACCACGTCGTGGTTCAGGAGCTGCGTGCGCACCCGGTCGGGTCGGCGCCGGTCTTGTCGATCTTGTTGATCGCCACGATGATCGGCACGCCGGCCGCCTTGGCGTGGTTGATCGCCTCGACGGTCTGCGGCATCACGCCGTCGTCGGCCGCCACCACCAGCACCACGATGTCGGTGACCTGGGCGCCGCGGGCGCGCATCGCGGTGAAGGCCGCGTGGCCCGGCGTGTCCAGGAAGGTGATCTGCCCCGCCCTCGGTCGTCACCTTGTAGGCGCCGATGTGCTGGGTGATGCCGCCGGCCTCGCCGGCGATCACGTTGGTCTTGCGGATGGCGTCCAGCAGCGAGGTCTTGCCGTGGTCGACGTGGCCCATGACGGTCACCACCGGCGGGCGCTGCTTGAGGTTGGCGGCGTCGTCGTCGGAGGCCTGGACGATCACGTCCTCGACGTCCGAGTCCGAGACGCGGACCACCTTGTGGCCAAATTCCTCGACGATCAGCGTCGCGGTGTCGGCGTCGATGGTCTGGTTCTGGGTGGCCATGATTCCGTTCTGCATCAAGGCCTTGACCACGGCGGCCGCGCGCTCGGCCATGCGGTTGGCCAATTCCTGCACGGTGATCGCGTCGGGCAGCTGCACCTCGCGCACGACCTTCTCGCGCTCGCCGGCATGGCCAGTCATCCGGCGCTTGTCGCGCTCCTGGCGGCGGCGCATGGCCGCGAGGCTGCGCTGGCGGCCCTCGTCGTCGGTGGCGCGCGCGATGGTCAGCTTGCCGGCCCGGCGGCGGTCGTCCTCGCCCTTGGGGCGGGCGCGCTTGTCGTCCGCGGGCGCGGCGCGTTCGGGGACCTTCTTGGTCGCCGCGGTGACCGGCTTGCCGGCCTCGGCGCGGGCGGCCTGCGCCTGGGCGGCGGCCGGGTCGATCGGCACCTCGGCGGCGGGTGCGGCGCGCGGGCCGGTCTTGGCCTTGGCGGCGCTGCGCTCGGCGGCGGCGGCCGCTTCCGCGGCGGCGGCGGCGGCGCGCTGCTCGGCGATCTCGCGTTCGCGCTCGGCGCGCTCGGTGGCGTCCTTCTCGGCGCGCAGCCGCGCCAGCTCGGTCTCGCGGGCCTCGGTGGCCTCGCGCTCGCGGGCCAGCCGCTCGGCCTCCTGCGCCTTGGCCGCGCCGACAGCCTTCAGACGGCGCTCGAACTCGGCGTCGGACAGGTTCTGCGCGCCCGCCGGGCGGCTGCCCGGCTTGCCCTGGGTCTGGGCCGGCGTGCCGGCCTGGGGGACGACGACGCGCTTGCGCTTGTGCTCGACCATGACCGACTTCGTACGGCCGTGGCTGAAGCTCTGGCGCACGTGGCTCGTCTCGGTGCCACCGCGCAGCCCGAGCGGCTTGCCCTTGCGGTCGTTGTCCTTGGTATCCATCCGTCTCAGCCTTTCCCGCGGGAGCCTTCCCCCGCCAATACGTCCGCCGCTCCGTCCCCGGACGGCTGCCGGTTTGCGCCGGTCCTGATGCCTTGCAGCCGCAGGGCCTCGCCTTTGATCCGATCCGCCAGACCGCCCGCCAGCACCGCGGCGTGTACCACACGATCCCGACCGAAGGCCATGCCCAATTCATCCCCCGAAAGGCACGAAACAAGCGTGTTTTCGCCGTCTGGCGGCCTGAGCGACGCCCTCTCGCGCGCCGATCCGTCGCCGGCCTGCACCAGCAGCACCGCCTCCCCGGAGACGAGTGCCGCCTTGGTCTTTTCCAGCCCCGCGAAGGCCTCGCCAGCCCGCCGTGCCAGCGCCACGAGGTCGATCAACCGCCGCGCGAGCAGCGCCTCGACCCGCTCCGCCAGATCGGGCGGCACCTTCACGGCCTGCTTGGCGGCGCGCGCGAAATGCCCCTTGGCCACCGCCAGCTTCAGGGTCGCCGCATCGGCGGAGACCCAGAGCCCGCGGCCCGGCAGCTTGCCGGCGAGGTCGGGAACGACCTCGTCCCCAGGCCCGAGCACGAAGCGGATCAGTCCCTCCTTCGGTCCGGTGGCGCGGGTGACGATGCACCGCCGCTCCGGGCCGTCCTGGTCCTTCGTCCGCCCCCCGCGCGTCACGCCCTGCTCAGACCTCCGCGCGGGGCGTCTCGGCCCCGCCTTCGGCGTCCTCGCCTGCCTCCGCATCGACCTCCTTGGGCAGGAGTTCGGAGGGATCGACCCAGCCGAGCAGCACGCGGGCGGTCATGATGAGATGCTGGGCCTCGGCGAGGTTCATGTCGAACTTCTCCAGGAGGCCCACGTCCTTGACCCGCTTGCCGTCCACCGTGGTGTAGCCGCCGGCCAGTTCCCAGTCGGCGCAGCGGGCAAATTCCTCGAGCGTGGTGACCCCGTCCTCGGCCAGCACCTGCAGCATCTGCGGGGTCAGGCCCTCGAACTCGATCAGCCCCTCCTCGACGCCCAGCTCGCGGGCGCGCTCGAGGGCGCGGGCGTTCATCTCCTCGAGGCTCTCGCGGGCACGGGCCTGCAACTCCTCGGCGGTCGTCTCGTCGAAACCGTCGATGCCGGCCAGCTCGTCCAGATCCACATAGGCGACCTCTTCCAGCGTGGTGAAGCCTTCCGCGACCAGGAGCTGCGCCACCATCTCGTCGACGTTGAGGTTCTCCATGAAGTGCTGGCTGCGCTCCGCGAATTCCGCCTGGCGCCGCTCGCTCTCCTGGCTCTCGGTCATGATGTCGATGTCGAAGCCGGTGAGCTGGCTCGCCAGCCGCACGTTCTGCCCGCGCCGCCCGATGGCGAGGCTCAGCTGCTCGTCGGGCACCACGACCTCGATGCGCTCGCTCTCGTCGTCGAAGACCACCTTGGAGACCTCGGCGGGCTGCAGCGCGTTGACGAGGAAGGTCGCCGGATCCTGGTTCCACGGGATGATGTCGATCTTCTCGCCCTGCAACTCGCCGACCACCGCCTGGACGCGGGAGCCGCGCATGCCGACGCAGGCGCCAACCGGGTCGATCGAGCTGTCATAGGAGATGACGCCCATCTTCGCGCGGCTGCCGGGGTCGCGGGCCACCGCCTTGATCTCGATGATGCCGTCGTAGATCTCGGGCACTTCCATCTTGAAGAGCTCGGCCAGGAACTCCGGCGCGGTGCGGCTCAGGAACACCTGCGGGCCGCGGGTCTCGTGGCGCACGTCGCGGATCAGCGCCCGCACCCGGTCGCCGTTGCGGAAGGCCTCGCGCTGGATCAGCTGGTCGCGGCGCAGGATCGCCTCGCCGCGGCCGACGTCGACGATGACGTTTCCGTACTCGGTGCGCTTGACGACGCCGTTGATGATCTCGCCGACCCGGTCCTTGAATTCCTCGTACTGGCGCAGCCGCTCCGCCTCGCGGACCTTCTGCATGATGACCTGCTTGGCTGACTGCGCCGCGATGCGGCCGAAGTCCATCTGCGGCAGAAGGTCGATGATGTCGTCGTCGAGCGCGGCATCGGCCTTAATGGTGCGCGCTTCGTCCAGCGTCAGCTCGGTGAAGTAGTTCTCCACCTCCTCGACCACGTGGCGGTGGCGGGTCAGCTCCAGCTCGCCCGACTTGCGGTCGATCTTGGCGCGGATGTCGTATTCCGCACCGTAGCGCGAGCGCGCGGCCTTGCCGAGGCTGTCCTCCATCGCCTCGATCACCAGGCTGGGGTCGATCATCTTCTCGCGGGCGACCGCGTCAGCGATCTGCAACAGCTCAAGCCGGTTGGCGGATGTCACGCTCATGATTTTTCCTCACCTTCGTCGGCGGTCTCGGTTTCCGTCTCTGTCTCGTCTTCGACGTCGTCGAAGTCGCCGGGATCGAAGCCCCTGGCCTTGCGCTCGGCCAGGCTTGCGGCGATCAGCTCGTCGGTCAGCACCAGTTTGGCGTCGGCGATCAAGTCGTAGGCGAGCCCGATGGTCCCCTCGGGGATCGCGAGCAGCACCTCGCCGTCCTCGACGCCTTCCAGCGTGCCCTTGAAGCGCCGGCGGCCGTCGATCAGTTCGGCGGTCTCGATGCGCGCATCCCAGCCTGCGTGGCGCTCGAAGTCCTTCAGCCGCGTGAGCGGCCGGTCGATGCCGGGGCTCGACACTTCCAGGGTGTACTCGCCCGAGATCGGATCCTCCACGTCCAGCACCGCCGAGACCGCGCGGCTGATCTTGGCGCAATCCTCGATCTCGATGCCGCCCTCCGGGCGCTCAGCCATGATCTGCAGCGTGGCACGCTTGCCGCCCATCAGCCGCAGGCGCACCAGTTCGAACCCCAGCCCTTCGATGGTCGGGGTCACGATTCCGGCCAGTCGCCGGTCGATGGCGGCCTTGGCGATCAGATCGGCCAAAGCATCTCCTTCGGGCACAAAAAAACGGGCCCGCGGCCCGTCAAATTTTCCGGTGGTAGACCGGTTCATCGCCGATCCGCCGCTGTTGTCGCCCATATAGGGACTCGCCCCGGGGGATGCAAGCGCATTCCGCGCGGCGCTGCGAACCGCCGGCGAGAGGAGTTCGCGCGTACTCGCATGTCGTGTCCGGTGCATCGTTGACCGGAAATGATGGTTAACGGCGTCGCACGAATGGACTAGCATCCGCAGACCGGCCTTGGCGCCGTCAGAGCGTCGGGCCTTCCGGATGCGCAGATGCCCGGGGACCGTGGTCCTCGGCCACAACCCAGCCGAAAGGGGACAGATGACCGAGATTATCTCCGTGGCCTATGTCGCCGTGCTGGCGAGTGCGGTCTTCGTGCTGGTGCGCTGGCGAAACGTGATCTGCACCGGCGAGACGCCGGTGGGGGTGCTAACGCTGGTGGCGCTGCTCTTCACCGCCGGGCTCGACATGGGGCTGGTGATGTTGCCGCTCACCGAGTTTCCGGTCTACGAGGGCGACGACGTCTATGCCTTCACCAACGCGCTCGCCGTGGAGTTCGGCATGTGGGGGCCGCTGGTCTGGCTGATGTACTTCCTGACCACCTTCTACTTCGTGGTGCTGGAGCCCCGGCTGAAGATCTTCGAGATGCCGCTGGTGAAATGGGTCTACAACCCCACGGTGATCGCCACCTGCGCCTTCACCTGCTATCTCTTCATGATCAACCTGCCGACCTACATGCCCGGCGTTGAGCCCTGGACGATTTGGGGGCTGGCGATGCTCGTGATCGGCTTCTCGGTGATCTCGAGCGCCAACTTCGGAATCATGAAGTGGCTGGCGATCGTCTCCAGCTACGGGTTCGGCATGCTGGCGCTGACCCTGCTCGCGCTGGTGGCGTTCTTCTATGCCGGGGTCAGCATCGGGCACTTCTTCGGCAACATCGTGCTGATCTCCGACTACTTCCTCCACCTGCCACGGTTCGTGACGCCGATCACCGAGTACCACGAGTTCTACCTGTTCTGGTGGTTCGCCTGGAGCATCATGATCGGGCAGTTTGTGGCCCGCTTCGTTGGCGGCCTGCCGGTCTGGCAGCTCGCCTTCGCCATGGTGGTACTGCCGGCGATCCCGCTCGGCCTCTGGTTCTGCGTGCTCTTCATCTACCAAGCAATACGTGG